>SMNH02000005.1 GCA_006383075.2 Kordia sp. TARA_039_SRF
ACCTCTTACCATTCCGAACAGAGAAGTTAAGCCCATTAGCGCAGATGGTACTGCAGAGATGTGGGAGAGTATGTCGCCGCCTTTTTTTAATTAAGTCCTTACTTGTTTAACATGACAGGTAAGGACTTTTTTTTATGTCTGGAAATTTATGCAAAACGATGTGACTCTTCTTGTTCTAGTCTGTTAAGCTTTTGAATTATCTCTAAAAATCATAAATTCTAGTTAAAGATATCTTAAAGTCTGCCGTGAATTGCTCATTAATCTTGTCTAATTGTTAATTTCACGTTTCTAATCAATTAATCAGACTATGTTAAGAAAAATACCACTATTTTTTCTAGGGATGTTGTTAATTTCTGTGACTTCCTGTTCCACAACAAAGAAAGCTTCAGCAAGTAAAAAAGCAGCTACTGCATCAGCTAAACCTAAGAAAAAACCAACAAAAGGCGGAATTAAACCGTATAGCAAAGTCATCACTAAGGATGCAAAGAGTGATGAAGGTTTATTTACAGTTCACGAAGTAAGTGATAAGTATTATTATGAAATTCCAGATACACTTTTTAATAGAGAGATGTTAATGGTGACCAGAATCGCAAAGACTGCTTCGGGACTTGGTTTTGGAGGAGGAAAGCAAAATACACAAGTTCTTCGTTGGGAAAAGAATAAGAAACAAGTGCTTTTAAGAGTTGTTTCTCATAGTGTTGTTGCAGCAGATTCACTTCCAGTGCATGAAGCTGTTGTAAATTCTAATTTTGAACCAATTTTGTATGCGTTCCCAATTAAAGCTTTTAGTAAAGATTCACTCAATACGGTGATTGATGTGACGCCACTTTTCACAAAAGACGTAAAGGCATTAGGAATTCCACAATTCAGAAGAAGACAGTACAAAATTACGCGTTTAGATGCAGCTAGATCATATGTTGATAAATTAAAAAGTTATCCTTTGAATATTGAAGCTAGACACGTTAAAACATACAATGCAGGTTCACCACCTTCCAATGGAAGCGTTGGTTCTATTTCTGTAGAAATGAGTAATTCTATGATTTTGCTTCCTAAAGAGCCAATGAAAAGACGTTATTTTGACGAGCGTGTTGGTTGGTTTACCAGTAGTCAAGTTGATTATGGATTGAAAGCACAAAAGAGTAAACGTGTAACGTTCTTAGATCGTTGGCGATTGGAAGTACGCGATGAAGACATTGAAAAATTTAAAAGAGGAGAACTTGTCGTTCCTAAAAAACAGATTGTTTATTATATAGATAGAGCGACTCCAGAAGAGTGGAAACCATATATAAAACAAGGAATTGAAGATTGGCAAGTTGCTTTTGAAGCAGCAGGATTTAAAGAAGCTATCATTGCAAAAGATCCACCAAGCGTTGAAGAAGATCCAGATTGGAGTCCAGAAGATGTGCGTTATTCTGTAGTACGTTATTTAGCGTCTCCTATTCCTAACGCAAACGGACCTCACGTAAGCGATCCGCGAAGTGGAGAAATTTTAGAGAGTGATATCAACTGGTATCACAATGTAATGAGCTTGTTGCGTAACTGGTTCTTTATCCAAACGGCAGCAATTAATCCAGAGGCACAATCTGTAGAGTTTAAAAATGAAGTAATGGGACGTTTAATTCGTTTCGTATCTGCTCACGAAGTTGGTCATACGTTAGGATTACCACACAACATGGGAAGTAGTGTTGCCTATCCTGTGGATAAATTGCGTGATGCTGAATTCACAAAAAAATATGGAACGGCACCATCAATTATGGACTATGCGCGTTTCAATTATGTAGCACAGCCAGGAGATGAAGGTGTTGCTTTGATGCCAAATATTGGACCGTATGATAAATACGCTATCAATTGGGGATATCGTCCAATTTTAGAAGCAAAAACAGGAAAAGAAGAAAAGAAAACATTAGATAGCTGGATTCTTGAAAAAGCAGGTGATCCATTATATAGATTTGGACATCAGCAAGCAGGAGATGTAGTAGATCCAAGTTCTCAAACAGAGGATTTAGGTGACGACGCTATGAAAGCAAGTGACTACGGAATCAAAAACTTAAAAAGAATTCTTCCAAACTTAATCAAATGGACTGCTGAAGATGGTAAAAATTATGATGATTTAGGAGAAATGTATGGTCAGATATTAGGACAATTTAACCGTTATATGGGACATGTTTCTTCTAATATTGGTGGTGTTTATGAGCATTACAAAACATATGACCAAGAAGGTGCTGTATATACGCATGTACCAAAAGATCACCAAAAAAGAGCTGCAAAGTTTATCAATGAACAATTATTTGCTACACCAGAATGGTTATTAGACCAAGAAATTTTTAATAAAATACAATACTCTGGAGTCGTAGAAAGAATTCGCGGAATGCAAGTTCGTACGTTGAATAGAATTTTAAGCTTAGGTAGATTGGCGCGTGTGATGGAGAATGAAGCGCTAAACGGAAACGATGCGTATGAAATTCTTGATTTGATGCGCGATTTACGCAACGGAATTTGGACAGAATTACGCTCTGGAAAAACGATTGACATGTATCGCCGTAACTTACAAAGAGCACATATTGATAGATTGGCATACTTGATGACAGCTGAAAGTACACGTAATCCAAGATTTAGCAGTTCTTATGTAAAATTTACACCATTAAACACAAGTCAGTCAGATTTACGTGCAGTAGTGAGAGCTGAATTGAATACGTTAAAAAGAAACATTCGAAATGCAATTGGGCGTACCAGTGATGCCATGAGTAAAATACATTTAAGAGATGCTATTGAGCGTATTGATGCTGTTTTAGATCCGAAATAATATATTTTTCACATACAATTATCAAAGCAGCCTTCGGGCTGTTTTTTTTTTACTGCAAAGACAGGAATTAGAAAAAACGATATACCAAAAAAGCTTGCAAATCGTTATTTTTATACTATAAAATTTCCCCTAAAATTATGTATGCAATCATTGACTGTAACAGCTTTTACGCTTCTTGCGAAAGGGCGTTTGATCCGAGTCTGATAGACAAACCGCTGACAATATTGTCAAACAACGATGGCTGCGTTATTTCGCGTAGTAAAGAAGCCAAAGCGCTCGGAATTCCTATGGGTGCGCCATTATTTAAGTACAAAGAAATTATTGCTGAAAAGAATATTCAAATTCGCTCGTCCAATTACTCGTTATATGGTGATATGAGCGAACGCGTGATGAAATTGCTGGAAGATTTTTCGCCAGAAGTAGAAGTATATAGTATTGACGAAGCTTTTGTCAAATTACCACCATCGGACAATTACCAAACAGTTGGAGAACGCATGAAAAATCATATTTTCCAATGCACGGGAATTCCTGTGAGTATTGGCATCGCACCGACAAAAGCACTTTCCAAAGCCGCAAATAATATCGCAAAAAAGTTTCCTGAAAAAACCAAAGGTGTTCATGTAATTAATTCTGAGCGAAAACGTATCAAAATGCTCAAATGGTTGCCTGCAAGTGCTATTTGGGGAATCGGTCATGGAAATGCAAAACGATTGCAGTTGAAGCAAGTACAAACCGCGTTTGAATTTACACAACTATCAGACGATTGGGTAAAGCGAAACATGTCGATTGTGGGTTTACGCTTAAAAAAAGATTTAGAAGGAGAACCAACAATTTTGCTAGAAGACGAATTGCAACACAAAAAAGCCATCTCCACAACGAGAAGCTTTGAATTTACCTTTGCTGACCGAGAAAACATGAAAGAGCGCATTGTGACGTTTGCATCGCGTTGTGCGGAAAAATTACGCCAACAAAACTCATCTTGTAATGTGGTGATGATTTACTTAAAAAGTGACCGAAACAAACACCAAGACTCGTATTTTAGAGCAAAAAGAGTCGTTACCTTGCCGTATGCGACAAACTCCACGTTTATCATCAATAAGTACGCATTAAAAGCATTGAACGATATTTTCAAGCCTGGCATTCAATACAAAAAGGCAGGTGTTATTTTAACAGGACTCATCAAAACGGACGCGTTACAACTGGATTTATTTCAAAACGAAGACCCAAAACACAAAAAGTTGATGTTGGCAATGGACAATTTGAATGAAAAATACGGGCGACAAAAGATAAAAATGGCAAATCAGGATTTACAACGAACCTGGAAAATGCGACAAGCGTATTTATCTCCTGAATACACCACAAAGTTTAGCGATATTATTACATTGAACTGCGATACGATTTAAGGTAAATAACATGAAGAAGAAGCCTCAAGAAGAAAGATTGTTAACGTTTTACAAGTCTATCAAAGGAACTATACAATTAGAGTTTGTGGAAGATGGAATTTCTGCGGGATTTCCGTCTCCTGCAGACGATTTTAGAAATAAACGCATCAGTTTGGATGAAGAATTGGTCAAAGATGAACGTAGTACGTATTATGCACGTGTTAGTGGCGAATCTATGATTGGCGCAGGATTGGATCATGATGATTTATTAGTGATAGATAAAAGCATTCCGCCAGCAGATGGAAAAATTGCGGTATGTTATGTAGATGGCGAATTTACGGTAAAGCGCTTAAAAATCACCAAAGAATGTGTGTATTTAATGCCTGCCAATGACAAATACAAGCCTATAAAAATTACAGAAGACAAACAGTTGCTCATTTGGGGAGTCGTTACGTATGTCATCAAAAAAGTGTGATGCTTTGCTATATATCAATTGAATAATGTGAACTTTTTTTACATTATTCAATTGATATATAGTTGAATCTTTGAATTGAGCAAAGCGAATATCACGCCTTAATAAAATCTTCGTATTCGTAATAAAAAGCTTCAAACTGTTGCATGGTTTCATTTAAGAATACCATCGTTTCTTGCCATGTATTTTTATTGTGAATGGAAACATTGTGTTTTTCTAGATAAATTCTAGAGATTTCTTTGCCATTGTCTAAAATATACGCTTCATCAAAAATGGCTTCTGGGAGAAATTCGTCCAGCAAAATTGTTTTTAAAGAAATCATTTTATCCCAATACTTGATACGATTTTCAAGATTAGCATCTTCAATATCTAGAGAAACCATGGCTTTTTTCTTGTCAAAATAAAACTTAAACGAGAAATCGCGAATCTTGGTATTGTACAAAATCCACTTTCGTGGGAATGATTTCCCAAACGAAGTCCAAAACTCTTGCCGTAATTTTCGTGATTCTGCTTTGCTAAACATCGAAAAATTTTATTTTTCGCTCCGTGCTTGACACGGAATCTCTCATTAAACACTTTCTATTCCGCACTCGATGCGGAATCTTTCATTTTTCATTCCGAACTTTGCGTGGAAGTTTTCCTAAGATAATTTAAAATACAAAGATAGTTTTTATAGCATTACATGCATTGTTCGCACTTGCCAATTAATAATACTTGTGAAAAATTGATTTCACGATTTGGAATCGACGGAATTTTCACTTCAACAGGTAAACAATCAACTTTTCCACAAGATTCACACTGAAAATGCGGGTGAATGTCAGAATGCTGAGTAGCAGAACAATCTTGGCAGGTTGCATACCATTTTAATCCGTTTTTATCTAAAAAAGAGTGTATAAAGCCTTCACTTTCAAGACGTTCTAAAATTCGGTAAATAGTAGTTTTATTCATCTTTTTACGTAACAAATCAACGAGAGATACGGCAGAAATAGCATCCTTACTTTCTTCAAAAAATGTTACGATTGTTTCTAATGATTTTGTTTTTCTGATTATCGCCATAGTACAAATTTACAGTTATGTTATAGTAATCACAAAAAATATACTTACTTTTGCAACTTAGTTGCATTAATATGATGATTTTACACAAAAGCAAGTCAGATATCGTAGGAATTTTAGCAAGCAGTTTATGCTTAATTCATTGTACATTTACACCATTTATATTTGTGGTACAGGCACACTTGGCGCATCACGACGCAGAAGTGCCTTTTTGGTGGAGCATTTTAGATTATATTTTTCTTGTAGTTTCTTTTGTAGCTGTATATTGGTCTACCAAAACAACTGGGAAATCATGGGTGAAACCTGCTTTTTGGATTGCTTGGAGTTTACTATTTCTCATTTTGATAAATGAAAAACTACATCTACTGCACATTTCAGAAGCGGCTATATTTTTTCCTTCTTTGGGCTTGGTATTTCTTCATTTTTACAATAAAAAATACTGTCAATGCAAAGATGATACGTGTTGTGTAGCTACACATAGTGGAAACGATTAGTAAAATTACGGATGTAGTTATAAGAAATATGCAATTACTGTTGCGGTGATAATTACTAGTAACTTGGTCAAATTGAACTTATGACCTTCTGAACTTTCAAATAAAATTGTCGTAGAGATGTGTAAAAAGATTCCAATTACCAACGCTGTTATCTCGTTTTGATACGCTTCTAAAAACGTTAAGTGCTCTGATAAATAGCTTCCTAACGGTGTCATAAATGCAAACAATACAAGAGATGTCAAAATAGTTACTTTCGACATTTTTGATTGGTAGAAAAACGTCGTCAAAATAATTGCTATTGGGATTTTATGCACGACAATTCCCCATACCAAATGTTCATGTTGATGCATTGGAAAACCTTCTAAAATAGCGTGAATACTCAAACTAGCAAAAAGTAACCACGGAAAGGTTGTTCTGTTTTTGTGAATGTGTACGTGTCCGTGTTCGGCTCCTTTGGAAAAGAATTCTAGAAAAATTTGCAACAAAATTCCCGCCATCACAAAAACACCATAACTATTTTTATATTCACTAAAAACGTTGGGAAGCAAATTAAAAATGGTAATGGCTAATAAAAAAGCACCACTAAACGCTAACAATAGCTTCATGTGTTGCTTTTGGCGTAGCTTAAAAACAGTGACAAATATAAATCCTAGCAGTACTGCTAAGATGGGTAATAGGTAATGCATCATTTGAAAATCATAATAAGTCTTTTGGAAGTCTTTGCATCAAACTTTCCTAAACTATAATCTCCAAAAATAGCTAATAAATCAATATCAGCCGCCCTAAAATACGATTCAAAATCTTGTAAAGTGAGTGCTTTTACTTTTTCGGTGTAATGATGTGCTTCTCCATCGGCTTCAAAACGAATATCTTTGTAGATAAAACCATCCTCTACATAGCGATGCAAGCGGAAAATAATTCCATCAACTTCTTTAATTTCATTTTCAACCAAATTATCAATGACGTATTCCGCATTTAAAAAGTCAATCACGCCAAAACCTTGTGCGTTCAGTTCAGTTTTGATAGATTTTAACGTGCGCAAATTATCTGATTCGTGTTCAAAATAGCCGAAACTGGTGAATAAATTAAATACTGCATCAAACTGTTTTGGGTACGGTTTACACATATCGTGCACTTCAAAACGCAGCGTTTCGTTGGCAAACTGAGAAGCATGCGCAATACTATTTGGTGACAAATCTACACCTGTAACATCGTAGCCCATTTTGTTTAAAAACACAGAGTGTCTTCCTTTTCCACATGCCAAATCTAAAATGGTTGCATTTTCGGGTAAATTTAAAAACTCAACCAAATGCTTCATAAAAGATTCCGCTTCATCATAACCTCGGTCTTTATATAAAATGTGGTAATACGGCGTATCAAACCACGACGCGTACCAAGTTGTTTTTTCTGTCTGCATAGTCTTTAACTAAAGTGCAAAAATAACGTATTTTAAACTTTTAGCGTCGTAGCCGTGGTGAAATAATTTTGAATTGTACAATATAACTGTAAAGTTTACAGCGAATTGATATAGTTAATGAGTTGAATCAAATCTTGCTCATTGGCTACATTCAGTTTTTCACGTTTTAAATACGATTTGATAGCTGCTCTTTTATCAGAAAATAACTTGAGAAACTTCCGATTGCTTCTGGGAAGTAAAATAGCTTTTCCAGACTTATTTGTTTCAACATAAAATCGCGTACTAACATTTTGAAATTCTGCGGTATCACTTCGACGCATATTTCGAGAAGGAACGTATTTTTTCTGATCTTTTCGATACAAAGACAAATATGGATTGTCTGTTAGTAGTACAAAATAGCCAAACGAGTTCTCTTTATCAGTTTCCGTTTGTAGCAACACTTTATAGCGTTCGTTGGTATCTAGAAACGTAATTAGATGCTTTTGATATTTTTTATTGATAAACTTTTTTTCTTCTCCATCTACAATTTCCATTTCATCTAAAAAAGCATTGTAGCGGACATTAAAGACGTTTCCTGATTCAGAAATAGTTGCCTTTTTAAAAGTATCGTCAAAATATGGTGAACCCTCAGCTTCTTTAACAATGTCTGTAAACGTTTTGGAAGTTGGTATGTTGGAATCGGTTCTCGGTACGATATTATTACGCAACGGATTAAATTCAAGATTGTCCGTATTCAAATCAAGTTGGGCAAAGGCGGTAGTTGTCATTAATAGCAATAATAGCGGGTAGCAAATTATTTTGTAAAGTACTTTCATAATAAATTGGTTTAAAATGTTTTAATTGTTGTTTGATAAGCATCAAAAACCATACCGATAACGTAGTATTTTACGTATTTTTCATTCTATTTCTATAACTGTTTTTAATCTACCATGTAAACGTGCCCTGTCATTTAGAGATTAAAAAATCTCCACACGGCAGAAACGGAACGCATTTTGTTTGTGTTCATATAATAATTACTTTAGGGGAAGAAAAAATGCATTCCCATTCACACATTAAAAATCTTTTAGCAAACAAGATAAACATCTTATAAAGCATTGTATATGAAGCTACGACATTTAATTTTAATTGTATTCCTTGCACTATTTAGCCAAAATATTTGGGCGCAATACAACCTTTCCAGCCAGCAAAAATATATGATTAATGAATGGCGCGATGCCTACGGCGGAAAAATATACTACGCCTATAATTATCCAAAAACCTACAACATTTACAAGCAATTGAAGCGATATACAGGTATGGATTATCCTATCATTTTCAGTCAAACCTTTCAATGGGGACAAGCCCATAGAGGCGGATTGATTATTTTAGATTATTCTACCATCAATAAAAACAAACACATATTAGCGTTCGTATTTGCACATGAATGGGGACATCAAGCCTTAGGACATCAGGCTAATGTGTACAATCCGTACGGTTCTACTTGGAGAATACGAACATCTGCCACACAAACAGAAGACGAAGCTGATATATATGCCGGAAAGTTTTTAGCAACGTATAATTATGATATCAATACGGTATACAACTATTTGTACAACTTGCCCAAAAATGATAACGACCACACACACTCCTCTGGGAAACAAAGAGCAAAACTTGTGTTGAGAGGTTATCGTTCTGTAAAAGGCGGCAGTACGAGTGGCTCTACCAGTCAAGTACAATACAAATACGTAACGACTCCTTGTAACCATGCGGCGCATCCCAATGGCGATTTGGTCAATTGTATTCACCCAGCGCATCCTAATGGAGATGTATATCAATGCAAGCACCGTTGTACGTACAATGGGAGAATAGTGCCATGTCATCCCAATGGCGATTTATACAAATGTACACACAGAGCGCATCCGAACGGCGATGTACAACGCTGTGTTCACAGACGACATCCTAACGGACATACAAAGAAAGTCCGAATATAAAATGAAGTTTAAGAGTTGATAAGTTGAAGCGTTTAATTTGAGAACAACAAACAACAAACAACGAATAACGAATAACGAATAACAAAGAACAAAAAACTAGATCATGAGATTGATATTAATTACAATTATTTCGCTAATCACTTTCAGTGTGAGTGCACAATCTAAAGATGAAATTATTAAAGAATTGGAAAGTGTCTTAAAAAAGCACTGTATAAGCACGCAATTAAAAAATGCGGAAATCTACTATAATACGGAAGAAAAAATATTTGATTTTGGAACGAGATATAATCTAAGAACAACCAAACTCACCTATGAATTTGCGGGAACCGCTCAAGAACCTATACACATGTTGCAATTTGTTAGAGACGAAAAACCAAACTCTTCAACAAGTTTCTTCTTTGATACTAAAAAAAGCGTATATCGCGTATTGGACTTGATTTATCTTCTAAAGAAATTAGAGTGAAAAGCTAGAAAAATCTAAACTTTCAAATCGTTCAACACGTACATTAGTTTACAGATTAATTGTTTCATTATCAAATTAACGTACTTTTGCAATCAGATTACAAGCAAATGGGAAACGATAATTTTAAAATGGTTGCCAAAACCTTGCACGGTTTTGAAGATTTATTAGAGGACGAACTAAAACGATTGGGCGCGCAAGACATCCGAAAAGGGACGCGCAACGTGAGTTTTAGAGGTGATAAAGGCTTTATGTACAAAGCTAATTTGAGCCTAAGAACCGCGATTAAAATTCTAAAACCTATTAAATATTTTAAAATTCGCAATGAAAAGGACTTGTATGACCAAGTGTATAAAATGCATTGGGACAAGTATTTAACGCACAACGATACTTTTGCGATTGATGCCACTGTAGCTTCACAACAATTTACACATTCACAATTTATAGCATTAAAAACGAAAGATGCCATTGCCGATAAGTTTCGAAACACGGTAGGAAGACGTCCTAATGTAGATTTAAAATTTCCGACTTTACGGATTCACGTGCATATTCAAAACAATGATTGTACGATTTCTCTAGACAGTTCGGGTGGTTCATTGCACAGACGCGGTTATAAAACAGCGACGAATATTGCACCTATCAACGAAGTGTTAGCAGCAGGTTTGGTGATGCTTTCGGGTTGGGACGGGCAATCTGATTTACTTGACCCAATGTGTGGAAGTGGAACCATTGCTATTGAAGCGGCAATGATTGCGTGTAACATTCCGCCAAACATAAACCGAAAGGAATTTGGTTTTGAAAAATGGCAAGATTGGGATGTGGATTTGTTTGAAAAAATTGAAGAATCGTGCTTGAATAAAATTCGTGAGTTTCACCATCATATTTACGGCTACGACAAAGCACCTTCGGCTGTCCAAAAAGCAAAAGACAATGTGAAAAACGCCAATTTGGATGATTACATTCAAATTCGTCGTGCCAACTTCTTTGAAACCAAAAAAGAAGGAGAGGAGAAGTTGCATATTCTATTCAATCCGCCATACGGAGAGCGTTTGCATATTGAAATGGAGCAATTTTATGCAGAAATCGGTGATACCTTGAAGCAAGGCTATCCAAACACGAACGCGTGGTTTATTACGTCTAATTTAGAAGCCTTAAAATTTGTAGGCTTGCGACCATCGCGAAAAATAAAAGTATTCAACGGAAAGTTAGAATCGCGTTTGGTGAAGTATGAAATGTACGCAGGAAGCAAAAAAGCAAAATATCAAGATAACAACTAAAAACTAGAAAAACATGTCACTCAAAACAAAATCAATCATCTACAACTTTATTTGCTTTGTATCGCTTTTTTTAGTGTTGCGTTATTTAATTTTAGGCTATATCATCAAGACAGATGGCTTGTGGTTGGCAGTGATTGCAGCAGTGATTGCTAGTATTTTTGCGCCAAAATTCTTTGTAGTCCAGGACAAAGGACAAGAAAAACTCATTATGAAAACGATATTTAGTAAGGATATTAAGGAGTTGTAATGTTTAGTTCGTTTTAGAAGTACTTCTTGAAATTTTTGGAGGATTTTGTCTAGTATCAAAAACGTCAACAATTTCAATCCAGTTTTTTTCTGCATTAAACCAATAAATGATTTTGTAGTTTTTGAAGATGAGATATCTGAAATTTTGAATTCTTCCTTTCAACAATTCTTCCGCTTGCCCAATTTCAGCATGATTTGCGAGTTTTAAAGATTCACTAAAAATCCCATCAACTAGCTTCTTTGCAATTTTGTAACCAGCTTTTTCTTTGTAATAGTCAAATATTTTTTGAAGTTCTTGTTTGGAAAAATTGGTCCAGTAAACAGTTATTTCCACGAATCAATAATAGATTTTAAATCACTACTTTCTGTTAATTTGCCATTTTCAGAATCTTTCATTGAAGCGTCAATTCTTTCATTAAATTCTTCAATGGACATAGGTGTAAAATCTTCATTATCAGAATATTCATAATTAATCTCAAGGATGTCTTCTAGCCGCGCAATGACTTCCTCACTTTGAATTTTTAAAAATTCTTGTAAAAACTTAATTTTTCTAGTTTGTATATCCATTTTTGAATACTTTACTCAAATGTACGGAATTTAAAAATATATTTATTCTTCTTCCTTCTTCGCCTTCTTGCGCTTCGCCTTTTTATAAATAGGAATGGAATAGCTAATCGTATAGTTAAATCCCGCGCCGACATTATTATCGGTCGTAACTTTGTTAAATCCTGGAATGAATAAATTTTGAAAGTTTTCTGGCTCTGTTGTGGTTAGTAAACGATTCAATCGCACGGTGAATCCCATATACAGATTGTCAAAAGTTTCTACTTTAATTCCAGCTATGACTTCAATCCAATGACCGTTTAAGCTTGAAAATTCAGTGCCAGGTTCTTGCGTCAAAATACTTTCGCCTTCCGTATGCTGATTGGTTTGATAAATTTTATAACTATTCAAAGTTTGCTTGTGCGAACTATATCCATAACGCATTCCGACAATAATGGCGTTTTGCATTCCAAACCAGTTTTCGTAGGCGTTAAAATCAAATCCTAATTTGACAAAACTTCCTTCAGTAGTGAAATTAAGCTGCGTTTCGTCTACGGTTTTCTTTTCGTTTCCAAACTCTGTCGCAAGGTAAAACTTCTCCGTCAAGCGGAAATCTGCCGCGATTTCAAAACCTTGATAATCGTCCTCAAGCGCCATTCGAATCGGTTTGCTGAGGTCAATACCAATGCGTAGCGGAAATGTCTGCATTGTCGGAAGCGTATCGTTCACCATAGAAGCTTCCGTATTTTGGGCAAAACTTCCACTACAAATTAAAATAGTGAAAAGACTAGTGATATATTTTAACATGTGTAACGGTTTCATTTTGAACAATAGTTTCAGCAATTCGAATTCCCAAGCTTGGATTAATCCAGTTATCACCATCAAAAGTTACGTCAGCGCCATCAAATCCGCTGAGTTCGAAATTGGTAACATATCCACAAGCGCGTGAAAGGAAAATTTCTTCACGAGAATAGTTAAACGTAATTATGTCTTCATTCCCAAGTTGATTTTCATCTTCATCCAACGCATAATCTTTAATAAAACGATACTCAGTCACATCTTGCGCCGTACGAAGCGGAATAGAAATTGTGTTCACAGCTTGCGGACTGGACTGAATAGGATCGACAATAACTTCAACACCATTTATGATTTCTGTATTCGGATCTACGGCTTCTACCCATAAATTGGAGGTGTTTTTTAACACATCTTCGCCAGTCGCATTAAAAACTTCAGCATCAAAAAACTCAATCACCAACAAAGGCGTCGTAATGGTTCCTTCCACACAAATATCATCTTTCTCGCACGAAAACGATAAAAATATGAGCGTCATGAACATTCCAAGAATTCCTATATAGGATAATTTTTTCATCTATTTTTTTACTTCGTTGTTAATTTCTTCTTTCCAAAAGTACTACATTTTCAATATGATGCGTTTGCGGAAACATATCAACTGCCTGTACTTTGGTTACTTTGTACATCGCGTCCATCAGCGCCAAATCGCGTGCTTGTGTGGCACTGTTACAACTTACATATACCACTTTTTTTGGTGCGATGTTTAAAATTTGCTGTACCACATCGGCGTGCATGCCATCACGTGGCGGATCGGTAATAATTATATCAGGAATGCCGTGCGTGTTGATAAACTCAGCATTAAAAACCTTTTTCATATCGCCGACAAAAAACTCGGTATTCGTGATATTGTTAAATTTAGCATTTTCCTTTGCCGCTTCAATGGCTTCTGGAACTGATTCTACACCAATTACTTTTTTCGCTTTTTTGGAAACGAATTGTGCAATGGTTCCGGTTCCTGTATATAAATCGTAGACCAATTCGTCGCCTGTCAATCCAGCAAAATCACGGGTAATTTTATACAATTCATACGCTTGTTCAGAATTGGTTTGATAGAAGGATTTTGCGTTAATCTTAAACTGTAAACCTTCCATTTCTTCAAAAATATGGTCGCGTCCGTGATAGCAAATCACTTCTTGGTCATAAATCGTATCATTGCCTTTTTCGTTGATTACATACAATAACGCCGTAATTTCTGGAAACGTGTCTTTGACGTAATTTAAAAGTAATTCACGTTTTTCTGTATCTTCTTTGTAGAATTGTACCAACACCATCACTTCGCCTGTAGAAGCCGTACGAATCATCAATGTACGCAACAATCCTGTTTGATTTCGAGTGTTGAAAAAAGGTAGATTATTTGCAGTAGCAAATTCCTTAATCGCATTGCGAATTGCGTTCGATGGGTCAGCTTGTAAGTGACATTTTTTAATATCTAAAATCTTGTCCCACATGCCTGGAATATGGAATCCGAGTGCATTTCTGTCGCCCAAATCCTCTTCCGATTTTATTTCATCTTCTGTCAACCAACGACTGTCGGAAAACGAAAACTCCATTTTATTGCGGTAAAAATATTCGTTGGCACTTCCTAAAATCGGCGTCAATTCAGGCAATTCCACTTTCCCGATGCGTGTCAAATTATTCAACACTTCCTTTTGCTTATAAAACAATTGATGTTCGTACGCCATGTGTTGCCATTTGCAACCACCACACGTACCAAAATGTTCGCAAACAGGCTCGGTACGTTTGTCAGAAAGCGAGTGAAACTTTACTGCTTTCCCTTCATAATACGCGCGTCGCTTCTTAAACGTTTGAATATCTACTACATCGCCGGGAACGGCATTTGGTAAAAAAATAACAGCGCCGTCTTCTGTTTTGGCAACCGTTTTTCCTTTTGTGGCAGTATCTACAACTGGCACGTGTTCAAACAATTTCTTACGATTCTTTCTTCCCATGCGGCAAAAATAACAATAGCGATAAATATACGGCTAATTTATACAGGCAATCTTTAAAAAAGTGTGAAAAGTTTTAAGTTGTTTTTAGGTTGAAAAGAAAGGAGAAACATAAATTAAAACATTTTATTTGGATGCATTTAAATAAAATGTATATTTGTCCTATGTATAGTAAAGAATTAACCAAAGGAATTTTACTTCCTATTATTTTAAAGCTTTTGAGTGCTGGAGATAAAATGTATGGATACGAGATATCTCAAAAAGTTAGAGAAAAAACCAAAGGTAAAATTGATATTAGCGAAGGTGCTCTGTATCCAATTTTGCATAAATTGGAACATCAAGGCGTGCTGACAACGGAAAAAGTATTCATCGGGAAGCGTGTCCGAAAGTATTATTCAGTAACAAAATCAGGGAAAAAAGTAATTGCAAAGAAAACAGAAGAGATTAATGATTTCATTGAAACTTTACAAATCATCTTTCAGCCAAAACCACTAACAACATGAATCTTACAGAAGCACACATAGAATTTATTTCAAACAGTTTGGAATTTCATGGTTTGCAATCGGAAAGTATCAAAGACGACATTATAGATCATATTTGTACTACTATTGAAAATTCAGAACATCATGATTTTAGGGTTGCGTATGAGGAAGCAATTCAACAATTGGGCGGATATTACAATATTAAACTCCTACAAAAAGAAAGTAAACAATTAGTTCATGAAAAGATGTACGTCAGAATGAAGCAAATTCAATTTATAGTTGGCATACTTCTGATTATCACTTTTTCGCTAGGTTTTATTTTGAAAATGTTTCAATGGCCATATGCCAATTTTGCCTTGTTATCAGGACTTTCAATTTTGCTGTTAGGTTACACGCCAATATATCTTTACATAAAATACAAACAATCATTATTTAATTATCAATCTTAATACGAACACGTAACATTCAAAAAAATGAAAAATGCAGTTTATTTAGTAGGCTTTTTAGCCTTTTTTACTCTTAGTACAGGAATTATGTTTGAATTCTTTCAATGGCCGTTTGCCGCTGTTTTTATGATGCTTGGGTTTACACTCTTTAATTTTGGATTTCTTCCAACGTTATTTTACAAGCTTTACAAAACTCAGAAAAGTAGCTAGCAAAACAAGAATTGTGAATGCTCATTTTTTTCGAGTATTCACAATTTTTAATTAAACTTTCGCATTAAATTGTCCACAACTGCAGCCGTTTGTTCATCACGTTGTTTTTTCTGCAAAACAATTGGCGCAGCTTTTCGAACTTCACAATCTGCAATTGCACAACGCTCACAAGTGACACCAACTTCTCTAGTGTTGATATTGGTACCTTCTAAAAAGGAAATCTTCTTTTTTAATTGTTTATTGAGCAACAAACCAACACTAATACTGCGATATTGATTGTTTTTAAACGGATCCTTGGTAGCGGAAGAAAGTACCAAATACTGCATGTCGTCTTCTGGGTAATGCGAAATTTGTAAATCGAACACATGTGTTTCATCACTTTTTGAAATCGTTTCCAACACATTTAACGAAACCCAACGGCGACAGTAATGTTCATTGGTTTCATTAGCGTGCGGCGAATGTTGATGTGATAAATGCAACTCTTTGGTCAAGTAAAATTTCTCAGAATTGGCTTTATGAGTAAACCGTAAAAAGAATAAATTCTGAATATTAAAATCTTTTGGTAAAATATTGGTCAAACGTTGGTAAAATGATTCTGGGGAGGCATTAAAACGGTCAATCAATTGTAAAAAAGCTTCTTCTTGAAAGGTTTCTTTCTCAAACAATATTTTCAATTGTGTCGTCAAAGTAGCACGCGGAATCATCAAAGCCCCCGCAAAATACGAGGCGTAAAAATTATTAAGGACTTGGTCAAAATTATCAAACTTTATCCAAGAAAACGTGTATAATCTATCTTGAATCTCTAAAAAATGATACGCCAATTCTTTTGCATAAATAAACGTGCGTTGCGCATCATCAATCTGATTGGCAAGCAGTAAGGTTTTCGTTTTTGGTACAAAAATAGAGCGCAAATTTCCTAATTCTTGATGTTTGGTTAACTCGTCGTTATTAATCGTATAACCAAACTCTTCTACCAAAATTTCCTCCAATTCCTCCGATGAAATCCGTTGATCTAAATCTACTTGATAAGTTTTAGAAAACGACAAAACACGTTGTTCCAATTCGTCAAAATAATTATTGTTTGCTTCCTGAAAAGAACGCACAGAAGCCAGATAAAAACTCTCGCGACTAAAACTGTAATGTTGTGCAATTTCGATAATGGTACTGATAAACGCGTTGACTTTTACAGGTGCATTGGCAACAATGTCAATTAATGTACTTTCTTGAATGCCAAATAATTCTAGCGGGATTTCTTTTAAAATTTTAGATTGTAGAATCTCGCCAACGGGTGCTAAATTCTTGTCTAATTTTAACGAAACCAATTGGTCGTACGGAACTTCTAATTTATCAGCAAGAATCACAATCTTATCCGTTTTCGGGAATTTTTTTCCTTTTTCAATCTCGTTTAAATACGATTTTGACAAACCCGTAAGTTTCGACAATCCGAACAGCGATAAATTTCTCTCGGTGCGAATCTGCTTGAGTTTCAACCCAAAAATCAGCTTGATGTATTCTTCTTCCATGACAACAAATATAATACAAATTGCGAACAATTAATTTTTAGCGAATAAAAATAATTTAGCGAACGTTCGCTAAATTCAAAAAAAAGTTTTAATATTGTTGCATAAAATTATCAGTCATGGAAGAAATCGTATTACAACAGTCTAAAATTCAGTTCGCTAACGAAGTGAAAAATTACTATCCAGAAATCTTAACCGATGAAGCATTGCAATTCATTACCGCGTTACACGAACAATTCAACTCAAAAAGAATCGCTTTATTAGAAAGGCGAACAAAGCAACAAGCAATTTTTGACGAAGGAAAGTTTCCCGAATTTCCAAGAGAAACCAAAGACATCAGAGAAGGCGAGTGGAAAGCAAGCGCAATTCCGCACGATTTGCAAGACAGACGAGTAGAAATTACAGGTCCTGTAGATCGAAAAATGATTATCAACGCATTGAATTCGGGCGCAAAAACCTTTATGGCAGACTTGGAAGATAGCAACGCACCAAGCTGGAAAAATACCATGGAAGGGCAACAAAATCTCCTCGATGCCAACAAAAAAACGATTTCATTACACGACGCAAAGCGTAATAGATCGTATCAACTAAATGACGAAACAGCCGTATTATTGGTGCGTCCAAGAGGTTTGCATTTGAACGAACGGCACTTGTTAATCAACGATGAAGAAGCATCAGGAAGTTTGGTCGATTTTGGATTGTATGTCTTTCACAACACAAAAATCATGCTCGAAAACAATACAGCACCGTATTTTTATCTGCCAAAACTAGAGCATTACTTGGAAGCGCGTTGGTGGAATGAAGTATGTACCTTTGCGGAAAAGTATCTTAAAGTTCCTATTGGCACGTTTAAAGCCACAGTTTTGATAGAAACCATCACGGCAAGTTTTCAATTGGACGAAATCATTTTTGAACTCAAAGAGCACATTGTTGGACTCAACTGCGGACGTTGGGATTATATTTTCTCGTACATCAAAAAATTTAGAAATCACCCAAATTTTGTCGTTCCAAATCGTGACCAAGTGACTATGACGACGCCGTTTATGGACGCGTATTCCAAATTGGTTATTCAGCGTTGTCATAAGCGTGGAATCCTTGCTATTGGTGGAATGGCGGCACAAATTCCTATCAAAAATAACAAACACGCGAATGATGCTGCACTAGAAAAAGTTAGAAAAGACAAAGAGCGTGAAGTCAAAAACGGACATGATGGCACTTGGGTAGCACATCCTGCATTGGTAGAAGTGGCGATGAACGAATTCAACAAACACATGCCTACGGCAAATCAATTACACGTATCGCGAAACGATGTGCAGATCACGGAAAAGGATTTAGTTGAAATTCCAAAAGGAACGGTGACGGAAGCCGGAGTTCGTAAAAATATCAACGTCGGAATCTTATATATAGAAGCGTGGTTGCGCGGTTACGGTGCGGTAGCACTCTACAATTTGATGGAAGATGCCGCTACGGCGGAAATATCTCGTACGCAAGTGTGGCAATGGTTAAAAAACGAAGTAACACTAGAAGACGGACGCACTTTTGATGAAGCATTATTCAGTGATATTTTTGATGATGAAGTAGAAAAAATCATAACGGAAATTGGTTCGGAAAACATGCCAAATACCAAATTTGAGCTAGCAATTTCACTCTTCAAAAAACTAGTCACCGCAGACGAATTTGAGGAATTCTTAACGTTACCTGCGTATTTGCATATTTAGAAGCACTTTAATAAGTTCAGTCTAAAAAATCAACAAAAATTAGATAAGTAAATAACATAAGTGAATCAAATAAAAAAGGAATTAGGGAATAGGAATTAGTTTGGTTCACAGAATAAACAAACAGACGAAAAAAAGAACAAACATTGAAAAAACCAACAACAAACAACTAGCAACCAAGAGCCATGAGTCAAGAGCCAAGACAAATTGACGAATTAACAAAAAACAAAGAAAAACAACACTTCGACAAGCTCAGTGTAAATAAAAAAATCCTGCGATTGCGGCAACAATCAACAGGATTCAATTATCAATTTTAATAATCTTACAACAAATTTATGAAAACTCAAGACAGAATTCAAGCATTAATTACAGATTGGACCACAAATCCGCGTTGGAAAGGCGTAGAACGACCATACACTGCCGAAGAAGTAGTGAAATTACAAGGTTCGTACAAATTGGAATACAGTATTGCACGTTTGGGTGCTGAAAAATTGTGGAACAGACTTCAACATCAGGATTTTGTGGCTGGTTTGGGCGCGTTGACGGGAAATCAAGCTGTGCAAGAAGTAGAAGCTGGTTTGGAAGCAATTTATCTCAGCGGATGGCAAGTGGCGGCAGATGCGAATTTGGCAGGTGAAATGTATCCAGACCAATCCTTATATCCGGCGAATAGTGTTCCGCAAGTCGTAAAAAGAATTAACAATGCGTTGTTGCGTCGCGATCAAATTCAGTGTGTAAATGGTTCAGAAAAGCAATTAGACTATTTGGTGCCGATTGTAGCAGATGCGGAAGCTGGTTTTGGTGGAAATCTGAATGCTTTCGAATTGATGAAATCGATGATTGATGCAGGCGCAGCGGGCGTACACTTTGAAGACCAATTGAGTTCGGCTAAAAAATGCGGTCACTTAGGTGGAAAGGTCTTGGTGCCAACGCAAGAAGCTATCAATAAATTAGTAGCAGCACGTTTGGCAACGGATGTCATGGGCGTTCCAACGCTGATTATAGCACGAACAGATGCTGATGCTGCAAATTTACTGACAAGTGATATCGATAAAAGAGATCATCAATTTATCACAGGCGAGCGTACGAATGAAGGCTTTTTTCATGTCAACAACGGAATCCAACAAGGAATTGCGCGCGGATTGAGTTACGCACCGTATGCAGACCTCATTTGGATGGAAACTTCCAATCCTGATTTGGACTATGCGAGAGAATTTGCAGAAGCGATTCATGCACAATATCCTGATAAAATGTTAGCTTACAACTGCTCGCCATCGTTCAATTGGGCAGCAAAATTAAGCGTAGCCGAAATGGAAACATTTAGAGAAGAATTAGCAGCAATGGGTTACAAATTTCAATTCATTACGTTGGCTGGTTTCCATGCGTTAAATACCAGCATGTTTGAATTGTCCAAAGCATACAAAGAACGCGGAATGGCAGGGTATTCCGAATTGCAAGAACGCGAATTCGCTTTGCAAAAAGAAGGATTCAACGCAGTAAAACATCAAGGTTTTGTGGGAACAACCTATTTTGACGCCGTTCAAAATACGGTTACGGCTGGTGCTTCTAGTACCGTAGCAATGAAAGATAGTACGGAAGTGGCGCAGTTTTAATTCTCGCGAAAGCGTAGAATCTCAAACTATGAATTAAAATCGTTGTGAAATATTGAACTTTCAGAACATATTTCACACAATAACTATAGTTGTATTTGATTAATTTGAAAAGGAGTTGTCTGTAAAAAGGCAGCTTCTTTTTTTGCTTAGATGTGAGTATTGAGATATTAGTATTGAGAAGGTTCTAATGTAAATTTGATTTTATGGTTCGTGTACGTTTTTTGATAAAACTTTGATTTGTCATTACGAGGAAGTATGACGAAGTAATCTGTTTATCATAGAACAATTCTATTATCAGAAGCAACAGATTGCCACGCCGCTATGCGTCTCGCAATGACGAATCAAACAAATCTGTAAATCCGCAAACAAACAAAAAGAAAAAAATCCTCCCAAAAAATGAACCTTTCCCACTTTTTCCCGTCCTTAGTGTAAACGGAAGTTTTTTATGCATAAAAAAGATGACATATCAGATGGTGAACTGGTCACGCAGTATGTGCAAGGAAATCAACAAGCGTTGGCGATTTTAGTCAAGCGATTTCATAAAACATTTTGCAATCATGCGTATTGGATTGTCAACGATGCAGATATTGCCAAAGACATTGCGCAAGACAGTTGGAAATTGATTATCGATAAAATTCAAACATTACAAAATCCAGCGCGTTTTAAAAGTTGGGCATTGCGCATTGTACATCGAAAAGCAATTGATTACACACGGAATAGCGCAAGACAACAACAACACCATCAAGCGTATAAAATTATCAAATCTATTGACAATCTTCCGTTGAGTGACACATCGCAACAAAAACAACAACTTAAAAAAGCCATCACGGAACTCTCAGTAGCACGACAACAAGTCGTTCGTTTATTTTATGTTGACGAACTGAGTTTACAAGAAATTTCTAAACTACTGAATATCTCTGTCGGAACGGCAAAATCGCGATTGTATCACGCAAGAGAACAGTTAAAAAAAAACTTAAAAAAATGAAATTATGAGCACATTACACGACATTGACAATTTAATCAAAGAAACACTTACCGAAGAAGAAGCTAAGTTTTACGACGAATTGGACGAACAGGGATTAATCGGTTCCATGAAAAGTATTTTCAGCGGAAAACTAGGTTGGTTGGCTGTTATAATGAACATTATCAATTTGGGCGTATTCGGATTTCTGATTTACAGTTTTATACAGTTTTTTAACGTGACGGAAACCAACGAACTCATCAAATGGGGATTGGCGATTGGAATTAGCATTTCCTTTATGTCCATGATTAAATTATACGGCTGGATGCAAATGGAAAAACGTGCCATTTTACGCGAAATGAAGCGTTTGGAATTACAAATTTCTTCATTATCGTCTAAAATATCAGAATAAGATTTTTCTAAAATAAATTGATAAAAGAGTCAGGAGAATAGAATCAAGAATCAAGACAAAAAATAAATCAACAAATTGACGAATCAACGAATTGACAAAAAAAGCATGCGTCAAGACGAATAACAAAGAACAAAGAACAAAGAGAAAAAAATAAATTTTAAATCGAGATGAATATTTAGTAATTTGCAAACCTCTAAGGGATGATTTCTCTCCCACGCTGAATTTTCGAGTTCTTCGAAAGGATAAAGGTACAGTAGGAATGGTTATTTTATTCATTTTTAATTTTATTAAAATGGCTGTTTTAGAACAATTAACATCTCAGCAAGCAATTGATTTAGAAGACAAGTACGGAGCGCACAATTACCATCCATTACCAGTGGTATTGAGTAGAGGAGAAGGCGTGTACGTTTGGGACGTAGAAGGAAAAAAATATTACGACTTCCTTTCGGCGTACTCAGCGGTCAACCAAGGACATTGCCATCCAAAAATTGTCAATGCAATGACATCGCAAGCACAAACTTTAACCTTAACCTCTCGTGCGTTTTACAACGACATGTTAGGACGTTATGAAAAGTTTGCTTCAGAGTATTTTAACTTTGACAAATTACTACCTATGAATACAGGTGCCGAAGCAGTAGAAACGGCTTTGAAAATCTGTAGAAAATGGGCATACGAGAAAAAAGGAATTGCAGAAAACGAAGCAAAAATTATTGTCTGTGAAAATAACTTTCACGGAAGAACTACGACGATTATTTCGTTTTCAAACGATCCTGTAGCACGCAAAAACTTTGGTCCGTATACAGACGGATTTATCAAAATAGAGTATGACAATCTTGCCGCTTTGGAAGAAGCATTGCTAAACAATCCGAATGTAGCAGGATTTTTAGTAGAGCCAATTCAAGGAGAAGCGGGCGTTTATGTTCCATCAGAAGGATATTTAGCCAGAGCAAAAGCCTTGTGTGAAAAACACAATGTATTGTTCATTGCAGATGAGGTACAAACAGGAATTGCACGTACAGGAAGATTGTTAGCAACTTGCGGAAACTGTTCTTGCGAGAAGAAAAACTGTAGCGGTAAACCAGACGTAAAACCAGATGTTTTAATTCTGGGAAAAGCACTATCTGGCGGAGCGTATCCAGTATCTGCTGTATTGGCAAATGATGATATTATGAATGTCATTCGTCCTGGAAATCACGGTTCTACCTTTGGAGGAAATCCTGTAGCAGCCGCCGTTGCGATGGCAGCGTTGGAAGTAGTAGCCGATGAAGAATTGGCGGAAAATGCGTATCAATTAGGAGAATTGTTCCGAAGTGAAATTAATAAATACATCGAAACAAGTAATATTGTATCTTTAGTACGTGGAAAAGGATTGTTGAATGCGATTGTCATCAACGATTCGGAAGATAGTGACACTGCTTGGAATATCTGTTTGGCATTGCGCGACAACGGTTTGTTAGCAAAACCGACACATGGAAACATCATTCGTTTTGCACCACCATTGGTCATGAACAAAGAGCAGTTGTTAGAATGTGTTGCCATCATCACCAAAACACTCAAACAATTTGAATAGTGCCAATACGCAAACAAGATAAAAACGTATTCGATAACTTCGAATTACGACTCAACGAAAGCTCAAAGAAGTTTCTACGCGAAGCTTCCAAATGGGCTTTCGTCTTTTCTATCATTGGATTCGTGTTTTGTGGTATCATGCTTTTTGTTGGAATTTTTGCGTTGATATTCTTCAAAGAAGCCAAAACGGTATTTTCCAGTTTTAGTGAATTTCCACCGTACGTATACGCTATCTTTTACATCATCATCGCGATTGTAAGTTTCTTTCCTGCGCGCTACGTGTACAATTTTTCAAGACGCATCAAAACGGCTATTGCTGAAAAAAATACGACCGACTTAACCATTGCCTTTTCTAAAATTAAATTATACTTTAAATCGTTGGTTTTAGCGGTGTTAGGTTTGACGATTATCCTCATACTAGCCTTTTTATTTGTGGTTTTGATGAACAACGGATAATCTAGTTTTGCCATTTCAGTTTTGATTGAATGGAAAGTGCTATTTTTGTGGCTAAAACTGTGTGAAGTGAAACCGAAGTATACAACAGTAATTTATTTTTTATTCATATTTCTTGGTGGCGGATTTTTACTCTTTCGAGAAGAAATAAACGGTCAGGCGCAATTGGTGTTAACGATAATTGCTGTTTGTGTGATGATGTTTGGGTTGTATAAAACCACTTCTTCACTTACGTCCAATAAACAAGCGAGATACAAAGACCAAGAATACTACAACAGAGAAAAATACGAGCAGCAAGAAGCAATCAACAACGAAGAAGAGTAATTATGAAATTTCAAGTAGGAGACCATGTAGAAGCCATTGACGATGTCATCAAAGGAATTGTGCAAGCCATTGACGGCAATACGATTACCATTGAAACAGATGAAGGTTTTCCACTTACATTTGAAGCTTCCGAGTTGGTGAAAGTCACCGCAGACGAAATTGCGAGCGATTTATCCAATCAGCGAATATACAGTGCACTTCAAGAAAAAGAAGCGGCTAAAAAGCCAAAACGCATCTTGCCAAAATCCAAAAAAGAACGCATAGAACATGTATTGGAAGTTGATTTACACATTCATCAATTGACCAATTCTAGCAAAGGTATGAGCAATTACGATATGCTCACTTTACAAACGGACACAGCCAAACGACAACTTGATTTTGCCATTAGAAAGCGAATTCCCAAAGTAGTTTTTATTCATGGAGTTGGAGAAGGCGTATTGCGACAAGAGTTAGAAGCACTATTTCGTCGCTATGACAATGTAAAATACTACGATGCCAATTATCAAAAATACGGTTTGGGCGCTACAGAAGTGTATATTTATCAAAACCCGAAATGAACATGAAATACCTTAAAAGAAAAAATAGCTTACAGGTTAAAAACGGTAAAATTTAACTAAAAAAACAACCCAACACCAAAAACCCAACACCAAACACCCAAAAAAACTACTCCACAAAAGTTCTCACTTCTCCAAAGTTAAATTCTTCATTTCGAACATCTTGTCCATTTGTTCCTGTAAATACAACATTTTTAAATGTAATTACATGGTCGTATGCTATAGGTAACATAGTTTCATCGTCAATAACTTCAGTAGACACAACTTCTATAGTTCCAGAAACAGCTAAATATTCTAACGTGATAGCAATGTCAGAAGGCAATTGGTCACAAAAATACGCGTTGGTAATATTGCTTTCCAAGCTTCGGTAATAGCAAGATGCCTGACCGTTTAAATTTTCAGTTCTTGGTACAGGAACAAAATCACCATCTTCATTTTCTTCTGTAGTGGTTGCTTCATTGATAAGTAATGTTGCTGGTACTTCTAAAATTAAAGTTTCCGCACCATTAATCTTAAATAACAAGGTAGTTCCAGCTGGGATAGCATTGTTTATAATAGTACAAGCTTCAACAGAAGCAGTATTTTCCAAATCGATTTCTTCAACTGTTAAATCACCATCATCACAACTAAAAAATACACATGCAGCAAGAAGGAACACTATTTTCTTCATAAAAAATAAATTAAAACTTGAATCAAATTCGGAAACAAAAGTATTAAGAAAACTCTATTTATTTCGAAACATATTGTTAATAATTTAATTTCGACTATTTTTGTTCATCTTTTTTCCAATCCTATTAACTAAAACTACATGAAGAACGTATATTTTGACAGTGCAGCAACCACGCAAATTCGACCAGCGGTTGTCAATCGTATCAAAAAAGCCTTAGAAGAAAACTTCGGAAATCCATCTTCTACGCATAGTTTCGGGCGTTCGTCTAAAACTTTGATTGAAACGGCTCGTAAAACGATTGCAAAATACTTAAACGCTTCTCCGCAAGAAATTATATTTACTTCCGGCGGAACGGAAGCTGATAATATGGTATTGCGCTGTTCTGTACGAGATATGGGTGTTACTACAATCATTACGTCACCAATTGAGCATCATGCAGTATTGCATACGGTAGAGCAATTGCGCGTGGAAAGCGATATTAAAGTAGCATATGTGAAATTACAGGAATGTGGCACGCCAGATTATGAGGATTTGGAAGCGTTGCTAAAAGCAGACAATTCCAAAAAATTAGTGAGTTTGATGCACGTCAATAACGAAATCGGGAATTTATTAGATGTAGATAGAGTCGCTACCATTTGTAAAGAATATGGCGCGTTGTTTCATTCGGATACGGTGCAATCTATCGGGCATTTTGAATGGGATTTACAAAAAACACCAATTGATTTCTTAGCAGCAGCAGCGCATAAATTTCATGGACCAAAAGGTATTGGTTTTGCTTTTATTCGAAAAGATTCTGGTTTAAAACCGTTAATTTTTGGAGGTTCGCAAGAACGTGGATTTCGCGCAGGAACGGAAGCTGTTCACAATGTAGTTGGTTTGGAAGAAGCGTTTCGTTTGGCGTATGACAATTTGGAAGAAGAAAAGAAATACGTTGAAGGTTTGAAAAATTACTTTATTGACGAACTCAAAAAAGTACTACCAGGTGTAAAATTTAACGGAAACTGTCATGAAGCAACCAAAAGTACCTATACGTTGGTGAATGTTTGTTTGCCGCTTGATCAGCAAAAAGCATTGATGTTGTTGTTTCACATGGACTTAAAAGGCATCGCTTGCTCCAAAGGAAGCGCTTGTCAGTCGGGAAGCAGCAAAGGTTCACATGTATTGCGCGCGATTTTAAGCGACGAAGATTTAGAAAAACCATCATTACGTTTCTCGTTTTCAAAATTCAACACCAAAGAAGAAGTTGACTACGTTGTGCAAACGCTGCATGAATACGCGAATTCGTAGGTTTAGATTGAAAGATGCAATGATTGAAGCATTGAAAGATTTTTATTAGTCAAGCTAATAGAACAGTACGAAAAAATCAAAAATCGTAAATCATCAATCAAAAATCGAAAATATCTTTATATTGAAGCGATAAAAGCAAACTCTTTGTTTGAAACGCCAAAACCAACATGATTTCAACCATCGCTTCTCAACAACGACTTTTTAGAATGGTGTACATTCTCGTGTTGCTAGTTGCGTTTATTGGAATTTACAGTGCAATTTTCGACAAAAAAGTCAGTCTCGGTGGCGACAATGCCAATTATTACATTTTAGGAACTGCCATTGCCAATGGCGAAGGATATGTCAATCTTCATCATGTTGACAAAGAAGCGCATTATCATTATCCGCCAGGATATCCAGTGATTATTGCTAGTGTTATCAAACTATTTTCTAATGATATTAGTAGTATTAAAATCGCTAATGGAATATTTCTGTTAGGCGCGATTTTAGTGTTGTTTTTCATCGTAAAAAAGCTTTCACAAAATGACCATATTGCGTTTGCGGTTAGTTTCATTACGCTGCTTAATTATCATATTTTGAGTTATTCCACCATTATGATGAGCGAAATTCCGTTTCTGTTTTTTTCGCTGTTGTGTATTTGGTTGTTTATCAGGATAGATTTCTCCAAGAAACTATTCAAAAATCCACTATTCTTCTTGCTAATTGTGCTGTTGTCGTTTTCCTTTTATATTCGTTCAATCGCCATCGCCTTAGCGGGAAGCATGATGGTATTTCTATTGCTAAAAAAACAATGGAAGTATCTTGTATGTCTATTTGGCGGATTTGTCGTGTTCTATCTTCCGTGGTTTTTTCGAGGAATGAGTGCCACAGGAAACACGTATATTTCGCAACTTTCTTTAAAAAATCCATACCAGCCAGAACTCGGAAAAATAGGATTCACTGATATCTTTGAACGAATTTTTATCAATGCCGAACGCTACATTACCAAAGAACTTCCTTCGGGAATGGTATCTTCTGCTGAGGTTACATACACTGATGTTACAGCGTCAATTTCGGAATGGTTATTAGGTTTTTTACTGGTAATTTTAATCGTTTTTGGAATCTACAAGTTGACAAAATTCCGTGTTTTTATAGTGTTGTATATACTTGCGTTTTTCGCAATATTGTTGATGTGGCCAAGTGTTTGGTACGGAACGCGCTTTTTGTTGCCGTTACTACCGTTATTACTCTTTTTGGTTATTTTCGGGATGATTGAAATTGTAAAATGGATTTGTGTGAAAATTTCATTAAAACATTCAAAAATCACGTTTCCAATTGTTGTAATACTTGGTTTGTTTGTTTGGAGTTTTTTCTACGGAAGTGCTGCTATTTCCAAACTACAAGAAAGTGCCACTTTTGTATATTCAGACAATTATAAAAACTATTTTGCACTTGCCGATTGGGTGAAAGAAAATGCTTCTGACAGTTCCATAACGGCTGTACGAAAAGAAGGATTGTTTTATCTGTTCTCAAAAAAGTATGTCACTAATTTTCAACGAACGCCTGATAGAGAAGCCCAAATTGAATATCTAAAAGAAAAGAAAGTAAACTATGTAGTGGTTGACCAATTGGGCTATTCTTCTACAAGTAACTATTTGGTACCTGCGATTGACCGCTATCCGAATAAATTCAAAACCGTGAAAATGTTAGCCAATCCGAATACGTATTTGATGAAATTTACGCCAGAATTAGGCTATTGGGGCGATTGGAAAGATGAGAAACGCAATGGTTTTGGAACGTATCTTTGGGAAGATGGACAAAAATACGAAGGCAATTGGCAGGATAATGTGCGACATGGAATGGGAAAACTCTATTTTAGCAATGGAGAAGTGTTAGAAGGAACGTGGAAACAAGGAAAATTAGACGGAGAAGTAGTGAAAAAAGACAAAAACGGAAAAATTATCGAAAGAAGTACATATAAAAACAACGAAAAAGTAGCAGTGCTGTATGAAGCTAACTAAACTTTCGATTATCATTCCCGTGTACAACGAAGCGGCGACGGTGTTGCAAATTTTAAACAAAATTAAGTCTGTACAATTGCTACACAATATCAAAAAAGAATTCGTGATTGTTGATGACGGCTCGCAAGATGCTTCTAAAGAATTGGTGAATGATTTCATCAAAGAAAACCCGTCGCTGACGATTCAATTTCTTAAACATGCCAAAAACCAAGGGAAAGGTGCATCTATTCAAACAGGAATTTCCAATGCTACAGGCGAATTTCTTATCATTCAGGATGCGGATTTGGAATATAATCCAGAAGAATACAATGTGCTTTTACAACCTATTTTAGACGATGTGGCAGATGTGGTGTACGGTTCACGATTTCTCAACAGAGAAAAAAAACGCACTTCTTATTTCTGGCATTACAACGCGAATAAATTTTTGACGTTTCTTTCGAATATGTTCACAGGATTCAAACTCACAGACATGGAAACCTGCTACAAATTGCTAAATTCAGAAATCGTACAAAAGATTCAATTTTCAGAAAAACGCTTTGGTTTTGAACCCGAAGTCACCGCGAAACTTTCAAGAATCAAAGGAATTCGCCTAAAAGAGGTGAGTATTTCCTATGAAAGTCGAAGGTATAACGAAGGTAAAAAAATCGGCTGGAAAGACGGCGTTCGTGCTGTGTATTGTATTTTAAAATATGGATTGTTTCGGATAAATTGAAAACTTTAAATTGGATAAATTTTGAAAAAAATAGACTTTAATAATAAAACCTGTATATATCTTGATCAATTTGTTATAAGTGATATAATTGAAGCAAAAAATCCTTTATGGAGTCAAATAAAAAATCTTTTAGAAATTAATCATACAAGAGGAAATATATATTGTCCTGTGTCTATTGAACATATTTTAGAAACAGTTAAAAAAGACTTGAAAGGAGCTATTAAACATGATTCATATTATAGGAAACTTTCAGATAATTATCTTTTCAAAACAGAGCCTTTTTTAACTTCTCAACTTATTTCTTCTTTAATTAGAAAGAATAAATTCACGTTAAATACATTTCTTCAAGAAGCTAAATTAAGAGAAGTTGATGAAATATATTCAGATATTAATAAGAATAATGAAATTTTTGATGAAAGCTTGAAATATAAGCTTTCTGGTCAAAATGATTTGAGGCGACTACTTAGTCCTAGACAAAGTAACAAATCAAAAAGTCAATTGATGAAAGTTATTAAAGCAATGGAAGTTGAAAATTTTAAAAACAGATTAGAAGAATATATTAAAGTTAAATCTTTAAGAATAAGAGCCGATAATTACGGAAAACATCAGTTTCCAAATTGGATTGACCAAATATTATTTCAACTCACAAACAAACATAAGTTTAAGGAAAAACATTTTAGAATATTATTAAGTGAACTAAAAAGAAGTGGATTTAATAGAATACCAACTCTCAATATAAAGTACTCAATAGGAGCTTATTTAGCTGTTGAAAATAAACAAGAAAACACTGGAGATCATATTGATTTAATGAGAATTTCCAGTTATTTATTTTCATCAGATATATTCTTTACTGATAAAAAACGCAAATATGAAATTTGTGATTTAGGTCTTGATAAAAGATATAAGACTAAAGTTTTTTCAGGAGTAAAAAATGATTTGATTGAAGTAGCTAATCTTTTGCAAAAGATGTTGTAGATGCTAATTATATCTTGAAATGACATTATAGCTTCTCCTCATACGGAAACTTTCTACTAGCAATACGCATCATTTTATTGATGATGTTTTTTGTGTTTTTCCCCGATTTCCGATTGATGGTTTTTTCATAACGCCACAACAATTTCCCCGTATCTTTATTGCTCAGTTTGATGATGATTTTCCCGTAATCTGATTTTCCTTTTAAATAGGTAATCAAATCAAAAGAGGTGTCTACTTCTTTGGAAATTAGTAATCTGGAAGTGAGTGAACCACTAACAATTGCGTCTACTTTTAGTATTTTACAAAGTTCTTGAGGCGCGTAAATGTCTAAATCTTTTATTGTGATTTCCTCTTTTTTTAACAAACGATTGGTCGTATTGATATCTTGAAATTCAATTTTGAGCTTCTTTTTGCGTTTTCTATCCAAAAAATAGCTTTCCAACGCTTGTTGAACGGCAACACCTTCGCGTTCTTCCAAATCGGAAATTTGCGCTTCGCTGTACGATTTTTTGTCAGACTTTAAATCGAGTGTTGTTTGAAACGGAAGAATCGCAATGATTTTATGATCTTTCGACAATTCTTCAAACGAATCACTCACATAAATCTTCTTCTGCGAATGTCCCAATTGAACAGTCAGACTAAATAATAGTAAAACAATAACAATCTTTCTCACAATATAATTTTTCTTTTTCGTTTTTTTATTAAGTTAGTTAGTGTTTGAGTTGTGGAGTCTTTTAGTTTTACTGAAAACTAAAAACTGCAACTAATACCTAAAACCAAATGCCTAGAATCGAACATTCATCTTCACATTAAACACACGTCCTGTTAAAAAATTCGGAATTCCGAATTGACGCTTGGTATACACATCACGAACCCACGTATTGGTAATAGTATTGAAGGTATCAAACACGTTGAAAATCTCAAAACCAATACTAGCATCTTTGAAGCTCGACAACCAATGTCCTTTGTCAAACTGCTTGTCTTTGTCCACTAAAACATACGAAAAACCAACGTCCACACGTTTGTAGTCAGGTAATTCGCTTTGGAATAAATACGGATCTGCATAACTCGGCGAACCGCCAGGCAATCCTGTATTATATGTCAAATTCAAATACAATTTCAAATTCGGAATCTTACGCATATAATCTTGAAACAATACGGCAAATTTCATGCGTTGATCGGTTGGTCGTCGAATAAATCCGCGATTGTTGATGTTTTCTTCCGTACGCAAATAACCAAAACTCACCCAACTTTCCGTGCCAGGTACAAATTCACCATTCAAGCGCATGTCCAAACCATACGCAAAGGCTTCTGCATTGTTGTCGGCTCTGTAGCGAATTCGGACGTTTTCAAGCGTATACGCATTAACATTCGACAAGTTTTTATAATAGGCTTCTGTGGTCAGCTTAAACGGACGTTTCCATAATTTAAAACTATAATCATTCCCCAAAACAACATGAATGGATTGCTGTGCTTTTACGTTCGGATTGACAACGCCGTCAAACCCTCTGAGTTCTCTGTAAAATGGCGGTTGATGGTAAAATCCTCCCGACAAACGGAATAACATATCTTGTTCCCAATCAGGTTTGATGGCAATTTGCGCTCTCGGACTTACCACAGCTTGTGTTTTACTTTGAATTCCGTCACCATTTACCGTCCAACTATGTGCGCGGACACCAACATTGGTGTATAATTCGTGTTTACCCAATTTCGATTGCTTGCTCCATTGAACATATCCAGAAACACGGTCAATTTGTGTATTGTTGCGCGCACGAATCGATTGAAAAGGTTCTAATGGCCCTTCAAACGCTTCGTATGGCTGATTGTTGCTAAATTCTGGAAATGGCGGACGAATGGAAAATCCGGCAGAATCAATCACTTCCCATTCAATCAAACGGTCACGAATGTCTTCGTGTGTGTATTTAATTCCCCAATCTATTTGGTTTTCGTCGTCGTCAATTTCATAGGTTCCTTTGTGTTCTACGTTTACAATCAAAGCATCCAAATCGTTTCGTCCGTGATTGAGTTGTGAACCAATTCCTTCGCTAAATTCAACTTCCCCCAAATTTTCATCACCAATATTCGAGTTAACTTCGCCCAAGCGATATTGCGCTAAAATGTCAAAATGCTCTTGTTCAGTGGTATGATAGGTAGAAGCGATGAATTTTAGCGTTACATCATCATTTAAGAAATAATTGGCTTTAAAGGCTCCAAAATAGGTTCGGTAACGGTCTTCTTCACGTCCTTGATAAAAAATTAATAAGGCAATCGGATCTTGTAATGTTCCAAAATTGGTTTGCCGCGTCAACGGTTCGTAATCGTAATCATTCAGCGAAATATTCCCCAAAAAGTTCAAGTGAAATTTATCAGAGAATTTATAGGTTAAATACGTTTGAAAGTCCGTAAAACGCGGTCTAAAGTTGGTTTCGGTTTGTCGGCTGTTGACTAACAGACTGTTATCGCGAAAGCGAATTCCAGAAATGGTTGAAAATTTACTGTCGTTGCTCGAAGTCTCAATAGAAGCGCTTCCGCCCAACAAACTCAAATTGACTCTTCCGCCAAAACTGACAGGTCTCCGGTAGGTAATATCCAATACGGAAGATAGTTTATCACCAAATTTCGCCTGAAATCCTCCTGCAGAAAAATCTACGTTTTGTACCATATCTGTGTTAACGAAACTCAACCCTTCTTGCTGTCCCGAACGAATCAAAAACGGACGATAGACTTCAATTTCGTTGACATAGACCAAGTTTTCATCATAATTTCCACCACGCACCGAATATTGCGTACTCAATTCGTTGTTGTTGCTTACGCCAGGAAGCGACATGATTAAATTTTCCACACCAGGATTGGCTCCAGGAATCAAGCGTACGGTTTCTGCGGACAATGTGGTAATTCCTTCTACCGTTTTCCGTTTGCGGGAATCAATCACCACCGCACCAATTTGCTCCGCCGTTGTAGACATTACGGGATAAAACTCGTAATCTTCGCCGTTTTTGAGTTGCACTGTCACCGTAATTGTTTTGTGTGCAATATGTGTAAAAGTTAGCGTGACTTTTTCATCGGAAGGAATCACGATTTTATAAAAACCATTTTTGTTGGTTTGTGTTCCTGTGCCGACAGATGTTTTGATATTTACGGCGTCAATTGGTTGATTATTGCCATCTAAAATAACGCCTCTTACGGTTCCTGTTTGCGCTACTAGAAAGCTAGCAAACAATAAAAAGCATACGAAAAGCGTGCAACGTGTGGGTTTCAATAGTATTAGTTTTTGGTTTTTCTATAAAATGTGCTGGTAAATGTAGTATTATTTCCAACATTATCAGTAACGATTAATTTTAAATTATGTTTTGCTTCCGTGAAATTTACATCGCTAAAATCATAGGTAAGCATGCTTTTTTTCGGGTCGTACTCAAATAAAATCCACTTTCCATTGATAGTTCCACGAAAACTGCGTACACCTGAAAGATCGTCAGTTATTCTTACTTTTAGCTGTTTTTTGTTGGAAATCCATTTGTCTTTGGCAAAATTGACAGGTTTTACCGTTGGCGGAACGGAATCTTTGGCTAAAAAATATGTTCCCAAACTTTTGGTACTTGTCGTGAATTTTGTGCCTTTCTTTTCAGTAGAACTGTAGGAAGGTTTGTTTTTTCTGTCCAAACTTGCAATGAATAGCTTTTTGCGCTCTTCGGCGGAATACTTCGAAACATCAAACGAAATGGTGACGTTTTTATGTGCAGGCACGTTTTCGTTGTGAATGTTGTAGCGTCCGTTTTTTTCTTTGGATAAATCGAAATAAAAATCTTCGTAAAATGTGTTTTTCGGAATATACACACTTACATCACCTTCTTTTAGTGAATGTTCCGCAGTACGCGTGATAAAGTGATTGGTGACGATTTCCTTTTTTTGTTGCGTAACATTTTGCTTTTTCCCCACGACTGGAATCGTGATGGTGGTCATGTTGTTTTTAAAATCCTTTACTTTTAAAACAACCGTATATTCTTTTCCTTCTTCAATGCGAATTCGTCCGTTATTAACCACACTTTTGTAAATGCTTAATTTGTTTGACGGCAACAAAAAGCAGCGTTGTACGCGCTGTCGCAGTGTTTTAAATCGCGCATAATCTATCAATGCGTTGATGTATCTTGATTCGCTAAACGCAAATTTGTTGAACGTGTAGCTGAAATTTTTTACGCCATCTACATAGCTTTCAACTTGATAAACGCCGTTTTTATTAAATGCCAAATCTTGTCGGTCGTACGAATTTATTCCGAAGCCAATTTCGCCAGAAGCGTACACTTTTGAAGCGATATAACTATGATTTTTCTTTCCTCTTCGCAATTGTAATTGCACCATATTGTCGGAAGCATTCACTTGTGCATTTTTTGATAGCGCATACGCAAACACGCCATTTACCGTAGGATGATGCGAATCTTTAACATCAATCCCAAACAACATCGGATTCATTGGTTTTGAGTTCGCATCACGAATTTCAAAGTGCAAATGCGGTCCGCCAGAAGAGCCACTATTTCCAGAATACGCAATCACTTCTCCCTTTTTTACTTTCAATTCTGACGGTTTTGGATATAATTGAATTGCATAACTTTCTTTGATATATTGTTGTTTTTTTAAATATGCTTCCAGCTTTGGCGAAAGTTTCTTTAAATGTGCATATACTGATGTGTGACCACTGGAATGCGTAATGTAGAGCGCTTTTCCAAATCCCCAATGTTGAATTTTAATTCGCGAAACATATCCATCACCAATGGCAAATACTTCAAAACCTTCCTTTTGTTTCGTTTTAATATCAATTCCTGAATGAAAATGATTGCTTCTCAATTCGCCAAAAGTTCCTGATAAAATGATAGGAATATCTAGCGGCGACCTAAAATTAGGCGTTGTAATTTTTTGTTGAGAAAAAGCAAAAGAAAAGAAAAGTAAAAAAATATAAAACAATCTGTACATAAATCAAAAATGCGTTTGAGTAGCTAAAATAGCTAATACTTAGTTAATTTGGAATCTTTAAATTCAAAAACTACACCAAAAAAAGTGAGAATCTTAAAGCATTGCTTTAAATAATGTTAAAAACCCTTGCGAACTAATTTTATGAATGCTAAATTTGTAACCATACGCATTGAATAAAAATGTAATGAATAGTACTTTGAAAATCGTTGATTCTCTTGAAAATAGAGTGAGCAAGATGCTTCACAGACTAGAAGTTTTGGAGCAAAAAAATCAACAACTACGTCAAGAATTAGCCAATTCAAAGGAAGCATCGCAGCGTTTACAACAAGAAATCTCACAATGGGAGGAAAAGTACAATTCGCTGAAAATTGCAAATTCAATGCTTGGCAGTGATACTAACAAAAAAGAAGCTAAGCTTAAAATAAATACATTAATTCGGCAAATTGACCATTGTATTGCACAATTGGCTGAATGAAAACGTGAGTTCTTTACACTATGGACAACAAGCTCAAAATAAAGCTTTCTATTGCGGATAGAGTGTATCCGTTAACCATTTCAGCAAGTCAAGAAGAAGGTTTGCGAAAAGCGGCTAAAAAGATAGAAGCCATGATAAAACAGTTTGAGCAAAGCTATGCGGTAAGAGATAAGCAAGACGTACTTGCTATGTGTGCCTTGCAGTTTGCAGCACAAGTAGAGCAAAAAGTCATAGATAAGGATTCCAACCAAAAAGCATTAGAAGAAAAGCTAACTGCGCTCGATGATTTATTGAAAGCGCATCTTAGCTAATACGTTCTGTAAAATATAAATAGGTTACTGCCTACATTGGTTTTTATTTTTGATAAACTCAACGTTAATTTAATTAAAAAGAGTGAGTCATGGTTGTAAAAGCAAGCTGCTAGTACTTTGTACTTGGGCAGATCCTTGATCAATCTGTTAGCTCTAAACTTGTTTTTTGGAGTTTATACAAAACTCTAATCAATGTAGGCTTTTTTGTATAACCTAACAAGCTAACTTGCTGTTTGAATGTTGTAAAAAAGACTTCAAACGAAAGTTGAACAATCTCCATTGAAAAATGGAAAACTAAGGTGTTTACCTTAAACATTATTACATAATTAAGACCGATAGATGATGGATAGCACAACAATCATAATTGCAGTCGCCGTGGGCGCGATTGGTTTAATCATAGGTTTCGTTATTGCGAAAAGTTTGGAGAAAAAACAAGCTTCCAAAATGATTGAAGAAGCCAAAAAAGAAGCTTCTGCTGTACTCAAAGAAGCAAAATCAGATGCGGAGAATATCAAAAAAGATAAAATTCTTCAAGCCAAAGAAAAATTCTTAGAGTTAAAAGCAGAACACGAAAAATTTATCTTAGCGAAAGATAAAAAAATGGCAGAAGCCGAAAAACGTACGCGCGATAAAGAATCGCAGATTTCCAGCGAATTGTCAAAGAACAAAAAGCTCAACCAGGAGTTGGAAACTAAATTGAAAGATTACGATTATCGCCTCGATTTTATTGACAAGAAAAAGTCCGAAATAGACCGCTTGCACAAAAGTCAAGTAGAACAACTAGAAGTGATTTCTGGTTTGTCTGCTGATGAAGCCAAAGAGCAATTGGTAGAATCGTTGAAAGAAGAAGCTAAAAGTGACGCAATGAGTTACATTCAAGGGAAACTTGAAGAAGCTAAACTCACTGCACAACAAGAAGCGAAAAAAGTGATTATCAATACCATTCAACGTATTGGAACAGAAGAAGCTGTAGAAAACTGTGTTTCTGTATTTAATATTGAATCTGACGACGTAAAAGGTCGTATTATTGGTAGAGAAGGACGAAATATTAGAGCGCTTGAAGCCGCAACTGGAGTAGAAATTATTGTAGATGACACGCCAGAAGCGATTATTTTATCATGTTTTGATTCCGTTCGTAGAGAAATTGCACGTTTGTCGTTACACCGATTGGTGACGGACGGACGAATTCACCCAGCGCGTATTGAAGAAGTGGTAAAGAAAACCCGCAAGCAAATTGATGAAGAAATCATCGAAGTAGGAAAGCGTACGGTGATTGATTTAGGAATTCACGGATTGCATCCAGAATTGATTAAAACAGTTGGACGAATGAAATATCGTTCTTCATACGGACAAAACTTGCTGCAACACTCGCGTGAAGTCGCAAAACTTTGTGGTGTTATGGCTGCTGAGTTAGGATTGAATCCAAAACTAGCCAAAAGAGCAGGATTGTTACATGATATAGGAAAAGTGCCAGATACTGAAACTGAAGTGCCACACGCTATTTTAGGAATGCAATGGGCAGAAAAATACGGTGAAAAAGGAGAAGTTTGCAATGCTATTGGAGCGCATCACGATGAAATTGAAATGACTTCAATGTTGTCACCAATTGTTCAAGTATGTGATGCCATTTCTGGAGCGCGTCCTGGAGCGCGTCGTCAAGTGTTAGACAGTTATATTCAACGATTGAAAGACTTGGAAGATATTGCTTTCGGATTTACAGGTGTGAAGAAAGCCTATGCAATTCAAGCAGGTAGAGAATTGCGTGTCATTGTAGAAAGTGAAAAAGTAGACGATGCTAAAGCAGCAGAATTGTCGTTTAACATTTCACAAAAAATTCAAACAGATATGACCTATCCTGGTCAAGTAAAAATTACCGTAATTCGAGAAACGCGAGCGGTCAATATTGCGAAATAACGCTCAAAACACATATAAATTACTTACTAAACGTGAATATCAAAGTTTTTAAACTACGGTATTCACGTTTATAGTTTATGGCAAACCTATGACGAAATGGTTTTTATAATGATTATCTTTAAGTGTAACCTAAATAAAACAAGATTATGTTAAAGAAAATCTTAAACCTAACTGGCGTTGACGCACTTAGCAAAGTTGCTCAAGTGCAAGCCAATGGAGGAAAAGATGCCTCCGAGACATCTTCTTTTATGTGTTATTGTAATAACATTTTTGTAGGCAAAAAGAATTCTGTAAAAGAATGCTGGAAAACATGTTAGTAAAATAATGCTCTGAAGAAGAAGAGAAGCAGCAGTCTTTGCGAAAAGGTTGCTGCTTTTTTTATGTACGCGGATGATAGCGCTGCATAATTTCTGCTAAATGCTTTCTATCTACATGCATGTAAATTTCAGTAGTTGTAATGCTTTCATGACCTAGCATGAGCTGAATGGCACGCAAATCAGCGCCGTTTTCTAGCAAATGTGTCGCAAACGAATGTCGAAATGTATGTGGAGATACGTTCTTTTTAAGTCCCGATTTTTCTACCAAACGTTTGATAATGGTAAAAATCATGACGCGTGTGAGTTGTTTTCCGCGTCGGTTCAAAAAAACAGTATCGCTAAACTCAGGTACTTCTTTGACAAACGGGCGCGATTCTTTAATATAAATGTTGATATACTTTTGTGTAATTGGCCCGATAGGCACAAAACGTTGTTTATCGCCTTTTCCAGTCACTCTGATAAAGCCTTCATCAAAAAACAAATCAGATAGTTTTAAATTGACCAACTCGCTGACGCGCAAACCACATCCGTATAAGGTTTCTATAATGGCTTTATTTCGATGTCCTTCGGCAGTACTCAAATCAATAGCTGCAATTAGTTTTTCAATATCTTGAAGCGCGAGTGTGTCAGGAAGTTTTCTCCCAATTTTAGGAGCCTCAATCATTTCCATCGGATTGTCTTTTCGGTAATCTTCAAACACTAAATAATTAAAAAAACTTTTTAGTCCAGAAATAATTCGCGTTTGCGAGCGTGCATTCAATACTTTTGCAATTTCATAAATAAACTGTTGTACGGTTGCTTCATCAATCGATAATGGAGAGTGATTGCTGTTGTTTTCTTCAATAAATCGAATCAGTTTTTCAATATCATGCGTGTAGTTTACGATAGTATTGTCTGACAAACCTCGTTCAATTTTTAAAAAATGCTTAAAATCCTTTAAAGTATGTGTCCATTTCATAAAAAATTGACGATTTTGATAATTTAGACTATAAACAAAAATATCTGAAAATCAGTGAATTGTTATATTTTGTTATATTATTGTGTTAATAATTCGTTAACAAATGTAGGTTAATCTACAAAAAAAGCGGATTTTTGTCACAGAATTAATTAAAAAACTATTTAAGATGAAAAAAACTATTTTAGCAATTGTTGCTGTTTTTGCAATGGCATTTACTGCAAATGCACAAGACGATGACAAAGCAACAGGACAAACTTCTGAAGGAAAATGGTTAATTGAAGCCAACACAGGAAATGCTGTATTGGGTACAACTGGAATTTATTTTACTTCTTTTGACGGAGAGTCAGTTTTCAACATTGGTCTTGACGGTGGTTACTTTGTAATTGATGACTTAGCTATAAAAGCTGGTTTAGGTTACGGAACTGATTCTGCATCAGACACAAGTATCTTTTCGTACCGTTTAGGAGCTAAGTATTATGTGAAAAGCATGATTCCTGTGACTTTAGATTTAACTGGATCTTCAATTGAAGATGCTAACGAAAACCCATTATGGTTAGGAGTAGGTGCTGGTTATGCTTGGTTTGTTGGTAAAAATGTTTCTATTGAGCCAGGACTTCGTTATAACATCTCTTTAAACGAAGATTTTACAGATGAAGGTGTTTTACAGTTAAATATTGGATTCGCTTTACATTTCTAAGAAAAATAATTATAAGTATAGAAAAGAGGAAGTTTTTTAACTTCCTCTTTTTTTTGAAATAGTGTTTCGTCCTGAAATAAGTTGACACAATTTTGACTTTCCAATACGTTATAAAAAAAATAAATATTAGTAAGTAAAAATTATGTATTTTCGCCGCTTATAAAATAAATAATAAATGAAAAAACTATTACTAAGTATTGCCTTTGTTTGTTTTTGTTTCATGCAATTAGAGGCGCAAGAAAAAGGAACCTTTGAATTTGGAGTTGGAGGTGGATTAAATTTTGTTTCAGTATCTGATGTTCAATCGAACAGTACTGCTACAAGAACTGCATTCAATTTTGGAGTTACTGGAGAATATTATTTTTCAGATCGTTGGGGAATCAAATCACGTTTAATTTACGATTCTAAAGGTTGGGCAGATGGATTTGTTGACTCTTTAGACGAATTTGGAGACATTCAACGAGTAATTACAGATTTTAAACTAAATTATCTAACGATTCCTGTGACAGCAAACTGGCATTTTGGAAGTACTAGAAAATGGTATTTGAACTTCGGAGGATATGCAGGTTTTCTTTTAAATGCTGAAGTTACAGAAACAGGTGAAGACGTTAAAGAAGTTTTCAAATCTACAGATTTCGGTCTTACTTTTGGAATTGGCTACAAATTTGAAGTAGCTGACAATGTAAAATTATACATTGAGTATGACGCGCAGTCTGGTTTAGCAGATATCTTTGATAACAATTTTGGAGATGCTGTATTGAACGGAAGAAGCAGTTTTAATGTTGGAGCATTATTTAGACTATAATTTCCATGCAAAATTTTATAAAAAGCTGAATGTATTCTTAATACATTCAGTTTTTTTATACTTTGAAAACACCTATTTTTACCAAAACAATTTCCATGAATATCATCATCATCAATGGTCCAAACTTAAATTTGCTAGGAAAACGCGAACCCGAAATCTACGGAAGTGCTACGTTTGAAGATTATTTTGCGGCACTTCAAAAGCAATTTTCCAAGGTGAATTTACACTATTACCAATCCAACATAGAAGGCGAATTGATTAGCAAACTACAGGAAGTTGGTTTTGATTATGATGGAATTATTTTAAATGCGGGTGCGTATACGCATACTTCTATCGGAATTGGAGATGCTATCAAAGCCATAACGACGCCAGTGGTAGAAGTGCATATTTCCAATACGTTTGATAGAGAAGCATTTCGCCATCAATCGTATATTTCTGCGCATGCTAAAGGTGTTATTTTAGGATTTGGCATACAAAGTTACCAATTGGCAATTCAAAGTTTCTTATCGTAAATTATCATGCAAAAAGCTTATTTTAATTGGAGTACAGGAAAAGATTCTGTGCTCGCTTTATATCATGTTTTACAACAGAATGATTATAAGGTCACACAACTCGTCACGACTGTCAATAAAGACTACGAACGTGTGTCTATGCACGGTTTGCGAGAAACCTTATTAGATGCGCAAGTAGCGCGATTGCAATTGCCAGTACAAAAAATATACTTTCCTGCCAAAGTTTCCATGTCTGCGTATGATGTAACTATGAAAAAAGCCACACAACAGCTTGTTAACAATGGTTTTTCTGTTGGAATTTTTGGTGATATTTTTTTAGAAGATTTACGCAAGTACCGTGAAGAAAAACTACAAGAAGTAGGCATAAAAGGTGTTTTTCCGTTGTGGAAGAAAGATACAAAAGCGTTATTGAAAGAATTTATTTCGTTAGGATTTAAAGCAATTACGGTTTGTGTCAACGCAAAACTATTAGACGAATCTTTTGTGGGAAGAATACTGGATGAAAATTTTATTAACGATTTGCCCGAAAATGTAGATCCTTGCGGAGAAAATGGAGAATTCCACACGTTTGTGTTTGATGGACCAATTTTTTCCTCATCAATTGAATTTACGATTGGCGAAAAAGTGTTAAAAACCTATACACCTTCTCAAAACGAGCAAGATACTTGTGCCACAGACGATTCTACTTGGGATACTGCCTTTTGGTACATTGATTTACTACCGAAATAGTCTAAAACTCTTAAAAATTAACGTTTTGCTGTGAAAACTTTAATCTAAGTTTGGCAATTGATTAAGAACAAATTAAGACACACGCATGCTATATTTGAATGTGAAACAAACGGAATGTTTCACAGCAATTTTTCATAGCTGAAGGTGGGATATCAGTTATTAGGTTGGTTGAGGAGAAAAGTCATTCAAGTGAGATTGAATGACTTTTTTTAGTTACTTTTCCTATTATTGTTGTTCTTGTTGGCAAGGAATGTTTTCACTTACACACATATGTATGCTTAAACAAGACTGACACGTTTTGTTGTCTTGTGTATAGGTAATACAGGACATAACCTCACTACATCTTGCCAAACTTGCGTCTCCGCCAGTGATTTTTTGAGGAGTTAAATCCGAAATAGATTTCTTGTTAAGGTTTAATGATTTTAAACTTCTTTTTTTCATGATATAAAATATTAGATTTATTATCTAAAAAGATACATCAATTCAGTTTCAGTCGCTTACGGGATTACCATATTTAACAGGAAATAGGGTGAAACAGATACAAATACTGATAAAAAAAGCGAACCGAAGTTCGCAAAATTTTAATTGTGATCACATCCTGGTGTGAGCTGTTTTTCTTTGTCACAAGTTCCGTACGATTGGTTTTCGCAGCAACCTGACATGTCGCTTCCGCCTCCTTTAATTTGTTGTTGATTCACGGCAGAAATTGGCGTTTTGTTAAGTCGTAAGGTTTTTAAATGTCTTTTTTTCATGATATCTTATTTTTGGTTAGATAGTGTCCATAAGATACAGAGATAATTTATGAGTCATGTACGGGATTCCCTTATTTAACAGAGAAAAGGGTGAAACAACTACAAATGCTGATAAAAAAAGCGAACCGAAGTTCGCTTATGTTATTTTGTTTGTGTTTCTTGTTGAATTTGATGGATTTGTGCGGCTGTTTTATTCCCTCCAGCAATCATGTGTACATTTTGAGCTTCGAATTTTTTCAGTTTTTCTAACATGGTGATACAATTTAAAAGTTATATCAACTAAGTTAATAAAAAAAGCAATACTAAGGGAATTAATTGGTTCTTAGGTATTTTCGTTCCACATAAAAAGTCGCAAACGGAAGTAAAGAAGCTATAAACAACAAAGCAAAGCGTTTCATAGTCCATTTTTGTTCTTCGGTAACTAAGTACGCGTATACAACATATACAATAAACAGAATACCATGTGCAATTCCCACAATTTTATTCGGCCATAAAATCTCCATCATATATTTGAGTGGCATGGTAATAAAAAAGGCGATATAGGAAATTCCTTCGGCAATGGCAATCCATCGAAAGGTTTTTAGGGTGTTAGTTTCTTTAATTTGTGAATCCATAATTTTTTGAGTATAAAAAAAGCCACTCAATGAGCAGCTTTTTAAAAAATATATTGTTAAATGTGAATGACTTCATCATAGGCAGCTGCCACAGCTTCCATGACCGCTTCGCTCATCGTTGGATGCGGATGCACTGCTTTGAGTACTTCGTGTCCTGTAGTTTCTAATTTTCTACCCAATACAGCTTCCGCAATCATATCTGTTACGCCAGCACCAATCATGTGACAACCTAACCATTCGCCGTATTTTGCGTCAAAAATTACTTTTACAAAACCTTCTTTGTTTCCTCCAGCACTTGCTTTTCCAGATGCTGAGAATGGAAATTTACCAACTTTGATATCGTATCCTTGTTCTTTAGCTTTTGCTTCTGTCAATCCAACCGAAGCAATTTCGGGCGTACAGTACGTACAACCTGGAATATTTCCGTAGTCTAACGCTTCTACATGCATTCCTGCAATTCTCTCTACACACAAAATTCCTTCTGCCGAAGCTACGTGTGCCAAAGCTGGTCCAGGCGTTACATCACCAATAGCATAATATCCTGGAATGTTGGTTTGGTAGTAATCGTTCACTAAGATTTTATCTCTATCCGTCGCGATGCCTACATCTTCCAATCCGATGTTTTCAATATTTGTTTTAATTCCTACAGCCGATAACACGATGTCTGCTTCTAATACTTCTTCGCCTTTTTTCGTTTTTACCGTCGCTTTTACACCGTCGCCAGAAGTATCAACCGATGTTACTTCCGCAGACGTCATAATTTTGATACCACTTTTCTTAAATGAACGCTCCAATTGTTTTGAAACCTCATCATCTTCTACAGGAACGATTTTTGGCATGTATTCAACAATCGTCACTTCTGTTCCCATAGAGTTGTAGAAATACGCGAATTCAACTCCAATCGCACCTGAACCTACGACAATCATTTTCTTAGGTTGCTTGTCAAGCGTCATGGCTTTACGATAGCCAATCACTTTTTCGCCATCTTGCGGTAAACTTGGCAATTCGCGAGAACGCGCACCAGTTGCTACAATAATATGCTTTGCGCTATATTCAGTTTTCTTTCCGTCTTTATCAGTGACTTCAAGTTTTTTTCCAGTTTTGAGTTTTCCAAAACCTTCAATCACGTCGATTTTGTTCTTTTTCATTAAGAATTGAACACCTTTGCTCATTCCGTCTGCTACATTACGACTACGTTTTACAACCGCATCAAAGTCTTTGTCATATTCTTTTACGGACAATCCATAATCGCCAGCGTGTTTCAAATATTCAAAAACTTGTGCAGATTTCAATAAAGCTTTTGTTGGAATACATCCCCAATTTAAGCAAACGCCACCGAGACTTTCTTTCTCAACTACGGCAGTTTTAAATCCTAATTGAGAAGCTCTAATAGCGGTGACATATCCACCAGGACCACTTCCTAAAACGATGATATCGTATGTACTCATATCTTAAAATTTTGTTGTCTGTTTTTCGAGTGGCAAATTTACGGAATTATATGTGAACTTTAAATTTTATGAAGTTGTTTTTGCTTCGGCAAGCTCAGCACAAGTGCTTTTAGATACGCTTCGTTTTAGATCGCTATCGCTCTTAGCTATTAGACCGCTTTGCTTTTAGACTTTTTTGTTTTTCTGTTGATTCGTTAATTTGTGGATTTGTCGATTTGTTTTTTTTTTGATTTTACTTTTATGAAACGTTCTTACGAGGAAGTATGACGAAGTAATCTGTTTCTTGAAAAGCAGCTTGCCACAAGTTTTTATAAAACTCTCGCAATAAATGTTATAAACTCAAAAACGTCAATTCGAGTGGCGAATCTGTGATTCGTTGTATCGAGAATAGCTTTGAAAATGACAGTACTTCTCGATACTAAATTTCTACGAAACTTCACTCGAAGTGACGTTCTGTATTGCTTTGTTCTTAGTATTTTAGAATTTGGGACATGTCGCTTTTAGGTTTTTATATTGTTTTAATTATAACTTTATTCCATTTGAAATAAAAAGTACCTTTACCGAGACCACAAATCCACAAACAACAAAAAATGAAAATCCTTATCATCGGCGCATCAGGTTCTGGAACTACGACTTTAGGAAAAGTACTTTCTGAAGCTACTTCGTTTCAGCATTTGGATATAGATGATTATTACTGGGAACCTACAAATCCACCGTATCAAATAAAAGTTCCTGTAACAGAAAGACAACAACGTTTCAAAGAAGCCTTTGAAAAACATGAAAAGATGATTGTCAGTGGTTCTTTGGTGAGTTGGGGGAATTATTGGATTACTGCATTCGATTTGGTTATTTTTGTTACATTACAACCAGAAATTCGCATCAAACGACTGCAACAGAGAGAAATAGAACGCTACGGAGATTCGTTACAAACAGATGCAGTTATCCAAGAACGTTCGCAAGCATTTTTAGCGTGGGCAAAGCGATATGACGATGTTACATTTACAGGACGTTCCATTAGCGTGCATCGCGATTGGTTAGGTTTACTTTCGTGTGAAATTCTGGAAATCAATTCGGAGTTAGCGATTGAGCAGAATGTTTCAAAAGTTTTAGAAACGCTTTCTGAATTATACAAATAAACATTCAATGATTGTTTTTTATGAAATAGTTTTTATCTTACGGATTGAAAAAATGAAATTACATCAACATACTATTTAGCACACCGTTATTATGAGCAATACATTACCAACCAATCAAGACGCTAATTCTCAAAACACACAATCGCAAAACCAACAACAGCAACAGGAAAAAGTAGTGTTTGTAGAAAGAGCTGGCGCACCAACATTATTAATAATCCTTGTGATATTTACTATTATTGGTTCGTTGTTTTCTATGGGGAAATCATTGTTGTATGAAACCGTTTCCTCGTATTTTGGTGCAGGAGATTTTATGTATTACATCTATGTTGCAACCTGTGTAGGAACAATGGTTGGAGCTATTATGATGCTATCCAAAAAGAAAATGGGCTTGTACATTTATTCGGTAAGTCAAGTGTTATTTATTTTACTGTTCATTTTGAGTAGAATTCCTTCTGAAACGGAAGACTATTCTACAAGTTGGACTGTATTAGTTGTATTGCCAGCCGCAATTTTCTTGTTTTTGTATTGGTCAAAAGACATCCGAGATTTTTTGACAAAATAGTATTCTTACATATATGCTGTATGAAATATTAATTGTCATCATTAAGGTGTTTGAAGACATAGTGATGCAAGGATTTTTTTGGTATTCACTACTACTTATAATACTGCGCCTCACGGATTCCATAAAAGAAAAATTCTTTGATATTGATAAAAAGATATGTTTGGTCATCTCTATGTTGGCAAAGGTGTACATCGTGGCTATTGTTGTCATGTGCTTTGTACTCAACAATTTTGTGAATGTAACGTATGTGATGGCTGCGGAGCATATGACCGAATCAAAGTTATATTTTTGGTTGTCTTTTTTAGCACATCCTATAATTCTTTTTATAATTACACAAATATTGCCTATTGAAAAACTGAGAAACTCAATACTTTTCAGAGGCATAACAGCCACAATATTTATTTTGTATAAAGTGTTGTAATTCAGTTATAAAAGTCAATTTGTTACAAAATGCAGCATCAAATTCCTAACAAGCGAAAATACCACTTGGCGTATTGTAAAATATGTCACTACAGGGATTACACTCATGAAAAAGGAATTACCTGTTTTTTAACGAAAGATATTGCTGATTTTGATGCCGAATGCTCGTCGATGCAACCAGATTATGAAGTCATGGAAGACAGGCAAATAGAAGTACACAACAAAATTTCAACGTATGTGAATTCTACCTATACAATTGATTCATACTTTAGAAGCAACTACATCAAACCAAGTCATGCATTTACACCAAAATTTCAAACAAAAGAAAAAACACATCAACTAAAATTCAGAGCTAAAAATCATAACAGTACATGGACGCTTTCAGGATTGCTAGTTCTCTTCATAAGTTTTGGAGTTACGTTAGAAAGTGAGCAAAAAATATACAAATACCTTTTCGGGTTATTACTATTTATCTCGGTGTGTTTTCTACTCATACGATTGATTATAGAGTACTACACACCTAAAAAAGTACTTCTTTCCACAGATGAAAAAGGCTTTACACTACTTGACAAACAGTTTTTTTGGCATGATGTGATTGATTTTCGCATTTTCCGTGTAAGCTCCAAAAGATCAACAAGCCGATATTTGATTTTGGGAACGATTACGGAAGACTTGCAATTGTTCGATATTACAAATGTTGCTATCAAGGATGATGAATTGGTAGAAATTTTATATCTCAACAGAAAAGCATATTTCACACGCCACAAACGCCATCTTCCTGACATAATTTAACGTATATTAGCTATACGGTTCAATTAAAAACACAACGATTATACCATGCACTTCGGTTTCGGGTTCAAAAGTTCAACCTTACTCATATTTTTCGTTCACGGAATCATATTTACGGTATTATTACTGTACAAAGGCTTTCGAAACGAACGCAAATCGAGTTTTTGGCTGGCAGGTTTTATCTTTCTGTGTACTATGTATATCACGCCTTTTATGTTGGGATATGCAGGTTGGTATGGCATTGATGGTCAACGGGAAGTGCTATTTTTTGTGCCATTTCAGCAATTATTTCTACTACCGCCAATCCTATATTTTTATGTAAAAAGCTCCTTAAATCCGTCGTTTAAGTTTCAAAAAAAAGATTGGCTGCACTTTATTCCAGCTATTGTTTACGGCGTGTACAGTTTGATAGTGTGGATAACAGATACCATCATTCTAGATGAATTTTACTTTTATGCGGACGGACGCGACAAGGATTTTACGCTTTGGTATCAAGTTGCTGGATTTATCATGTTATTAGGATACCTAATCGCGTCTTTACAACGCTATAGACAATACAAAAAGAACACCTACGAAACAGTAAGTTTTGCGGATGCTATTCTACATGTTTGGATTCAGCGGTTTTTAGTTGCTTTTATCGGTTTGTTGATTATCAGAGCGTTGTTTTTTATCATCAATCCGGAGTGGGATAACTTTGGAAGAAAATATTGGTACTATCTCGCATTTTCTATCTTGTTTTACTATATCGCTTTGAGCGGATACGTACATAGCATCAAAATAAATCTTCAGTTTTTGCCCAAATTAGATGCGAATTTCTCTGCGGATTTTCTCGCGGAAGCGCATCAAAAAGAAACAACAACAACTTCAGAAGAAGAAGAATTTACAGAAGCCGATGTCGAAATGCAACAACAACTAACGCGCATCATGGAGAGCGAACGCTTGTATACCAATCCAAGTTTGACACTATTTGACGTTGCTTCTACATTAAATACACATCCTAAAAAAGTATCCAACATCATCAACAAAGGCTTCAAAATGAACTTTAACGACTTTGTAAATGCGTACAGAGTAGAAGAAGTCATCAAAAAAGTCAATTCTGACGAAAACAACATCAAAACGCTGCTCGGTATTGCTTTAGATTCTGGATTTAACTCAAAATCAACGTTTAACAGAGCTTTTAAAAAGCAAACGCAGCAAACTCCCAAAGAATATTTTAGTAGCAAAACTTAAAAAAAACGTGTCAAATCACGATTTGGCGCGCATTATATACATAAGACTCGCACATTTGTAGCATCAAAAAACGAAATACATTTCAAAATGAAATCAAACATGATACTTTTAGTTTTTCTCGTAGCTTCGATGCTTACTTTCGGACAAGATTTAACGGATGCACAACGTGCGCAATTGGACAAAATCGTCACACAAGATGTTCCCAAAGATGCACCAGGAGCGGCTGTCGGAATTGTCAAAAACGGGAAAATTATTTATACCAAATATGCAGGATATGCCAATATTGAGGACAGTCTGCAAATTGGTAACATGTCACGCTTCAACATTGCTTCCAACGGAAAACAATTCACGGCATTTGCCATTCTCACCTTAGCAGAAAAAGGAAAGCTAAGCTTGGAAGATGACATTCGAAAGTATTTTCCAAATCTGTACAAAAACATAAAACAACCTATCAAAATAAAACAGTTGCTCAATCATTCTAGCGGCATTCGAGATGTGTATCGTTTGTGGAGTTTACAAGGATATACATGGTGGAAACAACAATTTAGCAATGCAGACGCGATGAAATTGCTACAAAAACAAGAAGCGCTAAACTTTGCGCCAGGTTCGAAGTTTTTATACAGTAATTCCAATTACATTCTTTTGGCGGAAATTGTGGAAAAAGTCACAGGCACTTCTTTTGTTGCCTATACCAACCAAATGTTTAAAAAATTAGACATGCCGAATACGTCTTTTGTGGACGATTTTACAAACATCAAAGGGCAAATTGCCAGACCATATTTTAACTTTGATACCTGGAAAACCTACGATTGGACGTGTAATGTACATGGCGATGGAAACTTGTTCACTACGTTAGAAGACCAATTGCAATGGGAAAAAACGATACAAAGCCTAGAAAGTGATTACTTCTCGAAAGAAATCTTAGCGAAAAGTCAAAAAATACTCGAAAACACAACAATTGACAGTTACGGTTACGGATTGGAATTTGACGAATACAAAAATGAAAAATACCGTTACCACGCTGGCGCAACAGGTGCTTGGAAAGCCATTACTGCACGTTTTGACGATGAAAACTTTTCAGTAGTAACAATGATTAATACAGGGAAAATTATGCAGATGATGCAAGCCATGCAATTGGCAGATGTACTGTTAGGAAAAAGCGAGGAAAAAGCAGATTTTGCTATTGTTCCCGCTAGTGTAGGAGCGAAGGTGTCTACACAAGATATTTTAGGATTGTATCGAACGGACAGCGGATATATAATGGAATTCGAAGAACACGATGGCAAACTCTACATGATTCGTTCTGGGCGAAATGACATTGAATTGCTTCGTGAAGCAGACAATATTTTTCACCAATGGAATGACAAAGCGTTCAAACAAGAATTCACCAAAAACAGTGATGGCGTCATGCAAATTACAGCGTATTACCCAACAGTAGCGCCATTTACGCTCACGAGAATTGAAAGCGATTTGAGCAAATTTGACCGTACTTTACTCAATGGTTCGTTTCAAAATTCGGAAACAGATACGTTTTTCACCATCAAACATAAAGAAGACAATACCTACGAAATCACGCTGGGCAATCGAAAATTAGAAGGACTGTTGCTATATGAAAATGAAATGATGGCAAACAATTACAACCTATCTTTTGAAAAAGATGCTACAGGAAACATCAACGAAATTTTAGTCTCTTCTGGGCGTATTCAAAATGTGCGTTACAAGCGAAAATAACAACAATTTACAACAAACATGCATCGTATTCTGCGTGTACATTACAACCGATTACTTACAAAAAAGCGACATTGCGAAAAACCGTAGTTATTTTTGGAATAATTATGTTACATTTATAACTAAGTCATTTAATACATAATAGAGAGAGAGGTTTCTTTTCCGAAGTATAGTGATGATTTTTTGAATGATATTCATAATAATTTACCATCATGTCACAACAACTCCGAAAGTTTAAGCAAGAACAAGCGCGAATTTCGCAACGAAGATTACAAAAGTCGTATCCAAAAGAATTAACCATCGTTGCTGAAGGCGATTCGTGGTTTGCCTATCCGTTGCGAAAAGATATCATCGATTACCTCATCAAAAAAGGCTATGCGATTGACAAATTTGCCAAAGCGGGTGATACGCTCGAAAATATGGTGTACGGAACGGAAATCAAGCGCAAACGCGGCTCTGTGATTAATGAAGGTGCTATTTCTTTGCAAAAAACGCTCAATTCAATTCGTAAACACAAACCGAAAATTGTATTGTTTAGCGCAGGCGGAAATGATATTGTGGGAAGCGAAATTCTCGGCTATCTGAATCACAGTGTGTCCAATCCGGAAAGTTTAGTCAACAAAGAAATCTTTCAAGCGCGATTAAAAGAAATGAAAACGGCAATTGAGTTTTTTATCAAATCGGTTCGTACAACGCATGTCGATTGCAATATTTTAATGGACGGTTACGATTATGCCAAAGTCAACGGCAAAGGTTACAGTTTTATCTTTCGAAACTTCAAAGGTCCGTGGTTGTCGCCGTCGTTTGGGATGAAAAACATCACTAGAAAAGAAGATCACGAAGCCATCATCAAATATTTGGTAGATGAATTTAATGAAATGCTCATTGAGTTGGCTACGGAATACGATACGTTTCATCACATTGACTTGCGCGGAAAATTTCCAAAAGATTCGCAGTGGGACAATGAAATTCATCTAAAAAACTCAGGTTACAGGGAAATTGCGAACATCTATCACAAAAAAATCACTGAAATTATCAACCAAAATCCAGTAAAAGTCTTTAAGCATTTGATAGTGTAAGGTTTTTGATTTGAAAATGTGTCAATTAGAAAATGCAGCGTTACTTCATTCGAAGCTATTCTTCATTATAAAAAAAGAATCTTCAAAAGCCTAACAAGAAAAACAAACTTATAAACTTTCAAACTTGCACTTTTTTGATATATTGTGAAAAATTATACTAGAAAAACTACGCATGTCATTTTTTAAAAAACTATTCGGGAGCCAAAAAAACACCCAAAAATCAACACCAACAGAAGATAAAGCATTTACTGAATTTTTTGAAGACACGCTAAGCCGTTATTTGCAAGACCCTGAAAGAGAAATGGAGTTTGAATTTACAGCACCAGACGGAACTATATTGCCACCATCTGTAGCATTTGTTGGAGCATACGAAGAATGGAAAAACATACAATCTGTTTGGGATCAGCGAAGTGTTTTATATCGTTCGCTAGATGAAAAATACGCACAAATACTTGAAAAATGGCAATTTTTGGAGCGTTTTATTGTTGACAGATATCCAGCAACGGGCGTTAAACTTGTACAAGAAAAGGCGACTGATAAAGACATGGAAGATGTTGAGTTCTTAACTTCAACAGCCAGATGTTATTTCTTTTTATCGGATTATGAAACTGCTCACGAGTATATACTAAAGGCACTAAAAATTGATTCAAAACACAAGCGCGCAAGAATTGCATTGGCAGATATACTACATTTGAAAGGCGAACATGAAGAATCGCATAAACTATATCATGAAATTTTAGAGGAAAGCGACATAAAAAAAATTGAAGACAATGGAGAAATTTATCTTTTAGATATTGTTAGCTTTCACGGACAGCAGTTACATTCATCAGTGTATGCTGTGTCACTATTAAGTGACGAACGAATAGAAGAAGATATGTGGAATGCTGTTGCAGAAGAATTCTATCACTGTCCTTACTTTAGAACGCAACATGCCTATTGGCTTTTAAACAATGGAGAAAATCTAAAAGGAGTTGCCAAACTCCTTACAACATCACAAGAATTCCCTGAACACAAACCCGCAGTCATCAATGCGCATAGTACCATTTTACAAATTAGAGAGCAAATGAATACTACAGATTTATGGGAAGAAGATGTGCAAAGACTCACCAAAATCATTGAAAAAAGAGGATGGGAGTTTGCAGAGTAAACTCAAAAAAAGCCAAGTCACTAAAAGATTACACATTAACCCTAAAATTGAGCAAAGCGAAAAAGTCTAACGTCTAAAAGCGAAGCGAGTCTAACCATTTCAAAAAAAACTTAAATCATTGAATTTTTGAATCCTTGAATTGAGCGCAGCTAAAAAAATCTAGATTCCAACAGCGAAGCGAATCTAAAAGCGAAGCGGTCTAAAAATCTAAAAGCGAAGCAATCTAAATTACACATCATCTGTAAAATGCGTCTTCGTTTTCTCTTTGCTAAACTTCTCTTTATTATACGTTGAAGATTGTCCTTTCGGGATGGATAACGAAGTCCATGTATCTGAGCGAATTTGTTTGGCAACATACACCAATTGCCCAATATGATACGGATAATGACACAACTGACGCGTAATCGCTTCCAAAACCGTATGTCCTTGATTTCGAATGTAAATAACGCGCGAAACATCTTCCGCTTGCAACGGATTAATCGCATCAAACAAACATTGCCAACCTTGTTCCCATGCGGCAATCATTTCGGCCTTCGTTTTATAAGAAGCTTCAAACTCACCATCGCGCTGACGCCATTCCTTTTCGCCATCTTCCGTTAAAAAGTTCGTCCAGCGACTCAGCATATTTCCCACAATATGCTTTACAATTACGGAAATGCTATTACTATCTTCATTTGCTTGCCAGTGAATATCGTCTTCATTCAATTGTGCAAAGGTTTTATCACCCAAACTTTTATAATACGCGAATTGCTTTTTAGTACTTTCTAAATAATTCTCAGCTATATTGCTCATGCAACACGAAGTTTTTGGTTAAAATGTGTTCGGAAATACTGTAAAATATCTTTATATTCTTTTAAATCATCAAGTTTAACAGTATGTGTGATGGATTTGTTAGTGTGATTTTTAAAATGAACAATCACCTTTTGATTTCGCAACTCTATGTGTTCAATTTTATGGAGAGGAATCTTAAAGTATTTCACTTTGTAAAGTAGATTCAACAAATGAAAAATTGCGCCAAAGGAAAGAACCGCATACGAAAAGTCAGCTTTTCCCGTGATAAATCCGATAACAAAAACACAAAATAAAACTAAATATATTGCGTAGATGATTTTATTAGAAACTTGAAAAAATGTCACGCGTGGGAGTTCTGTTTCTTTCAAAATATTACAAGTTTCCCAATTCCCATGGTCACTAAAATAAAAGTGCGTTTCATCAATATTCAAATATCCGTTTTTCAATACAAAATAGCGTTTCTCCATAAAGATAAATATATTAAAAATAGGCAGAGAAAAAACAAACAACAAAACAAACAAAACAAACAAAACTCAACGACACAACTACTAAAATACCAAAAGGCACAGCCGACTCCAAAATTCTAAAAGCGTTCACACTGAGTCTGCCGAAGTGAAGCGCGTCTACTTCTCAGGTACAAACTTTAACGCCACTCCATTAATACAATGACGTTTTCCTGTTGGTTTTGGTCCGTCGTCAAAAACGTGTCCCAAATGTCCGCCACAAGTTGCACAATGTTCTTCGGTACGTGCGTAGCCAATTTTATAATCGGTACTAAACGCTACATTCCCTTCAATTTCTTTATAAAAACTTGGCCAGCCAGTGCCTGAGTCAAATTTGGTTTCACTTTTAAACAATGGCGTATTACAAGCAGCGCAGTGATACGTTCCGTCTTCGTAATTTTTATTCAACGGACTTGTAAATGCACGTTCTGTACCCGCTTGTCGCAGCACATAAAATTCCTTTTCCGTTAAAATCTTTCGCCATTCAGCTTCGGTTTTTGAAACTTTAAACGTTTCCTTCTGAGTACTTTTTTCGGCTTGTTTTTGTGCTGTAGAATTGCAACTAAACAGCATTCCAATCAAGGCAAACACTAAAATCTTTTTCATGTAGTTTTTCTTTAATTTTTACTTTAAAAATACGATTTTTTATACAAACAGTCTGTCGTAACCAAAATAGCATCATTACGAAAATGTTTTCGTTTTAATAAGAAGTTAACACTTCACTAATTATTGCAATTATGTCATATTAATTAGTTAAATTTAAAGTCATTACCAAAAAATCAACTAGAAAAAGGCAACCCAATCCAAATGAAAGTACTTTTTTTTACCAAAGAATTTCCACCCTATGTATACGGCGGCGCAGGTGTGCATGTAGAATATTTAGCCGATGAACTCAAAAAACTCATGAATGTGGAAGTGCGTAGTTTTGGCGATCAAGATATTCACGAAGAAAATTTGAGTATTATCGGTTTTAACGGCGATCATACCGATTTCGCTTCCGCAGATAAAAAATTAAAAACGGTTTTCAATACCTTACAAACCAATCTCCACATGAACGCTTCTGTAATTGATGCCGATGTAGTGCATTGTCATACATGGTACGCGCAATTTGCAGGCATCATGGCGAAACTTTGTTACGGAAAACCATTGGTAATCACTACACACTCATTAGAGCCTTTACGTCCGTGGAAGCGCGAACAACTTGGTCGCGGATACGATGCTTCTTCTTGGATTGAAAAAACGGCGATTGAAATGGCAGATGCTATTATTGCAGTTTCGGAAGAAACGAAAGTCGATGTACTGAAACATTTCAACGTCACAGAAGACAAAATACAAGTCATTTACAACGGTATCAACTTAGAGCAATATCAATTTACACAAGAAACCTCAACTCTTGTAAAATTTGGGATTGACGCTAAAAAACCGTATGTTTTATTTGTGGGGCGTATTACACGTCAAAAAGGGATTATTCATCTCGTAAATGCCATCAAACATATTGATACTGACACGCAAATTGTATTGTGTGCCGGTGCGCCGGATACCGCCGAAATCGCGGAAGAAATGAAAGAAAGTGTAGCGGCTGTGAAACAAACGCGCGACAATGTATTTTGGATTGAGGAAATGTTGCCGAAAGAAGAAATCATTCAACTCTACTCACACGCTACCGTTTTTTGCTGTCCGTCTATTTACGAACCGTTTGGCATCATCAATATTGAAGCAATGGCTTGTAAAACGGCTGTCGTAGCAAGTGCTGTCGGCGGTATTAAAGAAGTAGTCATTCCAAACGAAACAGGAATTCTCATTCCCGTGGAACAACAAAACACCGCTCCTTTTGAGCCTGTACATCCAGAAAATTTTGCAAAAGACTTAGCCCAAGGCATCAATACAATCGTCTCTGATGACACATTACGCGCTAAAATGGAAGCCGCAGGCAGAAAACGAGTTGAAGATTTTTTTGACTGGAAAGCCATTGCACAACAAACAAAAAACCTATATAAATCTATCTCATAAATACCATGATAAACGACAAAGTATTAAGTATCATTCTTGGAGGCGGACAAGGTTCTCGTCTCTATCCATTAACTGCAGCGCGCTCAAAACCAGCCGTACCAATTGCAGGAAAATACCGTTTGGTAGACATTCCAATTTCCAACTGTATCAACTCAGATATCAAACGAATGTATGTATTGACGCAGTTCAATTCGGCATCGTTGAACAAGCATATTTCCAAAACCTATCACTTTAGCTTTTTTAGTTCTGCGTTTGTGGATGTCCTTGCGGCAGAACAGACGATTTCGAGTGACAAATGGTTTCAAGGAACGGCAGATGCGGTGCGACAGAGCATGCATCATTTTTTAAAGAATGATTTTGAATACGCGTTGATTCTTTCGGGCGATCAATTGTATCAGATGGATTTTAACGATATGATCAACAAGCACGAAAAATCGGGAGCGGAAATTTCTATTGCTACGTATCCTGTCAATGCAAAAGATGCTACGTCGTTTGGTATCATGAAAACGAATGAAGAAAATGTCATTACGTCGTTTATTGAAAAACCTGCAGCAGATTTGTTACCTGATTGGACATCGGATGTGGGCGAAGACATGGAAAAAGAAGGTAGAAAATATTTGGCGTCGATGGGAATTTACATTTTCAATCGCGATTTGTTGATTAAATTAATGAACAATCCAGATACGGTTGATTTTGGAAAAGAAATCATTCCGCAAAGCATTGATAAACACAAAACTGTAAGTTATCAATACGAAGGTTATTGGACAGATATAGGGAATATTGACTCGTTTTTTGAAGCCAATTTAGGATTGACAGATAATATTCCAAAGTTCAACCTTTACGATCAAAAATACCGAATCTATACCAACGCGCGTATTTTGGCAACTTCCAAAATTTCAGGAACTACGCTGAATAATACCGTGATTTCCGATGGTTGTATCATTCAAGCGTCTAAAATTGAGCGTTCTGTGATTGGAATTCGTTCGCGTATTGGAAAAGATACTGTTATCATCAATACCTATATGATGGGAAGTGATAGTTACGAATCTTTAAAAGAAATTGCCGAACGCAAAATTGACATTCTTTCAGGAATCGGCGAGCGTTGCTATATCAAAAACGCGATTATCGACAAAAACTGTCGCATCGGAGATGATGTAAAAATCAACGGTGGTAAACATTTAAAAGACACCGAAACACCGACTTATTTTATTAAAGATGGTATTGTGGTGATTAAAAAAGATGCGGTCATTCCTAAAGGAACGATTATTCAATAAGCTTCAATTTCTATAAAGTTAAAGCTTATGGAATCCCGTTTTACAGAAGCGGGATTTTTTGGTTTTTTAATTACTTACAGTCATTAAAAAACTGAAAATTAATTGTTTTAATAAGACTAAGAGCTATTGTAACCATTGTTATTGGTTGTTTTTTTCGCTGCTTAATTCGGTTTCGTATTTTATTAATGAATTCCAAATAGAGACTACTTCAGGCCAAAAATTATCATCGGAATTTGAGTCTGTATTAATTAAAAGTATTTTACCTGTTTCACTTTTTGGATTAAAATACATTGCTGTCATAACTCCTGGATCTGAACCGTTATGACCAATAATATTATCTTTAACTTTTACAAATTCTTTACTGAAATATATAAAAATTCCATATTCGTCTTCCGTCTCTTTATTTGGAGACCTTTGTCTTTCAAATAGTTTTGCATAGCTGTCTTTATTTAGAAGTGTACCTTTTCCTTTGTAACCTTTCATTAACTCTGTTAAAAATAGCCCTAAATCTCTATTGGAAGTTATAAACCCTCCATCAGGATATGTGATTAAAGAGTATTCAGCGATTAGCTTTTCTTTATTTACAAATAATCTCGAACGCTTTGTTGAATCAATATCTTTGGAAGACCAACCAGAAGATGTCATTTTTAGAGGTTTTAATATGTACTCCTTTGTAAAAGATTGGTAATCTTGTTGGGTTGCTAACTCAATTATTTGAGCACAAAGAGCAGATGCAATGTTTGAATATTCTCTTACTTTCCCAGGTTCTGTATTGGCAAAGATTTCTTCGGTGTACCATTTTCCGTTTTTGGTAAGACTATTTTCGAGAAATTCGATGAGTGAAATTTTCTTTTCGGGCATACTAAACCACTCGTAAACATCTTCATTTTCATCATGTTCAGATTTTTTTAAAACATAAGATTTCGAATATATTTTGTCAATATCAATTATTGAAGATGTATGATAAGCAAGGTGTTTAATTAAAATTGGCTTATCTGGATAATTAGGATTTATAATTTTGAAAGGAAGGTATTTATTTATTGGTTCATTCAAATCTAATTTCCCTAATTCTTGTGCCTTTAAGAGTGAAACTCCTATGAAGGTTTTGGAAATTGAAGCAATATTCTGTGTTGTATTTGGCGTGTACTTTTTTGTTAATTCTATATCTGTATATCCAAATCCATTTTCATAAATCAGACCTTCATCATCAACTACCGATACAGAAAAGCCAATAATAGCACCTTTATCAAAAGCTGATTTTAAATTTTTGTTTAAGCTGTCGTTAATTACAGTATTATCTTTTTCGAGCGTTTTTTTTGTTTCGTTAGTTTCTGTACACGAAAATAGTATTGTCGAAATTATTATAATAGCTATGATATTTTTCATTTATCGTTATCGGTTAATTTTATCTATGTTGTTTTCAGAGCTTGCAGGTAACGGTGAAGAGTATGAATACTAGCGGGTTTTTATTCACAAAACTTTCGGTTTTCCACTAATCTTTGTTTTATGTTTACACTTTTATATATTCACTTCAACCACTATTATTTATACACAATATGCCTGTTTCAAAAGCCCAAGATATTGAATAATTGCATATCTTAACGTGAGTTCTACATAAGAAATTATTACAATACTTATAATTCGCTAAAAAAACAAACACTTGTCGGTTTTGAGCGTGGTTAAGAACAACTAAGAAAGTCTATATGTCAATTGAATATCATAAGCAATGTTCGATAGCTACGATAATGCTCAACTTGATATTATATAAAATAAAATTCAAATAGATATCGAAAATATGATGTTGAGCTAGTTAAGTTAATATCTCATATAGTTTAGACATTTTGTATTTTTTAAATTATGACATTCATGAAGCGTAGCTTTGAGTCGTACATGTCCATTATTCTCAAAACCCTGTTTTCGAATGAAGCAGGATTTTTTCTTATCTTTAAAATTATTCACACAAAAATTACAATCATGAGAAAAAGCACAAAAAACATGTCGGCATTACAACAGCATCAAATCCAAGAACACACACCATTTGAAATCAACGGCGGCGCGCATATTGATTATTCGGCGCAGTGGCATCAGTAGACTTTACTGAAAGTAGCTACAATTACTAAGTAAAAAACGACTGTTAACTTATCCTAAAATCTAGCAATCATTTTTTGGTATATACTAAATTGTAATGCTAACATCATGATAAGCTGCCACAAAGCAATTGCCAGACTAGCTTTTATATCAATCATAAAGAGTGCTATAGTCAAAGCAACACAGGTTACTAAATAAATAACTTTTGTATATTTTGAAGTTACAAATAATTTTCTGTGCCAGTAAAAAATAATAGCAGGCGAGATAAAGCAATATGATATAATAGAGACAAACTTAAATATCAATTCGCTGGTATTCTCTGAAACGTCATTCAAATTCATAAAAAACTCTATAGGATATCCAATACCTAAGGAAATTAAAATTGAAGCGGCAAAACTTAAAATCGTACACAACGCTACCAAAATGATGGTTTTTGTGATGTTGTATTTAGTATGATTTAAATTTGGTAACACTATTAGCAGTGTAAAGGGAATAAGTACAACTTCTAGGTTATCATAACCATTCAGCAAATAATTGCATAGGAAGCAAATGATTGGAGGTATAATTATTTTTAATAATAGCGTATTCTTAGATAGCTTCATTTCAATTACTTAAGTGTCTTAAAAAATAATCAAAAATTGTTTTTAATTAAGATTGTATCTTTAAAAATCTTTATTTCATAATCTTTAACTGAAGGTATTCCATTGCTGTAATATCCAAATTTATAAGACTTAATTTTTCCATCAATAGAAAAATCAATTTTGAAGTTACCATCAATACCACTATTATTTTCTTTAAAATCCAAGAAGGTTTTGATTATTGTATCTTTTTGTATGTCTCCTAATTGATTAGTTTTAAATCCATTGGTTATCAGTACTTGATTAAGTGTTTTATTTGAACAATTAATCAAGCGCATTTCTACGCCATATTTACAGCTAAAAAGAGTAAAGAAAACGAGAAGAGTTAATAATTTTAAAACGGTTTTCATTGGTTAGTAGGAATTAAAGAAGTATTTGTATTTATACCGTGGTTTCCATCGTTAGGTTCTGTAGTATTTGGATTATCATAAAATTGTGGGTCATTATAGTTAATTGGCGATAAATAAACAAGGTCTCCGTTGTTTATCATATTGTAGACTAAAATAGCAATTGTATCAACACTTTCGTTATATAAATTTCCAGAATCTATCAAATCAATTCCTTTATAATTGTTATATAAATCCATTTCTTTTTCTAAAATCCATCTGTTAGGAACTTCACTTTCATGTGCATCAGCAAATAATCTAGTTTTATGCTTATTAATATCTTTAGTATTTATTGCGTGAAAAAAAGCATGTCTAAAAGCATCTGGTTTTCCATTAAGATTTTGTGGAGTACTACCATAAAGTTCAGCAGTTTTTTGAAATGCTATAACTCTATTCTTATTAATTTTGTATGCTTCAATGGGATACCATTTAACTAACTTTTTCTCTCTTTCAGTTAATTTTTTCCAAGTTTCATAAGGATCTTGAAATACTTCTTCTATTAATTCTTCATTATTCCACCAATTAAATGGTAAACCATCTTCCATACCGGGATAATCATTTTCATTAATTTCTACGTTATCCATATAAGTTAATACATCTATAACAAATTCTTGCGCATCCTCACTACAACTATTGTTTTGGAGATATTCGTTAATTTGTGACCATTGTCTAGGCGTTAAATATAGCTGTTCTAAAATAGAGGGGTCAATAGTAGTAGTATCTGTTTGCCCTAACGAACCGAAGTTGATACAATTTAAAATAGACTCCCATATAGGTCTTGGGTCTTCAAGTGGTAAGCTTTGTGTTTCATTATCCATGTTGTCAGTATCATTAGTGCTTGAACCACCACCTGTATTATTGTCCCCTGTATTATTATCAATAATACTTCCTCCACCTGTATTACATCCCTGATAAACCCAAACGTATTCATACTCACAAGAAGTAGAATTTGCAGGATCACAAGTATCAGGGCTTGGAGTACAAAGACAGGAGTTATCACCAGCTTCGTGACGACCACTTCCTGTACATCTTTCGTTATAGGTACAGATAAAAGAATCTAAAACCTCCACAAATTCAGGAACGCAACTAACCGTACTTTTTGAGATTAAAGAATTACCTTGTATAATATCTACTTCAAATATATTAGTATCATAAATTATTTCTCCATTTTGATCAAATGTATAATGATATTTAAGTAAGTATTGTTCAAAAGTATTATCGTTATATTCTTTATAAGTGTAATTTTCTAAAATACCAGGTGTTAATGTATTTCTATAAACAAAAAACGTGTAAGTTGTAAAATTTTCTTGCTCTATAATTTGAACATGACTTTCTTCTATTTGAAAATCTAATTCAATTGATGATTTTTTTCGATGATTAATTTTATCAAGAAGTGGACGAATATTTTGCTCAACTTTTGGACGGGAGTTTTTTAAATGTTCAATAGAGGTAATAGATATATTTAATTCCTTTTGGTTATATTCATTAGGGACTTTATCCAAGTTATCATCATTACATGCTAAGTTTAGGAATAATATCCCAACACATAAAATACGGAGTGACCTCATTAGTTTCATTTGTTACATAATTTCTACAAATGTAAAATAAAACCTACATATGTGGAATGAGGTTTCCCGTAATCATTTCAAATTCCCAATAAAAACACCACCCGAAACCGCCTCGCAGCATTGCAGGAAACTTTCGGGAAGTCCCGAAACGTTCTCGCAGACCTGCGACAAGCTTTCGGGAGCTTACAAAACCGTCTCGCAATACTGCGACACGTTTTCCGACGCGTTGGAAACCTTCCTGCAGTGCTGCGAGACACTTTCCAACGCATTTGAAACCTTCCTGCAGACCTGCGAGACGCAATATGCTACTTAAAAAAGGAAGAAAGTTGAAAAAATATGCTAAGAATCCTGCTCCGTATCTTTATTGGTATTCTGCTGAATAACCGTACGAATTGGAAACGGAATGTTAATACCGTTTTTGTCAAAGGCTTCTTTGATGGTCATGACAGCTTCACTTTTAACTTCCAACGCGGTGAGGTTTTCTTGGGCATCTACCCAAAAACGCAAAAGGAAATCAATGGAACTATTACCAAAATCGGTGTAGTAAAACTCAATATTTTCACCACGGTTGGGCGGATATAGATTTTCAATGGCTTCAATAGATATTTTCTTCACCTTTCGCAAATCAGATTCGTAACCAACGCCACAAGTAATCGTGGTTCGGATGCGTTTGGTAAGTCCGTAATTTTTAAACGGATTCTCCATAATCATACGATTCGGAACGACGACAATATTATTATCTGCTTCTTTAATTTTGGTATTTCGCAAATCAATTTCAACGACTCTTCCTGAAAAACCGTTAGTTTCTACCCAATCGCCAATGTTCATTTCATCTTTAATCGCTATAAACAATCCTGAAAAGGTATTGGACAATGTACCTTGCAACGCCAAACTGACGGCCAAACCAGCAACTCCTGCACCTGCAAGCAAGGATTTTAGTGTGCCGTCCAAATTCAGCACAGAAAGCGCTAAAATAATTCCTAAGACAACAATCAAAATGGCAAAAACATTGGACACCAATCCACGAATGGAAGGTTGTTTGATGACTTTTTTAAGATATCGATTAGTAAGGCTTTGGATGTTTCTCGAAATCCAAGTCGCAAACACAAAAATTAACAGCGCGATTAGTAAATTCGGCAAATTCAACACGACTGAATCTACCCAGCTAGAAAGTTTATCTAAAAGTTTTGACCACGAGGATTGTAATTGCTCTTCCATAAAATATTTTTTGCTATTGGTTAATCGTTACGATACACGTTCCTGCCAACTAAGGTAACAAACGTTTTGCAATCCTGCTATTTTTGATTGAAAAAGGGTGTTGTATAGATTGTTTCATAATGATTTTTAGTAACTTACTAATACGAAACCAATACTTTACCATCATGAAAAAAAGAAATCTTAAAAATTTAAAGCTAAAGAGGAATGTCATTTCCAATTTGACAACAGCAAAAATCACAGGAGGAACGCAATATGTATGTCCTACATTTGCAGCAGACCGCGTGACGTGTCCAGGATACGACGGCAATCCAAAACCTTGTCAATACCCAAAAAGTAACGACGCCATTATTTGCCAAAAACCCGCAGAGTAGTCAAAAAAAATTAGAATCTTAGTAGTCAAGCATCCAGCGAATTAATTCTTCTTTGTCAACAATTGACCAACTGTGCGGATGTCGTTCGCCATTGGCTCTATAGCCTTTGTTTTCAGTGGAAATATAAGTCACGTGTTTGAAGTTTTTAGCGATTAATTGCTCCGCAAGACGTTTTATGTAAAAAGCATTCATCTGCTCGTAATCTACCATGCGTTGTTGTCGCCACCAAAGTGTGTCAGGTTCGGTGTAGAAACGAAGTTTGGTGTTTTGTAAGCCCGAAAGATTATCGGTGTAATTTGTTTGCGAAGTGAACACTGCGTATTTTTCATACGCTTCAATCGCTTCCGCAGGATTGCCAAATCGCTCACCCAACATTTTCAATAAAAAACGACCTTCTTGCACAGAAACATCTGAAAAATTACGTTGCACATTCTTTTCAGCACTTCGGTATAAAGCGGCTAAATCAATAGGAGAATCTACAATAAAAATGCCTTTAGGCTGTATGCCAAAGTTGGTATGTTTTGTTACATAATTTCCCAAATGCAAGGCTACATTACCACCACTAGAAAATCCGCCAAAAAATACGTTGGTATTCGGCAATGCATGTTTTGTGAAAATCTCTTGTATTTGATGCGAAAGTGAATCCAATTCACCCTGCTCAAACCAAAGCTTTTGATTATAATTAACATAAACCACCGCAATACGATGCTGTTTGGCAGTTTTTAAAATACCAAACTCTCGTTGAATATCTTTTGCGACTTCAGGAAAACCACCAAATAAAACCAATACAGCAGCAGTCTCAGCTTTAGGTTGCGCCAATTCGTATGCAGTTGTTGTAACATTCTTGTAAACAGTTTCTTGCGGAGTATTCGTGTTGGTTTTTTTGGAATCATTACAAGCGCTAAAAAGCACACATACAAATATCAGTAGACAACTATAATTTTGAATTTTCATGAGGTTGTTTAGAAATTTAGACCTTCTAAAGGTATCACAATCTACGCTTGGAATAAAATACTAAGCGATTTTATCTTTTTTAGAAAATCATCACGATTTTTAGAAAAATTTATCTCGAAAATGGGAAACTAAGTTTTTGTTATTGAACTTGAGTTTATAATAAATAACAATGGTTTTCTCTTTTCCGCAGTGTAGCAGGGTTTTTTCGTTAAAAATTTCTGAAACCTTGGAAGAAATTTAGAAAAAATCATGCGGTTTTGGTTTTCTCCTTAAAGAGAAAGCCAAAAACACCTCTGGAAAAGTGCCTTTTCTTTTGTTTCTTTTCTTTGGGCAAGCAAAGAATAAGAAAATAAACAACTGATTTTTAGTTTTTTAAAATTTAGTTTATAGAGAAAAAACAATTTTATTTGAATAAAACTTATAGCAAAATGACGTTATTTTAGTAATGTAAACAACCTAAATACGACCTATTAAAAACAAAACATAAAAAAACTAACCACAAATCTCACAATTATGAAGAAAAACATGGGAGCTGCTGATAGAATTATCAGAGTCATCATCGCAGCAATAGTAGCAACCTTATACTTTACAGACACCATTACAGGTACACTCGGAATTGTACTGTTGGTACTTGCAGGTATTTTTGTATTGACAAGTTTTATCAGTTTTTGTCCGCTATATGCCCCTTTTGGAATCAGTACGTGTAGCATCAGGGGAAAAAAGTAAGGTTCAATTAGCTTTAAAATTATCAAAAACGGTTTGGGTGAAAACGCAAACCGTTTTTTGTTTGTCTTTTTATGAAAGAATAAAAATGCACGTCTGATAAACGATAAAAACTTCTTAAAAAATCACTTCAAAAAATCAAAATTTTACTATTTAACCATTTAATAATCAACACGCAATCGTTATAGTGTTGTTCTCGGTAAGATAATCGTGAAAAGAATAAGGAAATTGCTTTTTATTTTACTAATTTCGAAAAATTAAACGCTAATTATTTCGAAAAATGCAAAACCAACAACGTGTCGTCATCGATTATATTTCTCCACAATTGAATGGAGGTGAATTTTTTATCAAGCGAATTGTCAACGAAATCGTCACGGTAAATGCCCATGTTTTGGTCGATGGACATGATGTGATTGCCGCTTCGGTACTGTACAAACACGAAAAAGAACGAACCTGGAAAGAAGTGCGTATGCATGAACTAGGAAATGACGAATGGCAAGCGTCTTTTATGGTTGAAAAACAAGGTTTCTACACGTACAAAGTAGAGGGTTGGGTAGATTATGCATTGAATTGGCAACACGGCGTAGAACGCAAAATTGACGACAATCAATATATCATTTCAGAATTGTTAGAAGGTGCTGAACTTTTAAAACCATTACTCAAAAAGGCTAACAAAACAGAAAAAGACTATCTCGGTGAATGCATTGATGCTTTTCAGGATGCAGAACAATACGAAAAAGCGATTACGGAAGCGAAAAGTCATCGTTTGCACGAAATCTTTCTAAAATATCCAGAAAAACACTTAGCAAATACTTCACACGAATTGCAAATTTATGTAGACCGTAAAAAAGCGCAATTCAGTACGTGGTATGAATTTTTTCCACGTTCAGCTTCAGAAACAGAAGGACAACATGGAACATTCAACGATTGCGAACGTCTCTTGCCACGCGTTGCAAACATGGGATTTGACACCTTGTACTTTCCGCCAATTCACCCAATTGGAGAAGTGAATCGCAAAGGAAAAAACAACACCACAGAAGCTAAAAAAGGTGATGTGGGTTCAGCGTGGGGCATTGGTTCACAATACGGCGGACACAAAGATATACATCCAGAATTGGGAACGAAAGAAGATTTTAAACGTTTGGTGGCGAAAGCCAAAGAACAAGGAATCGAAATTGCGATGGATTATGCATTGCAAGCTGCGCCCGATCATCCTTGGGTAACCTCACATCCTGATTGGTTTAAATGGCGACCAGATGGAACGGTACAATACGCAGAAAACCCACCGAAAAAGTATCAAGATATCTTGCCAATTTATTGGGAAAGCGAAGACTATAAAAACCTTTGGAACGAATGTTTGGAGATTCTTTTAGAATGGATTGATTGTGGTGTGCGTGTATTTCGTGTAGACAATCCACATACGAAACCGTATTATTTCTGGAGTTGGATTATTGCTGAGGTGAAAAAGAAATTCCCAGACGTTATCTTTCTCGCGGAAGCGTTTACCAAACCAAAAGTCATGCAGCAATTGGCAAAGCAAGGCTACACACAATCATACACGTACTTTACATGGCGAAACAGCAAGCATGAATTGATAGAATACATGAACGAGCTCACGCAAACCGACCAAAAGGAATACATGCGACCAAATTTTTGGCCAAATACGCCAGACATTAATCCGTATCATTTGCAAGGCGCGAACGAATCAAAGTACATTCAGCGCTATGCCTTAGCGGCAACGTTGAGTTCCAACATCGGGATTTACGGGCCTGTATTTGAGCAAATGATTGACGAAGCAATTCCAGGAAAAGAAGAATACTACATGTCTGAAAAATTTCAATTGTGTCATTACGATTGGTTTAAAGAAAACAAGTTGACAACGCTCATTACGCGTATCAATCACATTCGTCATGAGAACGAAGCGCTGCAACAAACCAACAACATCAAATTCTGCCACATTGAAAACGATAACCTCATCGGTTTTTACAAGTGGAATCAAGATAAAACGAGTGAATTGTTGATTATCATTAGTTTAGATCAATACTATCCGCAACAGGGAACAGTACAATTGCCGTTGCACGATTTGGGTATTCAGCAAGGTCACAAAGTGGAAGTGCATGACTTGGTAACGGGCAACAGCTACAATTGGTATGACGAGTGGAATTATGTGGAATTGCATCCTGCGTTGCCATTTCATATATTTAAAATCAATAAATAGCGACAAAACTTTCAGTGATGACTAAAAAAACCACCAAAACCAAAACGCAGTATAACTTTAACGACTCGTGGGAAACACTGTTAGAGAACAAATCCTTTGTTAACGCTTTTCTCTCAGAAGTTTTAGAAGATTATATCATTAAACAGCGTTGGTATGGTGGAAAAGCTAGCAAGTTGAAATACATTGAATTGTCGGAATATTTCCGCATTCAGCAGCATGGCGAAGTGTATTACGGATTGATTTTAGAAGTCAATTTTGAAGAAGCCTTCTATCAACATTACTTTTTACCGATTGCTTTTGTGTCGGATGAGAGCTTTGCACAAGAAGACCGTATTCTGCCTATTAGTATTCAAGACCAAGAAGGTTTTATCATTGATGCCATTAACTTAGAAGCGTTTAGAAAGTTAGTGTTTGAGCGCATTCTCACCGCCATTCCAAACGATTTGACACGTGTGCAATATCATAAAAGTGTCTTGTTTAATGACGAATATGAATCGTCGCGTTTTATGGGCTTGGAGCAAAGCAACACGTCTATTGTGTATAATGAAAATTATGTGTTGAAATTCTTCCGAAGAATTTATGCCAATAAAAATCCAGACTATGAAATGAGCCGTTTCTTGTCGGAAAAAAAACAATTCAAAAACACACCAGCCTATTTGGGAAGTTTAAGTATTGTTGATTCTGACAATGAAAATATCACTATTGGACTCATGCAAGAAATGGTGCCCAACGAAGGTGATGCGTGGGATTACATGCTGAAAGAACTGCAAAAAGTGTTTCAAACGCTAGAAACCAAAAACATTGACATTGCACAACTGCCCGAAACGGAACTCTTTGAACGTTTAAGCATTCGCGATGTGCCACCGAGAATTATTGATTGGGTTGGATTGAATCTTTTCTTAAAAGTGCAAAAACTTGCAGAACGCACCGCAGAAATGCACATTGCTCTCGGAAGTGAATTTGAAGAAACTGCTTTTACACCGACGCATTTTAACGGCGATTACACTGTATGGTTGAAAAATAGATTGCTCTATCAATTTCAAAACCGATTAAATACAGTAGAGAACAATCTACATAAGTTAGAAGGCTTGTCTTTGGAATTGGCGCATGAATTTTTAGACAATAAAAACGACATCCGTAAGCGATTGGTCAATTTTGATTGGACAAAGCTAAAAGGCGAACGAATTCGCGTACATGGCGATTATCATTTAGGTCAAATCTTAGTCAAAGAAGATGATTTTTACATTCTCGATTTTGAAGGAGAACCTGAAAGTACCATTCGCGATAGAAAAGTAAAACAACCGCCACTAAAAGACGTTGCAGGTTTGTTTAGAAGCTTTCATTACGCGATTTACGCCACTATTTTCAACAATAGCGAACAATACAAACACGAGCAGCAACAGCTTTTTGATGCGGGCGAATTGCTGTACACATATTTTATTGGCGTATTCTTAAAAACATACATCGAAAAAATTCAAGATGCCAACCTCAACATTGGCTACCGACAAGAACGCATCTTTTTACTAAAATATTCGTTGCTTGAAAAAGCAATCTACGAACTTGGGTACGAACTCAATTCACGACCTCTTTGGGCAGTTATTCCGCTCAAAGGCATCACAAACATTATCAATCACAAATAATATATGGCAAAAGTAATTCCACATAGTTTATTTTCAGACTTTGATATCAATCTCTTCAAAGCAGGGAAACACTACAAACTCTATGAAAAATTTGGTTCACACATGATTACAGTTGATGGCGTAGCAGGAACCTATTTTGCGGTTTGGGCGCCAAGTGCAAAAACCGTATCTGTCATTGGCGATTTTAACTATTGGATAGAAGGCGAACACCAACTCAATGTGCGTTGGGATGCAAGTGGAATATGGGAAGGATTCATTCCGAACGTAGGCAAAGGAAGCATTTACAAATACAAAATTCAAAGTCACCACGGAGATATTAAAACGGAAAAAGCAGATCCATATGCGCGTCGTTGTGAACATCCGCCAAAAACGGCTTCCATTGTTTGGAATGCTGACCACGATTGGAAAGATACCGATTGGATGGCAAAACGTAAAAAGCACAATGCATTGGATGCGCCATTTTCAGTGTACGAAGTGCATTTGGGCTCGTGGAAGAAAAAAATGGAGGAAAACCGTTTCCTAAGCTATACAGAAATGGCAGATGAGTTGGTCGATTATGTAAAAGAAATGAACTTTACGCATGTCGAATTGATGCCTGTCATGGAATATCCGTACGATCCAAGTTGGGGATATCAATTGACAGGTTATTTTGCGCCAACCTCACGCTTTGGCTATCCAGAAGAATTCAAACTCTTGGTGGACAAACTTCATCAAAACGACATCGGAATCATTTTAGATTGGGTACCATCGCACTTCCCAGAAGATGCGCACGGACTCGGTTTCTTTGATGGAACACACTTATACGAACATCCTGATCGACGAAAAGGCTATCATCCTGATTGGAAAAGTTTGATTTTTAATTACGGTCGAAATGAAGTCAAGTCGTTCTTAATCAGTAATGCTATTTTTTGGCTTGAACAATACCATGCAGACGGTTTACGTGTAGATGCGGTGGCGTCGATGTTGTTTTTAGATTACTCTCGAAACGATGGCGAATGGGAACCAAATCAATTTGGCGGACGTGAAAATCTAGAAGCGATTGCGTTTATGCGTGAAATGAACGAAGCTGTCTATCAAATGTTTCCCGACGTACAAACCATTGCAGAAGAATCGACATCGTTTCCAATGGTATCGCGACCAGCAAGCATTGGTGGACTCGGTTTTGGCATGAAATGGATGATGGGTTGGATGCACGATACGCTTCAGTATTTTGCCAAAGAACCAATTTACAGGAAACACCATCAAAACGATTTAACATTTAGCATGACCTATGCGTTTACGGAAAACTTTATGTTGCCGTTGTCGCATGATGAGGTTGTGTATGGAAAACATTCGATTCTAGGTAGAATGCCAGGCGACGAGTGGCAACGATTTGCCAACTTACGTTTGTTGTATAGCTATATGTTTACGCATCCAGGTGCGAATTTACTCTTTCAAGGAGCGGAATTTGGACAAAGTGGAGAATGGAACTTTCAACAAAGTCTCGATTGGCACTTGTTGCAATACGACGTACACAAAGGCGTGCAAACTTTGATTAAAGATTTAAACACATTATACAAATCTGAACCAGCTTTACACGAAAAGCAATTTACAGCAGAAGGTTTTGAATGGATTGATTACAACGATGCGGAAAACTCAGTGTTAGTCTACATCCGAAAAGGAAAAAAGCCAGAAAACGATGTGATTATCGCCTGCAACATGACACCAATCCCACGCGAAGATTACAGAGTTGGTTTGCCCAAAAAAGGAATACTCAACGAAATTTTCAACAGTGATTTAAAACAATATGCTGGAACTGGAGATTTTTCAAACAAGACCATAAAGACAGAGAAAAAAGACTGGCAATTCCGAAATCATTCTGCAAAAATTACCATTCCGCCATTGGGCATGGTTGCTTTTAAATATCAGTCATAAGAATTATAAAAGATAATCAAATTATTGCTAGCGCGAGTTTTAAACTCACGCTAGCATTTAGAATTTCCGATAGTCCAAGTTTTTAACTCGGACTACATAAAAAAGTATTTTTAAAAAAATAATAATCAACTACAACGTTATCGTTAATAAGTCAGGCTTTTAAAGCTTTCAAAATTCTAAACTTTTCCGTTTTTTTACATCTTATATAAAAATTGCAAGATGATTGTAAATACGGAGTTAGAACAGAAAGGAAATTTGTTTCCTTCCAAAATCATAAATTTCAGCAAAGATGTTGATACTTTATACTTTACCGCCGAAAATGATGTAGTGATGCAAATGCGTATTGTGCGCGATAGTGTATTGCGTTTTAGATACACAACCACAGGAACTTTTGAAAACGATTTCTCGTACGCCATTACCAAATACGCAAGTACAGGATACAATCATTTAGAGATTGAAGAAGACGAAGAAAAATATATTATTACAACGTCCAAACTAATTTGTCACATCGCGAAAGCGAACATGAAAGTACAATTGTACGATGTGAAAGATAATGTACTTATCAATGAAGATGAACTCGGTTTTCACTGGGAAGAAAGCTACGAATTCGGTGGAAACATCGTAAAAATGAGCAAAACAGTCAATGAGCGCGAAAGCTATTTCGGACTCGGAGACAAGCCAGATCACTTAAACCTTAAAGGAAAACGTTTTCAAAATTGGGTAACCGATTCGTATGCATACGGAAGAGATACTGACCCAATTTACAAAGCTATTCCTTTCTACACAGGCTTGCATCATAACAAAGCATACGGAATCTTTTTTGACAATACATTTAGAAGCTATTTTGATTTTGCGCACGAGCGAAGAAATGTAACGAGTTTTTGGGCGCAAGGTGGCGAGATGAATTACTATTTCATCTACGGACCGCAAATGCAAGATGTTGTTGAAAATTACACAGATCTTACGGGAAAACCACATCAATTACCGCCGTTATGGGCATTAGGATATCATCAATGTAAATGGAGTTACTATCCAGAAAGTAAAGTAAAAGAAGTCACGCAAAAATTTAGAGATTTAAAAATTCCGTGTGACGCGATTTACTTGGATATTGATTATATGGACGGTTTCCGCTGTTTTACGTGGAATAAAGAGCATTTTCCAGACCCAAAACGCATGGTGAAAGAATTGGCTGCCGATGGTTTCAAAACGGTTGCTATTATTGATCCAGGAATTAAAATTGACAAAGAATACAGTGTTTTTAAAGAAGCGCTCGATAAAGATTATTTTTGTAAACGTGCGGACGGACCGTACATGAAAGGAAAAGTGTGGCCGGGAGAATGTTACTTCCCTGATTTTACACGTTCAGAAGTCCGCGATTGGTGGTCAGGGTTATTCAAAGAACTCATTGAAGACATCGGAATCAAAGGAGTTTGGAACGATATGAACGAACCAGCTGTGATGGAAGTGCCCAACAAAACTTTCCCAGACGATGTACGCCACGATTACGACGGAAATCCTTGCAGTCACCGAAAAGCACACAACGTATACGGAATGCAAATGGCGCGCGCTACCTATCAAGGTTTAAAGAAATTTAACTACCCAAAACGTCCGTTTGTCATTACTCGTGCTGCCTATTCAGGAACGCAACGTTATACCTCAACATGGACAGGTGACAACGTAGCAACTTGGGAACACTTATGGATTGCCAATGTACAAGCACAACGCATGGCAATGTCTGGTTTTTCCTTTGCGGGAAGTGATATTGGTGGATTTGCCGAACAACCACAAGGAGAATTGTTTACGCGTTGGATTCAGCTAGGAATCTTTCATCCGTTTTGTAGAGTACATTCTTCGGGAGATCATGGCGATCAAGAACCGTGGGCTTTTGATGAAGATGTAACGGATGTAGTTAGAAAGTTTGTAGAATTACGTTATCAGTTACTCCCATACTTGTATACGGCTTTTTGGAATTTAGTAGATCATGGCACGCCATTGTTGAAATCGCTTGTGATGTTTGATCAAGAAGATCATCAAACGCATTACCGAACAGACGAATTTATCTTTGGTGACCAAATTTTAGTATGCCCAATTCAAGAACCCAACAGCAAAGGTCGCAGAATGTACATTCCGCGAGGCGAATGGTACAACTTCTGGACAGATGAATTGGTAGAAGGAGGAAAAGAAAAATGGGTAGATGCTGAAATTGACAGCATGCCAATTTTTGTAAAAGCGGGAGCAGTAATTCCAAAATATCCTGTGCAACAATATGTAGGCGAAAAGAAAATTGATGAAGTAACCTTAGATATATATTATGCAGAAGGAAAAGAGCGTTCACAATTATTTGACGATGCACATGACGGTTACGATTACACCAAAGGACGTTACAGTTTGCGTACCTTCAAACTTACAGGAAAACCGAAAGAACTCATCATTCAACAGCATAAAGAAGGAAAGTATATTTGTGAATATGAAAAGTTTAGAATAAATATTCACGGATTGCCGTTTAAAATCAAGGAAATTCAGTTAGACAATGTGACCGTGCCTTTAAAAGATGTCAAAGCTTCGACTTCGGGCGATATTATTGTAGACAAAGATTTCTCCGAAATTCACATCATCGGATAGAATTTCTATAGGAATCAAGATAATAAGATTCAAGAGTCAAGACGTATGTTTTGGCTCTTTTTTATTTTGTGATGATTTCAATGATTTATACAAAAAGAGGCTGTTTTTAGAAGTTTACTAATTCGTCAAACCGAACTCGATTCGGTTTCCCATAACAGTTGGCAATCAACAGAATGAGATTCTGAAGCCTGTGCTGAATTTATTTCAGTATCAAGCTCAGAATGACGACATTAAAGATAACTTCTAAAACAACCTCTTTTGAGCCTGTCCAAATTTTGATTGTTGAATCTTCTAGTTCATAGAAATACTACCCGAGCCTGCTACTTTTGTATCTTGTTTAGATGGATTTCCTTTGCAAACAATATCACCCGAACCTGCCACACGTGCTTTAATAGACTCCGTTGCGTGCAATCGAATATCGCCAGAACCTGCCAAACTTACGCTAGCACTTTTCGCTTTCAATTTATACGCATGAATGTCTCCTGAACCTGATAACGCCAATTCGATACTGTCTGTAGTTCCTCTTGCGGTCATGTCGCCCGAACCTGAAACTGCCATTGTCAAATCTCTCGTATCAATATCAATGGTCACATCGCCTGAACCTGATAAAGCCATTTTAAAAGTATCTGACTTTATGGTATCTTTTGTATACACGTCGCCCGAACCAGATAATGCTACTTTGCTAATATCTCTAAAAGGTACTGTGATTACTAAAGAATTCCCTCTGCTCGTACGTAAACTATACCCTTTTTTGGTTTTAATTTTTAACACATCGTTTTTTACTTCGGTTTCAATATGTTCCAAAAGATTGGATTCTCCTTTAAGCGTAATGTTTCCTTCCGAACCTGCGACCAATTCTACATCAAAAAAGCCAGAAACGCTTACGGCGTCATATTCTGAAGTAGTTCTAGTAATGGTGGTTACGTTTCCATTTCCTTTAATTTTCTTTTTTCCCCATTGTGCATGGGAAACGGTAGTTGCTAAAAATAGCGCAATGATAAATACTGTTGTTTTTTTCATGATGAATGATTGTTTAGAGTGAATGTTGTTTAATAAGTTGATGAATTATAATTTATTGAATCGGATGCTTCCGTATTCTGAATTGATTGAAATATGGTTGCTACCCGATTTGTTTCCGTGATAGCCTTCGTAGTAACCTTCGCCATCTTCCACACGTTTGATGGTAAAGTTGAAATCTTCGTCGCCTTTGAGACTTGCATACTCTAGATTGAACTCAAAACTAAAAAAATAGTTTGGTTGATACCCAATTTTAATCCCTGCATATTCAGATTCGATATCGATATTGCCTGCGTTATTAGTCATTTCAGCAATTTTGATGGAACCGTAATCAGCTTCCAAATCTACATTTCCAGAAATTTTGCCTAAACGAAGTGATAAATAATCGCCAACGCCTTGTACATTATTCGCTTCTCCAATTTGAATCGATTTGTAATCACAGCTATATTCAATGTTGCGAACTTTTCCAAAAACCGATTGTGTATAATCTGCGTTCAGTTTAATGTCTTCCGCTTCATTTATTGTGAAAGAAGAATAATCTGCGTTGATACGCCCGTCTTTCATATACGCAACGGTGACGTTGTTACTATAGTCAAAACTCAACGTGTTGTGAGGTGCTAATAACTCTCCGATTTCCATACCGCCATAATCTGAGCTAAGTGAAACTTTATTTTCGGCTTTGTTGAGGAAAATTTTTCCGTAATCGTTCGAAATATCCAATTCATTGCCTTTAGGAAACTTGATGTTATAATTTACGGTTACGTTGACATTATTTCGTTTATTCCATTTCCACCACGCTTTGGAGCCATCGTTAAATCTGGTTTTTGCGTTGACCATGTTGGATGTATTGGTAAAATCAACACCAATTTGTGCCAAACGTTCCGTGACTTTACTTTCCGAATTTCCATTGGTTTGAATCACCACTTCAATGGCAACAGTATTTTTATTCCAAGAAGTCAGTTGTACTGTTCCGTAACTGTTAGTGACTTTCAGCAACGCATCTGAATTTACTGAAAACTCTTTGGTAATGGTTTTTTCTTTGGTGTGTTTCCCTTTCATTTTTCCTGTTCCGTCAGATGCGAACATCGCAGCAGGAAGTATCAGTAAAAGGAATGTTAGTTTATATAATTGTCTGTTCATTTTTGAATATTTTAATTTCATCAATTTGTTGTAAAACGTTTTCTAGCAATTCGATACGCAATTGAAAATTGGTAATCATTGCGTGAATGATGCGTTTATCGTCTCCAGTTTCAATGAATTGTTTTTTTAGTTTTTTATAATCGTTTTCGAGGCGTTCTAGGCGTTTCATTGCATCTTGAATAACCTCTTTAGTGTCTTCGTTTTCTTCTGCTTTTACTTTCTTTAATTCAGTTTCAATCAACGCCGCAAAATACAGTTGTGATTTTTCCACTTCGGGCGACAACGTTATCTGAGATTTTTCTACGGAAGTGTTCCCAAAATTGGTTCCGATAAAAATTCCCAAGCTCACTAAAATAACACACGCCGCGGCAATTTGCTTCCACCAAGTAAACCATACAATCGGTTGCTTGGTTTCGGTGGTTTCTTGCGTTTGCTGTTGTTGTAGCTTTTTCAAAAACCGATGTTCGTGTCCAACCTCAGGAGTTTCGATGTTAAAATCGTCCTGTAATCGTTCAAACAAGTTGCTGATGTTGTCGTTCTTTTTCATACTAATACTTCTAGTTTTTTTCGCAAACTTTCTTTAGCGCGCGAAATGGTTGTTCGGCAATTCGCATAGCTAATATCCAGAATGGAGCAAATTTCTTCATAATCATATCCTTCAATCAAATGTAAGGTCAAAGAAACTCTGTAATTGTCTTTCAGTGTTTTTAAAGTTTGCAATACTTTTTGAGCCTGTAAGCTTGTAAACTCTTCATCTGAAGCAATTCCGTTGCTGTCTTCGACCTTGTATAGCATTGTGTCGATAGGAACTTCTTCTTTCTTTTTTCTTTTCTTGTACAAGTAAATACTTCGGTTCACTACGATTTTTTTCAACCATGCGCCAAAGGCAACTTCTCCGCTAAAAGAATCCAGCTTGGTAAAAGCACTTAAAAAGGCTTCTTGCATGGCGTCTTCTGCTTCTGCGCTGTCTTTTACAATTCGAAAAGCGGTATTGTACATCGCTTTGTAATAGCGATTGTACACTTCCATTTGCGCAGTTTGATTTCCTTCTTTGCACAACGTAATGAGTTGTTCAGTATGTAACTTTTGGTGGCTCAAAAAGTTTTAGTTTACAGTAAAGAGAATGGGTGAAACGGTTTGTTACACTTTTCACTAAAATTATTTAATATTTCTTGAATTTTTGCGTTTTTGCAGAGAAAGCTTGGCACAACAATTGACAATTAGTAAGTGATGTAATCAACAAAATCAATGCTTTGGCTGATTTATAGGCGATTACAACACCTACAGAAAAAATAAATACAAAGACTTCATTCTGTTTGTATGACAGAATGACTTAGAAAGATACACATGAGTGAGACAAAGTTTTTAAATATGGACAGTTTGTCATTTCAATCTATTGATGAAGATGCGGAATTGATTCCGTTAATGACGCCCGAAGATGAAGAAGAAATTAATCGAGAAGAATTGCCACAAACTTTACCAATTCTTCCGCTGCGAAATACCGTTTTATTTCCTGGCGTAGTGATTCCAATTACGGCTGGACGCGATAAATCTATTCAACTGATTAAAGATGCGAATAATGGCGGAAAAGTCATCGGAGTAGTTTCTCAAAAAGATGAAGCTGTTGAAAATCCGAAATTAGAAGACATCAACACATTAGGAACCGTAGCGCGAATTTTACGCGTATTGCAAATGCCTGATGGAAACACTACAATTATCATTCAAGGAAAAAAACGCTTTGAAGTAGATACCTTATTGCGTGATACACCGTACATGGAAGCTACGGTAAAAGAAGTTCCTGAAACGCGTCCTGAAAGAGATGACGAGGAGTTTACGGCAATTTTAGACTCCATTAAAGATATTGCATTACAAATTATCAAGGAAAGTCCAAACATTCCTTCGGAAGCTTCTTTTGCCATTAAAAACATTGAAAGTTCGTCGTTCCTTATCAACTTCATTTCATCAAATATGAACTTGACGGTGAAGGAAAAACAAGAACTTTTGGCAATAACCGATTTAAAGTTACGTGCACTAGCGACGCTAAAAAGCATGAATTTGGAGATGCAAAAGCTCGAATTGAAGAACGATATTCAATCCAAAGTACGCAACGATTTAGATCAGCAACAACGTGAATATTTCTTGCATCAGCAAATGAAGACCATCCAAGAAGAATTGGGCGGCGGCTCGTACGAGCAAGAAATTGAAGAAATGCGAAAGCGTGCTAAAAAGAAAAAGTGGAACGAAAAAGTAAAGAAGCATTTTGACAAAGAATTGGCAAAAATGCAACGTATGAATCCACAAGTTGCCGAATATTCCATACAACGTAACTATTTGGAGCTCTTTTTAGACTTGCCTTGGAATGAATTTAGCAAAGACAAATTTGATTTAAAGAAAGCACAAACCATTCTTGACCGTGATCATTCTGGTTTGGAAGACGTGAAAAAACGTATCATAGAATATTTAGCAGTATTAAAACTGCGTAATGATATGAAATCGCCTATTTTATGTTTGTACGGACCTCCTGGAGTTGGTAAAACCTCGCTTGGAAAATCGATTGCAGAAGCGCTGGGCAGAGAATATGTGCGTATTTCGCTTGGCGGATTGCGTGATGAAGCCGAAATCAGAGGACATCGTAAAACTTATATCGGAGCGATGCCAGGACGTATTATTCAAAGTTTGAAAAAAGCAGGAACATCCAATCCTGTGTTTGTGTTGGATGAAATTGATAAACTATCTAGCAGTCACAATGGCGATCCGTCGTCTGCGATGTTGGAAGTATTAGATCCTGAGCAAAATACCGAATTCCACGATAATTTCTTGGAAATGGGTTACGACTTGTCAAAAGTGATGTTTATCGCAACAGCCAATAGTTTAAGTACTATTCAACCAGCATTGCGAGACCGAATGGAGATTATCAATGTGACAGGATATACGACGGAAGAAAAAATTGAAATCGCAGGAAAACATCTTTTAAAGAAACAATTAAAAGAACACGGACTTACCGATAAAGATTTAAAAATAGGGAAGAAGCAACTCGAAAAAATCGTGGAAGGTTACACACGTGAAAGTGGTGTGCGCGGATTGGAAAAGCAAATTGCTAAAATGGTACGTTATGCGGCAAAATCTATTGCGATGGAAGATGCGTACGATAAAAAAGTGACCAATGCTATTATTGAAGATGTATTAGGTCCTGCACGCATGGAGCGCAATAAATACGAAAATAATGATGTAGCAGGTGTTGTGACAGGTTTGGCGTGGACAAGTGTTGGCGGCGATATTTTATTTATAGAATCTACACTTTCTAAAGGAAAAGGAACGCTGACCATCACAGGGAACTTAGGAAAAGTGATGAAGGAATCTGCTACGATTGCGATGGAATATATGAAGTCAAACGCAGATGAGTTGGGCATTCAACCAGAAGTATTTTCAAAATACAACGTACACATTCACGTGCCAGAAGGTGCTACCCCAAAAGATGGCCCAAGTGCTGGAATTACGATGTTGACCTCATTGGTTTCCTTATTTACACAGAAAAAAGTGAAGAAAGATATTGCCATGACAGGAGAAATCACGTTGCGAGGAAAAGTACTGCCTGTTGGCGGAATTAAAGAAAAAATATTGGCAGCAAAACGTGCGGGAATTAAAGAAATCATTCTATGTGCACAAAATGAACGCGATATTTTAGAAATTAAAGAATCGTATTTAAAAGGATTGAAATTCCACTATGTAACTGAAATGCGAGAAGTTATAAAACATGCCATTACGGATGAGCCTGTGAAAAACGCAAAAGTATTGTCGGTAGACTAACGGAATTTGAACTCGAAATTGAATTTGAAAATGAACTTGAATGTATGTTTGAGTTCATTTTTTTATGACATTACAAAAGTGTTTTCAAAAGAATATACTATCATTTTTTAATTCGTTCTGAGGTTTGAATTTCAATGTCATTCCGCACTTGATGCGGAATCTGTTTTCTATGCTGTCAGATTCCTGCCTTCGCAGGAATGACATGGGAATTCAATTGTAATTTCAGCTTTAAACCACACTAAAAAACTCTAAATCCTGTTTATATAAATCTTCAATACTGTCAAAATCTAGAGTATTGAGATAATCGATAATTTCGTCAGCGTCCATTTTGGAAATACTGTCGTCGTACATGCTTGGCACCAATTTCATCATGGTATTTTGTATGTGCGAAATCAACAAAATCATGTCTTCGCAATACACAGACGGATTGTTGAAACCATTTTCCTTTTTGTGACGATGTACTAAACGACCACCGCGACAGACACTTGCAACGGGACATTCCAAACACTTTGTGCACAGTTTTTCCATGCTGTCTTGAAAATACAATTTTCCTAAAGGTGATTGTATGATTTCTTCAAAATCGTTGTTGACAACATTCAAACTCGTTTTGGTGAAGTTTTCGCCGCAGCCTTTTAGCGAATCAACAGCTTCAATATCGCCATTGGTTTCTATGACTAAGGCATGTGCTTCGTGACGCGCGATTTTTTGTGAGCCTAAAATAGCATTGGTCAAACCGTTAAAAAATGGAATAATTGGTCGGTTTTTATCTTGAATCCATAAATCGTATAATTCTATTAGCCATTTTCCCATCTCTTTTGGTTGATATGGAAAACTGTCATGTGTGTAATCTGGTAATAGAAAATTCACATAATCAGAAGAAATATCGGTTAAGTGTTGATATGTAACTTCCGCAGATTCGTCTAAATTCATCACACTAATTACAGATACAAACCCAAGTTTGCGTTTGAGCAATTTCAATCCTCGAATTACATCGTCGTAACTGCCATTTTCTTTGTGATCTTTCCGATACATGTCATGCGCTTTTTTAGTGCCATCTAAACTTACGCCAGGAAAAATTTTATATTCTTTTAGTACTGCAGCCCAATCATCATCTATCAAAACGCCGTTGGTTTGCACGTTGTATTCAAACGTAGTTTCAGGGAATAGTTCTTTTAAGCTTTCCGCCTGACGGATAAATTTTCCAAAAAAAGACTTGTCAATCAACAACGGTTCGCCACCGTGAAACGTAAAGGTAAACACTTCCTGCGGATGCGCTTTTAAGTAATTTTCCACACGATTGATGATTTGTGGAATAAGACTTTCCTTCATGAATTTTGGTTGATTCCGAAACGATGTATCGCCCAAATTGTACATAAAACAATACGAGCAATTCAAATTACATCGACTGGCAACTTTTAAAACTAAACGATTGAAGTGCATATAAAAAAAGAGTAAAGTGAAAAATTGAAAAAAACAGTTGCTCAACACGTATAACTAAACATGTAAGGCAATTTGAAGAGCAACTGTTACGATTTTATGTTTAAATATTAATATTAACCTTCTTGGCGTACAGGCGCATGTTCTACTGGCTCATACGGCAATTCTCCATCTTTTAAACAACGTCCTAAACGCTCGTGCCAATAATAACCATCTGGACATCTTGGTCCGCCACCGCCAGTTGGGTAGTGAATAATATCATCGATAGGAACATCTGCAAGTCCTCCAAAGATGTTGTCTAAATCTTCAATCTGTTTTTCAGATAACGCATCTACTGTTTTGTGTAAAAAAAACTTTTTTTTCATAATAGTTTTGATTGTTTTGATCTCTACTCTAATATTTAAAATGGCTTTTGGAGTTCCTCCATTGGTGAATTAATTCGTATTCAATGTACGTTGATTTGTAGCTTAAAAACAAGGAAACCCAGTGCGGTTTTATAAAATGTCATCAAAAATAAATTGCTTTCATTGCTATATTTGCAAAGGATTGCCAAGAAAAAGTGTAGTTTTGCTACTGAAAAAAATCAATTAAAAGAAATATCTAAAGTTTTTTAAAAAAGGTGTAAAATATTTACAACATGTAAGCGTTTTGATTAAAAGATTTTAGTTACTTTGTACACATGCAGAAAAAGCTCCTCTTTTCCTTTTTTTTGTTGATGACGACATTGGCTTCCGCGCAAATTGGAGGGCGATATACGTATCAGTTTTTAAACCTAATTTCGTCACCTCGACAAGCGGCTCTTGGCGGAAAGGTGATTACCAATTATGATAAAGATGTAAATCAAGCATTATTCAATCCAGCAACGATTAATTACCGAATGGACAATCAGTTGTCTGTCAATTATGTTAATTACTTAGGTGATGTCAATTACGGTTCTGCTGCGTATGCGTATACTTGGGACAGAAGAGTGCAAACCTTTCACGCTGGTGTAACCTATGTTTCGTATGGTCAGTTTGACGGATATGATGTGGAAGGAAATTCCACAGGGACTTTTACAGGAAATGAAGTCGCATTATCGCTTGGTTACGCGTACAACATTCCACGAACAGATATTCATGTAGGTGCGAATGCTAAGTTTATCAATTCAAAACTAGAACAATACAATTCCTTTGGCGGCGCTGTCGATTTGGGAATTATGTATATTAATGAAGAATTGGAATTTAATGTCGCGTTGGTTGCCCGAAACATCGGAATACAATTTACAACTTATGCAGGCGTGCAAGAACAATTGCCTTTTGAGCTGATTTTAGGATTGTCACAAAAGCTAGAGCACGTTCCAATTCGTTGGCATCTTACTTTTGAAAACTTACAGGAATGGAATATTGCATTTGCCAATCCGAACCGTGCAGAGCAATCGATTGAAGGTGGCACTACCGAAGAAAAAGTAGGTTTCTTGCAAAATGTTATCAGACGTACCATTGTAGGTGTAGAATTGTTTCCAGACAGAGGTTTTAATATTCGATTGGGGTATAATTTCCGTAGAGGAGAAGAGCTTAAAATTATTGACCAACGTAATTTTTCAGGAATTACGGCAGGTTTTGGACTTCGCATCAATAAGCTTAAATTTGATTATACCTACGCACGTTATGCAATTGCAGCCAATACAAGTATGTTTGGTGTTACGATTAATTTGCAATAAGCGTACAATTCAAAAGGAAAAAGAACGCGCTCATGAAAAAAATTATCATTGCCATTGATGGCTTTTCATCTACAGGAAAAAGTACCATTGCCAAGCAACTCGCAAAAGAACTAGCTTATATTTATGTAGATACTGGCGCTATGTATCGAGCAGTTACGCTGTATGCAATGCGTAAAGGTTTTATTGATGAACATCACTTTGAGGAAAGCGATTTGGTTACAGCTTTAAATGACATTCATTTAAGTTTTGTATATAATGATGAATTGGGCTTTGCCGAAATGTACTTGAATGATGAAAATGTTGAAAAAGAAATCCGAACCTTGCAAGTGTCTGACCATGTAAGTAAAGTAGCGGCAGTTCCAGAAGTTCGGTATCAGTTGGTAAAACAACAGCAACAAATGGGCAAAGAAAAGGGCATTGTGATGGATGGAAGAGATATTGGAACTGTAGTTTTTCCCGATGCAGAATTGAAAATATTTATGACTGCTTCTCCTGAAAAAAGAGCGATTCGTCGTTACAAAGAATTGATTGAAAAAGGCGATGATGTCAAGTATGAAGATGTGTTACGAAACGTTCAAAACAGAGATTATATAGATTCTCACAGAGAAGATTCACCCTTGCGAAAAGCAGAAGGCGCTGTAACAATTGACAATAGTGATATGGGACTTAAAGAACAGTTTGAACGTATTTTGAGTTTGGCGCAGCGGATTATTAACGCCGCATAAAAACTTTTGAAAATAAAAAAAGAGACTGTCTAAAAAGTTCCAATTTCGTCAAGCCGAACTTGATTCGGGTTCCCATAACAGTCGAAAATTAGTGTGATGAGATTCTGAGTCAAGCTCAGAATGACGTTAGTTTAAATTAAATTTTTTAGACAGTCTCTTTCTATTCTTATAATGTCGTCAATTACGATACATTCGGAATCACTAACTCTTGTCCTGGATGAATAACATCTGGATTGTCTAAAATATCTGTATTGGCTTTAAAAATAGCGTGGTACTGATTTGCTTTTCCATAGTAATGCTTTGCAATTTTACCTAAGGTATCACCACTTTTTACAGTATGACGGTGAAAAACAGATTCGTCAGCTACTTTAATATCTGCTTCAATATCTTGTGGCATTTCTCCACCAAGTTCTTTGATTTTATCCCAAAGTAGGTTCTTTTCATATTGCGTTCCAGCAGTTCCACTAACTTTCAATATACCATTTACTTCTTGTACATCTCCGTTTTGAATATTCAATTCTTCGCCAAGGTCTAATACTGGTTGATATTTCGATTTTACACTCATTCTTTTGTTATTTTAATTATTAATATTATAAAGATAAAGCAAAAAAATAAATTTTAGGTTATAAGAATGTTACAATCTTTTTTTTCGATAAAAATCGAATTTTACAGACAAATTGCACGAAAGCGTGTGGTTTGCACGACTATTTGTTTGTAAATCAAAATAATAATCTTACTTTTGCACTCCTTTTTAGCATGACGGAGAATCGAAAAGGGAATAAAAAAATTATATAAACATAACATTCTACTACTTTTACATGCGAAGACTCTCTAAATGAGTAGTATACAAATTTTACATCAGCACATGGCTGAAGAAAACACAAACACAGACGTTCAGGACGTTAAAAACCCTGAAGAATTCTTAGCAAACTTCAACTGGCACAATTACGAAGAAGGAATTGACCAAGTAGAAGACGAAAAGTTAGAAGAATTCGAAAAATTAGTAGCAGAAAATTTCGTTGATACAGATGACGATGCTGTAGTAGATGGAACTGTAGTTAGAATGACCGACAGAGAAGCGATTATTGACATTAATGCTAAATCTGAAGGAGTTATTTCTTTAAACGAATTTCGTTACAATCCTGATTTAAAAGTAGGAGACAAAGTTGAAGTATTAATTGACGTTCGTGAAGACAAAACAGGTCAGTTAGTATTATCACACAGAAAAGCGAGAACTATCAAAGCGTGGGATCGTGTAAATGCGGCTCATGACAAAGGAGAAATCGTTAATGGTTTTGTGAAGTGCAGAACTAAAGGTGGTATGATTGTAGACGTATTCGGAATTGAAGCGTTCTTACCAGGATCTCAAATTGACGTGAAGCCAATTAGAGATTACGATCAGTATGTAAACAAAACTATGGAATTCAAAGTGGTTAAAATTAACCATGAATTCAAAAACGTGGTAGTTTCTCATAAAGCGCTTATCGAAGCAGATATCGAAGAGCAGAAGAAAGAAATTATCGGTCAATTAGAAAAAGGTCAAGTATTAGAAGGAGTTGTGAAAAACATTACTTCGTACGGTGTATTCATCGACCTTGGAGGTGTTGACGGATTAATCCACATTACCGATCTTTCTTGGTCACGTATCAACCATCCAAACGAGGTTGTTGAATTAGACCAGAAATTAAACGTAGTAATCCTTGATTTTGATGATAACAAATCAAGAATCCAATTAGGATTAAAACAATTAAGCGCACATCCATGGGAAGCTTTAGATTCTGAATTAAAAATCGGAGATAAAGTAAAAGGAAAAGTAGTTGTTATTGCTGATTATGGAGCATTTATCGAAGTAGCAGAAGGTGTTGAAGGATTGATTCACGTATCAGAAATGTCTTGGTCTACACACTTACGTTCGGCGCAAGATTTCGTAAATGTGGGTGATGAAGTAGAAGCGGTTATCTTAACATTAGATAGAGAAGATCGTAAAATGTCATTAGGTATCAAGCAATTAACGCCAGATCCATGGACAGATATTACTACGAAATACCCTGTAGGTTCTAAGCACACAGGAACGGTTCGTAACTTTACTAACTTTGGTGTATTCGTAGAATTAGAAGAAGGTATTGACGGATTGATTTATATCTCTGACTTATCTTGGACTAAGAAAGTGAAGCATCCATCTGAGTTTGTTACGGTTGGTGACAAATTAGAAGTATTGGTATTAGAATTAGACGTAGAAGGACGTAAATTAAGTTTAGGTCACAAACAAACTACTGAAAATCCTTGGGATAAGTACGAAGCTGAGTTTGGTGTAGGAACTACGCACACTGCGGAAATCACTGATACAAATGACAAAGGAGCAACGGTTGCTTTAAACGATGATGTAGTAGCATTTATTCCTTCTCGTCACTTAGAAAAAGAAGACGGAAAGAAATTGAAGAAAGGTGATACAGCGGAGTTTAAAGTTATTGAGTTCAACAAAGAATTCAAGAGAGTTGTAGCTTCTCATACAGCAATTTTCCGTGAGGAAGAGCAAAAGAATGTACAAGCAGCTGCTAAAAAGCAGCAATCTGCTGAAAAGACAACGCTTGGAGATTTAGATGCTTTACAAGAATTGAAAGACAAAATGGAAGGAAAATAATTTTCTAACATTTTTGTAAATACACGAAGGCCGTTTCAGTTTTGAAACGGCTTTTTTTATGGTTCTCTTCAAAATTAAAGTATCATTCTAAAAAAATCTGTACTTTTGTACTCCAAATACCATTTGGACAAACACTATGAGTCAAAAAACCTTATTGAACTCAAAAGAGATCGGAATTATTCTACATCGATTGGCGTGTCAGCTTATCGAAAATCACCTTGATTTTTCAAATACAGTGCTTGTTGGAATTCAACCGCGAGGAATTTTTCTAGCAGAACGTTTAACGCGTATTTTGCGAGATGAATATGACGTTAATAACATTCAATTAGGATATTTGGACATCACTTTTTTCCGTGATGATTTTCGCCGTAGCGAGAAAATTCTTGAAGCCAACAAAACCAAAATCGACTTTGTAGTAGAAAATAAAAGAGTGGTTTTTATTGACGATGTGTTGTACACAGGAAGAAGCATTCGCGCAGCATTAACAGCGATTCAATCGTTTGGAAGACCAGACGATATTGAGCTATTAGTGCTCATCGACAGGCGTTTTAGCAGACATTTGCCAATTCAACCAAATTATCGTGGACGACAAGTAGATGCCATCAATAAAGAGCGTGTAAAGGTGAATTGGGAAGAAAATGAAGGTGAAGACATGGTATATCTTATTAATCAAGAAAAAGACAAGTAGAAATGAGTGAATTAAGTGTCAACCACTTGCTAGGAATAAAATATCTGAACGAAAAAGATATACAACTCATTTTCGAAACTGCTGATCAATTCAAAGAAGTAATCAATCGTCCGATAAAAAAAGTACCTTCTTTGCGCGACATCACGATTGCGAATTTATTCTTTGAAAATAGTACGCGTACCAAACTTTCGTTTGAGTTGGCAGAAAAACGATTGTCAGCAGATGTTATCAACTTTTCAGCATCGCAATCATCTGTAAAAAAAGGAGAAACACTCATTGATACCGTCAACAATATTCTGTCTATGAAAGTAGACATGGTAGTGATGCGACATCCAAATCCTGGCGCGGGCGTTTTTCTTTCCAAACATGTAAATGCAAGTATTGTAAATGCAGGCGACGGCGCACATGAGCATCCTACGCAAGCTTTATTAGATTCGTATTCTATTCGTGAAAAACTAGGCGATGTAGCGGGAAAAAATGTAGTCATTGTAGGTGATATTTTGCACAGTAGAGTAGCGCTCTCCAACATTTTTGCACTCAAACTACAAGGTGCCAATGTAAAGGTATGTGGTCCTAAAACACTATTGCCAACGTATATTGAAAGTTTAGGAGTTGGTGTAGAAACCAATTTGCGAAAAGCATTAGAATGGTGTGATGTTGCCAATATGTTACGCGTTCAAAATGAGCGATTGGACATTAGTTATTTTCCTTCTACGCGAGAATATACGCAGCTATTTGGAGTCAACAAAGCGTTGCTAGATTCTCTTGACAAAGAAATCGTGATTATGCATCCAGGACCAATCAATCGCGGTGTGGAAATTACAAGTGATGTAGCAGATTCCAAACAATCTATCATTCTCAATCAAGTAGAAAACGGTGTGGCAATCAGAATGGCGGTCATTTATTTGCTAGCTTCAAAAATTAAAAACGTATAGTTTTTTTGCATGTTCCGTTTTGTAAAAATGGTACAAAACGTGTTTAGTGTTCGCTAATTTTCGTAACTTGTTATGTACATTTTAAAATGTAGTCTCAAAAAACTAAAAACCCTCTAAACTTTGAACCTATGATTTTAGATAAGCAAGAAAATATTTTAATCATTACTCAAGAATCGTCAAATATCATTGCGTTGGTACAAAAAATAGAAGCGCGTTATGACGACATTAAGAATGATAATATTATCGTAAATTTATTTTCGTTTGGAAACGTCACCAAAAGCGATTTGGTAGAATTTTTACAACTTTCTAAAAAACATCGCGAAGCCAAACATTCATTTGTTATTGTAACCAATAAAATAAGTACTGACGAGTTGCCAGAAGCTATCATGACAGTGCCAACGTTGCAAGAAGCATTTGACATCATTGAAATGGAAGAAATAGAACGCGATTTAGGTTTTTAGCTTCCAACACATAAAAAAACAAATACGAGTGAAATTAACCATATTGGGCTGCTACGCCGCTACACCTACAAAACATACCAATCCGACAGCACAAATACTAGAAATCAGAAACCACATCTTTTTAATAGATTGCGGAGAAGGAACACAAGTACAACTTCGGCGAAGCAAAGTGAAATTTGCACGTATCAAACATATTTTCATCTCGCATCTACACGGCGATCATTTCTATGGACTCATCGGATTGATTTCTACATTTATGCTGCTAGGTAGAAGCGCAGACTTGCATATTTACGGTCCGAAAGGATTAAAAGAATTAACCTTACTACAACTCAAACTCACCAAATCGTGGACAAGTTATCAATTGTGTTTTCACGAATTGGAAAGCGATGCACCTGAAGTACTTTTTGAAGATGACAAAGTTACGGTGACAACCATTCCGTTAAATCATCGTGTGTATGCCAATGGTTTTCTATTTAAAGAAAAAGAAAAAGAGCGTAAACTCAATATCAACGCAGTATTGAACTACGAAATAGAGAAGTGTTACTATCAAAACATCAAAAAAGGGAAAGATATTACCTTAGATTCTGGAGAAATCATTCCAAATGAGAAACTCACGTTTGATCCGCCAAAACCAAAAGGATATGCCTTTTGTAGTGATACAGTGTATTCCCCTCAAATTATACCGCAAATTAGAAATGTAGATGTGCTCTATCACGAAGCTACTTTTTTAGACAAACACGAACATTTAGCCCAAAAAACAAAGCATACTACTGCCAAACAAGCTGCTATGATTGCCAAAGAAGCGAATGCTGGGCAATTAATTTTAGGACATTTTTCCACACGTTATGATGGCTTTGACGTTTTCAAAGAAGAAGCCGAAACGGTGTTTGAAAATGTAGTATTAGCTGATGATGGTACAACTTTTGAGTTTGATTAATATATAAGTAAAACATCTCGTATGACATCGTATAGAATTCTAAGAATTGCTATGGTTTCTGTGCTGCTTTTTTGTTTGTGGAATTGCAGTAAAAAACAAAAAGAGTGGCAATTGTCTCCAAAAGATCGTGAGCAATTGTCAGTGATTGGAAATATGATCAATGAAGACATCGAAAAAGCAGATGAATTGATAGATATATTACTGCTCAAAGCTTCTACAAATAACGACATTCTTTTAAAAGCAAATGCCTATCTAAAGCGCGGTATCGTATTGACGAAAAAAGGTGAATTCATCAATGCGCGCGATACGCTGATTAGTGGTGTCAACATGATTAAAAACATCAAAAACTTACCCTTAAAAAATATTTTTCTTTTACGTATAGGAAATGTGTACGCTCTTGATGATGAGAGTGATATTGCTATGAATTATTATACGAAAGTCTATGAAGATGCGGCAACCAAAAACAACAAAAAAGAAATTTTTCTAGCGCGTGCCAACATGGCAAAAATCTTGCGAAATGCAAAAAGATATGATGAAGCTTTAAAAATTTACAAAGAGTCGTATGAGCAAAGGGAATTGCTAAACATTCAGCCTAAAAACTTGGCGAGAGTGCTCATGGGAATCGGTGGTACATTTTTAAAACTACAACAAGCAGATTCCGCATTATATTACAGTCGAAAAGGGTTTCATATCAGTAAATCAATCAATGACAAATCTGGCGAAAGTTTTTTTCATCATGACTTCGGAGTCGCGTATTACTTAAAAAAAGAATATGGAAAAGCTTTGCAGCATTTAGATACTGCTAAAACATATATTACTTATCTAAAAAACGACGAACGTTTATCGGAAACTCTTTTCAATATTGGCAGATGTTACTATAAATTGCAAGAATACGACACTGCGATTGCCAAATTTAGCGAAGTGACTACCATTATTAGGCAAGCTGAAAAACTAGGAAGTAAAGGGTTTGACCCTATCTATTTAGAAGACATGTATGATTTACTGTCAAAATGTTATTTGGCAAAACAAGACGCAGAAAAATCAGCCATGTATGAAGCCAAAAAAGATCAAATCAGTCATTTAAAAAATAAAGAAAACAATGAAATAGCGAGAGCTATGCATGAAAGTGATTTCAACATAAATAATGAATTCATACAAACAGTTTTAACAGCCAATCAACAGGCATTGTCAAGGTATAGAGGTGTTTTAATCATTATCGGGATTATTTGTATTGCCGCTATCTATTTTGTATTTCATTATAAAAAAGAAGCTAAAAAGAATAAAGAAATTTTTGAAAAGCTCGTGCAAGCTTTAGAAGAGAAGGAGAGTAAAGAAGCTCAAAAACCAAAAGAAATTGCCATTACCGATGTAAAAGTAGAAGCTGTATTAAAGCGTTTGGCAAAACTTGAAGAACAACACTATTTTTTAGAATCTACCTGCTCGCTTGCAGCTATGGCAAAAAAAGCTAAAACCAATACCACATATCTCACACAAATAATCAAGCAATACAAAGGCAAGACCTTTTATCAATATATCAATAAACTTCGTATTGATTATTCCATTGATCGGCTAAATAAAGATTATCAATTCCGAAAATACGCCATCAAACACATCGCTTTGGAAGTCGGTTATAAAAGTCCAGAATCTTTTACTAAACATTTTAAAAAATCAACAGGAATCAATCCTTCTTATTACATTAAAGAATTGGATAAGCGTAATAAAAACAAGGTGTGAGCGCTATTTAAAATTGCTTTCATATTACCTTAAATTGTCTAATTTAAGGCATTATGAAAATGAAATATAATTCACGTTCAATAGTTTTAGCAATACAATTAACTTTTTAAACTTTAATTATGAAAAAAAACAGACTAAAAAAACTACGATTATCAAAAGTTGAAATTGCTCATATCAGCACGGTACTTTCCAGAAAAATCAAAGGAGGAACAGATACCATTTCCGATAGAGCTTTTCCTCCAATGTCGCAAGCACCAGACGAACAAACCATATGTTATCAGGTAGAATAAAAAGCTTGATTTTACTGTTCGAAATCATCCAATTTAAGGAATAATGAGTTGAATTTGAATGTTGCTCTTTCTAAATTCGATACACAATCGATTGAAAAGGTAATGCCGAAAACCTATAAAAACGTAGGCACTTTAAAACATTAAATCATGAAAAAAAGAAATCTTTCAACTCTAAAATTAAGAAAAGCTACCGTAAGTACGTTAACGAAGGAAGCTACTTCAGGAGGATTCACAAGTTTTTGGTCATGTCATTCCGATATGTCAGAATGTTTGTGTTCTGGTGTGCCTGGATGTCCAATGCCACTTCAAACAAACGAAGGACCATGTCCAGGAGGAACAGCAGGATGCAATACAACACACAATCAAGAGCCTTAATTCATCTGAAAACAAACAGATATTAAAGAGACAGCGAAAGTTGTCTCTTTTTTTATACACAAAAAATCGTGTACAACTTCATGAAAAACTTACGATAAATGAACTCGCTTTTACTTCAAAAAACGGATGAAAAACTGTAAATTAGCCATATTGAGAATTGTTGAAAAAGAAGAAAGCGCAAACGCATGAAACAAGATTTAAGCGATTACCGAAAATCCTACGAAAAAAGTGAACTCTTAGAAGAAAACTGCGTTGAAAATCCGATAGAAATGTTTCGCAATTGGTTTGTAGAAGTTGAGCAATCGGAAACAGTAGCAGAAGTCAATGCAATGACGCTAAGCACGATTGGTTTGGACAGTTTTCCTAAAAGTAGAGTGGTGTTGTTAAAAAAATATACGCATGAAGGATTTATCTTTTACAGCAATTACAACAGTGAAAAAGGAAAAGCCATGGCAGCAAATCCAAGGGTTTGTATCTCGTTTTTTTGGCCTGCGATGGAACGCCAAATCATCATCAAAGGAAACGTAGAAAAAATTGCTGAAAACCTATCAGACGGCTATTTTGAGTCGCGTCCACGCGGAAGTCAATTAGGCGCATTGGTATCTGACCAAAGTTCTGTAATTCCGTCGCGCGAATATTTAGAACAAAAACTAGCAGACATAGAAAACGCTTACGAAGGCAAAGAAATAGAACGACCTTCACATTGGGGCGGATACATTGTAAAACCAAAAGAAATGGAATTCTGGCAAGGAAGAGCCAATCGGTTACACGACCGAATTCGCTACCAATTACAACCAGATTATTCATGGAAAATAGATCGCCTAGCACCATAAACTAAAACACACACCATTGAAAACGCTCATCATTGTCCGACACGCCAAATCATCTTGGGAATATCCTGTAGATGACAAAGACCGCCCATTAAAACTGCGCGGTATCAAAGACGCACATTTAGTGGCAAATCATATCGCAGATGCCATTGAAACACCTGAAATTATCTACTCTAGCATAGCTAATAGAGCGTTGCATACCTGCGCTATATTTACGCGCTGTTTGGAATATCCATTTGACAAAATTAACATCAAAGACGATATGTACGACTTTGGAGGCGCTGGATTAGTCGCTACGGTAAAATCTTGTGACGATGCTGTGAATACCTTGATGGTTTTTGGACACAACCACGCCATAACAGCAGTAGCAAATACCTATGGAAGTCAACTGTTTGACAATGTTCCGACAAGTGGTGTTGTGGTGATACAATTTGATACCGATTCTTGGAAAAAAATCAGCGAAGGCACCACCATTTTAAAAGTATTCCCAAAAGACTTAAAATAATGGATCATACCAAAAATAACTACATCAACAGAGAAATAAGTTGGCTTCAATTCAACGGTCGCGTATTGCAAGAAGCAGCTGACAAAACAGTTCCGCTTATTGAACGTTTGCGCTTTATCGGAATCTTTTCTAACAACTTAGACGAGTTTTTTAAAGTGCGTTATGCTACGGTAAAACGTATTGCACAAGCAGGAAAAGGAGGAAGAAGTGTGCTTGGTGGTGCCAAAGCGAAAGACCTTTTAGAGCAAATTACTAAAATAGTTATCAAGCAACAGACAGAGAGTTTGCGCATTCTAAATGAAGTGCAAAAAGAGCTTGAAAGGGAAAACATATTCATCATCAATGAGCAAAAAGCATCGCCAAGTCAAAGTGCGTATATTGAAAAATATTTCATTGAAAAAGTAAGTCCCGCTTTGGTGACCATCATTTTGGATGACATTGATGAAATGCCTGGTTTAAAAGACAAAGCTGCGTATTTGGCAATTAGAATGGTGATGAAAGAACAAACCAAAAACACCAAAAAAGTTACGCGATTCTTTAAGCCAAAAGTCAAAAAAATAAAATACGCACTAATTGAAATTCCAAAAACGATTGATCGTTTCATCGTGTTGCCAAGCGAAGGCGAAAAAAAATACATCATCATTCTCGATGATTTGATTCGTCATTCGTTAGGAAATATTTTTAGCATTTTTGAATATGAAAGCCTGTCTGCACACATGATTAAAATCACGCGTGATGCTGAATTGGATATTGACAATGATTTAACGAAGAGTTTCATTCAAAAAATATCAAGCAGTGTCAAAGGACGTAGAAGTGGAGAACCTGTACGATTTGTATACGACAAAACCATTCACAAAGATACGTTTGAATACCTAATTCAAAAAATGGGTATTGATGATATTGATAGTTTGATTCCTGGTGGACGTTATCACAACCGAAAAGATTACATGTCCTTTCCGAGTTTAGGTCGTGAAGACTTGCTCTACAAATCCTATCCGCCATTGCCGATAAAAGGACTCAATATGGAAGGAAGTCTCTTTGAAAAAATTGCTCAAAAAGACTATCTACAATTCGCACCGTATCACACCTTTGCTTATGTTGTCCGCTTTTTGCGAGAAGCTGCCTTAGATCCGCGCGTGGAAAACATAAAAATCACTGTATATCGTTTAGCAAAAATCTCGCACGTAGCAAGTTCGTTGGTCAACGCCGTTAAAAATGGTAAAAAAGTAACCGTTCAAATAGAATTACAAGCGCGATTTGACGAAGCAGCAAATATCAAATATGCAGAACAATTACAAAGTGAAGGTGTACATCTTATTTTTGGTGTACAAGGGTTAAAAGTGCATAGTAAAACCTGCGTTGTTGAGCGCCGCGAAAATGACAAAATTGTTCGCTATGGTTTTGTAAGTACTGGAAATGTGAACGAATCAACTGCGAAAATTTATACAGACTATACGCTTTTTACCGCCGATCAAAACATTTTAAAAGAAGTAGCAAAAGTATTCGATTTCTTCGAAACCAATTACAAAGTGGCAAAATACAAGCATTTAATCGTATCGCCACACTACACGCGAAATGCGTTTTATAAGCTGATTAATGCGGAAATAAAAAATGCCAAAGAAGGAAAAGAAGCGTATATTAAAATAAAAGTCAACAGTTTATCAGACTATAAAATGATTGATAAATTGTACGATGCGAGTCGTGCTGGCGTGAAAATTCAGTTGATTGTGCGTGGAATTTGTTGTTTAATTCCTGGTGTGAAAGGAATGAGTGAAAACATAGAAGCCATAAGTATTGTAGACAAGTTTTTAGAACACCCAAGAATGTTTATCTTTGGAAATGAAGGTGATCCGAAAATCTATATTTCTTCTGCCGATTGGATGACACGAAATATAGACAAAAGGGTAGAAGTGACGTGTCCGATATACGATGAAGACATAAAAAAAGAATTGCTAGACACCTTTGATATTGGTTGGAGCGATAATGTAAAAGCACGTGTATTCTCTGAAAAACAAGACAATGCATACCGAAAAAACCAACTGATAAAAGTACGTTCACAATTTGCTACGTACGATTACTATTTAGAAAAATTATCAAATTAACACAAAAAAGAATCCATTTTGAGAATTAGAAAATTTGCCGCCATTGATATTGGATCGAATGCTATACGATTGTTAGTTGCAAATGTGATTGAAGAGGAAAATAAAGAACCAAAATTCAAAAAAAGCTCGTTGGTGCGTGTGCCAATTCGTCTGGGACAAGACGTTTTTTTGAATGGCGAAATTTCTAAAACAAATATTCAACGTATGACGAATGCTATGAAATCCTATCGTTTACTGATGGATGTGCATGGTGTGGAAATGTACATGGCGTGCGCGACTTCCGCAATGCGCGATGCAAAAAATGGAACTGCTGTAGTAGAACGCATCAAGAAAAAAGCAGATATCAATATTGAAATTATCGACGGAAAACGCGAAGCACAAATCATTGCGTCAACCGATTTACACAATGTCATTGAAAAAGAAAAAGACTATCTCTACGTGGATGTTGGTGGTGGAAGTACGGAATTGACAATTTTCTCCAACGGAAAAATAAAAACATCACGCTCTTTCCAAATCGGAACAGTACGATTGCTCAACGAAATGATTACGGAAGACGATTGGAAAGAAGTTGAAAAGTGGATTAAGCGTAATACGAAAGACTTAAAACGTTTGTCGCTTATTGGTTCTGGTGGAAACATCAATAAATTGCATAAAATGTCAAACACTGCTATTGGCGAACCGCTGTCGTTTATCTATCTCAATGCGCAATATCAGTTCCTACAAAGTTTAACTTATGAGCAGCGTATTTCTGAATTAGGATTAAATCCTGATAGAGCCGATGTCATCATTCCTGCAACGCGAATTTATCTCTCTGCCTGTAAATGGAGTGGCGCGCAAAAAATATTTGTACCAAAAATTGGATTGGCAGATGGTATTATAAAGACATTATTCTTCGAATCGTCGAAAAAACAGCAAAAAGGCACGAATATTTTGAATGTTTGATACTGTGATATGTATTTTTAAAAAACTAAAACACCCAAAATGAAAAAAATCATACTCCTTTCGTTCGTATTATGTTCCAGTTTTATGTTTGCACAAGAAATGGACAAAACAGCAGAAACTGATGAAATTGATGCTAAAAAATACGTGAGTGTTGATACGGAAACACGTTACGGTTTTAAAGCAGGAATCAATATCTCCAATTACAGCAGTACGAACATAGATGATATTCAAGATGGTTTGAATGATGCGCGAATCGGTTTTGTTGCTGGTTTTTTTATTGATATGAGTATTGCAGGTAAAATACGCTTTCAACCAGAATTTTTATACTCAGCACAAGGTGCGAAAGAAAAAGCCTTACGCGCTGATTATTTACAAATACCATTAATGCTAAAATACGAACTCACCGAATTCTTAAATATTCAATTGGGACCACAAGTTGGTGTGAAAATTCACGAATTTGAAGACAGTTTTAAAAACTTCGACTTCGGCATCAACGGTGGATTTGGACTCACGCTTGTAGAAAACCTAGTTTTAGAAGCACGTTACAATCTAGGTTTGGCAGACATGTTCGACGAAGACAGAGCGCCAAACATTGAAGGGAAAAACGCGGTAATTCAAATTGGGTTGTCGTATAGACTTTGATGCAGACTTGCTTCGCTTTTAGAGTTTTAGATTTTTCTTTAGTATCGCTTTGCTCATACAAATGTTCAGTATCTAATTTTCAATTCTTCAATAAGTCACTACGAGGAACTAGTGACGCGGTAGTCTGGTTGTTGTAAAGCAGTATTTTTCTATGAATGCTTTATAAAAAGTAAGTTAATCAAAGACAATCATTACTATTTGAAGCACGAGATTGCCGCAAGTTTTGCAAACTCTCGCAAAGACGTTTCAAAAACGCGCAGCGTTTCCAAAAAAAGTCCAACAGCGCTTGGACTGAGCTTGTCGAAGTGAAGCGTTCCAGATTCTAACAGCGCCTGCGGTCTAAAGCGAAGCGTATCTAAGAGCAAAGCGAGTCTAAATCACCCGTGCATCGTTTCTTTTCTGCCCAAATCTTTCATAATTTCCGCTTCATAATCCAACAACGCTTGCCATTTTTTATCAACTTCTTCGCGGTCACCGTATTGCCTAGCAAAACCTAAAAACATTGTGTAGTGATTGGCTTCACTTTTCATCAAATTTCTATAAAAAGTAGCCAATTCTTGTTCTTCTATATGTTCGGAAAGTAATTTAAAACGTTCGCAGCTTCTAGCTTCAATCAATGCAGCATATAACAATCGATGAACGAGTTGTGTGGTTCTGCTGCCGCCTTTTGGGAAAAATTGTACCAGTTTTATAACATATTCATCCTTTCTATCACGTCCCAGCTTCCAGCCTCTTGCTAAAATTCGGTCGTGTACCATTTTAAAGTGGCTCATTTCTTCTTTGACCAATGCAATCATCGCTTCAACTAATTCAGGATATTCTGGAAAACTCACAATCAAGGAAATCGCGGTGCTTGCTGCTTTTTGTTCGCAAAACGCGTGATCGGTTAAAATTTCTTCAATATTCTTTTCGGCAATATTTACCCAACGCGGATCGGTTGGTAATTTCAGTCCTAACATCATAACAATTAAATTTCTAAGTCAAAATCCTTTCGTAATTGTTCTACCAGCGGATTGATTTCTTTTAACTTTTCATACTTATCGCGCGTCGTAAACGCATACTTTTTCTCCGTCAATTCGTTTACGGTAATATCTAACGACACATCGTAATTATTCAATTCAGCGCGAACAAATTCCAACAACGGATATTGCGCACGTTCAATCTCTACACGCATCGTATCGTTTGGCAATTCAATGCAAATAACAGTGTCGTTTTTCAATCTAGGAACATCTGTGGACAGCAACGACGCCATGATTTTCTCTCCTTTTTTCGAGATTTTTTCCACGTATGCATTCCACACTTCTCGCATGCGTTCTTCCGTAAACGCATCTTTTGGCAACTCCTTTTGCTGAACAACTCTACTTTGCTGTTTCTTTAAATGTTCTTGCTTCGCTTTGATGCTCGACAATGACAAGCCTGATACTCTATTTTTCATCATAGAAATATCAATTTTCGGCTTCGGTGGAGGCGTTGCTACGTTTGGTGGTGTTTTTTCCACTTCCGTAGATGGTTTCTCAGTGACGGTTGTTGCTGAATTTGACGATGATTGCGGTTCTTCAACCGTTCGTACGTTTGGTGCTTCTTGAACCTTCGTTATTTCTTCTTTGGAAGATTTTGGTGTTTTTTTACTGTGCGAAATAAAAAATGTAGCAGGAATTATGAACCGTTCGCTATTTTTTTTTTCTCCATCATACGTGATAGAGGCAAGTTGCATTAGGCATAATTCCACCAATAATCGCTGGTTACGACTGGTTTTGTATTTTAAATCACAATCGTTTGCCAGTTCAATTCCTTTCATCAGAAATTGTTGTGAGGTTTTTTGCGATTGCTCCAAATATTTTTGCTTCGTTTGGTCGCCAACTTCCAACAGCTCAATCGTGGAAGGATTTTTACAAACGAGTAAATCTCTAAAATGCGACGCGATTCCCGCAATAAAATGATGTCCGTCAAACCCTTTGGAAAGTGTTTCGTTAAAATCAACCAATAACTGTGGAATATTGTTTTCCAACATCAAATCCGTCGCCTTGAAATAGATTTCATAATCGAGCACATTCAAGTTTTCGGTTACGGCTTGTCGTGTGAGTTGTTTTCCAGAAAAACTAACGACTCTATCAAAAATTGACAAAGCATCACGCATGGCACCATCGGCTTTTTGCGCAATAATGTGAAGCGCATCATCGTCTGCTTCTACACCTTGACTTTCGGCAATATATTTTAAATATTCTTTCGCATCTTTCACGCCAATTCTTTTAAAATCGAAAATTTGGCATCGTGATAAAATCGTCGGAATAATTTTATGTTTTTCCGTCGTTGCCAGAATGAAAATAGCGTGTTTTGGTGGTTCTTCAAGTGTTTTCAAGAATGCATTAAACGCAGCTTGCGACAACATGTGAACCTCATCAATAATATACACTTTGTATTTTCCAACTTGTGGTGGAATGCGTACTTGCTCAATCAGACTTCGTATATCGTCAACGGAATTGTTAGAAGCAGCATCCAATTCAAAAATATTGAAAGCAAAATCTTCATCTGGATTTTCCGTACCATCTTGATTGATTTTTTTCGCTAGAATTCGCGCACACGTCGTTTTTCCAACACCACGCGGACCGCAGAATAATAACGCTTGCGCTAAATGATTACTTTGTATGGCATTTTCTAAGGTATTTGTAATCGCTTGTTGACCGACAACATCTTTAAATGTTTGCGGTCTGTACTTACGAGCTGATACAATGAAATGTTCCATAGAATTCGGGTAATCTTACGTGACAAATATAATAATACATATCTAATCAAACACAGCAAAACTATAGATAGTTGTTTCTTTTTATCAACAGTTTTTCGTAACATTTTAAAGCAAAAGATATTTTAAACAACATACGCTTTATATGCAAACAAAACAGTATTTTTGCGGCAAGCAGGCTACCTTATCGCCGTGTGCCAAAGCAAGTTTGGGACAAGGAGGAAAGTCCGAACACCGTAGTGCATTGTAGCGGATAACATCCGTCCGTCGTGAGGCGAGGACCAGTGCAACAGAAAGTATGTACAGGTAATGCTGTAGTGAAATCAGGTAAACTCTACAAGGTGCAATGCCATGTATATGAGCGTTTGAGAGCTGCACGTTCAATGCTCAAGGGTAGGCAGTTAGAGATTGCTGGTAACAGTAATTTTAGATAAATGATAAGGCTCGACAGAATTCGGCTTACGGCCTGCTTTTTCATATAGTGCAGGCGTATAAAATGAATTTCTTCGCAGGGAAAAAATATTTTTCAGTGAGTACTACAATAATTTTTTTGGATAGAATTTTTAGGGTTTAGAAAAAAAGAGAGAAACGTCTCGATTAAATTTGAAGAAAACTTAGTATTAACTTAATAATTCACATATGAAAAAATGATACAAATTCTTGACAATTTCTCTCCTTAATATACTTCTATGTACTAACACTCAAATTTTAAGTTCATAAAATTTAAATAAACTAACTTGATATTATAAGTGTAAATGTACTTCGGTTTTTCTTAAATAAAGATAAAAAACTTATAACTTTTGTAAGGTAAAACCGTATTTATTTTTTAACAATACCAATATCCAGTTCTTGGATCATAGCAATTAAAGCAAGTTCCATTTTGGCATATTTGGTTAATTGTACAATCAGATTGTGATGAACATTCTTTTGGAGGTCTTCCACCCAAAATATTTTTTTGTGTAGATTTTGCTAACTCTTTAGTTCCTTGTAGCTTACGAATATTTTTTAACATAACTGAGGTGTTTTGATTTGTAGGTAAAAGTAAATATTCTAAGTATCAATTGCTTACGGTGAATCCGTAGTTGTGCTATTGTATATTGGAGTTTTCTGAAATTTTAATTCAAAAGAGAAATAAAAGAGATATTGTATGATGAGTTGCTATGTCATAGTAAAACAATGAGTTAAAGAATAAAACGCTTTTGTATAAAAAAAACCACGCCGTAAAGCGTGGTTTTTAGTATATTTTTTCAAGCGATTATTCCGCCATGGTGTGATACACATTTTGGACATCGTCATCTTCTTCTAACTTTTCTAAAAGTTTTTCAATATCGGCAGTTTGTTCTTCATCCAATGGTTTAGTGACTTGTGGAATGCGTTCAAAACCAGAGGATAAAATTTCAATTTCACGACTTTCCAATTCTTTCTGAATAGCTCCGTAACTTTCAAAAGGCGCGTATAATAATATGCCATCATCATCTACAAAGACTTCTTCTACACCAAAATCGATAAATTCCAATTCCAATTCCTCCACATCTTGTCCTTCGGCTGGAATTCGGAAATTACACGTATGATCAAACATAAACTCCACAGAACCCTGCGTTCCTAAACTTCCGTCACATTTATTGAAATAACTACGAACATTGGCTACCGTTCGGTTGTTGTTGTCCGTTGCTGTTTCTACCAAAATTGCTATTCCGTGCGGACCGTATCCTTCAAACAACACTTCTTTATAATCTTCCGTATTCTTATCTGAAGCTTTCTTAATGGCACGCTCAATATTGTCTTTTGGCATGTTGGCAGCTTTCGCATTCTGAATTACTGCACGCAATCTTGAATTGGTATCAGGATTTGGACCACCTTCTTTTACTGCCATTACAATATCCTTTCCAATTCGGGTAAAGGTTTTTGCCATTGCAGACCAACGTTTCATTTTTCGTGCTTTTCTAAATTCAAATGCTCTTCCCATTATGCGTGTCTTTTTTTAATTTTTACAAATATATAAGTTGTGTTACTCTTTTGGAATATGTCGGCTTAAAAATTTTGCCGAAGCCTGATTCCATTCATTGATGATTTTAGTACGTTTTTTATTGAGTTGCTCGTTGGTTTTGTTAAAATCATTCACTGCGTTGTTATAATCGTTCACCATTTTGTTGTATTGATCTACGTCTTTTTTGGTACGATCTTTTGGTTTTTTCTTGTCAATCGCATCTTTAATCGCTGTAAATTTTTCACTCAACAAGAAAAACTCTACTAATTTTGGCATTTCGTTTTGAGTTTCTTCTAAGTAAAACTCCAAAGCTTTTTTTGTAGCTTTTATTAGAGAAGTATCCTCTTTATACATTGTAACAGTGTCCAAATCTTGCATGCCTTCTTTGGCGAAATTTTGCAACGCATTCAAATTTTGTTGCATCGCACTGATATCGCCTTTTGATAAACCATTGAGCAGAAACGTTTCTTGAATATTACTTTTAAAAAACACCAAATACACATCGTTTCGATGATCAAAAACTTTGTTGGAGATTTCCATCTTTTTTCCCAATTCTGTTTCTGATTCTATGAGTTGAATATTATTTCTAGCAGCGTATGCTTCCAAGGCTGTTTCGTATGATTCTTGCGCTTGTTGCATGCGCTCGTCTACTTTTTTTTGCGCCAAAATATACGCTTCCATAAAGTCGTACGATTGCTCAGCGACTTCTTTCATATCTACAATATTGGCATAATCATTCTTTAAAATGTTCATGCGCAACTCCATATAATCCAACACTTGCGTTTTATATGCTTCTTCACCTTTAAACGGTTGGGCATTTTTAATTTTAATCATGGCGCGTTCTACCGATTTTATCAAGCGTTTTCGGTCACCTTCAATTCTGCGTGCACTTTTGCTATGCGCCACTGATTTGGTGTATTTCCACATGCTTTTGCTAATTTTTGTATTTTCTTTCCCGATAAAGGTCAAATACGCATTTGCCGTTTTAAAACTTTGAGCAGTGGTCGTTTGTAATGTAAAAGCGCTCATCAGCACGAAGAGCATTGTAAAGTAGTGTAATTTCATGATTTTAGTTGGATAATTGTTGTATGTAATCTGAAAGAATGCGATATGTTTCTTCAATTTCATGGTCAGTTTGAATACTTTTTATCGCATACGAATTTTCTTTGGCTTTGTTTTTATTGTAGGCTAAAATTTCTTTATAATCTTCCAAATTCACTACTTCAAACGTATCATGTGTCATTTCAATGTCATCCGATTTTTCAAAAATGGCATTAAAGCGGTTTAAATCGTCTTCAATTCCTGCTACAGTCAACGGCATTTCACGTTCACTTTGTAAATAGGAAAGTAAATTTTTATTGATTTCTTGAATGGTGTTGGAAGCTTTATTCTTTTGAAGTCTGGCAACACTTCGCGCACGCAAGTCGTCGTAATTTGCCGCTTCTGGAATTTTAAAATAGACATTTTTTTGAATGGTATCACTCACAATCACATTTGGATTTTCACTTTCGCCATCTTCAATGCCCGTTAGCAAACTTGGAAATTCAATATCAGGAACAATCCCAATAGCTTGATGCGAATTGCCTTTAAAACCATACATTTTTTCAATGGTAATGCGCAAAAAACCCTCTTCACGTTTTAACGGTACAATTTGTTGAATGGTTCCTTTTCCGTAGGTTTTACTTCCTACAATAATTGCACGATTGTGATCGCGCAACGCAGCGGCAATAAATTCAGATGCAGACGCACTTTCATGATTGATTAAAATCACCAACGGCTTGGTAAATAACGTTCCACGATTCAAGTCTTTAATAATGGTTTTATTGTTTTTTTGGTCGCGATAAATTCCAATAGGACCTTTGTCAATAAACATTCCTGCCAAATCAATCGCTTGTTTCATAGAACCTCCGCCATTTCCACGCAAGTCTAAAATTAGTCCGTCAATATCAACAGCATTCAACTTAAACAATTCTTTGGCGATATCATTCGCGCTTCCAAAGCCAAAATCCATATTTGTGTAAAAACTTGGCAACGAGATATACCCGATATTTTGCGCGCCTTTTAGAATAAAACTATTGACCGCATTTTCTTCAATTTTTAGATTTTCTTTGCGTAAAACGACTGTTTTATTAAGATTTTTATCTGTCAAGAAATTAATTGTAATCGTTTTGTTATTTTCCTCGTTAATAAAATCATATAAATTGACCAACGAAAGACACGTTGTATTGATTTTGGTATCGTTGGCTTCTAGCGATAACACCAAATCGCCCGCGTTGATTTCTTTTTCTTTCCATGCTGTACTTCCCGTTTGCAAGCCTGCAACCACAATTTTTCCATCACTATTTTTCGAAAACCACACACCAATAGAGCTTGTTTCCGTACCAATAGAATTCATGAAATTTGTATTGTCTGTTGGGTCAAAAAAGCTGCTATGCGGATCAAAATAGGAGCAAACTACATCTAAAAAAGTGGTTTCTACATGTGCTTGCAATCCGTTGATTGCTTGTAATTTGTCTACGATAAAACATTTGTTTTCGGAAATGACTTTTTGTTTGAGTTGCGCTTTTATTTTAGGAAAATTAGAAGGTTCGCTCAGCGATAAATAATCGCGAATCATGTCTATTCTAATCTTTTTGGACCAACGTCTTTGAAGTGTTTTTTGAGTTTTTGAAAACTCTGATTTTTCTTTGAAATTACCATAATATACACTGTCTTTTCCAGAAAAATCGAGTGTAGCTTTTTCTAGTTGTTCAATGGTTGCTTTCGTTTGTTTTAAATGTTTTTCATAAAAAGAAGTAAAGTCATGAATAAAATCACATTCGCCATTTAACAAATAATCATCAAGCTTATCTTTTAAAGGTGCTAGCGATTCAATAGCTGCTTTCGAATATAACAAACGGCGACTATCTAATCGCTCCAGCAAAGTCGTAAAAACATAGGCTGAAAATGCATCATCAATTGCTTTAGGTTTATAGTGATTCTCCTCAAGCATTGTTAAAACTAAGCGCGATTTATTACAAAAAGAAGAATCAATTTGTGCAAAGGTGGAAGTTGCCACAAAAAGCAACAGTATACGAAAAAAAGTGTGCATGAATGCGAATAGAATTTGTAGTAACGTTAGTGTACGAATTTAGCAAATCTTTTGCTTTTTTCGTAGGAAAGTTAGTTGAAAATGCATTCGCGAATAATTCTTAATTATTCTTTCATTTTTCCAGAAATATATTCCAACGTTTCTTGATTGGTTGTCGCTAAGTGTTTTGGAAGTTTGTTGTCTTTTGGTAATACCGCTAAAAAGCGGTCAAAATTGGACGTATATACGTTTTTGAAAAGCGGTTTTTCAACATTCATACTTTTTAAAATCTCTGCAAAGAATTCCTCATGATGAATTAAATCTTCCGCACCTAAGTGAAAAATACCACTTTTACGACGGTTAATCATGTAGTGAATTTGTTGCGTCAATTTTCTATCAGAAATCGTATTCATCACCAAATGCGGAAAGACTTCAATTGGGATTTTTTCTTTCAAGCATTGCTTTATTTCCAGAATTCGCGGCGAATTGTGCCCAAAAACCATCGGCAAACGAATGATGGCATATTTTTTCTGCGGTAAGCGCATCAGCATATTTTCAATGCGAATTTTGAGTTTTCCGTAAATACTTTCCGAAAGCGTTTTATCGTATTCATACGAAGGATAACTGTTATACGCATCAAATACATTGGCTGAGGACAAAAAGAACAGTTTGCAAGGTTTTGTTTTGATGTATTCGGTTAAATAGATATGCGCTTCAATTTGTGCGGCAAAATCGCCACGCAAGGCAGAAATGATGATGGTAGGCTGAATTTGCGTCACAATTTCGTCAATACCATCATAATCCAAATCGTAGCGAATAAAATGCTGATTTTTCGCAAACGATTTGTTGCTGTAAAAAGTACCGTATACATCAAAGTAGGAGCAGAGCTCTTTATAAATCGCCTGACCTATATAGCCGCTTGCTCCTAATATTAATATTCTGTTCAAAAGCTGTTGTTATTGTTTTTTGTAAAAAGGAAGTTTGATGATTTTAGCAGGAATTCGCTTTTTGCGAATTTGAATGTAAATAGTACTGTCAACACCTGCAAAAGACGTTGGTACATAGCCCATTCCGATTCCTTTTTTGATAGAAGGTGACATGGTTCCAGAAGTTACCATTCCTAACGGATTTCCTTCAATATCGACAATATCATATCCGTGACGCGGAATGCCACGATCTTGCATTTCAAAGGCAACTAATTTCCGTGTAGTTCCCATTTTTTTCTGTGCTTCCAAATACTCACGGTTGGAAAAGTGTTTCGTGAATTTGGTAATCCAACTCAAACCAGCTTCAATCGGAGATGTGGTTTCGTCAATATCATTCCCGTATAAACAGTATCCCATTTCTAAGCGAAGTGTATCTCTTGCTGCCAATCCAATCGGTTTGATGCCATACGATTCACCTGCTTCCATGACTTTGTTCCAAATATGGACAACATCTTCGTTTTTGCAGTAAATTTCAAATCCGCCCGAACCTGTATAGCCTGTTGCAGAAATAATGACATCGTCAACTCCTGCAAACTTTTCAATGCGAAACGTGTAGTATTTTAAATTGACCAAATCCACTTCAGTAAGCGATTGCATAGCTTCAGCAGCTTTTGGTCCTTGAATAGCCAATAACGAATATTCTTCCGAAACATCTTCTAAAATGGCTCCAACATCATTCTGACTTGTAATCCAGTTCCAGTCTTTTTGAATGTTTGCAGCATTGACTACTAATAAATATTCTTCTTCATGGATACGATAAATAATCAAATCGTCAATAATTCCTCCCGTAGCATTTGGCATACAGCTATATTGCGCTTTTCCATCTTTCAATTTGGCAGCATCATTCGTACTAATCTTTTGAATTAATGCTAAAGCATTTGGCCCCGTAATTAAAAATTCGCCCATGTGACTTACGTCAAAAACGCCCACGCCATTACGAACCGTTTCGTGTTCAATATTAACACCTTCGTATTGTACTGGCATGTTATATCCTGCAAAAGGAACCATTTTTGCGCCGAGTGCTTCGTGTGTTTTGGTTAGTGCTGTATCCTTCATTTGTGATTTTCTTAAATTGATTGCGAATTTATGAAAAATCAGCCTAAATGAATGAGGAATTTGCAGTTGTTTCTCGTTTTTTAATCGCTTTTTAGGATTTTCACAAATTTGAGCGATTTTGATAGTTTTTTATGATTGGTAGTTTGTTGATTTAAAGGTTAATGAGTTTAGCGTTTCTATCAAAGTTTTATGTATTTAAAAAACGACTTTAATTCTTCATAAGAACTAATTTCTATGGCATGCTTTTCTTTGTGGATGATTTCTTGAATTTGTGATGGAATGTCCAGTTGTATGTCTAAAGTAGATTCCACTGTTGGTAAAAACTTGACAGGATGCGCCGTTTCTAGAAATATTCCGTAAGCGTCTTTTAAATCGTGCTTTTTCAACCCTAAATAACCAACGGCACCATGCGGATCGGCAATATAGTTGTGTTGATGGTAAATGTTTTTCATAGCAACTTTCGTTTCCGCATCCGTAAAACTGTAAGACGAAAAATGCTGTTTGATGGTTGCTAAATCATTCCCATACAATTCTTGAATACGGACAAAATTGCTCGGATTCCCAACATCCATCGCATTGGAAATTGTTGCAATAGATTTTTGTGGCTTATATTCGCCATTTTGCAAATAGTTAGAAACGGTATCGTTTACATTGGTCGCTGCGATAAAATGCTGAATCGGTAATCCTAGTTTTTGTGCCATTATGCCTGCACAAATATTCCCGAAGTTTCCACTTGGAACCGAAAACACAATGTTTTTATGTTGTTTGTGTAATGCCTTGTACGCAAAGAAAAAGTAGAACATTTGTGGCAACCAACGCGCAATATTGATAGAGTTTGCAGACGTTAAGGTACGTTGAATTTCAGCATCTAAAAAAGCAGTTTTGACCATTTCTTGGCAATCATCAAAAACACCATCTACTTCCAACGCTGTGACGTTTTGTCCTAAGGTTGTCAATTGTTTTTCTTGAATATCGCTGACTTTTCCACTTGGATAGAGAATGACAACATCTACACCTTTCACGCCTAAAAAACCATTCGCAACGGCACCACCAGTATCGCCCGAAGTGGCAACTAACACTGTAACTTTTTCTTCTTTTTCACGATTAAAATAACCCAAACAACGCGCCATAAATCGCGAACCAACATCTTTAAACGCCATTGTTGGACCGTGAAACAATTCGAGCGTTCCAATATTTTCTTCAACGGTAACGACAGGAAAGTCAAAACTCAGCGTTTCTGCTATAATTTCTTTTAAAACTGCACTCGGAATATCATCACCTACAAATTGTTGAATCGCTTCAAAGGCAATTTCTTCATGCGAATAGTTGTCAATATTCTTGATAAAATCTTCTGATAAAGGTGTGATGTTTTCAGGGAAATAAATACCGCGATCAGGTGCCAATCCTTTGATAACAGCTTCTTTAAAAGATACTTTTGGTGAATTATGATGTAGACTGTAATAGTTCATTTTTTTTGTTTTTTTGTTGGTTGTTGGTTACTGGTTGGTTGTTTTTTGTTTTTGTCGATTTGTTTTTTTTAGCTGCGCTATTTTTTATTTCATAGTGCTTCTCGATACATTTTTCCTTTCATTTCGACAAACTCAATGTGCAGGAAAAACACTAGAAGTGACGTTTGGCTTTTTATTGAAAAACTCAAAGATTGAAAGATTAAAAGTTTTAATTTTATTCAATACCTAATACCTAATACCTAATACCTAATACCTAAAACCCAACACCTAAAATCCTAAATAACCCGACAACCATTCGTATTTATTTTAGACACATGAATATCGTAATCGATGTGTAATTTTTTATAGGTTTCAGACATGGAATCCGCTACTTTTTCTGCGATTTCTTTTCCTTTGCTTAATGCGAAAATGGACGGTCCAGAACCTGAAATTCCAGCTCCTAATGCGCCTGCATGAATGGCATTTGCTTTTACCTCATCAAATCCTGGAATTAAGATAGAACGTAACGGTTCTACGATTTCGTCGTGCAATGATCTGCTGATTAAATCATAGTCCGATGTGTACAATCCGCTAATCAAACCGCCGAGATTTCCAATTTGTATGATGGATTCTTTGAGCGTGATTTTTTGCTTTAATACCGAACGCGAATCAGACGTTTTGACTTCAATTTGCGGATGAATCACCGTCGCGTACAATTCATCAGGTGTTGGAATTTTAATGATGTCCAACGGTTCATAGCTTCGCACTAAGGTGAATCCGCCAAGCAATGCAGGCGCTACATTGTCTGCATGTGCAGTTCCACTAGCTAGTTTTTCGCCTTCCATGGCAAAAGGAACCAATTCTTTGGTAGAAAAAGGTTTTCCTAACAATTCGTTCATCGCCCAAACAGTTCCTGCTGAACTCGCCGCACTGCTTCCAATACCACTTCCTGCTTTGATATTTTTATAGATTTCAATCTCAAAACCGTGATTAATATTGAGTTTGTCTAACATTGCCAAACCTGCAATACCTGCGACATTTTTTTCGGTTTCAAGCGGTAAATCTTGTCCGACAAGTTTCGAAATCGTAATTCCTTTTTCAGGCGTTTTCCGAATTATCATTTCGTCGCCAACCGTATCTAAGCAAAGTCCAAGGACGTCAAAGCCACAGGAAACATTGGCAATAGTTGCGGGCGCGAATATTTTGAGTTCGTTCATTTTTTGTTCTTTGTTTTTCGTTGTTTGCACTTGTTTTATCTTAGTGTCAAACATTCACTTTTACATTTGGTGTTTCAGAGTACTTCTCGATACATTTTTCCTTTCATTTCGACAAGCTCAATGTGCAGGAAAAACACTCGAAGTGACGGTTGGTTTTATTATTGAAAAATTAAAAGATTCAATGATTGAAAATTTTAATTTTATTCAACATTCAACATTCAACATTCAACATTCTAAAACTTCCCAATACGTATAACGTCTGCAAAAATACCTGAAGCGGTTACTTCTGCACCTGCGCCAGCACCTTTGATGAGTAACGGTTGCGCTACGTAGTGATCCGTAAAAAATAGTACAATGTTATCGCTTCCTTCCAAATTGTAAAAAGGATGATCGGCAGGAATGTGTTGCAATCCTACGTTGGCTTTTCCATCTTCAAAAGTCGCGACGTATTTCAGGCGACAGTCTTTGTCATTGGCTTCTTTAAAGATTTGCTGAAAGTGTGCTTCATGCGTTTTTAGCGAAGCGTAAAAGTCTTCGTTGTTATCTGTTTCCAGTGTTTCTTTTGGTAAGAATGAATTATTTTGAATGTCATCCAATTCTAAAATATAACCACTTTCACGTGCGAGAATGAGAATTTTTCGTGCGACATCAACACCGCTTAAATCAATTTTTGGATCAGGTTCCGTGTAGCCTTCTTTTTGGGCTTGTAAAACCACATCGTGAAAGGTATTTTCGTTGCTGAAATTATTAAATACAAAGTTTAAACTTCCCGATAAAACCGCTTGTATTTTGTGAATACGGTCTCCCGAAGCGATTAAATTTTTTAAAGTGTCAATAATTGGCAATCCCGCACCAACGTTGGTTTCAAACAAAAATGGCGCATTGTATTTTTGCGAGACTTGCTTCAAATTTTGATAATTTTCATATTCGGAAGCACAAGCAATTTTATTACAAGTGACTACTGAAATACTATTTTTTAGATACTGATCATATACTTTGGAAACGTCATGACTCGCTGTGATATCAATAAAAATACTGTTGCGCAAGTTGAGCGATTTTACTTGCTCGCCAAACTTTTCCAAATCGGCTTCAACGCCTTCGCTGAGTAACTTTTTCCAGTGTTTTAATTTGATGCTTTCTTCATCAAAAACCATGGTTCTCGAGTTGGAAATTCCGATAACGCGAATATTGAGTTTGAGTTGTTCGCGTAAATATTCTTGCTGTTTTTGCAATTGTGCTAAGAAACGTTCGCCCACATTTCCAACGCCAGTTACAAACAGATTGAGTTGTTTTACTTTTTCTTCAAAGAATTCTTCGTGTAGTGCGTTTAATGCTTTTTTGGCATCTTCACTATTGATAACCGCAGAAATATTTTTCTCAGAAGCTCCTTGTGCAATCGCGCGAATGTTTACGTTGTTTTTACCGAGCATACTAAACATTTTTCCACTCAAACCTTGGTGGTTTTTCATGTTTTCACCAACTAATGCAATGATGGCTAATTGCTGCTCCACCAAAATCGGATCTACTTTTCCAGAAGCGATTTCGTAAGCAAAGGTTTCGTCAATGGCAATTTTAGCTTTGGAAGCTTCTTTGTCGTTAATTCCAATACAGATAGAATGCTCCGAAGAAGCTTGCGTAATAAGGATAATGTTGATTTGCTCCGCTAGTAAAGTCTCAAATAAGCGTTTGGAAAACCCTGGAATTCCAATCATTCCGCTTCCTTCCAGCGTAAGCAATGAAATATTTTCAATGTAACTAATACCTTTTACAGCGCGTTGTTTTCCGTTCGGATTTTTAGAAATATGAGTTCCTTCTTGCTCAGGTTTAAAGGTGTTTTTGACCAAAATAGGAATTTCCTTATTAAGCACAGGTTGAATGGTTGGCGGATAAATGACTTTCGCACCAAAGTGTGACAATTCCATCGCTTCTTGATAGGAAATATGCGGAATTGGTGTCGCCTGCTTTACAATACGAGGATTCGCCGTGTACATTCCGCTAACGTCTGTCCAAATTTGCAATTCTTCAGCATCTACAGATGCTGCAATAATGGCTGCAGTATAATCAGAACCACCGCGACCAAGTGTTGTAGTTTCTCCTTTTTCTGTTGCTGCAATAAATCCTGGTAAGATGACAATTTGTTTGTCATTTGCTTTGAAAAAGTTATGACAATTTTCTTGTGTAACTTTCATCAGTACTTGCGCCGTTTCGTAACTTTCCGTAGTAATAATCAACTCGCGACTGTCTTTGTAAATGCTATTCAATTTTCGACTAGCCATAACTTCCGAAATGATGAAAGACGATAACAATTCGCCAAAACTTGCAATCGTAGCTAAGGTTTTTGGTGTCAATTCGCGTAGCAAATAACAACCTTCGTATAAAGTTTCTAAATAATTCAGCAAACGTTTCGTGTGACTGATAATAGCACTTTGTTCCGTTACAGGAATCAAATCTTTAACTACTTGTATATGTCTGTTCTCAATTTCTTTTAATAATGATTTGTAATATTCGTCTTTAACGGCTGCCAATTCTGCAGTTTTTAACAGCATATTTGTTGTGTTGCCAAAAGCAGAAACGACGACAGCAATCGTGTCTTTTTGAGAAGCTTTGGAGATGATATCAATGACCAAATTTATGTTTTGCGCATTGGCGACAGAAGTACCGCCAAATTTGAGTACGTTCATGAGTTTTGTTTTGAATGGTTAATCGGTAATGTTATGTTTTTTGAAAAATGTGTATATAAACACCTGCTGATTGTATAAATTAAACCCCAAAAGGGGTTGTAGTAGCAACCGTTACAGTGATCATAATCGCTGTAATATGTGTTGATGTAGAAAGATTTGTTACTACTAATTGCATAAGTATCGTATGATGTTATTCAAATGTATTACTTTTATGACCATAAACAAATTATATAGTTATTTTTTACGGATTACTAGTGAAAAACGTTTTTCTTTAAAAATGCACTAAAAAAGTATCCTTAATTGTAAAGAATTTCATTAAATGTGTAATGCTTAGCGCTAATTTAACTCTACATGAAAATATATTCAGCCGAACAAATTTACGAAGCCATCAATCAAACGATTGAAAAGAATCAAATTACCTCTAATGATTTAATGGAATATGCGGGAACTCAAATTTTTAATTGGTTTCATACGCGTATGCAAGGTGCGCAAGTTCCTATTCATATTTATTGCGGTATTGGAAATAATGGCGGCTGTGGATTGGTTTTGGGACGACAACTTCTGCACCATGGGTATAATGTGCATGTGTATATTGTAAATTTTAGCACGAAACGAACAAAAGATTTTTTAATCAACTATGATCGTATTAAAGAATTTAAAGTGTGGCCGCGTTTGCTGAATTCAGGAGAAGAATTTCCAGAAATGCATCGAGATGACATTATTGTGGATGCGATTTTTGGAATTGGATTGAATCGTGAAACGTCCGATTGGGTAAAGGATTTAATCAAATATATCAACGCATCAGAAGCGTATACAGTTTCGTTGGATGTTCCGTCGGGATTGTATCCAGATCACGGACCAGAAGATAAAGAAGCGGTAATTGAAAGTAATTATACATTGACGAGTCAAGCGCCAAAACTAAGCTTTTTCTTGCCAGAAACGGGCATTTATATGCAACAATGGGAAGCAATTGATATCGGACTCGATCAAGAATATTTGCGTACAACAGAAACAGAAGTTCAACTCATTGATAAACTTGAAGTATTACCGTTATATATTCCAAGAGAAAAATATGCGCACAAAGGCTCGTACGGACACAGTTTGATTGTAGGCGGAAGTCACGGAAAAATAGGCGCTGTTACTTTGGCGAGTTCAGCGTGTTTGCGAGTCGGAGCAGGATTGGTTACTGCGTATATTCCAGCATGTGGTTATGAAATTGTACAAACTTCATTGCCAGAAGCGATGGTACTTTGTGATGCAAATGAAAAACATATTTCAGACATTTCTTTTGATATAGTGCCGAAAGCTATCGGAATCGGTGTTGGTTTGGGAACAGAGACAATTACAGTAAAAGCATTGGAAGTATTTTTAAAAGAAAACACGCATCCATTGGTCGTTGATGCAGACGCATTGAATATACTGGCGGCGAATCCGAAGTTGTTACAATTTGTACCGGAACATTCTATATTCACACCGCATCCAAAGGAGTTGGAGCGTTTGATAGGCGAGTGGAAAGACGATTTTGACAAACTAGCCAAAGCCAAAGCTTTTGCGAAAAAGTATAATATCGTACTCATCATCAAAGGTGCGCATACGATTATTATTTATGATTCGTATGTGTATATCAATAATACAGGAAATCCAGGCATGGCAACTGCTGGAAGCGGCGATGTGTTGACAGGAATGCTTACAGGATTGCTTTCACAAGGATACGATTCGTTAAAAGCTGCGTTATTTGGTGTGTATTTGCATGGAAAAGCAGGCGATATTGCATTGTCTGGCTTAGGATATCAAGCGTTGATAGCGAGTGATATTGTAGACTTTATTGGCGATGCGTATTTAGATTTATTCAAACAACCAGAAGAGCCATCTGCGGAAGCGGAGGAATGATATACATAAAAAAAGACTGTCTGAGGAGTACAGATTTCGTCAAACCGAACTTGATTCGGTTTCCCATAACAGTTAAAAATCAGTGTGATGAGATTCTGAGTCAAGCTCAGAATGACGCTAATTAATACTTTTCAGACAGTCTCTTTTTTTATTTTATAATTTAAAGTGATTGATTATATCTTTAATTCGTCGAATAATGCTATCAATTTTGGATTGGAAGGTCTTGGCGCATCTGCATTCACTATTTTACCATCAGGACCAATCAAAATAAATCGTGGAATTCCTTCAATAGCATAATCTGTTACAAATTTTGACTGCCAAGCATTATCTGCCATTAATTGAATTCCGCCTAATTCTTTCTCTACAACCATTTTTCGCCACGTATCATACGCGTTTTTCTGATCGATGGAAATAGAAACAAAGGCAATATTTTTATCGTGATATTGTTCTTCAACTTTTTGTAATGAAGGAATTTCTCCAATACAAGGGCCGCACCAAGTCGCCCAAACGTCAATGTACACGTATTTTCCTTTTAAGTCTGCCAAAGAAGTTGTGCCTCCTTTGTGATTTTCGTAATCGAATGTTGGAGAATCTTTTCCAGCAACTAGATTTTGAACTTTTTCATACTTTTTAGTAGCTTCTTTCACCAATTTCTCATTCGTAGAAATTTCTTTTATGGTAGTATACACAAGGTCCAAATCCTTTGATGAAGGCGAAAGTGCGTACACCAATTCTTCTGCCAGTGCATTTTTGATATTCTGTGATTTTAAATCTTTGATAAGTGTTAATGCTTCCGTTTTGGTAGAATCTGTATAGAATTTTTCAAAGTAATGCTGTGAAACAATTTGTTGGTATGCTTCAAAGTTTTTAAAATCTTCTGCATTGTCAAAATCTAACTCTTTTAGCGGATTTAAGAAACCTTCAGAAACTTTAAAATCTTGTTTCTTTGTAAAATACGGATGGTACGATGGATATCTCAATAAATTGACAAGATATTCATAGTTGATATTTTCTTCTTCCAAAGCTATAAACGCAGGATTCAAATCTTTTGCCTTTTTTAATGCATCCACTGCCTTTGCTTTTTTCTCTTTAATCGTTTCTAAAAAAGCAGCTTCTTCATTTGTATATACTTGTTGAAAGTTCATTTTTCTGTCCTCAACAGCTTTTTCAACTAAGTATGTGTTTTCCGCTGCTCCTTTTCCTTTGTAAGCTAAGTTGTTGAATTGACGCGCATTGGTAGTTAGGTGTAATGAATCGCCAGGCGATAAAAACAATGTTGCACGATTTCTTCCGTAAGTAGCTGTGTAAAAACCAGCATCTACAGATAACGTGTCTACAAAAGAACCGTCTTTATCTACGCTAATTTCTTGCTTAAAATCTCCAGCAGAAACAACGATTTTATCTTGTTTAGGATTTTCTATTTTTCCAGCTAGGATTGCATAGTCTATTTTCGGCTCACTTTCACATGAAACAATTGCCAGTGCGGCAATTAGTAGCAATATTTTTTTCATTTTTTGATGTTTAATTTTCTCAAATGTACTAGATTCTTTATTCAATCAATAAATTATTAACAATTATTTGGTTAATACGAATTGAATTTTGACTTTTGAAAGATAATTTGATTACACCGTCATGATACACCATATAAGTTCGAAAAGACTTGATATTAGCATTATTCAAGATATTTTACATTCTGATACACAATTGGCTTTATCTACAGAAGCTATCGAAAAAATCATTGCATGCCGCGAATATTTAGACCAACGTCTGCAAAACCAAAAAACACCTATTTATGGTATTAATACTGGATTTGGTTCGTTGTGTAATGTGAAAATTTCTGAAGAGCATTTGTCGAAATTGCAAGAGAATTTAGTGACTTCCCACGCATGTGGAACAGGCGAGCGCGTGCCAAAAGATATGATACGATTGATGCTGTTACTAAAAGTGCAATCGCTGAGTTATGGACATTCAGGCGTGCAATTGGAAACCGTACAACGCTTGATTGATTTTTACAATCACGACATTTTGCCTGTAGTTTTTGAACAAGGTTCGCTAGGTGCTTCGGGCGATTTGGCTCCGTTGGCGCATTTGGCATTGCCATTATTGGGGAAAGGAACGGTATATTATAAAGACAAAGAAGTTCCAGCAGCGGAAGTGTTGGCAGCACTTGATTGGGAGCCGATTCAATTGAAAGCGAAAGAAGGTTTGGCATTGTTAAACGGAACGCAGTTTATGAGTGCCTACGGTGTTTTTTCATTATTAAAAGCGTATAAATTATCGTATTTGGCAGATTTTTTCGCAGCGATTTCATTGGAAGCTTTTGATGGCAGAATTGAACCTTTTAATGATTTAATTCACATCATTCGCCCGCACAACGGGCAATTGCAAACGGCAAAACGTATTCAAGAGTTTGTTGAAGGAAGTGAGTTGATTTCGCAAGAAAAGAAACATGTGCAAGATCCGTATTCGTTTCGTTGTGTGCCGCAAGTGCATGGTGCAACTAAAGATACGCTGGCATTTATCCGAAAAACTTTTGAGACAGAAATTAACTCTGTAACCGATAATCCAAATATTTTTATTGCAGAAGATGAAATCATTTCTGGTGGTAATTTTCACGGACAACCGTTGGCATTAGCATTAGATTATTTAGCAATCGCTATGGCGGAATTAGGAAATATCTCGGAGCGAAGAACATTTCAATTGGTGTCTGGTTTGCGTGAGTTACCTGCATTTTTAGTGAACAATCCAGGATTGAATTCTGGGTTTATGATTCCACAATACACAGCCGCAAGTATCGTAAGTCAAAACAAACAATATGCAACGCCAGCAAGTATTGATTCTATTGTATCTTCAAACGGGCAGGAAGATCATGTAAGCATGGGCGCAAATGCTGCAACGAAAGCTATTAGAGTTATTGATAATGTAGAACGCGTGTTAGCGATTGAACTATTGAACGCGTCGCAAGCATTGGTGTTTAGAGAGCCACTGAAAAGTTCTGAATTTATCGAATCGTTTTTAAAAGTATATCGAGTAGATGTTCCTTTTGTAGATGAAGATAGAGAATTGCACGTTGCGATTAATGATACGTTGTCATTTTTACAACATACCGTGATAGAGAATGCAGTGCTTTTTGGCTAGTATCTTAAACCACTTCAGTAAATCAACTATATTTTGAATACACCAATTGATATTTTATCCTTAACTAAAATAATCGAGGACATTAATTCGCTTGATTTTTTTTATGAGGTTGGAAGTAAGGTCATTCTTTTCGATGAAACAAGCCATCAAGCCAAAGAAATTTCTACAAGAAAGTATTATGATTTGGTTATCGAAATACGAATTCGACAAGGAGAAATTGTATATTTTAATCACCATTTAGATAAAAAATTTGGGAATGAGTTTGTTGCTATTTGGGAAAAAGAAATTTTAAATCGCGGCTTAGAATATTCTGTAAGCAATCTAATAGGCGAAATAATTGAAGATTATAAAACTATCGAATTTGGAATACCAAACTACACAGACATAGAGCAGATAGTTAAAAGTTTGTATGTTTTTCAAATACTAATCAAGGCAATTTTAAGAAACGGAAAGCTTCCCATGTCATTTTGGAATGAAAATCATCCTAAATTTGATAGCTGGAAGAAATATTTTACAGTACATCCTATTGTAGCAGGAATAATAGATGCGATGATAGATGAAATTACTAAAATGCCAGCAGCAATTTCTACGCTTTATGAACTTGCATATATTGAAACTACAGAGCAATTGATACTTGATCGTTTTTTTAATGTCGAAGTAAATAAGAAGACAATTGAAATGTATCAAGAACAAGAGCAAATGAGTCTTGTAGAAAGTAAGTACAAAGCAGGAAGAGTGTTTATTTCTGTTGGACTTTTACTAGGAAGTAAAGAAGAGTGATTTTACAAAAATGACGTTGCCCAAGAAATTGCTTCAGTTTGTGTTTTGAATATTTGCATTGGCTTATTGAAAAAATGCTTCTCAATTTTCACATTATGATTGTCAATAAATTTACCTGAAACAATGGCGATGGCTTTTAAGTTTTCTATTTCAAATACTTTTAAATATATCATAGGATCAACTGCATACGAGTTTTTTCGAACGGTAATATATGCAAATGGCTTTGACGGAAAGTGCTTCTTAGCAATAACCATGAGTTCTTTAGCAGCTTCTTGATTCATCGTAACACCTTCATTGATTTCCGCTTTCATATACGCATCATAAATTTCTACTTTACCTACAGGTAAAATATACTTTTTAATATAAGAGTTACTATTTCCGTTTGCTACACGCATTAATTAAACTGTTATCAATAATCAAGATTTGAATGTTTTGGCATTTGTGCCGAACTATTTTTAATTTTTCTTCTACATGCTTCGTGGACTTACCGCGAAGTGTCCTTATTAAAGATAGTATTTTTAATTGCCAACAACTAAAAAATTAGATGAACTGCGCAAAAGTAGAAAGATTTGGGCTTTTTCTTGTTAAAAAAGAATAGAATTAGGGGAATTATTTTTAAGATTTATCTGAAAAAGGAACTTTTTGATCATCTAACGGCACAAGTGTGTCTAGCCAATTTACAGCAGCATTTAGTGTTGTAAATAGTTCACAGCGACCTTTGTAGAGCGCTTTTTCAACACGCGCATTAAGGGTAGAGAACTTTTGATTTGTAACAAAGGCAATTCCTTTTGGAGAACCATTTTCGGGAAGCATCGCATAAATTCTTGGGTCAATAGAGTAGGAGTTTTTTCTATAAGAAATATAGCTGAACGGACCTGAATAGTTTTCTTTTACAAACTCATAATAAGATTTTAAAGTTTCAAAAGAAATATGAACTCCTTGATGTACTTCTCCAATGATTAAATCATTGTAAAAATATAAATTCCCTTCGTCGAAATTGTATACTTTTTTTAACTCTTTTCCTGTAATATTCATAATTGGTAGATTATTCATGGCAAATTTAGAATCTGCAACTATAGAAACATTATATGAAATATACATCTTGGTTTTTTTAGACAAACGACACTTTTTTACCTTTCAAAAGCACGAAAAAGTGTAAAAAAAGAAAATCCTGCTTTCTGAGAAAACAGGATTTTATAATTTCTGATAATGAATTACTTACGATTCAGTTGGCTTTTCAGCTTTTTCAATTGTAATGGTTAATTCATCATTATCTTCATCTAAATCCATGAAAATTTTGTCACCTTCATGAATTTTCGACGTAATAATTTCTTCCGCAAGTGCGTCTTCAATATATTTTTGAATCGCTCTTTTTAGCGGTCTAGCACCGTATTGCTTGTCGAAACCTTTGTCAGCGATATAATCTTTTGCTTTATCGCTCAACAATAAATCGTAACCTAAACCTTTAATTCGAGTATACAATTTCGCGATTTCGATATCAATAATCTTATGAATGTCTTCACGTTCAAGCGTATTGAAAATAACAACATCGTCAATTCTGTTTAAGAATTCTGGAGCAAACGCTTTCTTCAAGGCATTTTCAATAACACCTTTTGCGTGTTCGTCTGCCTGTGTTTTCTTGGCATTTGTTCCAAAACCAACTCCAGCACCGAAGTCTTTCAACTTACGTGCCCCAATATTAGATGTCATGATGATGATGGTATTTCTAAAGTCAATTTTACGACCGAGACTGTCCGTTAAATAACCGTCATCCAACACTTGTAACAACATATTAAACACATCTGGATGTGCTTTTTCGACCTCATCCAACAATACAACTGCGTATGGTTTTCTACGAACTTTTTCGGTTAATTGTCCACCTTCTTCGTATCCAACATATCCTGGAGGCGCACCTACCAAACGTGAAATGGCAAATTTCTCCATGTATTCACTCATATCAATTCGAATTAATGCTTCTTCAGAATCGAATAACTCACGAGCCAATACTTTTGCTAACTGTGTTTTACCAACTCCAGTTTGTCCTAAAAAGATAAATGAACCAATTGGCTTATTAGGATCTTTCAGTCCAGCACGGTTACGCTGAATGGCTTTTACAACCTTTCCAACGGCTTCATCTTGACCAATTACTTTTCCTTTGATTAATTCAGGAAGTTGAGCTAGTTTGTTGCTTTCTGTTTGTGCAATTCTATTTACAGGAATTCCAGTCATCATAGAAACCACATCTGCCACATTGTCTTCATCAACAGTTTCTTTATGTTGTTTCGATTCTTCTTCCCACTTTTCTTGCGAAATTGCCAATTCTTTTTCCAAACGTTTTTCGTCGTCTCTTAACTTGGCAGCTTCTTCGTATTTCTGCTTTTTCACGACAGAATTTTTCAATTCGCGCACTTCTTCCAATTGACGTTCCAAATCTAAAATTTGTTTTGGCACATCAATATTGGTAATGTGAACGCGTGAACCTGCTTCGTCTAAAGCATCAATTGCTTTGTCTGGAAGAAAACGATCGGTCATGTATCTATTGGTCAATGACACGCATGCTCTAATCGCTTCATCGGTATAATGTACATTGTGATGCTCTTCGTATTTGTCTTTGATGTTTTCAAGAATTTCAATCGTTTCTTCTACAGAAGTAGGTTCCACAACGACTTTCTGGAAACGTCTTTCCAACGCACCATCTTTTTCAATATATTGTCTGTATTCGTCAAGGGTAGTAGCACCAATACACTGGATTTCTCCTCTGGCAAGTGCAGGCTTAAACATATTAGACGCGTCTAAGCTTCCCGTAGCGCCACCAGCGCCTACAATGGTGTGAATTTCATCAATAAAAAGAATAATATCATCATTCTTTTCCAATTCGTTCATCACGGCTTTCATGCGCTCTTCAAACTGTCCTCTGTACTTTGTTCCAGCGACCAAGCTTGCCAAATCTAGTGTAACTACTCTTTTATTAAAAAGAATACGCGACACTTTCCGTTTTACAATTCTATTTGCCAAACCTTCTGCAATGGCAGATTTACCAACGCCAGGTTCCCCAATTAAAATTGGATTGTTCTTTTTACGTCGACTCAAAATTTGAGAAACACGTTCAATTTCTTTTTCACGACCCACAACAGGATCTAATTTTCCCTCTTCGGCTAATGCGGTTAAATCTCTTCCGAAATTATCTAACACAGGCGTTTTGGACTTCTTATTGACTTTTCCACCGGAGTTTGAAGAACCAAATGGATTTTCTTTTGAAGATTCTTGTGAACTGCCACCATCATCGGAAAATGATTCCGCGCGAGGTGTATCTATATAATCATCGTCATTTGTTATCATATACTTAAATTGCTCTTTAACATTATCGTAATCCACTTTTAGCTTGTTTAAAAGCTTCGTTGTCGGATCGTTTTCGTTTCGTAAAATGCACAATAATAAATGTGCAGTATTGATAGAAGAACTTTGAAAAAGTTTGGCTTCTAAAAATGTAGTTTTGAGTGCTCTTTCGGCTTGTCTGGTTAAATGTAAGTTGCGCTTTTCATTGGCAGCAACTGCCACATTTGGGTTTGCTGGACTCAGTATCTCAACTTTTCGACGCAGGTGTGTCAAATCGACATCCAACGCGTTCAAAATGTTGATTGCTTTGCCGCTTCCATCACGAAGGAGTCCAAGCATCAAATGTTCTGTGCCAATGAAATCATGGCCTAGACGCAATGCTTCTTCCTTGCTGTAGGCGATTACATCCTTTACTCTTGGGGAGAAATTATCATCCATATATCTTGTTTCCTTTCGACATTAAAATTAATACTTCAAACTGAATAATACAAAAATTGTTCCGCTATATCAGCATAATTGGCACAATAGAAGGAAAAAAACATTCAATTCAAAGTGTAAGACGATATAATCTAAAAAACTTATCAAAAATTGTTAATAAAAAAACGTTAAAATGAGGTGTAAAATCCTCGCGCAATACTAGCAAATGTTGTATATTGGCTCGATTTGTAAAACTCGAAATATTAAAACTTAAAATACATGGCAGAAGGAGAAAAATTAATCCCCATTAATATTGAAGATGAGATGAAGTCTGCTTACATCGATTATTCGATGTCAGTCATTGTGTCACGTGCACTTCCAGATGTTAGAGATGGTATGAAACCCGTACACCGTAGAGTGTTGTTTGGAATGCATGAACTTGGAGTTAGATCCAGCTCCGCCCATAAAAAATCTGCAAGAATCGTAGGTGAAGTACTTGGTAAGTACCATCCACACGGTGATACGTCTGTATACGACGCTATGGTTCGAATGGCGCAAGAATGGAGTTTGCGTTACATGTTAGTCGACGGACAAGGAAACTTTGGTTCTATTGATGGCGATAGTCCTGCAGCAATGCGTTATACAGAAGCAAGAATGCGTAAGATATCTGATGACATGCTGGCAGATATTGACAAAGATACGGTTGACCATTCCTTAAACTTTGACGATACGTTAAAAGAGCCGACAGTGTTGCCAACACGTGTACCTGGCTTATTAATTAATGGTGCATCTGGTATTGCAGTTGGAATGGCAACAAACATGCCGCCACACAACTTATCGGAAGTAATTGACGGAATTCACGCTTACATCGATAATAATGATATAGAAATTGACGAATTAATTCAGCATGTAAAAGCACCTGATTTCCCTACTGGAGGAATCATTTATGGGTATGATGGTGTGCGTGAGGCGTTTAAAACAGGTCGTGGACGTGTTGTTATGCGCGGAAAAGCTTCTATTGAAGAAGTACAAGGAAGAGAATGTATTGTTGTTTCTGAAATTCCGTATCAAGTCAATAAAGCAGACATGATTAAGAAAACTGCTGATTTGATTAATGAAAAGAAAATTGACGGTATTTCTTCTATTCGTGATGAATCTGACCGAAAAGGAATGCGCATTGTATATGTGTTGAAGCGTGAAGCGATTCCTAATATCGTTCTAAATAAATTATACAAATATACAGCGTTGCAATCGTCTTTTAGTGTGAATAATATTGCATTGGTGAATGGACGTCCGCAATTGCTAAATTTAAAAGATTTAATTCACTATTTTGTTGAACACAGACACGAAGTAGTAACGCGTAGAACGCAATACGAATTAAAGAAAGCGGAAGAACGCGCTCATATTTTAGAAGGATTAATTATCGCTTCTGACAATATTGACGAAGTAATTGCCATTATTCGTGGATCGCAAAATGCAGAAGATGCTCGTAATAATTTAATTAAACGTTTTGAACTGACGGAAATTCAAGCGAAAGCTATCGTAGAAATGCGATTGCGTCAATTGACAGGTCTGGAACAAGACAAATTGCGTGCGGAGTATGACGAAATCATGAAAAGTATCGAGGATTACAAAGATATTTTAGCGAACAAGTCAAGAAGAATGAACATCATCAAAGAAGAGTTGGCAGTCATTAAAGATAAATACGGTGATGAAAGACGTTCGATGATTGAATATGCTGGTGGCGATGTAAGTATTGAAGACTTAATTCCGGATGAAAAAGTAGTTATTACTATTTCACACGCAGGATACATTAAGCGTACTTCGTTGACGGAATACAAAAAGCAAAATAGAGGTGGTGTTGGACAAAAAGGAAGTGCGACTCGAAACGAAGATTTCTTAGAGCATTTATTCGTTGGAACCAATCACCAATACATGTTGTTCTTTACGCAACAAGGAAAATGTTTCTGGATGCGTGTATACGAAATTCCAGAAGGAAGCAAAACATCCAAAGGTAGAGCAATTCAAAACCTTATCAATATTGAAAAAGAGGATAAAGTAAAAGCATTCATCTGTACGCAAAACTTAAAAGACGAAGAGTATATCAATAGTCATTATGTAATTATGGCTACGAAAAAAGGACAGGTTAAGAAAACTCCTTTAGAGCAATATTCACGTCCGCGTACCAACGGAATCAACGCGATTACGATTAAAGAAGGTGACGAATTGTTAGAAGCGAAGTTGACTACAGGAAACAGTCAAGTGATGTTGGCAGTAAAATCTGGAAAAGCCATTCGTTTCGAAGAAGAAAAAACACGTCCGATGGGAAGAAATGCTTCTGGAGTGCGTGGAATTACCTTAGCAGATGAAAATGACGAAGTTGTAGGAATGGTTTCTGTAAACGATATGGAAAGCAATATTTTGGTAGTTTCTGAAAATGGATATGGAAAACGTTCAAGCTTAGAGGATTACCGAATTACCAATCGTGGTGGAAAAGGAGTAAAAACCATCTCTGTTACAGAAAAAACAGGTAATTTAGTAGCCATTAAAAACGTAAGTGATGAAGATGGTTTGATGATTATCAACAAATCTGGAATTGCAATTCGTATGGCAGTTTCTGACTTAAGAGTTATGGGAAGAGCAACGCAAGGTGTTCGACTCATCAATATTAAAGGAAAAGATTCTATTGCGGCGGTTGCCAAAGTTCGTAACGAAGAAGAGGAAGAAGACGATGTAGTGGAAGGTATGGAAAATACGGACGCTACAGAAAATGGCACGGCAGTTGATATGAATAATGATAGTGATCAAGAATCACAAGAATAATAACAAATAAAAAACCTCAATTATTTTAAACATTCACAAAATGAAAAAGACAATTTTAATTTTTTCAGCATTGTTGATTACAGCCTTTTCTTTTGCACAAAAGAAAGAACTTAGAGCCGCTGAGAAAGCATTAAAAAAAGAAAATTTAGCAGAAGCAAAAACCATTCTTGAAGGATTATCAGGTACTATACAAAGTGCAGATGCCAAGTATATAGCTAAATATTATTTCCTTACGGGAAGGACATATCAAAACATGGCAGACAAAGGAATGGACACCAACGCTTCGTTAAAAATGGCTGGTGAAGCATACAATAAATTGTTAGCTTTTGAAAAAGAACAACGGGACTTAACGTATACCAAAGAAGTTAAGCCAAGCTTACAAACTATGGTAAGTAAATTGGTAGATAAAGCTATCAATGCTCAAAATGCAAAGGAAAATGCTAAAGCTTCCGATTTCTTGCACATGGCATACACATTACAGCCAGAAAATAAGGATTTATTATATTTTGCAGCTTCTAACTCTATTTCTGCAAAAGATTATGATACTGCTTTAGCGTATTATGAAGAGTTAAAAGATGCACAGTACACAGGTGAGCAAACGAAGTATTTTGCTATCAATGTAGCAACTGGAAAAAAAGAATCTTTCACAGATAAAAATATCAGAGATTTATCGGTACGTTCTAAATCGCACAGCAATCCAACACAGGAAAAAACGAAGTCTAGATTGCCGGAAATCGTAAAAAATATTTCTTGGATTTATACAAATCACGTAGGTGATAATGATAAAGCATTAGCAGCTGTAGAAGAAGCTATCAAAATCAGTCCAGATGATCCTTCATTATTATTAACAAAAGGAAACTTGTATTACAAAATGGGTGATACGGCTAAGTTTAAAGAAATCATGCAGGAAATCATTACTAAAAATCCTAATGACGTAGATTCATATTACAACATCGGTGTAATTAGCGCAGAAAATGGTGATGTAGAAGAAGCGAGAGCAGCGTACAGAAAAGTATTAGAATTAGATCCTGGTTATGTAAATGCAGCAGTAAACTTATCTAAAACTTATTTAGATGAAGCTTCTGAGGTTGTTGATAAAATGAACCAATTAGGAAACTCATCTGCGGACAATAAGAAATTTGGAGAATATCAAGAAGAGCAAATTGCTTTGTACAAGGAATCACTCAAAGTTTTAGAAGGAATTATTGAAACAGTTCCAGAAGATGTAGGTATCTTAAAGCAATTAAAAGGATTGTACTCTTTCTTAGGGGAAGATGAAAAATACAAAAAAGTAAAAGCAAAATTAGCTGAACTTGGTGAACAGTAAATTACACTGTTTTAAAAAACTAAAGTCGTTTCAACAAAAATTGAAACGACTTTTTTTATGTCTTTTTTGTAGGATGATGATTTTGAAGTCCGATTTAAAGGTTAAAAAAATAATTTTTTTCTTATTCAAAAATATTCTTATAAGGTGTTTATTTCGTGCGGGTTACCATAATGATCTCAAAATACGTTATTTTTCAACCTTTATAAAATACGAAAAAAATCTTAAATAAAACAAGTGTTTTTACTTACAATATTTATTGCTTTTGTTTCATTATGAGTCAGTTAAAACCGTAATTTTAGTTTACCATTGCAATGCTGGCGAATCCGAAAAGCCATTAATAGAGTAGGTAACCTTATTAAATACTTGAATTATGAAAAAAAATGAAATCATTAAAGCATGGAAAGATGCAAAAAGCAAAGAAGAATTATCAAACATGATTGGAGCTCCAGAAGTTAACAAAGAAGTTGTTAGAGGTGGAGCTGAAGATTCTGATTCTGCAGGATGGATTTGTACTGTTAGTGGAGAGTGCTGGGGCTTCTCTTGTAACCCATTTAGCAGAAAATAAGATTCATTCTTACGTTAAATAAAATAAACGACTTCTTGTACAAGAAGTCGTTTATATATACACCTACACCACCATGCCAATCACCATTGAAAAAAAAGACGCCATTTTTATAGATTTTTCTTCCGATAATATTCAAACTGGCTTACTAAATCTGTGTTTGCCACTTGTAAATGCTACTGTTGAAGAACTGAAAAAAAGATCGAACACGCGATTCACAAATCGTTTTGTGAATTCACATGAAGTTGTCATCTATAATTTATTGGGAAGTCTACTGACATTATCACACAAAACACTGATTTCGAGTTACAAGTTTCTAAAAAAGAAGGGACTATTTCCAGAAGCAACTGAAGTTGAGCGCTTAAAATCGTTTAGTGATCACTTAAAAGAGCCCGAAATTCGTTCGTTTATATTAGAGCAATATCCATTACTGGAAAAATGGCTTATCAACGAAGCAAGTGTTTGGTTAAAACAAACCTGTGAATTGGCGGAACGACTTGAAAAAGATTATAAAATCATTCAAGAAAAGTTTTTCAATAATCAAGAGTTGGGAGAAATTGATTACATCACCTATGGCATGGGCGACAGGCATCGCGGCGGACAATCGGTAGCGATGATTACATTTCAATCGGGTAAAAAACTCCTTTACAAACCTCGTAACTTAACTATTGACATACATTTTGGTAACTTTTTAAATGAAATAGACAAAGATGTACAACTAGGATTTATCACGCCAAAACTTATTCAATTTGAAACCTATGGTTGGGTTGAATTTATAGCATATACCTCATGCACGAAAGTTTCTGAACTTAACGCTTATTACGAACGAATGGGAGCGTATTTGGCGGTTCTCTACACGCTAGAAGCCACAGATTTTCACTATGAAAATATCATTGCACATGGCGCGCATCCTGTGTTAATTGATCTAGAATCGTTTTTTCATCCGTACTTTCCAACAGAAGGAACAGAAACTAATGAAGCTACCAACCAATCGGTATTGCGAACAGGACTCTTACCGAGTAAATCGGCACCCGTAGAAGGCGCTACAGATATTAGTGGACTTACTGATGTAGCGCAAAAAGAAGGACTGTTGCCCAATATGATCTTAAAAATGGAAGGTGACACTATAGAATACGTGCGTGACAAAGGCGTTTTACTAGGCGGAAATAACATTCCAATGCTCAATGGTGAAAAAGTGTCTATCGCGAAAGAACACATGCCATATTTTAAATCAGGTTTTAAAAAAACATACAATTACGTCCTAAAAAATAAAGAAAAAGTAAAAAAAGAACTGTTCAATTTTGCCGACGATGAGGTGCGTGTTTTGTTTAGAAATACAGTGGCGTATGTACATTTATTAGAAGAAAGTACACATCCAAAAATCATGGGAAGTGTTGAAAATGCGCAAGAGCATTTTAACATATTGGCTGAAAAAATTAGAGTCAACAAAATAGCAAAACACTTTGTGCCGCATGAAGCTGCTAGTTTAATGAAACGCGAAGTTCCGCTTTTTACCACCAAAGTAAATTCACGTCATTTATGGGTTGAAGAAGATGTGTATTTAGAAAATTTCTTTGACAGTACAGGGATTGAAACGGTATCAAACCGTATTGATTTGATGTTTGAAGCAGATTTGAAACGACAACTTTGGATTATTGATGCTTCTTTCGAAATCAATGTTTCTGAAGAACATATCATACCAAAAGACAAACGAATTCATCCGAGAGAAGCAAAAGCAGCACCAACGCAAAAAGAACTGCTGAACGAAAGTTTGAAAGTAGCAAACTATATTGAAAACACAATCCATCTAACAGAAGACTCATGTAGTTGGTTGGTGTTTAAACCTGTAAATTTAGAAGGAACTACATACAGAATAGCCGAATCGTTCTATGATTTATTTAGCGGAATGCCTGGAGAAATTCTCTACTTTGCCTATTTACATGAAATTACAGGCGACGAAAAATTCAAGAAAATTGCTGTCAATGCTGTTACATATCTACAAGAAAAACTACAAAATTCGAAAGAGGCTATCAACGTGCTAGGTTTTTACACAGGTTGGGGAAGTATTATTGACTTATACACAAAACTTGCAATACTGTGGAAAGATGATTCGTATTTTGAAAAAATAGAAAAACTATACGAAGAAATAGACTTTGAAGCCTATTTAGAAAAAGACCAAGATTTTTCTCTAGTAAAAGGAGCGGCGGGATTTATGGTGGCAAACATCAACTATTACAATAAAACCACTTTTGCAAAAGCCTTGGAATTGGCTAAAAAATCAGCTGCATATTTGTTGAATAAAGCTAAAAAAACAGACGATTATATAGCTTGGAAAATCATAAGTAAAGTACCAATCAGTGGACTTTCGCATGGTGCTTCGGGATTTGCACTTGCATTTGCAAAACTATACAAAGCAACAAAAGATGCTTCTTATCTAACAATCGTTGAAAAAATCCTCAATTACGAAAAAACACTATTTATAGAAGCACAACAAAACTGGCAGGATTGTCGCGACATCATCACACAAACTTTTCCCAATCAAATCATGTGTGCAACTACTTGGTCACACGGAGCCGCTGGCATCGGTTTGGCGCGATTGGAAATGTTGAAACTCGGAATAGAACTTCCAGAACTTAAGAACGATTTGGAAATCGCATTGCAAACAACGCTGAAAAACGGTTTTGGTGGAAAACACTCGCTCAGTGCTGGAGATTTTGGCAATCTTGAATTGCTGCTGCAATATGCTGATTACTATAATGATGAAAACGTACGGCGTCAACTGCAAAATATCTTGCGCTCACTTATGGACGACATTTCTGAAAATGGTTGGAAAATTGGAACAAAACGAATTCAATCGTTAGGTTTAATGACAGGCGTAACGGGAATTGGATACCAATTTTTACGAATGGCATATCCAAACAAAGTACCTTCACTATTAGTTACTTCTTAAAAAAAATACAACATGCTAAAAAAGTGGAAACAAAAAATATGGTTACAAATCTTTGTCATCTATACACGCTATTTAATTGGCGGAACTTTTGTATTTGCTAGTTTAATAAAAATAAAAGGAACACGTTTTACTTCCGAAAGCGGAGCTGATAATCCAATTAACAGTTCGTGGCACCTTTTTGAAACCTTATACGAATCTGGATTATATTGGCGATTTATTGGAGTTGCACAACTTACAGCAGGATTTCTGTTGATGACACAGCGATATGCAAAACTGGGAGCGATAGTAAACCTGCCAATTATCTTGAATATTTTTATCATCACGCTTTCGTACTATTTTGCCTTTACACCAGTCATAACAGGAGCAATGTTGTTTGCAAATTTTGCATTATTAGCTTGGGATTGGAATGAATTAAAAGTGTTATTCAATCAAAAACCAACATGCTCTGAAAAGGTCCGTTTAGAAAATGATAAAATCTGGGAGCTTACAGGATTGATATTATTTTTATTTACGTTTGGCTACCGTGCTTTTGTAAATAAATATGATATTTTTTTCTGGTTCGGAGGAAGTGTCTTAATTGGATTGATTGGGCTCATCATCGGATTGAAGCGACGCAAAAAGTCACAACCAACGCTACACATTAAATAACCTTCTTAATCACGCGCAATCGATGTGTATGTCGATGCGTTTCTACATTGAAAATTCCAGAATGGTCAATACGATCAATTCTCACTTTTCCGTGTGCGTGAATGATGTAATTGTTCTCCATGATGATGCCCACGTGAATAATAGTGCCTTCTTCATTGTCGAAAAAAGCCAAATCGCCAGGTTCACTTTCTTCAATAAAACTCAATGCTTCTCCTTGTGTAGCTTGTTGCGATGCATCGCGAAGTAATTTGTAGCCATTCAATTTGTACACCATTTGCGTAAAGCCAGAACAATCAATTCCGAAAGGTGTTTTTCCGCCCCATAAATACGGAGCTCCTAAATACATATACGAAGTTTTGATGATATTTTCTTTCGAAATAATACCGCTAACCGTATTGCCATCATGTTTATGCGACAATAAATTCAGTGAGTTCAACACCGACCCAATAGGAATGGGCATCAAAAGCGATTCATCCGTGACAAACTCTACCAAATCGGAAGATAATACAAGTTGCTCTTTATCTTTTTCCTTGTAGATTTCTTCGGTAATTTCTATATATTGTTTGTTGTCAATCCAACCTTCATACTTATCAAATGCAATACGAATGCGACTCCATTTTTTGCGTTGTTCCAAAACTTTAAAATGTTCTCCATACAGTACTTGCGATACAAGTTCACTCGTATCACTTGGTTCGGCACGAAGCGGAACAATACTCAGGTTGCAAATTCCGTATTGCATGTACTAAAGTCGGGTATTTTTTTTTGAATTGGAAATTAAGCTCTTTCAATCACAAATGCAGAAGCACCACCGCCACCATTACAAATAGCTGCAGCTCCTATTTTTGCATCATTTTGTGCCAATACATTCAACAACGTAATCAAAATTCGCACACCAGAACAACCTAATGGATGTCCTAACGAAACCGCGCCACCATTGACATTTACTTTATCGTCTGACAAGCCTAAAATTTTCATATTTGCCAATCCAACTACTGAAAAAGCCTCGTTGAATTCAAAGAAATCTACATCTTCAATATTTACACTTGCTTTTGCCAATGCTTTTGGAAGCGCTTTTGCAGGCGCTGTCGTAAACCATTTTGGTTCGTGTGCTGCGTCAGCATATCCTTTTACAGTTGCTAAAGGTGTCAATCCTAACTCCTCAGCTTTTTCAGCACTCATCAACACCATAGCACCAGCTCCATCATTGATTGTAGAAGCATTTGCAGCAGTTACGGTACCATCTTTCGTAAAGGCAGGACGTAAATTAGGAATCTTGTCCATTTTCACGTTTTTATACTCTTCATCTTCGCTAACAATGATTGGCTCGCCACGTCGTTGTGGAACTTCTACAGGAACAACCTCATCGGCAAACTTTCCTTCTGCCCAAGCTTTCGCAGAACGCTCGTATGATTGTACAGCAAAGGCATCTTGGTCTTCTCTTGAAAATTCATATTCTGTAGCGCAGGCATCTGCACAAACGCCCATAGCTACATTGTCGTACACATCTACCAAACCATCTTTCTGCATACCATCTTCCATCTTTGCAGGACCAAATTTGGTAGCTGTTCTTGCGTGGTAATAATGTGGAATTAAACTCATATTTTCCATTCCGCCAGCAACTACAATATCTGCATCACCTAAAGCGATGGCTTGTGTAGCTTGCATTACGGCTTTCATTCCTGAAGCACATACTTTATTAACCGTTGTACAAGGAACTGTGTCTGGAATTCCAGCAAAAATCGCGGCTTGTCTTGCGGGAGCTTGTCCAGTACCAGCTTGCACAACATTCCCCATAATCACTTCTTCAACATGTTCTGGAGCTAAATTTATTTGTGCCAAAGCACCTTTAATTGCTGTAGCTCCGAGTTTTGGAGCAGGTATAGTGGATAAAGCGCCTAAAAAACTTCCGATTGGAGTTCTTGCAGCTGCTACAATTACAACTTTTTTACTCATGATTTTTGCTTATAGTTTTATAGCTGCGAATTTAATTATTTTTTAGAAGATATCCGTATAAATTATCAATTAAGCAATAAAAGCCACTGATTTTTGTGACAAATTTAAGAGTTAAAAATCGCTCTTGGCAATCACTTTTTGCTAAACCTCAAAAATATACACTTCAAATAGTATGTTGCGCGAAGTTTGATTACTTTTATATATTACCTATATTCGTTTAATGAAGCAGCTCATCACCAAATTATATAAAAATCAATCGTTTCTGTATAAACTACTATTGCACATTTTAACCACGGTTTTAGTAGTATATCTTTTCCCGAAAGGAGGAAAATTTCAATACGAGTTTCAAAAAGGAAAACCTTGGCAATACGAAACGTTGATTGCTCCTTTTGATTTTCCAATTATCAAATCGCCCGAAGAAATAGAAGCTGAAAAATCGCGATTGACTACGAATGCAAAAACCTATTATGAATATGATAGTGAGATAGTTGAAAAAGTACAAAACGATTTTGAAACGCAGTTCAATCAACTATTTTCATTAGATAGTTTGATAGATGCAAGCGGCTTTAAAGACTTAAAACAAAAGACGAGTCAGTTGTTGGATAATTTTTACCGAAATGGTGTTATTGCAACGGTTGACGAATCACAGTTGGATAAGCTGGTAGTGCTGATGGAAGATAATGTTGAGCGTGGAATTGTCAGTTACGATAGTTTTATAAAAATCAACAATCTTCAAGAATACATTAAAAAATTCGTGGACAGAGCGGGATTGCAAAATTATGAAACGCTGTTATACAATCTGTTTTTTGAAATTATTGAATCGAATGTTAAGCTCGATCAGGAATATACCAATTCGGTATTAGCAGCCGAACTTGACAAAATAGCGCCCACACGCGGAAACGTTCAAAAAGGCATTCGAATCATTGCCAAAGGAGAAGTTGTAGAAGGGCAGAAGTTGGAGCAATTAAACTCCCTTAAAAAAGAATACGAATCACAAGTTTGGAACGAATCCAATTACAATTGGATTGTTTTCGGCTACATCATTTTAGTCGCGCTGGCGTTGATGATGTTGTTGTTATTCATTCGAAAATATCGTCCAGAAATTTACGAAAACAATAACAAAGTCACGTTTATCTTCATGAATATCGTGTTTATGATTGTTCTTACGACGCTTATTGTTAAGTACAACACCAAATACGTTTATGTAGTTCCATTGTGTATTTTACCGTTAATTCTCAAAGCATTTTTTGATGCGCGATTGGGTTTATTTGCGCACGTACTTACCGTATTATTACTAGGATTTATTGTGCCGAACAGTTCGGAATACATCTTTTTACAAATCATTGCGGGAATCGTGACCATTTTAACAGTTTCTGAATTATACAAACGGGCAAATCTCTTTATTTCTGTCGGACAGATTACGCTAATTTACATTGTAGCTTATTTTGCGTTTTACATAACACATGAAGGCGGTATCAAGTTTTCGGAAGTCTTTAGTATGAATGAATCGGGCGATTTGCATGTTATTTGGATATATTTTATGCAATTTATTTTGTGTGGCTTGGCGACGTTATTCGTGCAACCGCTCATTTATATTTATGAAAAGATATTTGGACTCGTGTCAGATGTGTCTTTGCTAGAACTTTCCGATACCAATTCCAAACTCTTGAAACGACTCGCTAACGAAGCACCTGGAACTTTTCATCATTCGCTTCAAGTGGCAAATCTTGCGGAAGCGGCAGCAAGTGAAATTGGCGCAAATACCATGTTGGTTAGAGTAGGAGCGTTGTATCATGATATTGGGAAAATGAATAATCCGACATTTTTTATTGAAAATCAGGCAACTTCGGTAAATCCGCACGACGAATTAGCGCCAGATGAAAGTGCCAAAACCATTATTGATCATGTATTGGACGGCATCGAAATCGCGAAAAGCAACAAATTACCAGACAGAGTTATCGATTTCATCCGAACACATCATGGAACGTCTACCGTATACTATTTTTACCAAAAAGCTAAAGAATTGGACGAAGACGTAGCGATTGAAAAATTTCAATATCCAGGACCGATTCCTTTCTCAAAAGAAACCGCTATTTTAATGATGGCAGATTCGGTAGAAGCGGCTTCTAAAAGTATTAAAGAGCCAACGTCTCAAACAATTGACAAGTTTGTAGAACGCATCATCGACAAGCAAATGGACGAGCAGCAATTTATGAATGCGGACATTACTTTAAAAGAGATTGTCACTATCAAAAAAGTCCTTAAAAAGAAGCTAAACAACATCTATCACTTACGAATTGAATATCCAGAATAAACAATAGTTAATTGAAAATTAAATTATTGCGAAAAAAATAGTTGAAAAACGCCAAAAAAGTACGGAAATAGTTGTGTGATACGAAAGGAACAGTTACATTTGCAACCGCAATTTCACAGTTGTACAAGTTCTTAACGAAAAAGAAATATTGGAGAGGTGGCAGAGTGGTAATGCAGCAGCCTGCTAAGCTGTCAACCTTCGGGTTGCCCGGGTTCGAATCCCGGTCTCTCCGCTTTTTTTATTGAAAAAATCAAAGTGTAATTTCTTGAATAATTTTAAGAAATTCATTTTTCGTGGTGTAGCCTCTCGACAAAGCTCGAGATAAACTACACTATGAATTTATCACTTTTCGGGGTGTAGCGTAGCCCGGTTATCGCGCCGCGTTTGGGACGCGGAGGTCGCAGGTTCGAATCCTGCCACCCCGACACAGAAAAGTGCTAGTTTATCAGTTAAAGCGATAAACTATACAGACAAATTGCTATATGCAAGGGTCGCGTAGCTCAGCTGGATAGAGCATCTGCCTTCTAAGCAGACGGTCACAGGTTCGAATCCTGTCGCGATCACAGGAGCGGACAAATTAACATTTTTGTTTTTTTGTCCGCTTTTATTTTTGCTAAAACTTATTGATAACGAACTCGTTAATTCAAACACTGAATTTACTTTTTGGGTTCGAACTACATCTTTTTTCGATCATACACGATTCCATCGGGGAACATGAGTTTTTGGAACTTTTGTTTTTCATTGTAATTTCCTAATCTCCAAATATTGTGTAAGTTACAGAGTAGTTCTAACGATAGAGTTATTACATTTACTCTGACATAAAATTTAAGGGAATTTAACAAACTGAAGCCTTTCATAATCCTATATAAGCTTAATTGAATTATGTTATGAAATTTTCATCTACTTCAAACAATTATAAATCAATACTGTATGTGTAATCCGTAGTTGATTCGGGAAATTTTAAAGATTTAGTTTTTTATCATTGTATTATTAAAAGTAACTTATAATAATATCTTTAGAACTAGGCACATGTTTAGAATCCTTTAGCAAAATAATTTCTTCTAAATAAGGGAATATTCCTTTTGCTCTTTTTATCATTTCTCTTCCAGCCATTTCCAAAAACTGCAAAAGGGTAGGTTGACAATGCATTTGTTAAGTGGTTCGCGTCATTCATTATAAATTTTACATCAGAAGCTATCATACAGAACTTTCCGATGATTAATTTATCGCCAAGGAAGTCAAAAAGGTATTTCACATTTTTTTCAAAGTTCTCTACATCTTCAAAATCGTCATAGTAGGTGTATACACCAAAAATAATATTAGGATTCTTTACAACATAAAAAAAACAAAGTCTATAGTAATTCTTAAGAGGGAATTTTAGATTTTATCAGGGCCATTCATATTGTTTTAATTTTTTTATAGATTCTTTCTAGTTTATAGATTAAAGAATAGTTCTGTGAATACACCAAGAATAAAACTAACTATGGTTTTTAAAAGGGTCATAGGACTTAATTTAAAAGAATTAGAAAATGTAATCCACAAACACAATAAAGCACAAATTGAAATGATAATTGTTCCATACAATGGCATTAAGCTGACAAAAAGACCTATTTGATTAAAAAGAAGATCTAACAAGGCAGTAAATCCAAAAAGAGCCAATGTGAAATTTGCTTTTTTGTGTTCTTGAAAAAGATAGTAACCAGCAATTAATAGTTCAATACTTAGGACCAAAGAACCAAATTGTTTATAGTATTCTCTTTTAAAATATGCCTCAAATCCTAGAGGAAATTGAATCTTTAATATAAAGGAGATACTTAAAATAACTCCAACTATTAAAAGCAATACTGAAATAATTTTTCTTTTTTTCATAAAGTATTTATTAGTATTTGATTTTTATATACAATAGCTGTTTTTGAATAAAATACAGGCATTTGACCTTTCTATATATTCCAAAGAATATCATTGTTGTGTTCCGTTTTAATTTAATTTTACTACATGATTAGGTCTTATTCCAAAAATTAGCAAATAACCAATCATCCAAAACTCACCAATAGTAGCTGGTAGCATTAGAAATCTATTGAAGCTAAAATCAATTCCAGCGTAGCGTATAACTGTAGAAATAAGATAGCCTAAACCACCTACAATAATAACTCTTCCTAACCAGACAGGTAACCTTTTAGATTTGATGACTATGTATCCCATAGGAAATAGCCATAATCCGAAAAATAGCCCACCAATACCCCAGGCATTTGAAATTATATTTTGAAGAACCTGAATGAGTAGAACTTTGTCTTCCATAGTACTTATATCAGAATTTGCAACACCTATTGCTGAAGCGATTGCAATTGCACTTATCATAATGGCCAAAGCATTTACCATTCCCCATATTGCTAGAGTCCAAGCTTCCCATTCATAACTATCTTTAAATAGTTTGTAAAACCAAACAGCGGTAAGTGCTTGTGATAGTACGATAGCAAACTCTAGTAGCAACCTAATTCTTGCTGTGGTTTCTAATTCTACCAAATTTGTTAGCGTTTGTTCAGGATTACCAGACACAAATATTTGAGAATGAAAGACCATAAACCCTAAAATTCCTGTAATAGCCATCATTAAATACCATACGCCAGTTATTCTAGCGGTTTTAATGAAATTTTTCTGTTTTGTATTTACAATCATAGATTATTTAATTTTATTATTTATATAATTTTATGTTTACAACCAATTAAAGCCTATTCCTATATTAAAGAGTACTGCATCTCTATGCGCATCTCCATCTAAAGACGCACGACCCAGCACTAATTTAGACTGTACATTAAGCACGAAGTTTTTCTTTTTGTAAACCTCGTATCCTGTACTTGCCATAACAGCGCAACCAAAGTTCCAATCGTCATTAACATTGTTTTTAATATCATATAGTGCTGGTGAATCTATTGCTAAACCAATTCCTCCATGAATCCACCAACGGTCTTTTACCCAATATTGTAGCGATGGAATAAAGCCTCCGAAATGCCTGTCGTTATCTTGAAATTCGTATATATTTCCGGGTAAAGAGGCAGTAATAGCGAGTCTATCATTTAACATATAGCCAAATTTTAAATCAGGAAAAACGAATGTTCCTTGGGCTTTGTCAAATGTTTGAATTCCTGCGTTATCTTCTACACTAATAATACCTCCACCAGCTACAAACTCGAAGATAAAACCATCTCTTACTGTTGTCGTTTCTGTATTTGAATCTTGTGCATATGTTATACTAGATAGGAATGCAAAGGCTACACAAGCCATTCTTACTAAAATTTGTTTTTTGATTGTTTTCATTTTAATTGATGTCATAATTGTTCGTTTTTTGATTAATGAATCATAATTGATTGATGATGTCTATTTTTAATTACATGTAGTTATTATTTCGAATATTCGATTAATTCCTCCACATAGTGAAAATCGCCCTGATTTTGAGTGAGTTTTATAAATGTTTTTACAGCAGGTGCATATAACCAAACTTCCGTTTCATCGGCATTATATCCTCTAGAATTGGTGGTTTTACCAGTATATTTAATTGTATAAGCCATAAATGTTCCAGCTTCAACTGTTTCTTCCTGATATGATAATACTACAGCATCCTGACTTTGATTTCCTGTAGTTCCGTCCTGGCTTGTCCAATTGTTTTCATACTTCCAGGTTTTACCCACTTCTAAAGGCCAGTCATACTTTGGTGTTTCGCTTGTTTCTGGTTTAACAATTTCAGTAACAGGTATTGTGTCCTTACCGATTGTTATACTTAACACACCGTTAGCATTGACTATTTTTCTTGTATCTGTTCCATCCGAGCGAACTTCTCCTTCAGTAGTCACACCTTTATACTTCCATACCCATTTTTCACCAACGGTATAATCGGTTAACGTTGGCTGCTGAGTTATGCTAGATTTAGTTTTGTCATTACAAGCATTTAGTACTACCAAAGCAAGTAATATGATAAATTGATTTTTCATTTTGTTGATTTTGTAATTATTAGTTTTTATTGATGATACAAATATGCAATCAACCGTGAAGCAAGAGTAAATAGTTATGAATCAAGAGATATAAAGTTTAATGCATGACTATAAATTATGAAGCAAGAGTATAAATTATGACGCATTTACTACTATTTTCGAAAAATATCCTTAGATAAATTATATTTTAGGATACATTTAATAACATTGAATATTCTTTTATGAATAACTCAATCTCCCTCAAATCCTCCACCAAAAAGTTCGAACTTTGAAGGTTCGGGGGCACGAATAAAAGGAAAGCAAGCTAATATAAATAGCTTGCTTTTTTATTTTAGCGCGTTTTTCATTTTCAAAGTGGAGCTTTAAGGAAATAAAATCCTGTCGCGATTACGGGAATAACAAGGCTTTCGAGAAATCGAGAGCTTTTTTGTTTTTAAAAAGTATTTTTTAGTTTTCCTTTATTGAATTAATGTCGGCTGAAAAACAATGTGCTAAAAAATAAAATCTTTTAGTTTTGTTGAAATCATAAAAGGATAGATTATGAACTGATTCTGATGGAATCAATATTTTATCCAAATTTCACGCTCGTCATAGTGAGTGAGCCTCCTAGCGGATTATCATTAAAAATTGTTGTAGCATCTTTTTTATCTTTAAGTGCTAGTGTGTATAGTAAGGGTAAATAATGTTCAGGTGTAGGAATTGCCAAATCAAAAGCCTTTCCTTGTTTTCTAAAATGAATCAAGTTTTGGTGATTTTCTTCTAAAATCCATTTCTTCATTTTTTCATCAGCTTCAATAGCCCAATCATAGCCATAATGTTCATTGATTTTGGCGAAATTTAATCTTCTTAAATTGTGAACAATATTTCCACTTCCAATAATTAATATGCCTCTATCTCTTAAACGGTTTAATTGCTGGGCTAACTCATAATGTTGATTAGGAGAAAGAGAGTAATCTAAACTTATCTGAATCACAGGAATATCAGCTTTTGGAAATAAATGTTTTACAACTGTCCAAGAGCCATGATCCAGTCCCCATTTATCGTCTAAGTGAATCGTGTTTTGTGGTTCAACTATTTTTGAAATTTCTTTTGCTAACTTAGGATGACCAGGAGCAGGATACTGCACTTCATACAATGCCTGAGGAAAACCACCAAAATCATGAATTGTTTTAGGGTTTTCCATTGCTGTGATAAATGTTCCTTTTGTTTCCCAATGAGCAGAAATAACAACAATAGCATTGGGCTTGCTTAGATTCTTTCCTTGTTTCCTAAATTCTTTTACGAACTCATTTTCTTCAATTCCATTCATCGGTGAACCATGTCCTAAAAAGAGTACAGGCATTCGTTCTGACGGACCAAAATTTTCTGAGATACTTTCTAATTTATGCAGTGTTGATATCATAGGAATACTTAATGTGGTAATACCTGTAATTTTTAAAAACTTTTTTCGATGCATTTTTAACTGTATATTTTTTCTAAAAATGCTTTGGGTGTGGTTGGTTTCCTGCCTAAAAGTTTTTCGAGCGTGTTATTGGTTAATTCTAATTCGCCATTAGCCTGTGCTATAGAAAAAGCAGTGAATAGTTGAATATATTCAGATGGAACACCATGTTTTTTTAGTGTTTCTTGATACTCTTCAGGTGAAGGAGATACATATTTAATAGTTTTTCCACTAATTTCTGATATGTATGTTGCAATTTCGGTATAATCAACTCCTTTGTTATTGACAAGTGGATACACTTTATTTTCATGCCCTTTTGAAGTCAAAACTATAGCAGCAGCTTCTGCGAGTTCTTCTCTAAGTACAGCATTCGATTTACCCAATTTAGCAGGAAGCATAATGCGACCAGACTCTAAAACCTTTTCTCCTATAAACATAGGAAGCAAGTCCATGTAGAGTGCATTTTGTAAAAATGTGTAGTTGATACCTGTTTCTTTTATCCAATTCTCAGTTTTTAAGTGAGAATCTTGTAAAAAACTAATCGCTGAATTTTCTATTTCTGTGTTTCGTATAAAAGAAGTATAGACTATATGATGAATACCAACTGCTTTTGCAGCATTAACTACATTTAAGTGTTGAGCATCTCTGTCTTCAATTGTACTACTAGAAACAAATAAAAGTTTGTCAACTCCTTTAAAAGCGAGGACTAAAGAATCATAATCGGTATAGTCTCCTATTTTTACTTGAATTCCTTTTTCTTCAAAAAAATCAGCTTTTTCTGGGTTTCTGATAAGAGCAGAAATATTTGATGGTTGGACTCCTTTTTGTATTAGTTGTGCTATAGCATTTTTTCCAAATACGCCTGTGGCTCCTGTAACTAAAATCATAAATTTCAATATTTTATTGTATGAATGATACAAATATATTACATTTGATATATAAAGTATAGTTAGTTCTTAAGGTTTATCACTATACTTTTGTATAGTATAGATGTAATTATATAATAAATGATTGAATTTGAATCAATTTCAGAGGTGAAAAAGTGTCCAAAACAATATGTATTGGCAATTAATGACACTTTAAACGTAATTAGTGGAAAATGGAAACTTCCTATATTGGCATCCATTCTTTATGGAAATCATAGATATAAGGACATTCAAAGCAATATTGAAAAAATTACACCCAGAATGCTCTCCAAAGAGTTAAAAGAATTGGAATTAAATGGTGTCATTACCAGAAATGTTTATGATTCAACTCCTGTTCGTATTGAATATAGAATGACAGAATCAGGTGAAAAAATCCTCTCAGTTTTAGATGTTATGATTGAATGGGGTTTAGCACACAGAAAAGCCACTTTAGAAAATAGTTGATACTTTCTGTAGCTAACTATCTTTTTATGACTTTTCTGTAATGTAATTTCCACTGAAACTACAGGCATAAACAATCACAAAATCATCACAGCACAAAGAGATTCCGTATTTTTGTACGACAAAAGATTTCTAGTCAAAAGATACCAAGTACAGATACTTTAATTATTCATAAACAATAGTTTGTTCTATAAATGACCAAATTTTCTTCTCATCAGTGACTTGATGATTGTTATAGAAACTATTAAAATCGCAAATAATTTCTCCCAGTATCCTTGAAAATTCAAACTTTCAATAAAAGCTGACAAGGTATAATTCCTTTTACATTCCAACCTTTTATACACCAATTTATAATTCCGTTATAATCATATAAAAGCGCTTTGGAATGCTTTGGCGTGACCAGAAATCTTGTATCAGTATCAATTAAAATTTACAAGATGAACTCAGTAAAATTTATTAAAAACAATCATAGTAAAGCGCAACGATGGTGGGTTTTTGTGGTGCGACTCGTAGGCTTTTTAGTCTTTGTGATTCCACTCATTCAACCTATGTATTCGTACATGGTGATTGGCATGGAAGAAGTACAATTTTCAAAAACAAGAACCATTTTAGTCATTGTTGGATTTGTCACCTGCTCCAATGGAAAACTTATCGGAATCGTGAATAATAACGTGGGCATGTTTATCAGACAAGCACTTAAAAAATTAATTTCTTAATGAAAGAGGAAACAATAGCACAAAAACAAAAATGGTATCAACGTCTTTTTGATGTATGTCAAAAATATCGCTTGTTTACCTATATTCCCATTCTGGTATTATCGATATCATCTTTTAGCTTGCGTCAAAAAAATGAAGTTTTGGTCCATCGTGTGGCACGTTTGGAAACGTTGAATGAAACTTTGGTGTCTAACATGATTCTGTATAACAGAGGTTTTGAATCCTTTCCGATGCCAATTTTTCAAAAACTCAAACGCGGAAATCGTTTTATTGCACAATATTTCAATCCCGCGTATGTGCAATTGATGGGGCATAACTTTAGCTACAATCGATATGCGTATATCGGGAAAACAGATTATGAATATTATCCGAAACGAATGGCAGATTTGTATTATAATTATGATGTGTCAGTAGCGTTTACAGGAGTTCCCATGAAAATTGCAATCGTAATTAAAGACTCGTCAGACACCGAATTGAACGTAGACGTAATGAAGTGGCGTCAAATTCGTGAGAAAGATACCTTAATTTACGGAATGATTATTTTAGAAAAACCAATGTAATTAACTAAGAGAAAGTCCTGTTTTTTTGACAGGACTTTTCATTTTTTTATCAGTGTAATATTACTCTTCAACCCAATTAAAATATTTAGCTTTTATTGCATCCTTTTCAGCTTCTAAATACGCTATAAACGCATTGGCAACAGGCGAAAGCGACTTATTTTTAAGCCAAACAATATTCCACTGTGTGTGGATTGGCAATCCTTTGTATTCAATAATGCTAATATCACCATTATCGACTGCATTTTTAATCCCTAATAGTGGCATGATAGAATAGCCCAAACCTGCAATTACGGCTTGTTTTAAAGCTTCGTTGGAAGTCAATTCTATTTTTTTCTGTACAGATACATTTTTTCCATCAATAAAGGCTTCCATCGCATTTCGTGTGGCAGAGCCTTTTTCTCGATACAACAAAGGCTCTTCTACAAAAATATTTTCAATCTTTCCTGTTCTGTGCACTTCACGTTCGTGTCCGCCAACCAAATACAAACTATTTTTTAATAAAGGAAACGTTTCTAGTGATAAATGTGTTGGCAACACGGAAACAAGCGCAAAATCAACGCGGTTTTCTTCCAAATCCTTTACCACATTTTGCTTATTCGTCACATCAATTGTAAAATCAATTCCTGTGTGCTGATTGACAAATCCTGATAAATAGTACGGTAACACATATTTTCCCGTAGAAACACAGGAAAGCGTCAACTTTCCAGCTAACTTTCCTTGATATTGCTTGGTTTTATGGTCAATAGTAGAAACTTCGTCCAAAATTTTCTGCGCTGTAACGGCGATTTCTTTTCCAAAATTCGTCACGTACAATTTTCGTCCTACCACTTCGGTGAGCGGTAAAGGAAATTGATCTTGAAATTTTTTAAGTTGAATTGAAACAGCAGGTTGTGTTAAAAATAACGCTTCTGAAGCTTTGGTAATGCTCTGCTTTTTAACAATCTCCACAAAGACTTTTAGTTGGTGTAATGTATAGTTCATAAATGGTGCTTATGTTTTTCATAATAAATATAAATAAAAATATATGAATATAAAATATAATCTTTGCACTGTAAAATAAAAATGATGTCAAAAACTATTGTACTCAACGATAAAATTCAAACCTCTATCCGTTCAGTTAAAGTTCGAAATGATGACGCCATCTTCTCTATAAAAATAAACAAAAATTGGCTTACCACACTACTGAAACGTATTGCTTTTACAGGAGTTTTTACAGGATATGCATGTATAACATACCTGAGTCTCAGTATTAATGTAACGCACTTTTGGACCTTAGTAAAAGTAGGTGTGATTTTAATATTACTATCATTTTTCATGCAAATACATAACAAAAACTAAATATTGAATATTATGGCAACAACAGAAGTAATGCACAAAGTAAAGCTGGTAGACGGAAAGTTTACAGCTTTGGAAGCAAAAGAAGTAATCAACGCATTAATTGACGAAAAAATCAATTTTCACAAAATCCATCGCTTGGCATTGTGTGAAGGAAATGAAAACTCTGATACTTCTTTTGACGATAGTAGAGTAGGGCAGTTAATGCGCGAAAAGGAAGATTTTAGAGAAATCTACATGGAAGCAAAAAGAGCGGGAAAACAATTACGAATTCAAGGAACATTAGAAATAGAAGTCATTGACTAAAGGTAGTATATATACCTTAAAATCATATACATGGATTTACATTTACTATTCGATAATCTAACGAATCCGGCATTATTATTTTTCGTTTTAGGAATTTTTGCAGCACAACTAAAAAGTGATTTGGAAATTCCCAAAAACTCTTCAAAATTCATTTCTTTATATCTCTTGCTCGCCATTGGTTTCAAAGGCGGGCAAGAGTTAGCTCACAGCAATTATACGGCAGATATCGGTTGGTCGCTCATCATGGGAATTGCACTGGCAATTATAGTACCTTTGTATTCCTATTACATTTTGCGACTCAAATTTACGGTTGAAAATGCTGGAGCCATCGCAGCAGCGTATGGTTCGGTAAGTGCCGTAACGTTTGTAACAGCGATTAGTTTTTTAGAGATGGAAAACATTGACTACGGCGGACACATGGTAGCAGTAATGGCGTTGATGGAAGCGCCTTCTATCATTGTAGGAGTACTTTTGATGCGTATTCACTCCAACGGAAAAAAGTCGTACGGCGAAATGCTCGGACTCGTAAAACATGCAGTCACCAATGGAAGTGTATTGCTCATTTTAGGAAGTCTGGTCATCGGTTTTGTGGCGAGTGATGCGCAGGCAGAAGGTATCAAGCCATTTACCACAGATATATTTAAAGGATTTTTAGCAGTTTTCTTGCTCGATATGGGAATTACCAGTGGAAAAAAAATTGGCGCACTCATCAAAAAAGGATGGTTTGCGCTCATCTTCGCAATCTTTATCCCGATTGTGAATGGAATTACGGTAGCGTATATGTCGTCGCATGTACTGAGTAGTGATGGCGATCGTTTATTATTGTCAATTTTGGCGGCAAGCGCATCGTATATTGCAGTTCCCGCAGCAATGCGGATTGCAGCACCAAAAGCAAATCCGAGTTTGTATTTACCAATGGCATTGGCAATTACGTTTCCGTTCAACATTACGCTCGGAATGCCAATGTATATGTGGCTTATACAGCATTCATAAAAAAGAGAACTACCATTATTCACATTTGAAAAATGGCGCAAGTCTTACCAACCCATTGGTAAGGCTTGTTTTATTTTTGTTTAAAAATAGTTTCAAACGCAGCATATACCGCTAAATGCAAGGTGTCTCCATGATCTTGTGCTTCCAGAAATTTAAAAGCTAAGGAATACTTTTTTTCACCTTCCACATTTAGTTTATAATACAGTTCTTTTGCAGTTCGTTCCATCGTCGGACCTTCTTTTCCAACAGCAATAAAAATTGATTTTTCCTTCTGAAAAGTGGGAAGTGACATTTGCAACAGCGATTCATCATTCCACCATAAACTTGGACTCACAATGATGTAATTGTCAAACAATTCAGATTTTGTAAAGAGAATTTCTGTGGCGAGCAAACCGCCAAGCGATTGTCCGATGATGGTTTTTGTAGTTGTGGATCTATAATTTTTAGTGATGAATGGTTGCAGTTCTTTTTCAATAAATTGAATAAACTTTTGAGAACCGCCCGTAGTTGGAAAATCTTTTTTGTCTTGTTCATTTTTGGTGGGAAACGTAAAATCGTGTTTTCTGTCGATGTTTGAAATACCAACAACAATCGATTCTGGCACCATATTAATCCACGAAAAAGAGCCAAATTGCACCAACCCGACAATATGAATAAAATCTTCATTCAAGGAACCATCTAACAGATAAATCACAGGATACGTTGCAGCAGTTTCTTTGGCATAACTTTCAGGAAGATATACATTCAGAATTCTGTCTTGATTTAAAATTTTTGACGAAATCGTCACGCTTTCGCCAATAGTAATCGGTTTGCTTTTAGTTTCAAGATTTTGTGCGATAGTAGCATTCTTCCACAAGAAAAAAGAAAGAATAAGTAGGAATAGTTTTGGATGCATGTGTAATTTTTTTCGGAAGATACTAACTTTCTTGCAAAAAAATAGATTAGCAGAAAATTCGTTCTTTTACTCAATTTTCGGATAAATACTCGTCATTTCGAGCGCAGTCGAAAAAACTTAGGAAAGCCAGAGTTTCGATTTAATCTCGACTGCGCTCGATTTGACACTCAGTGTAAAAGACTGATACTAATCTAAATTGATAACAAGATTGAAAAAATTATGACAAACAAATACGCTCGTGTAATTTTTTCATCAAATTTTCTTTTAACTCAATGATTTCAGGCGTTTGCTCTTGACGGTGATAGTAATCAATCATCAATTTTGCATAATTGATAAATACCTCATCTGTCGGTTCTGGACACGGTTCAAAATCATAAATTTGCGTTTCTGGAAGATTGAAAAATGCGCCGCCAGTGGTATGATTTACGCGGTCATGCTCCAATTCATAATTCTTCGCGTCTGCGGTAATATCACCTGCTTTTTCGCAAGAACCATAAATATGCAACGTCATATAACGATCTGTGGACGGATTCCCCATTTGGTGAATCATAGCATTGACTACTTTTACAATAGAGCCTGCCGTTAAAATTTCTTTCTTTGCAAAACGCAACTGATTGTTTTTGTTTTGATAAATAAAATGATGCGTGTTTCCAAACACTTGAACCACGCCCCATTGCGTATATCCATGATTGTGAATAGAAGAATAATCACTAGGATTCCAAGACATTGCCATGATTTCAAACTGGCCGCCATCGTAAATTATTTTACGTCCGTAGCCATCTTCAATAGGATGGTCAAAATCAGCATACGCTTCCAAATCTTTTTGGGTGATTTGAGCGCGTTCAACAAATTCCTTAATGTGCGATGCCGTGACTTTTTCTCCACTATCAATAGCATCTTGAATCCATGTTTTTAAGTTTTCTAGTGCAGGAGCTAAAACTTCTTCTTGTACCATCATGTCCTTTGTGTTTTTTAGTTTATTTCTCAGTTATTCAAATACATATTGCATGATAATCATATCAACCCATTGTCCATTTCGAAAGCCAATTTGATGTTGACGACCTACAATTGTGTATCCTAGTTTTTCATTATATGCAATACTAGCCGTGTTTGTGGCAAAAACTTTGGCAACTAAATGTTTGTAATTTAGCTTTTTGCATTGTGTAATTACAAATTTTTTCATTTGTGTTCCGTAGCCTTTTCCCAATTCCGTTTGCGTGAAATACACGGCGGTTTCACATGCAAAACGATATCCTTCTCTATCACTGTAGCGTTTTATAATTCCCCAACCAATCACTTTTTCGTCTTTTGTATAGACATACAGTTTTTCTCGATTGTTAAAATTTGCTACCCAAGCTGCAATAGCTGCGCTGGTTTTAGGAGTTTCTTCCATATTGGAAGTTCCTAATGTGATGTATTCGTTATATATGTCAGCAATCACTTGATAATCAAGTGTATTTGCTTCTCTTATGTTTGTGTTCGTTTGCATGTCAATCGTTCAATGTCAAAACCTTTCCAGGTGTGTGGTCTTGAATTTTCGTGTTTTGAATGAGATGCGAACCGTTTACCCACAAATGTTCCACACCAGACGATAATTTTCGAGGCGATAAATAGGTGGCATTGGCTTTTACTTTTTCAGGATTGAATAAAACAATATCTGCATAATAATCTTCTTTAATCAAACCTCTGTTTTTTAGCTGAAAAAACTCTGCTGGCAAATAGGTTACTTTATGAATGGCTTCTTCCCAACTCAGCATTTTTTCGTCAATTACATAACGCTGTAAGTATTCTGTAAAAGCTCCGTACGAACGCGGATGCGGCTGTCCAATACTTTTTGGCGCATTGATAGGATAACTCCAAGAATCGGTACAAATCATGGCATTTTTCCATAAAACTGCCGTGTCAATATCTTGTTGATCAATACAATGATAAACTACCCACGTTTCAGTGCTTGCCGTTAAAATATCTGCCATCGCTTGTGCTAAGGAGATGTTGTTTTCTTCCGCAATTTCAGAAACATTTTTATTGTAATAATCCTTTAAATCATCCGAAATAATCAACATGCGTGATAAATCGTAATCTTTTTGCTGAATCCAATCGGCAATGGCAGCAACGTTTTCAGCATCTTTCATTTTTTCCGCTACAGCGGGAATGCCATCTTGTAGCATATATTTTGGAATAAATGCGCGTAATTTGGTGGAAACTGCTGTGTATGGATATACGTCGCAGGCAGCTTGCAATTCGCTCGTTTTATTAAATACTTCAATTTTTTGAAGTACTTTCGGGATTTTTCCCCAGTTTTCTTTTTCCGCCGCTTTGATGTGACTGATTAACACACGAATATTGGCTTGTTTTCCGATAGTGAGTGCTTCTTCAACCGCTTCTTCCAAACCATCACGTTCGTTGCGAACATGTGAAGCATAGACGCCACCTTTTTTAGCAGCAACTTTTGCCAGCGAGACAATTTCGTCCATATCTGCAAAACAACCAGGCGCGTAGATTAGTCCTGTAGAAATTCCAAGTGCGCCTTCGTCCATCGCTTCCGCCAATGCTGTTTTCATAGCTTCCATTTGCGAAGGCTTTAAGTTGTGCCAATCGTCCATATTTCCAGCGCGTAATGTGCTGTGTCCGACAAGCGTTGCAATGTTGAATTGTAATGTATCTTGAATGCGCTCAAAATATTCTTCCAACGATTGCCAATCAAACGGAAAACCTATTTCGTTGGATAAACGATTCATGGTTTTTACCAAATGCTCACCAATCGGTGCTGGCGATGTACCGCAGTTTCCAAAGATTTCTGTGGTAATTCCTTGATACAATTTATGGTCTGCCGCATTGGGGAAGAAATAACCAAAACCTGTAGAGGCATGTGGATCAATAAAACCAGGTGTTAAAAGTAAACCTGAAGCATCAATAGTTTGTTTGGCTTCTGGAGTTATAAAATTTTCATCATGATAGTGAATACACACAATACGATCATTTTGGATACCGACATTTCCAATTTTGGCAGTTTCCTTGTGTCCGGTACAAATTTTTGCGTTTTGTATGTAAAAATCTAACATGTACTTGCTATCGTTTTTTGTTCTATAGTATATTTTTCTAATAATTCGGGCTGTACTTCACAGTTTTTGACACTTTCCATGCTTACAAAACCATTTTCCATTTCCACATTTGGTGCAATGATGTCTTCTAAAAAATACCGATCAGACGGACTTAAATCGTGTGCCCGTACGTTTGGTAAATAGGAAGCCATGCGTAAGTTGAGCGTTCTCCCGATGCCTGTTTCAAACATACCGCCAATCCAACACGGAATATTATGTTTGGCGCAATAGTGTATGATTTCGATACTTTTCATGACACCGCCAACACGTCCTACTTTCAGATTTACTTCATCTAGCACGCCTAAATGATGTAGTTTTATAACATCGCCGAGCGATTTGATTTCTTCATCATAACAAATAAATACCGAAGGATTTTCTTGTTTTGCTTTTAACAACAAGTCGAAACGCGTAGGAGCAAACGGTTGCTCTATCATGGTTTGATAGGTGTTTGCAAAATAGTTGAATACTTCAAAATCAGTATCACCAAAACTTCCATTCGCGTCAAAGCTTACATAGGTATCAGCCTTAAATAACAAAGGGTTGATTTCTTCAAAGAAGTCAACACGAACATTTGGAGCTATTTTAAATTTTAAGCGTCTGTAGCCAGTTTCTAGTGCATTTTTTACCACATTTTTCATGTAGTTGAGGTCTGTGTAGAGTCCAAGAGAAATGCCCACAGGTACTTTTTGTAACGGTGTGTTTTCTAAAAGTTGAAAAGGAGAATTTCCTGTATTTTTTTCAATGATTTGCAACGCGGCCATTTCTACGGCGGCTTTGGTAAAATTCCAACCGCGAATTTTATCGAGTATTTGGATTAAATCGCCAAAAGATTGTTCAGCCTTTAAAAACGGTACAATAAATTGATTTACAAGCGCAATAGCTCCATCAATAAATTCAGCAGAGTAGTATGGGTCAGGTCTACACGAGCATTCTCCGTAGCCTTTTACGCCATTGGCATCAGTCCATTCTACAATCAAAGCTTCGCGAGAGTTTCGCACGCCAATTCCAGATACAAATTGTTCTTTTTGCGGAAGATTTAAGCGTATCAAACGAATGTTCTTAAAAGAAATTGGTAGTGTGTGTATGTATTCTTTTGTTTTTGGCATTCTGTCTTCGTCTATTAGGGTAGCGCGGCGTTTTTTAAAACAATGCAAAGGTACAAAATTTCAACAGAATATTGAGGAATCGTTAAATTTATAAATAAAAATGGAAGATATTTTTAATAATCTACAAAGTTAGTAGGGTTTTGTTGTGAAATGTGTAAAAAGCAAGAAACAGCTTCTGTATGATGTATGAAGCCGTTTCTTGAAAAATAATTTATTGAGTAGAAGCAGCATAAGTTAACTGAGGAGTTACGCCACTGGCATCACAAGGACTTTGATTTTGAATACGTACAATGTTAGGGTTATCTTGTGCTTTGACTATCACAGATGTTGAATTCCCTGAGGTAAGAGTACCAGAAGCAACGACTTTTCCAACAGAGTCATTATAAATAGCGTATTCTACATTTTGCTTACTTGGATTGGTTAGAGCAATAAATAATGCTTGTCTTGCGTCAGTAGCTATCGCTGGAGCTGCACTACTACAGTCAATTGTTCCTTGTACTACTGAACGACTTGAGATTGGTAAATAACCTTCTTTTAATTCCATAATTTTAAATTTATTTGGTAATTCCTACTCTAAAGGCTTTTCGGATTCCGCCATGATTGATTGAATAAATTTGCTAGCGTTTTATTTCTGATGTGAAAGTAGCTAGGAAATCAACGTGCGAGTAGATAAAAGGAATGAGTCGTGTGTTTTGAGTCACGAGATGGGAAATAGGAAGTATAAAGTCTGAAAACTATAGATTGTTTGCCAACAACTATTTCAACGTTCGAAATTGATTGATGATTTCATCTTTATATTTTCCGCTGAGTGTGGCTTTGTGATTGCCTTCTAAAATGACCAAATTGTCTTTGGGAATGATTTCTTCTATTTTGAGAATATTGATGATGAAGTTGCGATGTGTGCGGTAAAACTTAGCGGCATCTAACAATTCTAAAATTTTGACCAACGAAATCAGAATGACAAATTTTTCTTTTTCTGTGAGAATATTGCAATATTTTTCTTCAACTTCTATAAAAATGATTTCGTTTGTGCGTACTTTTTTGAGCGATTTTCCTTTTTTGATGAATAAATGCTCATGACTGATAACAGCGTTTTCCTCTTCCGCAGTAAAGGAATCTTCCTGAGCGTAAAATTTTTCAATGGCATTTTCAATAGCATAAATCAGCTCCAATTCGTTATACGGTTTGATGAGGTAGGCAAAAGGTTTTGTGAGTTTGGCACGATTAAAAACATCACGACTCGTGGCACTCGTCAAAAAGATAAACGGCTTGTGTTTTACAGGATGTACATCCACAAATTGTGCAAACGAGATGCCTTCTGGACGTCCATTTAGAAAAATATCAATGATGATGATGTCAAAATCTTTATAATGAAACATTTCGACAGCTTCTTGGAAATTTGTGGCTATTCCTGCAATGTAAAAGCCGTGATTTTCCAGCATTTGCGACAAATGTTCGCTTTGTTCTTGGTTATCTTCAACAATTAACACCTGTATTTGTTCCATGACATCATTTTTTTGGTAGTGATAGAATGATTTTTGTGCCTTTTCCCAATTCACTTTCTATAGAAAAAGTACCGTTGTTCTTTTTTATCATCGATTTGCACAATTGCATGCCCAAACCTGTTCCGATGCTGTTTTCGTGTTGTTTTTTAGCGAGAAGCGAAGTGTCTTCAAGCAATGCCAAACGTGTGGTTTCGTCCATGCCAATTCCAGTGTCTTCAACGATAAGTTGGCAAAATTCTGAATCATCATTTTTTGTGTAAATCGTAATAGCGTCGCCTTCATTGGAAAACTTGATAGCATTGTCAAGCACGTTTCGAAGAATGATTTTTAAGGATTCTCTATCAGCCAATATATTTTCATCTTTCGAGACTGTGTTTTTAAAAGTTATTTCTTTGTCTGCTAATATGGCTGTGTAATTGTAAGCTACATGTTCCACAATGGTATGCAAACCAAGTGTGGTGATTTCAAAATGTGTTTGCTTGGTTTGTAGCAGTGCCCAATTTAACAGATTGTCCAACAAAGTATACGCATTATTCACGATGCTACTATTGTTTTGCAGTAAGTTATTCACTTCCGTAGATTTTTCTGTTTCTAGCTTGCTGATTAACTTTTTGTTGCTGGTTTTAATCGCGTGTACCGAAGAGCGTAAATCGTGACTTACAATGGAAAACAATTTATCTTTTGTGTTGTTCAAAGCGTCTAAATCTTCTTTTTGCTGTTGAATAATCTTGTTGCGTTTTACTTTTTCACGATACAAATACAAACTCACACCAAACATCACCAACAGAATAATCGCGGAATACAAATACGTATTTCGTTGCGCAATTTTTACTTTGTTGTCAGCTTTTAACACAGCAACTTCTTTTTCCTTTTTTTCAACGGCAGTCTTCTTTTCGGCTTGTGCTACAGCGTAAATTTTGTTTTGGTTGTTTACTGAATCCTTCCATTGCATATGTTCCTTATAATATTTGATGGATTTTGGATAGTCTTTTCGGTTTTCTTCAACGATTGCCATGTTTTTTGAAGTCTTTTTTTTCGCTTTACTATTGTTAGTAGTTTTTGCGAGTTCGTAGGCTTTTAAAAAATAGGGAATAGCAGCATCGTCTTTGTACTGTTCATAATATAAATTGGCTAAATTTCCATAAGAACCTATAAGTTCTAACGTATCTTTAAATTCCTCGTACCTTTGAACACTTTCAATCAAATAGGGTTCTGCCAAAGTATATTTTTGAAGATGAAAATAACATAAACCTATGTTGTCTTTTATAGAATTAACTTTTATCGACAAATTCGGTTCATTAAAAAGTATTTCAACTTTTTTATAATAGCTCAACGCTTTTTCGAAATTGGATTTTTCCAGGGCTATCGAACCTAATTTTGAAAATACATTTATGTGAAAGTCAAAATCGTCAGGAATTTTTAATAGTTCATGCTCAGCATTATTATACAGTTCTTTATTAAAAAAGCTAAAACCTCTGTAAAAATGACAGTAATTACTCAGTTTTGTGGTCTCTTCATGAAGATTTAAAACTTTTCCAGTGTAAATCAGCGTAGAGTCCCATTCCTCCTGTAAAAAGAATGTAGTAGCTTTTTGGAAGTCTGTATTTGTTGAAAGTTGACGTGTCTGATTCTTTATTTGAACAGCAAGTTGATGAGAAATCAATTTTTCTTGAGAAAAAAGAAAAACAGGAATGTATATAATTAATTGAGTGAGTATAAAGCGCAATCTTAAATACATATATTTTTCTTACAAGCTAATAAAAAATAAAACACAAAAAAAGTAGCAAATGTGCATTTACTACTTTTTTTACAAATAACATGAACGAATTTTATCCGCCACTCGCATTTTTTACAGTAGTTACCGTTCCCCTTGCTGTTCTTGGATTGGTATGAAAAAAGAATATCTCAACAGTATTAATGTATTCTAATTTTGGCATGTTATCTTTTTCAATAAATTTTATTTGAAAGTCAGAACAGAACAAAACTTTTTCTTGATTTGGTTCCTCTAATAGAGGTGATTGTAGGATAATAGATTTATCAACTTTTATAAATATATTTATCTTAGGAAGTCCTTCAGAATTTAAAGAGTAATCATAGTATATCTTTTCTATAAAATATTCTGGGCTATTCTCTATTTTAATTATTTTACAAAATGTTCTTACATCGATTTTGATCGTGTTATTAGATTCAGATAAGTATTCCGCAATTGCTTCAGAAAAAAATATACCATGTTTTTTATCAAATAGTTCACAATCTGTTTCTTGAAGAGTAATTGACTGGCTTTGGCAAAATTTATAATAAATATTTTCATTAGAGTTCGTAGTTATTTCCGTTTTCTTTGAAACAATTGTTCTCATTGTTTCCATTACTTCTGGTTTTACATCATGACTTGATATTGAATTTTGCGTATTCATAAATTAAATAGTTTTTTAATTAGTTGTTCCTACTCTGTTGAGGCTTTTCAGATGACGCCGTTAATTGACTTTGATGTTATTCGCCACTGGCATTTTTAACAGTAGTTACAGTACCGCGAGAAGTTTCTGGATCTTCATCAATAAGAAAAACTTCTACAGTTTCAATACTACTTAAATCAACAGCTTGCATTTGATTGCTGCCTGTATTAAAATTAATAGCATTGTACCAAAACTCATGTTTTTCAATGTTTCGGTGACAGTTAAATGAAACATAAAGATTCAATTGAGGCTTTCCATCAACATTCAATGAAAAATTGTAAAATAATTTTAAATCTTCATTCTGAATAGGACCGCCAGTTCTGGCAATGGCAACGATGTAAACGCCTCTAAAACGATTGCCTACATAGTAAGGGACAACTAAAGGCGGCAACATTTGATCACTTATTCTTGAAGATTTATCCAAATCGTTTAAAGGTGATTGATTGGCAGCTTCAACAATATAATATGGCTCACCACAACATGTTGTGCTACGTTTGTAAATTTCAGTAAAGGTGTTTAAAAGGCTTTCGAATGTTTTCGTCTTTTTTGGCTCTTCCTTTTCATCACATTGGTTTTCAATGAGTTCTTCAATAAGTCCTTCCACCTTTTGTAAAATTTCTAATTTGTTAATTCTTTGGTTACTCATAATTTTAAATTTTTTGGTTATTAATTTGATTGTATAGAATTGCTAGTTTGTAGTAAAGCAATTCTATACAAAGAGACGACAAATCGTTTTTCCTTTGTGGGAAATTGGAAGGAAAGCCTATTTTTTTGGAACGAAATCGAAAAATTTAGGCATAAAAAAAGCGAACCGAAGCTCGCTGTCTATTGTTGAGGAATGTAAAAGTTAATGATCACTTTCTTTGATAATCTCTCGAATCCAGTCGTTTGGAATCATGTCAATAGTCAAATTGACACGTTCGGTATTGCCATTATTGATGACTCTGTGTGGATCGGTTAAGCGCAAATACCAACATTCTCCAGGCTGCATCGGGACTTCCGTATCGTTTAAGAAAAACTGAATTCCTTCTTTGTTTAAAATAGGAACCGTCAAGCGAATTACAGATTTTTCAACTTCCAAGCCCAATGTCGGGTCGGTATGTTGCTGCACGACAGAATTCGGAGCCAAACGCAACAAACGCACCAACGTCACCTTTGTTTTTGCTTTAAACGTATCAATAACGCTATTTAAGTATGGCGAATTCTTCAAATAATCGGTATCCATCCAATCGCACCATGAACCATCTGCATAGTCTGCAGCAGGTGGTGGAAATGGAAGCGAGGTATCAACGGTATGCGCTGGCGCACGAAGTGGAATCACATTATAATATTCAAATTGTTGGAGTTTTAAGGCTTCAAATTCTGCCAACATTTTTTCGGCATCAAATGAAAAAGGAAGCTTTACTCGGTCTGTACTTGCGGTTTTTGGTGCTGCGTGTGCCATGGTATCGAATTTAAGATTCCTAAAGTACTAAAAAAGTGGAAAATTGAAAATAGACAACACAATTTATCCCGCAAATCAGCAAAAATTACGTAGGTGTATTCCTAAAAAAGCTGTTTTAAAAATGTTTAATCAAAACACTTTTAAAACAGCTTTTTGTGTGTTGTCTTTGAATAATTTATATAAAATTACGGTGTAGCAGTAAATCCGCCATCATCGCCTTCGTCGTCATCTCTTCCGTTGCGTTCTCGTCCTTTTTTCTGGTTGAAACGATAGGTAAACGAAAGATTAAAAGTTCGCACACGCCATTGGAATTCGCCTTCGCTTCTAAAAGTGTCTGTAAACGATTCAGAACGTCTTATACGTGAATTGAATACATCACTCACGTTAAGTGCAATCGATGCTTTGTCGTCAAATAAATCCTTACTAAACGCTAAATTCGCAGAGAACAATCCCTTACGAATATTCTGCGCATCTTCGTTTGGTCCACGATAAAATAAACGCGTTTGCCAATCAATACCGCCTGGCAAGGTTACTTTATTGTTTACTCGAACAAACCAACTCAAGTTATCCGCGTCAAAATTCACACCGTTAAATTCACCGCGATTGTATGACTGGAATAAGTTGAAGTTTCCATTCAATCGCCATTTGCGTGATGGATTGTACGTAAGTGTAAATTCAAAACCAAAACGGTCGTTTCTTGCTAAGTTGATAGGTGTTCTACGAATAATTGGCACTTCTTCACCGTTCAAAATGGTAGTTTGTCCTGTATCTTCGCTAATAAAATTAAATACATCGGTTGAACGTTGAAAGTAAATTGAAGAACTCAATGTAAATTTTCCAAAACGATTCAAATATCCCAAATCGACTGCGTTGGAAAAACTTGGGTCAATATCTGGATTTCCTTGAAAAACATTGGTAATACTGGAACGCGAAGGAAACGGATTGATAAATCGCGAACGCGGTCTTCTAATTCTTCTATTATATCCTAAAGTAATGCTTTCGTTTTCTGAAAATTCGTAAGCCAAATTAATAGTAGGGAAGAAGCTTACATAATTTTTTCGCTCAAAATCGCTACTGGTTATTTGATTAATTCCAATTCGAGAATCTTCCATGCGCAATCCTAAAAGGAAGGAAAATTTTTCGTTTATTTTGTTTCCGTACTGCGTGTAAAATGCATTTACATATTCACGATAATTCAATACGTTACTCAAATCGGTATCAGCTACAAATTCATCATCTTCTAAAAATGCTACCAAATAATCAGTCGTTAAATCGAGAAAGTTTCCACGATATCCAAACTCAAACTGCGCAGTTTCACTAAGTGGCACCACATAATCCGTTTGTAATAACACGCGATCTTGATTTTCTACGGTACGTACTTGTTCTGCCAATTCACCATTAACCAAAATAAATGAGTTTTCAGTTTCGGTACTATTTTCAAACTGGAAATCGGCTGTTAATTTGTGACCGCTTTCTTCAAAATTCTTATCAAAATTCAAGCTATACTGCAAATTCTGATCGCCTTCCGTTTCTGGGTCAAAACGTGTACTCACATTGGTGACGTTAAAATCCGAATCATATTGAGTTAAGACATTGGTCGTTTCTCGTTCGTCATCGCTATCTCTGTAAATTAACGAAGCGGTAATGGAAGTTTTATCATTAATATACCATTCCACACCAAAATTAGTATTGAATCCTTTTCGGAAACGTTCAAAATCGCGGTCTTCATTTAAAAAGGTATTTGGATTATCACCGTTGAAATATTCTGTGAATGTTTCTGCATTCCCTGGAACTTCACGATAGTTATATCCTGAAGTCGTAAAAAAGTTAAAATCGCCCGTACGATAGTTTACATTTCCAGAAATACCATAACCTTCAGGATGTGAAACGTTGGTGGTAATAGCTCCATTTAAACCTTGCAATTTGCTTCTACGCAAAATAATATTTAAAATACCAGCACTTCCTTCCGCATCGTAACGCGCAGAAGGTGAAGTAATAATTTCTACTTTTTCAATAGCTTCCGCTGGAAGTTGTCGCAAAGCATCTGTGGAATTCAATCCAACCAATCCAGAAGGTTTTCCGTTGATTAAAATTCGAACATCGTCGTTACCACGTAGTGATACATTTCCTTCCACATCGACAGAGACAGACGGAACATTGTCTAACACATCACTCACGGTTCCACCGCGAACTGTTAAATCTTTCCCAACATTGTATATTTTTTTATCAAGTTTGAGCTGAACAGTCGTTTTTTCGGCAATAATTTCCACAGCTTCCAACGCTTTTGAATCCATTTCTAAATAGAAATTTCCGAGCGAAGTGTTTGTACGTAATTCTTTGGCTTTAATTTCTTGTGATTTAAACGAAATAAACTCTATGGAAATATCATAAACGTCGGCTTCAACTTCAATAGAAAATTCTCCCTTCATATTGGTCATTCCTCCTGTAACCGTACGTTTCTTCGCTACATCTTGAAGAACGATGGTTGCAAATTCTAAAGGTTGATTGGTGGATTTGTCAATGACTTTTCCTGTGACGGTTACTGTTTTGTTTTGTGCGGAAAGGGTGAGAATGGTTCCAAAAAAGGTGAGAAAAAGTAGTATTTTCTTCATTTTAAGTGTTTTAAGTTTCTTTTTAGTTAGCAATTATTTTGTGTTTGACTACAAAGAAACGACAAGGTTTAATCCTTTTTGGTTAAAGTTCTGTTAAAAGAAAAATCCAGCAATAACGCTGGATTCGGGCTTTTCTTTATAAAATTTTGTTAATATCTTCTGGTGGTCGCCCAATGACTGCTTTTTTATTGTGAACAACGATTGGGCGTTCAATCAATTTTGGATGTTCAACCATCGCTTGAATGATTTCAGCATCCGTGAGTTCTTTGCCCTTGTAATTCTCCTTCCAGATTTTTTCATTCTTGCGAACAAGTTTTTCAGGCGTAATTCCCAAAAGTTGAATGATTTCAGAAAGTTCACTCACAGAAAGCGGATTGTCTAAATATTTTACAATATCAAATTCTTGTCCAGAAGCTTCCAAAATTGCTAAGCCTTCTCTGGATTTTCTACATCTTGGGTTGTGGTATATTTTTAGCATTTTTTTATTAGTTTTTTTGGTGTTAGGTGTTGGGTTTTAGTATTGAGATTTTTTGGTGAGATTTGAAATTACAGGTTAAAATTGTCATCCAAAAGATTATCACAAGGCGAAAAAAAGTTAAAAAGTCTTGATTCTAGACTCTAGACTCTAGATTCTAAAAAAATCAAAGACTATCATCATCACTTTTCTGTCCCATCGACATTAAATAAGACTTTAAAAACTCGTCAATATAGCCATCCATTACAGCATCTACATTTCCTGTTTCATGTCCTGTACGTACGTCTTTAACCAATTTGTACGGATGCATCACATAATTTCGAATCTGCGAGCCCCATTCTATTTTCATCTTTCCGGCTTCTATATCTTCACGGGCTTCTAGCTGCTTTTTCAGCTCAATTTCATACAACTGCGATTTCAACATCTGCATCGCTCGTGTTCTGTTGTCATGTTGCGAACGTGTTTCAGAGCATGAAATTTGTATGCCAGTTGGTTTGTGTGTCAACTGTACTTTGGTTTCTACCTTGTTGACATTTTGTCCACCAGCACCACTAGAACGCGCGGTTGTAATTTCAATATCTGCAGGATTGATTTCAATTTCAATCGTATCATCAACTAACGGATACACGTATACAGACGCAAATGAAGTGTGTCGTTTAGCATTGCTATCAAAAGGAGAAATTCGCACCAAACGATGCACACCATTTTCACCTTTTAACCAACCAAAAGCATAATCACCTTCAATTTCGAGTGTTACGGTTTTAATTCCAGCTACATCACCTTCTTGGTAATTGAGTTCCTTGACTTTATAGCCTTGTTTTTCAGCGAACATCAAATACATTCGCATCAACATGCTTGCCCAGTCGCAACTTTCTGTTCCGCCAGCACCAGCCGTAATTTGTAGTACCGCACTCATGCTGTCACCTTCGTCCGACAACATATTGCGAAACTCTAAATCTTCAATTTTTGTAGTTGTTTTGTCAAAATGCGCAGTAACCTCTTCTAACGAAGCGTCACCTTCTTTGTAAAATTCATACAACACTTCCAAATCTCCGATAAGTGTAGCGATTTCATTATAATCATTTACCCACTTTTTCTCCGTTCGGAGTTGTTTCATAATGATTTCAGCTTCTTTCGGATTGTCCCAAAAGTCAGGCGCATACGTTTTTTCCTCTTCGTTGGCAATTTCTATCAGTTTGGCATCTATGTCAAAGATACCTCCTTAACGCACCAAGGCGATTGATAAGATCTTTTATCTGATCGGATGTTATCATGTTTGTTCTTTTAAGTCCTACAAAAATAAGATGTTTTATGTATATTCATAGCCTAAAATAAAAAAACCGATAGAATCGTCAGCTTAGTGTTGTTGAGGTAAAAAAATGACGATAATCGTATTCGCTAAATAACACCATGATGAACAAGTCTATTGTATTGATTTTCATTTTTTTAATGACTTTTACGGTAAGTCATTCACAAGAAAAAACGAAAACAAAAACCTATCCTCGTGAACAATTTACAGGATTTTTTAATTTTTCGTACGAAGAGAAAACTGATAAAATCTTTCTAGAAGTTGACAAACTAAATGAAGATTTTTTATACGTGTACTCGCTCGCAAGTGGCGTAGGCTCTAATGATATTGGTTTGGATAGAGGACAAATTGGCGACGGAGTCGTGGTGCAATTTCAAAAAATGGGGAATAAACTTATGTTGATTCAACCAAATTTGCGCTATAGAGCCAATACGACAAACGACTTGGAACGCAAAAGTGTAGAACAAGCCTTTGCAAAATCAGTCTTGTTCGGTTTCCCGATTGTTTCTGAAAAAGACAACAGATACACTATTGAATTGACACCTTTTTTACTGCAAGATGCGCATGGCGTTATTGAAAGTTTAGCAGAAAAAAAACAGGGAACGTATAAAATAGATAAAACAAAAAGTGCGCTTGCTTTAAATAGAACCAAAGCATTTCCTAAAAACGTAGAATTTGAAGCTTTATTGACTTTTACAGGAAAACCTAAAGGCGGAAACATCAAAAGTGTCACACCAAATGCGTCCTTAGTTTCTGTAATTCAGCATCATTCGTTTGTGGAATTGCCAGACGATAATTACAAACCAAGAGTATTTGACCCAAGAAGTGGTGCCATTAGTATATCCTATTACGATTACGCTACGCCAATTCAAGAACCGATGTTGAAACGTTTTATAACACGTCATCGCTTAGAAAAGAAAAATCCGAACGCAGCAAAAAGTGAAGCGAAAGAACCTATTGTATACTATCTCGACCCTGGAACGCCAGAACCTGTGCGTTCTGCCTTATTAGACGGAGCGCGTTGGTGGAATGAAGCGTATGAAGCCATTGGATATACGAATGCTTTTCAAGTGAAAATGCTGCCTAAAGATGCTGACCCAATGGATGTGCGTTACAACGTAATTCAGTGGGTACATCGTTCTACGCGTGGATGGAGTTACGGAGCCAGTGTGGTTGATCCGCGAACAGGCGAAATTATCAAAGGACATGTAAGTTTGGGAAGTTTGCGAATTCGCCAAGATTTTTTGATTGCGCAAGCTTTATTAGATAAACCTTTTGCGAAAAGTGACGATAATTACCAACCGATGTTGGAAATGGCGTTGGCGCGCATTCGTCAATTATCCGCACATGAAGTTGGACATACCATAGGTTTTGCACATAATTTTTCTGCAAGTACTAATAATAGAAGTTCTGTGATGGATTATCCGCATCCGACAGTGAAAATCAAGAATGGAAACATTGATTTGTCAGACGCGTATGCGACAGGAATTGGCTCGTGGGACAAAATTACGGTGGCGTATTCCTATTCAGAGTTCAATTCTGCGGAAGCGGAAAAAGCAGGATTACAAGCCATTTTAAACAATGCCTATAAAGCGGGACATCGTTTTATTACCGACGCAGATGCGCGACCAGCTGGCGGCGCACATGCAAATGCACATTTGTGGGATAATGGAAAAAGTGCTACTGACGAATTGGAAAATGTACTAAAAGTACGTGAGTTAGCGATTCAAAATTTCTCAAAAGACAACATTCGTTCGGGTGAACCTTACACGATTTTGGAAGATGTTTTTGTGCCGTTGTATTTTTTCCATAGATACCAAACCGAAGCGACTTCCAAATTGATTGGCGGATTGGAATACAATTACGCAACCAAGGGTGATGAACAGCTAATTACCACGGTAATTTCACCGAGAAAACAACGCGAAGCTTTGCAAGCCATTTTAAAAACCTTGGATGCAGAAACGTTGGCAATTCCAGAAGATAAACTCAATTTATTTCCGCCACGTGCTTTCGGCTATGGTCGTACAAGGGAATCGTTTAAAGTAACAACTGGTGTAGGTTTTGATGCGATAGCACCAGTAGCGACGGCAAGTGATATGACGTTGCGATTTTTGTTTCACCCAGAACGTGCGGCACGATTGATTCAACAGAAAAGTTTGGACAAGCAGCAATTGGATTTTCTTGAAATGACGCGAACTATTTTGGATAATACCTTGTATAAAGATTACAAAGACGCACATCATCAAGAATTGGGACATGCTGTAAATACAAACATTTTAAAACATTTGATGCATTTGGCTACAGATTCAAAATCGTCTTCAAGTGTACAAGCGCAAAGTGAATATTTGTTACGAGAAATTTCACAAAAAATACAAACGAAAAAGTACAAAGAAGCAGCAAAACCGTATCAAATGTATTATTTGGAAATGTTGGAACAATTCAAAAAATATCCTGAAAAATTCAAACTAGAAACTTCACCAAAAATTCCAGATGGTTCTCCAATTGGAACAGATGCGTGTGGATTTTGATTTACGATTTTTTATAGTATATGAATGAAATCAAAGCACTTCTCGATACATTTTTCCTTTCATTTCGACAAGCTCAGTGTGCAGGAAAAACACTCGAAGTGACGCTTTTTTATGTATCAATGTTTTTTATTTTAAGACTGAAAACGTATTTCGTCAAGCTGAACTTGATTCAGCTTCTCACAAGCAGCTAAAATTTTCAGCAAAAATACTTACGTTTGTCATAGAAATCGAAGTGACGTTTTGAAAAAGTCTGATTATTTTTTGATTCATACATTAACCCACGTTTAAGAAACAACAAACAACAAACAACGAATAACAAACAACAAATAACTCAATACTAAGACCTAATACCAAATACCCAAAACCTAAAAGAATGCGAATAAACTTAATAAGCGATACTGTTACCAAACCTACGCCAAAAATGTTGGAAGCCATGTTTGCTGCCGAAGTTGGTGATGATGTGTTTAAAAAAGATCCATCAATCAATAAGTTAGAGCAAAAAGTAGCGGAAATGTTTAGCAAAGAAGCAGCGTTGTTTTTTCCAAGCGGAACGATGGCGAATCAAACTGCGATTAAATTACACACCAATCCTGGCGATCAGGTAATTTGCGATAAAGATGCACATATTTACAATTACGAAGGCGGAGGTGTAAGCTTTAATAGCGGAGCTTCCTGTAAATTGATTGATGGACATCGTGGAATGTTTACTGCCGAGCAAGCCAAAGCAGCGATTAATCCGCCAGACTTTTATCACAGTCCACTTAGTGCTTTGATTGCACTTGAAAACACCGCAAATCGTGGTGGTGGCGCGTGTTGGGATTTTGCGGAGATTGAAAAAATTCACAAAGTTGCCCGCGAACACGATTTTGGTTTTCACTTAGATGGTGCGCGTTTGTGGAATGCGTTGGTAGAAAAAGGAGAAACGCCAACGCAGTACGGAAAATTATTTGATACCATTTCGGTGTGTTTATCCAAAGGATTGGGTTGTCCTGTAGGTTCCGTGTTGGTTGCGGACGAAGAAACCATTCATAAGGCATTGCGTGTACGTAAAATTTTAGGTGGCGGAATGCGTCAGGCTGGTTATTTGGCTGCGGCTGGAATTTACGCTTTAGACCATCACATAGAACGATTGGCTGAAGATCATGAAAAGGCGAAAGAAATCGGGAAAGTGCTTGAAAGTTTAGCCATTATCAAAAAAGTAGAACCGATTGAAACCAACATCATCATTTTTTATCTGCAAGATGATATTGACGAACAAGCGTTTCTAGATAAATTGACCGAATTGGGAATTGATTTGATAGGTATGGGAAGTGGAAAACTCCGCATTGTAACACATTTAGACTACACTGCTGAAATGCATCAAGAGTTTCTGAAGGTAATTCAGAAAGTGATATAAAAACAAAGAAGCTATTTTAGACAGTATAAAACATCATCAACTTTATGAAACCGAATCAAGTACGGTTTGACGATGTTCACTATATCTAAAATAGCTTCGTTAACTTGTTATAAAAATACTATTCTGTTAAGTCTTTTGTTTCTGCGCTTCCTGCGTTTTTCTTTACAGATTCAATTCCGTTCTCCATTCCAGCTTCGCTAGCGTACATTTGACTCGTTCCAATAATTTGACCATTTCCTGCTTTTAAACTGAAATGAAACTTACCGTTTTTAGCCGTTTTACGTTCAAATTTGCTATCGTCTGTTGAATTCTTTTTACAAGATTCAATTCCGTTTTTAGCACCACTTTTATCAGCATATCCTTGACTAGACATGATGATTTGTCCATTTTTTGCTTTTAAGTTAAAATAGAATTTTTGATTGTTTTCACTTTGGAATAATTCAAACATAGTTATTTAGAGATTTAGTTAAGATGAGTAAATATATCAAAAATATATGGTAAAAGAAATGCTGATAATGGCAATTTTAAAAGTTTATACAGGTTTTTTCCCTAAAAAATGTTGTTTACCGATAAAAATGTTGCTTTTAACTTAAATTTAAAACGACATCATGTTACCATAATCGATTTTTTGAGTAAAGCGATAATTTCGTGTCTTAATAAACAATAATAACAATAATCGAATAATTAATCATTTAAAGACATGAGAAAAAAACTAGTACTAGGACTAGCATTTGTTTTTGGTTCTTTTGCTTTTGGGCAAGATTTGCCAACAAATCCCGAACCAGGAAAATGTTATGTTCGTTGTGTAACGCCTGATGTGTATGAAAATCAGGAAGTGCGTGTCATGGTATCACCAGCTTACAAAAAGTTGAAAGTTGTCCCAGCAACGTATACCAATGTAAACGAAACAGTAGTATCAAAAGTAGCAGGTGAAGAATTGGCTGTAGTACCAGCAGTGTATGGAACCGAAACTTTTGATATGGTAACGAAAGAAGCTTCTCAACGTTTGGTAAAAGTTCCATCAACTTCAAGTAGAGAAACAGAAACTGTCGTTGTAAAAGAAGCAAGCTACAAACTGAAAATTGTTCCTGCGGTGTATGAAAACAGAACTTTTGAAGTGGTTACGCGACCAGCTTATCAAAAGGTAGAAATTGTTCCTGCAGTGTATGAAACTAGAGATGTTGTGATTCCTGTAAAGGAAGCATCGCAGCGTTTGGAAGTGATTCCTGCAGAATGGGGACAAGAAACAGTAACGTATAAAAAGAGAGAGTTTGGTTCTTCAATTAGTATTACCAAAGCATCTTTTACAGACGATTTTGAAACGGTTGAAATCAAACCAGCTGCTGCTGAATGGCAAATGAGTGAAATTCCTCCAGCTGACTGTAATTCTTCCAATCCTGACGATTGTAGATATTGGTGTTACAAAGCAATTCCTGCACAAAATGAGATTATTCCTGTAAAGCGTTTGGCGGCAGATGCTTCTTCTGTACGAACTCCTGATTGCGATCCAAATAATAACGGTGGAAAACCATGTGGTGAAGGAACATTTACAAGAACCATTATGGTAAAGCCTGCAAGCACACGTATTATCGAAATTCCAGGTACCACTAAAACCATTAAGAAAACTGTGATGGTAACACCGCCAACGACACGTATTATTGATGTGCCAGCGGAAGTAAAAACAATGACACGTAGAGTAATGGTAACGCCACCAACTACAGAGCGAATTGAAATTCCAGCAGTTACGGAAACTGTTAGAAAAACAATCATTACGAATGAAAGCACGCGCGTTGAAGATATTCCTGCTGTAAGTAAAATATACAAGAAAACTGTTATGACGCAGGCGCCAACTACAAGAACAATTCCTGTAGCACAAAAAGAAACTACGTTAAAAACTACAAAATTAGTAGAAGATGCACGTGTCGTTGAAACAGAAGTTCCTGCAGTTTATAAAACAGTAACGAAAGAAGTATTGACTAAAAAAGGCGGATTAACCACTTGGAAAGAAGTTGACTGTAAATTCTTAACGTATAACGACTTAAACATCAACTGGAATTTAGGAAGTGCAACCTTAACGGCTGCTGCAAAGCGTGAAATTGATACAAAATTATTACCAGTATTACAAACAGGTGTATCTGTAGAAATTGCATCGCATACAGATTCTAGAGGTTCTGCAGCAAGCAACGAAGCATTGTCGCAAAGAAGAGCACAAGCGGTGACGAATTACTTAATTTCAAAAGGAATCAATCCAAGTAAAATTGTATCTAACGGATATGGTGAAAGAAGATTGGTAAACCGTTGTAAAGATGGTGTTTCTTGTACAGAAAGAGAGCATTTACAAAACAGAAGAACACAATTTAGAGTATTAGATCAAAAGAACTAAACTTTATAATATAGAACTATGATAAAAGGGAAACCCAAACGGTTTCCCTTTTCTTGTAATTATTACGGATTAACTAATTTTTGATATGATGTTTAATTTAAGAAAACATATCCATGCCAGGAATATTTGGCATGCCGTCTTTAGCAACAGCGGCAACTTCAGCTTCATGCACTTCACCAGCACGTTTGATAGCTTTGTTTACAGTAAGAATCAAATAATCTTCTAGCTGTTCTTTATCCTCTAGCAATTCATCAGCTACTTCTACAGCTTTAATTTCTCTATTTGCGGTTACTGTTACTTTCAATAAACCATCTGAACTTTGCTCATCAATCAAAACAGTGTGTAAACGCTCTTTCGTTTCTGCTACTTTTTGTTGGGTTTCTTTAAGCTTTCCCATCATTCCCATTAAGTCTCCAAACATTTGTGTATAAATTAAAGGTTACTATGTACAAAATTATTAAATTGTGGACTTTTAAATAAATTTTTAAATGAAAAAAAGTATCATCGTCTTTCTGATGACCGCTACACTTATAAATTCTTGTAAAGAGCATTTACCAATTATGAAAAATGAAATACCTGTACCTACCGTTGCCAAAAAACCTACAAAACTTGAAAAACACGGCGATGTTAGAATCGACAATTATTATTGGTTGAACGATAGAGAAAATCCTGAAGTAATCGCTTATTTAGAAGCTGAAAATGCCTATAACGACGCTATGACAGCGCACACGAAGGATTTTCAAAAAGATTTATTTCAAGAGCTTAAAGGGAGAATCAAAGAAGACGACTCTTCAGTTCCGTATAAACTCAACGGATATTGGTATATAAAACGATATGAAGAAGGCAAAGGATATCCAATTCACACACGTAAAAAAGGCTCGCTTGATGCACCAGAGGAAATATTGTTTGATGTCAATGAAATGGCAAAAGGGCATTCGTATTACAAGCTAACAGGCATCAATATCAGTCCCGATAATAAACTCGCGGCGTTTGGTGTGGATACGGTGAGTCGACGTCAATACGTAATTCACATTAAAAATCTGGAAACAGGAGAAATCTATAAAGAAAAGATAGAAAACACAACGGGAAGCTCTACGTGGGCAACGGATAATAAAACCCTATTCTATGCCAATAAAGACGAACAAACGCTACGTTCGGAAAAAATATTCAAACACAAACTCGGTGACGACGTTGCAAATGATGAGGTTATTTTTCATGAAGAAGACGAAACATTTATCACCTTTGTCTACAAAACGAAATCTAGAAAATACATTGTCATTGGTTCGTATAGTACTTTGACAATGGAATACCGAATTTTAGAAGCGGACAATCCTGATGGAGAATTTAGAATCTTTCAACCGCGTGTACGAGGTCTGGAATACGGTATTTCGCATTACGGCAATCATTTTTATGTGATGAGCAATAAAGATGCAGCTATCAACTTTAAACTCTCCAAAACTCCCGAAGACAAAACAGGAATGGAGCATTGGGAGGACATCATTCCACACCGTACTGATGTTTTGTTGGAAGATGTTGAAATCTTTAAAGATTATTTAGTACTCAGCGAACGCGCTAATGGATTAAATAAAATCAGAATTATTCGTTGGGACGGAAGCGAAGATTATTATTTGCCATTTGACAATGAAACCTATACCGCAAATACAAGTGTCAATGTGGACTTTGATACCAAAATTTTGCGATATTCTTACAATTCCATGACCACGCCAGCTTCTGTGATTGACTTTAATATGGAAACCAAAACCAAAGAAGTCAAAAAAGAACAGGAAGTATTGGGCGGAAAATTTGACAAAAACAATTATATGTCCGAGCGTTTATGGGCTACTTCGGAAGATGGTACCAAAGTTCCGATGTCTGTCGTCTATCGCAAAGGCATCAAAAGAGATGGAAGCAATCCATTGCTGCAATACGCGTATGGTTCGTATGGAAATACTATTGATCCGTTTTTCTCTTCTGCGCGATTAAGTCTGTTAGACAGAGGATTTATCTACGTGTTGGCACATGTGCGTGGCGGCGAATACTTAGGTCGAAATTGGTACGATGATGGAAAATTAATGGACAAGAAAAATACGTTTATTGATTTCATTGCTTGCTCTAAATATCTCATTGAGCAAAAATACACATCGCCTGAACATTTATATGCTTCTGGCGGAAGTGCTGGTGGACTCTTAATGGGCGCTATTGTAAATATGAATCCAGAATTGTATAACGGTGTTATTGCATCTGTTCCTTTTGTAGATGTCATCACTACGATGTTAGACGATAGCATTCCACTTACGACAGGAGAATATGACGAATGGGGAAATCCGAACCAAAAAGAATATTATCACTATATGAAGTCGTATTCACCGTATGACAATGTAGCAGCAAAAAAGTATCCAAACATGTTAGTCACGACAGGCTTGCACGATTCACAAGTACAATATTGGGAGCCTGCCAAGTGGGTTGCTAAGCTTCGCGAACTAAAAACAGATACTAATATTTTGCTATTGCATACAAACATGGATGCTGGTCATGGCGGTGCTTCTGGACGCTTTGAAGCCTTGAAAGAAGTAGCCGAAGAATACGCGTTTTTACTAGACTTAGAGAATATAAAAGAGTAATTAAAAAATTTAACTTAAATTTGCAAGGTTTTGCACGTTTACAAAACACAAAAAATAAAACCCTGTACAACTTAATAGTTTTTATGGAACAACAAATTAATGCTTTTGATAATGTACTCGAACTTATCGGAAATACCCCTTTGGTAAGATTAAAACACATCACAAAAAATATTAAAGGAAATTTCTATGCTAAGGTTGAGGCATTCAATCCGGGACATTCAACAAAAGATAGAATTGCTTTATACATTATAGAAGAAGCAGAAAGAAAAGGCATCATCAAACCTGGTGATACTATAATAGAAACGACTTCAGGAAACACAGGATTTAGTATTGCAATGGTAAGTATCATTAAAGGATACGAATGTATATTAGCCGTAAGTTCTAAATCTTCCAAAGATAAAATAGACATGTTGCGTTCCATGGGCGCAAAAGTATATGTTTGTCCTGCGCACGTGAGTGCTGATGATCCGCGTTCGTATTATCAAGTAGCAAAGCGAATTCATGAAGAAACTCAAGGTTCAGTATATATCAATCAATACTTTAACGAATTGAATATTGATGCACATTACAATACTACAGGACCAGAAATTTGGAATCAAACCAACGGAGCTATCACACACTTAGTGGCATGTAGTGGAACAGGAGGAACGATTTCTGGAACAGCACGATACTTAAAAGAGCAAAACCCAGATATCAGAGTATTAGGTGTAGACGCGTATGGTTCGGTATTGAAAAAATATCACGAAACACGTGAATTTGATGCAGAAGAAATTTATCCGTATCGCATAGAAGGATTGGGGAAAAACTTAATTCCAACTGCAACCGATTTTGATGTGATTGATAAATTCGTCAAAGTAAAAGATGAAGAAAGCGCACACAAAGCTCGTGAAATCTCCAAAACAGAAGGGTTATTTGTAGGATATACAAGTGGAGCAGCTATGCAAGCGATTGAGCAATTGGCAGAAGAAGGAGAATTTGACGAAAACAGTAACGTAATTGTCATTTTCCCAGATCATGGTTCACGTTACATGAGTAAAGTATATAGTGACGAATGGATGAGCGCACAAGGCTTTTTTGACAGCAAAAATATTGAAGAAGCTCAAAAAATAGAATATATAAAGTAATAGCAGTTTAATCTGCCTAAAATGTTCAGAAGCAGCATACTAACAAGTATGTTGCTTTTTTGTTATATACATTTCAAATCCTCAAATATTTCCTCAAAAAAGTATCAATTTAACATAAACTGTCAATAATTATGTCAGACAGTTAAAAATATTTATTTTTGCCGTTGAAGTTTTCAAAAAAACTTCATACATTACCATAACCCGAATTGATACATATAGAAAAACTGAGATAGATGAAGGATTTATTTGCTAAAATTTACAAGGACAAAGGACCACTAGGAAAATGGGCATCACAAGCAGAAGGATATTTTGTTTTTCCGAAATTAGAAGGAGAAATTTCGAACCGAATGAAATTTCAAGGGAAAGATGTAATTACTTGGAGTATTAACGATTACTTGGGCTTGGCTAACCATCCTGAAGTTCGTAAAATTGATGCAGAAGCTGCAGAAAAATACGGTTCTGCCTATCCAATGGGCGCACGTATGATGTCTGGTCACACCGACTTACACGAGCAATTACAAAATGAACTAGCAGCATTCGTAAATAAAGAAGCAGCATACTTATTAAACTTCGGATATCAAGGAATGGTATCTACCGTAGATGCTTTAGTATCAAAAGACGATATTATTGTATATGATGTAGATTCTCACGCATGTATCATTGATGGTGTGCGTTTGCACATGGGGAAACGTTTTACCTTCAAGCATAATGATATTGAAAGTTTAGAAAAAAACTTAGAAAGAGCTACAAAAATGGCAGAACAAACTGGCGGAGGAATCTTAGTGATTTCTGAAGGTGTGTTTGGAATGCGAGGAGAACAAGGAAAACTGAAAGAAATTGTAGCACTTAAGAAAAAATATAACTTCCGTTTATTTGTAGATGATGCGCACGGTTTTGGGACTCTTGGAAAAACAGGAGCAGGAGCAGGAGAAGAGCAAGGCGTACAAGATGAAATTGACGTGTACTTTGCAACGTTTGCAAAATCGATGGCAAGTACAGGAGCATTTATTGCGGCAGACAAAGAAATTATTGATTACTTAAAATACAACTTGCGTTCGCAAATGTTCGCGAAATCATTGCAAATGCAATTGGTAGTTGGAGCGTTAAAACGTTTAGACATGTTACGCACCATGCCGGAATTAAAAGAAAACCTTTGGAAGATTGTAAATGCATTGCAAAGCGGACTCAAAGAGCGCGGATTTGACATCGGAACGACACAAAGTTGCGTGACACCTGTGTACTTAAAAGGAAGCATTCCTGAAGCAATGGCATTGGTAAAAGACTTGCGTGAAAACCATGGAATTTTCTGTTCTATCGTAGTATATCCAGTCATTCCAAAAGGACTAATTCTCTTAAGAATGATTCCTACGGCATCACATACCTTACAAGACGTAGAAGAGACGTTAGAAGCGTTTTCTGCAATTCGTACTAGATTAGAAGATGGAACGTATAAGCGACTTTCGGCGGCGGTTATGGCGGCTATGGGGGAGTAGTTTTTGAAGAGAATATATTATAATTTATATAAAACCGTAACTTCATTTAAAGTTGCGGTTTTTTAGTTGGTAGATATTGAATATTCAATTTTTTGGATACTACCTGGCATTCCCAACCGATGATGCGCTTAAAAAATCAGTCTATTTATCACTGATGCAAATCACTAAAAAATGGACACAACCCATCCACAATTGGGGATTAATTCTAAATCAATTTTTAACTATATTTGAAAAAAGGGTTCAACTCTAAAGAGAGCTAAACCCGTCTATATCATTTACACAAAATTTTGGACAGTGTCTTTTTTTGTTAATTAGAGAATCTTTTTTTGGATTGTAAGCGTATAGCCAGAGTTCAATTCTTCTTTTTTCTTCACGATATTCATCGCTGATATTATGTAAATTATTTATCAAACTACTTTTTTTGGGATCAATGAATGGTCCTGCTGAATATGGAAACCAGTAATCAATTTGTTTAAGTACTTGAATATTGTTCTCATCTTTATAATCTCTTAAATAACAATAAATACTCATAGCTCTAAGAAGACCTAAATCTGTATTTGAATTGTAATCAAAATCAATACTATCCCTTTCTCTATTTATGATTTCATAAACGTTATCATCAAAACGTGCATTTTCCTTATCAGTAGCTCCGACATCATCTGTATGTCCAACAATATAAAGAGCGTTACAATTTTTACATTTTTCTAAATCATTTACCAATTTAGGTATTAATGAATCGTTCAAATATTTTTTGAAATTGTCTACGATAAAGGATTCTCCTGAATTAAAATAGAAGTCTTGCGTACCATCAATTTCTATATGTTCTGGATTATTATTTCTATATTCTTGAACTTGATTTTTAAGATTTTCATTTTCGTTTATAATTTCAATATTTTTATTCAATAATTTGTGCTTATCTATAAGTAAAGCAGCTGTATAGATAGAAAAAACCATAGCTAAGAAAATGAAGATTTCTGTATGTCGTAGTAAATCAGTTTTCATGAATAATAAAAATTATTTTAAGTTATTAGGATTTATTCTATTTATGGAGTCATTAATTTCTTTTAAATCACTTCTGAGACTATGGTTTTTATAAAGATCATTAAGAATAGTAGACTTGATATCTGTTAATTTAGTCTCAATATTTTGAATATAGCTATTAGTTTTTTCAGAGTTATCTATAATTGATTTACTAAAGTCTTCACTACTTTCTATGAATACTTTGAGCTTATCATTTGTGTTTCTGAAATTAATATTTAATGATTGAATGTAACTTGCAAGAGAGTTTTTTAGATTATCTTGAATACTTTCATAATTTTGAACCTCTTTTTGATACTCTTCTTTTAATTTTTCAAAGTATTCTTTGAAGTTTCTAATTAATTCTTGTTGATTACTTTCTTGAAGATTTTGGATGTCAACAAAAAAGGAGTTGAGAGAATTTTCATATTTTTTTTGATACTCTGATAAATTATTTTTGATTGAATTTAACGTGCCAGAAACCTCTAGTGTATATGAGCTATTTGTTTCTTTTAGCATATTTAAAGAATCATTGTATTGTTCAATGCTACTTTTTTGTTTTACCAAAAGGTCATTAATATTCTCTAAGTAAAATTTTGTACTATCATCATATTTTTCTTTAGTATTAAATACATCATTTGATAATTTATTAATGTTAGTACTGAGATTCTCAACATCTATAGTCAATTGATCGACAACTTCATTTAGTTTGCTATTTTGTTCTGGCTGAGCTAATTCGCTTCCAAAATACCAACCTAATATAGAGGTTATTAATGCTATTCCAATAGGAAATGCAACTAAGCCAAAATCAGGAGAACTTTGTTCGATATTATTATCGATTAAATTCAAAGGAACTAAACTTAAAATAGCTATAAAAAAACCAATTAATGTTTGAATATAACCTTCTAGTTGAATGTATTCTTTATAAAATACTTTATAATCATTTATCTTTTTTTTTATAAAGATTATACTAACTTTAGCATATATATACATCAAAATAATTATAGAACACGTAATAATAAAAACTTGAATAGAATGCTCAGTTGAATTATATTCTTGTAATTTAGGACTAGTGGGATTGGTCACAATAAGCCATAATTTATGACATGCAATACCAAAAGTGTATATTAATCCTGACGTATAAAAAAGCCAAAAGTAAATTTGATCTAATTTTTTTCTTTTCATAAAAGTTTACAAATTAAAAACCAAATTGAAAAGAATTGTTGGTTTTTTTTTACGGTAAACCATAAATGTTGATATAAATCATATTTTCAAAATAAAAAATAGCGAAAACCGTGACTTTTAGTCACAGTTTTTTTATGCGTCAATCTCACAGAAAAATATTTTTTAAGTCCAAAATGAATAAAATAATATACATTTTAATATTGTGTAAAGTGTTAATTTTTAGAATATTGAATTTTAATTTTTAATTTAATTAAGATTAAGTCTAAATAAACTTTGAAATTAAAACTCCCAATAATATATTTGCAGCGTTAAAAAAACAATACCATTAAAAAACAATCTGAAAAATGAAAAAATTAGTAGTAGGAGTCTTAGCAGTAACTAGTTTTATGTTTATTTCTTGCTCAAGTGATGATGATGGAAATGCTCCATTAGATACCAATCAAGTAATTGCACCAGCAACGTATGAATTTAGTAGAAACGGAGCTAGTACAGTAGATTACAATGGACAAACAACGCGCATCCAAATGGGAGAGGAGTTAATCACAGCGCTTAAAGATAACTCTAAAACAGAAGCAGAAATTGACGCAATGTTTGCGCATGTGGAAGGCGAAAACAACTTTAGTAACGACGATTTAAACGCTTCCAACAAAAGTATTCGTAGCAAAACTGCTGCTTCCACTGATTATTTTTCAGCAAATACAACCGATGCAAACGCTATTAAAGCCGATTTTGATGGCTGGATTGCAAACCAAGTAGCAATAGTATATCCTAATTGGAATGTAACTGCAACAGCAGGAACGGCTGGAAACTTGCAAGAATTAGGTGGCGGCTCAATTCGCTACGTGAATGGTAAAGGATTGGAATACAATCAAGCATTTAATAAATCATTAATTGGTGCATTAATGGTCGATCAAATGTTGAATAATTACCTAAGCACTTCTGTACTCGATGCAGGAAACAATCGCGCTGATAACGATGCTGATATTCTAGCAGAAGGAAAAAATTACACCAATATGGAACATAAATGGGATGAAGCGTTCGGATATTTGTACGGAACAGACAATGCTACTTCTCCATTATTAAATGAAGATAGTTTTCTAAACAAGTATCTTTCTCGTGTAGAAAATGATGCTGACTTTACAGGAATTGCTTCTGAAATTTACGAAGCTTTCAAATTGGGTAGAGCTGCCATAGTCGCTAAAAACTATGAGGTTCGTGACGAGCAAGCGGATATCATTCGCGAAAAAGTATCTGAAGTTATCGGAATCCGAGCAGTGTATTATTTACAACAAGGGAAAAACTCTTTAGCAACAAACAAAGCTGCTGCGTTTCACGATTTATCAGAAGGATACGGATTTATCTATAGCTTACAATTTACGCGCAAACCAGGAACCAACGCACCATACTTTACAAAAACCGAAGTTGACGGATTCATTTCTCAACTCATGGAAGGAAATGGTTTTTGGGACGTAACTACTGAAACCTTAGACGCTATTTCTGACGAAATTTCAGCCGAATTCAACTTTACAACAGCGCAAGCTGGCAGCTAACACATATTATTTAGAATTGGTTTAAAAAAGTAGCGGATGTATTAGGTTTACAAACGCTACTTTTTTATTTTTGCAACGTTTATTTAGAATAAATAGAAATAAAAATACTGATGAAGAAAATTTTCCCACTCGTAGTTTTACTTATGATTTTTGCCTGTAGTTCTGGTGATGATACGCCAACTTCAACCAATGGAAATGGAGGAGGCGGAATAGCTTTCAATAGAGCCGCAATGCTAACGAATCTTGCAGACAATATTATCATTCCTTCATACCAAGCATTGAACACAAACCTGAATGTATTGGTTACTTCTAAAAACGATTTTATTGCAACTCCAAATCAAGCAAACCTTGATAATTTACGTGACGCTTGGCTCACAGCGTATAAATCTTGGCAACGTGTAGAAGCGTTCAATATCGGATTGGCAGAGCAAACAGCATACTACTTTCAAATGAATACGTATCCTGTAAACACTACAGACGTAGAAAACAACATCGCTAGTGGAAGTTATGACTTAACACATCCAAACAACAACGATGCGGTTGGTTTTCCAGCGTTAGATTACATGCTCTACGGATTGGATGCCATTGATGCTTCCATCGTTGCAAAATACGATACAGATGTGCAAGCAGCTAACTATAAAAACTATTTGTCGGACTTAATAAACCAAATGCAATCGCTTACGCAAGATATCTTAAACGATTGGACAAACAACTACAGAAACACTTTTGTAGCTAGTACCGCAAATACAGCGACAGGCGCGGCAAATATGTTTATCAACGATTATATTTTCTATTACGAAAAAGGATTGCGCGCGAACAAAATAGGAATTCCAGCAGGAAACTTCTCGGCTACGTCATTACCAGACAGAGTAGAAGCATACTACAATCAAGAAGTATCAAAAGAACTAGCACTAGAAGCCTTAGATGCTGTCATTGACATTTTCAATGGAACAAAATTCAATGGTACTACAGCAGGCGAAAGCTTTAAAACCTATTTGATTTCGTTAGACAGAAGCGACTTGGCAACGTCTATTATCAATCAGTTAAATGCTGCACGTGGAAGAATTCAAGACTTAAACGCAAACTTTACAACACAAATCAATTCAGACAATACCAAAATGACACAAGCCTATGACGCATTGCAAGTTGCCGTAGTATTGTTAAAAGTAGACATGTTACAAGCGTTTGACATTTCCGTAGATTATCAAGATGCAGACGGCGACTAAACTATAAATTGTTCAAAAACATAAGGTTGTCGCGCGTGGCAACCTTTTTTTATTCAACAGTGAATCGTTTTCAAACATATATACAACAGCAAACCAATGCAGCGCCTTTGGCAGTATTTCGTATGGGTTTTGGGTTGATGATGTGTTACGGAATCATTCGTTTTTGGGCGCATGGCTGGATAGAAAGTCAATACCTAGAACCCACATTCCACTTTTCTTACTACGGTTTTGAATGGATAAAACCATTGGGAAATTTTACGTATGTGCTCTTTTTTATCTGCGGATGCTCAGCATTGTTAGTTGCGTTGGGACTCAAATATCGAATCGCAATCATTACGTTTTTCCTCAGTTTTACGTACATCGAATTGATGGACAAAACTACCTATCTCAATCATTATTACTTTATTAGTATTTTGAGTTTTTTGATGATATTTCTTCCCGCGAATGCGATGTTTTCGGTAGACAATCTATGGCGAAAGAAAAACTATGAAAACATTCCCAAATGGACGATTGATGCGGTGAAATTACTCTTAGGAATTGTCTATTTCTACGCAGGATTGGCAAAAATAAATGCCGATTGGCTCTTTAAAGCGCAACCGTTAAAAATTTGGCTGCCATCCAAATTCGATTTGCCAATTATTGGAGAAACACTCTTGCAACAAAACTGGTTTCACTATGCTATGAGTTGGTCGGGAATGTTGTACGATTTGCTCATTCCATTTCTATTATTATACCGAAAAACACGACTAATTGCCTTTGCTCTAGTGGTATTTTTTCACGTATTTACCAGAGTATTATTCCCGATTGGAATGTTTCCGTTTATCATGATAATCAGTACGTTAATTTTCTTTGATGCGAAATTACACGTAAACATCATTTCGTTTCTCAAAAAAGGAATTCAACGTGTCATCAAGCTAAAAACAGCAAACATTCAGACGATTTCAAATTACAAAATCAAATACAAATCGGTTATCATTCCTATTGTGGTGACTTTTTTCGTGATTCAGATGGTATTTCCGTTCAGATTCATGCTGTATCCAGGCAATTTATTTTGGACAGAACAAGGATATCGCTTTTCGTGGCGTGTGATGTTGATGGAAAAACGAGGCATTTCCACCTTTAAAATTGTAGACGGAAAAACTGGAAACTTTTTCTACGTAAACAACGGTGATTTCCTCACAGAACGACAAGAAAAACAAATGAGCTTTCAACCCGATTTCATTCTCGAATACGCACACTATCTCGGTGATCATTTTACGAGCCAAGGTCATGAAAATGTGGAAGTGTACGTAGAAAGTTACGTCGCACTCAACGGACGAATGAGTCAGAAATTTATCGATGAAAGCGTGAATTTATATCAAGAAAAAGAATCATTCAAACATAAACACTGGATTTTACCATTTAACGATGAGATTAAAGGATTTTAGCATACTTAGTATACTTTGTTTGTTCAGTATTTCCCTTACTGCACAACAAAAAATTGCAGGAATTGTCACTTCGGCAACAACCAAGCAACCGATTGCGAATGTTGACATTTTCGACTCAGCATCTGGAAAATTAGCCACCACAAATGACAAAGGATATTACGAATTTACCACAGAAGAAAAAGGATTAAAAATTTTCTTCTTTTCGTATGAATATGAATTGGCGGAAAGACAAATAACAATCACACAAGATTTGGAATTAAACGTATCACTACAACCGTTAGGAGAGCAACTTTCGGAAGTACAATTAAGCATCCGCAAGAAGAAAATATTTGCGCTAAAACGTTTAAAAGATGTAGAAGAAACCGCCATTTACGCAGGAAAAAAGACGGAAGTTGTATTGGTAGAACAATCGATGGCGAACTTGGCATCGAACAACGCACGTCAAATATATAGTCAAGTGGTGGGATTAAATATTTACCAAAATGACGATGCTGGTTTGCAACTAAACATTGGTGGTCGTGGACTCGATCCGAATCGTACGGCAAACTTTAACACGCGTCAAAACGGCTATGATATCAGCGCTGATGTACTCGGTTACCCAGAAAGTTACTATTCGCCAGCGGCAGAAGGTTTGCAGGAAATTCAAATCATTCGCGGTGCAGCTTCGTTGCAATACGGAACGCAGTTTGGTGGTTTGGTAAATTTTGTGATGAAGAAACCGAATCAGGCAAAACCATTTGAATTTATCACTAGAAATACGTTGGGAAGCAACAATTTATACACGAATTTCACAAGCGTAAGCGGAACGGTTGACAAGTTTAGTTACTATTCGTTTTTCAATTACAAAAAAGGCGACGGATTTCGTCCAAATTCTGAATTTGAATCCAAAAACGCCTATGCGCATATCGGTTATCAATTCAACGAGCGTACAAAATTAGAAGCTGAGGTCACGTATTTGCGCTATTTGGCAAAACAAGCTGGCGGATTAACTGATGCTATGTTTGCGGAAAATCCATTTCAAAGCAATCGAGAACGTAACTGGTTTCAGATTGATTGGTTGTTATACAACTTGAAATTCGCGCATACATTCTCTGAAGACACCAACTTTACGTTTAACTTTTTTGGTTTAAATGCGGAGCGAAATGCCTTAGGTTTCAGAACCAATCGTGTAAATCAAGTAGATCCAGGCGGCGTTCGTGATTTAATTAAAGGTGATTTTAACAACTTCGGAATGGAAGCGCGTTTGTTGAGCAATTATGAAATCTTTGGAAAAAAATCGACGTTTTTAATCGGTTCAAAATTTTACAAAGCAGACAATACCGGTGCGCAAGGTCCAGGAAGTGCGGGAAGCAATCCGAATTTTGAATTTCAAACAGCAGATTTTCCAAACTATCAAAATCAGTCCGCGTATGACTATCCGAACTTGAACGTAGCAGTTTTTGGGGAGAATATTTTTTATGTGAATGATAAATTGTCCATCACGCCAGGAATTCGCTTTGAACATATCAAAACTGAAAGCGACGGATTTTTCAAGCGAATCAACACAGATGGTGCTGGAAACGTGATTTTAAACGAAACTGTAGATAACAGCGACGTGCGCGAGCGTTCGTTTGTATTGTTCGGATTGGGCGCGAGTTATAAACCATCAGACGCGTTGGAAATCTATGGAAATGTGAGCCAAAACTATCGTTCGGTGACGTTTACAGATATTAGTATCATCAATCCTGCATTCGCCATCAGTCCAGATATTGACGACGAAAAAGGAATGACAGTTGATTTTGGCATACGCGGAAATTATAAAAACAAAATCTCGTACGATATCGGCGCGTTCGGATTGTTCTATAATGACCGAATTGGTTTTGTGCAACGTGCGTTTTCAGACGGAAGCGTGAAAAGTGAACGTGGAAATATTGGTGATGCCGTGATGTACGGAATTGAATCACTGATTGATTTCAACCTCAACGAAATCTTCCTCAAAAACGAAGATTACAGTTTCAACTATTTCATTAACATCGCGTTAACCGATTCAGAATATACCAATTCCGAAGAAAACGGCGTAGAAGGTAATAACGTAGAATTTGTACCGAATGTCAACTTAAAAACAGGTTTGCTTTTTGGATATAAAAACTTTTTATCGAACATTCAGTATACATATCTGTCACAACAGTTTACGGACGCTTCCAATGCTGTAGAAAGTAATTTAAGTGGTGTAATAGGAGAAATTCCTGCGTATGACATTTTGGATGTTTCGGTTTCTTACACGTACAAAAACTTTAAGTTAGAAGCGGGAATTAATAATGTGTTGGATAACGCATATTTCACACGTCGCGCCACAGGCTATCCAGGTCCAGGAATCATTCCATCGAACAATCGTAATTTTTATACGACGTTACAAATTAAATTTTAATTCAAAGATTAAAGAATTAAAAGATTCAAAAATCTTAAATAGTCAATCCAATAACCGTCACTTCGAGTGTTTTTCTTGTCATTGAGCCTGTCGAAATGAAAGAAAAATGTATCGAGAAGTAATTGGTAACTTTTGATATCATAGTACTTCTCGATACAAATTTGTCGCACAAATTCACTCGAAGCGACGTTCGTACTCCATAAAAAATAAATCTTATAACACAATTTTAGTAATCGTAAAACAATATTTTTTAATAAGAAAAGTTTTTATTGTAAGTTAGTTCTTAACTTTTTAAAGAATATTAATTAAAAAATCATGTATTATGTTAGAAAAATTTGAGCAATATGTTTCAGAAGAAGCTCTTAATTTATATGGAGGTTTGGTACCAAAAAAAGCTGTTCTTGAATCAGAAATAGAAGGAGAGTAGTACTGTAAGAAAAAAATATGGAGGTCGTCTAAAAAGTAAACTTTTCATCAAATTCAGGATTATTATGAAATTTACGTATGAATGATGATGTTTAATTTTTTAGATGTCTTCTTTTGGTATTAAGCTTTTTCTATTCCAGCGTATCAAGCAAAACTCTCGCTTCCTCATAGTTGTAATTTTCAGCATCATCTGTAAGTCCACGTAATAGTTCAATAGCCTTCTCCTTATTCTCAATTTTCAAATACAGCATTGCTATATACCAATTTCCTCGCGAACGCTCATATGGATCATCATCTACAGAAGCTAATTTCTGGAAAGTTGCGATGGCTTTGTCATTATCATTGAGTAAATCATATGCAGCGCCGATATATAGCAAACTAGGATGATACAATTCGTCCGTTGGTGTTACTTTTTGAAAGGACGCAATCGCTTCTGTATAGTTTTTTTGTTTAAAGGCTTCTTCTCCCTGTAAAAAAGTATTTTGTTCTTGTCCTTTCTCCACAAAAGATGGCAAATCCGACCAGTTTACATAGGTTTCATAGTAGGAACGAAGCGAGACATTTGTTTGCGTCATGTAAATCCCAAAGAAAATAATAATCGCTGCAGCAACTGCGATATAACGATAGTATTTTTTAAAAGGATTAACTTTTGTATTTTCTTCTAAATAGACTTTTTCAGCATTTCGTAAACTCGTAGATAAATCTTGATATTCACTGCTTCTCAGCTTCGATTTTAATTCAGTAATACGATCTTCATATTGCAGTCGTTCAATGGTATGCCACTGTCCTTTGCCAATGATATCAAACAGTTGTTGCTGCAAACGAACTTCTTCTTGCAATTCAGGTTCGTTTTGCAATCGTTGCTCAAAAGCTTCCTTTTCAGTAGCGGACAGTGTTTGTTTCAAATAACCATCAATCTGTGCTACTAACTGTTCGGTAAGTTCTATTGCCATTTCTTTAGTTTTTGAAACAGTTTATCTTGTTTTATCAAATTTATCAGTTTGGTTCTACATTTAAAAACACGTTGACGTACTGTGTTTATAGATGCGTATGCGTATTCTTTTAAAATTTCTTCGTAGCTCAATCCATTAAAGTAACTACTTAGAATTTCTTTGCAATTATCAGAAAGCAAATCAAATTTTTCAATATAAAAGTCAAACAATTCTTGTTCAACTATAAAAGTGCTTAATTCTTCTTCTTTATCTTCTAGTGTCAAAGCGTCCGTTTTCATTACCTTATTTTTTAAGGTTCTTTTCCAAATATTTCTACATACCACAAATAAATAGGCTTCAAACGACTGTATGGTATTTCTTTTTTCTTTTTGTGTGACGATGATATACATGAGTCCATCGTGAAAAACATCGGAAGCATCTTGAGCATCACCTCGATTTTTTAGGACGTATGATTTTATTTTGGGAAATAATTTGCTGTAAATTTCTTTTGTAACTTTCTCATTTCCAGTGATAAGAGCGTTGATGTATCTTTCACTATCTTTCATAAATACAAATATGATTAAAAAAAATGGGTAATGATTTCCGTGTTTCTTCCCTTATATATGAACGCAAAAAATTAATATCATGAGAAATATACAAAAACTTATTGCATTTGTATTCGCATTTCTAGTATGTGCATGTACACAAGATGACATTTTTATTGATTCAACTAATGAAATAGAATCAACAGATTTTAGTAAAAATAATGGGCAAGGATCACTTCCGAATAATATGCCTGTTTTTGTCCAAGATGAATTAATTATAAAATATAAGGCTGGAACTCCAGATACAATGAAAGCGAGTATCCGATTTAGTCATGGAATCAATCCCAATCCGTCAGTGTCGCTACCAGGTTTCGGGTTCTATGAAATTTGTCGATGTGAGAATCAGGACATTGAAAAATGGATTTACCCAAGTGGAGTTATTGATATAGAACCCAAGAAAGGAGTAATAGAAGAGGATATAGATGATGATGATGACGCACCTGGTATTGAACATGTAGACTATGAGTTTATCGTTGATTTTGAATTTGAAAATCCAGTAACAGGAACCGCTGATGACACAAGTTATGAAGACTATATAAAAGGTGTAAACAGCGGTGTTACGATTGCTATTTTAGACACGGGATTGGCAACTGGTTTAACCGTTTTTAACGATGGATCTGACCCCATTCAATTTTTATATAATGCTTCAGAAACTGCTTTAGATGGAACACAAAAATCAGGATGGGATTTTGTAAATGGAGAGGCTAATACTTTTGATGATAATCCAAATTTTCATGGAAGTATTATCGCAAATCAGATTCATAGTGCATTAGCAGCTCAAAATATTGACCATCAAATTTTGCCGATAAAAATTGCAAATAAAAAGGGTAAAATAAGTTACTTTAATTCATTATGCGGTGCATTGCGGGCTTTTGAACTTGCCGATGTTGTCAATATGAGTTTTGGGTGGTATGATGATCCTTTTGGAGATTTTGCAAATACAATTTTTGAAAGTTTGATAGAAACCTATAGCGATGTAATTGTTGTGACATCCGCAGGAAATAATGGAACAAATAATGAACTATTTCTACATTATCCATCGTCCTATCCACAACAAAATGTAATTTCTGTTGCAGCTTATAATGAAACACTAGGAATAGCTTCTTCTTTTTCAAATTATGGAAATGGTAGTGTTGATTTTTATGCGAAAGGAGAAGAAGTTCCTTTTTATACATCTGAAGTTATAGGGACTTCATTCGCAGCACCTCAAATCGTAGTAGAAGTAGCAAAAATTATTGAAACTGAAGGACTTTCTGACGTGCCAATGGTAGATAGGGTTGCTGCTTTGGGGATTCCAGTAACAGAGTTTTTTGTTCGTTTACGTGATATTATGACGGGTGAAGAAATCGTAGATCCAGATACAGGAGCATATATTTACATGAGTACAGTATATAATAAATATATTCCTACAAGTGATTAAAAAATTATAGCTATTTTTAACTTAAAAATAGTTTGTATGCGTGTCATTTTATGGTTGAGTTGTTTGTGCTTTGTGGTATCTGTAAGCGCACAAGATAAACTTAAAATCAAGATAGAAAATGTATTGAAATTAGAAGAAACAAGTCTAAAAATAGAACATTTTCATGCTATACTTCAACAACAAGACACTTTAGTACATACAGAAAGTTTAGGAACGCTTTATCATGAACTTAGTGATTGTTATTTCAGTCAAAAAGATTTTGATAAAGCGTTTATTTATATACAAAGAGCGATACAAATTCGTAAAAAGCATAAAGATTTAAAAGCGCTTAATAGAAGTCGGTATTGGTTAGCTGCTATTTATGAAGAAAAAGATCAGTTACAAAAACGCTACGAAACTTTTCTAGATATTATAAAGGATAATGGTACGGATAAATTTACGTATAAATCACATCGACATTTAGGAAAAATAGAAAGAGATAAAGGAGATTTCTACAAAGCAATTTCTTTATTAGAACAAGGTTTTCTAAATAAATCTCCTCAAAACTTAAAATATGAAAATTCACTTCGATTAGATATCATAACAACCTATGCAACAAAATATGAAAGTACATTTGATGTTGATGATACCAATGGCGATTTACAGAAAATGGAAAGACACCTGACGATGATTGAAAAAAACGAAGTTATCGATACAGCATCCAAATTGAAACCTAGTAGAGTAGCACTGATGAACAATAGTTTAGCTGTTGTATACGATAGTTTCAAAGCATTTGATAAAGCATTAAATTGTTATACTAATGCGCTAGATTATTATTCAAAAACAAAAGATAAGGGCGACGAATTGCAGACTATAAATAATATAGGAATTATTTATTCCAGACAAAACAAACATACACTTGCTATTGAGATGTATAATAAGGTGATTAGCGAATCTGACAATGAAGCACAACTAGCAATGGCATACAATAACTTGGGATATTATTTGCCAAATACTTCTACAAAAAATAAAATTCCATACTTTCAAAAAGCAATTCATACCATTTTAAAACGGAAAGAATTCGAAGAGCAATCATTTACATTACCTTCCTTAGAAGAAATCGAAAAATCTGATTATAAACAAGATATATTAACCTATTTGACGGATTTAGCAAATCATTATGTCCAAGCGTTTCATCAAAATGGAGGAGAAGCCTATTTGTATAAAGCGAAAGAAGCTGTCTTCCTAATTGATAATTTGGTGTCTTTAATTCGATACGATGTCGATTCAAATGCTTCCAAATTGTTTTGGATTGAAAAAGGGGTCGATGTATATATGCTGGCGGTTGAAATCTGCTATCATGCAAACGATATTGAAAGCGCTTTCTATTTTATGGAAAAAAACAAAGCATTATTACTGCAAGAACAGATAAAAACACTACAAACTAAATTAGCCCGAAATATTCCCGAAAAATGGTTAGAGCAAGAATATGAATTTGATTACGAGGTGCTCAATTTACAAGCACAATTTCAGCGACAACCTGACAATGATTCCATACAACACGCATTTGCAGAAAAAAAGAAGGCGCAGCAAGTTTTTATGGATTCTTTACAAATGCTGTATCCGAAGTATGCAAAAACCAAAGAAAAAGTTGAGATTGTAGCTTTAAAAGATATCATAGAACGATACAAACAAAATGACCAAGTTTTTGTCGAATACATTTTACATGAAAAAGAAGGGTATGGACTTTTTTATGACGGAATAGCGCCAATTCTTTTTAAAATAGACAATGTAGAAACGTTTCAAAAACAACTCCAATCGCTACGAACATTGATGACAAAGCGAGTACCAGATAGTCAAGCACGAAAAGAAATGCAAACTATAGGGTTTCAACTATTTCAACAACTATTCCCATTTAAAAATGCTTTACAACGTTTACAAAACAAACACATCGTCATTGTTGCCGATCATACCTTACAGTACATACCGTTTGAAATAGTAGCTACTCAAAACGAGGGAAAACTCTCAAACTCTTACCTCATCAACACCACAGAAATTTCATACCTACAATCGTTTTCACTTTTTGAACAAATTCAAAAAAGACAAAACAGACCTACAAGAAAGTTGCTAGCAATTGCACCAATAGAGTTTACAAACGCAGCATTACCAACTTTGGCAAACACTACAGATATATTTACCTCTTTTGCAAACGAAACCACTTCGGTACGCTTGCAAAAGACACAAGCAACCAAAGAAAACTTCTTAAAACATAAAAACGATTTCGAAATCATTCACCTCAACACACATGGAGGTTTAGACAGTATTTCACAGACGCCGTGGTTGGCGTTTTACGATACTGAAATAACGCTCTATGAACTTTATGGACTCGAAAATCAGGCAGAATTAGTAGTATTAGACGCTTGTAAAACGGATGATGGAGTGCATCTTTCAGGTGAAGGCATCATTAATCTTTCTAGAGGTTTCTTCTTCAACGGAGCACAGAGTGTGTTGGCTTCGCAATGGAAAGTGAATGAACAAGCAGGAAACAAAATTCTACAAACATTCTACCAAGAATTAGCAGACGGAAAATCCAAATCAAAAGCGCTGCAACTTGCTAAAATTAACTATCTCAAAAATCATGCTCAAGAACGAACCGTTCCCTACTATTGGGCAACATTCAAACTTACGGGAAGCACGGATGCAGTAGTACAAAAATCATGGCTGAATGCTAAAACTCTGCTAATTGGAATACTTATTCTTAGTTGTTTGTGCGTGTTTTTCTACTTTCGAAAGAAAATAATTAAATAGTATAACTTCTTTAAAAACAATGTGCTAAGCTGATTTTTATGTGAAAAATCAGCTTTTTTCATTTTTAATTGGGTAATGAATTGGCTAAAACTTCCCATATAGATATAGATCTATAAGGGGAAACTCGAAAACCTTTTAAAAGAGTAGAGATAACGACAAACCATTACATTATGAAAAATAAAATATCTTTTTTAATTCTATTACTAGGGTTACTATCTGTAACAATTAATTATGCGCAACCAAATTATGGAACAAATGATCCATTAGATGGAACTTCTTCAGCATTAGGAGATGGTAATATCGTAACTTCTGATTACTCAACAGCCTTAGGGCTTCAAAATGAAATCACAGGCTTTAATTCGTTTGCTTTTGGAAGATTCAATAAATCAATTGGAAGCTTTTCGTTTGCTTTAGGTGACTACAATGAATCGAACCAACCTTTTTCCTATACGTTTGGTAAACGCATGATAAATAATACGCCGAATTCATTTTTAGTCGGATTCGTAAAACCTGCTTTTATTGCTACCGCAAACAATTCTGGTGTAGGAACTAGAGTTGGAATTGCTACTGATGATCCACAAGCACGCTTAGATGTCCGTTTGGGAGACAAACAAGAAATCCGAATTCAATCGGAAATGGACAATACCTATGGCGGACTTTCGTTCAGAGATCATTTAGGCGGTGAAACGTGGAGAATCAGAGCGTTTAACAATTTTACGGGCGGATACAATAGTATTTTAAGTATTGTGAGCTCTCAGAAGCATGACTTATGGATTTCAGCAGGAAAAACCATGATTGGCGATTGGTTCGACTTTGATCCGTGTTCAGATTGTGACGATTATGAATTATTTGTCAAAAAAGGAATTCGTACACAAAAAATAAAAGTAGACTTAGCTGCGGGCGTTTGGGCAGATTATGTTTTTGAAAAAGATTATGATTTAAAACCACTAGAAGAAGTAGAAGCATTCATCAATGCTAACGGACACTTACCCAATGTGCCAACAGCTTCTGAAATTGAAAAAGAGGGCTTGAATTTGGGTGAGATGGACGCTAAATTATTAGAAAAAATTGAAGAACTTACCCTGTATGTAATTGAATTGAAGAAAGAAATTAATGAATTAAAAAGCAAGAACTAATGGAAATCAAGAATAAAATAATATTCGCTTTATTCTTGTTTGTTGGATGGACTTCTTTTGGACAAGAAAATTTAATCCATAATGCTGTAGTAGATCAGCCTACTTATAATGCTACACCTTTTTATGTAAGTTTAGTAGATGACTATTCACCTAAATACTATACATATTCTGGTGGTTGGATTGAAGATGATAGAGGAAATCAAGAAGGACTTTCTGTCTGGGAAGGTGATATGCATTTGGTAACGAAGGTGATAACAGCTCCTGCGGTTGAACCAGAAAAAATCCAGTTTGAATTACATTCACCTGATTGGTACATGATCAATAAGTATGATGGATATCAAAAGCTACGATTAACTGAAAGCGGAGAACCAATCATGCCGCATGCAGGACTCGGCTATATAGGCATGGGACCTGGAGAACTCGTACAACAACAATTTTTTGATGCGAATAAATTTGAAGAAGGCGAAACGTACCGATTGCAATTTTATGTGCGTACCTATGACGACCCAACACGTGATTGGTCAACAGGTTTGGATTTGAACGTATACTTGCGAAAAAGTAAAATGAAATATTCTCTTGGGGCAAATCAATTCAACAATCGATGTGATCCTACAAAGTATTTCAATAAATCGAGTACGTCAAACACCTTACAAATTCTAAACAAACCGATGGATTTGGTAAACTATCCAACAGGACAATGGTATCCAGTTACAATTGAATTTAATGCGCCATCAGACAGTTATGACTGGATTGTGATTGAAACGGAAGCAGCAGTTTTATGTGATGGACCGTATGTGCTATTAGATGATTTCAGACTCTCAAAATCCTGCGAATTTCCAGATTGTAGTCGCACGAGCGGAGAAGTTTTTCCAAATCACAACGGATTGACTTCCACAACCGCTCCTTTAAAAATCACTAATTTGGACAATGCTGCTGCAGTAACAGTAGAAGTATTCACAATGCTTGGGCAACCAATATGGAATTATAGCGTAACTTGTACCAATGGTATTGTAGACCCGATTTTTTGGGATGGAAGAACAACAAGCGGAAGTTATGCAGCCGACGCATCGTATTTACTAAAAGTAACCTACACAAACGATTGTGGAACCGAATCGAAAACTTCTGCCATCAGTAAAACTGGAAATCATCCGCCTATTACTAATAATATCATCTGTAACAATTCAGGAGTTATTACGCCTGCACCATGTTGTATATACGAACCTGATTTGGTTATTGACAACACCTTGCTTCCTGGAATTGGCTTGTTAGACTATCGTGTAATTAGTAGCATCAATGTAGCACCTGTATATACGGTTACGGTAACTAATAATGCAGATGTGGAAATGAGAGCTGGAAATGAAATTCTATTAAACCCAGGGTTTACGGTAGAACCAGGAGCCAATTACTTTGCGGAAATTGTGCCTTGTACGACTCAGCGTACAGCAACGTTAGAACCCACTTGGATACAGCCAACGCAAATAAATGATGATGCACTATTAAGTCAAAACTCAGAAGATGTACTGACCTTGTATCCAAATCCAGCGAAAAATACTAGTACACTCATCATCAATGACTTTAAAAAAGGAACAGATTACGAAATTGCCATCTATACTATGCAAGGAGTAAAACAATATCAACAGAACACCAAAGTTAAGAAAACAACATTAAACCTTTCAAAACTTAATGCTGGAATGTACTTTGTGAAAGTGTCCAACGGAATCACAACGCATAGTATAAAATTAATCAAGCAATAAAACGTAGTTTCATAGAATAAGGGAAATATGTATGATAGGTACAACCTCAGACCAACTGATAATTGTATCAAATTTTTGCGTTGATTATGCATATAAAGAAAGGCTTTCTGTAACGGAAAGCCTTTTGATTTTCAAAAAATCTCAAATCTTTCCATAAATTATTTATACTTTTATACATTGAATATTTAGGAAGTTTTTTTAATGAAAGTACTTATCACGGGAATCGCGGGTTTTATTGGCTCGCACGTTGCAGAGTTTTTACAGGAAGCTGGACATGAAGTAATTGGAATTGATAATTTTTCAGATTATTATCCTATCGACTTGAAACATAAAAATGCAGCAGATTTGCGTCAAAAAGGGATTAAAATTCTACAAGCAGATTTACGCGATACTTCTTCCGTAACACAACTTCCGAACGGAATTCAGTACATTTTTCACTTTGCGGCGCAACCAGGCATCGCAGCAACGTCAACTTTTGAAGATTATTTAACGAATAATGTCATTGCTACACAAAACTTGCTCACGTATGCATTGCAACAGACATCTTTGCAACTTTTTGTCAACATTGGAACGTCGTCTATTTACGGCTTAAATGCTACATTTCCAGAAACGGAAGCGCCAAAACCTGCATCGCATTATGGAGTTACGAAATTGGCAGCAGAACAATTAGTTTTGTGCAGTTCACGACTGAAGCAATTGAAAGCATGTTCGTTACGTTTGTATTCGGTGTACGGTTCACGAGAGCGACCTGATAAGTTGTTTACCAAATTGTTAGATTGCGGATTGAACCAAAAAGAATTCCCACTCTTTGAAGGCAGTTTGTCACATTTGCGAAGTTTTACGCATGTAAGCGATATTGTAAAGGGAATTGTGAGCGTCATTGGCAAAGAAGATATCTGTAACGGTGAAATTTTCAATATTGGAACAGAAGCTGAATATACGACACAACAAGGCGTAGATGCGGTTGAAAAATTGCTCAATACCAACATTCAATTCAAGCACTTACCGCCACGTTCGGGCGATCAACAACGCACCAAAGCCAATATTGACAAAGCGCGAAAATTACTCAATTACAATCCGACAGTAAGCTTGGAAGAAGGCGTTGCCGAGCAATTAGCGTGGTTTAAAGATTTGATGTAATACGTTTCTAAAGTGGATTCCGCATCAAAAGTGCGAATGACAAAATATTCTAAGAATAATTCAAATTGTAAAATTTTACAAAAACAAACAACTAAAAGCGAAGCAACCAAAAACCTAACATCCAAAACCTAATACCTAGTTACCAAATACATATCTGTTCGTAAACGGTCTTTATAACCACTTTTAGTACTATCAATCGGATTTAAATCAAAGGTTTCTAAGTAGGTGATTTTAGCGTTTGGAAATGCTTCTTCCAGACTTTTTTTCGCACCAATCATCACCAAAGTTTTAAAGGTTTTTTCTTTAGGAATCGTTAAATCGTGACTGTGTAATAAAGGCACTTTTCCTCCATAATCCCATACCAATTCTGGCGATTGAATATTGAACATATACACGGGTATTTGTTCTGTTTCCGCTTTGCGCGAAATATCTCGGAGCGAATTGTATTTCGGATTCCCTAAAAAAGCATTTGCTAACGGAAAACCAAACGTTACGGCTGTCATCAAGAAGAAAACAATTAGATAAAAAACGCGTTGAATGTTACGTTGATAGAGATATTTTAGAATAAAATAACCAATCGCGACGAGCACTAATGAAGTTACAATAAACCGCACATAAAATCCGTCGAGATTGTCTTTTAAAAAGAGATATCCTACTATTGGAAATGCTACACCAACCAATCCAATCAAGCCAAAATTTAAATATACAGGAATGCGTTCATAGTTGTTCATACGTTCTTTAAATGCCTTAAAAACGTAGCTAATAAAGAAGCTAGTCGTAAACGCCAACGGGATTAATACGGGCAATAAATACCGTGATTTTTTTTCAGGAATCAACGACAATAAAACTACAGAAGCCAATGTCCAAAACAAACTGAATTTATAAGCTTTCAAGTTTTCCACACGCGATTTTAAGTACGGATACAACAAACCAACAAACGCAACAACAGTCCACACGCCCGATTGCACAAAGAAACTCCAATAGTAGTAAAACGGACGCACATTGCGGTCTTTCCAAGCCGTAGTTTCTTTTTCGGCAATAGCTTTGGCTGTTTCGCCATCCATTACGCTGATGTAATACGGCCACCAAATAGAAATGGCAGTTGCAACGATTAAGAGTCCCATCAACGGAAGCCATTTTTTCTTGAAATTACTGTATTTGTATACGATGCTATACGCGATGAGAAACGGTAAAAACAGCGCAAAATGAGATACAGGACCTTTGCTCATAAAGGATATTCCGATAAACGTTCCCGCCAATAGCGCATTTCGCCAAATTTTTTCATCGCTCGAAAAGAATTGAAAGATATAATAGATGCCTATCATCATAAAGCTGTGAGCAAAAATATCCCACGTTCCGTTCCTTCCAGCAAATACAACGTAAAAAGACGAAGCTAGAATCAAACTGCTGATAAATGCTTGTTTTTTGTCTTTTAAAAAATAAACGCCTAATCGATAGGAAAAAAGTACTAAAATCAGCGTGATAATCGCAGAAGGAATTCGTAAAGCCGTCAAATTATCAAAACTAAATAGCATTCCTGCAATAGCAGCTAGCCAAGTTGGTAACGGTGGTTTTTCGTAGCGTGGTTCGCCATTCATAGTGGTGAGCAACCAATTGTCATCCGTCACCATTTCGCGTGCCGTAATGAAGTTTCGCGCTTCCATGATGTTTGGATATAAAACATCCAAATTCATAAAAAAGATAAAAAAACATACGATAACGAGTATCCAAACGTAATTTTTCTCCTGTATTAGATTCATGCGTGATTTCTTAAAAGCATTATGTTTCTTATGTATGTAATAATTCCAAACGTGTGGCCAGCAATGAGAATCGGATCTTTTCTAAAAATGGCATATAAAAAAATCAAACTCGCGCCAAGCAAACTCAACATCCAAAAACCTAATGGCAAAGACGATTCTTTTTTGCGTTCGGAATATATCCACTGATATACAAAGCGTAAGGTAAAAATTATTTGAGAAATTATTCCTAAATACAACAACCAATCAGGAATGGCTTCGCTGTTGAGCAAGTTGTAAATGTCTTGCTTGTTATTGTTGTATCCAATAGTGATAATGATTAACGGAAAAATGATGATAAAAATACGCACCAATTGATGCATCCGATTCCATTCACCTTGCAATTGCATGTTTCGCACATATATAAAATACGTAAGAACTTGTCCTAACATGATGGCAAAATCGTTTCGAAGATAGCCGTATACAAAGAGTAGGAAAGAGGCAATAAGGCTGAGTTTCCAGAATAATGAAGGTGTAAGGACTTTTTTGTTGCGCTCAGAAATAATCCACTGCAACAAGGTTCTTGCTGAGAATAATAATTGCGCAATTCCGCCAATTGCGTACACGAGCCACGTCATCATCCTTTTTTAGCAATGGAATAGTTGATGTACTTTTTCTTCATCCAAACGTAGGCAAAACAGTCCATGAGCGGCCCAAAAAGACGATTCCATAAACCGTATTTAGCTTGTCCTGCAATTCGTGGAAAGTGTTGTACAGGAATTTGCTTTATTTTTCCCTCTTGCAATAAAATCATAGCAGGCAAAAAACGATGTAAACCTTTAAACATCGGAATGCGTTTGGCATATTCTGTTTTGATGATTTTTAGCGGACAACCAGTATCGTCCATACCATCTTTGGTAAACGCTCTACGAATGCCATTTGCAATTTTGGATGACATATTTTTGACAAACGAATCTTTTCGGTTGGCACGAACGCCCGTCACCAAATCGTATTCGTCAATATGTTCTAGGAGTAAATCGAAGTCAGCAGGCGCGGTTTGCAAATCGGAATCAATATAGCCAACCAAATTGGTTTCTGTGTGGTCAAATCCAGCTTTGATAGCAGCACTCAATCCACGATTTTCAGCAAAACATATATAATTAAAAATATCGCTATCCGCGCAAATATTTTCAATCATTTCCTGACTTTTGTCTTTTGAGCCATCATTTACAAACAAAATTTTGACAGGAATTTTAGCGTTTTCGGCATACGCGCCTAACTCTTTTTCAACTCTTTCTAAATTATCTTCTTCATTGTAAACAGGAACGACAATTGTAAGTGCTTTATCCATTGCTCAAATTTTGTTTCTATAAATAGCGTAAAAATTCGCATCAAAGGTATCGTTTTTTTACAATATGTGCTGAAAGAATATAATTTATTCCCAATTTCTTAGCAACAGCCTGAATTTGGGTCACAACCGCCACTCATTTGTGCTTGCAATTCAGATAATTTCATTTTTGGTTTTTGTGTCGGAATTCCGCAATTATCTTTTGCCAAACAATCGGTTTGTTTGGTGGTTAATACAAAATGCCCGTTTTCAAAATCCAATCCGTATTTACCTATAGTTTCTGCTTGGTATTCTACCTCAACTTCCAAATCTTCAATGCCTAACACTTTTTCAGAAAGATTGATAATGTGCATTAATTTTTGAGGTTCCAATCGGTGATCCACATCGTCCGCAGACCATAATTGAAAATTCACAACTTTTTCATTGCGAACTACGCCGCCACAATCGATAAAATTTTTAGTAATCATTCCAACTTCTGTCACGTGAAAATGACTTTCTACTTTTTGTGAGTTTGGAAGGTAAAAATCGAGTTGTTCTATTTCTTGAAGGTGTTTTTTTACTTGTGATAATTTCATGAGTTCTAGTGTTTAATTTAGCATTTCTTTGTGTTCGATAGGGAAGAAGTAATCGTTTCCAAATGGTGCAAAACTTCCTGCCATTTCTGTGAATTGATACAATAGCAAATATTTTTCCCTGAGATTTCTCCTTGAATCAATCCTACTTTTTTCAATTCTGACAAATGTCTCGAAATCGTAGGTTGTGCCAGCGGCAATTCCATCACAATATCATTGCAAATACACGATGGACTGTTTGCCAAAAACTGCATAATTGACAAGCGCGCAGGATGTCCCAATGCTTTTAAAATCTCTGCCATTGTATTGATTTCTTCAGAAAATCCGATTGTTTTTGTTATTCCCATATTGCAATATTAGAATATGTTTTTGAATTTAGCAAGTTTTTTGGTGTTTTTGTTGCTAGTTGGATTAACGATTTTTGATGTACGATTTTTGATTTTTTCTTACTATTTGTGATGCTGAATCAATACCCAATCAAGTTGAGCACATGGCTTAGCATGACGCAAGGAGATTATCGTTTAATACTTCAATAAACAAACCGTCACTTCGAGTGAATTTGTGAAACAAATTTGTATCGAGAAGTACTTTGAAACTAAAGACTTTAAATATTACCAAATTGATACATTAAAAAAAGGGAGGCCCTACCATAAACCTCCCTTCAGAATGTTGTATTTGCATACAACGATAAAAATTCGGTTACCGAATTTTTACTAGCTGTTTAGTACTAAATTTTGTGTAATTTTTGGCTTATTTATTACACGAACATATATGTATTGAAACGCAAAAGTTTTCAATTTTGATAAATGTCTTTCTTACTTGGCAGTAAAACTATTGAATATGTGATATAAAATACCATGATTTAATGTTGATTCTACCAACTCCACATTTTTTCGATTAATGCGACTAATTGAAAGAAATATCTTATAAAAAAAAGCTATTTTTTTAGAATTTGGTAGTACAAAAAACGGCTTACAAAGCAAGGCTAGTAGCTATAAGAAGAAGATTTTAACAATTTTTTGTTTGCAATCACCTAACCCTATAAAAGAAGTAAGGGGAACTTGAAAAAGTTCCCCAAAGTATAGTGGATTCCCCTAAATCCCTAAAACTGTATTGCATGATTCAAATGTAAGCAGAAGTCTTTAGTGTAGGATAAGGTGTCGTATTATAAAAGCTACGGTAAAACCGTAAAAGCGAATTTCTAACGCTTCATTTTTACACTTTATGGCAATGAATTAATACTTTATCGTTTGAAAACAAGGTAGTTGCGAATAAGTAGTCACTACCACCATCAGTAAGTGTTAATTTTTTGCGAATTCCCGCAACAGACGTTGGAAAATTGCGAGTTGTAATATTTGCCTTGTGTAAAGCTACTTCTTTTTTAAAAACTTTTTTGTTGAACGGAACGATTTTTTGAATTTCAAAACGTCTTCCCGGAAAGTCAATCAACTTGTCAGACGTATATAAATGTGAATGTAAATGTAGTTTTTCAAGCTGAAAGGTATTGGAAATACTTGAAAAGCCGCCAGCTTTCATAATAGCGGCGTTGGGTTCGTAAAGATATTTTTTGGGAGCTGCATAGTTGGCTTCCAAGAGTTTTTCTTCTGAAAGTGAAAAAGTAAAAGACTCAGTTTCTTTGTTGGTGATATTTACCGTTTTCACTACGACATCTTCGTTTTGTGAATTTGTAGCTATCAACCACAACAATTCCTTGACTTCATTCTGAACGGCAACAACGTGAATTTCTTTTACATTTTCTAGCGAACGCAAACCATTCGTTATATCAAGCAATGGCGAGGTTTTGATAAGAATTGTATCTGCATGTGCGTGTAATGATTTTTGATGCGAAACAACATCAGGCAAACAATCTTCTAGCAAAAACACTTTTCCTTTAATATCATTTCTTCGTGAAGGATCAATATAGATACAATCGTATTTTTGTGAAGTTTGTTGTAAAAAGGCAATACCATCTTGCGCAATGATTTTGATGTTTTCCTTTTGTAAAACTGCAAAATTGTGTGTGACGATTTCAGAAAGTGCTGTCGAAATTTCACAATGTGTTACGCTTTGAAACTTTTCAGCGAAAGCGAAACAATCCACACCAAATCCGCCAGTCAAATCAATCAGAGAGTTTCCGTCAATGATACTAGCTTTATAGCGAGCTGTTTTTTCTGATGAGGTTTGCTCAATGTTTAATTTGTTGGGATAATAGATATTGTCAGTAGTAAACCACGTAGGAAGTTTTTTTTCACAGCGTGCTTTTGCCTGAATTTGTGCTACAATTTCAGTAATGGGAACATCAAAAATAGTTTTGTGTTTCAACAATAACTTGGTAGGATCATCTTTTAAATGGTCGTTGATAAATTGCTGTATTTCTGGATGAAGTAATGCTGAATTCAAGAATTACATGTCTTTTGTGATGGATTTGACAATTTTATTCTCCGATAGGAATTCTTTCGCAATCACTTTTAAAGCGGTGTATGACGGCACTGCGACAATCATTCCAACAATTCCGAATAAAATTCCCCAAATGATAATCACCAAGAAAATTTCTAGCGGATGCGATTTTACAGAATTTGAAAAAATAAGTGGCTGACTCAAAAAATTATCAATCAATTGAGCCACTAAAAAGACTGCCATTACACCAATTGTTTTTGGTAAAATCACGGTGCTAAAATCTTGAGTAATATTGCTAGTCATGCACAAAACCACCATTAAAGCAGCACCAAGTAATGGTCCCACATACGGAATGATGTTTATCAACGCACATAAAAAGGCAATGGCAACGGCATTGTCAATTCCGAAAGAAAGTAAAGCAATTGTGTAAATGACAAAAAGAATAAATAATTGAAATAACAAACCTGCAAAATAACGCGAGAGTAAATCTTTAATTTTTTCAAACGATTTTGCCAATCGACTTTCTTTGCTATCTGGTACAAATGCCATGATGCTATCTTGCAATAACTGACTGTCTTTCAATAGAAAAAAAGAAATAAAAAGTACTGACAACAATCCCATACTAAAGTTTCCAAAACCACTAATTAACGAATTGAAAAAATTAGGAATGATAGAATAATCGATTTGAGAAAATAATTTAGAGTTGGTAATTGATTCATTGATTTCAATACCTTTATGCGATAAATAATTACGGATTTGCGCATATAAATTTTCAATTTTCCCTTGAAGTTCGTCAATATCTAGCAGCGATAATTTAGTAGCTTGTTCTTCTATAAGCGGAATAAAAATTGAAATCAAACCAATCACAAGTCCCATCAGCACACTAATAGTGACAATAACCGCAAGCGAGTTATTAAATTTTAAACGACGTTTTAAAAAGCGTACAATTGGTCTTCCGAGCAAAGTAACTACGGCGGCAATTGCAATATAAACAAGAACAACCTGAATTTTATATAAAAAATACAGCACTAAAAAAGCTCCAACAATAATGGCGATTGCTTTTAAAATTCCGTTGGCAATTGTGTTTGAAGTCATGTTTGGTTATTTGACACTAAAATTAATACAATAAAATTACTTTGCAACTACACGTTGTTTGGTTATTTCATACAACACAATATTGGTGGCTTGCACCACATTCATACTACTGTTTTGACCAAACATATCAATATGTACCACAAGCGCTGATTCGTAGATGGTTTCTGGGTTCACGCCAAAGTTTTCGTCGCCAACGACAAGTGCGATTTTTTCAAACTTTGAAAAATCAATTGTATGAACGGATTGACTGTTTTCGGTAATTTCTAAAGAAATAATTGTGTATTTTTCTTGTTGCAATTGCGAAATTACACTGTGAATGTCTTCTTTCGTTTCAAATGGTACTACTTTTTCCGTTGCACGTGATGTTTTGGTCATTCTTCTGCCAAACACAGGAATATTCTCGCCACAAAAAATAATTTTCTCCACACCAAACGCATCACTAATTCGAAACAAAGAACCAATATTAGGTGCATTCGAAACTTGGTCAGTTACCAAAACAATTGGAAATCTGCGTTTTTCAAAATTTGTAGTATAATGTGTAAGTTGGGACATTGTAATTTCTAAGAATTTGATTGTAAATGATTGATGTAATTTGTCAACAAACCTTCAATTTGTTTCGCAGCAACAGGATTTGCAGAATGTACATAAAACTCCAAATTTCGCAAATCCAATCCAGAATTATATACTAACCATTTAGCCGCAGCATAGCCATCTTCGGCAACATTTCCATCAGCGTTTAGTCCTAAATCATTATCAAAACTTATGTATTTAGGCAATCCGTTAGCTTTGATGTATGCTACAAATTTTTCATACGTGCGTACAATAACAAAATTATACTCTTCAGGATTTCGATACACCATTTCAGGCACACGAATATCGTCTAAAAAAAGATTGTAACTCATACTAATGTTTAAAAGCGTAATTCACAATATTTGCGCCCATTTGCAAGGCTTTAAGGCGAACTTCATCCGAATCGTTGTGGATTTCTTTGTTTTCCCAACCGTCGCCCAAATCACTTTCAAACGTAAACAACAGGACCAATCTATTTTCGTAAAATAATCCTAGTGCTTGTGGACGCAATCCGTCGTGTTCGTGAATTTTTGGCAATCCTTTTGGGAAAGAATACGGTTGTTGAAAAATAGGATGATTCGCGGGAATTTCACGCAATTCTTGATTTGGAAAGACTTTTTTCAACTCTTTACGAATGTATTGATTCATTCCGTAATTATCATCAATATGTAAAAAACCACCCGAAGTAAGGTATTTGCGAAGGTTTTCGGCATCATCTTCCGAAAAAAACACATTTCCATGTCCCGTCATGTGTACAAACGGAAACTGAAACAAATCAGTACTACCAACCTCAACGGTTTGTGGTTTTGCTTTAATTGCGGTGTTGATATTTTGATTGCAGAATGTAATTAAATTGGGCAACGCTGTCGGATTCGAATACCAATCGCCGCCGCCGCTGTATTTTAAAATGGCAATCTCTTGAGCATTTATCAACGAAAAACTCAACAAAAATAAAAGTATCGTAAGCTTCTTCATAGAATATCGTCTTATACACTGCAAGGTAAACTTTCCAACGATGAAACGAAAATATTTAATAACACTTTCACTTTTTACAATTATAATTATCACTTCTTTTACGACTGTGGTCGATACAAAACACAATGGCGTTGTCGTGCTCGAGCTTTTTACTTCTCAAGGTTGCTCCAGTTGTCCGAGTGCGGATGATTTGTTGGGAAACGTCAGTAATGAGTTCGAAAATCAAAACGTATTTGCATTGTCGTATCATGTTGATTACTGGAATTATATTGGTTGGAAAGATCCGTTTAGCCAAAAAGAATTCACGCAAAAACAGCGTTCGTATGCACAAAAATTTAGGGACAATCAAATATATACGCCAGCGGTTGTAGTTAATGGAAAAGAGCATTTTGTCGGTTCCAATCGTGCAAAAATGTATGCGAAAATAAAGTCGTATCAACAAAAGTTATCTGATTATAATATTTCGCTTGGCGCGATGGAAAACACTTCAGAAACCATCAAATTCAACTATGCAATTGATGGAAACATCACTGCAACCAAAGCACGTGTCATATTGGCAATCAAAGAACGGACAACGCATATAAAGCGCGGAGAGAATGCAAACCGAACCTTAAAAAATCACAATATTGTAGTTTCAGAAACATATTTGACAAATCTCGAAAAGAATGGAAATTACAGCATCAACATTCCTGAAATTGTCAATAAAAACGACAAATTGAAGCTATTTTTTATTGTAGAAAATGATTCTAAAGATATTATTGGAGCTTCTAGCTTGGATTTTAGAAAGTAATTGGCAAATTTTCAAATCATTAAATTAATCATGGTTCATAAACGCCACAGAATGACAAGCCACAATAGCTGCAGTTTCCGTACGTAAACGTGTGTCGCCAAGTGTAACAGGAATGTAGTTGTTTTTAAGTGCGAATTCAATTTCTGCTGGAGAAAAATCACCTTCGGGACCAATTAAAATAGTAACACTTTTATGAGTTTCTAATGCTTGTTTGAGCGATTTTTTATCATGTTCCTCGCAATGTGCGATAAACAATTGTTCGTCCGAATGTTGTGTAATAAACTCTGAAAACGGCGTCAACGGTTGCAAGGTAGGAAAATACGCGCTCAGCGATTGCTTTGTAGCTGATTGAATGATTTTTTCAAAACGTTCCGGTTTTATCACTTTTCGTTCCGAACGTTCACACAAAATTGGTGTAATGGTATCAATTCCGATTTCTGTTGCTTTTTCCAAAAACCACTCAAAACGGTCATTCATTTTTGTAGGCGCAACTGCTAAGTGAAGTGAATAGTTTCTAGGTTGTTGAAATTCGTGTGAGATAATCGCAACACTACAATTTTTCTGGTCTGCAACCGTAATTTTTGCAGAAAAAATAGCGCCTTTTCCGTTGGTAATTTGCAACACATCATCCACACGCTTTCGCAACACACGTACAATATGCTTGCTTTCGTCTTTCGAAAACGTATATGTTGTGGTTTCGGTTGTTATTTCTGGTGTGTAGAACAGTTGCATGTTTTTTTAATGTTGGATTTTGAATGCTGAATTATAGTATTGTAAAATAAAAAAAATCTCAATTCGGCGCGAGTTTCTAACTCGTGATAAATTAAAACTTAAATCGAGAATTCGCCGTTACGGCTTCATCTGTAAAATCTTCTTGTAAATATTTTAAATAGCCCACAATTCCAATCATGGCAGCATTGTCCGTTGTATAGGCAAATTTTGGAATATGTGCGGTCCAGCCGTATTTTTTCTCACCATCTTTTAATGCTTTTCTAATCGCAGAATTTGCAGAAACGCCGCCGCCAATCGCAATGGTTTTAATACCTGTTTGTTTGGATGCTTTTTTCAATTTATCCAAAATAATATTCACAATTGTATATTGGATAGATGCACAAATATCTTTTAAATTTTCCTCAACAAAGTTTGAATTTTCCTTTGTTTGTCTTTGAACAAAATATAAAATAGCAGTTTTTAATCCGGAAAAACTAAAATTCAAACCGTCTACTTTGGGTTTGGGAAATTGAAATGCTTTCGGATTGCCTTCATTTGCCAATTTGTCAATAATCGGTCCCGCCGGATAAGAAAGTCCTAAAATCTTTCCACTTTTATCGTACGCTTCGCCAACGGCATCATCAATCGTTTCACCGATGACTTCCATGTCAAAATGGTCTTTGACGACTACAATTTGTGTATGTCCGCCCGAAATCGTCATTGCTAAAAACGGAAATTTCGGAACAGTTTGCGCTTCATCTTCAATAAAGTGTGCCAAAATATGCGCTTGCATGTGATTCACTTCAATTAGCGGAATGTTCAACCCTAAGGCTAATGATTTTGCAAAAGAAGTTCCAACCAAGAGCGAGCCCATCAATCCTGGACCACGCGTAAAAGCTATGGCATTTAACTGTTTTTTGTCGATATTTGCAACAGCGAGCGCTTGGTGTACCACAGGAACAATATTTTGTTGATGCGCCCGCGACGCCAATTCGGGAACTACGCCACCGTATGCCTCGTGTATTTTTTGACTGGCAATAACATTTGACAATACTTTTCCGTTCTGTAAAACAGCCGCTGAAGTATCATCACATGACGATTCAATAGCTAAAATATATACATCTTTTGTGCTCATAAACGTTGCAAGGGCATGAAAATTGATATAAAGTCACAAAGATATGCTAAACATCGTGTTTTGTAATAATTTTTTTGTGAATTTGCAGTGTCTAACACAAGTGTAAACTCTAAATAAGAAGTATCATTAAAAAACTCTGGAAAATAATCAAACGTACGCTGATAGCAATCATTTTGCTATTTTTCTTGTTGGTGATTATTTTCTCGATTCCAGCAGTGCAAACCGCTATAGGTAAAAAGGCTACTAATTGGTTGAATGAAAAGTACGATACCAATATCAATATTGATCGTATTGGGTTGAAGTGGAACGGCGATATTTCGTTGAAAAATATTTACATCGAAGATTATTTAAAAGACACGCTGATTCATATTAATGCGCTCGAAACGTCCATTTTGAGTTTTAATAATGCGATCAATAGTAAGCTACAATTCGGAACCGTTTCGATTGACGGATTAACCCTGAATATTTATACAGAAAAGGATTCAACTGATACGACGTTAGATGTCTTTATTGCCAAACTCGATTCGGAACCTTCGGATGGAACGCCTTCTAATTTCCTTTTAACAAGTTCAAAATTAAAACTGTACGATAGTAAATTCCGCTTCACAGACGAAAACAACAAAACGCCAGAAATGCTCGATTTTGAAGAGCTTGGCGGAACTGTATATGATTTTCAAGTACAAGGACCGAATGTATCTGGTACTGTAGATGGTCTTACGTTTTTAGATACGCACGGATTGCGCGTCACCGAAATGAATACGAAATTTCAATACACGCTTTCACAAATGCGCTTTGACGAATTGGAAATTAAAACGGCAAATTCAAATCTAAAAGGAGAAGTTATTTTTGATTATGAACGAAAGGATTTTGCCGAATTTTTAGACAAAGTACAAGTCACTGCACATTTTACAGACTCCGAAATTGATTTTAGCGAGCTCAATTATTTTTATGACGAATTCGGAAATAAAAAAGGAACGTTTAGTACCGAAATTACAGGTGTGTTGAATGATTTTACCACAAAAAACTTTGATTTTAGTTCGCCAAGTACGGCAATCAAAGGCGATGTTGAATACAAAAACTTATTCAATTCGAGTCGAATGTTTTATATGAAAGGTAATTTTGCTCGTTTTTCATCCAATCATTATCAACTGACGACTTTACTTCCGAAAATTATTGGACAAAATTTACCTTCAACGTTAAATCGTTTGGGGCAATTCAATATGAACGGATTGGTCGAAATTACAGAAAATATCATCGACGCAGATGTGAGCATAACCACCGAAATAGGAAATGCCGATTTGGACGGAAGCATTGTGGATGTTAGTAACAGCGAAAGTGCATTATATTCTGGAAAGGTTAAGTTTGAAGACTTCAATTTGGGAATTTTTGTAAATGATTCTATTGTAGGAACAGTGTCTTCCGATTTGTTTGTGGATGGAAAAGGATTTACTGCTGAAAGTCTGAACACGGAAGTTGTAGGAACCGTATCGTCATTGGCATATAATGATTATGAATATAAAAACTTGAATGTTTCTGGAGTTTTAAAAGACCAACTTTTTGATGGAAATTTAGTATCAAGTGACCCGAATGCAGATTTTAACTTTCAAGGATTGGCAAATTTTGCTGGTGAAGAAAATGAATTCAGATTCAAAGCCTCTATCAACACGCTTAATCTGAATACAATCAACTTTGTAAAGCGTGATAAAATTTCGGTTTTAAAAGGAGACATGGTACTTGATTTGGTAGGAAACACTATAAATGACATGGCAGGAGATATCTTCTTCAAGAAAATATCATACACCAACCAAAATGGTACGTATGCTTTTCAAAATTTTAGTGTGCATTCCGAATTTGACAAAGACATTCGAAAAGTAACGGTAGATTCACCAGATATCATCACAGGAACGGTAGAAGGTCGTTTTCATTTTGATGAGGTAATTGATTTGGTGCAGAACTCTGTGGGAAGTATTTATACAAATTATCGACCAATTGAAGTATTGCCAAATCAGTATTTGGTCTTTAATTTTAAAATTTACAACAAAATTGTAGACGTATTTCTGCCAGATGTGGAATTGGCGAAAAACACTTCGCTTCGTGGAAGTATCATTGGTGATGAAAACAAATTCAATCTTACGTTTAAAACACCTGAAATCATTGCATATGACAGCAAAATAGAAAATCTTGAGCTCATCATTGACAATAAAAACCCAGTATTCAATACGTTTATAGAAGTCGCAAATGTCAACACAAAATGGTATGACGCTAAAGAATTCAATTTGATTAATAAAACGCTGAATGACACACTTTTCTTTAGAACGGAATTTAAAGGCGGAACTGATTTTGCAGATAATTACAATCTAAACTTTTATCACACGATTGATAGTTTGAACAAATCGGTTGTAGGAATCAAAAAATCGGATGTTTCTTTTCGTGGCAATAAATGGTTAGTCAATGAACAAAACGACAAAAAAAACAGGTTTATTTTCGACAAACAACTCGATTCCATCTTTATTGAAAAAATTGTGATGAATCATGAAAATGAAGAAATCAACTTGGAAGGTGCCTTATTAGGTGAAAATAACAAAAGCATCAAGCTGCAATTTAAAAACGTAGGTTTAGAGAAAATAACGCCGTCTATTGATAGCATTCGCTTGGGCGGAAATGTCAACGGAAAACTCGATATTAAGCAGATTAATGGCGGATACATTCCACAATCAAATTTGGACATTGCTCGCTTAGAAGTCAACGATAAAAAGCTTGGCGATTTAAATATTGACATTACGGGTGATGAACAATTACAACAATTTATTGTAGATGCTAAACTCGTCAATGAAACCTTGGAATCGCTCACCGCTGTTGGTTCTATCAATATTGCAGAAAATGTAAATACTATTAATGTCGATGCGACTATCGATAAATTTGACATCTCGCCATTCAGCCCTTTGGGAGAAGATGTCATCAAAGAAATTCGCGGACTGATTTCTGGAGAAGCAAAAGTCGTCGGAAACCTCAGCAATCCTTCCATTAATGGAGAACTGAGCATGCTTGCTGGCGGAATGTATATTCCGTATTTAAATGTCGATTTGGATTTTGCCAACAGTTCCATCATCAAACTCTATGACCAAACATTTGAGTTTATGGATATCACTGTTTTGGATACGCAAGATTACACCAAAGGTCAATTACAAGGAACCATACAACACACCTCTTTTGATGATTGGCTCCTCGATTTACAATTGACAACCGATCGTTTATTAGTGCTAAATACCACTCAAGATGAAGACGAAGAAACCTTGTACTATGGAACTGCTTATATTAGTGGAGAAGCCTTTATACAAGGACCAACGGATCAGCTTACAATTAGCGTGAACGGAACTACCGAAAAAGGAACCTCATTAAAAATCCCAATCTCTGATGTTGCTTCTGTGGGTGATGCGTCGTTTATAAAATTTGTTAGTAAAGAAGAATTTTACGATCCTAAAACGCAAGAGGCGAATGCGTTAGATGATATCAGTGGACTCGAATTGGCTTTTGAATTGGACGTAACACCAGACGCAGAAGTTGAAATTGTAGTAGATAAAAAAGCAGGAAGTAGCATTAAAGGAAGCGGATTTGGTAGTTTGTTGATGGAAATTAACACCAACGGAAAATTCAATATGTATGGTGACTTTATCACGTACAAAGGTGAATACAATTTCAAATATCGTGGTATCATCAATAAAAAATTCACGCTAAAACCTGATGGAACCATTACGTGGGATGGCGATCCGTTCAAGGCGCAATTAAACGTAGAAGCAGTATACGAATTGCCTGCAAACCCAGATGTGCTATTGGATGCGCCAGCGTATAACAGAAAAATTCCAGTAGAAGTTGGAATTCGTTTAACAGGTGATTTGATGCAACCAGAACCTGTATTCAATATTACATTTCCCAAAACGCAAGGTGTAGCTGAGTCAGAATTAGATTTCTTACTAAGTGACGACGATAGACGCCGATTACAAGCATTGTCTTTATTGTCACAAGGGCGCTTTGTAAACAGTGTGAATGTCAATCAAAATGCATTGACAGGAAACTTGATAGAAACGGCAACAGGAATCTTTAATGATGCGCTTTCTGGTGATGGAAATAATAAAATTGACGTAGGTGTAAATTACAGTCAAGCTGACCGCTCTCAAAATCTAGAAACTTCTGACCAATTAGGATTGACCGTTTCGAGTCAAATTAGTGATAAAATTACCTTTAACGGACAAATTGGAGTTCCTGTAGGTGGCGTTACGCAAACGGCTATCGTAGGTGATGCTGAAATTGAAATTTCCTTAAATGAAGATCGTACACTGACGGCAAAAATCTTTAACCGACAAAATCAAATACAATACGTAGGTGAAATTGAAGGATTTACGCAAGGAGTCGGATTGTCGTATCAAGTAGATTTTGATACCTTAAAAGAATTGGTTGACAAAGTCTTTAAAGGAAAAAAGAAAATGGCGGAAGAAAAACAGCAAAAGCAACAAGAAGAAGATGCTAAAGCAGGAAATGGTGTTGTTAGTTTTACGACCAAAAAAAATCTAAAAAAAGAAGCAGACAAAAAAGAAGAAAAGAAATCTGAAAAATCTTCAAATCAAACAGAAAAGAAAAAAGAAGAATAATATAAAAAACTGTTATTCCATATTCTTTTTTGAGTTTGCTTTTCAACTAAAAATCTCCTCAAAAATTCCCCAAAAACTTCTCATTGTCAAACTTTAAAAAAGTTGAGAATTCTAGAAAAATTAAGGCGTAAAACGTTAAAAATCTGAGAACTTATTAACGAAAACGTTTGAAATTTTGAAACAATGTAAAATTCGCGTTAAGCGTTGTAGAAAATCAAAATAAGTTTGCTAGCTTTACTATTCAAATTAAAAATTGCATGCAACATAACATCAAAAAAATAGGCGTAATGACCTCTGGAGGCGATGCTCCAGGAATGAATGCTGCCATTAGAGCAGTCGCAAGAGCGTGTTCATATTATAATGTAAAATGTGTTGGATATTACCGTGGATATCAAGGAATGATTGAAGGTGATAGTATTGAATTAACAGCACGTAGTGTAAAAAATATTGTGAGTGAAGGTGGAACGATTTTAAAATCAGCACGTTCAACTGCATTTAGAACGAAAGAAGGACGCAAAAAAGCCTACGACAATTTGGTAGAAGAAGGCGTAGACGCGATGATTTTAATTGGTGGTGACGGAACATTTACTGGCGGAATGATTTTTAGCAAAGAATTTGACATTCCCGTAATTGGAGTTCCAGGAACCATTGACAATGATATTTCTGGTACCAAATTCACTATCGGTTACGATACCGCACTAAATACTGTAGTAGAAGCAATTGATAAAATTCGCGATACGGCAAGTTCACACAACCGATTATTTTTTGTAGAAGTGATGGGACGCGATGCAGGATTTATTGCACTAAATGCAGGTGTTGGCGCAGGAGCAGAGGAAATCTTAATTCCTGAAGAAGACTTAGGATTGGATCGCTTGTTAGAATCCTTACAACGCAGTCGCCGAAGTGGAAAATCATCAAGTATTGTAGTGGTTTCTGAAGGTGACAAAATTGGTAAAAATGTTTTTGAACTTGCAGAATACGTTACGGAAAACTTACCAGACTATGAAGCGCGAGTTTCCGTATTAGGACACATGCAACGCGGTGGAAAACCAAGTTGTTTTGACAGAGTATTGGCAAGTAGATTGGGCGTAAAAGCCGTAGAACTCATCTTAGACGGTCAAAGCAATGTAATGGTTGGTGTTTCCGATAATAAACTCATCATCACAAACATTGAAAAAGCAGTCAAAGGAAAGCACACCATCAATAAAGAATTATTAAGAATCTCTGATATCTTATCAGTATAAATAAAATAGTAAGTAAAAAGAAAACAAAATGACAAAATTAGGAATAAACGGATTTGGAAGAATAGGTAGAATTGTTTTTAGAGCAACGCTAAAGCGTGATAATGTAGATGTAGTTGCGATTAACGATTTGTTAGATGTAAATCACTTAGCATATTTACTAGAATACGATTCTGTTCACGGACGATTTGACGGAAAAATTGAAGTAAAAGACGGAAACTTAGTGGTAGACGGAAAAACAATTCGTGTAACGGCTGAAAGAGATCCAAAAAACTTAAAGTGGGACGAAGCTGGTGTGGATGTTGTAGCAGAATGTACTGGAATTTTCACCACTTTAGAAACGGCTGATTATCACATTCAAGCGGGAGCGAAAAAAGTAGTCATTTCTGCACCTTCTAAAGATGCGCCAATGTTTGTAATGGGCGTAAATCACCACGAAGTAAAAGCTTCTGACAAAATCGTTTCAAACGCTTCATGTACGACCAACTGTTTGGCGCCTGTAGCAAAAGTTTTAGACGATAACTTCGGAATTGAAGAAGCATTAATGACAACCATTCACGCGGCAACTTCAACACAATATACGGTAGATTCTCCATCTAAGAAAAACTATCGTTTAGGACGTTCAGCAATGAACAACATCATTCCTACAAGTACGGGAGCTGCAAAAGCGGTTGGAAAAGTAATTCCTAAATTAAACGGAAAACTTACAGGAATGGCATTCCGTGTACCAACGGTAGATGTTTCTGTGGTTGATTTAACGGTGCGTTTGCAAAAAGAAACATCGTATGAAGAAATCAAAAAAGTCTTTAAAGCTGCAGCAGATGGTGAATTGAAAGGAATTTTAGGCTACACAGACGAACCTGTAGTTTCTCAAGATTTCGTAAGTGACGACCGCACAAGTGTATTTGATGCAGAAGCAGGAATTGAGTTAAGTTCAACATTCTACAAAATCGTTTCTTGGTACGATAACGAATTTGGATACTCAAACAAGCTTGTAGATTTAGCATTACACGTAAATAATTTATAAAAGCACACTTCATTAAGCACAATTGCTGTTTTTGTATACAATTGTGCTTAATTTGTTTATATAGTTTATGAAAAACATTCCCAAGAATTTGGGGATTTATTTTATATTACACCATGATTTTATTAGTAGACAGTGGCTCCACCAAATGCGATTGGATTGCAGTGGACAAAGACGGAAATCAATTATTAGATAAGCTTCGTACCAAAGGATTAAATCCCGCAATTCTTTCTGAAAAAAAGCTTAAAAAAACCATTAAAAAGAGCAAAGAACTTTCGGCGCATCGCCATACGGTGACACATGTGTTCTTTTATGGTGCAGGCTGTGGAACAGAAAATCCACGTTTACTATTAAAAGGTGTGTTGGAAGACTTTTTTCCAAATGCTGAGGTTGATGTGAATGAAGATACCTTAGCGGCTGTGTATGCAACCGTAAACGACAAAACGGAAGCTGCAGTAGTGTGCATTCAAGGAACAGGTTCTAATTGTAGTTATTACGATGGAAACACATTGCATCAGCGTGTAAAATCATTAGGATATACCTTGATGGATGATGCCAGCGGAAATTACTACGGAAAACAACTCATTCGCGACTATTACTTTAACCGAATGCCAACTCCGATTCGTGTAGCGTTTGAAGATAAGTACAATCTTGACAGCGATTACATTAAATACAATCTTTACAAACAGCCCAATCCGAACGCGTATTTAGCAAGCTTTGCCGAATTTATGTTTCTTAACAAGGATTCTGACTATATTGTGGAAATGATTAAAGAAGGTTTCCGAGAGTTTGCCAGAAATATGATTATGCAATACGAAGAAGAACTGAAAACAGTTCCTGTTCATTTTGCAGGTTCTATAGCATTTTTCTCAGAAGAAGAAATCAGAGCAGTTGCCAAAGAATTCGGATTTACCGTTGGAAACTTCACCAGAAGACCTATTGAAGGTTTGGTACAATTTCACACAGAAGCACTCAAAAACGAGTAGTCAACTATTTCGACGCAAACGTCGGAGCATTTTTAATCTCGATTAGCGAGTAAAGGTTTACTGATACACTCTATTTTCCTGTTCTGCAACGCGAATAAACGTTGTGCGTTTGGTCAATTCTTTTAAGCGAGAAGCACCTACATACGTACACGTGCTGCGAATGCCGCCTAAAATATCTTGAACAGTTTCTGAAACGTGACCTTTCAAGGGAATTTCTACGGTTTTTCCTTCGGAAGCTCTGTAATTTGCTACACCACCAACGTATTTTTCCATCGCGGTAGCTGAACTCATGCCATAAAACTGCTTGAATTTTTCACCATTGCGTTCTATCAATTCGCCACCACTTTCATAATGTCCCGAAAGCATTCCGCCTAACATGACAAAATCAGCACCAGCACCAAAAGCTTTTGCAATATCGCCTGGCGTGGTACAACCTCCATCTGAAATAATATGTCCGCCCAAACCGTGTGCGGCATCAGCACATTCAATAATGGCAGAAAGTTGCGGATAACCAACGCCTGTTTTTACACGCGTAGTACATACTGAACCAGGACCAATACCAACTTTTACGATATCAGCTCCCGAAAGAATCAATTCTTCTACCATTTCGCCTGTAACTACATTTCCCGCGATAATGACCTTGTCGGGAAATTGCGCACGCGCTTGTTTTACAAAATCCACAAAATGTTGCGAATAGCCATTTGCCACATCAATACAAATAAATTTTAGTTGTGGATGAATGGTAAAAATAGCACGTAATTTATCGTTGTCTTGTTCGCCAATACCCGTACTTACAGCGATATGTTGAATAACATTGTTAGGCGTAGAATTGATAAAAGTTGTCCATTCTTGAATGCTGTAATGTTTGTGAACAGCCGTAAACAATTGTTTCGATGATAAGGCTTTTGCCATTTCAAACGTGCCTACTGTGTCCATATTGGCAGCCATGATTGGAATGCCTGTCCATTCGTAAGAATTGTGTAAAAACTTGAAGGTTCGTTCTAAAGAAACTTGTGAACGACTATACAAAGTAGAGCGTTTTGGACGAATCATTACATCCTTAAAGCCTAGTTTAAGGTCACTTTCAATGCGCATAATAGATAATGTTGGTTGGTGATTAAATGTAGAAATTTATCTTTACAAAATACAGTTTTTGCAAAATGATTTTTTATACAGATTATTAACAAATTTTGAAAGAATGTTACAAACAAGCATTCCAAACAGCATCATCAGGCAATGGAGCTACAATTTCTAAAACTTCTTTTTTTACAGGATGCGTAAAGGCAAGTTTTCGCGCATGCAGATGAATACTTGCATCTTTATTGCTACGGTCAGCACCGTATTTTAAATCGCCTTTAATGATACAACCAATGGAAGAAAGCTGCACTCTAATTTGATGATGTCGTCCTGTATGAAGTGCAACTTCTAACAGCACATAATTGTCCAGTTTTTTCTTGATAGAATATTCCAAAACCGCTTTTTTACTATTGGTAACTTTCTTAGAAAAGGCTGTCGATTTATTATTTTTCGGATTTTTTCGAAGCCAATGTGTCAGCGTGTCGTGCGACTTTGGTGGCGAATGCTTCACCACTGCCCAATAGGTTTTTTTTGCTTTTTTTTCGGCAAACAATTTGTTCAATCGCGGCAATGCTTTCGAAGTTCTGGCAAATACGACAATGCCCGTTGTAGGTCTGTCCAACCGATGCACCACGCCTAAATACACATTGCCAGGTTTGTTATACTTTTCAGCGATATATTCTTTCACCACATCACTTAGTGGTTTGTCGCCTGTTTTGTCACCTTGCACAATATCACCAGCACGTTTATTAACAATAATAATATGATTGTCTTCGTGTAAAACTTGGAGATTGTTTTTGTTTGAAATTGTTTTCAAGGAAACTTACATTTTAATAAAGTTGGATAATTTTGGAACTTTCGGTTTCTCAGTACTTCTCGATACAAAATTCTTTTAGATAGCTTTACTTGGTATTTTCAATCAAAATATATTTTGCTCTCAAATAATACTCGAAGTGACGCCAAAGGTACAAAGTCAGTTAGCAATTACTAACACATAAAACCCAATACCTAAAACCTAAAATCTAATACTGCTCCTTCTCATTAGGAAAATCCAATGACTTTACATCCGCTGCGTATTTTTTGAAAGCGTTGGTCATTTCTTCGTACATATTCAAATAGCGACGTAAAAATCGCGGATTGAACTCATGTGTCATTCCTAACATATCATGCGTTACCAAAACTTGTCCGTCGACGCCATTTCCAGCACCAATTCCAATTACAGGAATCGTTAAACTTTCGGCAACTTCTTTGGCTAATTTGGCAGGAACTTTTTCCAAAACTACCGCAAAACAACCTGCGCGTTCCAGCATTTTAGCATCTTCTTTCAGTTTTTCAGCTTCGGTTTCTTCTTTGGCACGAACAGTATAGGTTCCAAATTTATAAATGGATTGAGGAGTCAATCCTAAATGTCCCATCACAGGAATTCCCGCATTTAAAATGCGTTTGATGGATTCTTTGATTTCTTTTCCACCTTCCACTTTTACGGCATGTCCACCAGATTCTTTCATAATGCGAATCGCAGAACGTAACGCTTCTTTCGGATCAGATTGGTACGTTCCAAAAGGCAAGTCTACCACAACTAATGCTCTGTTAATCGCTCTGATTACAGAAGACGCATGATAAATCATCTGATCAAGTGTAATAGGAAGTGTCGTTTCGTGTCCCGCCATGACATTACTAGCAGAATCGCCCACGAGAATAACATCAATTCCTGCGCCGTCTACAATTTTCGCCATCGTATAATCGTATGCGGTAAGCATTGAAATCTTTTCTCCGTTGCTCTTCATTTCCACAAGTGACTTTACAGTCACTCTTTTGTATTGTTTCTTCGCGATTGACATATAGTTAATTTTTGGACTGTAAAAGTAAGAATAAAATATAAGGTGATTATTGAGAAGGCTGTTTTTTGAACTATTTTGATAAATTAGATTTTTATAAAGTTCCGTTTTTAACAGGAATCCAAACCTCTTCTTTAGAAGTTTCACTTGTTGGATTGTAATCTTTTCCTAAAACTTCAAAATGCGGTCTGTTATCAAGTTCGTATTTGGAATTTGGTAACCATTGGTGAAAAATATATTGAAATGCTTCTGCAAAGTTTTGCGGCAAACCATGGTAGATAAAAACAGCGTACAATCCACTTTCAAGTGTAAAAGCTTCCATTCCTTCGGGAATCATTTCAAAATTGGTTACTTCTGTCAACGCATATTTGGTAAATTCCGTTTTTGGATTGAATTGCTTAAAATACAATTCATCATATACTTGTAGTGAATACAAATCGCTTCCTACTGCATTTTTGATACTGTTTCGTTGTTGCATAAAGCTTTTCCACAGTTGTGGTGTTGTATTTTGTATGAGCGACATACGCATGGATTTCCCCACGAGTTTCTTCTGCGGAAGCGTTTGTATAATAGGTGTAGTTATCATTTTTACTTATACTCTTCAGCCATTATTTCAAGACGTAAAATTAGTGCTGCTTGTTCGTTATAATAATTATACCCTAAAGTGATGTCATTACTGCTAAAAATACGCATGTCAGAATTTCCCTTTAGTTCAGAAATAATAGCATTTTTCATAGTTTTGCGCATCATTTGGCTATTATTTTCAGAAAAAGTAGTAGCGCCTTTGATTGTGTAATAATATTCAAATTTCTTTTCTGCTGTTAACGCAACACTATCTAAACGTGTATATTCATCAATCATGGTTGGAGCATTGGCGTTCATTTCTTTTACTACTTTTTTCATTTCACTTTTAATATCTCCTAAAAAGCACGATTTTAGACCGAATGAAACTACTGTAAAAACAATTGCTCCTACGATAATTCCAATAATTTTACTCGATTTATTTTTTTCTTGTGAACTCATATTATATTGTGATTATGGTTGTCGTTAAAAGTAGACAAATTGCGCATTTTTTTGGTTATTTTCTTTAAAAATCTTAAAACTGTGATAAATCGTGTATGAATTTTAATTTTTTAAATTATTTTTCTGAAAAATTAATCAATCATGAAACGATATCTACTAATACTTTTTTTAGGAATGAGCATGTCTTTAATTGCTCAAACAGAAGACGAAAAAGCGGCAAAACAAGCAATTATCCAATTTTTTGAAGGTTTCCACCAAAAGGATTCTGTAATGATGCAAGAAGTTGTACACAAAGACCTCATTTTGCAAACTACTTTTGTCAACAAAGAAGGAAAAGCACAATTGCGCACGCAAGATGCTTCCGGTTTTATAAACGCTGTGGTGAGTAGAGCGGAAAGTCCCGTGTGGCAAGAAAAAATACTGTCGTACAATGTGCAAGTAGACGGAACCATGGCAAATGTATGGACGCCTTATGAGTTTTGGCTCGATGGTAAGTTTTTGCACTGCGGGGTAAATTCGTTTCAACTTTTCAAAGACAGCGGACAATGGAAAATCATTTATTTAATTGACACGCGACGTAAAAAAGGTTGTCAGGAATAATTTTTTACTGGATTCCTGCCTTCGCAGGAATGACAATTCAAAATAACTCTAAAAATCTAAAAGCAAAGCAATCTAGGTTTTAATTGCGTAAACGGTCAAAAGATTGACGCCTAAGCGAGAACAAGTCTAACAGCGAAGCGCATCTAAAATCAAAAGAAAAACCTTAAATCATTGAATTTTTAAATCCTTGAATTGAGCGAAGCGATCCTAACAATCCGCTAAATTCACGCCAATTGCCAAGCCGCCTTCGGAAGTTTCTTTATATTTGGAATTCATGTCTTTTGCTGTTTCCCACATCGTACTAATCACTTTGTCGATAGGAACTTTGGTTTCCTTTGGGTCGGTTTCCATTGCCAATTCTGCGGCATTAATCGCTTTAATCGCGCCCATAGAATTTCGTTCAATACATGGCACTTGAACCAATCCGCCAATAGGATCGCAGGTCATTCCCAAATGATGTTCCATCGCAATTTCTGCAGCAATCATTACTTGTTCTGGCGTACCACCATACAATTCTGTCAACGCACCAGCCGCCATTGCTGACGAAACGCCAATTTCTGCCTGACAACCGCCCATAGCTGCAGAAATTGTAGCTCCTTTTTTGAAAATACTGCCAATTTCGCCTGCCACTAATAAAAATTGTTTGATATGGCGAAAATCAGCTTCATGATTTTCAATCACCATATAATACATCAACACCGCAGGAATCACGCCCGCGCTTCCATTCGTTGGAGCTGTAACGACGCGACCTAACGAAGCATTTACTTCATTTACGGCTAAAGCAAAACAACTTACCCATTTAAAGATTTGACGAAATTTCACTTCCGATTTTCGAATCGTTTCTAGCCATTCTTCTGGAGAAGTATAAGGCAAATCACTCTTAAGTCGTTGGTAAATATCGTAAGCTCTGCGTTTTACATTCAATCCGCCAGGCAATACGCCGTTGGTATGAGAACCTATGTACATACATTCCAACATTGTTTTCCACACACGTTTTAATTCAGCATCAATTTCTTCAGGAAAACGGAGTAGGGTTTCGTTCAACAAAACAATTTCTGAAATTTTCTTTTGTTCTTTCTCGCAAAAATTGAGTAAATCTGTTGCTTTATTGATGGAGTATGGAAAAATACGAATTGGGTGATCAGTATCTGCATGCGTTTCGTATTCTTTCACCACAAATCCGCCACCGATAGAGTAGAAGGTAGACGAATGTACTTTGTGATTGACAACCGCATGAAACGTAATACCATTCGGATGAAAAGGTAAAAAATCACTATTAAAAATAATATCTTTACTAGGCGTAAACGGAATTTCTTTTTCTTGATTAAAATGTAGAATGTTTCGATCTTTAATCGAATTTACAATCACTGGAATATTTTGTGTCGGAACGGTTTCAGGATCGGCTCCATACAAACCTAACAAAACTGCCAAATCTGTAGCGTGTCCTTTTCCCGTGAGCGACAACGAGCCATACAAATCTACTTTGATGGACGTGACATCGTCAAAGAGCTCCTCTGCTTTAAGTTCTTTTATCCAGCTTTCAGCCGCGCGCCAAGGACCTAAGGTATGCGAACTTGAGGGACCAATGCCGATTTTAAGCATATCAAAAACACTAATATATTCCATATATATATTGTATTAAATTTGCGCGGTAAATATACTTGTAAAGTTTGAAAATATGCGAATATTTGTCGTTTTTTCAAACGTTTTCGTAAAATTGTGAAATTATTCTTTCATACGCTTCATCACCCAAGTGTGCGGTGCGGTGACAGCGAATAAAATTAAAAATAAAACGGTGTTAAAAAGTTGTGCATCCAACGCGTAATGTGCGATAACTAATCCTGCAATACTAATAACCCAATATAGAAATGCAGCTTTAAAATAGTTGGTAACAGAACGCTTGTTTTGTGTGCCAAACAAAAATTGTATTTGGTCAGCGATGGAAGGAATACTATGCCAAAACACAAAATATACAGCAAAACCGAAAATCAAGGAGCCTGTTTTAAATACTAAAAATAGAACGAGTAAATACAGCAATTCCTTAAAATAATTTAGCTTGACGGATATATTTTTAAAATACGCATACGCGGGAATCACCAAAAGAAAAACTGATAAAATAATTAACGCATACTTTACTAATTGCAAGCTAATTTCTGTATTGGTCAAACTAGAAAGAATTCGATTGACATCTTCAATATTTTCATGAAATAGTAATGAAAAAATAAACAGTCCGTATACAGAAAATACAAAGCCTCTTAACAGCCCAAAATCGGCTATTTTTTTCTCCAAATGTTGTTCACCAAAATGATAGGCACTTAACAGAATAAAAGCCAGCATCGCAACAAAAGGAAAAAGCCAATAGGTAAGCATGCAAAAAAAGATAATTGTCAAATACACAAAAAGAGATTTGCCAAATTGTTTCTTCTTCATCTTTTTCTTTTGCAGAATATTCAAATCGTTGGCACCGTGAATAATTCCCAAACTCAAAACAAAAACGTAGGCAATGGCATCTTCAATCAATTCACCAAATTGAATGCTAATCCAGAATAGAAAAAACGTAACAATTATCATAAAATCTTGATAATCTGTCTTTAAAAGATGCTTCATAAGTTCAAAATTACAAACTTTTTTAGTTTTGTTTAGGTTTTATTTGTAAATGTTAAACAAAAAATTCGTATTTTTGTTTAAAGTTATTGTTTAAAAGTTAAACAATTTAATCATTTTTTAATTAATTAATCAAATATATAGTTATGAATTATCTTCTAAGCTTACCGTTTGTAGCAGAAATTAGAACTGACGATTATGTTGGTTTTACATTTTTTGTAGGATGCATGGCAATGATGGCAGCATCCGTTTTCTTTTTCTTATCAATGAACAACTTTGATAAGAAATGGCGTACTTCAATCTTAGTTTCGGGATTGATTACCTTTATTGCAGCAGTACACTATTGGTATATGCGTGATTATTGGGCTGTTAATGAAGCATCTCCAACCTTCTTCCGTTATGTCGACTGGATTTTAACTGTTCCTTTAATGTGTGTTGAATTTTACTTAATCTTGAAAGTAGCTGGTGCCAAAAAATCACTCATGTGGAAATTAATCTTCTTATCTGTAATTATGTTGATTACTGGATATTTAGGAGAAGCGGTTTACAAAGAACAAGCACAAATTTGGGGACTTATTTCAGGAATTGCGTATTTCGTAATTGTATATGAAATCTGGCTCGGAAGTGCTAAAAAGCTCGCTGTACAAGCTGGTGGTTATGTATTGCAAGCACACAAAACTTTGTGTTGGTTTGTATTAGTAGGATGGGCAATTTACCCAATTGGATATATGGCAGGAACTACAGGTTGGTACGACGGAATCTTTGATAGTTTATCGATGGATGTAATATACAACATTGGTGATGCTATCAACAAAATCGGTTTTGGTTTGGTAATTTATAATTTAGCTATAAATGTAGCAGCAAAGAAAGAGGCCTAAAGTTAGGTTGAATATCCATAATGCGAAAAGTCTCGAATTTTATAAAAGATTCGAGGCTTTTTTTTGTGCAATATCTTCACAAATGTCAATCGTTTTGCGTAGATAGTACTTACAAATTATGACATCCTGTCATTAAATGTTGCCACAATTCCATACCAATCTGACAAAATATAACCATTTGCGTGTTGGCATAGTCATTGACTTATTGTAGACGAATTAGAAAAGCAACAAATAAAATAAAGTATAACACAACACAATAGATAAAAGTTTAAGAAAAGTTATGAGTAAAATTATTGGAATCGATTTAGGAACTACCAACTCATGTGTTTCTGTAATGGAAGGAAACGAGCCAGTAGTAATTGCAAATGCTGAAGGAAGACGAACAACTCCTTCTGTAATTGCTTTTGTGGAAGGTGGAGAAATCAAAGTTGGTGATCCTGCAAAAAGACAAGCGGTAACGAACCCTACAAAAACGGTATATTCTATCAAGCGTTTTATGGGGAACAAATTTTCAGAATCTTCAAAAGAAGCTGGACGTGTACCGTATAAAGTAGTAAAAGGTGACAATGACACACCAAGAGTTGACATTGACGGACGTTTATATACACCGCAAGAATTATCAGCAATGATTCTTCAAAAAATGAAGAAAACGGCAGAAGAATTCTTAGGACAAGATGTTTCGGAAGCGGTAATTACGGTACCTGCATACTTTAACGATGCACAACGTCAAGCAACGAAAGAAGCTGGAGAAATTGCAGGTTTAAAAGTACGAAGAATTATCAACGAACCTACTGCAGCAGCATTAGCATACGGATTAGATAAAAAAGGACAAGACCAAAAAATTGTAGTTTTTGACTTTGGAGGTGGAACGCACGACGTTTCTATCTTAGAATTAGGTGACGGAGTTTTTGAAGTATTATCTACAGATGGAGATACGCATTTAGGTGGTGATGATGTAGATGAGAAAATCATCAACTGGTTGGCAGATGAGTTTAACAATGACGAAGGAATGGACTTGCGCAAAGATGCCATGGCATTACAACGTTTAAAAGAGGCTGCTGAGAAGGCAAAAATTGAATTATCAAGCTCAACATCTACAGAAATTAACTTGCCATATATTACAGCAACGGCAAGCGGACCAAAACACTTAGTTCGTACGTTGTCAAGATCAAAATTTGAGCAATTAATTGACGATTTAGTAAAAAGAACCATCGAACCTTGCCAAACAGCTTTGAAAAACGCTAGTTTATCTACAGGAGATATTGACGAAATCATCTTAGTTGGTGGATCAACACGTATTCCTGCGGTTCAAGAAGCAGTTGAAAAATTCTTTGGTAAAAAGCCAAGTAAAGGTGTAAACCCTGATGAGGTAGTGGCAATTGGAGCAGCTATTCAAGGTGGCGTATTAACAGGAGATGTAAAAGACGTATTATTATTAGATGTTACACCACTTTCTTTAGGAATTGAAACGATGGGGAATGTAATGACAAAGTTGATTGAAGCTAATACGACAATTCCAACGAAGAAGTCGCAAGTATTCTCTACAGCAGCAGACAATCAACCATCTGTAGAAATTCACGTATTACAAGGTGAACGTCCAATGGCAGCAGATAATAAAACAATTGGTCGTTTCCACTTAGATGGAATTCCACCAGCACAACGAGGTGTGCCTCAAATTGAAGTAACCTTCGATATTGATGCAAACGGAATTATCAATGTTTCTGCAAAAGATAAAGGAACAAACAAAGAACAAAATATCCGTATTGAAGCTTCTTCAGGATTGACAGAAGAAGAAATTGAGAAAATGAAGCGTGAAGCAGAAGCAAATGCGGAAGCTGACAAGCAAGCAAAAGAAACGGCTGACAAGTTAAACAGCGCAGATTCTATGATTTTCCAAACGGAAAAGCAGTTAAGCGAATTTGGTGATAAATTATCAGATGATAAGAAAAAGCCAATCGAAGATGCATTGGAAGAATTGAAGAAAGCGTATGAAACTAAAGACATCGCAGTGATTGACCCAGCTTTAGAGAAAATCAACGAAGCGTGGAAAGTTGCTAGCGAAGAAATGTACAAGGCACAAGCAGAAGCACAACAAGGCGGCGCAGGGCAACCTGGACCAGATGCTTCCGCAGGCGGCGAAGACAACAAAGACGGAGAAGACGTACAAGACGTAGACTTCGAAGAAGTAAAGTAAGCCTGTCTTGAGCGTAGTCGAAAGATAGATTTCGAAGAAGTGAAGTAATATCATTTCATCCAAAGTAATAACACAAAAGCAGCTCAAATTGAGCTGCTTTTTTTATGGTAAAAATGGATAGATTATGCTTCTGCTTCTTTCTCCAAAATCAGCAAACCTACTTTGATGGTGTTATAAGAAATAGCTTCTTGGAAATGCTCAAAATACGGTTTTAAGGTTTCTGGATGTTCCAATTCCTCTTTTGCTTTGCGAATACTTTCCAAATCGTGTTTGTCAATGTATTGATGTAAATCAATGGCTTTTCCAGCATTGTGTAATTTAAAAAGATGTGAAAAAATAGTACTAACTGCCAAATTTCGTTGCTCCGAAATTTCTTCTACCGACAAGCCAGATTGAAGCAACTCGTATGTTTTTTGTGTAGTATCACCTTTACGTTTTTTCTTCTTTTTTTCTTCTGTGAAATTGATGATTTCTTTAATAAATGCCTGTCCGTAATTCATCATTTTTACACGACCAACACCACTAATTCGGATAAACTCTTCGTCAGACATTGGGCGTTCGGCTTCCATTTCGCGTAAAGTGGCATCGCTAAAAATTTGATACGCAGGCACATTTTCTTCATTGGCAATATCCAAGCGTAAGACGCGTAAACGCTCAAATAACGAATTCTTAGAAGCTTTCGGTGTTTTCTTTTTCTTTTCTTTTACAACTTTTTCAGCTTCTACCAAGTTCGCCAAGGCAACTTTTTGTCCATTAAACAACACTTCTTTTGCAAATTCGGTTAACTTCAACGTATTGCGTTCGTGGAAAGCAATCTCCAAATATCCTTGATTGATTAGTTGCGTAATGTACTGTTTCCAATCGAGCCAAGCGATATCTTTTGCAATACCGTAGGTTTTTAATGCTTGGTATCCTTTGTCGTAAATGGTACTATTTTGTGCGCCGCGTAAAATGTCAATCACTGTTCCAATGGGTTCTTCACCTTTTACTCGTGCTACGGCAGACAAGGCTTTTTGCGCGATAATTGTTCCGTCAAAAAACTGCGGTGGATTTGTACATACATCACAATTTCCACAATTTTCACTAATCAATTCGCCGAAATAACTCAATAAAATTTTTCGGCGACAACTCAGCGCATCTGCATATTCTTTCATTCGGTCGAGTTTCGCTAGCTGAACTTCTACATTTCCTGAACTTTCTGCAAATTTTTGCAACTGAATTACATCGCCATAACTGTGAAAAAGCAGTGTGTCAGAAGGCAATCCGTCACGTCCAGCACGACCAATTTCTTGATAATATCCTTCAATATTTTTTGGTAAATTATAATGAATTACCCAACGAACATTCGATTTGTCAATGCCCATTCCAAAAGCAATAGTGGCACAAATGACCTGACATGAATCGTTGATAAAATCTTCTTGAATTTTCGCGCGAAACTCATGTCCAATTCCCGCATGATATGCAACCGCATTAATATCAGCGTTTTTTAATTTTTCTGCGACACTTTCCGTAGATTTCCTACTCAAACAGTAAATAATACCACTTTCATTTGGACGATCTTCGATAAACTGAATAATTTGTTTAATGCGGTCATTGGCTGGTCGCACTTCCAAACGTAAATTCTTTCTATCAAAAGAAGCAATATGTTGTTGCGCATTCGGAATATTCAATTGATGCGCAATATCTTCACGTGTAGCTTTATCTGCAGTTGCCGTTAACGCTATCATAGGAACGTCTGGAAAACGTTTTTTTAAATATCCTAAATTTGTGTAGGCAGGACGAAAATCGTGTCCCCAAGAAGAAATACAATGCGCTTCATCAATTGCAATCAAGCTTATCTTTTGACTGTTAAAAATATACTCCAAATACGATAAACTTTCTGGCGCAGTGTACAGCAATTTAATATCACCATTATCAATTTTTGAGAAAATTATCTGCTGTTCTTCCTGTGTCTGACTGCTATTGAGATACGCAGCTGCAATTCCGTTGGTGGTTAAACCGTCAACTTGGTCTTTCATCAACGCAATCAAAGGAGAAATCACAATCGTAATACCTTCCAGCAAAATAGCGGGCAACTGGTAGCAGATAGATTTCCCGCCACCTGTAGGCATAATCACCAAATTATCATTTCCTTCAAAAATAGATGTGATAATTTCCTTTTGCAAAGGTCTAAACGTATCGTAGCCAAAATATTCTTTAAGCGTAGAGGTAAGTGTAGTTGCTGCAATCATAGTTTACAAAGAAACTAAAAAAAATACGAGTCACGCAGTATTTTTTGCAAGCGTAAAAAATATTTTAGGAACGTAAGATGGGAAATCTAAAAATATGCTTTACAACTTGCTAATAGCGAAAAAACAGAATACGATAACCCAATTTTAGTGACACAAAATAAAAAATGCATGATTGAAATATCATGCATTTTTTCGGTTGGTTGATTGGTTATTATAGATGAGACTGAGTTACTTTAGGTTTTTTAGGATAACTTAACGGATACTCAGTGATATTTTTACATGGTAAATGTAAATAGAAAAGAGAAACATCAACTACGTTTTTGCCTTACTAAAGGTAGGTATGTTCGGTATATTTTACAGTTTTTCAAGCAATTGCAATGCTTTTCTGTCAACTTTGTGTGTACCTTCGTATGTTTTAAAAATATAGTGTTCGCCAAAAAGTGTCTGCATCTTTTCATGTTCTTGTTGCATACGCGCTTCGGTAAAATAGGGATCTTGCAATCCGACAATATTGATAATTTTTGTCTTTTCAGGATGGATAAACTCAAAATCTTTTTCTGTTAACTCGTTTGGAATGCTTCCTGCATACACTATCAATTTCGCACACGAAATTTGATAACGCGCTACCCAACGCATAGCAACCGAAACTCCTTGCGAAAAGCCTAATACGAAGAAATTGACATGTTCAGGAATTTGCTCTGCGTGATAAATCGCGTTCAAATTTGCCATAACATTTTCAATCTCTGCTTGTGTATTTTCTCGAGTCAGCCAACTCGCGCCTACATGCTTATATTCGCCATTCAAATAATATTTAGAAGACGCTTGCGGCGCGATAACATAATTTTCTTCAGAATCCAACGCTTCAAAATACTTGATAAAATAACGACTCAGAAAACCAATTCCGTGACATACAAACCACACATTTTTCGTGTTGTTTGTCAGTTCATTCATTGTTGAATATGTATTGGTAATTTGATAAGCAATTTCTTTTTCTTTCATGTTGGAGTAGTGTGGTGTGTGTTTTGTATTTTTGTATTTAATAGTTTAATTGATATAAATTTTATTCAAGTGAGAGTTTCAACTTACACATAAAATTTATGTAAATGACCAAAAGTTTGTTTTCTTACTTTCGTTTTCTTTGCTTGCCCAAAGAATACTGAATCAAGTTCAGCACAGGCATCAACAAAAGAAAGGGCACTTTTCCAGAGGTGTTTTTAGTTTTCTCTTTTTAGGAGAAAACTAAAACCGCAATAATTTTTCTAAATTTCTTCCAAGGCTTCAGAAATTTTTAACGAAAAATTCTTGCTACACTGCGGAAAAGATAAAACTTTCCATTTACAATCGAATTAAATTTTAATTATAAAAAAGGCGATAATTTTCTATAAATATATCAAATGAATTCTAAAAAAGAAGCAATACTCACACAACTCAACGCGATTGTACCAAATACCTTGTTAGAAACCTTACAAATTACATATACGGATGTTGGAGATGATTTTTTAACAGCTAAAATGCCCGTGAATTCAAGTGTGCATCAACCGCAAGGATTGTTGCACGGCGGCGCTACAGTCGCTTTGGCAGAAACGGTTGGAAGTACAGCTTCTCATTTGTTTATTGACACGAAAAAATACAAAGTCAAAGGACTGGAAATTTCCGCGAATCACCTAAAAAGTAAAAGCGAAGGCGAAGTATTTGCTACGGCGCGACCAATTCATAAAGGAAGAACCACGCATCTTTGGGAAATAAAAGTAGTAGACGAAGAAAATAGGCTGATTTCGTTGTGTAAATTAACCACAATCGTCTTAGAAAAGTAAGTTGTATGCTGAACAAACTCTCGGAATATCTTCAAAAACAATTGCCTTTTGTCGCGTATAGAAAACCCAATGCTACACAGGTAAAAGCGGTTTTTCAACATTCGGACACCTTGCATACAGTAACGGATTTTTCAGAGAGCGGATTTGTATTTGCACCTTTTGATACGTCTCAACAACGCATTCTCATTCCTTTTGATGAGGTTTTGGAAGGTACATTGGACGCTGTTACACTTCCAGAAATGACAACTGAAGCATTGTTGCCATCTGCGGAAGCGCACGAAAAACATCTACAATTAGTACAAAAAGGCGTAGCTATCATCAAAAATTCAGACATCCAAAAAATTGTACTCTCGCGAAAAGAAGAAATTGATTCACAACAACATCCATTGGTTATTTTTGAACGCTTACGCGAGAACTATCCAACGGCGTTTGTGTATTTGTGGTACCATCCAAAAGTCGGAATGTGGTCAGGGGCAACACCTGAAACGCTAGTCAGTGCGAAAGGAACTACCATCACAACGATGTCTTTGGCAGGAACTAGAAAGTTTGAAGAAAATGTTGAGGTCAACTGGAATCAAAAAGAAATAGAAGAACAACAAATCGTCACCGATTATATTGCAGCACAATTACAAGAATTCACTTCAAACTTAACCGTAAGTGAAGCAAAAACACATCAAGCAGGAAGTTTGGTGCATTTATGTTCGATGATTTCAGGAAGAATTCATTCCCAACACAACATTGGTGATATCATTAAAACATTGCATCCAACGCCAGCCATTTGTGGTTTTCCCACCGAGAAAGCGAAAGCATTTATTTTACAAGAAGAAAATTACAATCGTACTTTTTATACAGGTTTTTTGGGCGAATTGAACGTAAAAGAAGAAACTTCGCGAAATCGGAATCGTAAAAACCAAGAAAATAGTGCGTACAGAACCGTGCGAAGTCATTCTGAATTGTACGTAAATCTGCGTTGTATGGAGTTAACCAACACCAAAAGAATCTTATATATTGGTGGCGGAATTACCAAAGATTCCAATCCGGAATCAGAGTGGCAAGAAACCGTAGCGAAATCGCAAATAATGAAACGAGTATTATAAAAAATGCGCTGAAAACCGTATTTTTGTATCTCGAATGAAATACTCAAAAATCCCACTTGCACAAACCTTAGTTTCGCTTTGTATTGCCAAAGGAATTAATCATGTAGTGATTTCCCCAGGATCGCGAAATGCACCGTTAACATTAAGTTTTTCCGAACATGAAAATATGCACGCGTACAGCATTGTTGATGAGCGTTGTGCGGCTTTTGTAGCGATGGGAATGGCACAGCAATTAGGCAAACCTGTCGCAGTGATTTGTACATCAGGTTCGGCGATGCTGAATTATTATCCCGCGATTGCGGAAGCATATTATAGTAATATTCCTGTAGTGGTAATTTCGGCAGATAGACCCGAATATTTGATTGATGTGGGTGATGGACAAACAATTCGCCAAAAACATGTGTTTAAAAACCATATCAATTACGAAGCAAATCTCAAGCAAGACATTACGCATAAATCGACTATTTTAGCCGAAACGCATCAGTTATCGGCGGAAATGGAGCGCGAATTGCAACAAAAGGTTCAAGCATTCAACGAGAAAGAAATTAATATTGCGTTGAATACTGCGGTTGAAAAAAATGGACCTGTACACATTAACGCGCCTTTTGACGAACCACTATACAATATGCAAGACGAACCAACTGTGTTTCCAAAAGTGCAACCATTGGTGTTGGAAGAACATATTGAACACGATACAATTGCAGATGCAGCCGCTATTTGGAGCAAATCCAAACGAAAAATGGTGTTGGTTGGTACGTTGCCGCCGCATACGGTTTCTAAAAAATATTGGGAAATTCTTGCAAACGATCCGTCAGTGATTGTATTTACGGAAACGACTTCCAATTTGCGCGATGATAAATTCTTCAATAAAATCGATCAAATTATTTTACCGATTGAAAAGAATGAAGAAATGCTGGAAGAATTTCAGCCTGAAATTTTAGTCACGCTTGGCGGTATGATTGTTTCTAAAAAAATCAAAGCCATTCTGCGAAAGCATCAACCGAAACATCATTGGCACATTCACGAAAACCGCGTGTTTGATACATTTTTTTGTTTGGAACATTTCTTTCAGATGAATCCGAATCACTTTTTTGAGCTATTTTTTGAGCAAACAACACCGATTGAAAGTTCATACAAAGCTTTTTGGAATTCGGTAAAGAAAGATAGAGAAGCTAAACATGATATATATTTAAGTCAAACGAGCTTTACAGATTTAAAAGCTTTTGAGGCGATTTTAGGAACTTTGCCATCCAATATTATTTTGCATTTGGGCAACAGTTCTACCGTTCGCTACGCGCAATTATTTGAAATAGATCCGAGTATTGAATTGTTTTGCAACAGAGGAACTAGCGGCATTGACGGAAGTACGTCTACCGCCATTGGAACTGCGATGGTTGCCCAAAAACAAACGGTCATCATTACGGGTGATTTGAGCTTCTTATACGATAGCAATGCGTTGTGGAATCAGTATATTCCGAAGAATTTCAGAATCATTTTGGTAAATAATAATGGCGGTGGAATTTTCAGAATTCTTCCAGGAAATAAAAATACAGAGAACTTTGATACATATTTTGAAACCATTCATCCGCATACGGCAAAACAATTGGCGGAAATGTATCATTTTGAATACCAAACTGCTTCTGATTACGAGTCACTTCAAACCGCACTAAAATCCTTCTACGACGAAAGCGAACATCCAAAACTCTTGGAAGTTTTTACACCAAGAACGGCTAATGATGTTACGTTAATCGATTATTTTAAGTTTTTCAACGAAAAAAAATAAGCAGTGCTGTCTCGAAAGTAAAAATATTTGACAACAATTTATCTTTGAAAGTAGATATTATTAATCAAGTTTTTACAATTTAAAAATATACTATTATGAGTAAGAGAGACGAGCTAATTACAAAGTACGCGGCAGATTTAAAAGATAAATGTGGAGTAACGCCAGATATGGATTTGTTAACGAAAGTTACGATTGGTTGTGGACCAGCAATTTATAACAAAGACGCTGCAACAGTTTCAGGTTCAGACGAATCGGAATTGGCTACAGTTAAAAATAATTTCTTAATCAAAAAATTAGGGCTTGCTGATACCGCAGATTTAGACAAAGCTATTGATGCTGTAATTGAGCAATATGGTCGCTCAAACAGAACAAAATATAGAGCTGTAGTATATTATTTATTGACAGTTCACTTTGGAAAAGAAGCAATCTACAACTAGTCAGATTGTAATTTAATACTATTATATATCCCTTTTGAAAGCACCATCTTTGTCACGATGGTGTTTTTTTATGGAAAAACCTAAGATATAACGTACCTTTGACCGAAATTGTAATACATGATTCATTTAGGACAACATAATACATTAGAGATTTTACGAGAAACGCCTCCTGGACTTTTTTTAGGTGATGATGAAGGGAATGAAATTTTGTTGCCCAACAAGTACGTGCCAGAAACCTTTGAAATAGGAGATAAAATCACTGTTTTTGCCTATTTGGATAGTCACGAACGACCTGTAACAACTACGCTTAAACCATATACAAAAGTCAACGAGTTTGCACTCTTGCGAGTTACGGCGTTGAGCGATTATGGAGCTTTTTTAGATTGGGGATTGGAGAAAGATTTGTTTGTTCCGTTTAAAGAACAAGCGCGTGAAATGCAAGAAGGAAAATGGTATGTAGTGTATTGTTATTTGGACGAAGAAACCAATCGCTTAGTAGCTTCTAGCAAGACAAATAAGTTTTTGAGTAACGAAGAATTGACTGTAGAAAAATTTGAAGAGGTCGATTTGATGGTTTCGCGTTTTACCGAATTAGGTGTAGAAATGATTATCAATCAACAACACAAAGGTTTGGTATACAACGACGAAATTTTTAGAGAATTAAAGCTAGGAGAGAAGCTAAAAGGCGTCGTAAAAAAAATTAGAGAAGACAATAAAATTGATCTTTCGCTGCAACAAATCGGATATAAAAACATCGAACCTTCTGCACAAATGGTATTGGATGCATTGCAACAAAATGGCGGAACTTTACCATTACACGATAAAAGCAATCCAGAAGAGATTAAAAGACGCTTGAATATGAGCAAAAAAAGCTTTAAAAAAGCCATTGGAAGCTTATACAAGCAACAGCAAATCATCATCAAATCGGATGGAATTGAGTTGAAATAAGTTGTCTTTTTTAATCAAACAATTTACTGTTCATATAAAAACGATACAAATTTTGTAGATTTAGCTTTATTGTAAATTCGGATATCGTCAATACTTCCGCTAAACGGACGCTTTCCGTCACCATTATTTCCAATTAGTAAAGGCAATGTTGAGGTAGCAATGTCACCTTTAATATATTTCATCAACGCAGGTTTTCCGTTAATGTATAAATACATGGTTTCATCTTTTAGCGTACACGTAATCATGTACCACCTGTCCTTTTCATAATCAAATTTGCGCAATTCGTGCATAATTCCGTATGGCGCAATGGTAAAAATGATGTCGTTGGTTACTACTTCTTCGTCTTCAAAAGGAGCGTATCCAATGGAAATTCCGTATGCAGCTATATTTTTAGAAGCATCTGAAATGTTTTTATATAAAACTTGTTGCAAATGTGCAGCATCGGTTTTAAGCCATAAATTGATGGTAAACTCGTTGGTAAAATTCAAATGTTCATTTGCAGGAATACGAAGATGATCGTCACTACCATCAAATTCATACGCAAAATTAGCAGTCCCAAAACGGTCAAAAGTAGTGCGAGCGCCTACGTTTTGGGCGTTAACTCTGTACGGACTTAAATCGTTCGTATTTCCGTCGAGCGGATAATAGGCTACTAGACTTTCATTCAAATCAAATTGCGGTTCATCTTCTTCAATGCTACAACTACTAAGGGCAAAAACGATAGCTAAACAGCTACAAAGGAACTTGGTTTTCATGTGGAATCGGTTTTTGTTGATGTATGTTTTTACGATTTTACTCGCCACAAAAATGATACCAAATGAAAAAAATAATTGTCGAGCTGAAAATAAATAAGCGTTTTACAACCCTAATTTAGCGCGTAATGCTTTTGGTAGCGCATCTTTATGCACCATTACCGAAATTGTTTTGAGTTTGAAAAAAGCTTCGCTCATGTGTACATGTCCGTCGTTTGGAATACGCTTTGTATTGCTTCCCCACGAATTTTTCACACGAAAATAATCATTTCCATTTTGGTCTTTTGCCAATCCTGTGATGTGCATTAAATGGTCGTCTGTAGTGGTGTAATTTTCAAATTCTTGCTGACGAAATGCAGCTGTAATTGTTTTTTCGTTGCGAATTTCTGCTGAAAAATCTTTTTTACTATTCACCGCTTTTTCAGGAATGGTTGCTACGGCATATTTTGCCGAAAAAGTTGATTCCGAAACGTCGCAATCCAATTCAACAGTATAGCCAGTTTTTAAAGCATTTTTTGTTGCTGCGACCAATTCGTCTAAAGTCACATTATAAAAACTTCCGTTAGAAAAATTATCAGGAATGTTTAAAATAAACGAAGTATAATACGGTTGATGCGTAAACGAAGTCAAGGTCACATACTCATCAGGATTGATTTTGGTCATTTTCAAAAATGATTGCGGCGTATAGGTTTTGCCTTCATAGGTAAACGAAGTTGGACGTTTTCCTAAATAGACATCTAAGACATTTTCAATGGCAGACTTCCAATTTGGCGATAATTTTCCTGCTGGATTTTTAATATAAACGTTCAACATGGCTTTTAAAACAGACACCATTTCTGAGTGATTGTGTCTTTCTTGCAACGCTTGCAAACCAGAATACGCACTATTGGGAACCAATCCGTGTGACTTTACCGAATTCATCACATCGTGCGCCAATCCGCCTTCGCTAAATTGTGCTTTTCCTTGTCGCATCACATAATTCCATGCTTTTTTCGGATAGGTATTTCGCACCGTAAACATTTCTGAAATATCAATCTGTTTTCCCGTTAAACGGATAATTTCAGATTCCAAAAAAGAAGACGCCGAAAAACTCCAACAAGTTCCTGTATTTCCTTGACTGATAACGGGAGTTGCTTCCAAATCTACCGTAGTGGTAAATTCATAATCTTGTGCAAAAGCGGTCAATGAGAAACAGGCTAAAAACGCGGATAAAAGTAATTTTTTCATAAAAAAGGAAGTGTTTACAAACAAGAATTTGAACCTCGAAATTCTTGAAAACTGTACAAAATGAATTATTTTTACGCAAAATACTAAAAACTATGAGTAAACCAAACTGGAAAACGGTAAAAGAATACGACGATATCACCTATAAAAAAGCCGATGGCGTGGCGCGAATTGCCTTTAACAGACCTGATGTGCGAAACGCGTTTCGTCCGCACACGACAAGCGAATTGTTAGATGCTTTTAAAGATGCACATGAAGATGTGAATATTGGTGTGGTTTTACTATCTGCCGAAGGACCATCTACCAAAGACGGCGTGTATTCTTTCTGTAGTGGCGGCGACCAAAAAGCGCGCGGACATCAAGGATACGTTGGACAAGACGGATATCATAGATTGAATATTTTAGAAGTGCAACGCTTAATTCGTTTCATGCCAAAAGCCGTGATTGCAGTAGTGCCAGGTTGGGCAGTTGGTGGCGGACATAGTTTGCACGTGGTGTGCGATTTGACATTAGCAAGTAAAGAACACGCTATTTTTAAACAAACCGATGCAGATGTTACCAGTTTTGATGCAGGTTATGGTTCGGCGTATTTAGCGAAAATGGTAGGACAGAAAAAAGCGCGTGAAATTTTCTTTTTGGGAAGAAACTACTCAGCGCAAGAGGCTTTTGAAATGGGCATGGTCAATGCGGTAATTCCTCATGATGAGTTAGAAGACACAGCGTTTGAATGGGCGCAAGAAATCTTGGCAAAATCACCAACGTCTATTAAAATGTTGAAATTCGCAATGAATTTGACCGACGACGGAATGGTAGGACAACAAGTATTTGCAGGAGAAGCAACACGTTTAGCCTATATGACAGACGAAGCCAAAGAAGGGCGCGATGCGTTCCTAGAAAAACGCAAGCCTAACTTTGAGAAAAAGTGGATTCCATAAGTTGGTTGCTGGTTGTGGGTTGTCGGTGAAAACACTTTTAAATTTTACATTTTGAGTTTTACATTTTAAATTTCGTTATTCGTTATTCGTTATTCGTTATTCGTTATTCGTTATTCGTTATTCGTTATTCGTTATTCGTTATTTGTTATTCGTTATTCGCCACTTTTAACTCTTAACTTATCACTTTTTAACTTTGTTGCTGGTTATTGTTTATTGTGCTTTTGTCATCCAATATTTCTTCAATACGTGCGTTTACAATGTATCTAATCCATAAATTATGAAAAGATTCATCACTTGTTTACTATTGCTTTGTTTCTGTGTGGGAATTGCGCAAAACAACGAGCGTAAATTTGATATTGGATTTCACTATCCATTGTCTACAGGTGATAATTTTATGGTATTTGCGTATGATGGTTTAATTGGATTGGACTTGCGTTATCAAGTTGCAGACACAAAGCTCATTTCTCCGAAAATTGCCTTTACGGCAGATTATTTCATTTACAATTTTGTAGAAGGTATCAACGGCGGAGCACTGGTATTAAAACCTCGAATTATTGGAGAATTCAACATTAAGAAATTTGCGCGACTCAAACCGTTTGTGTTACTCGGATATGGTTTTTTTGAAACTTCTTTAAACACGGCAAATCGAAATTTTAGCTTTGGAAGTCCCAATCCGACAATTGAACCCAACGGCGAGCGATTCACCGATTCGCAAAACGGCATCAATTGGGGATTTGGCGCGGCGTACGACGCTACCGAAAGCTTTTACATAGAAATCACTGCCGATTTCATCAAGCTAGATTTAGATGGCGACACCTCAGGAAATCGGTACAACGAGAACATTCATACGGTGAGTTTTGGGATTGGATTTCGATTTTGATTTTTTTGTTAGGTGTTAGGTGTTAGGTGTTAGGTGTTAGGTGTTAGGTGTTAGGTGTTAGGTGTTAGGTGTTAGGTCTTAGTCGCTTTGCTTTTGTTTTTTGTTATTCGTTTTTTGTCGATTCGTCTTGACTATTGATTTCTATGACAAAAGTAATTCATTCTTAATGAGAGTTTTAGTCGTTTTATGGGAAGCTGAATCGAGTTCAGCTTGACGAAATACATTTTCAAATTGATATATAGAAAAAACGTCACTTCGAGTGGTTTTCGATAGAAAACTGTATCGAGAAGTGCTTTAATTTTCCAAGCAATTCTGGATACAACTTTTCTTTATACATTCCAAAAAATCACTTGAATTGATAGTTTTTGTTTGTTTAGGTGTTTAAAAATTTATCAATTTATAATAAAAACGACGAAAAGCAGACAATAAACCAACAGCGAAGGGATTCTAAAAGCGTCAGCGCTCTAAAAGCGAAGCGCATCTAATCCTCTTTTTTAATAACATACGTTTCCCAACCTTCATAATTACCGTTAAATTCTTTGGTAAGTTCAATAAGTTCGGAGGTGAATTTTAAAGTATTTTCAAGTGTTACGGAGTTGTCGCGTTGAAACTTAATTTCATAGGAATTTGTTCCTTTTTTGAGGTCTTTTTTGTGCGAAACGGTATAGTCCAATTTTTTGATGGCTTCTTCAAACAAATTCATGTCATTTTGTGATGAAAACACCGCGTAATGATCAATCTGGCGGACAGCCAACACATCATCGCCCGCATTTTTAAGTTGAATCACCGTATCACGATTCGACATAAAGTTTAAAATTTCATCATTCGGATATAAAAAGTTGAGGTATAAATCCCACGCAGGATCTGACTTTACAAACACTTCATACTTTTCACCACGAAATTGATTTCTAAACAATTTGTCAATATGGCGTTCAATATCAGACGCATCTTTTACATAATAATACTCAAAACGACTGCCATCATACATAAACGAACCCACATATTTACTATCTGAAACCGATTGCATTTTACTGTAAATAGAATCTTTAATGCGGTACAATTTCTTCAATTTATTGCCGATTGGGAAATCACTTTCTTTTGTTACTCGGTATTTAATTTTCACATAAAAGAGAAAGTCGTAACCGTTAATCGGCGCTTTATCCACCAAATCCATTCGCAAATTTGTAGAACTCACACCTTTTTCCTGTTTGGCTTGATAGGTATTCCAAACTTGTGACTCTTGCGCATGCAACATTCCAACCGAAAAAAACAATAAAAAAGTGCGGATAACAGTGTTCATGAATCAAAAATAAAACTTTTTTGCAATGTAAGTAAAACTGAGAATTGCGCATAAAATTTAATAGAATATTAAGATGAAAAGCTTTTGAGCGTTTTTTCAGTACGTGTTTAAAATTGTATCTTTACGGGATAATTGAAAATGTAATGCTTCACATTTTTTTGAAGTAGTTGATTTAAAATTTTATACATGATTAAACCTTGGCTTGCCGCTGCACGATTGCGAACGTTGCCTTTATCGATTTCAGGAATTATTGTGGGTTGTTCGTTAGCCAATTTTACAACAGCAAGTATTGAAAATGCTATATCTCCAGCGTTTCAAAAAAGTTACTGGATTTTTATACTTTCTATTCTAACTACAACAGGCTTTCAAGTGTTATCAAATTTTGCCAACGATTATGGCGATGGCATTCGCGGAACAGATGCCGATAGAGAAGGTGAACAACGTATGGTCGCTTCAGGGATTATATCGCCAAAGCAGATGAAAAACGCCATGATTCTTACCGCAATTATCACATTAATGTTAGCGTTAGCCGTAATTTATGTTGCGTTTGGAAATGAAAACTTCAGCTATTCGATTTTGTTTTTCTTTTTAGGAATTACGGCGATTATTGCAGCTGTGAAGTATACGGTTGGAAAAAGCGCCTATGGATATTCCGGTTTGGGCGATGTTTTTGTATTTCTCTTTTTTGGATGGTTGAGTGTGGTTGGAAGCTACTTTTTATACACTAAATCGTTGAATTTTGATATTTTCCTGCCTGCAACTGCTGTTGGATTGCTAAGTACTGCAGTTTTAAATCTCAATAACATGCGCGATCGCATCAAAGATAAATCGCATGGAAAAAATACTTTGGTGGTTAAAATCGGAAGTCAGAACGCAAAAAAGTACCATTACGCATTGATTGTTGGAGCATTTTTAATCACGCTTTGGTATATTCTTAGAAACTATCATTCGCCTACACAATTCATCGTTTTTCTAGCTTTTATTCCGCTTGTGATGAATATGATTGTAGTGGCAAAAAATATCATTCTCAAAGAACTAGACTCAGAACTAAAAAAAGTAGCACTGAGTACATTTTTATTCGCGATTTTGTTCGCAATTTTTAATTAAAACTCATTAATGAAAAAAAAACTATTACCCCTAGTATTGTTATGTTTATGCGTGTTTATCTCAAACGCACAAGAAAAGTCCACGACCAAACTCAAAATTACTGAAAGTGCTGAGTATAAGGATGAGGTAAAGGTTGAAGGAATTGACGTTATCTACACAAATTCTGCAGGAAAAACAGCGATTGTTCGATTTGGAAAGAAAAATATTTTACTAGATGTTTTTGATAGTAATTTAGATAAAGATTTCTTTAAACTCATAAAAAAAGAGAAAAAGGAAGTATACAAAGGACATTTGAGTTATAATGATGAAATCAAGGTGTTTACAGTATATTCACCAAAACGAAAAGAACGAATTTTATATTGTCACACCTTCAATATCAAAAATAATACGCATCAAAAAACAAAGTTGTTTGAAGCTAATGTAAAAAAAGGCGGAGGACTTTTTTCAGGGAGTAACAAGCGTCAAACAAGTTTCGCTATTTCGCCAAACCAACAATATATTGCTATTGCTACAGATAATTTTAAGAAAAAAAGCAATTCGTACTCTATTCATGTATTTAATTCCACAGATTTGAGTTTAATGTATAAAAAATCGTATCAAGATCATGAAAAAAATTATTTCGAACACAACGATTTATACATTGATAATGAAGCAACAGTGTATAGTTTGGGCAAATTGTATCTTGAAGGACGATTTGACAAGAATAAAGGGAAAGCTAATTATGAATTTGTGCTTCACAAAATAGCTCAAAAAGGAACGTCGCACACTAGTATAGAATTGGAGGATGAATTTGTGAGAACATTGGTTATGAATCAAAATAAAAACCAATTACACTTATTAGGATTTTATTCAGAAAAAAACTCTAATAGAATAAAAGGTGGTTGCGATTTTATAATTAATGAAGCAACTCTTGACGTTGTATCTGAAAAAAAGACTGAATTGCCACAAGAAGTATATGAAGACTTATATGGTGACAGAAGAGGAAAACGTAAAAAGGAAAAAGGAAAAGAGTTACGTAACTTTTACGTAGATTACACATTGGAGGATTCTCAAGGAAATACTTATCTTCTGGCAGAAGAATTTTACATCACAACACAGTTTGTAAATACTGGATTGAATAACAATGGCTATTGGAGAGATACGTTTCATTACGATGATATTTTAATTCTAAAATTTAATAAAAATGGAGAACTAAGTTGGGGAAGAAGCATTTATAAAAGGGCAATAACTCCATCGTATAATGCATTTTTGAAAAATGATGAATTGCATGTTATTTTGAATTCAGGGAAAAATCTAATAGAGAAAAAAGATGGACGAACCAAAGTATCCAAAGGTTTGTTTGAATCCTCTTCCTTATATGATATTGTGTTCTCCACAGAAGGTAATGTATCATACGATAAAGTTCAGGACAATAGTGGAAACACATATTATATGCCATATTATGGAACATATACGGATGGTAAATTCATTACAACAACGACTAAAAGAAAGAAAAAGCAATTTTTAAAATTAGAATAACAAAAAAACGTATCGTATCATGAAAATCACTTATTTAGGGCACGCTTCATTACATATCGAATTTGGTGATGTCAATATCATTGTAGATCCTTTTATTTCTGGAAACGAATTAGCTTCACACATTGATGTGAATTCACTAAAAGCAGATTATATTTTAGTCACACATGCGCATCAAGACCATATTTTAGACGTAGAAACAATTGCCCAAAATACAGGCGCCACAATCGTGGCTAACTATGAAGTGGCACAACATTACGGTGCTAAAGATTTTAACGTATTTGCGATGAATCACGGTGGAACGTACACTACGGAAGCGTTTTCTGCAAAATATGTCAATGCCATTCACACGTCATCATTCCCTGACGGTTCGTACGGCGGACAACCTGGCGGATTTGTACTGACAGCCAACGGAAAATCGATTTACATTGCAGGAGATACCGCCTTGACGTATGATATGAAACTCATTCCGCTTCACACGCAATTGGATTTGGCAATTTTACCAATCGGCGATACATTTACGATGGGCGTTGACGACGCAATTATTGCTAGCGATTTTGTAGCCTGCAACAAAGTACTAGGCTATCACTACGATTCGTTTCCACCTATAAAAATAGACCACAATTTAGCGCAAAAGACTTTTGAAAAGAGTCATAAGGAACTGATTTTATTGGAAATTGGAAGTTCACTAGAAATCTAGTGATACAAGGCATCTCCACGGCGCTCGATGTGACAGATAGAATAATCAAACCGTCTAAAGCATCTAACAGGTCTAAAAATCTAAAAAAGTCTAGAAATCAAACATGAAAGCATCCTATCACAAATATATTCTCAACTTCAAACGTCCTAGTGGAACATCGCGTGGAGTTTTGCGGCAGAAAGAAACGTGGTTTATTCAATTAATTTCTGACGGAAAGCAAGGAATAGGAGAGTGCGGAATTTTACGAAGTTTGAGTGTAGACGATGTGCCCGAATATGAAGAAAAATTACGTTGGACGTGTGAACATATCGCATTAGGAGAAGAAAAACTATTGCAAGAACTTATCGAGTTTCCATCGATTCAGTTTGGTGTAGAGCAAGCGTTTCGTTCACTCAAAACGAAATCGCCATTTTTGCTGCATCCGTCAAAATTTACAGAAGGAACAGCAGCTATCAACATCAACGGACTGATTTGGATGGGCGATGAAGACTTTATGAAAGCACAAATTAAAGACAAACTTGCCGCAGGTTTTTCGTGTATTAAAATGAAAATTGGCGCGATTGATTTTGAAACAGAATTAAAACTACTACAAGGCATTCGCAGCGAATATTCTGTAAACGACATTGAACTTCGCGTAGATGCCAATGGTGCGTTTACACCCGAAAATGCCTTGGAAAAACTAAAACGATTGTCAGAATTGGAGTTGCATTCCATCGAACAACCTATCAAACAAGGACAATTGGAAGAAATGGCGAAATTATGCGAAAAAACACCGTTGCCAATCGCGCTGGATGAGGAATTGATAGGCGTTTTTCATCACGCAGATAAAAAGAAGGTTTTGGAAACCATTCAACCGCAATTTATTATCTTAAAACCAAGTTTGGTTGGCGGTTATGCTGGTAGCAACGAATGGATTTCACTCGCTAAAAAACAACAGATTGGTTGGTGGATTACCAGTGCGCTGGAAAGCAATATTGGACTCAACGCGATTGCGCAATGGACACATATATTGCAAAACCCGATGCCACAAGGTTTGGGAACTGGCGGACTCTACACTAACAATTTCGACGCGCCACTAACCATACAAAACGGAGCTTTGCATTACCATCCTGAATGGTCGTGGAATGTTCCTTATATAAAAAACTAAACTATGTTTATACAACAAGCTTACAAAGGTGATAATGCCGCATGGAAAGTAGTGATTACTGCCATGCTGACACTTGCCATTTTTATTGCAAATATTTTTTATGTGTTGATGGGTGATATCGACACCGAACAAGTTATGGATAATGCTTCCAAAGCAATTGATAACAACAATTTTCTATTCTTTCTCAATTTGTCGCCTTTTGTCTTTTTATTATTGATGTTGTTTGGATTGGTTTTATATCTGCACGGACGAAGTTTAGTTTCGCTCACAACCGCACGAAATAGCGTAGACTTAAAGCGTCTTGCTTTTTCTTTCGGATTGGTCTTATTGGTGGGAATTGCAAGTTTTGTGGTAGAATATTATCTGTATCCAGGAATGGTTGTTTTTAACTTTAAACCGATGAGTTTTATCATTTTGGTATGCATCAGTTTGTTACTTTTTCCTTTTCAGATTGGTTTTGAAGAATATCTCTTTAGAGGCTATTTTATGCAGCAAATTGGAATCGTAGCGAAGAATCGTTGGTTTCCTCTGCTGGTGACTTCCATCATGTTTGGCTTGATGCATTTGGCAAATCCTGAAGTTGCGGAAATGGGCGGTATTACAATGATTTTCTATATTGGAACTGGTTTATTTTTGGGAATAATTACGCTGATGGACGACGGTTTGGAATTGGCACTAGGATTTCACTTTGCGAATAACTTTCTCGCAGCAACACTCGTTACAGCAGATTATTCCGCATTGCAAACGGACTCGTTGTTCAAGTATGCTTCGCAAGAAAGTGATGTTTCTTTTTATCAAATCTTAATTCCAATTATGATTGTATATCCGATACTATTACTTGTTTTTGCTAAAAAATACAAGTGGCGCAATTGGAAAGAAAAACTCACAGGACGCGTACCATCAATTGAAGAAACTACGGTTGAGGTGTATGTTGAATAGTGTTCTAAATTTTACGACATTTCACACGCAGTTTTATCTAACTATTGCGCATGCAAAACACAATAATTCAATTATGAAAAGCCACAAAAAAAGTCCGTCTTTTAGGACGAACTTTTTTTACATTTTTGATAATTTTTATCTACCGCCACACCAATCAGCTTCTTGACTCAAACAGTTTGATCCGTCATCATGTCCGATGGTTGGTAAATCGCATCCATCCCAACGCGTACAGTACAGCGCAGAAGCAGCAATGCAAAGTGGTCCCAAAGTTGGAATGGTAATAGATGCTGCCGCACCACCATTTACGCCTTTTGACTGTAAATGTGAAATAGATTTTTTGTTTAGTTTCAGGCTTTTGATTTCTTTTTTCTTCATAATAGTATAATTAGTAAGTTAATAATGGTTTAAATTACTAAAATTTTTAATAGAAATAAAAAGCGCACTGTATTTTTTGTGGATTCGAATTTAGCTCAACTGATACATTTTTTTACTTTTTCTTCTTAAATAATTTACCAATCCAATAACCAACAATAATGAGGAATAAGACAACAGCAAGAATAAAATGTGGTGGAAAATGGTCTAGAATGCCTATGATGTTTTTTAGCTTAAAAAAAGCTGTTTTGAAGCTTGCCATAACGTCATTCTGAACTTGATTCAGAATCTCATCATGCTGATTTCTCACTGTTATGGGAAACCAAATCAAGTTTGGTTTGACGAATTTCATAAGCTTCAAAACAGCTTTTGCAAAATATTTTATTCTTTCGGAGTCATTAAAATGGCAGCTTTGTTAAAGTCAGAAGCCGCATTGATGACTTCGCGGAAACCTTCGTATTCAGCAATATCGTATTCAAATTCTTTGTAGAATTCTTCAATAGTAATGGTGAGTTTGTTGCCGTTTATTTTATAATTCGATTCAAATTTACATTTCTGATTGCCTTCTTCATCCAACAATTCTTTCATGATGATGAGCGATTCCAAACCTTCAATTTCATAATCTTGCGGAATATTCACAACAATTTCATAATTGTAACGATTCGGATATTGCATCTGAATTGGATTGACGCGTTTGGTTTCTTGGTACAATTCGCTTTGCGTTCCAATCACTTTTCCAACCTGAAAAATATAACTGTCGCCAGCTTCTTCCAATAATGATTCAGACGTAATAGCACTGTTTACCAAAAAAGGTTTGTTGTATTCCAACTGCAACATTTCCTTGTGTTTGATTTCGTATTTTTTTACGACTTTATCTTCAATTCCGGAACCTGTTAAATAGTCTTCAAACTCTTTAATAGCTTGCTCTGGTGCCAAATTCAAATACGCGCGATTGTTCATTGCCCAATGTCCGTAATATTCCTGATTTTGCTCAATTTGCACATATTCCATCTCATCTTCAAACGAAATATTCATGTTTCGTACAACGCGACTGTAATCTTGGTCTTTTTGTAGAATTTTGTAAAAACTAAATTGCTTTTTGTTGTTGACAAAGATTCCCGTGTTTCCTAGAATATTTGGCGGAATTTCACTCAAACGATAATCTACGCGGTTTGGTGTAATGTATTTAAACGCTTTTGGAATGTAAATTAAAAATTCGCGCAGAGCTACTGGATTGAAAAATTCAGAATCAAATTTGTGTTCGTACACATCAGAGGTAATCACAGGCAAATACTCCACTTTCGCCGCTTCCAACAAATGCGAATACACTTTGATGATTCCCAAATCACTTGCCGATTTATTTTTCACAATATAATCAATGTCCGAAAGTTGCTCATTGTTGTTTTGCACAATTGTGTAATTCGTTTTCACATAATCGTCAATCAAAAAGGCTTTTGTAAAATCGTCTGCGTTTTCGTCTTTGATGATGTTTTTCGCAATTTTGGCAATTTCAGGATGTACTGTCGATGGAAACATGCCTTGCGTAATATTGGTTACCACATTGCTCCACAACATATCGTCTGTAACGTTGGTGCCAGGACCAAAACATTGATACGCCACATAAGTTTTATTCGATTTTGGAGTCGCGTATTCTTCTTCAATCATTGGAACAATATTTTCCAAAATCAGTTGTTTTCCAGCGCTTTTACCGTATGTTCTGTTTTCAAAACTGCTTTCCGCACGATAGGCTTTTACGCGTCCAGGAAGTTCGCCGTGAATAAAATGATATTCCAAACGCTTGATAGGATAACTTTTTTGCAAGGTTTCGCGTCCGAAGGCAGAATATTCTTTTTCCAATGTGTACAACACTTCAATTTCGCTATCTTTTTCGGCACCTTCAATCGCGAAAATTTTAAAATCGCCATATTCTTCTACGTTTTTGACTTCTTTGATATTGTCTTTATTCAGCATCGTCACTTTTCCGTCTGGCGTTATTGTACGAGCTTTGATGTCTACAATATTTAGTACATCGTACATAGAAATGTACACCGTATTGTGTGTTTTAATTCCTTTTTCATCATGTACGCGCGCAATGGTATGTGTAGTTTCAAACTTTTGCAATTTGTTTCCAAACTCAGGAACAACGTATTCTACGACATATTTCTCCAAAATCGCAATTGACGATTCGTTCGCTTCTTTCTCCGTCAATTCGTGAAGTGTAGGCTTTTTTGCCCAATCGTATTCTTTATAATATTGTGAAAATGCTTGCGAAGTACACAAACATAAAATAATGGCAATAATTGCTCTCATAGCTATTAATTTACTTTTCAATGATAATACTTTTTTTGTAGGCTTTAATCAATTTCTTTACAAAACTATTCCACGCTTCAAAATCTTCTTTTTCAATGCGTAAGGTGTTGATATAGATGCTTTTGTGTTGGATAATTTGATTGTCTTTTTGCTCATAATGAATGTCAAAACCATAGTCTTTTCCGTCAAATGTAATCGGTTTCGGCACGGAAGTCACTGTATATCCTTCCGGAACGATGAATGTAGTAGTGTATTCTTTTTGATACTGATGATCAATTTTTTTAGCGTATTTACGTGTCTCAATATCAATCTTTTGTTTTGATAATACACGGTCAATGTTGAGGTTGAGAATGGTCTTTGAACCAATCGTTTTGGCGTAATTTTCAATCTGCAAGTCAAACGCCAAGGTCAATTCTTTATATTTCGATTCAATCGGCGATACCGTAATATTTTGATACTTCGTTTTATTATTTCCAAGCGCCAATGTGGTATTTAAAAACTCTTCTTCAGTATTGTCTTTTTTCTTGTAGAGATAATCTGTGACGAAATCGACTCTTTCATATCCTGTCATCACGCGCTTTTCAGACGCTTTGATGCTTCCATCTTCAAACGTAATAGTAGTATTAATGAGAGTTTTGCTTTTTTCCGCAGGTTGCACGGGCACTTTTTTCAACACAAAACGCTCAGGAGAAATGCCGATTAACGCTTCTTTGGTTTGTGTAAACGAGCTTGGCATGCCAAAATTCACATAACTATCCGTTCCATCAATAAAAATAGTGTCATTGTCAATAACTGTAGCTGTAATCATGTGATTGTCAACCATCGGTGTTGGAACTTCGTCATACAAATACGGACGATCGCGTGTACCAATCCAAGTTCGATACGCAGGAATTCCCACGTGATTCAACATCACATACAACAAATTTGCCATGTCTTTACAATCGCCGTAACGGTTTTTACAAACACTTGCCGCACCGCGCGGAATAAATCCGCCCAAACCATCTTCAAACGCTACGTAGGTGATATTTTCTTGTACCCAATTATAAATGGCTTCCGCTTTTTCGCGGTTAGTTTTATATTTTTTAGCAATATCTTCTGCAATTTCATATACTTTTTTCAAATCGCTTTCGTCAACTTGTTTTGCGAGCGATGCATACCAACTGTACAAATCGTTCACATTATTTAAAATCGGAATCGTTTTGCCGTTTTCGGTGTAGTTTTTTATGTGTAAAATAATATGTGGTAAGTGATACAAAGCAGCTTCTGCGTCGTCTTCGGCGCTAAATTTTGCTACGTTTTCAGTAGTCCACGTGTAAATATTGTGATTCTTTTTTTCTTCTTTTTGGAAGTTGATAGAAATGTTTTCGGTGTGAAACTCTTTAAAACCAATTTCTACGTTTTTAGGAAACTCAATGCGCAACACTGCTTTTTCGGTTGGCGCATACGTTCCAAAACGGAATAAACCTAAAAAATGCGGTTCATTGATGACTTCTTTATACTTTAAATCGGTAATCGCGCCTTTGGTAACGCCTGGAAACGTAAAGTTTTTTGTTTGTTGGTCGCTGTAAAAAATTCCGTCGTCAAATTCGTGTTTGGTTTCTATATAATCGACTTCGAGTTTTTTTCCAGAATCGGGTAAATAGGTCACCGCTTCAATATCTTCTATTTTGGTAAAACTGTCAAATCGAAGCACTTCGTTAGCAAAATACAGTTTATTCGCGGTCACGTATTCTGCTTTTTCATGAATATTTTTAACGATTTCAAAATTTCCCTTATCGAGATTGATATTTATATGTTCGGTACGTTCTAAGAAACGGAAATCTTCGGAAGGATTTTTCTGCGCGAAGCTATACTGCATCACAAAAAGCAATAGCAATACAGGGAATTTCAAATAAGATGTTGTCATAAAATACAATTTAATCGGTGTGGAGAAATTTACTTTTACAAGCAAAAACAGTCCACTAAATTAGTAAAAACTACGCAAGAAATAGTTGATTTTCCATTGCGAATCTGTAATTTTATAGAACAATTAACAAAAATGATTCCAAGCTTTCAAAATATTCATCTAAAGTTCCGATTGGATGGCGATTATTTCAATAGAGAAGAACTTAAAGAAGTGGCGTACAGCTTTGTAAAAGAAGGCAAACTACATGAACAAATTATGGGCGATTTCCTCATAGATTGGCTCAACGATAAGGAATATATCGACGTTTTGACTTCAGGTTCTACAGGAAAACCGAAATCCATTCGATTGTCGAAACAAGCAATGGTACATTCTTCATTAGCAACGGGCGATTTCTTCGGAATTCACCCAGGAGATTCGGCACTGCAATGTTTGCCATCAAATTTTATCGCTGGAAAAATGATGCTTGTACGCGCGATGATTTTAGGACTTGAACTCGATTTGGTAGCGCCGACATCGAATCCGTTGGAAAAAATCGAAAAACAATACGATTTCTGTGCGATGGTGCCATTACAAGTTGAAAACTCATTGGAACATTTACACAACATCAAAACATTAATCGTTGGCGGCGCGCCAGCATCCAAGAATTTAATAGCGAGTTTACAAGGACTTTCTGCCAAAATTTTTGCAACGTATGGCATGACAGAAACCATTACACATATAGCAGCAAAACCGTTGAATCATCTGCCGAAAGGCTCAAACGCGAATTATAAAACCTTACCAAATATCAGTGTTTCCATTGACAACCGAAATTGTTTGGTCATTGACGCGCCAAGAATTGCAGATGAAAAAATCGTAACGAATGATGTTGTGGACATCATTTCTGAAACGGAATTCAATTGGCTCGGACGATTTGACAACGTGATTAACAGTGGCGGCGTAAAACTCCATCCTGAGCAAATAGAAGAGAAGCTTCATTCGTTGATACATCATCGTTTTTTTGTCACTGCTGTAGATGATGAAAAACTAGGAAAAAAGCTGATTCTTTTAGTTGAAGATGCAACTCAAAACTTAGATACAACACAGTTATTGAAAATCATTCAAGAATCCAAAAAACTCACGAAGTTTGAAATCCCGAAAGCAATTTATACTGTAGAAAAATTTCAAGAAACCAACACAGGAAAGGTCCAAAGAACAAAGACGTTACAAACGTTATAATTTTGTCCTTCGTTTTTTGTGTTTCGCCGGTTCGCTTTGTTGTGTGTTGTGAGTTATCCGCTAACAAATAACAAATAACGAAATTTAAAATGTAAAATAAAAAACCGCAAAATTTAAAATTAAAAAGTATTTTCAACCAGCAACCAGCAACCAAACTCACCCAAAACGCCACTTCACTCATTCCCTGTTTTAAATTTCCTTCATCATACCTAGCTTCGTTAGAAACTTTTAAAACAATACATGATGAAAAAACTCGCAATACTATGTACATTTTTGATGGTAAGTCAATTATGGGCGCAAAAAATAGAAGTCAGTGGGCAAATTAAGGACGAATCTGGGCAACCGTTGCCAGCGGTTTCTGTTCTAATAAAAAATACTCAAAAAGGTGTTACTGCCGATTTTGAAGGGAAGTATAAAATTCAAACTGATGTTGGTGCTATTTTAGTGTTTTCTTACGTCGGATTTGCTACGCAAGAAGTTGTAGTAACTCAAAAAGTCTTAAACATCACTTTAAAACAAGATGTAGAATTGGAAGAAGTAGTTGTTGTAGCATATGGCGGCGCGAAAAATTCCACTAAAGTGTCTTCATCAGTGGCGACTGTTACTTCTGAAAGTACAGAAAAGGCTCCTGTTAATTCACTAAATCAAGTTTTGAGTGGTGCTGCTAATGGTGTTAAAGTAAATGGTTATAATGGGCAGGGAAAAACGATTGTAATTAGAGGAAGAAGTTCCATACAAGGTAATGTTGCATACCCTAATCAAAACTATCAAACGACCAACGAATCTTACAAAGAAATCAACGAAAATACATTTAAAAGAGCAGCGCTAACACCCTTGTCTACATTTTCAATTGACGTAGATAAAGCTTCGTATAGCAATGTGCGCAGAATGATTAACAACGGGATGGAAGTTCCTGCAGATGCAGTTAAAATTGAAGAAATGATTAATTATTTTGACTATCAATATGCGCAACCAAAAGACAAGCATCCGTTGGCAATTCATACCGAAGTTGGCACAACACCTTGGAACAAAGAGACAAAATTGGTCAAAATTGCGTTACAGGGAAAAGAAATTCCTTTAGAGAAAATTCCACCATCCAATTTTACATTTTTAATAGATGTTTCTGGTTCGATGTCGTCACAAAATAAATTGCCATTGTTGAAATCAGCTTTCAAATTAATGGTTGAAAAAATGCGAAACGAAGACAAAGTCGCAATCGTAGTGTATGCTGGTGCCGCGGGAATGGTATTAGAGCCAACTTCGGGCGATAATAAAGAAAAAATCTTAAAAGCGTTGAACAATTTACAAGCAGGTGGCTCTACGGCTGGTGGCGCTGGAATTGAATTGGCATATAAAATTGCTTCGGAAAACTTTATCAAAAATGGAAACAATCGTGTGATTTTGGCAACGGATGGCGATTTTAATGTAGGAAGAACAAGTCGAAACGATATGGAAACATTGATTGAAAACAAGCGTGAATCTGGCGTGTATTTGTCCGTTTTAGGTTTTGGAATGGGCAATTATAAAGACGATCGTTTGGAATTGTTGGCAGACAAAGGAAACGGAAATCACGCGTATATTGATACGATGCAGGAAGCCTATAAAATTTTCGGGAAAGAATTTGGCGGCACATTATACACGATTGCGAAAGATGTGAAATTGCAATTGGAGTTCAATCCAAATACAGTACAAGCGTATCGTTTGATTGGCTATGAAAATCGATTGTTAAATGATGAAGATTTTAAAGATGATACCAAAGATGCGGGCGAATTGGGCGCAGGACATACCGTAACCGCTTTGTATGAAGTGATTCCTGTTGGTGTGAATTCTGACTATTTAAAAGATGTAGACGAATTAAAATACACAAATACAAATAAAACTAAAAAGAAGTATTCAACAGAACTATTGACGGTGAAAATCCGCTACAAAAAGCCAAATAAAAGCAAAAGTATTCAGTTAAAAGCAGTTGTTGATAATAAAGTGTCTAAGACAAATTCTGAAGATTTCAACTTTACGGCAGCAGTGGCTTTGTTCGGAATGCAATTGCGAAACTCCGAATTTCACAACAATTCCAAACTGGAAGATGTCGTTGCTTTGGCAGAATCGGGCAGAGGTGAAGACAAAAATGGTTACAGAGCAGAATTTATTCGCTTGGTAAAATCGACTTCTACTAAATAAGTGCGCGACTTTACTCACTAAAATGATACGTTTACTCAATCTAAGTTTTAAAAAGCAAGAGTTGTACGTACTTTTAAAATAGAATTAACGAAAGGTTGGTTGTTTAGTTGTTTATGAAAAACCTAGTAAAATTCTGATTTATTAGGTTTTTCTTTTTCTGTTAAAAAAATCATAAAAATTAAAGAGAATGGCATAGAGTTTGTGACTTTGTAAAAAGCGAATCTTTGCTTTCGGAAAGAAATAAAGATTAGGTTATTTTAGGTTTTTTAGGGAGAAAAGGTCTGGTAATTAGTTTACTAGGCCTTTTCTTATTTTTGGATAGTTGTGAGATGTTAGTATTGAGAATTGAGAAGTTTCTTAATGAATTTTGCCTTTTTTGAGATTGTTTTGCAATCAAAAATCATTTGAAGAAGCTTTTTTGAAATGTTGCATGTTGAATTTTGAATTGAGAAATTCCAAAGAAACATCAAAAAACAACACTTCGACAGTCTCAGTATAAAAGCGAAGCGACCTAACACCTGCCACATTGAGCTTAGTCGAAATGTAACACCCAAAAAGGCACAGCCGTTTCAAATCATACCTGAATCACTCCCAAATTGAAAGGTTTCTCAATCGGCGCTTGATTTGCCGCTTCAATTCCCATTGAAATCCAAGTACGTGTGTCTAACGGATTGATAATCGCATCTGTCCACAAACGTGCTGCCGCGTAATACGGAGAAATTTGCTTGTCATAACGCGATTTGATTTTATTGAATAACTCGTCTTCTTTCTCTTTTGTGATTTTTTCTCCCTGTTTTTTCAAGGAAGCGGTTTCTATCTGTAACAACACTTTTGCTGCCGAATTTCCGCTCATTACGGCTAATTCTGCACTTGGCCATGCTGCAATCAATCGTGGATCGTATGCTTTTCCACACATGGCATAATTTCCTGCTCCATAGGAATTTCCAACAACAATCGTAAACTTCGGAACCACACTATTGCTCACTGCATTTACCATTTTGGCACCATCTTTAATAATACCGCCGTGTTCTGATTTGCTTCCAACCATAAAGCCTGTCACATCTTGTAAAAACACCAACGGAATCTTCTTTTGATTGCAATTGGCGATAAATCGTGTTGCTTTATCTGCGGAGTCTGAATAAATCACACCTCCAAACTGCATTTCGCCTTTTTTGCTCTTCACCAACTTGCGTTGATTCGCCACAATACCAACGGCCCAACCATCAATTCGCGCGTATGCGGTAATAATACTTTGTCCGTAGCCTTCTTTATATTCGTCAAACTCAGAATTGTCTACTAAACGTTTAATGATTTCTTTCATATCGTACTGCTCGTGACGCGCTTTTGGCAGAATTCCAAAAATTTCCTCAGGATTTTCCTTAGGTTTTGCCGCTTCTACGCGATTAAAACCAGTAGGCGTATAATCGCCAATCTTGCTAACAATATTCTGAATTGTGGTTAACGCATCTTTATCATCTTTCGATTTGTAATCGGTCACACCAGAAATTTCACAGTGTGTTGTAGCGCCACCAAGTGTTTCGTTATCAATACTTTCGCCAATGGCAGCTTTCACCAGATAACTTCCCGCCAAGAAAATACTTCCAGTTTTGTCAACAATCAAGGCTTCGTCACTCATAATCGGTAAATACGCGCCACCAGCGACACAACTTCCCATAACAGCAGCAATTTGAGTAATTCCCATGCTGCTCATCACGGCATTATTTCTAAAAATGCGTCCGAAATGTTCCTTATCGGGAAAAATCTCATCTTGCATTGGCAAATACACACCAGCACTATCAACCAAATAAATAATTGGCAATCTATTTTCAATAGAAATTTCCTGCGCACGCAGATTCTTTTTTGCGGTGATTGGAAACCAAGCGCCCGCTTTCACTGTAGCATCATTTGCGACAACAATGCATTGTTTTCCTTTAATATAGCCAATCTTTACAACCACGCCACCTGAGGGGCAGCCGCCGTGTTCCTCGTACATATCTTCTCCAACAAACGCTCCAATTTCTATAGCAGGTTTCTTGTCATCAAGTAAAAAGTCGATACGCTCGCGCGCGGTCATTTTGCCTTTACTATGATGTTTATCAATACGTTTTTGTCCCCCACCTAAGGCAACTTTGGCAAGGCGTTGACGTAATTCAGATGCTAAAAGTTTGTTGTGATCTTCGTTCTTATTGAAGTTGATGTCCATGGTTGTTTAATTTTCAGTTGCTAAAATACGAAACATAAATTGCTATTAAAAGCGGTACACTTTGAAAGTTTTCTTAAAAAATCATTAAATAAATTACATGGAAATATATTCCTTGGAAAATAAAAATATTATACCTACATTTGTAAAGATTTTAAAACTAACGAACATGAAAACTCAAAAAATAATTTACTACATAGCTACAGGATTGTTCACTGCGCTAATGTTATTTTCAGCAGGAATGTACTTCTTTAAAAATGCTGATATCGTAAAAGGATTTACAAGTTTTGGATATCCTACCTATTTAATTTATCCTTTGGCTATCGTGAAACTTTTGGGATTGATAGTTATTTGGCAAACCAAATTTAAAACTATCAAAGAATGGGCGTACGCGGGTTTCTTCTTTAATGTTGTCTTAGCATTTTTTGCACATTTTATGATTGGCGATGGAGAACAAGGAGCAGCACTCATCGGATTAATACTTTTACTAACATCTTATTATTTCGGCAAGAAAACAGGAAACATTTAGTAAAGAATTTAAGAATCTAGTGTCAAGACTAATAAACAAATTAACAAATCAACGAATTAACAAAAAATAAAATACATGAAAACAATAGTAGCCTTTGCAGGAAGTGACAGTAAAACATCTATTAACAAACAATTAGCAACGTACGCAGCGAGTCTAGTAGAAGATGTTGAAGTAAACATTTTAGATTTAAACGATTACGATTTACCTCTTTACGGAATCGACAGAGAACAAGAAAACGGCATTCCTGAAGATGCGCACAAATTCTTAAAAACCATGCAAGCCGCTGATGGAATCGTATTATCATTAGCAGAACACAATGGAAGTTACACAACAGCATTTAAAAACTTATTTGATTGGATGTCACGCATCGATGCTAAATTATGGGGAGACATTCCTATGTTGTTAATGGCAACATCGCCAGGAGTTCGCGGTGGAGGAACGGTATTAGATATTGCTGTGGGAAGATTTCCATTTATGGGCGGAAATATTGTAGCTGCGTTTTCGCTTCCAAGTTTTAATGACAATTTCAAATCGGGTAAAATTGTTGACGAAACATTACAAGAAAAACTTGATGAAGAAGTGAAAAAGTTACAAGAAGCCATTCATAAAGCTTAGGCGAATTTTGTATCTTTAAGAATCAGAAACCACTAAAAACAATCATCATGGCAGAAAAAGAAATCATCAAAGAATACAGCAACGAAGATATTACAGTGGTTTGGAAGCCCAAAACATGCACACATTCCAAAAACTGTTGGAAAGGCTTATTACAAGTATTCAATCCGCAAAACAGACCTTGGATTAATATGGATGGCGCAAGTACAGAACGTATTAAAAAACAAATAGCAGCTTGTCCTTCGGGCGCATTATCGTACCGAAGTAACAAAGAAGGCGACCAAGAAGCTTTGGCATTAGAAACCAAAGTAGAAGCCTTGGAAGATGGCCCGCTATTAGTCTATGGAACCTTAAACATCACAAACTCCGACGGAACTAAAGAAAAGCGAAATAAAACCACCGCTTTTTGCAGATGTGGTGCTTCTCAAAACAAACCTTTTTGCGACGGCGCACATACCGAAATCGGTTTTGAAGGATGATAGTTGGGTTCTTGGTTTTGGGTGTTAGGTCTTAGGTCTTAGGTGTTGGAATTATAATTTAGGATTTTACAGTTAGTAAGAGAATCGTCAAAATGACGAATTTACAAAGAATCAAGAATCAAGAGCCAAGAGCCAAGACAAATTGGCAAACAACGAAAAACGAAAAACGAAAAACAAATAACGAAGAACAAAAAAAACAAACAATGGGCGACATCGCGAAAGACATACAATCATCATTTCCGTCAGAAAAAGTGAAAGCCTTTATAAATATCAAATACACGGCAAACTGGTTAAATAGCAAGGAAAACGAATTTTTCAAACCTTTTGGTATTTCTCCACAACAATTCAACATACTCCGAATTTTAAAAGGAGCAGGCGAAGCCATCAAAGTGCAGCAAATCAAAGACCGCATGATTGAAAGAGCGCCGAATGCCACAAGACTTATGGATAAACTATGCGCCAAAGATTTAATAGAACGCATTCCTTGTCCTACCGATAGGCGAGTAGTTCATATCGCAATTACAGATGCTGGACAAAATCTACTATCAACCATCGCGGAAAGCATGCCAAAAAATGACTGGTTAGGAAAACTTACGGAAGAAGAAGCTTCACAACTAAGCAATCTTTTGGATAAAGTCCGCTAAAAAAAAAAAAAATTAATCAAATATTTTCCATGGGGAATAAATAAAAAGAAAGGAAATTAGAAATCATGAAAACCTTAAAAAGCATTGCATATAAAGGAAAAAGTGACTTTGTAAACATGGGCGGAAATTTAATTCGTCAACCGTTGCCAACACAAACGCTCGACCAAGTTGATCCGTTTTTGTTGTTGCATCACTACAAATACGATGTTGGACCGTACAGTCCTGGACTTTCACTATCACCACATCCACATCGCGGATTTGAGCCTGTAACGTTTCTCATCAAAGGAGAACAATTACACAGAGATTCGCTCGGAAACGAAGGAACACTCAGTGCTGGTGACGTACAATGGATGACCGCAGGAAGCGGAATTGTTCACGATGAAGGACCCACAAAAGACTTTGTCGGAACGATGGAAGGAATTCAATTATGGGTAAATCTTCCTAAAAAGTTCAAAATGGCAACGCCAAAATACCAAGATATAAAGTCGGAAAACATTCCAACAATTGAGCTTGAAAACGGAAAAGGAATTATAAAAGTTGTCGCAGGCGAACTCAACGGACAAAAAGGTGCCGCGAGTACGTTTATAGAAGTCAATGCCTTCATTGTCAACTTGGAAGCAGAAGGGAAAACCACGATTGATATTCCAAAACATCATGAAACGTTGGTGTATTTGTTAGAAGGAGAAACGCAGATTAATGAAGAGCAAACGCTCAAACTAGGGCAAATACAGCTCCTCACATTTCACAAAGATGGTGAAACAATTACGCTACGAGCCAACAAAAACAGCACACTCTTAGTGCTTTCTGGCGAACCGATACAAGAAAAAGTCGCTTCTTGGGGACCGTATGTCATGAACACGCAAACCGAAATCATGGAAGCCATGCGCGACTATCAACAAGGAAAAATGGGGCATTTGTATTAGGTTTTAGGTATTGGGTTTTAGGAGTTAGTAAGAAACAAATAAACAAATTGACGAATAGACGAATTGACAAAAAGATAAAGAGTCAAGAGTCAAGACAAATCAACAAATAACAAACGACGAAAAACAAAAAACCAACAAACAAACAACACAAAAAAAATGAAAACAATATATCACAAAGCAGATTCACGAGGAAAAGCAGACCACGGATGGTTGAAAAGTTATCACAGTTTTAGTTTTGCAAACTTTTATGATCCAAACAAAATGGGGTTTGGACAATTACGCGTTTTAAATGACGACATTGTAAAACCAAAAATGGGCTTCGGAACACATCCGCATCAAAATATGGAAATCATTTCCATTCCGTTGAGTGGCGCCTTGTCACACAAAGACAGTATGGATAACAAACGCGCGATTACAGTAGGAGAAATACAAGTCATGTCCGCAGGAACTGGTTTGCAACATTCTGAATTTAACGATAGTAGAACGGATGAGGTCAATTTTTTGCAATTGTGGATTCAACCTAAAGAAATGGGCGTAACACCGCGTTATGAACAAAAACAATTTGACCAAAGTAAGCAAAACAATCAATTTCAAACTGTAGTTGCTCCCAAAGACAATATAGTAGAAGAAGCACTTTGGATTCACCAAGATGCGTACATTTCACTAGGAAACTTTGACGCTTTGCAAACTGTGGAATTCAACTTAAAAAACGCAGCTCACGGAATCTATGTATTTGTATTGGAAGGTGAAATTGCTATTGGTAACCAAACTTTAGCTACAAAAGACGCTTTAGGTATTTGGGAAACGGAAAACGTTGAAATACACATCAAAGAAGATGCAAAAATTCTAGTGGTTGAAGTTCCGATGAATTAAAATTACAGTCTAAAAAAAATTTAACAAGGTTGTTTGAAGAGAAAAAACTTTTCAAACAACCTTTTTTAATTTCAATTCAACTCATATCTCAAAAAATAGTTATCTTGCAAACTATTATGCGTGCATAACAAAAATAAACTATTCTTTTTTTGATAGAATTACAGTATCTTTAATACAACCACAAAACCAATTGTATACATGAAATACAAGCATATTTTTGAACCGTTAGATTTAGGATTTACAACCATCAAAAACCGTGTGTTAATGGGCTCCATGCACACAGGTTTGGAAGAAGAAAAAAATGGTTTTGACCGTTTGGCAGCGTTTTATGCCGAACGTGCCAAAGGTGGCGTAGGACTGATTGTCACAGGAGGAATGGCACCAAGTGTCCGTGGTTGGCTAGTGCCTTTTTCATCTCGAATGAGTACTAAAAAGCACGCCAAAAAACATCAAGTTATTACGGAAGCTGTGCATGAAAATGGTGGGAAAATATGTATGCAAATTCTACATGCAGGTCGTTACGGTTATCATCCGTTGAATGTGGCGCCATCTGCAATTAAATCACCAATTACACCATTTAAACCAAAAAAACTGAGTAATAATGGCGTAAAGCGAACAATCAAAAGCTTTGCAAAATCGGCTTCGCTGGCTAAAGTTGCAGGATACGATGGTGTGGAAATTATGGGTTCGGAAGGTTATTTAATCAATCAATTTATTGTAGAGCGTACAAACCAACGAACGGATGAATGGGGCGGAAATTATGCCAATCGTATGAAATTTGCAGTGGAAATCATCAAAGCTGTTCGCGAAGCAGTTGGAGAAGAATTTATCATTATTTATCGTTTGTCCATGCTCGATTTGGTTGAGAAAGGAAGCAGTTGGGAAGAAATAGTACAACTCGGAAAAGTAATTGAAAAAGCAGGAGCCAATATCATCAATACAGGAATTGGCTGGCACGAAGCGCGAATTCCTACGATTGCGACTTCAGTACCAAGAGCAGCATTTACGTGGATTACAGAACGTATGAAGCAAGAAGTTAGCATTCCATTAATCACATCCAACCGAATTAATATGCCAAGTGTGGCAGAAAAAGTATTGGCGGAAGGTCATGCAGATATGATTTCGATGGCGCGTCCGTTTTTGGCGGATGCTGATTGGGTAAACAAAGCAGCGGAAGAAAAAGAAGATGAAATCAATACCTGTATTGCGTGCAATCAAGCGTGTTTGGATCATATATTCAATAAAAAAGTAGCAAGTTGTTTGGTAAATCCGAGAGCGTGTCATGAAACCGAATTTGACTATTCTCCAGCAAGTATCAAAAAGAAATTAGCAGTGATTGGTGCTGGTCCCGCAGGATTGGCAGCCGCAACCATTGCAGCACAGCGCGGCCACGAAGTTACCTTATACGATGACCACAAAGAAGTTGGTGGACAATTCAATATCGCAAAGCAAATTCCTGGAAAGGAAGAATTTTACGAAACCATTCGTTATTTCAACAAGCAAATTGAATTGCACAACGTGACGTTACAACTAAACAAACGCGTCACTGCTGATGAATTGCTTCAGGAAGATTTTGAGGAAGTGATTTTAGCAACGGGTATCAAACCGAGAATACCAAAAATAGAAGGTATTGAACACGAAAAAGTGTTAAGCTATATTGATGTTTTAAAACACAAAAAACCTGTTGGAAAGCGTGTTGCCGTAATTGGTGCAGGCGGAATTGGTTTTGATGTGTCTGAATATTTATCACACGAAGGCGAATCTACTTCACAAAATATTGATGCTTGGTTGACCGAATGGGGAATTGATAAAACACTGGAAGCACGCGGCGGAATTGAAAACATGAAGCCTAAATTTCACGGTTCACCGAGAGAAATATTTATGTTCAAGCGAAGTAAAGGAAAATTCGGAGGGAACTTAGGAAAAACTACAGGCTGGATTCACAGAACAAATCTCAAAAAGAAAAAAGTCAACTTTATAGGTGAAGTGCAATACAACAAAATTGACGACCAAGGATTGCATTACACGCAAAACGAGGAAGTCAAAGTACTCGAAGTTGATAATGTAGTCATTTGCGCGGGACAAACACCGTTGAAAGAATTACTAGATCCATTACAAGCAAAAGGCATGACAGTTCACGTAATCGGAGGAGCAGACATAGCCGCAGAGCTAGACGCCAAACGCGCTATAGACCAAGGAAGTCGATTGGCCGCGAAACTTTGATGTTAGGTTTTTTGTTGTCTGTTTTTTGTTTTTCGAAGTTTCAAAGAATATACTTTTAAAATATAAAATTAGTTTTGCTAAAAGCTAAAAGACTAAGAACCGCCAAAAAACGAATAACAAAAAACAGTCCAAAAGCGAAGCATTCTAACAGCAAAGCGATCTAATACCAAACAGCGAAGCGACCTAAAACCCAACACCCAACACCTAATAAACCGGTTCCACCGTATATCCTTGTTTTCTTAGCAAATTAATTACGCCTTGTTCGCCAGGTAAATGTAATGCGCCAATTCCAATGAATGCAGGCGCTTCTGTGGCAATTTTTTCAATTAGCGGAATCCAATTGCGATTGCGTTGATCGACTAAACTTTCTTGAAAATCAGCTTCCAAACCTTGTTCTGTCATCACATTGAGTAAACCTTCCAAATCTTCAGCGTTGTAATATTTGGTCATCTTATCGAAGCTTTCACGACTTTCATCCATGCCTGAATTTGCCATTTCTACAAGCGATTTTAATTGTTCATCGTACGGAATTTTGTCAAACACTTTCATTTGGTCTTCAATTGTTTCCAAGCCAATAATAGTTTCATTTTGTTCTTTGGCAATTTTCATAAACTCCGTTTCATACGCCGTTCCGTTCTCGCAAACTGCCATTTTTGACGTCAAAGTCGCAGTAATAGCAAAAGGTTTCATGGTGTTAAACATTTTCAAATCCACACCAACTTGCTCCTTAAAAAAATCTGACAACGTTTTATAATCGTCTTCATTCATCATGCCTTTGATGGTTTTTCCTTTTTCCATAAAAATCAGCTTCATCATATTGGCTTGTAATTTTGGATCGGACATGTCAATTTCCAATACCAAACGCTCGGTTTCGTCAAACGCTTTTCGCAGTTTATCTGTGTATGTATAATCACAGGTTAGGTGTATTGTTCCATATAAATACGAAGGCTTGGTGATGTCTTTTCCAGAAATTTTCCAAAGTAACGAGTTGGCTAATTTTGGACTTTCACTTGCTTTTGCGGCAGATTTGCTAGACTTACAACTGATAAAAACTATTAAGAAAAGTACTAGTAATGCGGAAACTTTTTTCTTCATGAATACGAATTTAGTATAAAGCTAATTTGCGCTAAATATACTAAAAATATACCCGTATTTTTTGAAACTTTACGGGAAGTCTAGTAGAATTGCGAAAATTAATTTTTTGGTTTTTAGATTAAAATTCGATATTTGCAACTCACTACGCGCAAAGGATTGAGGTATCTGTTGGAGCTCCTCAAAGAGAGCGACTACCGAAAGCCTGACTTTTATGTTTGCTGAGGTACTCAAAGCAAAACATAAAAGGTGCGCCAAAACAACAAACTATGGGAATGAATAAAAATACAGTATTAGGATATGCCACATTAATTATGATTATTGTGGGAATGGGTTTAATTGCATTAGGAGCTTTTAGATATGATGAAGTTGCAGGATACGGATTTGCCGCAGTTGGTGTTGGCTTTTTTGCCATTGCTTGGGTTTTTAATGCACTGAAAGGTAGAGTGTAAGACTTAATTACTGATATATTAAAAATAGAGCTTCCACATTGGAAGCTTTTTTTATGCAAAAGTTTATATTTTGAATGAAAAATTGTAGATTTACCAAGAATCGAAATTTTAGTATTTTAAAAAAGTTGTCAAGTAAACGAAATATTCTTGAGCATTTTTTTTCGGTTCGTCCCAAAAATTAGTTGAACTCACTTCGGTGAAAAAGCTTTTCTTAGCAAGAGCAATATCAAATACATGGAGTTAGAAGTACTCATTGACCAATTTCAAAAAAAAGATGCCAAAGCCTTTGAAGCGTTATACCAAATGTATAACGACAGTATTTTTGGTGTCATCAATACCATTGTGAAAAATGATGATATTGCCACCGAAGTTATGCAAGACGTTTTTATAAAAGCCTGGAATAAAGCAGATACCTATGCTGCTAAAAAAGGGCGTTTCTTTACGTGGTTGCTGAATATTGCTAGAAATGCAGCCATCGATAAAACCCGTTCAAAATCATTTAAAAACTCGCAACAAAACCAAGACATCGATTTTTTCGTACATAGTATTGAAAGCAATGATCAATTGGATTCAAAAGTCAATGCCATAGGAATAAAAAAGTATGTGGGCAAGTTGGCAGAAAAGTGCAAACAGGTTATTGAATTTCTATATTTTAAAGGATATACCCAAAAAGAAGCTTCGGAAGAGCTCGATATTCCTTTAGGAACTATTAAAACAAGAAATAGAAACTGTATTGGTGAACTTAGAAAAGCGTTGGAAGTATAAAAATGGATAGTAAAGAATACATAGAATCTGGAATTTTGGAACTGTATGTTGCAGGCGCACTTTCTCAAAAAGAAAATGAAGAAGTGTATGCAATGATGCAACAGTATCCAGAAGTGAAACAAGAAGTGCTTTCCATTGAAGCTGCCGTTGTCAGTCTGACAGCCGCAACTGCAACAAGAGATACTTCAAGTATATTTGACACGATTAAGAAAAAATTAGGACTTTCTTCTAGTACTGCTTCGGATGCAGATGAAACACCTGTGATTCCGTTGCAGGAGAAAAAATCATCGTCGTTGTTCCGCTACGCTGGCTGGGCAGCTGCCATTGTATTTGCAACTGGTTTGTTGTACACGGCAGTTTTGTATAACGATTTAGAATCTGAAATTGAAATTGTTCGCGCTGAACGAGAAGATTTAAAGAATAAAATCTACGAAGCAAATAGCGACTTAACAGCTGCAAACGAATTGTTAGACGCATTGCGAACCAAAGATATTATTACGGTTCCGTTGGGTGGACAGCAAGTTTCTCCAGAATCGTATGCGAAAGTGTACTGGGATAAAAAATCGAATAGTATTTACTTAGATTTACAAGGATTACCAGAACCACCTCCAGGCAAAGTATATCAGGTTTGGTCATTAAAACTAAATCCGTTGACGCCAACAAGTTTAGGTGTCATCGAAGACTTTGCGGGCGACAAAGACAAAGTGTTTGATTTAGAAAACGCAAACGAATCTGAAGCTTTCGGAATTACTTTAGAGCCAGCTGGCGGAAGTGAATCGCCAACATTGGAGCAATTGTACACGTTAGGTGTTGTGGCTTCGAATCCTTAAAAAAATACATACAATAGTATAGCAAAGCGAACCAAAAGGTTCGCTTTTTTTGTTTGTAGTTTTAGTTTGAAGAAAATTTCTATTCAAAACACATCATAAACTCTAGTTAAATAAACATGCTGTACGACAATCATTTATATATTTGAAATGTTTTTTAATCCAATAAGTAGATAAATGAGATGTTTTGTTTGTATAATTCTGTTGTTTTTTTCAGAACACAGCTACAGTCAAGCAACATCGAGTACTGAATTTAAGTTAAAAATCACACATAAAGAAAACCAATAAAATAACTGGAAGTAAGTTCTATTTAGAAAATGAAATGATTACAATTCATGAAAGCAACTAAGTATATTTTTCTATTGATTTTTTCTTTTTTTACGAGCATTACTTTAGCTCAAAACGGATATTTTCTATCAAAATCAATACAGCTACATTTTAAAGAAATTACACATACTGATACATTGATTAATTTTGAAATATACCAAAATAGTATTTTCATTGATCAAAAATTTGGAAACGCGCACAATACACAAAATTATGACTTTGATGCTGCTAACGAAACCTATATTTTCAGTTATGGACGTATCGGAATTGGTTCAGGAAATGAAAAAAACCATATGAAATGTCCAGAATTAATAGTGAAGTTATCTTTTGAAAAAGAAGTAAAGCGTCGTGATGGTAGAATAGCACAAATTATTTATTATAGATATATTCCCATTTTACTATCAGTAACACAAAAAACAGAGGATAGAATCATAAAAGTTGCAAATATTGATCTCAATCCACTTTTGAAAAATCATTCAAAAATGATATCCATTGAGCATAAAAACGACTACACATTGCTAAGTCACCAAGAATTAGCACAACCTTTTATCATGACGGAACTTGTAAAAATATTCTAACATAAAGAAAGACACTCCAAAAATGAAGTGTCTTTTCAATAAAAACCAATCGCCTAACAAAAAGTTAGATTTTCAATACTTAATCAACTACTTATAATCGCTGTATTTTTTGTGTCATTACAGGTCCGAGTTCAAAACTACTTTCCAGTAATTCGGTTTTAATATCTTTGATAGCCGCTGTTTTTCCATTGGCTTTTAAAATCTCTGCTATATGGTATTGTGCTACAGGTTCAAAAGTTTTGTCAATCACATGTTCTTCCGCAATTTCTAATGCTTTTGAAGCATTTCCATGTAAATAATATGTCCAAGCCAACAAATCGTATGCTTGCGCTGTTGGGCGCAATTTCACTTCTAACTGTGCTAATTCAAGTGCTTTTTTGGTATTATTCAATTCTTCAGAAAGAATCGTGATAGCATACGCATTGTACATGACACCATAATTTTCATCTTCAATAGCATTCATAAATGCTTGAATATTTTTTTCTTTTTCAGCAGTTTCTCCCATCTGTTCGGCAATTTCTGCCTTCAGCAAATAATAATCAGGGGCTTTGTATTGTGACATGATGGAATTTAAAATTCGCAACGCTTCTTCTGGATTGTTCTCGTGGGAAAATACAATCCAAGCAATTCCTTTTTTGGCATACGCATCGTTCGCATCAAGTTCCAACGCCTTTACATAATGCTCGTACGAATCTTGAATTCTTCCGGCGTGACCGTAAAAGTCAGCCAAATTTGTATACGACCATTGCTTTAACGAAGCATTATTGGCTTCTTCGGCTTTTTGCATTGCCTTTTCCATCATTTTAATGGCAGCCATTAATTTTCCTTCATGATCATACCATTTTGACAAGCGAATCATAGCGTCGAAGCTCTTTTCATTCTTAAAAATTGAAAGATACTTTTCCGCTTCTTCTATATTTCCAAGTTCTAAATGCACATCAAACAACATCTTTTGCGTTGCTTGAAGATTTTCGCCCAACACTTCCGCTTTTTTCAATAAAGACAACGCTTCTTGAAAACGATGTTGCGAGATATAGTTTCTAGCCAAACTGCGAATATGTCCTGCATACTGATAATTTGTCCGCTCATTTAAAAGTTCCAAATGCTTGGCAGCTTCTACTAAGTGAGAAACATCGCCTGTTGCTGAGAACAATTGAGAATGCGCACTTGAAACTTTTGCATGATACGGAAATTGATTTGGGGATTTTGCTAATTTTTTTGTCCAAAACGAAAACTCTTCTTGTGCGGCTGTAGCAGCTGTATTTTCAGCTACTTCCAAGTATGAATTATACGTTTCAGCATTTGTTATATTTTTTGATGGAGTTGAGGTACAGCTTATCAAAAGCAGTCCGACTCCGAGTAATTGATATGTGATTGATTTTTTCATTGGTTTTTATATTTTGGGTGAATGCTACATTGAAAGCTGAAAAGAGAGCATTTAGCTGATCGTAAACTAAATAAAACAAAAACTATTTGCGCTAAATGCTCCTTTACTGCAATTCAGCTTAAATTACCATGGTGAGGCTAAGTATGGAAAAGAGGACAAAAAAGGCTTGTCGTTGGCGTCAACATGATCATCAGAAAGATTTGGGTTTTCTGTGAAGTCTTCGCCTCCAAAAATTAATAGTAATTCCACAGTAATTACATCGTCTGCTAGTGCGCGACCAGTCAATACGTTTGTTCCGTCATAAAATGTCGTAGTTCCGTCTAGGGAAACATTTAGCACATCTGTTGCAAGCAATCCAGTAAATGTAGCAGCATCTAGTCCTAATGCATTTTGGTCACCAGGATTGGCATATGCTGGACTCAGTGCAGTTAAATTGGTTTGAAACATGCTTTGAAATGCAGCATTTTGTTGTGATGGAATTGTAGTATTAAAAGCGTCTTTACTCGCCGATCCTACAAAAACCGTGTTTACCGCAGGTCTTCCCATTTGGTCTTGCTGTGCGAATGTCCCTGAAAAATCAGGTGTATTATCAATGACGATTGTATTGTCGTCGGAAGAGCAACTTGTCATCGTAAACAAGCCTAAAAGTGCTATTCCGAATATATTTTTTATAGTTTTCATTTGTATATTATTTGTGATTAATAGGTAGATTGATTATTGTTTTCCTTTGGCTTCAGCCCAAACGTTGATAGTTCCTGTACTGCCAATTTGAGATTTTGGCACTTCTACAACTACAGATAGTACATTGGTTCCAGCAAATGTGTCACTTCCTGGGTCGTTAAAACCAGTAGCATTTCCTGCAATGATTTCTCCGTACTGAGCAAAATCCATAAAGAAAGGATCATCTCTTGGTCCTGCGAAAAACTGCATTCCGTTATTCGTAGCTGTAATTGCACTTTCTCCATACGAAGTTATCTCTACGGAAGATTGTATTCCTGAAGTTTCAATTACACTATTCAATCCAGTGTTGCTTGGAGAGATAGGTCCGAAAAAATACATTCTATCTCCTCTTGGAATCGCTTGGATAACCAAGTCCTCTACATTGTCACCTGAAGTGTCAATATTAATTTCAATTAATGTGTTTTCATCAAAAGAAGCATTTCCTGTAGCGGTAGGACTTAATAATCCTTGTGTATTTACTACAAATGCTATTGAATTTCCGCTTTCTCCTTGAAAGGCATAAAAATCAGTAATATCAGAAGAGGTTCCTTGTACTGCTGGCGCGTCAATATGATCGGCTGCAATTAAGAAGAAACTTCCAACCAGTACAATACTGATTCCTAAAATGGTTGTTATTCGTTTCATAATTTTTTTGAGTTTAATTAATTTTTATTGCTTTACACCTTTATATACGAGAACAATGGTGAGGTGGTTTTTAAAAAGAGTAAAGTTTTTTTGAAAAAGTTTGCTAATTCATTAGAAATTAAATTTAATTAACTGTATTTCAGTCATTTAAATTTTTAATTTTTTTTCAAAAAAAGTGAAATTATTTTCAGTAAAGCATAAAAAGAGATGGAGGTTTTTGAAAAATCAACTAGAAGTTTCAAAAAGAAAGTAACCAACAGAAAACGGTAGATTGTATTTCAGCGGATTAAAAAGCTGCAAGATTTGCACGATAAAGCAATCTTTACATTATTCAATTTTTTAATCTTTCAATCCAAAAATATACGTGCGAATGCTACGACAATTGTGTATATTTGTCACAAAGTAAATAACCAACAAAGTATATAGTATGTCAGACGATAAGAAAGTTATCTTTTCTATGAATAGGGTTTCCAAAACCTATCAAAGTACGAACAAACAAGTTTTAAAAGATATATACCTCAGTTTTTTCTACGGTGCCAAAATCGGAATTCTCGGTTTAAATGGTTCGGGAAAATCTACCTTATTAAAAATCATAGCAGGAGTTGAAAAAAATTACCAAGGAGAAGTTACGTTTTCGCCAGGCTATAAAGTGGGATATTTGGAGCAAGAACCACAATTAGACGAAGAGAAAACCGTACTAGATGTAGTAAAAGAAGGTGTAGCAGAAACGGTTGCAGTGCTTGATGAATACAATAAAATCAACGATATGTTTGGTTTGGAAGAAGTATATTCGGATGCTGATAAAATGGACAAACTCATGGCGCGTCAAGCGGAATTGCAAGACCAAATCGATGCGAGCAACGCTTGGGAATTGGATACCAAACTAGAAATTGCGATGGATGCTCTGCGTACGCCAGAACCAGACAAGAAAATTGGTGTATTATCTGGTGGAGAACGTCGTCGTGTAGCCTTGTGTCGTTTACTTTTACAAGAACCAGAAATTTTACTACTCGATGAGCCTACCAATCACTTGGATGCAGAATCGGTACATTGGTTGGAGCATCACTTAGCACAATACAAAGGAACGGTGATTGCCGTAACGCACGACCGTTATTTTTTAGACAACGTTGCCGGTTGGATTTTAGAATTGGATAGAGGAGAAGGCATTCCGTGGGAAGGAAACTATTCTTCTTGGCTTGACCAAAAATCAAAACGTTTAGCACAAGAAAGTAAAACCGCTTCCAAACGTCAAAAAACGTTGGAGCGAGAGCTGGAATGGGTTCGACAAGGAGCAAAAGGTCGTCAAACCAAGCAAAAAGCACGTTTAAAGAATTACGATAAATTATTAAATCAAGACCAGAAACAAACGGAAGAAAAACTAGAAATCTACATTCCAAATGGACCTCGCTTGGGAACAAACGTGATTGAAGCAAAAGGCGTTTCCAAAGCGTACGGCGATAAACTGTTATACGAAGATTTAAACTTTAACTTACCGCAAGCAGGAATTGTAGGTATCATTGGACCAAACGGAGCTGGTAAAACAACTATTTTCCGTATGATAATGGGCGAAGAAACACCAGATAAAGGAACGTTTACAGTCGGAGATACCGCAAAATTAGCGTATGTTGATCAATCGCATAGTAATATTGATCCTGAGAAATCGATTTGGGCAAACTTCTCCGATGAGCAGGAATTGATTATGATGGGCGGAAAGCAAGTGAATTCTAGAGCATATTTGAGTCGTTTTAACTTTTCTGGAAGTGAGCAAAACAAAAAAGTAAGCACACTTTCTGGTGGAGAACGAAACCGACTGCACTTGGCAATGACGCTCAAAGAAGAAGGAAACGTATTGCTATTGGATGAGCCTACGAACGATTTGGACGTAAATACCTTACGAGCACTAGAAGAAGGTTTGGAAAACTTTGCAGGCTGTGCCGTAGTTATTTCGCACGACAGATGGTTTTTAGACAGAATCTGTACACACATCTTAGCTTTTGAAGGTGATTCACAAGTATATTTCTTTGAAGGAAGCTTCTCGGATTACGAAGAAAACAAAAAGAAACGCTTGGGTGGCGACTTGATGCCGAAGCGTATTAAGTATAAGAAGTTGATTAGATAGACTTCAACTGAAGTTGGAGCGAGTTTGCAACTCGTTCCAACTTTGAAACTAAAATTAGAATATAATCCTCTTTTTTAATACTCATAAATTAAATTTTTAAATTTATAATTATGAGTAGAAAATATAAATTCCACAATGCGTCAGGTGTTTATTTTATAAGTTTTGCAACAGTTTATTGGTTAGATGTTTTTACAAGACAACTCTATTTTGACATTTTAACAGATAGTATTGATTATTGTAGAAAATATAAAGGTATGAAGCTCTATTGCTATTGTATCATGCCTAATCACTTACACTTGATTTTTCAATCTACAGAAAATAATCCTTCAGGATTACTTAGAGATTTTAAGAAATTTACTTCTAAAAAGTTGGTGCAAGCCATCAAAGTAAACCCAAAAGAGAGTAGAAAGAAATGGTTTTTAGATATGTTTGAGAAAGCAGGTAAAGAGCGAAGTAATGTAGCTCAATATCAATTTTGGCAGCAACATAATCATCCTATTGAGTTGTGGAGTGATAAAATAATCAAGCAAAAAATAAATTATATTCATAACAATCCAGTGAAAGCTGGCTTTGTAATAAATCCAACAGATTGGAAGTACTCAAGTGCAAGGAACTTTTGTGATGATTATAATGTTTTAGAAATTGATGAGATGTAATTTTGTCACGAGTTGGAAACTCGCGACGACTGAGAATAATTTACAGTAAAACTGTAATAAAAACTTAAAGTTGGAGCGAGTTTGTAACTCGTTCCAACTATTTCGAAAACACTTCTCTCTCATCAGAAAACGCTTTAAATTCTAGTGGGTTTCCACTAAAATCAAAGACAAACATCGTTCGTTGTTCGCCAGGTTTTCCAGCATAGCGTATTTGTGGTTTTACAACAAATTCAATATCGTGTTTTTCAAAGGTTTGCTGTAAGGTTTCAAACTGTGCAACCGTCAACAAGCAGCCAAAATGCGGAATGGGAACCTTGATGCCATCTACTTTTCCACAATAATCAAGTGGTGGAATGTTATCACTTACATGTCCCGTTAATTGATGACCAAAAAAATCAAAATCTATCCAGTGTTCTGTGGAGCGACCTTCTGTGCAGGCCAACATTTCAACATAAAATTTTCGAGTCGAGGCAATATCTTTTACCTTAAAGGCATAATGAAAAGCATTCATACATGTGTGATTTTAAATTAATTAAGAACATAATTTTGTTCTAATAATCGGAAAGATACAATCATTTTACTGATTGTAAATACTGCGCTTTGAAATTATAGTGATACATGCCCAAAAGTATGTTGTGAAATTATTACAATGATTTTTATGTAAAGATTTTTTGAAAGTATTTTACTATCTTATTTTTTCGTATTTTGGGGTGTTTTAAAATTCAAATCTTTGAAAAAACTAGTACTAACCACTACCATTTTATACCTACTGATGATTCTTCCTGCGCAGAGTCAAGATTTGCAAGAAGAACAAATTCGTGACAGCATTGAGAAATATTTAGATATTTCGGAAGAAACCTATTTTAAATACCAATATAACAAAACAATAGAGGCGGCCAATCGTGGAATTGATTTGGCAAATCAGATTAAAGACAATTACTACCTTGCTAACTTTTATAACGATTTGGGATTGTCTTACGACGGGATTTCTGAATTTTTAAAATCAAAAGAAAGTTATTTAGAGTCTATCTACTACGCAAATAATATTGACAATGACACGCTTAAAAGTTGGATTTACAATAATCTAGGGAATTTATATTCAGAAGGTTTTAAAAAAATCGACTCTGCACTTATGTATTACAAAAAGTCATTGGACTATGCTGAAAAAGTGAAAGATACGTTTGAAATTTTAACACCTATTCTAAATATTGGTTGGACGTACATAGATCAGGGCGATTACGATACTGCGTTTCCGTACTTGCAAAAGTCGGAGCAAATGATTTACACAAAACACGGCGACAAATCCGCCAAAGCGCAAATTAATTTCTTATTAGGACGCTATCATACTTCTAAAAACAATCTAGCAAAAGCTGAAACAAAATTTAAAAGTGCTATCGAATTTGGAGAGAAAGATAATTTGCTTGAAGAATTGGTTGAAATTTACAGAGAATATGCCACTTTAGCCGAAAAACAAGGAGAACACAAAAAGGCGTTTACGTTGTTAGAAACTCACTTGAAATTAAAAGATTCTTCCTTAAATGAAATAAAAGTCAAAGAAAATCAAATTGCATTGGCACGCTTTGCGGTTGATGATTATAAAAAAGATTTAGACCGTGTAAAAGAAGAGCAAAAATCGCAAGAAACCATCATGAAAAAATCGCAACAAATCTCGTATGTGTTGATGATTGCAGGTTTTATTTTGATCTTATTGTTGATTAATATGTTTAAAAATTACAAGTTTAGAACCAAAGCGTTGAATAAACTTCGTTCCAAAAATCAACAATTGCGAGAAGCGAAAGAAGAAGCAGAAGCGCAAGCAAATATGAAAGCGCAATTCTTCTCAACAGTCAGTCACGAATTACGCACACCATTGTACGGCGTGGTAGGTTTGACATCGTTACTTTCGGAAGATTTTCCTAGTTTAAAAGAAAATGAAAACTTTAAATCGCTCAAATTCTCAAGTACCTATTTGCTGTCGCTTATTAATAATGTGTTGCAAATCAATAAAATAGAATCGCAAGGCATCAAGTTGGAAAGTATCCCATTCAATGTAAGGAACTTGGTAAATGAAGTGGTAAATTCGTTCAGTTTTGCAGCGAGTCAAAACAAAAACAAAGTACATCAAGAAATCGATTCGAAAATTCCAGCAATCTTATTGGGCGATTCTGTGCGATTGTCGCAAATACTAATGAATCTTATTGGAAACGCTATCAAATTTACGGAAAAAGGAAACATTTGGATTCGATTGACGTCAGAAGAAAAGCGAGGCAAAAAGCATACGATTAAATTTGTCATACAAGACGACGGCATCGGCATTCCGAAAGAAAAGCAAGTTTCGGTATTTGATAAGTTTGTACAGTTGCGTCCGATAGAAAAAAATTATCAAGGAACTGGTTTGGGACTTTCCATTGTAAAACGCTTATTGTTACTTTTTAACAGTGATATTTCGCTTAAAAGTGAAGAAGATAATGGCACTGAGTTTTCATTCTCAATTACTTTTGAAGAAAGTGATGAAGCTTCTATGAAAGATGCTGTAGTGCCTACGAAAACCATCAACACGCTTGAGAAACGCATTTTAATTGTGGATGACAATAAAATCAATCGTGTTGTTACGAAACGAATTCTACAAAACAAAGGCTATCAGTGCGACGTTGCCGAAGATGGACTTGATGCGATTGACGTTTTAAAAGTGAATACATATGATTTAATTTTGATGGACATCAATATGCCGCGCATTGATGGAATAGAAACCACAAAACACATTCGGGAAAACGACCAAAAAACACCAATCATTGCGTTAACAGCTGTAGAAGAAGACCAAGTGCGCGACCGTATTTTTGAAGCTGGCATGAACGATTTCATCATCAAACCGTATGACTTGGCGGAATTTCATCAAATCATTCTAAAAAACCTGTATGTAACGACTAAATAAAGTACGCACTTCCGTAGATATAAACGCTGCATAAAATCAATTCTCCAATAAAAATACTGATTCCGAAAATAATAGGATTAATTCGCATCGCACCAGCTACATAACAAATCAAATCTGTAGGAACAAACGGAAAAAATGCCCAAAAAATAATAAACAACGGACCGTATTGTCCAGAAAGCTTTTCTTTAACCAAATTAGACGCTTTTGTATCTTTATCGAAAAGTTTGGCAAAACCGAGTTTGTCGGCAAAATAATAGACAATCATAGAAGAAATCACGATTCCCGCAACGGAAATCAGCAATACAGAAAATAAATTATTCGGAAACAAATACACGCCTGCAAAAATAAGAACAGTACTCGGCAACATCACAAATCCGCGAATGATGTGACACAAAAAGAAAATCGCCCAGCCATAATTGCCGTACGATTGAATACTTGTGACTATATTTTCTCGGGAAAACGTATCGGGAAAGAGGATATTATAAAGAATAAAACCTACAATCAAAACAATCCAAAAACGTCGTAAAAACGTACTATACCGCTCTTTCATTAACTAAATTTTCAATTCAAATACAAGACGCCAAAGCTACACAATTGTTACATCATTGAAAGATTAAATTATTGAATGATTGAAAGATTAACAAAACGGCTCCTTAATAGTAATAATTTTAAGTACGAAAGCTATCTCCACTTTGCTCGACATGACAAGAAGTATAAACAAGCATAAAGCAATCTAAAGCTCTAATAGCGAAGCGAATCTAAAAAGTCTACAAAACCAATTCCATCTTAATATCGCCGCGTGCATACGGATTATTTTGCTCAATCGGAATTTCTTGGAAGCCGTACTTTTCGTAGATATACAGCGCGTTTTTAAGTTTTCGGTTGGAATAAAGAATGATTTTGTCCCATTGTTTTTCTTTAGAAAAATCTAAACAAAACTGTACTAATTGTTGTCCAATATTTTGCCCTCTGTACTTGGGAGAAACGGCCATTTTTCCAAGTTCAAACACGTTTGTTTTCAATAGCATCAGCGCAAATGTTCCTACAATTGTATCGTCTAATTTGGCAAAGAAAATATAACCGCCTTTATCAATAATGTACTTTTTTGGCCGACTCAACACTTCTTCATCGTTTGGTTCTACGTAAAAATAGGTTTTCAACCATTCTACATTCAATTTGTAAAAATCGTTGGAATAACGTGTGTCAAAAGGTATAATTTCAACCGAATTCATGATTATTTACGCATAAAATCTGTAATCAGATAACTAAGTAATTTTCCAACCACATATATTTCTCGTTCGTTATTGGGATTTGGCGCTGCTTCACACAAATGTAAATATGCTGCGTTTTTTTGTTTTCCAAAAAATGACGCAAACATCCGTGCTTCATTCGCTGTAAAACCGCTTGGAGTCATGGCGCTACTTGGAATATTTTCAATCACATCGCAATCAATTTCTACACCAAAAGGACGATTATTGATAAAATTTAACGCAGTATTCAATTGAAAAGAAAATCCTTGTTCGTGACGAATTTTAATTCCTTCAAACGTATTATAACGAATACGTGTCGGATAATTATCCAAAGTTTTAAAAACCTTTTTAGAAGAATAATTTTCATGCAATCCGAAGATAAAATACTTATGTAAAAAATGCTTTTTGAACGCATAACTAAAACCGTTTCCGCTATGTCTGCCTTCCAGACTTCGAAAGTCAGAATGCGCATCCAAATTAACCACATTGATGGCTTCACTTTTCCCTAAAGCGGCTCCGTGAATGTTTCCGAAAGCGTTATTATGTCCGCCGCCAACAATAATCGGCGTTTTTCCTGCACTTACAATCTGAAATACCAAATACGCAACTTCTTCATCAATTTTAGCCACCAATTGCGAAAGTAACACATGATATTCAGGCGAATTTTCATCAAAACTTGCGGCTCTTTCCATCAAGTCGGAAAAGTCCAAATATCCTAACACTAACAAGCGTTTTCCTTTATTAAACGCGTTGTCTTGGGTGTTTAAAAGTGATTTTAGTGCGGCTTTCCAAGCAGTTGTGGCACCTGGTTTTCCATGATTGGCACGAATGCCAATATCTTCAGGAATTCCAAAAATTACATACTTCGTATTCGAATTTTTTAACTGTGCGACCAAATTTTCTGTAGATGGCAGAATTTCCACCTTTTCGCCAAATTTCGTTTCGCCAGCGCGTTTGGAAATCTGTGAGTTGAGGTCAGCACGTGTGTAGAGTTGTAGCATAGGTTACTTTGGTTGCGAATTGCTAAAGTACGTTTTTAAATGGTTTGATGAAATAGGGAAGTCGGAAAAGATGCTGTAAAATGCCTCCGTCTACGCGAGAATGTAAATTAAGTATGTCTGACAATCTAGCAGCAAAGCGGTCTAGATTCTAACAGCGAAGCGAGTCTAATTATCTAAAAAGTGATAGGTTTATTTGCAAAAGGATATACTTATTATAAAATTTCACTTAAAACTGAAGTGATGGATTCCTGCCTACGCAGGAATGACAAATTGTGAAAAATTAAATTGAGCAAAGCGAAAAAAAGAAAAAATCTAAAATCTAACAGCAAAGCGGTCTAGATTCTAAGAGCGCAGCGCGTCTAAATAACCTTCCCATTGATCAACACCTTGTCAATACAATTATCTCCAAACGCATACGGCAACACATGAAACGACTCAATTTCTTTGGTAATAATCAAATTGGCAGCTTTTCCTTTGGTGATGCTTCCGTGCGTTTCTGAAAGTCCCATCGCGTAGGCACCGTTAATGGTTGCCGCATTAATCGCTTCTTCGGGTGTCATTTTCATTTTGATACAGGCTGTACTCACTACAAAATTCATATTTCCAGAAGGCGTCGAACCAGGATTGTAATCGCTCGCTAAAGCTATCGGCAAACCAGCATCGATGATTTTTCGTGCGGGCGTGTAGGGAATACTCAAAAAATATGAACAGGAAGGCAACGCAACAGGCATGGTTTTACTTCCTTGTAAGGCTGTAATGTCTTCGTCGTTGAGTTCTTCCAAGTGATCTACAGAAAGTGCATTGTATTTCACGCCAAGTGCAACACCTCCAAACGCATTGAATTGATTGACGTGAATTTTTGGAACTAATTTATATTGCTGTGCCGCTTGTAACAAACGCTCGGTATCTTCTAGAGTGAAATAGCCTTTTTCGCAAAAAATATCTACATATTCCGCTAAGTTTTCTTCCGCGATTTTGGGCAGCATTTCGTTGATGACCAAATCCATATAACCTTCTTGATTTCTTTTAAAATTTGCAGGAACGGCATGTGCGCCTAAAAATGTGGTTTTTACAGGAAAGTTGTAGGCTTCTTTCAAACGTTTTGCCACGCGTAGCATCTTGAGTTCGGCTGCTGTTGTTAATCCATAACCCGATTTGATTTCAATGGCGCCAGTTCCCATGCGCATCACGTTTTCCAAACGTTTAGCAGATTGCTCAAAAAGTGCATCTTCGGAAGTTTCTTGTAGTTTTTTAGCAGAATTTAAAATACCGCCACCGCGATTGGAAATTTCCTCATAGCTTAAACCGTTGATGCGATCTACAAATTCCTGTGCTCTGTTTCCCGCGTAGACCAAGTGTGTATGACTATCGCACCAAGTTGGCAGTACCACTTTATCAGTACAGTCTATGATGGTATCTGCGGAAGCGATTTCAATACTTGCCATCAAACCAAAACTTGAAATTTTATCATCTACCAAATACACATACGCGTTTTCGAGGATTGGAAGCTGTTTCATGTCCGCGCCCGAAATTTTGGAAACGTTGGTTTCTCTAACTTGTACTAATTGTTTGATGTTGATGAGTAGTGTAGTCATAAGCTGAAATTCTGCATACAAATGTAGCCGCAAAGCGAATAAATCCCTAATTTTAGCCGTATAAATTCACGCGCATGCAAACTATTGGACTTATTGGTGGCATTACGCCACAATCTACTATTTTATATTATCAAATTTTAAATGAGTTGGCTGAAAAATATGTCGGAAACTCGCATACGGCAAAATGTATTATCAATTCGGTTGATTTTGGACAGATTCATAAATTGCAAGCTGAAGGACGTTGGGATTTGTTGGATGAATTGATGGCTGACGCTGGAAAAAATCTAGAAAATGCTGGAGCAAATATGATTTTAATTTGTGCCAATACCATGCATTTAACCATTGAAGCAGTACGAAATAATGTGTCAATTCCTGTAATTCATATTGCAGAAGCCACCGCCGAGAAAATTTCAGCACAAAAACTAAAAACTATTGCGCTTTTAGGAACAAAATATACGATGGAATTGGATTTTTATAAAGAGGTCTTGACTTCTTTCGGAATTCAAACTTTGATTCCAAATGCAGAAGAACGCAAGGAAGTGCATCGTGTGATTTATGAAGAATTGTCAAAAGGACAACTAAAAGAAAGCTCGCGAGAAGCGTATATAAAAATTATCAATCGCTTGCAAAATGAAGGTGCCGAAGGTGTTATTTTAGGTTGTACTGAAATTCCGTTATTGATTCAACAAAAAGATGTTTTAATTCCTGTATTTGATACAACAACCATTCACGCTACAAAAGCGATGGAATTGGCAATTCAATAGTTTTAACTGACAAAATTACAAATTTAAAAGAGGCTATCTAAGAAGTTTTAAGTAGCGTCATTCTGAGCTTGACTCAGAATCTCATTATACTGATTTTCAACTGCTATGAGAAACCGAACTTGATTCGGTTTGACGAAGCCTATACTTTTTAGATAGCCTCTTCTATTTTTATACTGACTATTTTTTTATTGTTTAATCAATTTTTTAGTAACTGTTTCATTACCAATTTGTAGTTGTAAAAGATACATTCCTTGTTGCAATCCGCCAACGTTTATTTGATTGGAACTATTATTTTGTGAGATTACTTGTCTTCCAGCAATATCAAATACGTTTATCGCAGTAATTTCTACATTGTTTTTCGTGTTGATATACACAAAATCTCCATTTGTCGGATTCGGATAGATTGAAAACTCGGAAGCTTCAAACGTAGCCACATTCAAGGTTTGTGTGTGCATTCCTAAGTCATCACAAGTATTTGAAGGAAACGAATCCCATTCTGAAGCGGTATAGGTTGTATTTGGAGAGTTTATACTTGGTTTTCTAACCAAAGTTGTATTTTCTGCATACGTACTTCCATCGCCCAGTGTTCCTAAAATATCAATTAAGACATCATTTTTAAACAAACCGATAGCGTCATTTCCGTTGAAACCTGTAATGGTGTTGTTAGAATCATCCACAACGCCTGTACATATTGCCAAACTTCCGTGTCCAATAACATACACATCTCCATCATTAATGGTAGCACCCATTGGGAACGAATAGGTTGAATTCCACATAGCATTTCCGTTAGTACTTATTTTAAGTGTATACACGTTTCCAGCGTCATTCAAATCAATCGTACTTCCTGTAAAATTCGCAATTTCCAATGCCTTATTAAAAGAACTTCCTTCTATGTATTCTGAAAAATATAAATCGGCACCAACGCTTCCGCCAGCTAAGGTTGTTCCACTCACAATTCCAGATTGTGCTGAGGTGTTTCCTTCTGCATCTTTGGCAGCTACGGTAAAATCATACATCGTAGACGCTGATAATCCTGTAACCGTAATTGAAGTACTTGTTACTGTTTGATAGAATGTAGCATCCACATACACATCATATTCGGTAACTGCTACATTATCTGTAGAAGCATCCCAAGAAACATCAATAGTGTTTGAAGTTTCGTTACTTACCATCACATTGGTTGGAACAGTCGGCGCCTGCGTATCGCTACTGTAAATTCCCCAACGATCTTCCGCAGGCGTTCCTCCCCAAATTCGTGTTGCTAAGCGTGGATTATCAATAAAAGGATTACGATTTCCTTGTGCGGTTGCATTGAAAATATCTTCGTGATACGTATTACGTGCATCTTCTATAGCAGAAACAGGATCAGCAGCATTCCATTCTAATAACAAATCAATCATATTAGAATCAACGCTATTTTGCGTTCCAACGGCTACTAAATTTGGCGCACATTGGTTTCCGTAACGAATGTACATGTACATTACGATTCGCGCTACATCACCACGCCAATCTGTTCCGCCAGCAGTTGCATCGCCAGGGTACCATTCGGTTCCTGAAACTCCAGAGTTTCCAGAACCTGCTCCAAACAATCGACTTCCGCGCTGTCCGTTGCGTTGTACGTCTGTTGAACGTAAGTTGTGCGCGTCACTGTATGGAGGACCACTTTGTCCAGAAGCATCTAAGTCTGGATTTGCTAATGAATTGGCAAATGTATGTTCTCTGTTCCAGTCACCCACATTTCCACCATTATCATTTTTATCCCTTGAAGCGTCATTCGTAACATCTCCGTCAGAACCATTTTCCCAACCGTATAGTAATACTACATTGTTAGGATTGATAGGATCTTCATCTGTATTTCGGATAGCATCCCAAATTTCAGAGTAGGAAAGAGAATTGGAGTGTGTGTTGATTACTTTTGCTGCCAACGCATCTCGCAATTGTGTTCCTGTCAATGTTAGGTTTACATCATTGTAATATGATTGCTGCGCCGTAAGCGTTAGTGAGAGCAATCCAGTTACTAAAAGTAGAATTCTTTTCATTGTAAATAAATATTGAAATAATCTAGGGTTTTATTTTCGTTGTAATAGTGCCATGTAGAATCCGTCAAATCCAGATTCGGAAGCTAGCACTTTTTTATCTTCAACAAGTGTAAAATCTTCGTTAGAAGCTAAAAATGTAGCTACTTGTTCTTGATTTTCAGAAGGAAGAATAGAACAGGTTGCATACACCATTTTTCCGCCCGATTTTACCATGCGTGAATATCGTTGTAATATATCTTGTTGGGTATTTTTTATTTTTTCTAAAAATTCTGGTTGAATTTTCCACTTGGCATCAGGATTTCTTCGCAAAACGCCCAATCCAGAACATGGAGCATCAATCAATACGCGATCAGCTTTGTCGTATAATTTTTTAATCACTTTTGTGGAAGTAATCACGCGTGTTTCTATATTGTGTGCGCCGTTTCTTCGTGCTCTACGTTTGAGTTCGCGCAGTTTTCCTTCGTAAATATCTAAAGAAATTACCTGACCTTTGTTTTCCATCAACGCTGCCAAGTGCAATGATTTTCCACCAGCACCAGCACACGCATCCACGACTTTCATACCAGGTTGTACATCAAGTAATTCCGCAACCAATTGCGAAGATGCATCTTGTACTTCAAACATTCCGCTTTTAAAGGCGTCATTTTTAAAGATATTGGCGCGTTCTTTTAAGCGTAAGGCATCAGGATATCCTTCAATAAATTCGGTTTCGACGTCGAACTTCGACAATACGGTTTGTAATTTTTCTTTGGTCGTTTTTAAGGTATTCGCACGCAAAATAACGTCTGCTTGCTCATTTAAGGCATGAATTTCCTTTGTCCAAACAGCTTCTCCCAATTCTTGAACGCCTAATTCGTCCAACCAATCTGGAATGGATTCTTTGATTTTTCTGATTTTGGAAAGTTCATCAAAACGTCCTTTGATTCTTCGTGTTGGCGTTCCTGCAAGCTGATTCCAATCGGGCAATTCAATACCGCGTAGTGTTGCCCATACGGCAAACATACGCCACAAATTTTCACGAGAATAGTTTTCGTTAATATCTGCTATTTCAGCATATAAGCGTTTCCAACGAACGATTTCATAGGTAGTTTCCGCGACAAATTTACGGTCGCGACTTCCCCAGCGTTTATCTCTTTTCAGTAACTTTTCAACTACTTTATCGGCATAAGCTCCTTCATTAAATATTAAGTTTAATCCATCTATTACGGAAAAAACTAAATTTCTGTGTAATCGCATCTAATTCAAATTAAAGCGCAAAGGTATTGTTTTATGTTTATTTTTTGTTGTTCGGTGTTTATTTTTTGTGTATTCATTATTTATAGTGTATTTACAGAAGTGTTTTTTGTCGATTTTTTAGGAAGAATTTTTCAAAGAGTGGGTTTCAATTTCAAAAGTGATGAGTTTATTTAAAAAATGACAAGTGGTGAAAAATTAAAAAACTTGAATTGAGCGAAGCGAATCTAAACAAGTCTAAAGTGAAAGCTGGTCTAATCTTCTAAAAACCTAAATTCTATTTCAAAGTACTTCTCAATACTATTTTCTGTTATTTCGACAAGCTCAATGTCCAGAAAATCACTCGAAGTGACGGTTTGTATAATGTAACTATTTGTTAATTTGAAAATGTACTAATGCTAACTTATCTTTTTGAGCAAAGCGATAAAAAATAAAAAAGTCTAGATTCCTGTAGCAAGGCGAGTCTAAAGCAAAAGCGCGGCTAAAAGTCTAACCAAATCTATTTCACCAACGTACAGAAAAAATCTAAGGTTGCTTCTGAATGTTCTGTGAGCGAATAATCGTCTAAAGTAATGCTATTGACCAATTCAGGATTTTTATTGAGCAATTTTTTTCGATTCATCCGATTGGCAAATTCGTACGGAATTTGCAGCAACCACGACGGAATTCGTTGCTCTAAGTTAAAAATATCATAGCGTAAAAAGCGTGCAACCGATTTTTTATTTTTTTCATAATACGCATCCGTTTTTTCATTACCACTTACAGCTTGAATCGTATAGTTTGAAAAGGTTTTTGCGATTAAATTTGACAAATCTTCAAAGGTATATTCCTTGTAATGCCACGGATTTCGCGCAATGGTTTTTACCGCGTTTGGCGTAGAAATATAAGCTTTTCCATTAGGTTTTAAGACGCGATGAATTTCTTCTAAATACAATTCCGCTTCTTTAATGTGTTCAATTACTTGAAAGGAAACCACCACATCAAAACTATTGGAAGCCAAGGTTCTTAATGGCGGAATTTTTTCTTGAATGATGGTAGTATTTGGATATTTATTGTTGATGAATTCTGCTGTGTATGGGGATTTGTCAATGAGCGTTAATTTTTCAGCATTTTTATACAATAATTCCACACCATACCCTTCGCCACAACCAATTTCTAGCACATTTCCATGAACGTGTGGTGCTACCAAATGATAGGCTTTGAGCGTGCGTTGAAACAACGGATTGTCGGAAATAATTTTAGAAGAAGTAACTTCGGTTGAAAATAACATAGTTAGGGAATTAGTACGGCCAGTTTCGTTTTTGCCAAGTTTGAAATGCGCGGTCAAAGCTACGAAAAGTTTGCGCACTTACAGGTGCATTTTGTATACCTTGCGGAAATTGTTGCATCATTTGATAATACATTTCTTTGAGTCGGTACGCGTGTCGTACATTTATGATAGGATACGGCGGGTCGAATGACGTCATCCATTGTAACTCGTCCCAAATATTTTGCATAGCCGTTTTGCAAATAGTCGTTCCTTTTTGTGTTTTTCCTGCGCGTACGTATAGTTTTCCAATGGCGAAGGAAAATTGCTTGAACGGAATCGTTTCGTTTGGAAATAGCTTGATACATTCATCCAATACAGTAATTGCTTTTTGTGTTTTTCCTTCTTCCAATAAGGCTTGCGCTAAGAAATAGTAGTTTTGACGTAAAATTTCACGCGCGTAGGTTACATTTTCGTTGCGTATAAATTTGTCAGCATCATTTACACCTTCAAAATTGACTTGATTCATGATATACGGATACATCATGTCCGTATCTACAATTTTAGGATTTACTTCAGGATTGCTACGTTGAATTGGCGCTAAAATATTAACGAGTCCATGCTGAATTAAATACGGTTCTAAGTTGATTTGATGCCGTTTTTTTCCGTTCATTGCGAAGCAAATTGGTCGCTCGTTGATATTGTTTTGTAATACATTCATCAACACAATTTCATTCAAGCCATAAAAGTTTTTGGCATGCGTCCAGGTAATTGACGGTGTGTACGAAGCGTTTAATTTTTGCGGATTGAATAGTTTTTTGATGCGTAAAGTATCAATCGGAATTGAAAATGACGTGGATGGAATGTAATGTCGCATACGTCCGTTCCAGTTGATGCGTGTGTCGTCTTTCTTTATAAATTCAAACAAAATAGGCAACACAGCCGCATCTTTGGTTTCTTCTTGCAGCGGAATTAATTTTTCAACACCACTTACGTAAAAACTTCTGTCAAGATTTATTTTTACAGGCTTCGAATCGAAAGCAGCTTTTTGCAAGTTTTCGATGTGTGTATCAATATTTAATTGGTCAAAATTGACAACACGCACATCTGTTCGATAACCTTTTACTTGTTGCAAATACCACAGTGGAAAGGTCATATTGTCGCCATCTGTGATGAGAATGGCTTGTGGCGGACAGGCATCTAAATAGGCTTTTCCGAAGTCGTACGCAAACGTATCGTGTCCGCGTTGATGATTGTCCCAACCTTTAGCAAGTAATTGTAATGGTGCCGCTACTAACACAAATCCTGCCACAATTCCGACTCGTGTTTTTGGGTTTTTGATGATTTTTAAGACGTTCGTCAGAAATACTACAGAAAGTCCAATCCACAGCGCAAAAATGATGAAGGAACCAATGAAAATATAATCACGCTCGCGAATTAAAATACTTGAAGGCACAGGATTGACATAAATCGTGATTCCGATGCCAAATGTGAGAAAGAGTAGGAGCGTCATCCAAAAATACGGTTTGTGCTTCCACAGCACGATGATTCCCAAAATACCTAACATAAAAGGTAGAAAGTAATAGGCATCATTTCCTTTGTGATTTTTGTAGAATGCAGGTATAACGGCTTGTTCTCCGATACGACTTTCGTCGAAAAACGAAATGCCACTTATCCAGTTTCCATCTTTGATATAGCCTAAACCGTGATGGTCGTTTTGTCGCCCGATGAAATTCCAAAATAGATACCGCGCGTTCAGCCAAATCGTTTGATAATTGATGAAAAAGCTCAAGTTTTCTGTAAACGTTGGTTTTTGAATCGTCACGACTTCACCACGTACTGGATATTTGATGGCTTCTCCGTAAATTGGCGTCCAAGCTTTGTATTTTTCGGCATCGCCTTTGTCGAACAATCGCGGGAAAAACATGGTGAATTCTTTTGCATAATTCACTTCTTTAAATTTTCCATCATGCGTAATGTCGTATGTTTTTGTTTTTTCGTTGAAACGATATTCTGGTTGTCCATCTACAAATGCTACATCTTTGTCTAAAGGCGCGTTATACACGGGACCTTTTACAAGTGGAATTGCACCAACGCCAAATTGTTCTGCACGCACATATTGTAGCATTTTGTTGCTGTTTTTGATGCTATCGGCAATCATCAAATTGACATCTGAGCGTTGCATCGGCATAAAAAAAGAACTCATCCCGGCAAGGAAAAAAACTGTTCCTAAAGTAATGTGATGTAATTGTGTTTTGTGTCTTTTTTTGGTAAAATACAACAGTGAACTTACGGCAATGATGATTAATAGAAAAACCATCAAAACTCCTGAGTTCAGAGGTGTTTCAAAAGTATTTACGAGCCAAATATCTAAGGAATTGGCAAGTTTTATAAGTCCTTGCACTATAAAACTGTAAATAATAACAAATGCGGCACAACCTGCTAAAATTGATAGAAAAAATGATTTAATTGTCAATCCAAATTTTTTATGCGCAATTATGACTGAAAACGGAATAACAATCGCAATGGTGATGAGGTGAACGCCTGTGGAAATTCCTAACAAAAAAGCAATAAAAAAAGCATATTTGATTTCTTTCGTTCGCGTTGAAGTTTGTTCCCATAAAAGTATCAAATACATCATTCCTGTGATGAGCGCAAACGATAAAGTATACACTTCAGCTTCGGTAGCAGCAGTCCAAAAGCTATCAGAAAAGGCTAACGTGAGTGCAGCGACTATTCCAGAAAGTAATGGAATTGAAAGTGAAAACTTACGTTCAGTTTTCGCAGTAATACGTTTTGCGATATTTATAGTAATTCTAAATAAGAGAGTACATGTTAGTGCACCAAAAAATGCAGAAATCAAATTGCTAATTAGGGCAGCTTTAGAAGCAGGGAAGAAGCTAAGTAGGAATTTACATAAAATGGTATAAAAAGGAGCGCCTGGTGGATGTGACGCTTGCAGTGTATAATTACTCGCAATAAATTCAGGGCTATCCCAGAAAGCAATGGTGTTTGGAGCAGAAATTGTATAGACCAAAAAGATACTTACAAATAAAATCCAGCTACAAATTTTTTCAGCTTTTGGCATGTCGAATTTGGTTAATTTTTCCTCGCAATATAAAAGAATTATTCAATTCGAAAACTACGGTTTATAAATAAAACCATGTCAACTATACAAAATTAAACAAAACACGTATAATCACGCACTGCTCTTAAAGTTAAGTTAACTATATTTGAAAAGTATGTTAAAATATAATTTTCTATATTTGGTATAACCTTAAAAATAAAACTAAACAACAATAAATCTATTATGAGAAAACAATTACCCTTTGTAGTTGTGTTTTTCTTGTGTCTATTAGGGATTACGGGATTACAAGCACAAACATTGAATGAAACTATGGGTACAGGTTCTGGAGTTTCTATTACTTCTGGAGACTTTAACACCTATTATGGAGATAGTACTGGTAGTTTTACAACTTCAGGCTCTAGAAACACATTATTTGGATATTCAGCAGGACGTAGTGTAACCACCAGTGAGTTGGTTGCTATCGGTTATTTAGCAGGATATTCAAATACTACAGGTTTTGATAACACTTTTGTGGGTTATGAAGCTGGTCGTTTAAACCTTACTGGTGGAGATAATACCTTCGTCGGTGCAGAATCTGGTGAAAATAATACAACTGGTTACGACAACACCTTTGTGGGTGAGGAATCAGGAGCAAACAACACCACAGGTTATGAAAACACATTCATCGGAGAAGATGCTGGTTTTAGTAATACCACAGGTTATAAACAAACATTCGTAGGTAACGAGGTAGGTATTTCTTCTGATGTTGGATATCGTAACACTGGTATTGGTAGTGAATCTATGAGCGACGTTGATGATGGTCACCACAACACCGGAGTTGGAGATTCTGCTGCCATTGATATTGGAGACGGTATTTACAACACTATGGTTGGTGCCGCTTCGGGTGTAGCAACAGAATATGCTGACTATAATACGTTTATTGGAGCACAAGCAGGTTGGGATAACAACCGTACGAATAGTTTAACAAATGCAAACCACAATACATACGTAGGATTCTCTGCTGGTTTTACCAACCGTGAAGGTCAGTATAACGTAGGTATGGGATCATTAGCAGATTTTGATAATACCAACCGTTCAAATACTATGTTTTTTGGATATAACATTACTGCAAGTAATAACAACGTAATGGGATTTGGTAATAATTCATTTATAGATGGACAATATTCTATCTCTATGGGTATCAGTCACGATGTTCGTGGTGATTATTCAGTAATGTTAGGATATCAAGGAAATATGCAATCGTTGGCTGACTATTCTGTCGGTATTGGTAATGCTGTTGACATTGAAGAAAATGACGTAGTTGGTATTGGTCGCTCGGTTGATATTGACAATCAATATGCTGTAGCAATTGGTTCTACAACGGTAGCTCAAAATGATGGAGCTATTGTAATTGGTTACCAAGCTTCTTCAACCGATCCAAGTGCGTTAGATCCTACAAATAACATCGCTATCGGTAATGCTGCAAACGTACAAGGTACAAATGCAGTTGCTATTGGTAACGCAGCTACTGCTTTAAATGACAATACGATGGTACTTGGTGGAGCAACCAATCCTTTAAGTGTTGGTGTCGGAACAGATACACCAAACGCCAATGCTTCTTTAGATTTAACAGGAGCAACGAAAGGTTTACACTTAAATAGACACACAACCGCTGAGCGTACTGCATTCGGAGGCACTTTAGGAGCAACTGATGAAGGTATGATAGTATATGATACTGAAGATGACAATACATATTATTGGGATGGAACACAGTGGAAAGGAATGATGGATACCGATACAGATACACAAGATCTTTCATTAGCGTCGGATATTTTAAGTTTGACAAGTGGTGGTTCGGTAGATTTATCACCRTATTTRGATAAYACWGATGCGCAGGCAATTTCAGTTGCAGCGGATGTTTTAAGTATTAGTGGAAATGCTTCTACAGTAGATTTATCTCCGTATTTAGATAATACTGATGCGCAGGCAATYTCAGTTGCAGCGGATGTTTTAAGTATTAGTGGAAATGCTTCTACAGTAGATTTATCACCATATTTAGATAAYACAGATAATCAAGATTTATCTTTATCAGGAACGAACTTGAGTATTTCTGGAGGAACTGGCGTAGATTTATCAGTAATACAAGATGGTACTGGAACAGATGCACAGGCAATCTCTGTTGCAGCTAACGTGTTGAGCATTACAGGAAACGCTTCCACGGTAGATTTATCACCATATTTAGACAATACTGATAGCCAAAACTTATCATTGTCGGGAACTACCTTAAACATTTCAGGAGGAACAGGCGTTGATTTAGCAACTATCCAAGATGGTACAGGAACAGATGACCAAAACTTAACTTCAGCAACATTATCTGGAAACACGTTAACGGTTGCAATTGAAGGAGGAACTTCTGTAAACGTAGATTTATCACCTATTTTAGATCCGTTAGAAGCAGAAAATGTATCACAACAAGCACAAATTGATGACTTAATCTCTAGAGTAGAAGCTATTGAAGTATGTGCGTGCGACGGAACTCTTTCTGTTGTACCTGCTAACAATGCTTCAAGAAATAGTGGCGCTATTTTATATCAAAATATTCCAAATCCTTTTAACAATACATCTGCAATTCGTTACTTCATTCCACAAGAATTAACAGGTGACGCTTCCATTGTATTTGTAAATACTGCGGGACAAATCATCTCGAGAGTAGATTTAGAGCAAAAAGGAGACCAAGAACTAAACATCAACACAAGAAACTTATCTTCTGGTATGTACTACTACACATTATATGTAGATGGTAAAAAAGTAGATACGAAGAAAATGATTGTTGAATAACACATTCTCAAAATACCCAAAAAAAGCTTCGTAGTCTACGAAGCTTTTTTTATTTTTAAACAATTCCAACCAACGAAAACTGTTCATGAAAACAGAAAATGTAGATTTACTGAATACAGGATTAATACTAGTATCTTTTCTGTTTGCCTATTGGTTGCCATTTGAGCTATTTCTGTTTGCGTATGCGGTATTAGGACCTTTACATTATCTCACAGAAATCAATTGGATTCGTGATAAAAAATACTTTATCGCTAGCAAACTTTGGATTTATCTCGTAGTTGTGGCAGCGCTATTGGTATCGCTTCCGCCGTTGCTACGTGTTTTTACACCTGAAAAATATGTAGATGCTGAAACCGTATTATTCATTACCAATACACTTCCGCTGTACTTTAATGCTTGTTTGTTTCTAGCAATAATGGCTGCCGTGGCGTTTACAGTATTTAAAAGCAAATTGAATCAATATGTGGTGTTGGCTTTGGGCGTTGTGTTAGCGGCGCTTTTTCATACATTGCCTTTATATCATTTACTTGTCGGAATATTTTTGCCTACCGTGATTCATGTATATCTATTCACCATCATGTTTATGTGGTACGGAAATCTCAAATCGAAAAGCAGCATAGGGTATTTCAATATTCTTTTGATGTTTGCCATTCCATTTTTGATTATTTTCCTTTCTTTAAATCCTTTTGATTATGTTTTGGGAACCACGACTAGTACGATATATAATGATAATAATTTGTTGTTTTTAAATGCTAAAATCTCTGAAATGATGGGATTATCAGAAGCGGGTAGTTTAGCGTTTGAAGGCAATGTATTTATAAAAATTCAAATCTTTATTGCGTTTGCGTACACTTATCATTACTTAAATTGGTTTTCTAAAACTTCGGTGATTGGTTGGCATAAAAAACTCACGCAAAAGCGTTCTATAACTATTGCACTGCTGTGGATTGGTTCAGTGGCACTCTATATGTATCACTATAAAATTGGGTTTACGTTGCTCTTATTTTTAAGTTTTGTGCATGTTTTTATGGAATTTCCACTGAATGTAATTTCTATTCGTGCAGTAGGTCAATCGTTTTTCACTTCTAAAAAATCGTAAACTATGCGTATACTATGCTCGTTCGTCATATTCTTGACACTTTTTTCATGTGTTGAAAAAAAACAAAAAGAAAAACCATCTCGAAAAATATTCTCTACGGTGGAAATTACACCAATTTTTAACGATTCGGTAAGTATCAGAGCTATTGATATTACACCAAGTGGCGATTTAGTCTATGGCGGAAACAATACAACCATTGGGTATTTCAACGCAAAAACCAATCAACATACAAATTTGCTAAAAGGAAAAGTAGCGGATTCGTTAAACGTGAGTTTTCGCGCCGTAACGCATGTCAACAATACTACTTTCGGAATCAGCATTGTCAATCCAGCATTGTTATACAAAATCTCGAAAAACGGAGATGTAACCTTGGTGTATCAAGAAGCGCATGAAAAAACGTTTTATGATGCGATTGCTTTTTGGAATAAAAACGAAGGTATTGCCATGGGCGATCCAACAAACGATTGTATCAGCATCATCATTACGCGTGATGGCGGAAATACTTGGCAGAAAGTTCCGTGCGACCAATTGCCAAAAGCTAAAGAAGGTGAAGCAGCTTTTGCCGCGAGTAATACCAATATTGCTATCGTAGGAAATAAAACGTGGATTGCCACAGGCGGAAAAGCAAGTAGAATTTTATACTCTGAAGACAAAGGAAACTCTTGGACAGTGTACGAAACGCCGATTGTACAAGGAATAGCAACTACAGGAATGTATTCCATTGACTTTTACGATGAAAATAACGGATTTGCCATTGGCGGCGATTACAGCAAAGCAGACATCAACGAAGCCAACAAAATCAGAACTTACGATGGCGGAAAAACGTGGCAATTGGTCGCGGAAAATCAAAACCCAGGATACAGAAGCTGTGTACAATACGTTCCTAACAGCGAAGCCAAAGAACTTGTCGCAGTAGGTTTCAAAGGAATTGATTATTCCAACGATGCAGGAAACACATGGAAGCACTTGTCTGACGAAGGCTTCTACACTATCAAATTTATCAACGATTCTACAGCATACGCGGCTGGGAAATATAAAATCGCGAAGTTGTTGTTTCGATAATATAAAAACTCTATAACCAAAAAAAGGAGCATTCAAAAAATGCTCCTTTTAACCAATCACCAAAAAATATAAACAGTGACTTTCGTCACGTATTCTTATCTTATACTATTTAGACTGTTATTTTTAAAAAAGGTTTAAAAACAAAAAGAGCGATTCTTTTGAGGGAATGGCTCTTTTCTAATCAATGCAAGTTTGAATGTGAAATTCTAGGTTTTTTAGGGCATTGATTTTCGTCTTCCGCGTCGGTCGCGAAACTGTTTCATTAATTTTTTGTTGAAATCGCGTTCAGCTTTTTTCAAGCGTATGATTTTCTTAGCAGGCAGAAACTTACGCAACTTTTTTATCAAATCAACGTTGTTTTCGTACGCCTGTTTTTCAATAGATTCTATACGGTCCAATATTTTACTCGCTTCGGCTTCTGACATATCCGTATTCTCTTTAATGTTACGCTTAATATCATTCAATTCTCGTATACGCAACTTGTGGTTTACATCATCGTATGCGTTGTACACTGGCCAAAATTGTTGCGCTTCTTGCGGTGTTAAATCTAAGTTTTCTGTAAAATACGCAATGCGTAATTTTTTTATCTTTTCTCGTATTTCGCCAGGTTGTGCTATTGCAAAAGAAAGCCCAAAACATACAAGTAATAAGGTTATATATCTTTTCATATCTATATTTATTGTTCTAACAGCAATTCGTAAGGATCTGTTCTGTTTTCTAAATAATCTATGGTTTCGGTTTCGTCCAATTCTACTTCAAAAATACTGTTAATATCTATATTTTCTTCTTCATAAACGCTCAAAACATCATAATTGTTCAAAGCAATCAAATCATTTTCTATAAACGAATTAATTTCACTACTAGCCACATCGTCAATCGTCAAAGAATCGGTTTCAGAGTTGAAAAAGGTAAACGCAATGAATAACACAATACAAGCTGCCGCTGCATAACTCAAATAGTGAATATAGCTTCTTTTACGCTGTAGCGGAATGACCTTGGTCGTTTCTTCCGTAGTAAACAACGTATCCGAAAGCTTGTCTTCCAGACTATCAAAATAAGCGTCTGGCGTTTGGAAACCTGTTTCTGTTGGAATCACGCTTTCCGTGTTCATACGCTCAAAAAGACGGTCTTCAAAGGAATTGAAGTATTCTTTAGGAGTTGTAAACCCAGTTTTTTTAGTATGTAATTCTTTATTTTTCACAATAGTTTGACTCTAATTTACGGAAAAGGTTTAATCGGTTAAAAAACTTTCTATCTTTTTGACGGCATGATGATACGAAGCTTTCAACGCACCAACCGAAGTGTCTAAAACTTCACTCATTTCGCTGTATTTCAAATCGTCAAAATACTTCATATTGAACACAATTTGCTGCTTTTGTGGCAACGTGGCAATGGCTTTTTGGAGTTTTAGTTGAATTTCATCGCCTTCAAAATAGACATCTGCGGTTAAATTGTTCACCAACTGTTCTTGCAATTCTTCCGAAGAAATTCCTGCTTTTTTTGCGCGCTGATTGATAAACGTAATCGATTCGTTCGTCGCAATGCGATACATCCAAGAATACAATTTGCTATCACCTTTAAAATTGTGAATGCTTCGAAATACTTTGATAAAGGTGTTTTGCAGTACATCATCCGCGTCATCATGACTTGTGACCATGCGACGAATATGCCAATACAAACGTTCTTTGTATTCGGACACCAACTGTCGAAACGCTTTTTCTTGCGTTTTCGGATTCTTTAAGTCTTCAATAAGATTGATTTCTGCGACGCTCAAATCTATTCACTTTTACCTTTAGACAGCATGATAGCGCAAAGGTTTAATGGAAAGATAAAAATATAAAAAGAAATTTTATAACAAATTGATTTAAAAAGCGATAGCTTCAACTTCAAATTCGAGTTCAAACTCAAACTCAAACTCAACTTCCTAGCTAATCGACTGCATTTGCACCAACTTTGAATACATACCATTTTTGGCAATCAACTCTTGATGCGTTCCTTGCTCTACAATTTCCCCTTTTTGCATTACTACAATCAAATCTGCATTTTGAATGGTAGACAATCTGTGTGCAATGACAATGGAAGTTCTGTTTTTCATCATGTTTTCCAGTGCCACTTGTACCAAACGCTCACTTTCGGTATCGAGCGCGGAAGTCGCTTCGTCTAAAATCATGATTGGCGGATTTTTCAATACAGCTCTTGCGATGCTTAATCGTTGTTTCTGTCCGCCCGACAATTTTCCTCCAGAATCGCCCACATTATGGTCTAAAACCTCTGGTAAATCTTTCACAAATTCCCATGCATTGGCAATTTTTAATGCTTCAATAATTTCGTCGTCTGTAGCATCTTGTTTTCCAAGTTTGACATTATTACGAATAGAATCATTAAACAGAATAGAATCCTGCGTTACCAAGCCCATTAAGCCGCGTAAAGAAGATTTTGTAAGCGATTTGATATTGTCGCCATCAACCGTGATACTTCCTTCATTTACATCGTAAAAACGCGTTACCAAATTGGCAATCGTACTTTTTCCACTTCCCGATTGTCCTACTAAAGCAACCGTTCTTCCTTTGGGAATTTTTAATGAGAAATTTTTCAGCACACTGGCTTCTTCATACTGAAAAGTTACATTGTTTAAAGCAACTTCAGCATCAAAACTATCTTTTGTTTTTGCATTTGGAGCATCTGCAATTGGACTTTCAGTTTCTAAAATTTCTAATACACGTTCAGCAGCAGCATTACCTTTTTTTACACCATAACTCGCTCTACTCAATGCTTTAGCAGGCGTTAAAATATTATATGCCAATCCCATAAAAGCTAAAAACTTTTCTCCGTCTAATGCTGGTGTAACGCCATCTGCCAATTTTTCAACCAATACCATGTGTCCGCCATACCATAATAAGACTCCGATGACTAAAATTCCTAAGAACTCACTGGTTGGTTTGGCTAAATTTAAACGATTTAAAAGTTTGTTAGAATACTTTAGAAAACGACCTGTGGATTCTTGAAATTTTTGATTAAAATGTGGTTCTGCTACAAATCCTTTAATGACTTTTAATCCGCCAAGTGTTTCTTCCAATAAGGATAAAAATGTTCCTTGTTCTTTTTGAACGCGGTCAGATTGTTTTTTAAGTGATTTACCAATTAAGGAAATAATATAGCCTGAAATTGGAATAAAAACAAACACAAAAATAGTCAGCTTGACACTAATTGTCAGCATGAAAAGTATTGTAAATATAATTGTTAATGGTTCTCTGACGACAAGTTCTAAAATTGACAAAAACGAATGCTGAATTTCCAATACATCTGTTCCAATTCGCGCCATAACATCGCCTTTTCGTTTTTCTGAATAGAATGATAATGGCAACTCTACCGTTTTTTTATACATGTCATTTCGAAGATCTGTCAACACACCATTTCGCAAAAACGTAATAAAATACATGGCGAGATAGTTGAAGATGTTCTTAAAAAAGAATACCGATAAAATCAGTCCGATAACAATCGTTAAAGCTAATGGCACATCGCTTCCTGCAATTTCTGAAATGGTATAATTGACATATTTTTGAAAATAATCTGCAAAGCTTGTAAATCCTTGATAAACTGGCTCTTCTGTTATTTTTTCTGCATTTTTGTCAAAAAGAATACTCAGCAACGGCATCAACACCATAAATGCTAAGGCAGAAAATAACGCGTATAAAATATTGAAGAAAATATTTAGAAAAGCATATTTTTTGTAAGGGCGAATATAATTCGCAATTTTTTTAAAATATTCCATTTAATTCAAATTCATTTCTTGAACGATGCGCTCAATTTTGGCATCGAGTTGTTTTTCTACGTGTGCGAAATTTTCTTTTTGGTCTAAAGGAAGATTAACACTGAAGTAGAATTTAATTTTCGGTTCTGTTCCGCTCGGACGTGCTGCAATTTTGGTGCCATCTGCCGTGTAATAAATCAAAACATTTGACTTTGGAATGGAAATTTTACTCGTAGAACCGTCTTCCATATTCGTCATAATAGAGGTTTGATAGTCCTCAATTCGTACTACTTTTGAATCGTCAATACTTGTCAATGGATTTTCGCGCAAGTCAATCATAGTCTGCTTTATCTCGGCAGCGCCATCGATTCCTTTCTTGACTAATGAAATCAATTTTTCTTTGTAAAAACCATGTGCTACATACATGTCAATTAACGAAGCGTAAAACGAACTTCCATTGGCTTTTGCTTGTGTCGCAATTTCGCATGCCAACAACGAAGCTGTCACTGCATCTTTGTCACGTACAAAGTCACCTGTCATGAATCCGAAGCTTTCTTCGCCACCGCCAATGAATTCCATTTCAGGAAAATCTTTAATCATTTTGGCAATCCATTTAAAACCCGTCAAGCCAATTTTGCATTCTACATTGTATGCATCTGCTAACGTACTCATCATTGGCGTAGAAACGATGGTAGAACCAATAAACTGTTTTCCATTGATTTTCCCGGCGTTTTTCCATTGTTGCAATAGGAAATCGGTCATGACAACCATCGTTTGATTTCCGTTGAGCAATATCATATTTCCTTCCAAATCGCGCACTGCAATTCCCAAACGGTCACTATCAGGATCTGTTCCAATAACGATGTCAGCCTTCACTTTTTCTGCCAATTGCAACGCCATTTCTAACGCTTCTGGTTCTTCAGGGTTAGGCGATTCAACTGTTGGAAAGTCGCCATTAGGAGTCGCTTGTTCTTCTACAATATGTACATTTTTATAACCGGCACGCTTCAATACCTCAGGAATCATCGTGATAGATGTTCCGTGTAACGAAGTAAATACAATTGTAACATCATCTTTATTTGCTGCCTTAAAATCTGCATTATCAACACTTGCGTTGATAAATGCTTCGTCTACATCTGTATCAATGAATTCAATCAAATCTTCATTCGCATCAAACTGAATTTGTGAAAAATCGAGGTGATTGATTTCCGTGATGATGTCTCCATCTTGCGGCGGTACAATTTGTCCACCATCTGTCCAATACACTTTATAACCGTTATATTCTGGCGGATTGTGAGAGGCAGTTAAGACAATTCCACATTGACAATCTAAATATTTCACCGCAAAAGACAATTCTGGCGTAGGCCGTAAATCTGAAAATAAAAAAACTTTAATTCCATTCGCAGAAAATACATCTGCTACAACTTTTGCCAGCGATTGACTGTTGTGACGGCAATCATACGCAATTGCAACTTTTAAGTCTTCATTTGGATATACTTTTTTGAGATAATTACTTAATCCTTGCGTATTTTTTCCTAACGTATATTTATTGATTCTATTGGTTCCAGGTCCCATGATACCACGCATTCCACCAGTTCCGAATGCCAAATTGGTATAAAAACTTTCGGTAAGTTCTTTTGGATTGGAGTCTATCAATTGTTGCACTTTTGCTTGCGTTTCTGCATCGAAAATAGGGTTGAGCCAGGCAGTTGCTTTCTCCAAAATTTTAGCGTCAATCTTTGTCATCTGTAGGTGATTTTAAGCCACAAAAATAATGAATTCATTTGGGTTTCTTTTTGATAGCTAGCATATTTTGGAAATTTTGAGTTTGAATTTGCTAAAGATTCTCCGTTTCGCTAATTTTATAACGTTCTTTATCGCGTTTGCTTCGTAAGATGATTTCACCTAAAAAACCAGCCAAGAAAAATTGCGTTCCTATAATCATGGTGGCTAACGAGATGTAAAACCAAGGATTTTCTGTGACTAGGATGGCTTTTAAACCGTAGGCGAGTTTGTACAATTTCATTACGCCGATATACGCTGCAGAGGCGAGTCCGATAAAAAACATCAATACGCCCAAAGCACCAAATAAATGCATTGGTCGTTTTCCAAATTTTGACAAAAACCAAATTGTAATTAAGTCTAGAAAACCATTGATAAAACGTTCGTAGCCGAATTTTGTTTTGCCATATTTTCGCGCTTGGTGCTTGACAACTTTCTCGCCAATATGTTGAAATCCCGCATTTTTAGCCAATACAGGAATGTATCTGTGCATTTCGCCATACACATCAACGTTTTTCACAACGATATTTTTATAAGCTTTTAAACCGCAGTTAAAATCGTGCAGCTTCAATCCTGAAGTGCGTCTTGCTGCCCAATTGAACAATTTGGACGGAATATTTTTCGCGATGACAGAATCGTATCGTTTCTTTTTCCAGCCAGAAACCAAGTCAAAGTTTTTTTCTGTGATGAGTTTGTAGAGTTCAGGAATTTCGTCGGGACTGTCTTGCAAATCAGCATCCATTGTAATGACAACATCGCCTTGCGCTTCTTTAAAACCTGCGTGTAAGGCTTGCGATTTTCCGTAGTTTCGCAAAAAACGAATTCCTTTTACTTGCGAATGTTTCTGACTCAACTCATGAATGATATTCCATGAATTATCTGTGCTTCCGTCATCAATAAACAAAATTTCATAGGTAAACTTGTTTGCTTCCATCACGCGAAAAATCCAGTCGTGCAGTTCTCGTAAAGATTCTTCTTCGTTTAGTAAAGGGATGACTATGGAGATATTCATTACGCGTTGTTAGGGTTGGTAAAAATCTTCGATTTAATGGCTAAAGATGTTAATAAAGAAAAGAAAAATCCACTTAATAAACTTTTAAATACGTTTTCAATAAAAATAGCGAATTTAAAATTGTCTTTTAAAAAGGTGATGCTTTCTTTAATTTTTTCATCGGTAAAGTCACTGTTTTTGCGTAAATCTTGCTCTGCAACTACCGCAAGCTTATCTACAAAATCTGTCTCAATATATGATGCATGAATGATAATGTATATCCAAAGCATCAAACTACCTAAAAGAATAACGCCAATACCTGTTTTTAAACCTTCACGAATAGAAAACGGCTCTCCGTTGCGACTCACTTTTACAATGGCTAAAATTATAAAGATTGCCATGATGGGAAACATTGCCAACGAATACACATTTTGTGGGTCGGTATGCATATTTAACGTATATTGCAAAATAAAAGACGCAATAAGGATAATGCCTAAAGCTATTCCAAAATGAGCTGTTTTTGAAAACATGAACATGAATTTTTGTAAGACACAAATATAGACATTCAAGCGTAGAAAATATCAAAAATAATTTTATTTTAATCTTGCACATTCGGAAATAATACTTAAATTTGCACCTCGAAAAAAGAGAAAGTTATAAAAGATTATAAAGATGAAACAAGGTATACATCCAGAAAATTACAGAATGGTAGCTTTTAAAGATATGTCTAATGATGATGTATTTCTTACGAAGTCTACAGTGGATACAAAAGAGACTATCGAAGTTGATGGTACTGAGTATCCATTATATAAATTAGAAATTTCAAGAACGTCACATCCATACTACACTGGTAAGTCTAAGTTAGTAGATACAGCTGGTCGTATTGATAAGTTCAAAAACAAATACGCGAAATTCAAGAAATAAGAATTTTGACAACAACATACGGAATGTCTTTCAGGAAACTGAGAGACATTTTTTTTTGAAAAACTCTGACAATCACATTTGCAAACGCTAAGCTTTTTTTATTTTTACAAAAATTGACCAACTATGAACTATATTCTTTTCGACGGAACTGTACGCAACGCATTATTGCCTTTTACCTTTACACGACCAGTAGCTGACATTAGAGTCGGTATTTTAACGATTCGTGAAAAGTGGGAAGCACATTTGGGCGGAACAACCACTACGATTACGGAAGAATATTTGTCTGAAAAATATCCGATGGTCGAATTGGAAGAAAACGTGATGATTAACGCGTCCTTTTTACCAAATGCCGAATTGGTAGCAATGATTCAAGGTTTGACAGAGAAACAAGCCATTCTTTCAGGTGATGAAATCATTGCATTTCATGCTACAGACCAGCAAGATGAGGTTGATTTTGATACCTACGAAGTGATTTCGTATGAGGAAGATTGTTTGCGAATAGAACATACGTGGGATATTTTTTCAAAAAATGCAGCAGCCATTCAAGCCGATTTTGAATTGATTACGAAAGACAGAACTTCGCAACCAATTCCTGCAACAGTAAATGTGATTTCACCAGAGAATATCTTTATCGAAAAAGGAGCAAAGTTGAATTTCTGTACGCTCAATGCAAGTTCAGGACCAATTTACATAGGAAAAAATGCGGAAATCATGGAAGGATGTGTCGTGCGTGGCGCGTTGGCGATGTGTGAAAACGCAGTGTTAAAACTTTCAGCTAAAATTTATGGTGCAACAACGTTAGGACCGTATTGTAAAGTTGGTGGAGAAGTCAACAATTCTGTGTTGATGGGTTATTCCAACAAAGGTCACGATGGATTTTTAGGAAATTCCGTGTTGGGTGAATGGTGTAATATTGGCGCAGATAGTAACAATTCCAACCTAAAAAATAATTATGCGCCTGTGCGTTTGTGGAGTTATGAAACAGAAAACTTTGCCAAAACAGGTTTGCAATTCTGCGGATTAATGATGGGAGATCACAGCAAATGCGGTATCAATACAATGTTTAACACAGGAACTGTCGTCGGTGTAAATGCAAATATTTTCGGCTCTGGTTTTCCTAGAAACTTTGTGCCGAGCTATAGTTGGGGCGGCGCGAGTGGATTTACAACCTATTTGACAAAAAAAGCTTTTGAAGTCGCAAAAGTAGTTATGGCGAGAAGAAATGTAGAATTCACCGAACAAGACGAAGCTATTTTGACACACGTTTTTGAAGAGACTAAAAAATGGCGTAAAGATTAAATTCGTTTTTAAACTATGCTTAGTTTTGTAATATTATATCTGATTGGAAGACCATTTTATCAATTGGCTAAAAAGTACCAACTAAAGTTTGCTTGGATTTATTTTGTTGTAGGAATTGCTTCGTATTATGCAGGTGAAGTTCTATTAGCCGGAATCTTGTTGTTTTATATAGAAGTTACTGGTGATTACGATTCTATCGCTTCAATGTCAGACATAACATTGATGGTAATTTCTATTATTGCAGGAGTTATTACTTGTTATATAAGTTATCAATTACTTAAAAAGAAGTTGCACAAAGAATATCTTGTTAAAGAACAAAACAAACCAAAAATTTCAGATATCGGAAAGTCAGAAGAAGAAATCGCTTCCAATCATCATTCTTTTTAATTTGAAAGCACAAAAAAACCGTTACAAATGTAACGGCTAATTCATATTCCATAATCAAATTTTAATCTTTTAAAAGTATATTAAAGTGTTTAATTTACACTTGATATACAAACAAAAGGTAATATAAAGAAGTTGCTAAAAGACAACCGACAATCGAAAATATAACAATTGTTTTTCTAAGCGATTGACGATTTTGTATTTTCATGTTCTCACGAATAGCGCTTAACTGTATTTCTGAAACTTTAGGAAATATACGTGTGTTTTCACTGTTTTTATAATACCGTCTGTTAGGATTAAAAACGTTGCGTTTATTGCGTCTCTTTTCAGTTCTCCTAATGTCGTCTAATACATAAAATGCTATTCCTTGTGACATAATCTTCTGCTTTTAAGTTCAATATATATTGTATTAGTATTAAAATAGGAAAAATGTTACATGTTTGTGAATATTTATGTTCAAACAATGATTCCCATTAATATTTTACGAGAAGAGAAACATGCTACAATATTCTTATTTCTTTAAAGGAATTACCCAAACGTAAACAGATTCCAAAACGTATCGGTAATTTCTACGACGAAAAGTAAGTAGTAAGCGATGATTCCAAAAATCACGGCTGCAATGCCTAATCCTATTAAAATTTTTCGTCTATATTCTTGACGTTGTTGCAGCATTTGTGTTCTAATTTTTTGCCGCATCTGTGAAGTTATTTTGGGAAACGATTGCTGTATTCCATCATCTTTAAAATACCGTTTTTTTGGATCGAATGCTTTGCGCTTTGCGCGTCTTTTCATCGTCCTTTTCAAGTCGTCAAATACATGAAATGCTGCTCCTGATCCTCCAAACATAATGAATCGTTTTAAAATTACTCTTATAGTATTTGTATAGATATATAACAGAAAGTTACAAAAAAGTATTGAGATAGCGTAAATTATTGCTTTCGAACACGCTTCAATTCCAATAAATTCAAGGCATTAATACCCAAACCTTGTACATTTTTTTGCGTAAAGCGCACGACTTGGTCATAATACAACGGAATTAACGGTGCTTCTGAAATGAGTAACGAATCCATTTTAGTATACAACTTAGCACGACGAGTCGCATCAGTTTCTCGCAAAGCAGTTTCGTACCATGCATCAAATTGTGCGTTTTTGAAATGTGTGTAATTTGGACCGTTTGGCGTGAAGTTTTTACTATAAAATAAGGATAAATAATTCTCAGCATCAGGATAATCGGCAATCCAACTGGCTCTGAAAATTGGTAATTCACCTTTGGAACGCAATTCGCGTAGGGTAGAAGCGGGAATAACATTAACACTGGCTTTGATACCAATTTTTTCAAGTTCGCGTTGAATGTATTCGCAGAAATTCAAATACTGTCCATTGGTTGTAATAGAAACTTCTGGATTGGAATTTCCAGTTTCTCCAATGTATTTTTTGACCAATTCTTTGGCGAGTTCTGGTTGATACGTAAAACCTTCAATATTAGCAAAACCAGGCAAACCTTTCGGGATAAAACCATGAATTGCAGGAGTTCCGATGCCGCTTCTTAAATACGTAATCATCTTTTTGCGGTCAAAACTGTAATTCATCGCTTTGCGCAACAAATGATGACTCGAAACATTGCTGCTATCACCAATATAAATTCCTAAATATTCAGTATTTAAATACGGTCCAGAAATTAAATTTACATCTTCGGTGTATTTTTCTCGTAACTGTCCCGCAGCATTTAAAATTTCATCTTGATAGGACGGATCGAGTGAATTTAAAAAATCGATATTTCCTTGCACAAACTGCAAAAATTCACTCTGTTTGTCAGGTAAAAACGTAATCGCGACAGCCTCTAAATAGGGTAAATTTTTACCATTGGCATCTTTTTCAAAATAATTCGGATTTCGACGCAAGACTAATTTGGTGTTTTCTTCCCAAATCTTAAACAGAAAAGGTCCTGTACCAATGGGATTCGCTCTAAAATCATTGCCATAATGCTCCACAATTTCTTTGGGAACAACAGAACAATATTTCATCGTTAACAAGCTTAAAAACGCAGGAAATGGTTGTTTTAGCTGAATTTGAAACGTTTGAGCGTCTAGTGCTTTAAAGCTGTCGACACTTTTAAAAATCCAGCGTCCGCTTGATGCTAATTTATCATCTAAAATTCGCCCGAAACTATACTCAAAATCGTGAGCAATCACGGTACGTGTGCTATCTTTTCCAAACAATTCATGTTTATGAAACTGTATATCATCGCGCAACGTGAACGTATATGTCAGCGCATCTTCAGAAACTTCCCAAGACTTTGCAATAGAAGGAATAACGTTCAATTCATTGTCCATTTCCACTAAGCCATTAAACAATTGATGTACTGCCCAAATATTGCGTTGGTCTTTTGCAAAAGCAGGATCAAGCGAGGTAATATTGGCGTGTTCATTATAGCGAAAAACCAACTGATCTCTATTTTCAGCCTGTTGTTGCTGACACGAAACAACCATTAAAATAATACTTAAAAAAGTTAGTTGCTTGAATATCAGTTGAAAATGTCGAAGACTTAATTTTATCATCTAATGAATTAATTGTAAATTTGCGCGCTTTTGCTAGCGTTTTCAAGGTAAAAGTACACAATAAAAAATACAAATCGCTGCCATTTTGGTAGAAAAGTACAGGAATGAACGAGAGAAAAAAAGTCGCTTTTTATACGTTGGGTTGCAAACTGAATTTTTCAGAAACATCCACCATTGCACGAAGTTTTCAAGAGGAAGGTTTTGAGAAAGTCGCTTTTTCTGAAGCTGCAGATATGTATGTGATTAATACATGTAGCGTCACAGAAAATGCCGATAAACGCTTCAAAACGATTGTAAAACAGGCGCAAAAGGCAAATCCGGATGCGTTTGTGGCGGCTGTAGGTTGCTATGCGCAATTGAAACCTGAAGAATTGGCAGCAGTGGATGGCGTGGATTTAGTGCTGGGCGCGACAGAAAAGTTCAAAATTACTGATTATATCAACGACCTTACAAAAAATGATTTTGGGGAAGTGCATTCCTGCGAGATTGAAGATGCCGATTTTTATGTGGGAAGTTATTCTATTGGCGACCGTACACGCGCGTTTTTAAAAGTGCAAGATGGTTGTGACTACAAATGTACCTATTGTACCATTCCGCTCGCTAGAGGAATTTCTCGAAGTGATACGTTGGAAAATGTATTGAAAAATGCCAAAGAGATTTCAGAGCAAAACATCAAGGAAATCGTGTTGACGGGCGTGAATATTGGTGATTATGGAAAAGGAGAATTCGGGAATAAAAAACATGAACATACCTTTTTAGAACTCATACAAGCGTTGGATGAGGTTGACGGAATTGAGCGATTGCGAATTTCTTCTATCGAACCGAATTTGCTGAAAAACGAAACCATCGATTTCGTGTCTAAAAGCAATACGTTTGTACCGCATTTTCACATTCCATTGCAAAGCGGAAGCAATACATTGTTGCGTTTGATGCGTCGTCGCTATATGCGCGAATTGTATGTAGACCGTGTGACGAAGATTAAAGAAGTTATGCCTGATGCGTGTATTGGCGTGGATGTGATTGTGGGATTTCCAGGCGAAACTGACGAAATTTTCTTGGAAACATACAATTTCTTGACAGAATTGGACATTTCGTATTTACATGTATTTACTTATTCAGAACGAGAAAATACCATTGCTGCGGAAATGGATGGCGTTGTTCCTCAAAACGTCCGTAAAAAACGTAGTAAAATGTTACGCGGCTTATCAGTGAAAAAGCGTAGAGCGTTTTATGAAAGTCAAATCGGGAAGACGAAAACGGTTTTGTTTGAAGGCGAAAACAAAGCAGGCTATATTCACGGTTTTACAGAAAATTACGTAAAGGTGAAAGCTCCTTGGAATCCTGAACTGGTCAACACACTTCACGATGTTACACTGACAAAAATTGACGATGACGGAATGGTTCGTTTTGACTTTGTAGATGAAACAGTAGCGTTTAGTTAATTTCCTTTCACACACCGACAATTTTAAAAAACACATCGAAAGAATGGTACGATTCATGTAATTATGACATTGTAATCTAAAGTTATATGTATATTTAACTTTCTAAATCATAATACATGAAAACAATTGTACTCTCTATATTGGTCTTAACGTTGGTAGGTTGTGATGCTTCTACGAAAGAATTTGTTGGAAGCTCGTGGAAAGTCACTGAATTAAAAGTTAAAGGAACAACGGTTGCGGTGACGAATGCTGTGATTTTAACAGTGACAAGCGAGTCAGAGTTTACCCTAAAACTAGACGCGAATTCTTGTTTTGGAACCTATACAATCACAGGAGAATCTAACATACAACTTGGTGAAATGGCATGTACAGAAATGTGCTGCGATTCTGAGTTTTCAAGAGCTGTTGTGAGCGCGATGCATAAGGTTTCAAACATCAAACAACATAAAAAAAGCGTGCAACTATTTTCAGACGACGTACAGATTACTTTTGAGAAAATAAAATCGCTTGAAAAACCATCAAACATGACTTCCGAAAGAAAACAAGCAGTTACAAAAGGCGAAAAAATTCCAACGGAAGAAACTACCAATGTTGGAAAGTTTGAAAACCCGAACAAAACAAAAACTAGTGATGCTATTTCTCCAAAAGGCGAATATATTGAATTGTACAAATCGCCATGTAAAGGAACTTGTGAAGAGTTTACGATGAAATTTTACAAAGACGGAACTGTGCATTATATAGGAAAATACAATGCAAAAGTACAAGGAACGCACACTGTACAACTCGCGGAAAGCAAGTCGGAATCTATTTTTAAGGAATTTGAAGAGTCCAATTTTCAAGATTTTGAAGAATTGTACGACGAACCTATGATTATGGATTTACAAAATACTTATGTGACGTATCAAGGCAAGAAAATACACATTCGTTATAAAGTCAACGCGCCAAAAAAGTTACAGACATTATTAGAAAAGTTGGAGACGCAAGCAAATGAAGTGTTGGAGGAATTGAAGAAACAATAAGGCATAAAAAAACTGTCTGAGAAGTATTTTTAAACGTCATTCTGAACTTGATTCAGAATCTTATTGTCATGATTTCTAATCTTTATGAGAAACCGAATCAAGTTCGGTTTGACGAATTTTTAACTTTTCAGACAGTCTTTTAATTTTTCTTAGATTCGCACACCTACAGGTAACAAATCTTTATACTCTTTGTGCTTTCGTAAGAAACTAGCAATTCTAGGACTAGTTGGTACGACTCTCAAGTTTCGCTCTTGAATAGTATCGAGAACAGTTTTAATAAATGCATTTTTAAAATCTACATCATCAAGCTCTTCAGGAACGATTAATTTTGTCAAAAAGATTTTACGCTCTTGTAATGAATACTCAATTTTGGCAATTCCGTGTTCTGTTTTGTACTCAAATTGGCGTAAAAATTCGTTATCATTGATAACCATTGTATCAGTCATAGCAGTATAAATTTTAAATTAATCTTTTCTTAAAAAAAAGAGGTGTATTTAGAAGAAATGTTGAATTAACTTTGCAAAGATAGGAAATTTATAGTAGATTTCCGAGTTTTTAACGTTACTATTTGTATGAGTGCTAGCAAAATACAAGTTTATTTTATGCCAGGAATGGCTGCTAATCCTTCAATTTTTAAACATATTACACTTCCCAAAGATGAATTTGAAGTACATTTTTTAAGTTGGTTTGTTCCTGAAAAAGGAGAAACATTATCGGCGTATGCTTTGCGCATGACACAAAATATTACGCATAAAAATGTCGTGTTAATTGGTGTTTCTTTTGGTGGAATTTTGGTGCAGGAAATGGCACGTCACATTAACGTGGAAAAGGTTTTTGTGGTGTCGAGCGTTAAAACTAAATACGAATTGCCAAGACGCATGCGATTTGCGCGTAAAACTAAAATATATAAACTCTTTCCAACAAGTCTCGTCAACAATATGAGTGTATTGCGCAAATTTGCTTTTGGAGATTTGGCGACCAAACGTTTGGAATTGTATGAAGAATTTTTGTCAGTTCGTGATACATACTATTTAGATTGGTCCATTGCGCAAATTGTCAATTGGAAGCAGGAAGAACCGTTGCCGAATACCATTCACATACATGGCGAAAAAGATCGGGTTTTTCCTATAAAATACATTTCAGACTGTATTCCTGTAAAAGGAGGTACACATATCATGATTTTGAACAAATTCAAATGGTTTAATGAAAATCTTCCACGATTAATCAAAGAATAGCCAAACTTTTCTTATTTTAACAGATAAAAGCACAGATGACTTCTTGATTCTAAATCAGTTTGTTATTTTTGTAATCCCTATCCGACCATTTTACTAGTTCAAAACATTCAACAAAAATTTGATTAACATCATAAAAACAAAATTTATTATGCGCACACTCAAAAACGGATTTGTCTTTTTAGGCTTAATTTTTCTTGGAATTTTACTAATGAATGCTGTCACGCAAGATGCGGCGCTTCAGGAAGAAAATCCTTCAAAAATGAACACATTTTCCTCAAAACCAGCAACCAATGATTTCAACGATTATAATGTGTATGCCTTAGATGTGCCAGAAACATTGGAGTTTGCAGGAGAAAAAGTGCCGTTGCATTTGCCAGATATTAAAGAGCGTATGGACAGAGAATTGTTGGTAAATACCTATTGGCAATCAAACGGTTTATTGTTATTTAAACGTGCGAACAAGTATTTCCCAGTGATTGAACCCATTTTAAAGCAATACGGAATTCCAGACGATTTTAAATATTTGGCGGTGATAGAAAGCGGCTTGCAAAATGTAACCTCTCCAGCGGGCGCACGTGGAATTTGGCAAATAATGAAAGCCACAGGACGCGAAAATGGGCTGGAAATCAATTCTAACGTGGATGAGCGTTACCATTTGGAAAAAGCGACACATGTAGCGTGTAAATATTTGTTGGAAGCCAAAGAACGTTTTGGCAATTGGACTTCGGCTGCGGCAGCGTATAATGCTGGAAATGCAGGAATTTCGCGTCGTTTGGAAGATCAGCAAGTAGATTCGTATTATGATTTGTTGTTAGGAGAAGAAACGGGACGTTATATCTTTCGTGTAATTGCGTTGAAAGAAATCTTTAGCAATGCTAAAAAATACGGTTTCAACTTCAATGAAAAGCACTTATACAGCCACATTCCAACTTATGAAGTTGAGGTTGATACAGCGATTACCAACATTGCCAGCTTCGCAAAGAAATTTGACATCAACTATAAAATTTTAAAAATTCACAATCCGTGGTTGCGCGAAAATAAGTTGAATAATAAATCGAGACGTTTATACAAAATTGCGATTCCAGAAAAAGGCTATTATGCTAAGTAATTCTGAATTCAGAATTATGAATTGAAAAATCTCCCAATGAGTTGTGTTAGACTCTTTGGGAGATTTTTTAGTTTATTTGTAACGAATACAACAATAATACGTTTGTGCGTATGCCCATTTAGTGTCATCTCCACTAGTAATAGCTTTTTCGCTCAAGAGTCATGAGCCAAGAATCATGAGTCAAGACGAATAAACAAATCGACGAACAATAAAAAACAAACAACAAAAAAACAAAAAGCGAAGCGCCCCAAAACCTAAAACCCAACACCAGAAAAATTGCCAAATCCATAAAAAATTCGTTCTTTTGAGAGTTACCAACTGATTTCTTTGCGAATCGCTATTATTTCTCTCTTGAGTTTACAAAATAACATACTACAAACCATTCATCACTTGCGAACTTCTGGACAATTTGTGTTATACACGAACAAACCGAGAGTGAGTACAAGCGAATTGAACGATTTAGCCGATTTTTTACAGCAAGAATACGAAAACGAATCGCTCAACTATCCGTTTGAAGCACCAGTATTTCACAAAGAAGCGGCTGTTTGGGCAGCAAAAACAATCTATTATGCAGCACAGTTTTTAGCACATCGTTTGGAAGAACCAAAAGACTTGCAGCAATTTTTTGCAGATTTTAACGAAGAAATCTCGCCGTCTGTTATGCTTTCTGCGGATATTTCACTGCGTTTCTTGCCGTTTATCATCAAAGAATTGGAGCATATTGATTTTGACGATTGGTTGGTGAAATTGCTCAAAAAACAACTAGAAAACTTTTCATATTCGACTATCGGACACGATTTCGAAACGGAAATTCAAGAAGAACAACTCGCAAAACTCTTTACAAATGATTGTTTCCGAACATTATATATTGACAGAGTCATCGCGCAAAAAGACATTAGTCTAGCAACACAAAAGATCATTCAAAAAAACGTCGCTATCCAATTGGGAGAACACTCGCAACACTTTTGGAGAGCCTTTGCCATAGAAGCAACAGCATTATGAACGAAACAAAAAAAATACGAACCATTCTCAACGAAATAAAAAATGTATTTGTCGGAAAAGATGAGGTCATTGACCTGTTGGGAATTGGATTATTAGCCAGAGAGAACGTATTCCTATTAGGACCTCCAGGAACGGCAAAAAGTGCCATTGTAAAGCAATTGTCAAGTCACGTAATTGGCGGAATCAACTTTGATTATCTCTTAACGCGATTTACCGAACCGAACGAAATATTTGGACCGCTAGATATTCGTTTACTAAAAGAAGGTGAACTTAAAACGAATACGGACGGCATGCTTCCAGAAGCTTCTTTGGTGTTTTTGGACGAAATATTCAATGCGAATTCCGCAATTTTGAACAGTTTGCTAATGGCGTTAAACGAAAAAGTGTTCCGTCGTGGAAAAGAAACCAAAAAACTACCTGCGTTGATGTTTATCAGTGCGAGTAACCAATTGCCAGAAGATGAAGCCTTGGCAGCATTGTTAGACCGTTTCTTGATTCGACTAAAAGTAGACAATGTAAAACCTGATAGATTGGAAGAAGTATTGCAAGCAGGCCGGAAATTGGAGCGAAAAGAAAAAACAAAGCAAACACAAATCTCTCCAGAAGAAATCAAAGACTTGCAGGAAAAAGTAAAAAATGTCAATCTTTCGTCTATCCGAAGTTCGTACATTGAATTGATTCACAGTCTACGAAATACAGGCATTGAAGTCTCTGACCGACGTGCAGTAAAAATGCAAAACTTGGTCGCGGCAAGTGCCATGTTGTGCGATAGGGAAGAAGCCATCTTATCTGATTTGTGGGTGTTAAAATACATCTGGAGCACGGAAGAACAAATAGAAACCTTGCAAGCCACCGTCAATGCACTGATTGAAAAAGAAGTTACGGAAGAAAGTGTGCATCCACAGGCATTTTTTAACAAAGCGCCAAATCCGGAAGAGTTGATGAACGAAGTATTGCATCTCAAAGAAAAATTTTCTAACGAAGACATTTCATTGCAAGAATTAAACGTCATCAAAGACAAATTGCGCTATCTGCAAAATCGAACAGATTGGGTAAAAGAACAACAGAAAAAACAATACATTCATACGGAAATTGATCAATTGTGGAAAGACATCTTACACAAGGAGTAACCGAATATTGGTTGCGATTACCCTCAAAATACAAAGAAAAATTAGCGCAAATTCGCGTGTGGAAATCCTTGCGAATTGCAACTGATGGTGATGATATTTGGGTTCGCGGAATTCCTCCAAGTCAATTGCACAGTGAAGAAATTCGCAGTATTCCATTTAAAAAAATATACTTTCAACATGAAAATGCTTTATTTCTGTTAGATGGAAATCTGCCTGAAGAACGTTTAAAAACCTCCTTATTGTGGTCGCCAATCAACAAAGCATTGCCTGTAGAAATGCCCGATTATAATTTTAACTATTTCGGAATTCAAGAAACGATAGATTTCCGCATGGTGCCCGCAACGGTGGAGCGAGAAGCCGCAGCGCAACTCATTCCATTAACAGTATTAGACGCTGCAATTCCTAAAATGCCAGCAGTTCGGTTGCGACACTTGCAATGGACACTCGTTGAAAAGCAAGCGTTACTTATTGGTTCGCCGTTGCTTGCGTTGCCAGGAAAAGCCTTTTGGCAATCAGAAAACTTTTTATTGCCTACAGGCTACGATTTTGAATATCCAGAACTGCGAACATATTTCCATCAAAACGTCAATCCAAATGGTGACAACATCATTGTGATGCAAACGGATGGTACATATTTTAAAATCTCAAAAGAAAACGTACAAAAACTCACAATCAGCGGATACCGATTGTCACGATAAACCATGTATACAGAACATCCAAAGGCAATATATTACTTTCAATCGTACCATGACTATTTTTGGGAATGGGAAGTGGATCACATGTTTCAAGGAAGCTATAATTGTATCTGTATTCCTCAGGGAATGACGATTGTGTATAAAGAGCCTGTTGTTGAAATTTTACAATTACTTTCAGAAACAGGGTTGCCACCTTTTGGAGCGCTGATATTGGTGTTTTTAGCGACCAATTCTGGAGAAGTAGATTCCGCTATCAAAGAAATCTTTTCAGAAACCTTACAAAAACATACAAATTTCCCCTCGGTCGGTCATATTGATTTTGCTGCGGCAGAATCGTTTCTTAAAACCTTGCGTATACTTCCAGAAGCGTATAAAAAAGGACAAAAACGAACAGACTTATTCGTGTTTTTGTTTGAAAAAGCTAATCACAGCTTGTCACCAAAATACTCAGAAGAAATTCTTGATTTTATTCAGAACCAAAGCGATGAACTTCATGTATGTAGTGTAAAACAAGAAATTACGGTAGCAGCGTTGAGTAAAGATATCAATGCATTGGCATTGTTGCACAAACAATATCCAACGGTAGAATCGTTGCTACAAGCATGGTTGAAAATTGAAGAAATTCCTGTGGAGCCTGAAGATGCAGAAGTGGAGCATTTTAGTGAAAATCCAGATTTTATTCAGGAATTAATTGAAGACCCAAAAACCTTCTTTATGGGAAGTCTCATCAAGCGATTGTGGTCTGGAATTCAACTGCCAATGCACTATTCGCATCCTGGAGAAATGCCGTTAGGCGGAATTTCAGATATCACCAACAAAGGAAAGTTTGATAATATTCTAATCTCTGAATTCGCGAATGATGACTTAATTTTTTTACATCGAATCGCCAATAAAGAAGCTTTGTTCATTCGCCGAGAAACTACACCAGAAGAAGATTTGCGAACACGTATATTTTTAATTGACACCACCATAAAAAATTGGGGAACACCAAAAATACTTTCGTTTGCAACGGCTTTTTCATTCATACATCATCCTAAAAACAATATGCACTTTCAGCCGTACGCGTTGGGCGAAACGTATCAACAACTGAGTTTTAACAGCAAAGAAAACGTCAGTACTGGCTTGCAATTGACATCACCATTGCTAGATGCCACCGAAGCAATTGAAAAATTCATCGCAGAATGTGAAGAGGAAAATATCGAAATCACGCTATTTACAACAGCTAAAACGTTGATGCATCAAAACATTCGACGTATTTTCAATATGCATCACAAAAAGTTTGGTGGCGTTATTACTTCTGATAGTGAAGGAAATATAGATGTATACAAACTGAAGAATGGTACGCGAAGTTTGTCAAAACACATTCGATTGCCTTTAGCGGAACTTTGGTCACATCCGCCGAAGCGAAAAACTACCCACAAAGAAGTATATAAAACGGCAAAAAACACAGTAAACTATCCGTTATTGTATGGGTTTCCAACGCGTGTAGGAATTAATTTTACAGATGAACATAGTGCATATTTGCTTCAAAAGAATGGCGATTTATTTCGAACCGAAGACCGAAACAAAGGATTTCGCATGGTAGATCGTGGTTTCCGTTTTTTTACAGGAATCAGTCAACACAAGTTTGGCGTCATGTTTCAAGGTGAACTGCTTGTGTTGTATTGGAACGCGAATAATCACATGGTTTTTAAAACACAGCATCACACGTATAGTTACAAGTTTGACCTTGCCAAATATAAAGACAACGTTTTTAAGCATCTGATAGTTCACGAAGAAGAAGTGTATTTGGTAACGAAAAATTATTACAGTTCGCCGCCTGTTTTTACATATTTTGACATTTTTGAGCAACGATATACGCCCATAGAGAATCCTTCAAAAGCTTTAGAAGAGACCTATAAAAAATATTTAAAAAACGAAGTTCGCTATTTTGAAGGCTCCGTATTTACTAAGATAAAATCAATAACGTTTACCAGTGTTTTGGAACTTGTGTTTAACAATAAACACCGTCTCGACCTTGTTGGCACTGTTGGTTATTTTGATTTGATTCTTGAAGAAGATGAAATGTATTTAGAAGACGAAGTAACAGTTTATTTTCACAATCGAAATCAAAAAGCAATACTGGCAGGTGGAAGCGAAATTGAAATAGATAAAAACGGAATCATTACATTTAGAAGTGGAAATCCAGCCATTCCAACGTTTTATGTAGCATCGTATATTGGAATCAATATTGCGTTGGCAACAGACGAAGAATTTGCAGGTGCTGATTATTTTGTGCCGAACGATACCACGCTAAAGAAAATAGAAATTCACGAATTTGATGTAAAATATGTAGAACCTTTCATAAGTCATATACTTGAGGCATGGAGTTAGCATTGCAACATATCAATGACAATCAATATCCGCGATGTGGTATTTTTATCAAGCACGCTTCTCCAAAAGTGTGGTTGCAAGAAATCACGCGTATGCAACTGAAATTATCAGAGTGTACGCTGTATCCGTGTCCAGCTTTGGAAGCGAATAGTGTTTCAGGCGTATTGGTAATTTTTAAATCGGCACAACGGAAGATTGATATTCAACGACATATGTGTGTGCTAAAAGCGCATACAGGGTTTTATATTCCAGAGTTTACGCGACTTAATATGTCACTTACGTTAGATGAATTCACGAAAATCACACAAGGGAAACCACATTTTTTTCATCATGAATTTGGTTTGATAGAACTTACTGAAGAAGTCCGTTGGGAAACCTTGTTACAATTTCCAAAAGAAGAAGTTCTTGCCATTGAGAAACCAGCAAAAGGCGTACACATTCCTATGAGCGTTACTGCGTTTAGCGTTGAAATTGAAGAAGCAGAAACGGAAAAAGAACTTGAAAACCCTTTAGGAAATGAAAAGATAAATACGAAAGATTTACCTTTTGACATGAAAAAGGTGTTGGAAGGAAACAACAAAGAAGTTGAAAAGTACCTTAAATACATAGAAAAAAATCCTGAAGCAGCCTTAAAAATGGCGATTCCGTTGGATATGTTAGGAACGTCACGCGGAAAAGCATTTGCAAAATACCGATTTAAAAGTAACTTTTTTGACTCTTTAGGATTTGAAAATGTTTCTGAACGTACAAAAACGGGCATCAAAACCGTACTTGGAGTTTTGGCGATAATTGCCATTTTTTGGTTAGGTTCATTTCTTGTGGATACCTATAAAAGGAATCAAGTTGAGGTAAAACAAGGTACTACAACGGTTACAATAAGTCCAAAAATTAATCAAGAAAAGCTAACAGCAGAAGAAAAAGAGATACTAGCATTAGATCAAAAATTTCTGGATAGTATTCAACAAGAATCTCAAAATGAATCTGTTGACCGTTCGAACACAAGCGTAGATACAAACGAAAAAACAGCCGATTCGTCTCTCAAAACGACTTTGCTCTTTATCATATTTATCCTCATAATCGGAATTATCATACTTTCTGTAATTGCGAGGAAACGAAAGCGTACAAGAAAAATAGCTGAACAAAAAAATACATCTTCTTGGATGAATTTACCCGAAGAGAGTAGCTTCTTTTCATTTGATGAGAAAGAAAAAGAAGAAAATAAGTATAAAGGTTTTAGCTTTTATTTTGGTGGAAATGAATTATCGCCAATAAGCAAAATAGTCATAGTTTTAATGCTATTAGCTGTAGTTGCTTACTTGTTATATCCTATGATTTCCAACGAAAACACGAAAACCATATTTATCATAATTGCTATCGGATTTATCATTCGCATGCTATACGATTTACTAAATAAAAACAAACTTTACTCTGATGACTAATCAAAGAAAAAGCAATTTCGAATCAAAATTGTTTTCCTTCATCTTTGTGGTGTTGGTGATGAAATTGATATATCTTATTGTTACTTCTCTCATCGCGGGCGATTTCCCTAGTTTTTTGATAGAACTCATTGTATTGGCATTGGTATTATTTGCAGTTCTTTATTTGATACGTAAACTTTTTGGAGAAGAAGATGAAGGGAGAAGTCGCTACGGAGAAACATCTACTATTGGTGACGAACAGTTCAATGCATTGCGTGAACATTATGAAAAACTTACGAATGATTTTATCGAGAAAAAGCAATATAAAAAAGCAGCGTACATTCAGTTAAAACTATTGCAAAACCCATACAGAGCCGCTGGTATTTTAAAAGATGGTCATTTGTATAATGAAGCGGCTTTGGTGTACTTAAAAAAATGTTTTCACAAAGAAAATGCTGCTGAATGTTATGAATTGGCACGCTCGTATTCGAAATCTATCAAGTTGTATACAGAATTGAATCAGCATGAAAAAGTAGGCGATTTATACAAAAAAATAAACGATACAGGAAAAGCACAACATCATTATCAAATTGTAGTGGATGAATATGTGGAGCGAAATCAATATGTAAAAGCGTCGTTGTTGTATCGCAAAAAAATGAACAATATTCCTGCAGCAAATAAACTATTATTGAAAGGTTGGACTGAAAATAAAGATGCGGTCAACTGCGCGAATAATTACCTAGCTAATTTCAAAGACAAAGCAGCACTCCAAAAGGAAATTCATCAATTCAAAGCTGCAAGAACACACGAAGGAAACGAGCGTCAATTTTTAGAAGTACTCACACACGAATACAAAAAAGACATTGCACCGAAAGAAGAAATTCAAGAAATGGCGTATGAATTAATCTCGAAAAACCATAAAAAATACGGAATGTTATCGCTATTAAATCACTTTGTTACAGACGATTCGCAATTGCGAAAAGATATTCTGCGACATAAAACGAAAAAATAGCAAGCGCATTACAATTGTTTTTCGATAATAGCTACAATTCTGCTATACATTACTTCCGACAAATTCCAGTTATAACCTCTAAAATCAGTGGTATTTGTAAATTGAATCACAACCGTATCAATATCTGCATGATATTTTGCAATACTTTGATAGCCAGGCATCAATCCTGTGTGATTGTACACATAAATTGAAGCATAAATTTCGCGTTCTTCTTTACTAAAAATGCTGCCATCATTAAGCGCACGAAGAAACGTTCCGACATCTTCTGCGGAAGCAACCATGGCGCCATAATCGGTTGTTTTCAAATCTTCTTCCACACCAACATGGTAACCGCTCATCAAATTTTTCATATCAATTTCATGAATAGAACCATACGTGTTGTGAAGTCCAAGCGGCGTTAAAAATGTGTCTTTCATGTACTGAAACTTATTGTTGTTCGTAACTTTTTGAATCAGCTCAGATATCAATAAATAATTTGTATTTGAATATGCATACGAAGTATCAGGAGCAAAATCTGCGGGCAAATCAAAAATAAGTTGCAAGGCTTCTTCGCTGCTATTTGGCGGATTCGCCCAAAAATTAGGCGTATCTGTTAAGTTTGGAATACCGCTTCGGTGTTGTACTAACATTCGCAAGGTAATTTGGTCTGCATGTTCAATTCGATCTTTATATTCAGGAAAATACATCGCGAGTGTTCCGTCTAACGATAATTGTTTACTGCTCACTAGTTTGGTAATTGCTACCGCGTGATACAATTTACTAATACTAGCTATTTTAAACAATGCTTTTGGCTTTGCGGGTACTTTTTCTTCCTTAGTATGCCAGCCAGCGGTATACCAAGCAGGCGCTTTTTCTTTTGTATCTACGTACACAATAATGCCGTCAAAACCGTAATCTTCCACCTTATCTACTTGCGCTTGTACGGTTTCAGGAAGTGGCTGTATCCATGTCGTTACAATAGGCCACGGAACAAACCACAAGGAAATTGCAGTTCCTAGTAAAAGAAGTGTCCGAATGATGTGTATTTTTTTAAATTTCATGATTAGGTGTTCGTTTTTTGATGTGATGTAAAATTAGGTGTAAAAAATAACAGAGAACTGAAATTTACTTTAAAATTTAATTAATATCGCGATTTAAAATGCTCTGACACTTTTGTTGAAATTTATTCATAGTTTCTACAGAATGTTTGTGCTTATACCGAAGTGGTTTAGGAAGCTTCTTCTTTTGTCATGGAAACTGCGTTCTTGTTCTTTTTCTGGAAAAGCGGAAAATTCCAGCGTAAGCCAAAAAATGGATGTACTAATGAGATTCTTCTAATTAGAAGTTCATAAATTACAAAACATCCAGCAAAAGTAAGTACCGTGATGATGACAAATGCCAACATTGCTGGTAATTGATATGGCAATATAACATACGCAGCCAAATACAATACAATCATGTGAATAATATACACAGGATAGGCAGCTTTGCTCAAATATGACAATGTTTTACTTGGTTTATTAAGGTACCTATTGCAAAAGCCAAAGACTGCAAAAATCCAACAATTAGATTCAATAACCGTCAAATATCCTGGTGCTTCTGTGGCGTACACCACAAATCGTATGGTAAACAAAACCGCTGCAATTCCAGCATATAAAAAGCGCCACTTTCGCACATTTTTCCAAAACGCTTTTCCAACAAACATACATACAAAACCGAAAAGGAAGGCTAACAATCCTAAGAAGAATCCATGCCATGTTTCAGCATATACTGCAAACGGTTTTGGTTGTATAATAAGTACTTCAATTGCAAAAAAGAGGTTTATTGATAACAAGCCTAAAGGTGTTCCAAACAATTTGGAAAGCCACTTTTGTAGTGAAGTATCTTGTCGTTTTTTTAGAAATAAAAATACAGGCAATAGAAGGACTACATAACAGAAAATATTCCCCAAAAACCATAAATGTCCAAAGTGCGGATAATAATCCAACGCCAATTTGTAATACTTTTGAAACACAAACATGTGTAATGGCGTGATGGCAATCATTCCAAACACGAAAGGAACTAGAATACGTTTGGTGCGTTCAGCGAGCAATTGCAACCAATTACGTTTTCGCATCGCAAAATACAATCCCATGCCTGATACATAAAAAAGAATCGGGATGCGCCATACGTTCAACATTGTCATTGGTTTCCACAAAGCTTCCGAAAGTTCGTCGCTTCGTATAAAGGCAATAAACATTGCCCATGGCTGAAAAATGATGGCAATATGATAGATAAGTAACAATCCAATTGCAATGACGCGTAGCCAATCTATATCGTATCTTCTAGTAGTTTTCATGGTATAGTTTTTAGTGAATTAAAAAGTAAGCGTAAAAAATTCTTTTCCGCAAAAAGTTATTGTAACATCACAGCAACTACAGGACGCGCTTTTTTCACGGCTTCCAAATCGAGTGTAAAACCTAATGGTTGTAATTGTGCAATTAACATTTCATAAACTGGTTTCACTTGAGCAAAATCGCCTAAAACAGTTTCTCTTGGCGTCATTCCGTAGCTGTTTTTCAGAGTTTTATCTGCGCCTGCATCTACTAAAAGTTGTACCATTTCAATACGCCCAAAAAATGCTGCGGTATGCAATGCTGTAGAACCGTCTTTGTTTTTTTGAGATATATCTGCTTTTGCCTTAATCAATGCTTTGGCAATATCGATTTTGTTAAATGTAACTGCTGTAATTAATGGTGTAGAACCGCTCATAGGTTCGCTCGCGTTTAAATCGCTTCCCGCTTCGATATGTTGTTGAACGGCTTCTAAATTTCCCGAAATAACAGCGCTGTGAATGTCAACTGTCGGCGCTTTTACATTTGAAGTTTGATTGTTTTTTGAACCATTTTCCTGTGCGCAAGAAGTTAAGCTGGTAATAATGGCTACAATCATAATAAAGATAAATTTTGTAAGAATTACTTGTGGTGTTTTCATGATAAAATGTTTTAAAAGTTCGTGTTTTGATTTTTGTTGTTACAAAGATGCGTCAAGTCGTGACGCATCAATAAATACGTATGATTCAAGAAGTATCAAGTTTGAAGAAGGACTATAAATTATGATGCAACACTATAAATTATGACGCAAAACGGTTTTTTGGTACACAAAATCAACGTGTAAAACCGTGAAGTTTCCATAAAATGTATATATTCGTTTTCAAGCAACAAAAACATGTCAAAAACTACATCGACAAGCGACTTTTTACAAAAAGCGAAAGCTCTCGTGTTAGAACATCTTTCCGATGAACAATTTGGTGTTTCCGAATTGGCACAAGCTACCAATATGAGTCGTTCAAATTTGTTGCGAAAAATCAAAAAAGAAACACAACTCTCGGCGAGCCAATTTATTCGCAACATCCGATTGGAAAAAGGAAAAGAATTGTTGGAGGCAACCGAATCGACCATTTCTGAGATTTCGTACGATGTCGGATTTGGGAATACATCCTATTTTATCAAATGCTTTAGAGAATTGTACGGAGTTCCGCCAGGAGAAATTCGCAAACAACCTACTGAAGTAGCAGAAGAAGTTATTGCGTCAGAAACTACTTTAGCTGCTGAAACTCCTAAAAAACAAGGATTTTTCAGTAAACACACGAATAAAATTATCATTGCAGCAACGCTTGTTGTCATTGTGTTGATTGTTTTCTTTTGGAAGGAAACAAAAGCTGATTCTCCAAAACCAACTAGCGTACAAAAGTCTATTGCAGTACTGCCATTTAAAAATATGAGTAGCGACTCTACCAATTACTATTTTGTCAATGGTTTGATGGAAGCATCTCTGAATAATCTTCAAAAAATAGAAGAATTACGCGTGATTAGTCGCACTTCCGTAGAAAAATACAGAAATACCACGAAAACCATCTCAGAGATTGCGGAAGAGTTGAACGTGAATTACATCATAGAAGGCAGCGGACAAAAAATTGAAAATGAGGTATTACTAAACATTCAATTGATTGATGTAACAAGTGACACGCCTATTTGGGCAGCACAATACAAGCATGAGTTGGATGATATATTTTCATTACAAAACAATGTTGCCAAAAAAATAACAACAGCAATTCAAGTAACGGTCACGCCTTCGGAATTAGCACAAATCGAAAAAAAGCCCACAGAAAACTTAGAAGCCTATGATTATTACTTACGCGGTTTGCAACCTTTACAAACACAAACACGAGAAGACTTACTCAAAGCTATTTCGTTGTTTAAAAAAGCTGTTGAGTTAGATTCGAAATTCGCTTTAGCGTATGCAAAACTGGCGTTAGCATATTTCTATTTAGACATTTACAAACAAGAAAAACAATATACCAACGAGCTCAACGAAAATGCAGACAAAGCGCTTTTACACGATCCAAAATCAGCAGAAAGTTTAATTGCAAAAGCATTGTATTACATGAACAATCAAGAATTCAATCTTGCAGTACCACATTTGGAAAAGGCGTTGGAATACAATCCGAATTCTGCTGCTGTAGTGTTGATTCTTTCAAATTTATATGCGAGAGCCATTCCAAACACAAAAAAATACTTAAAATACGCGCTTAAAGGAGAGCAGCTCAACATACAAGCCAACGATTCTATTGGGAAAAGTTTTATCTATTTACACTTAGGAGACGCGCTTATACAAAGTGGTTTTGTAGAAGAAGCAGACAAGTATATGGAATTATCTTTAGCGCAAAATCCAAACAATCCGTATGTTCCGTATTTGCAAATATTTATCAAATATGCACAGCATAAAAGCATGCAAAAAACTACGGAACAGTTGATTGCGGAATGGAAAAAAGATACATTACGAACAGATTTACTGCAAGAAATCGGTAAAATGTATTATTTCCAAGAAGATTACGAAAACGCACATTATTATTACAAAAAATACAATGCACTGCTCGATAATGCTGAAATTGACATATTTCCACACGAAAATCTAAAAATCGCGATTTCATACGAAAAAGTAGGAGCAAAGGAAGCGGCGAAAAAATATTTAGACAAATATGTAGCCTATTGTAAAAAAGATGTTTCGTTGTACAAATCGGCAAGTCTTGCCATATTGCATTTGTATGAAGGAAACAAAGAAGCTGCTATTGAACAATATAAAATATTTGCTACCAAAGATCATTTCCAGTATTGGATTGTGTTGTTTATGGAAAAAGATCCGCTCCTAAAAAGCTTGCAATCGCATCCAGCATACATAGAAACCATGCAAAAGATAAAAGACCGCTTTTGGGAAAATCATCAAGAAACAAAGAAAATGCTTCAGGAGAATGGACTTTTGTAGTTTTTTTTTTAGTATTAAGTAGTGAGAATTGAGATGTGAGAATTGAGATTATTTCAAAGCAGTTCTCGATACAATTTTTCTGCGAAAAATCACTCGAACAGAAGTATATGGTTTCAAGTTCAAAAGCAAGAGATTTTTATTGCCTTATGGGAAACTGAATCAAGTTCAGCTTGACGAAAGTATATTTTCAATTCTAAATAAAAGCTATTGGTACATTTTCAAATTATCAAATTGATACATTGAAAAAGCCGTCACTTCGAGTGAAATTCTTCAAGAATTTTGTATCGAGAAGTGCTTTTGAAACCTTCATGTAACAGACAATCCAGTATCCTAAAATAGTTTTACATAAACTATCCAACCAAAAACATTAGCAAATTATTAAATTGAAAAAATCAAAAATCGTAAATCTACAATCGTAAATAAAAAAGCGACTTCAAAAAGTCGCTTTGTAAAAAATTATCTTCTTCGCATTTGCTGACGATTGCCGTAATGTTGTTTTGGAGCGCTGGCAGCGCGTTTCATTTGCTGCTCCATCATTTTAATCTGCTCCGTAAGCATTCCACGTTTATCGAGCGCTTTGGCTTCCTTCATTAAATTCTTAGCTTCGTTCTTACGATTCTTCTGCGCAGCAATTCCCGCTAAGGTCATTTTTACCATCGCCATATCGTGCGACATGCTCAATCCTAACTTTTCCGCTTTACGCAGATGTTTCTCAGCTTGTGTCAAATTGGTTTGTGAAGCCATAATACCATGCAAATAATAATAATATCCTTGTTGCTTGCGTGTTAAGGCTGTTGCTGGATTTTTAATTTTTCCCAACCAACGTTTCGCACCGTCAAAATCTTGCTTACGTAGCTTTAAAAATGATAATAAAATAAATTCATTCTTATAATACAGTAAAATGAAAATGGCAGCTAACAAAATCAAAAAGATTCCGTTACCGATGTAACCTTCGTAAAATTGGTAAATTGCGTAGGCAAAAATTCCTGCCGCTATGATGAGTTTAATATTTTTGTTGAACATAAATCAGTATATATTTATAGAGGTTGCAAATGTATAAAAAACAAACGAAAATATTTTTTAAAATCTGTTTGTTAAAGTAAAAACTCTTTGTATATTTGCGCCGCACTTTTGGAAAGGAATCTCGCGTGCGTTTATAATTAAATTCAAGAGAAATTAAAGATATTTTAAGCAATGAAAAGAACATTTCAACCATCGAAAAGAAAAAGAAGAAACAAGCACGGTTTCAGAGAAAGAATGGCTTCTGTAAACGGTAGAAAAGTGCTAGCTCGAAGAAGAGCAAAAGGAAGAAAGAAATTATCTGTGTCATCTGAATTAAGACATAAGAAGTAATGATATAGCAGTAATATAGGAAAGGTGTTGTTTTTTCAAGCGACACCTTTTTTTGTACCCAAATGTTTTTTTATTTTTACGCAACACAACACACAACAAAAGAATGCCAAAAAGAGAAGACTTAAAATCCATTTTAATTATTGGATCAGGACCAATCATTATTGGTCAAGCTTGTGAGTTCGATTACTCAGGATCGCAAGCCTTACGTTCACTTAGAGAAGACGGAATTGAAACTATTTTAATCAATTCAAACCCTGCAACCATCATGACCGATCCTTCCATGGCGGATCATGTATATTTAAAACCCCTAACAACACGTTCCATCATTGAAGTGCTTAAAAAACATCCAAACGTGGATGCAGTATTGCCAACAATGGGAGGACAAACTGCCTTAAACCTTTGTATTGAAGCTGATGAAAAAGGAATTTGGGAAGATTTTGGAGTAAAATTGATTGGAGTCGATATTGAAGCCATCAACATTACAGAAGATCGTGAAAAGTTTAGAGAATTAATGGGGGAAATTGGTGTTAACATGGCACCACAAGCCACCGCAACTTCGTTCTTAAAAGGAAAAGAAATCGCGCAAGAATTTGGTTTTCCATTAGTAATTAGAGCTTCGTATACACTTGGTGGCGCAGGCGCTTCTATTGTATATGACCCAAAAGATTTTGACGAATTGCTGCGTCGCGGATTGGAAGCTTCACCAATTCATGAAGTGATGATTGACAAAGCAATGATGGGTTGGAAAGAATACGAATTAGAGCTATTACGTGATAAAAACGACAACGTAGTCATCATCTGTTCTATTGAAAATATGGACCCAATGGGAATCCACACAGGAGATTCCATCACGGTTGCACCAGCGATGACCTTATCAGACCGTACGTATCAAAAAATGCGTGATATGGCGATTAAAATGATGCGTAGTATTGGTGATTTTGAAGGAGGTTGTAATGTGCAATTCGCGGTAAGTCCAGACGAAAAAGAAGAAATCATCGCTATTGAGATAAATCCACGTGTATCGCGTTCTTCTGCCTTAGCGAGTAAAGCAACAGGATATCCAATCGCGAAAATTGCGGCAAAATTAGCCATCGGATATTCGTTAGACGAATTAGACAATCAAATTACAAAATCAACATCGGCATTATTTGAGCCAACGTTAGACTATGTAATTGTAAAAATACCTCGTTGGAACTTTGACAAATTTGAAGGTTCTGACCGTGAATTAGGCTTGCAAATGAAAGCCGTTGGAGAAGTGATGGGAATTGGACGTTCGTTCCAAGAAGCCTTACACAAAGCTACACAATCACTTGAAATAAAGCGTAATGGACTTGGTGCCGATGGAAAAGGATATAAAAACTACGATCAAATATTAAGTAAACTACGACATGCTTCTTGGGATCGTGTTTTTGTGATTTATGATGCGATTCAGATGGGAATTCCGCTTAGTAGAATCTACGAAATCACCAAGATTGACATGTGGTTCTTAAAGCAATACGAAGAATTATACAAGCTAGAAAAAGAAATTTCTTCAAGCAGTACTATTGATACCATTTCCAAAGAAATGTTGTTGGAAGCCAAGCAAAAAGGTTTTGCTGACCGACAAATTGCACACATGATGGGCTGTTTGGAAAGTGAAGTATACAACAAACGAGAAGAATTAGGCATCAAGCGTGTATACAAATTGGTAGATACGTGTGCGGCGGAGTTCGTTGCAAAAACACCATATTACTATTCCACGTTTGAAGCGGAAATTGAAACGGCTGATGGAAATCGTTATGTACATAATGAAAGTGTGGTTTCTGACCGTAAAAAAATTGTGGTATTAGGTTCAGGGCCAAACCGAATTGGACAAGGAATTGAGTTTGATTACTGCTGTGTACACGGTGTATTAGCTGCCGCAGAATGTGGATATGAAACGATTATGATTAACTGTAATCCAGAAACCGTTTCAACCGATTTTGACACGGCTGATAAACTATACTTTGAACCTGTTTTCTGGGAACATATCTATGACATCATTCAGCATGAAAAGCCAGAAGGAGTCATTGTACAGTTAGGAGGACAAACCGCGTTGAAATTAGCTGAAAAGTTAGACCGTTACGGAATCAAAATCTTAGGAACTACCTTCCAATCGTTAGATTTAGCGGAAGACAGAGGAAGTTTCTCAACCTTATTAAAAGAAAACAACATTCCATATCCTGAATTCGGTGTTGCAGAAAATGCTGATGAAGCCTTAGCACTAGCGGATGAATTGAACTTCCCAATCTTGGTACGTCCGTCGTATGTGTTGGGTGGACAAGGAATGAAAATCGTTATCAACAAGCAAGAATTGGAAGAAACCGTAGTAGACTTATTGCGCAAAATTCCAAACAACAAACTGTTGCTAGACCATTACTTGGATGGCGCTATTGAAGCCGAAGCAGATGCGATTTGCGATGGAGAAAACGTGTATATCATTGGAATCATGGAGCATATTGAACCGTGCGGAATTCACTCTGGAGATTCCAATGCAACCTTGCCACCATTCAACTTAGGTGAATTTGTAATGCAACAAATCAAAGATCACACAAAAAAGATTGCCTTAGCACTCAATACGGTTGGACTCATCAATATTCAGTTCGCCATAAAAGATGATATGGTATACATCATTGAAGCCAATCCAAGAGCGTCGCGTACTGTTCCGTTTATTGCGAAAGCGTACAAAGAACCGTATGTGAACTACGCAACCAAAGTCATGTTAGGCGAGAAAAAAGTAACCGACTTTGATTTCAACCCGCAATTGGAAGGCTATGCGATTAAGCAGCCAGTATTCTCATTCAACAAATTCCCAAATGTAAACAAGCGTTTAGGACCAGAAATGAAGAGTACTGGAGAAAGCATCTTATTCATTGACAGTTTAAAAGACGATGACTTTTACAACTTATACTCACGAAGAAAAATGTATTTGAGTAAATAACTTTCATGCATAAATGTCACTTCGAGCGCAGTCGAGAAGTCATACAAACTCAAAAGCTTCCTTAAAGTCTAAATGATTTTTTGGAAGCTTTTTTTTCTTTCAAAATGTCATTCCTGCAACTTGTACTGAGCTTGCCGAAGTAAGGCAGGAATCCAGTTTTAGGAACAAAAGTATCTCTTATAAAAAAGCAGCGGAGGTTTTAGATAAAACCTCCGCTGCTTTTGGTTGTTTCCTCAGCTACTTTTGTACAAAACCTCCGCATCTTTTGGGTAAAACCTCAGTAGGTTTTTTAATAATCATTTTTTGGATATAATTCGAGTTGATTTTTTGAATTTTTTATGCCCTAAATGCTATCTTTTTATCATTTTACGGGAAACCACATTGTGTAAGAGTGAGTTTTATTTTACATTTACAGAGAATAATAGGAATTAGACATAAAATTTGTTCCTGTTATTTGCCATATTTAGTACAAAAATAGAAATTCCTGTTATACATACGTTAGGCACAATATAAACCACCCCATAAAATGGCACATTTAATATTTTTATCACACATACACGAAGAAAAAGATTTAGCGAAAATCGTTCAAAATGCAATCGAATCTGAATTTAGCGGATTTGTGAAAGTATTTGTTTCTTCAGATGGTTCTACAATTCCAGCTGGAGCTAATTTCCTGAAAAGGATTGAAGATGGTTTAGTTGACTGTATTGGTGGAATTTATCTCATTAGTCCGAAATCTGTAAAAAGAAATTGGATAAACTTTGAATTAGGTGCTGTATGGATAAGAAATGTTTTGAGCTTAAAAAATGATAATCCGGAAATACCTACAATTCCATTTTGCCACAGCGGAATTACACCAAGTAAATTACCAATGCCTTTAACCAATTTAAGTGCCATTGAGGCTAACAATTCTGCCCATTTAGAATCTGCTTTTAAAAGCATTCAAACTGCTGTTGGAGGTAGTGGAGAATTAAAAACTGACTTTGACAAACTTGCGAGTGAGATTATAAATTTTGAAAAAAAATATACACTCGGAGACAATTTAGTCAGTCTATTCCAAACAATTAATGTGAATTCGACTCAAATCGAACAAGTAATCACTCGATGTAAAGGACTGGCAAAAGGCGGAAGAATTAAGTTGAGTTTAGGCTTTATTGACCAAACTGTAGTTGCAAAAATTAGAACTAATATAAATGATAATTTAAGTGCATATGCTGATGTCATGCAAGAAAGTGCAGGAATAGCATTTGGTAATCAAGGAGCTATTAATGGAGGTGACACCTTTGTGAATGTTAGTACCGATTTAATTCTGGAATTTGAAGAATTACTGAAAGAAAAAATTAAATAAAATACTGTGCCTAACAATGGCTATAAGTAATTGCTTGTTCTCGCCTACTTCTGAAAATCCGTGAGGATTTTCAGTTTGGTGTGTACTTGCAAAGTTTAGTGCTAACCCACGCAACTACTCATAGCCGAGACCGTTGTGGTGCATATAAGAAAATGAGAACTAACATAAAAATATCGTTTCTGATTTTAATGATTTTGACAATAATCGGTTGTCAAAACTCGAACAAAAATTATAAACTGTTAGCTCAAAAAGTGTACGGAAAATGGAAAGGAGAAAATGACAGTCTTGGAGTTGAATTGCGTTATGCACAATTCAAAAAATGGAATGACTTATTGGAACGGACTGAAAAAATTGTGTGCAATGATAGTTTGCCAAAATTAACTGTAAAAACAAAGAATGAAATAAAAACCATTTATTTCCGCAATCCTTGTTGGGAAGATTTTGCTTGCATTTTAATCAAACAAAAAAATGTGATTGAAATTCATAACGACACTATTAATAAAAATGATGAAAATTTCTTCCCTTTAGATAGTTTGGAAAACGTTTTAAAAAGGGATTTAGAAAATTATGGCAAAAACCCAAAGTTAAGTGATAATCCAGAAAAACTATTGATTTACATTTCTTACGACAATGAAAATGGATTTAAGAATTTACCAAATACTTTAAACGTACTGACTGAAACCTACAACCGAATTACAAATAAAACTGATATTAAAATATGGTTGTATGAAAAAATTTATTTTGTTTCGCCACCACCACCGCCAATGAGTGAAATTGAATTAAATGAATAGAAAAATACGCACCACAACAACGGTAACCGTTACACAACTCAATAATTCTACAAAAAATAAGATATTCTTAGCACTTTTAAGAGCGTCATTCTTTTGATACTCGTTATAAAGTTCTAAAATTAAATCCACTTAAAACAAAAAAAATAACCAACAACCTTAAATCATTGAATCTTTAAATCCTTGAATTGAGCGAAAGCGAAACCATTCAAATTTGATAATTTGAAAATGTAGCAATGTGTCAATTACTTTCAAAAACCATTTTCTAAAGCTCTAAAAGGCGAAGCCGCGTCTAACATCTAAAGCAAAGCGTGTCTAATATATCTATAGCGAAGCGTTTCAAAATATCATCTTCCGTTTCCGCACCAACAACCAAATCACGACAGGCGCGCCAATCATCGAGGTAATGGCGTTGATAGGTAAGGTGATATCACTAAACGGTACTTGTGCAATGCTATCGCAAATCAGCATCAAAATACCGCCGATTAAGCACACACTTGGTACCAAAATTTTGTGATTGGTTGTATTGAAGAATAAACGTGTAATGTGTGGAATTGCCAAGCCGATAAAAGCAATCGGTCCGACGAAGGCGGTACAACTTCCTGCTAACAAACTTGTCGCGATAATGATGGTATAGCGTGCTTTTTTGATGTCAATTCCCAAGCTACGTGCGTAGTTTTCGCCTAACAAAAAAGCATTCAAAGATTTGATGGAAAGCACACTCAACAACGTTCCAGACACGACCAAACTTGCCAAAATTCCGAGTTCTTCCCACGTCAGACTGCCCAATGAACCTAAAGTCCACATCATAAATTGTTTCAACTCTTCTGCATCGCTAAAATAGGTGAGTACACTTACAATCGCAGCCGTAATGCTCCCAAACATCAATCCGATGATGAGAATAGACATCGTATCTTTGACACGTGAAGACACTAGCATCACGGTAAGCAAGACTAGAAAACTTCCCAAACTTGCGGCAATCACCAAACTGTAACTTGACAATAGTAGCGTTCCAAAAAAGCCACCAAAAACCGAAGCGCCCATAATCAACAGCGCAACACCTAGACTTGCTCCAGAGCTCAATCCCAACACAAAAGGGCCAGATAATGGATTTCGAAACAGCGTTTGCATCAACAAACCGCTTAATGACAACCCAAAACCAACTAAAATGGAGGTAATCGCTTTCGGTAATCGAATATCGAGAACGGTAATTCTCCAAGTTTCTTTTTCTATTTCGCCGCCTGTAAATGCTGCGAAAATTCCTTCTAGCGAAATGGAAACTGAGCCCAAACTAATATTCATCAAAAAACAGCCAATCAGCACTACAATTAGGATGATGAACGTGAATTTATATGTTTTTTCGCTAGCCAATTACTGCAACGGTTTAAAAAAGTACGGTTGATATTCAGGGAGTATTTCTGGATGCACTGCTTTGATGATGTCTTTTAACACAATATCTGGTCGTACCGGCGCCAATTCGTAATAAAGCATTCCACCAGTTTCCCCAACTGTATTTGCGGCACTGTAAATGTTTCGCTCGGTAAACGGCTTAAATTTTGAGTACAAAGCATTTGCGCTTTCCAAGGCTGTATAGGTTTTATAACTTCCAGGACCAATCCAAACATCGGCGTCTGCGGCTTTGTCCAACACGGTTTCAATATTCAACGACAAACTGCCCGTTCCTTTGGAGTCTGCCCAAATATAATCGGCGTTTGCATCTTTTAAATACTGCGCTTGAAAACTTTCGCCCGCAGGCACATACCAAACATCTTTAAACAACGAACCTGCTAAAACGCTCGGTGAATTCGTCGTTTTTTGCGCCAATTGTTTTGCTTCTAAATAATTTTCTTCAATCGAATTGAATACTTCGGTTGCTTTTGCTTCTTTTTGGAAAAATGGTGCAAAAAAGTGAATCCATTCGGCTCTTCCTAGAGGAGTTTCTTCTGTCCAATCGCCGTTGTAGGCAACAGGAATATTTACTTTTTGTATGCTTTTATACGTCGGATTGGAGTTGTTGATAGAAAAACCAATCACCAATTCAGGTTGTAAATCGATAAGCAATTCAATGTTGATTTGCTCGTTCAATCCGATGTCTTTTATATTTCCTGCGTCAATCAGGGCGCGTGTTTTTTCAGACGAAACATAGTTGGTTTCTGGAAAACCCACCAATGTTTCTTCAACGCCTAACATTTCCAAAATTGGAATGTGTGTGGTAGAAGTGACTACAATTCGCTCTACAGGCGTCAACACAATAGCATCATAAGCATCTTTCATGATACTGATAGTTGCTGCTTTTTCTCTTGGAATCAGCGCATAGGTAAAATCTTTTTCGGCATTTGGCCACGGCGAAAACACTTTTATAAGCGTAATATCTCCATTTTTTGCTACAGAAAACTTTTTGGCATGGCGTAAATTTTCTGTCGTATTGTTAGCTTCTTGAGTTGTAGTAAGTGGTTCATTTTGAGGTTGTTTCTCTTTGTTTTCACATGAAAAACAGCAAAGAACCATCGCGAAAAGCACACAAAAAAACGGATTGGTAAAGCGCATAAATAGTCGTTGTAATTTTTTCAAAAGTACTATTATTTCATCTTTTATGGTGGCAGATTCTTTAGAATGTTTATTTTTGCTGCGAATTTTGGTTTCGAGCATGCATTAGTGTTCTCGAATTAAAAGGGAATCAAGTGAAAAGGTAAAAACCTTCAGTCTTGAACTGTTCCCGCAACTGTAAGCATGTGCTGAACTTGTTCAGTACTTCATTTTTAAAATGAATTGCTATAACTACATGACCACTGAATTTTCGAATTTTCGGGAAGGTATATAGCAAATTGTAAGTCAGGAGACCTGCCAATATTCGCAACGAATGTCAAACTTTCGGGATAAAAGTTTGCGTATGGAAAACCCATGCTTTATTCCCATAAAACGAAAATTAAATGAAAAAAACAGTACTATCTGTTAGTGCTTTGTTTTTGGCATGTACCGCTGTGTATGCGCAAGAACAAGACAAAACGGAACAACTCGAGGAAGTTGTCATCTCTGACTCACGTCACGCGTTAAAACGTGAAAATTCTGGAAAAACGGTCATTACGATTTCTAGCGAAGAAATTAAAAAGAATCAAGGAAGAACCGTTGCCGAAGTGATTAATACCAAAAGTGGTATTGAAATTTTGGGAAGTAGAAGTAATGCCGGACAAAATTTGAGCTATTTTGTGCGTGGAGGAAACAATCGTCAAGTATTGATACTGATTGACGGAATTCAGGTGAACGATCCTTCTTCGATTGCGAATGATTTTGATTTGCGATTGTTGGCGTTGGATCAAATTGAATCGATTGAAATTGTAAAAGGCGCTTCAAGTACCTTATACGGAAGTGGCGCTGCGACGGCAGTAATCAACATCACGACGAAAAAAGCATCGAAAGATACGATTGCGCTGCGCGTGAATAGTGCTTTTGGAACGAATCAATCGCAAGACAATCAGGAGTATAATGTAACTGATTTCTCCAACAGTGCACGTATTGACGGGACGGTGGATGATGTAACGTATATAGTCGGATTTGGACATCAAGATACCGATGGTTTGTCGGCTGTGATTGGTGAAGAAAGTGATCGTTTTTCGCGAATCAACACCAATGTGCGTGTTGGTTACAAATTTTCAGAAGCGTTTGAAGCAAGTGTTTTTGGGACATTTGATAAGTTTAAAACTGATTTTGATAATTCTTCTCCACTGACAGATGCTAATTTTATGAGCAAAAGTGAGCAGTACCGTGTGGGAATTGCACCAAAGTACACGTATAAAAATGGTAGTGTAACGATGAATGCTGCGTATACAACAATTGACAGAGAGTTTCAGTCGAACTTTCCATCTACTTTTGAAGGAGAAACCGTTGCGGTTGATATTTTTAACAAATACAACTTTAACAACAAGTTCTTTACCGTTGTAGGATTGAATTATATTGACAATCAAACAACATTTGCGGAGATTGAATCGTCTTCTATTGTAGATCCGTATGTAAATGTAGTGTATGTATCTGATTTTGGACTGAATGTAAATGTTGGTGGTCGTTTGAACAATCACAGTGAATACGGAACGCATTTTACGTACAACTTGAATCCGTCGTATCGTAGAAAATTAGGTGAAGACGGTTATGCCAAAGTTTTTGGTTCGTACAGCACGTCGTTTATCGCACCAACGTTATCACAATTGTTTGGAAATTTTGGACCGAATCCAGATTTAGAACCTGAAGAAAATACTACTTTAGAAGGTGGAGTAGAAGTGCAATTGTCTAAAAAGTTACGCGTAAGCGCGGTATATTTTAATAGAGATGAAGAAAACTTTATTGATTATGTAGTAACTGATTTTACCACTTTTGCAGGCGAATATCAAAATGTACAAACTGATTTTACTGTAAATGGTGTGGAAGTAGAAGTTTTTGCTACTCCGATTGAAAACTTAACCGTAAACGCTAATTATACGTTTACCGAGAAAAAAGATGTAGATGTGTTGCGAATTCCAAAACACAAAGCAAATTTCACTGCGAGTTACGCGTTTTCATCAAAAACCAATGCAGGATTGACGTATCAATACACGTCTGAGCGTTTGGATACAGATTTTGCAACTTTTCAAAACGTGACTTTAGATGCTTTTAATTTGTTTGGTGCTAATTTGAATCACACTTTCAACAAGCGTTGGACAGGATTTGTTACGATAGATAATATTTTTAACGAAGACTATACCGAAATTACAGGATTTACCACAAGAGGAACCAATGTTCGTATTGGGTTTTCTTTGAGCCTGTAAGTTTATTTAATATCTCAACATACGTTGGAAGCCATCGGGAAACTGGTGGCTTTTTTTATAGAAATTATAGAAAAAAAAGAAGCTGTTTCATAGCATCTTGAAACAGCTTCTACACTAGTTTTACGAGTAAAATATCGCTCACTGTGTCAGTGAACGATAGTAATATATTATTCGTTAATAATTACTTTATGGTTTTTGAGATGATCGTCTGTTTCTCCAACATTTAAGTCAATATACATACGATTTCCTGTAATGCGTTGTAATTTGGTTTCAGTGATTCCATCAATTGGCATGACTTTGTTTGTGTTGAAATTCAATGGTCTTCCTGCTGCAGCAATATTAGCCAACGCCGCTGCCAACAACGGTTCGTTTTCATCACCTAAGACACCAAGATTTGTTAAATCTTCTGCCAATTCAATATCAGGATTGAGTCCATCTGTATAGTTTGAAAATCCTGCGCTGTTTTCCAAGCGAGAGATTAACGGTTGCATTGCCCATTTATGATTTGGGTTCAATTGCTCGTCACCAAAAGTCCAAGAAGGCGAATCGTATAAAGAAACCGAAGCTTCATTTTTTCCCGTTGTGGTTGTTCCAACTTGTACAACATCAATATAAGGTTCTAAGGAATTAATAACCAATTCACTTGCAGAAGCAGTACTTCCTGTAGTAATAATATACACTTTTGATAATTCTAAACTGTTGATAGCCGCTCCTGTACTTAAGGAACTTCTAAAGTAACGGTTTTCTTGTTCGTCTGTTAAAATCGGTTGAATTTTATCGTTGTATCTGAATTTCGTAAATAATTGCCCATCAAATTGTCCTGTAACCATGCTTCCTAAATTGATAGCACTGCTTACAAATCCACCAGGATTGTAACGGAAATCTAATACCAATTCGTTTACACCTTGTCCTTGAAAGTTAGCAAATACATCATTCAATTGTGCATCAAAATTTGAAATGAATTGATTGTACATGATATAGCCCACTTTTTTCGTGCCAACATCAAACGTCGTATTTACCAAAATTGGGTTTTCGGAGATATTAGATCTTGTTAAATCAATGTTTCTTCCATTTGGAGTGATAGAACGCACGCCATCAGTGACAGTTAAATCCGCCAAGTTAAACGTATACGAGCCCGCATCCAACAGTCCTAAGTTATTATCGGTAGACGAATTAAAATACAAACTTTGTCCGTTTACGGCATAGACAATATCGCCACGGTGAATATCTTTTCCGTCCGCATCAGAGCCTGGAATGATATAGCGAACATAGCCAATTACTTCTGGACTTCCACTGTTTAGATAGATATACCGAACATCAGCACCATCTGTAGCAGACGTTCCTTGCTGAGAATCTTGCAACACATCATAATCGTCCACAATGACACTAAAACGATCATCAGGGTGATTTAAATAATCAAATAAATCTGCTGGATTTGGATAGCTTTGTAAAAAAGAAATATATCCTTCGGCATCGTCAAGCTTGCTATCGGCTAAATCAGTAACTTCTCCTTGCCAAAAATACCACAGATTTAATCCTTTCCATACAAAGTCTTGAATTTCAATATTTGCAGGTACACTAAACAGATTGTCATCCTGATCGGTACAGCTTGACGTTACTATTATTGTAGCAACAAACAGCAGTAGCAATTTTTTTACATTCATAATTTTCTTTGTCATAGTTTGTGTTTACTTTTATAAACACTAAAAATAGCTACATTATTGTAAAATAAAAATTATTTGTAACAAATTCGTAACTCGTTCGTCTTCCTTGTAACTAACCGAAATCAATAGATCATAAAATGAAACAGGCAGATTTTTTACATACCGTATTGCCTTTTAAAGATAAATTATATCGTTTGGCAAAGCGTTTGCTAGTTTCTAATGAAGAAGCAGAAGATGCTACTCAAGAAGTATTGATGAAGTTATGGTCTAAAAAGTCAAAAATAGAAGCTTATAATAATGTAGAAGCTTTTGCGATGACGATGACGAAAAATTATTGCTTGGACAAATTAAAGTCGAAACAAGCTGGAAATTTAAAATTAGTTCATAGCAATTATAAAGATGAAAATACTTCTTTGCAAAAAGAAGTTGAATTAAGAGATAGTGTAAGCTTTGTGCACGAGATTATGGAAGAACTGCCAGAGCAACAAAAAATTATCATACAATTGCGCGATGTAGAACAGTATGATTATGATGAAATTGCCAAAGTGGTGGATATGAATCCGACAGCCATTCGCGTAGCACTATCAAGAGCAAGAAAATACATAAGACAAGAACTTATAAAAAAACACAACTATGGAGTTAGCTAACATAGAAAATTTACTAGAGAAGTATTTTGAAGCAACAACAACAGTTCAAGAAGAACAAGAGTTACAAGCGTATTTTTCGCAAGATAATGTGGCGCCGCATTTGCAAGAATACCAACCGATGTTTCAACTTTTTACCAATCTAAAAGCCGAGAAGTCTACTCGCAACGTTCCATTACAACCTAGAAGAAAAAATTATTTAAAATGGATTTCTGTTGCCGCTGTATTTGTTCTCACAACAGGTTTGTTCATCAACGAATGGAACAAACAACGACAAGCCGAAGAAGCTTTTGAAGACTTTAAAACCACCATGTCATTGGTGTCGCAAAGTTTCAATTCTGGAGCAAGTCACATCAATTATTTAACACAATTTGAAGAAACAACAAACAAAATTTTTAAAATCGAAAACAATTAATTTATAATGAAAAAGATAGTAATACTCGTAATGTTATTGGCGATGCCAGTACTTACTTTTGGACAAGATATTTTTGAAAAATATGCCGATAATGAGCAAGTAACCTATGTGTCTATTAGCCCAAAAATGTTTAAAATGTTGGCAACTATGGGAATTGATTCTAATGATCCTGATGCGAAAGAGTTTTTAGCAATGGTGAATAGCATGAAAAGTCTGCAAGTAATTGCAACAGAAAATGATAACATTTCTGCTGATTTGAAAAACTGGGTAGGAAAACGCTCTTCTAAATTAGACGAGTTAATGCAAGTTCGTGACGGAGACACACGAGTGAAGTTTTATGTAAAAGAAGGAAAAAGTCCAACACACGTTAAAGAACTTTTAATGTTCATCACAGGAATTGAAGATAAAGTACAATTAAAAGACAGAAAAATTAATACTGTTGTCGTATCTTTATTAGGTGATATTGATTTAACACAGGTTTCCAAACTTACAAATCAAATGAACATTCCTGGCGGAGAGCATTTAAAGAGCGTTAAAAAGAACTAAAAAAGCATATCTCTTAAAAATGCGTCAATGAATACTACGTGTTCATTGGCGTATTTTATATTATTATCATCTATCACATCAAAAAACATCAATCAGAACATTATGAATACTTATAAACCTCTTTTACTGCTGTTTGTTATTTTTTTAGGAACAATAAGTTGTTCCGATAAAAATAGTTTGCATAATTATTTTGTGAATCACGCTGAAAAATCAGGCTTTTCTTCCACAACGCTTCCTGTAAGTTTGTTGCGTCAAAAAGGCTTGCAATTTACACCAAAACAAGAAGACGCGATTAATGCTATTGAACGTATAAATTTGTTGTTTTACAGGTATGATCCTGCGAAAGAAGCTGAATTTTCAACCGAAAGAAACAATGTTAGCACAATTTTAAAAAATGAAAAATACCAAGAGTTGATCAACTTAGGAACCAACGGAATCATCAAGTATATTGGTACTGACGATGCCATGGACGAAATTGTTGTTTTCTTAGCAAATAAAAACAACGGCTTTGCAGTAACTCGTATTAGCGGTAATAATATGACGTTGGAAAAATTTATGGAGTTGTACAAACTCACCCAGCAAAAAGACGTGCCGCTCAATTTCAATTTAGGCAGCATTACGAATATGTTTACAACTAACTAAAAAAGGATAAATGCGTATGCGTTTATCCTTTTCCTTCTATTTTATATTGTAAGTTGTTTACCTGAGTGTGAAAAAGTAAATCAAAACCAAAGCAATAGCGGTAAGTATCATAAAAAAGATGATTTCTTTTAGCTCTCTCTTTTTTACTTGAAGACGGCTTTTATATTCAAATTCTAAGATTTCGTCATGCACTTTTTGATTATACGTGTCTAAAAGCTTATTTTGCAGTGTATGGATTCCTTTGGTAAATTCTTCAGAACTTACGTTTTCTTTCGCTAAAAAAGTACATTCAAAACTATCATACATGTCAAAATCAGAAAACTCATTTTTCTTATTATTTACTTTTGACATGGTATTTACGTCAATTTTAGGAATTCTTACAGAAGATTCCATTAAATGATCAATAGATAAGTTTTTGAGAATCTCTTCTAAATTGCTATCCATATTTCCAAAATGGATTCCTAGACCGTATTTATCTTCAATAAAAGACTTAAAGGTTTTATTGTAGATTCTTTTTTTAATTTGAAGTCTCCCTTTTTTTCGTTGGATATTCAAATTATCGTCTTCTTTGCTTTTTGTGAGTTTAATATTCACAATATCAATTTTTGTTAGTTCTTGGTTTCTGCAAAATTAACAAAAAAACCATGCGACAGGACATGAAATTTTAAATTCCAGTATAATTCTTAGGATTTATCTGCTTTAGTTCGTCTTTTACAGCTTCCGAAACTGCCAAAGTATCAATAAAATTGGCAATAGAGCTTTGCGTGATTTTTTCGTTAGTACGCGTCAATCCTTTTAAAGCCTCATACGGATTTGGATAATTTTCCCTTCTTAAAATGGTTTGAATGGCTTCTGCAACAACTGCCCAGTTATTTTCTAAATCTTCTTCAAACTTGGCTTCGTTCAATAATAATTTATGCAAACCTTTCAATGTAGACTGAAAACCTATTAATGTATGTCCAAACGGAACACCTACATTTCTAAGTACAGTTGAATCTGTCAAATCACGTTGTAGTCTTGAAATTGGCAGTTTTGCCGCTAAATGTGTAAAAATTGCATTGGCAATGCCTAAGTTTCCTTCGCTATTTTCAAAATCTATCGGATTGACTTTGTGTGGCATCGCTGACGAACCAACTTCTCCTTTTTTAATTTTTTGTTTGAAATAATCCATGGAAATGTACGTCCAAAAATCACGGTCAAGGTCAATAATAATCGTGTTGATTCGCTTCAAACCATCAAAAATTCCCGCAACATGATCGTAATGTTCAATTTGTGTCGTTGGAAAGGAGTGATGCAATCCTAAAATACGCTCTACAAAATCTTTTCCAAACGCTTTCCAATCCACTGAAGGATATGCTACTTTATGTGCATTGAAATTTCCTGTAGCACCACCAAATTTTGCAGCGTGTGGAATTACCGACATCGTTTCAACTTGTGCTTCAATACGTGTGATAAATACTTCAATTTCTTTGCCCAAACGCGTTGGCGAAGCAGGCTGTCCGTGCGTTCGTGCCAACATAGGTACGTTTGCCCATTCGCTCGCTAATTCCTTTAATTTCTCTAAAACCTGTACCAATTCAGGAAGATACACTTGTTGAATTGCTTCTTTAATAGAAAGTGGAATAGCAGTATTGTTAATATCTTGTGAGGTCAATCCGAAGTGGATAAACTCTTTATATGATGCAATATGTAATTGGTCAAACTTTTCTTTAATAAAATACTCAACCGCTTTTACATCATGATTGGTTACTTTTTCAATTTCTTTGATGGCGTGTGCATCTTCGGCAGAAAAATTCTCATAAATGGCACGTAAATCGTCAAAAAGCGAAGCATCAAAATCTTCCAATTGTGGCAACGGAAGATTGCACAATGCAATAAAATATTCAATTTCGACTAAAACGCGGTATTTAATCAGCGATTCTTCGCTAAAATAATTTGCTAAAGCGATGGTTTTACTACGATATCTTCCATCAATAGGGGAAATGGCGTTAAGCGGTGTGAGCGTCATTGTATTTGTGTTGTTGTTGAAGCCACAAATATACTTGTTACGTTGCTTGAAATAAAATTTTACTACTTCATTTTCTAGCTTTTTTTATGCGTTTTATCAGTTCTCTGGCTCTGGCTTTAAAAGCGGCACTTTCTGAAGCATAATCGCGTTCTAAAATTTGAAGTAATTCTTCGTGAATCCAGTCGAATTCTGAGCCTAATAAATACAACGAGCGCATGGAATACGCTTTTACCGCAACTTTTTGGTCAGTAATCATCCAATCGAAACAAGCTTCTGTAATTTTTTCACGGTGTTTTTGGGTTAATTTTTCTTTAGTTTGATTATCATTTTTATGATAAAATGCTTCAATCAAATACTCTGCAACTTTTGCCATAGGACGCACAGCAGGATCTAAATGTACTGTGTGCATTTTTTCAATATACACATCTAAATGTGGAAGAATAGCATCCAAATTTTCCCTTGCAACAAACTCAAACAACCAAGCCGCTCTGGCAGAAATTTTATCATCTACCGTAAAAACAACTTTTAGTAGCGTAGGCAATAGTTCAGGGTTATTGAGCACTATTTGCGCATAGTAATTTCGTTTTTCACGTGAATGATTTACATAATTTAGCTCCGCATAGAGTTGTTCAAATGTCATAGTTTTTATATTTTAGACCCAATAAAAATAACAGCATGAAGATACTCAAAAAAGTAGCAGTTTTAGCATTAATTGCGCTTGTAATTTTACAGTTTTTCGGTCCTGAGCGAAATGAAGGTGACATTACAGATTTAGAACCGTTTATTGCAGAAACCAATCCGCCAGCATCGGTTCAAGCGTCTTTAAAAGTGGCGTGTTACGATTGTCATTCAAGCAATACGCGTTATCCTTGGTACAGCAACATTGAACCAATTTCGTATTGGATGGCAGACCATGTTGCGCATGGAAAAGACGAATTGAATTTTTCTGAATGGAGTTCATATTCCATTAAACGGAAAGATCATAAATTGGAAGAAATTGTAGAAGAAATTGAAGAAGGACACATGCCAATTGCTTCGTATTTGTGGACACATGGCGATGCAAAATTATCAGAAACCCAAATCCAAGAAATCACCGATTGGGTACAAACTGCACGAAGTGTATTAGCATTTAAAAAGGAAAAACCTCAATAGGTTTTTGGTGTTGGGTTTTAGGTTGAATTTTCCAACATCAAACACCCAAAACCCAATCAAAGTAACTCTTCTACAACTGTTACTACGCCTGTAGAAGCTTTTTCTGCGATTACCGTTAGGTTTTCGTAGGCGTTTTCGTTTACAGATGGTTTTGGATCAATGAAATAAATTGGGGTACTTTGTGGTACAAAATTAATCAAGCTTGCTGCAGGATATACTTGCATAGAGGTTCCAATGATGAGTAAAATATCTGCTTGAACACATTCCGCAACGGCGGTTTCAATCATTGGAACATCTTCGCCAAACCACACAATGTGCGGGCGCAATTGTGAACCGCGCTCACAGACATCACCAACTGAAATATCGCTGGTACAATCGTAAATTTTATACGGATGAGCAACACCTCGCATTTTAGATAATTCGCCGTGTAAGTGAATAATGTTTGAACTTCCAGCGCGTTCGTGCAAATTGTCTACATTTTGGGTAACAATTGTCACATCGTATTTTTTTTCAAGTTGTACTAGGGCTTTGTGTCCTTTGTTGGGTTCTACTTCTTGTAGCTGACGTCTTCGTTGGTTGTAAAAATCCAACACCAATGCTGGGTTTTTATCAAATCCGACAGGCGAAGCGACTTCCATAATATCGTGTCCTTCCCATAAACCATCTGCATCACGAAAGGTTTTGATGCCACTTTCAGCACTGATTCCAGCACCTGTTAATACGACTATTTTTGTTTTTTCCATCTATTGTAAATACGCGCTTTAGGTAAGTTTATAAATTCGTTTGAGCTATCATCTATAAAATCAATGAGGTCTTTTTTTAGATATTCTTCACTTTCAATCATGCTGTTGAGCAAGACGATATTGTCTTCGTGTTTTTCCAAATAATCATACAAATACATTAAATTCAGTTTGGCATTTTCAAAACCTGGATATTCTTTAATGGTATTTGCATAGGATTTTTCGGCGAGTTCGTAATCTTCAAATTCCCAAGCAACATTGGCACGAATATAATCAATAAAAAGGTCTTCGGTGGTTGCTTGCAAATCGTCTAAAAACTGCATGGTGGCATTGTAATCTTTTAACATTACATAATAATCAATTGCCATGAGTCTTGTTGCGATATCGTTGGGAAATGCTTTTAAAAGTTCGTCTATAGCTTCCAGTTGAAAAACTTCATTAATTCTTGAAGCAATTCTGATTTTGGTAATATAATAGATTCTTTTCGTTGTAAATTCACCTTCGAGTGTATTTAAAAGAGCTAAAATTTCCTTGTATTTTTTCTTTACAATTAGGTTTCTATATAAGCGAAAAAATAGCAATGATTTTAACCGGTTTCTGTTAACTTCTACATCATCACTCGGAATGGTTAAGCTGTATAAATCTTTATAGGTTTCGCTAAAATATTGTCCTGTAGCATACACAAAAACATCTTGCAACACAAACGTATCATCTTTATATCCTAATTGGTAATCATGATAATTAATGCCTTCTTCTTCTGTAAACAATCGGAATAGCAAATGATACTTTTTTTCATCCAAATGATAATAATAATWRAYAATACTATACRMWRYRCYAWWTWCAWTATGAAAAAAGTAYTCATCCTAGCCATGGTCATGCTTTCTATGTCCATAAGCTACGCCCAAAATATAAATGATGTTGTGCGTTATTCTACTGAAAGTTTGAATGGAACGGCACGTTTTAGAGCCATGAGTGGAGCGTTCGGAGCCCTTGGAGGAGATTTCTCTGCATTTTCAATTAATCCAGCTGGTTCTGCAATTTTTAGCACAAATGAAGTAACACTTTCACTTAGTAATTATAATAACGATAATGATGTATCTTATTTTGGTACAGCAGCAAATAGAGACGAATCAGAGTTTGACTTAAATCAAGCTGGAATAGTATTTGTTTTTAATAATACAGGCGATAGTGACTGGAAAAAGATTTCATTTGGAATCAATGTTCAGAATAATGATAATTATTTCAATAACTATTTTGCAACAGGTACAAACCCGACGAGAGGAATTGCTGACTATTTTGTGTTTTTCTCTAATGGACAAGCTTTAGGAGATATTGCACAACTTCCTGGCGAAACAGATACTGACACCTATTTGTTTTTGGGTGAAAACTTTGGTTTTGCTGCGCAACAAGGTTTCTTGGGATATGAAGGTTTTGTAATTAATCCTGATGTTGACGATGATGCAAACACATCGTACTTTTCAAATGCAGATTATTCTAACGGAGCTATTCACGATTACATCGTACAAACTTCAGGATTCAACAGAAAGTATACATTCAATTTAGCTACACAGTACAAGGAAAATTTATATTTAGGGTTAAACGTGAATTCACATGATGT
>SMNH02000006.1:0-195888 GCA_006383075.2 Kordia sp. TARA_039_SRF
AACCAGGACTTATTTTGAATTTTGAATTAGAGAAGGAAAAGTAAATATTAAACGGAACAATATAACTGCAAGTAACAACGTATATAATTTATTGCTATTACAAGCTAACATAGAAAATCCTTGTAAATTTTAAGATTATTGAGTATTTTAAAAGTTACCCCCTAGCCTGCTTAAGAACCTAAACCCGAGTCCGATGATATTAATATAAAATCACGCTAAATGAGCATTGAAAAAGCATATAATATTTGGGCAAGCCAATATGACTCAAATCTAAATCTAACAAGAGATTTAGACAAAAAGTGCACTATTGAAACTTTGAAGAATCTTGATTTTAAAAATGTTTTAGAATTAGGTTGTGGAACAGGAAAGAATACAGAATGGTTACTTAATAAGGCAGAAAGAATAATTGGTTTAGACTTTTCTCAAGAAATGCTTCATAAAGCGAAAGCAAAAATATTTGATAAAAGAGTAATATTTAAAAAAGCCGATTTGACTAAAGATTGGGAAATAGAAAACAATTTTGTAGATTTAATAACTGCGAGTTTAACACTTGAGCATATTAAAAATTTAGGCCATATTTTTTCACAAGCAAATCTAAAACTGAAAAAAAATGGACTATTTTTTATTAGTGAACTACATCCCTTTAAACAATATTATGGAAGTAAAGCTAGCTATGAAATGGAAAATGGAATTAAAGAATTAGAAGTTTATATTCACGACATTTCAGAATACATTGATACTGCAAAGAATAACGGTTTTCAGTTAATCGAATTAAAAGAATGGTTTGATGAAAGCTCAGAAAATGAAATACCCAGACTGATATCATTCGTGTTTAAAAAATAAAGACTAATACTAACAACATATATAAAACACAGCTATTAAGAACTAAATCGATAGGTTTGTAAAGATTTGCAGAAATCGTTGTGCTTCATTGTAAAAATATATTTTTAACACATCACTCGATTTTGTATCCAATTCAAAATTAAAACTATAAAAGACGCTCTTTCGTCAACTTTTTCAGATAGCGCTAATATTGTATTAATTCAGAAATCCTTAGCAGGAAATGAAAACAATCTAAATAAGCTAATTAAGGTTCAGTAACCTTTTATCTAAAATATTGCGTGGAATTACACCAACAACCTATTAGTTCTAAAGAAGCACTAAGAATAGTATGATACGCTAAAAAAGTACTTAATAATTACCAAAGGTTAAGTTGGCAGCGCAATTGATTCGGAACTTAACATCGTAAATAATGTACAAAAGAATAGGGATTCAATTATTAAAATAAAACTACATAAATATAAAGAAATCAATATTTAATCGAAGATTAAGTACCTAAAATCCATCACTTTATATAAGTAACTTATAAAAAATACTTCCAAAAAAAAAGCGCTGATAAATTTCAACGCTTTTTTTAATATCTTTTATTCCTCAATTGGCGGATGACCGTATATTTCTTCAAAATCTTCATCAAAGTTTTCTCTTAAGTATGCGTTTAATTTTTTACGATAATCATCTTTTAACCAAGTAACAAAGTTATGTGTGCTTTTAGAAATACATTTTGCATAGCGGTTAATTCTGTCGTCTATTTCTTCTCCTAGCATTTTTGCTAAAATTAATGCATCAAAAACATCTTCACTATTTTCAATACACATTTTTGCATGGTGTACTATCGATTTTTCTAAGACTCTTTTAGAAGATTCACCCGTTTTAATAGTATCTATATAGACCCTTTTCATATCGAAATAGGTATCTGTAGCCTTTTCAAATTCTTGCTGAACGTGCGCAGGTAATTCATATCTAAATGTATTTTCGATCTCTTCATCAGAAAGAATGGCATCTAAATAGTAATCTGGCGCTCTAAACATTTTTTGCCAATCTAAATCTGCACCCCAAGGTCCAAATCTATGAAAGTTATTTCCTAAATCAATTACCTCAAACGTAGATTTTTCTCCAAAAATACGAGAACCACGTCCAATCATTTGATAATATAAGGTCAGAGATTTTGTTGCTCTGTTTAAAATAATTGCCTCAATACTTGGCTCATCAAAACCAGTAGTTAATATACTTACAGAACTAATAATTGCGTTTGGTGTTTTATGAAACCATTTTAAAATAAGTTCACGCTCTTTTTTAGTATTGGTATTGTCTAAATGCGCAATAGGATATCCTGCCTTTTTAAACGCATGAAATACTTGTATAGAAGTATTTATACCATTGTTAAAAATTAATGTTTTTTTACCTTTTGCAGTTTCTTCATATGCACCTACCAATTTAGATAACATATCTGTATTCATATACAAATCTTCAGAAGATTTTACCGTATAATCTCCGTTTGCGCCAACTTCAAGAGAGGTTAACCCAACATTGTAAGAATACATATTAGCTTGCGCTAAATAGCCGCTTTCAATTAAATGATGAATAGGCTCGCCAACAAATAATTCTTGATAGTTCTCATACATTGGTAATTTAATGTTAGAACTTAAAGGAGTTGCTGTAACACCTAAAACAAAAGCATCATCAAAAAACTTGAAAATTTTAGTAAAAGAATTATAATGCGCCTCATCTACAATAACCAAACCGATATCAGAAATATCTAATTTTTCATCGGTTAACCTATTTTTCAAGGTTTCTACCATGGCTACAAAACAATTAAAATCGTCTTGATCATCTAACTGTGCTGTGCTGTTAATAATTTTATTATTTACACCAAATTCGTCTAACATTCTAGACGTTTGCTTGCTTAGCTCTATTCTGTGCGTTAGTACTAAAACCTTCTTTTTAAAAGTTTCTATATAACGTCTTACAATTTCAGAAAATATAACTGTTTTCCCACCTCCTGTAGGCAATTGATATAATAAATGATAATCTGGTGGTGCTGTTTCAAATCGATTAAAAATCTCATGGAGTGCATCCTTTTGATATCCGTATAACTCTTTACCAACTTTTACTTGTGAAGCGTTTGTTTCTGTCAAAATTTTTAGAAATTTTATGATACAAAAGTAAGACTTAAAATAGGTTATTCCCTAATTTAAACTATATAAATCTTGTTAAATTAACTTGTGTAATATCATTGTGTGATGCATGATGAACAGCACTACCGTTTCTAACGACAATTAATTGAGGAGATTGATGCATAACCTGAAATTTAGCAGCGATTCCATTAGAAATATCTCTATAATTTAAAAGATCTAAATAATATACTTTTAAATGCTGATTTTCTTCGGTAAATAATTTCTCGAATTGCTTGATTACCATTTTACTAATTCCACATCTTGTAGAATCTTTAAAAATAAGAACTGAAGCTGTATTCGACTCGGTTTCAATTGTCTCTAACTGCTCTAAGGTAGTTAATGGAAGCCAAGTTAAATATGTTTTTTTTTCTGGTTTATCTTCTTGCCTTTCTTTTCCTCCAAACATGTTGTTAAATATCCCCATTTTATTTTTTTAATGCTTTATTTATACAAATATAAGAAACTTTTACGAGGCATAAAACGAGTAATAACAATACTTTACAAGATAATATCACATTTTTTAATTGATTATAAAATGTCTTATACTTAATTTAGTATATAATTACTTGTCGTAACAAGTATTAAGTATAAATAGTACATCATAAGATTGCTTCTAAACTCTAAATGACATTCGTTTTTTTATTATATTCGTTGAGTAAATCTCTAATCATGAAAAAGTTTATCTTATTAATTGTATTTATTTCCGCTTTATTCAGTGCTTGTGCTTCAGATAAAACGACAACGTATTATCTAATTCGTCATGCAGAAAAAGACAGAACAAATAATATGAATAAGAACCCTAACTTAAATTCACAAGGGTTGCTTAGAGCTAAAAWAWSGACTCAATACTYWAWASWMAWWAAWWTGGAWSMSGTAKAWTYWWYTTTCAAATCAATATTCATAGACAACATGGTATTCGCAACCTTCTTAGGAATGTGTTCGTACCTTGCTGTATCTAAAAAAGTATCTACTGCTGTCGGATTAGGAGCTGCAGTAATCTTTGTACTTGCCATTACAGTACCGTTAAACTGGTTATTAGACCAATACATCTTACAGCCTAGTGCGTTGTCATGGTTAGGAGCAGAATATGCAGATTACGATCTTAGTTTCTTATCCTTTATCATGTTTATTGCTACCATTGCAACCATGGTACAATTGGTAGAAATCATTGTAGAGAAGTTTTCACCATCACTATACAATTCATTAGGTATCTTTTTACCATTAATCGCGGTAAACTGTGCTATCTTAGGAGGTTCATTATTCATGCAATCTCGTGAAATCGCAACCTTAGGATTGGCTACAACGTACGGAGTCGGTTCAGGAATCGGATGGTTCTTAGCTATCTTGGCAATTGCGGCAATTCGTGAAAAAATCAGATACTCAGCTGTTCCTGCACCATTAAGAGGTTTAGGAATTACCTTCATCATCACAGGATTAATGGCTATCGGATTTATGAGTTTTGGGGGAATGTTAACAGGTGGAGACGAATCTGAAGAAGCAAAAGACACTACAGCTCAAACAGAAACAATTCAAGACAATAGTACAGCAAAAGAAATCGCTAACAATACAAAAGTAATTAATTAATTATGATGATATTACAAGCAAGTACAACAGGAACAATCGTTGCTACAGTTGCAGCCTTCTTACTAATCATATTAGTATTGGTTTCACTATTGTTGTACGTAAAACAAAAATTATCACCATCGGGTCCAGTAAAAATTACCATCAATGGTGAACGAGAAATAGAAGTTGCTTCAGGAGGAACCTTATTATCTACCCTTGGTAGCGAAAAAATATTCTTACCATCAGCTTGTGGTGGTGGTGGAACATGTATTCAGTGTGAATGTCATGTATTAGAAGGTGGAGGAGAAGCTTTGCCAACGGAAACACCACACTTTACACGTAAAGAATTACAACACGGAGCGCGTTTGGCATGTCAAGTAAAAGTGAAGCAAGACATGGACATCACCATTCCAGAAGAAGTATTCGGAATTAAAAAGTGGGAAGCTGTGGTTGTTCGTAACTATAACGTAGCTTCTTTTATTAAGGAATTCGTTGTTGAAATTCCAGAAGATATGGGATACAAAGCAGGTGGATATATTCAAATTGAAATTCCTCCATGCGAAATAAAATACGAAGACATTGACATTACAGCGCATCCAGAAGAGCATGAAACGCCAGACAAGTTCCAAGCAGAATGGGATAAATTTGGATTATGGCCTTTAGTGATGAAAAATAATGAAACGGTGGAGCGTGCCTACTCTATGGCTTCGTACCCAGCAGAAGGACGTGAAATTATGTTGAACGTTCGTATTGCTACGCCACCATGGGACAGAGCTAAAAACCAATGGATGAATGTAAATCCAGGGGTGGCTTCATCGTATATTTTTGCGCAAAAGCCAGGTGATAAAGTAACTATTTCAGGACCTTACGGAGAATTCTTTATCAACGAATCGGACGCAGAAATGTTATACGTTGGTGGTGGAGCAGGAATGGCGCCAATGCGTTCACACTTGTACCACTTATTCAAAACCATTAAAACAGGAAGAAAAGTTACGTATTGGTACGGAGGACGTTCGAAGCGTGAGTTATTCTACATTGAACACTTTAGAGAATTGGAAAGAGACTTCCCGAACTTCAAATTCTACATGGCACTTTCTGAGCCGTTAGAAGAAGACAACTGGAAAGTTAAAAAAGATATCAACGACGAAGAAGGAGACGGTTTCGTAGGATTCATTCACAACTGTGTAATTGATAACTATCTAAACCATCACGAAGCACCAGAAGATATTGAATTATACTTCTGTGGACCACCATTAATGAACCAAGCCGTTCAAAAAATGGGAGAAGACTTCGGTATTCCAGATGAAAACATCCGATTTGATGACTTCGGAGGGTAAAAATTACAACTTACATCATACAAAAGGATCGCAACTACAGCGATCCTTTTTTTATGGGCATTATTAACACTTGATACTTTACAAATAAGAAATAATCTACTTATCTTTAGGAATTATTATTACAATACAAATGACTAAAAATTTTCTCTCCCTTTTATTCCTATTACTTTTCTCTTTTGGAATAATCAACGCACAAAAAAAAGCAATTACACATAACGATTACGACCTTTGGAAAATAGTTGACAAAACCAAAATTTCCAACAAAGGAAAGCTGATTGTCTCCGAAATCATCACACGTACAGAACGCGGCGATGGATATTTGCAAGTGTACAACACAAAAAACAAAAAAACGGAACGCTTTTTCAATGGGAGCAAAAGTGCTATTTCTCACGATGAAAAATTTGTCATCTTTCTGAAAAAAGTCAAGTATCAAACACAACGACTCGAAAAGAAAAACAAGGTGAAAAAAGAAGACAGAAAAAAAGAAGTATTGTACATATACGATGCGGAAAATAATGTCATATATGATTCCATTACACGCGTAAAATCGTTCAAGCTTCCTAAAAAGAATAGCGATTACTTGGTCATAGAAAAATTTAAAAATCCAAAAGACTCTATCAAAGGTGATAGTTTGCCAGCGTGGAAAAACAACTACGCGCTCGTCTACCATTTAAACAGTAAACAACGAGATACACTATTCAATATTAAAGATTTCGTGGTTTCAGAGGAAGGAAATACATTGTATTACACAAAAAAACACGAGAAGAAGAAAAAGAAAGCAAAAGGTGTGTACGCCTTCAATACTGTTACAAAAGCGAACACAATCATTGATACAACGCGCTACGATTACAAAAAGTTAGCTGTTAACAAACAAGGAAATCAATTGGCTTTTATTGCTGATAGAGATTCTACTAAAACAGATTCCGTACCCTATAAATTATACTTATACAAAGACAACTCATTAAAAATACTTGCCGATAACGAAGCAGCAGTTTTTGGAAAAGGACAAACATTAAGTGGCACAAAAAAGCTATTCTTTTCTGAAAATTTGAAGCGTTTATATTTCTATACGAAAGTAAAAAGCATTCACGAAAAAGATACAACACTACTCGATGATGAAATTCCACAAGTTGATGTCTGGAATTGGCAGGACGAAATCACACAACCAAGACAAAAAGTAAACAAAAAGGATTTAGAAGAGGATAATCGTATGTATGTATATCACATCAACGAAAACCGCATCGTGAATTTGCAAGATGATAGTATTGATGAGGTTGAATTGTATGATAAATACATGAAAACCTACGCTACAGGAGTTGACTATTCTCCTTACGCTATAGAAACGTGGAAAATGCCTTGGGAACGCGATATATATGCCATCAATTTGGAAACAGGTGAAAAAAAATTGGTTTTAAAGAAAGTGCAAACAAGAATGGACATTTCTGAAGATGGAAACTATGGAATCTACTTTGATATTTCTACCAACGATTGGATTTCAATAAATCTGAATACTTTAGCAAAACATAATATGACGCAAAGCATTCCTGCTAATTTTCATGATGTGGAAAATGATGTGCCTGCGCCAGCTTCAGCGTATGGCTCAGGTGGTTTTAATAAAAACGGAAATCTATTATTGTACAGTCAATATGATATTTGGGAAGTTTCATTAGATGGGAAAAATCAACCAAAAAACATTACCAAAAACGGCAAAAAGAATAAAATCAAATTTGCTACCATGCGATTGGGTGAAAATCCTTGGTTGGCGACGTATGTGGATGGTAAACTTTTAATTAAAGGTTTTAATGAAAAAAACAAGGCGACAGGCGTCTATTTATTGAATGATAATGGTAAGCTGAAAGAGAAAATTAAGCCAGATTCCTATCTTATCATGGACTTTAAAAAAGCGCTAGAAGCAGATGTTTTGACTTTCACAAAGCAAAACTTTAATATATTTGAAGATGTGCATGTAACCACTAACGATTTTAAATCGCATGCTAAAATTACAAACGTAAATCCGCATGAAAAAGATTTTAAATGGGGAACTGCCGAATTGGTTTCGTGGAACGCATATGACGGTACAAAACTAGAAGGAATCGTATACAAACCTGAAGACTTTGATGCCTCAAAAAAATATCCGATGATTACATACTTTTATGAACGAAATGCAGAAAGACTTCATAATCACTATTCACCAAGACCAAGTGCTTCTACGGTTGATAAAACCTACTTAGTAAGTAATGATTATATCGTATTCGTTCCAGACATCGTTTACAAAACAGGACAACCTGGCGATGATGCGTACAACTGTATAGTTTCTGGTGTAGAAATGATGGAAAAAACAGGCTATATCGATAGTAACCTTATGGCAATTCAAGGACAAAGTTGGGGCGGTTACCAAGTAGCATATCTTATCACAAAAACAAATAAATTCAAAGCTGCGATGGCTGGCGCGCCCGTAAGTAATATGACTTCTGCCTATGGTGGAATTCGCTGGGGAAGCGGACTGAGTCGAATGTTTCAATATGAAAAAACCCAAAGTCGTATCGGAACAGATTTGTGGGACGGATTTGATTTATACGTAAAAAATTCACCATTATTTCACTTGCCAAATGTAGAAACGCCGCTACTCATTATGCATAATGACAATGATGGAGCGGTACCATATTATCAAGGAATTGAACTTTTTATGGGAATGCGCCGATTGAAGAAGCCTGTTTGGATGTTGGTGTATAATAATGAGGCGCACAATCTTCGGAAAATGAAAAACAAGCAAGATTTATCCATCAGAATGATGCAGTTTTTTGACCACTACCTAAAAGACGCGCCAGCGCCAATTTGGATGACCAAAGGTGTTCCGCGCTCGGAAAAAGGAGTCAATCTTGGATATGAGCTAGATAAAAGCTAAAGCGCTATACAGAAGCTTTTTCAAAAAGCTGAAAAAATAATTCAAAAAAATACCTCGTCATACTTGCAGTAAAGTTTAGTGTGACGAGTTTTTTATATGCTTGTTAGTTAAAGATGCTGATTCTTTCTTTATAAAAATCACGTCAACCGTTATTCTTTCTTGAATGATTATTTTGTAAGAATATGTTTTCTAAAAAAACAAAGAATACTCTTTCTTTTACAGAGACTTTTTTTAAGATTCTTAAAATTGCTAGTAATCAATTGTTTAGAACAAAAATAAATAACGATTTAATTATGAAAAATTCAATAAAACCGTTAAAAAAATAAACGGTATGCATTATATTCATTAAATTTTTTTAACTAAATCAATCATTTATGGCTAACGTTTTATGGTTACAAGGAGGAGCATGTAGTGGAAACACGATGTCTTTTCTGAACGCGGAAGAACCAACCGTTGTAGAGCTGATCACTGATTTTGGTCTCAATATACTTTGGCATCCAACAACTGGATTGCAAATTGGAGATCAAGTACAAGATTTACTAAAAGATATTCTAGCAGGAAAAACCCAAATGGATATTTTAGTATATGAAGGCTCATTAATTGAAGGACCTAATGGTACAGGTTCTATGAATTATTTTGCAGATCGTCCAATGAAAGATTGGATAAAGGAACTTTCGGAAGTAGCAGGTTATGTTGTTGCCATAGGAGATTGTGCTACTTGGGGAGGAATTCCTGCGGTTCCACCAAATCCTAGTGAATCTACAGGATTGCAATTTCACAAAAAAGAAAAAGGAGGTTTTCTAGGAGCCAATTATGTTTCCAAAGGAGGATTGCCTGTTATCAACATTCCTGGCTGTCCAGCGCATCCTGATTGGATAACTCAAATATTAGTAGCAATTGCAGTTGGAAGAATTGGAGATGTAGTTATTGATGATTATCACAGACCAAAAACATTCTTTACAGATTTCGTTCAAGATGGATGTACCAACGTGACAAACTTTGCTCAAAAAGTAGATGGAAACTTCGGAAAACGCGGTGGCTGTCTCTTCTATGAAGTCGGTTGTCGTGGACCAATGACGCGCGCTAGTTGTAACAATATATTGTGGAATCGTCAATCAAGTAAAACTCGTTCCAATCATCCATGTTTGGGATGTACAGAACCTGGTTTTCCACACAATGACTTGATGAAAGGAAGCGTATTTAAAACCATGAAATACATGGGCGTTTTTCCAAAAGAAGTTCCTACAGGAAGAAACAGACTTGCATATTACATGGAAGCAGGATTCCAAAAAATATTGCCTACCAATAAAAAAATAATGGAAACATCTAAATAATCATTTTAAAAACATAAAAATGTCAGTAAAAGAATTAAATATATCACCAGTAGGAAGAGTTGAAGGAGATTTAGATGTTAAGGTGTACATAGATAATGGTAAAGTAACTCGTGCACATACGCAAGCAGCTATGTTTAGAGGCTTTGAGAAAATTATGGCAGGGAAAGATCCGCAGTCAGGACTAATTGTAACACCTAGAATTTGTGGGATTTGCGGAGGTTCACACTTATATTGTGCTTCCTCAGCTTTAGACACTGCTTGGGGAACAAAACTATCTCCAAATGCTTTATTACTTAGAGCTATTGGGCAAGCTACAGAAACCATACAAAGTATTCCGCGTTGGTTTTATGCAATATTTGCTACGGATATGGCAAACAAAAAATTTGCAGATAAACCTCTATACCAAGAAGTCGTAAAACGTTGGTCTGCCTATGTGGGCGAAACATTTCAAATAGGATTGACGGCGAGTGGACTGCCTGTACAAGTATATGCATTATTTGGTGGACAATGGCCGCATTCAAGTTATATGGTGCCTGGTGGTGTAATGTGCGCACCTACGCTAAAAGATATTACGCGAGCGCATGCTATTATGACGCAATTTAAAAATGATTGGCTAGAGCCTGTTTGGTTAGGTTGCTCTATTGAACGCTATCTCAAAATCAAATCTTGGGATGATATGTTAGCTTGGATGGATGAAAGTGAATCTCATAAAAATAGTGACTTAGGATTGCTTATCAGAGCTGGTTTGGAATTTGGACTAGATACTTTTGGAAAAGGAGTAGGTAAATTTTTAGCCTTTGGAACCTATCTGCACAAAGACTTATACAACAACCCAACAATAGAAGGTAGAAACAAAGCACTCATCAGTTCAAGTGGTTATTTTGATGGTGAAAATTGGCATGAATTCGATCATCTAAAAGTTAGTGAACACGTAAAACATTCTTGGTACAACAATCAAGAAGACGGACTACATCCTTGGGACGAACCATTACCAACACCAGCAAAATCGCAAACATTACACGATTCAGATTTTGATGGACAATATAGCTGGTCAAAAGCACCGCGTTACGACGGACAAGCTGTAGAAGCAGGACCAATGGCGCGTTGTATCATGAACGGAAATCCAAACAATTTAGATCATCAAATAAAAGATCCATTCTTTATTGATGCTTATCGCAAACTTGGAGGCGCAAGTGTCTTTACACGTGTACTTGCACGTGTCCACGAAGCACCAAGACTATACACATTAATCGATCAATGGTTGTCTGAAATTGACTTAGATGGAGAATTTTACATCAAGCCAGTTGAAAAAGATGGAAAAGGTTTTGGAGCAACAGAAGCAGCGCGTGGAGCCTTAGCACATTGGATTGAAATAGAAGGTGGTGTTATTAAAAACTATCAAGTAATGGCTCCAACAACTTGGAACGTAGGACCTAATGATGGAAATGATAATCCAGGACCTATTGAAGCAGCTTTAGAAGGTACTGACATTGAAGATCCGGCAGATCCTGTAGAAGTAGGAATGGTAGCACGCTCTTTTGATTCGTGTTTGGTATGTACAGTACATGCACATGACGAACAAAGCGGCGTTGAACTATCAAGATTTAAAATATAAAACTTAAAATCAGACGGTTATAAAACTTTCTTGAGGCTCACTTCTCAAGAAAGTTTTTTAGTTTACGTAAAATAATCTGTTAAATAAAAAAAAGATACACGTGAAAACAGCCATAATGGGTTTTGGAAATCCTGTACGAAGTGATGATGCTATAGGAATTTATGTGATAGAGCAGCTAAAAAAAATCATTGGAGACAATGAAAATATCAGCATATTTGATATGGGAACCGCGGCTTTTGAAGTATTATTCGGATTAAAAGGACATCAGAAAATTATTTTGGTTGATGCAGTCATCAACACAAACGAACCTGTTGGAACGTTATTTAAAGTGCCTGCCGAAGAAGTGATGCGTGCGCCTAAAGATGATCCAATGGTATTTTTACACGGAATGAAGTGGGATCAGGCGTTGTCGTATGCTAAAAAAATATTGCAAGACGAATACCCTGAGGATATTCAAGTTTATTTAATTGCCGTTGAAAATACACGATTGGAAGTAGAGCTGAGCAAAGAAGTACAAGATGCTGGAGATAAAGTAGTACGGCATGTATTGAATGACTTGCAAATTTCGGTTGGTTAATGGTGTCATTAAAGTCATCACACATATATTTAAACAATGAGTTGGTAAAAACTGTATTTGGCAACATTCATTATGCGTATGCAGTATACAATTCGAATCAAAAACAATTATTGATAACACCAGTTTCAAGTCAATGGTTTGTAAAAATGTATGAAAGTCCAGCGCAATTTTTATTAAAAGATCGCAACTTAAAAGGAGATAAAACATTGGCAATTCGCGAAATTTTAATTGATAATGATTTAGATACTTCTGATAGAAATTTAGAATTCGAACTTGTAGAAAAAACGAGTTTATTAAAAATAATACTATGACGCAATCTGAAAATGATAAATGGTTGATGGATGCAGAAGTGCAAAGTCAAATTACCTATGAAAAAGGGCGTTGGGTAGTATCTTTAATTTTTATCGACACAAAAGATCCAAATCGTATCCTAATCAAAAAAATAAACGATTACCGTTCTCAACGCTTGGCAGAAATTGCAGCGTTACACATGAAAAATACAGCAGCAAAAGATGTTCGTGGAACACAAAAAGTAACAAAAGATGCTTACAATTTTAACAACAACTAATCATCAACATAAGCTCGAAAGCATCATTCAATCAATACACCGATTGGATGAGTTAGTTCAAGTGGTAACAGATGCGAAAAAAGTACAAGCTACTTCAAAAGCAATCGTAGTTGAAAATAATAGTATCGTAAAACCATTAGATTGGTACGATAGCGAACCTCCATATATTATTCCTTCGCAAGAGTTTACTACAAACAATGTATTGGCGTTGGTATTTTATAGTTTAGGGAATCATCAAAAAGCGTTTGAATATCTTACTGAAAAAGATGCTTTGTATCATGATTTATTGATAGCAACATACATTCAAATAGGTTATGAAATCACTGAAGAGCTTCAAGCAGCCGCTAAATTGTCCAAACACAATACGTGTATTTTACATCACTATGGAAATTACGCAAATCGTTTGTCTTTAGAGGCGTTGAAAGTCTCATATGAAGAAGCGATTGAAGCTGCGGAACATGATGAGTTAAAAATATTTACAGCAAAACATTATGTCAACCTATTGATGGATGTGCATGAATTCGGCAAAGCAGTCACTTTGATTCGTTCATTATCACCACATGCAATATCAGAAGAAGCAAAAAATGCGATGCATGTACAACTTGCAACGGCATTAATGCAACAACTCCAAATGCCTTTCAATACAGATGATTTAAAAGAAATTCAAGAATTATTTCAAAAAGGAATTGACTTTTACACAAAAAAACGACTTTTCGTAAATGCAGGTTTATTACTGATTGATGCTTCTGAAATTGCAAACTACCAACAAGATTACATCACATCAAAAAATTATATCAATCAAGCAATTCAATATTTCAAACAAGAAGATGTTCCTGAATTTTTAGGCGAAGCAGGCTTGCGAAAAGCGACATTATTATACACGTGGAGCAAAAATGGGCAACCACAATATTACAAGCCAGCCATTAATGCTTTTCAAGACACATTGAAAGTGTTTAAACGCGATACGCATCCGCAGAAATTTGCAGATATTCATCACAATATGGCGCTTATCTATTCTGAAATTCCAGTGTCGCCTGAAGAAAAGCCAATGTGGACCGCCTTCTGTGCGTCGTCATTCAAGGAAGCATTGGCGTTTTACACCAAAGATAAATACCCATACGAGTACGCAATGGTAAGTCATAATTATGCAACAGCACTGATAAACTTTCCAGAAGCAAAATTGCATAATAACTTCGACAAAGCGCATGGTTTATTTGAAGAAGCTTTGCAAATTCGTACAGCAGAAACATATCCTTTTGAGCGCGCTTCCACATTACTCAATCAATTAGAATTGTATTGGCTATTGCACAATGAAACGGATACGGACGCGCAAAAACGTTTTGAGGAAATGGAACGTAAAATAAACGAAATAAAAACCTTAATAAACGATTCAAAAATGTTAGAAAAAGCAGCATTTCATGAAACGAAATTACAATCTTTAAAAACTGTATTATAATATGCACGAAACATCTATTGTAAATAGTATTATGCGTACCTTAGAGATGGAATTTGAAGCAGAAAAGCTTCAAAAAATGAAAGCAATCTATCTAAAAGTAGGTGTGTTATCTAATATTGAACCACGCTTATTGCACAACGCGTACGGAGCTTACAATTATTGCGGTTCCAAATATCACAATGTAGACTTGCATATAGAATCTACAGCAATCAAAATTCAGTGTGAAGTTTGTAATCACATTACGCTAGTGGAGCAATATAAATTTTTGTGTGAAAATTGTGGTCGGCCTAGTAAAAATATCATTCAAGGCGAAGAAATGTTAATCCATAAAATAGAATTCGAAGACTAAAATATTATGAGTGTAGAAAAATCAGCAAAAGCGGCTCGCGGAACTATACAATGCGAGAATACAAATATCAATTTATTAAAAGCGAATGATTTTGTGGCAGACATTATTCGTAAAGAAATGGCGAAGCACAAAACCTTGTTAGTCAATATTACGTCCTCTGCGGGAAGCGGAAAAACAACCTTAATGCAAAAAACGGCAGAGAGGTTAAAAGACAAACTGACCATGGCGGTTATGGTAGGAGACTTAGAAACAGAACGTGATGCTGCCCGAATTCGAGAAACTGGAATTCAAGCATTGCAAATTGTTACGGGTGGAATTTGTCATTTAGAATCGCAAATGATTCATCAAGTATTGGATCAATTTGATTTGGAAAATATTGACTTACTTTTTATTGAAAATGTTGGAAATTTAGTCTGTCCAGCTTCTTTTGATTTAGGAGAAGACTATCGCGTTACACTCATGGCAACTACCGAAGGCGACGATAAACCTAAAAAATATCCGCGTATGTTTCTCACAAGCGATTTAATGTTAGTTTCAAAAGCAGATTTATTGCCGCATTTGCCATTTTCGGTAGAAGCAGTTACGAAAGATGCACGAGAAGTCAATCATGAACTCGAAATGATTCAAATTTCTTCTATCACAGAAGAAGGACTTGATGCGTGGTGCGATTGGTTGGTAAATAAAGTGAATCAAAAGCAAGAAGCCTAGTCATAACATTCGTGAATCAAACATTTAAAATACAAATTCAAGGACGAGTCCAAGGTGTTGGTTTTCGTCCTTTTATTTTTAACCTTGCAAAATCATTTCAGCTAAAAGGAACTGTTTCCAATAACGAAAGCGGCGTCATCATTTTTTGTAATACATCTGAAAGTAAAGCAACGCAGTTTTTAGAAAATATATGTCATAGCAAACCCAAAATGGCAATCATTACGTCGCATACGTTAACGGAAGTTTCATTTACAAATTATGATGATTTTACCATCATTCCGTCTGAGGCAACTGCGAAAATTACAATTCCGCTCACGCCTGATTTTGCAATTTGTACTACTTGTAAAACAGAAATTGCAGACACAACCAATAAACGATTTCAGTATCCGTTTACGACCTGTGTCAATTGCGGACCGCGATACGCGATAACAGAAACATATCCATTTGAGCGCGCACACACTTCTATGGAAAATTATACCATGTGTACGACGTGTGTAAATGAGTATGAGAATCCTGCTGACAGACGGTTTCATTCACAAACAAATTCGTGTAGCTCTTGTGGAATACAATTAGAATTGGTAGATGGTAAAGGAAACACAATTTCCAAACGGCAAGAAGATATCATCACGAAAACCGTAGAGTTATTGCGGAATGGTAAAATCATAGCAATCAAAAATACGAGTGGATATTTACTATGTTGTGATGCTGCTAATCCAACGGCAATTCAAACCTTACGACAGCGAAAAAAAAGACCAAGCAAGCCTTTTGCGGTTATATATCCATCACTAAAAGCAATTCAAAAAGATTTTAAAATATCTTTTCATGAACAACAAGCATTGCAATCCACAGTAGCACCAATTGTGATTCTTCAAAACACAAAAAATACCAAAATCTCAACACGTACCATTGCGCCAAATATCGAGCAGACTGGTGTAATGCTTCCTTCAACAGCACTCATGGAAACTTTAATGCAGCAAATGCAACAACCCATAGTGGCTACGAGCGGAAACATTCATGGAAGCCCGATTATTGCTGATAATGATACAGCACAAAAGCAATTACAAACAGTAGCGGATTATTTTTTACATCACAATTTAAAAGTTCAGTTTCCACAAGATGATTCTGTGCTAAAATTTAGCGATGAAACAGAAATCATTATTAGACGTTCAAGAGGAATGGCACCAAACTATTTAGGTGCAAATATTGATGCTGACAAAAACACTATAGCAATGGGAGCGCATCTCAAAAGTACGTTTACTTTTGTTCCAAATAAACAAGTGTATGTAAGTCAGTACTTTGGGAATTTAGATGCTTACGAAGTAGTACAGCGTTATGAAAACTGTATACAGCAATACATAGAATTATTTGATGCCAAGCCAGAAATCATTCTTATAGACAAACATTTGCAATATCAAAGTAGTGTGTTAGGAAGTGAATTCGCTGAGAAGTACAATGCTGCCATATATGAAATTCAACATCACAAAGCACACTTTGCTAGTGTTTTGGGAGAGCATCACTTATTTCATTCCAAAGAAAAAATACTAGGTGTTATTTGGGATGGTACTGGTCTTGGAGACGATTATAAAATTTGGGGAGGCGAATTTTTTAGCTACCACCATCAAAAAATAGAACGGCTAACACATGTTGACTATTATGACTGGTTGGCAAATGATAAAATGGCAAAAGAGCCGCGTTTGGCATTGTTTAGTCTACTTAACGAAGAGGATAGAGCATATATAAAAGATAAATTCTCCAATACAGAATGGAATGTTTACACCAAAACAATACGCAGCAATACTTTGCAAACATCTTCGGTTGGTAGATTGTTTGATGCGGTAGCTTCTGCGCTGGATATTACCGATATCAACACTTTTGAAGCAGAAGCGGCAATGCGACTTGAAAACTGTGCGCAAACTTCAGCAAACCTAGAAAATGTTGATTTGTTAGCACATATAGATTATGAAAAAATTCCATCAAAACTTCTATTAAAAATTATACTAAAAGCATACAAAGAAGATGGAATTTCAAAAGCAATTATTGCGAGAAGCTTTATATACACCTTAGCAAAATCTATTATAAAAATTGCTCACAAAAATGACATAAAAATTATTGCGTGTAGCGGAGGAGTTTTTCAAAATACGGTGTTAGTATCTATGCTACATAAAATGGCTGAAAAAGAAGAAATAAAATTAAAATTAAATCGTAAATTGTCGAGTAATGATGAAAATATATCATTTGGACAATTGATGTATTATCAACATATAAAAAACTGAAAACTATGTGTTTAGCAATTCCTGGAAAAATAAAAAGCGTAGAGCTGAAATATGACGGTTTGGTACGTATGGCAAAAATATCTTTTGGAGGTATAACGAAAGAAGCTAGCTTAGAAATGCTGCCAGATGCTGACGTAGGCGATTATGTATTGGTACATGTAGGTGTAGCTATCAGCAAAGTAAATGAAGAAGAAGCCAAAAAAACCTTTGAATACTTAGAAGAAATAGGCGAATTAGGGGAACTCGAAGATGTAGAAGAATATCTTCCTAAAAAAGAAGAATTATGAAATACATGAAAGAATACCGAGATCCTGAACTCGCAAAAAAATATCTCGAAGAAATCAAAAAAAGTGTCACACAACCTTGGTCAATTATGGAAGTGTGTGGCGGACAAACACATAGCTTAGTTAAAAATGGAATCATAGACATGTTGCCAAAAGAAGTAACCATGATTCACGGTCCTGGATGTCCAGTATGTGTAACGCCTATAAACTTGATTGACAAAGCAATTCATTTGGCACTTAATGAAAATGTAATTCTATGCTCGTTTGGTGATATGTTGCGTGTGCCAGGCTCTAAAATCAATTTGCTAGAAGCCAAAGCTAAAGGAGCTGATGTGCGCATTTTATATTCGCCATTAGAAGCGGTAAACATTGCAGAAGACAATCCAGATAGGGAAGTAGTATTTTTTGCTGTAGGCTTTGAAACTACAGCACCTGCAAATGCGTTATCCGTTATTCATGCGCACCGAAAAGGATTAAGAAACTATGCTATTTTAGCATCACATGTCTTAGTTCCACCAGCAATAAAAGCGGTAATTGACGATGATGAAAGTAATATTGATGGTTTCTTAGCGGCAGGACATGTGTGTACCATTATGGGAAATTCAGAATACCATCCGCTCGCATCAACATACAACGTGCCCATTGTGGTGACAGGTTTTGAACCGTTAGATGTACTGCAAGGAATTCTAATGGTTATTCGACAATTAGAAGCCAACAAGGCAACCGTAGAAAATCAATATTCAAGAATCGTCAAAGAAGAAGGAAACACAGAAGCACAGAAAATGATTTTTGAAGTCTTCGAAATCAAAAATCAAATGTGGCGTGGAATTGGTGAAATTCCTGAAAGTGGATATGCAGTCAAAGAAAAATATGCCTTATATGATGCGAATAAAAAATTTAGCATCTCTATAAAAGAAGCTCCCGAACACCCTGATTGTATCTCTGGTCAAATTATGAAAGGCATCAAAAAGCCTTTTGAATGTCCTCAATTTGGTAAAAAATGCAAACCGTCATTCCCGTTAGGTGCGCCTATGGTTAGTAGTGAAGGTGCTTGCGCAGCATACTATCATTTTTCTGGATTGATTGAAGCATAATTTGGTGTTTCCAAAACCTTTGAAAACTTAAGGTTTTGATTGTACTTTCACGATTCACTCTCTACGAAGAAATCTAACAAGTTGTTCAAAAGAATATTCACAATTTTAAATGTAATAGAAATTAATCTCTAGCACAGGTCAAATAAACAGTAACAAAAAGTACCTATAAAGATAAAAGGAAACGAGTACATGGAAAACAATGCCAAACTAAAAATGCAATTGCAATGCCCAATGCCAAAATTAGATTTTGATGTCATCACACTCGGGCATGGTAGCGGTGGAATGCTGACAAATAAGTTACTAGATAGTGGTGTTTTTGACTTGTTAAGCAATGATATTTTAGACAAACGACACGATGGTGCTTTTTTAGAAATGAACGGAAAAATGGCATTCTCAACAGATAGCTTTTTAGTATCTCCTATTTTTTTTCCAGGGGGTAATATTGGAGAATTGGCCGTCAATGGAACCGTTAATGATTTGGCAGTATGTGGCGCAGTTCCTAAATACCTATCCTTGAGTTTTATCATTGAAGAAGGATTAAAAATGACAGAATTTTGGGAAATTTTAGTAGCTATCAAATATGCTTGTGAAAAGGCAAACGTGAAAGTCGTAACAGGCGATACCAAAGTAGTTGAAAAAGGGAAAGGAGACAAAATATTCATCAACACTTCTGGTGTCGGAATGATGCATCCAAAAGCGGCAATCAGTCAAGAAAATATAAAAATAGGCGATAAAATAATTCTTAGTGGAAATATTGCTACACATGGTATGGCAATTATGTCGGTACGTGAAGGATTGGAATTTGAAACGACTATAGAAAGTGACAGTACCAATCTCAATCACACCATCATCAACTTGATTGAAAAATTCGGAAAAGATATTCACCTGTTAACCGATCCTACTCGTGGCGGCGTAGCCACGGTTCTCAAAGAAATAGCGGTATCGGCAAACTTAGGGATTGATATTTTTCAAAAAAATATCCCAATTGATGACCAAGTAGCCAGTGCTTGCGAATTGCTAGGATTAGATCCTTTATACGTTGCAAATGAAGGGCTATTTTTGAGTTTTGTAGATGCTTCAGTAGCAGATTCGTTTGTGGAAACACTTCAACAAGATGAAAATGGTACTACTGCAAAAATCATTGGTTCTGTGGTAGAAGCGCATCCTAAACAGGTTATTTTAGAAAGTGCTATTGGCGGAAAACGTGTTGTGAGTATGCTTCCAGGCGAACAATTGCCTCGAATTTGCTAATCTTTTTTAGTAAAATCTTCAGAATAATTTTAAGACTTTCAATACAAAAATACGAAACGAACACAAGTATATGAACTACAAAACATTAGGTGATAAAATAAAAAACGCGTACACATTTAAAGGTTCGGAACAAAAACCTTTCTTAGCACCAAGAGGCGTTTTTGTAGCAAACAATATGTTGTTTGTTTCTGATACTGGACAAAATCGTGTGTTCATTTGGAAAAACATTCCCACCACTGAGTTTCAAGAACCAGATGTTATTTTAGGACAAGAAGTTATTGAAGACTCAGGAAGAAATGCAAACACAGAAGTTTCTTCAAAAACATTGCACTATCCGTCAGGAATTTGGAGTGATGGAAAAAAACTCATCGTAGCAGACGCTTGGAATCACCGCGTGTTACTATGGCATACCATGCCAACTAAAAATGCACAGCCGGCAGATGTAGTATTGGGGCAGCCAAATTTTAATAGTAATCAGCCAAATGTAAAAGGGCAGGCCGAAAATCCAGAGGCAAACACGCTCAATTGGCCGTATGGTGTTTTTTCAAATGGAGAAAATTTATGGATTGCAGATACTGGAAATCGGCGTGTTCTGTTTTTTGAGAACTTACCCACAGAAAATTTTTCAAGAGCTGATAAAGTCATTGGTAAACCAAATTTTACGACAAGAGATTATGAAAATAACAATCCTATCTGGCCGTATTCGGTAAAAGTGAATGAGAAAGGAGCGTTGGCAATTGCAGATACACAATTTTACCGAGTTTTAGTTTGGCACACTCAAAATGATGCTTTTCAAAAGCAAGCTGACATCATTATTGGACAAGAAAACTTTGATGCCTGTGGGCAAAATCAATTTCGATTGACACCAGAAGCCAATACGCTCAATTGGACATATGACGCATGTTTTTACAAAGAAGGAATTTTAGTAAATGACACAGGAAACAGTAGAATTTTAGGATTTAATACGATTCCAACCGTAAACAATAAGCCAGCAGATTGGTTGATAGGACGACCTAATTTTCAAACAAGTAGTGAATACAAGGAAAATTTAACAGGTACACAAAGTGCTATCTATTGGCCATTTTCAATCACAACGTATGCAAATCAGTTATTTATTGCAGATACGGGAAATCACCGTGTCATTATAGGAAGCTTATAAACTCAAATACATCCAATAAATACCAACGACCAAAGCAAAAACACCGCCTGTTACTCGAATACCATTCAACAAAGTCATATTGTTAGTAGACGATTTGGTAAGACCTCCTAAAATCAGCGTATAAACTGTCATGGCTACTACGGTTCCAATTGCAAAACCAATAATATATTGAACGCTTTCAAATTGAGTTGCAAATCCAAGCGCAGGAAGTAACAAAAGAAAATGTGCCACACCAGCAAGTCCATGTAAAACACCAATGCTAAAAGACGAAACGTGATGTTTCTTTTTAGATTTTTTTACATGTGTATTGTTGAGGTGTTTTTCCTCGTGTTGATGAATATAAACGTCGCCATCAGCATGAATATGAGGTCGGTGATGTATTTTTTCTTTATAAAATAATTTATAAAGCGACCACAATCCGATACCAATTAAAACCAACGCTACCAGCTGTTCGCTAAACTCTGAAATTGCTTCAACAGGGATAACTTCTTTAAACAGAAAAAATAAAATACCAATAATCAGCATTCCTAACAAATGACCAGCGCCCCAAAGAAAACCAATTCGCCACACTTTTCGTTTTGTTTCAATTGCAATTGGTGTTACAGCAGCCAAATGATCGGGTCCTGATATTACATGGAGCATTGAAGCTATAACTCCTGCTATAATTGGCAAACTTGTCATTGTTAAAAATTTACACTAAATATATAAAAATAGTAAAGATATAAGGAACTTTTTAAAAAGACTTAAATCCGCTGAAATTAAAGTATCTTTGTATTAAATTTCATTTAAAAGATAAAAGTGAACACTTTATCGATTTTCAATACAAAACAAAAAATAAAAATCAAGACGACCTGTAAACTACTACATTCGTGGTGTGTTGGTCAGTGAATTCTACTAATGGAAAAGCTCACGAAACAGGAATTGCATAACCTTGCGATGAATATTGTAGGAAAGGAATTGGAGGAAAAAGGATTTGAATTCTTGGCTGTTAACAGCAAACTCAACAAACATCCACAATTTGTCTGCATAGATAAACACAACAAAAAAAAGTTTGTGTTGGTCAAAGCAGTTACCTATCCTGAAGATCCAAAAGAATACGACGCCATATGGATGGAAACCTTTAAACAACATGTAGAAAAGTTTGAAGCTGAACTCTATTTTGCAGGTGTCGGACTCGGAAATGCAGAAAATCCATTAGAAGATGTCATAAAAGACCAACCGTACATACTCGATTATGATGGTTTAATACAAATACTATAATAACAAATGAAAGCAATTACATTTCCCCTATACATATGTATAGCTTTTCTAGTAACGTCGTGCATTGAAAAACCCAAAGAGGTATTAATGCACAAAAACCAAGGTTTTGCGCTTGGGACTACGTACAATATTCAATACGAAATTCAAAAAGAAGGCGAAGACTACCAAGATGCTATTGAAAACATATTTCATGTGGTCAACAAATCAATGTCTGCCTACATTCCAACATCCGATATTTCACGTATCAACAGAAATGAAAAAGATGTGGTGATTGACGAATATTTTAGAGAAGTATATAATTTCTCAAGAGAAGTCTATCAAAAAACAGATGGCTTTTTTGATCCTAGTGTTGGCGCGTTGGTAAATGCGTGGGGATTTGGTCCAGAAAAACCAATTAACAACCTCACAAAGCAACAAGTAGATAGCATTATGGCGTTTACAGGATTTGACAAAGTGCGCATTTCTGAAGATGGAAAAGTGTACAAAGAACATCCGTCGTTAACCTTTGATTTTAATGCGCTTGGAAAAGGATATGCAATCGATTTAATTGGTAAAATGTTTGATGAAAAAGGGATAAAAAACTATATCATTGAAGTTGGCGGCGAAATCTTAACGAAAGGAAAAAATACCAAAAAAGTAAAAAAATGGACGGTTGCCATTGACAGTCCTGTGCAAGAATCTAGTGAGCGACAATACATTGAATACATTACGCTAGAAAACAAAGCGATGGCGACTTCTGGAAACTACCGAAAATATAGAGTAGATCCAGAAACGGGCGACCATTACGTGCATATTCTAAATGCTAAAACGGGCTATCCTATGAAAAACAATGTTTTAAGTGTTTCGGTGATTGCAGATAACTGTATGAAAGCTGATGCGTATGCTACTGCGTTTATGGTAATGCCTTACAACAAAACAAAAAAACTGCTCAGTGAGTTAAAAGATGTAGATGCATACATTGTGAGCAGAGACGAATTTGGAAACATTCAAAAATATACGACAAACGGTTTCCAAAACTTAATCATTACCGACTTTTAATTCAACTCGAAATTGAATATTTAAAGCATGCTGCAGCATGTTAATTAAGGTTTTAGAATACTAATAGTGAGGTTTTTAAATAAAAAATTCTTTAAAATCGAAAGTATCTTTAAGGGATTAACTTAAAAATCATATATCATGAAAAAAAAGAATCTAAAACACACAGGACTTAGTTTAAACAAAAATGTAATTTCTAACTTTTCTACGGAAGAATTAAAAGGAGGAACTCGCGTACGAACGTTTTCTTGCTTTGCGGATGCAGATACCAATTGTGGCGCGTTGACGGGAACATGTCAAACAGCTTTAGGGTGTCCATACACGCAAGACTGCGCTCCAACAGAATTATGTATTCCATCTATTTCTTGTGAGCCTAACGGAATTTGCTAAATGTTAAATAAGGTTTTCATGTACACTTAGTGTGGTTCAATTTTTTTACGTACAACAATAACGTTGTAATTTTAAACAGTAACTAAAAATTTAAGTAATCATGAAAAAAAGAAATTTAAATCACAGTGGACTTCGATTAAACAAAAATGTTATTTCTACTTTAGAATCACAAAATGTAATGGGTGGAGCAACCAATTCGTGTTTTCTTTATGTAGACACAAATTGTGCTGAAACTGTTGGATGTAACCAGACAAACACATGTCCGCCACCAACCAACAACGGATGCCAAACAAATACGTGTCCACCGCAAACACAAGTAGATTGTCCATTTATTTCACAATCGTGTCCAGATAACGGAATTTGTTAAAAAACAAACTTCAATTACGTATACAAACGGTCATTAGTCTCTCTAATGGCCGTTTTTTTATTTTTTCTCTTGAGAACTCTTCTTTCACAACAACCGATGATTTGCTGAAGTCTACACTTCAAAAACTCAAACCTACATTTGAGCAAATAGTTACTCGGTTAACGAATAGTCAAGTGTATATTTACATCGAAACAAAAAATAAGAGCTTATTACAAGCCGGAGTAGGACAATAGTCAACTTCAAAATCTAGTTTTAAAAAGAAAGCATGAGTAACTTTCTTAGGGAAAAAGATTTCATCATACGATGGAATCTTTTTTGTTTGAGTCATACATTGAAAAATAAAAAGAAAACAAAGAAATGTAAAGTGTAAAAATATTCTTCACAAACAACAAATAACAAATAATGAATAACGAATAACGAAATTTAAAATGTAAAACTCAAAATGTAAAATGAAAAAGTATTTTTAACAGACAACAGACAACAGACAACAGACAACAGACAACAGACAACAGACAACAGACAACAAACAACCAAAAAGCGCCAGCGACCTAACACCCAAAACCCAATACCCAAAAAAACACCTACTTAAAACAAACAGGAATAATTTCACCTTCCATCAAACAATAGCGTTCAATTTCTTCGGGAGTGAAATTTGCAGTGTAATCTTCTTCTTTTACGGTAAAACCGATGTCGCGAAGTTTGTCAAAAAAGTCCAATCCGTACACGCGTACATGATCGTATTGACCAAAGATTTTTGTACGCTCCTTTTTATCGGTGACCGAATCGTCTTCAAAAGTAGTGTTACGCTCCAAATCCTGCGGAATTTGTAAAATCGCCATGCCGCCAGGTTTTAAAACGCGATACAATTCTTGCATGGCTTTGGTGTCATTAGGAATATGTTCCAACACATGATTGCACAAAATCGTATCAAAAGAATTATCTTCAAAAGGTAAATCGCAAATATCAGCTTTCACATCTGCGAGTGGCGAATACAAATCGGTCGTCGTATAATCTAAATTCTCCTGATTACGAAAACGCTTGTAAAATGCTTGTTCAGGCGCAAAATGAAGTACCTTTTGTGGTTTGGTAAAAAAGTCAGTTTCGTTTTGTAAATACAACCATAACAATCGATGTCGCTCTAGCGAGAAAGTACTTGGCGACAACGCATTTTCACGATTAATTGCATATCCATACGATAAAAATGTTCGAAAACTTTTGCCGTCAATCGGATCGGTATAGTTGCTTCCTTTTAATACAAATGTGATGATAGGACGAATCCAATAACTCATTTTAATTAAAAATGGTCTCGGAATCGTATTTAATATGTATTTAAAAAGTTTTCTCACAAATGTATTTGCTAGCTAGGCTTGTCTGAATTCGTCTTCTTCATCACTTTCTATGCCCAAAGCTTCATAAATATATTTAAAGGTAGAAAGCAATTCAGGTTTTCCGTTGACTAAGGCAACGTCATGTTCAAAATGTGCGCTTGGTTTTCCGTCTTTCGTCAATACAGTCCAGCCATCACGTAAAAACTTAATTTCTTTTACGCCCATATTAATCATTGGTTCAATGGCAACAACCATGCCTTCAATAAATTTCTTTCCACGTCCGCGACGTCCGTAGTTTGGCATGTTTGGATCTTCGTGCATTTTGCGTCCCAATCCATGACCAACCAAATCGCGAACTACACCATATCCGTGTGCTTCACAATGTTTTTGAATGGCAAAACCAACATCGCCCACGCGATTGCCTGCTTTAAATTCACGAATACCAACATACAAAGATTCTTTCGTCACTTTTAATAGTTGTTCCACTTCGGGAGCAATTTCACCGACAGGAAACGTATATGCATGATCGCCATAGAATTCATTCTTAATTGCGCCACAATCGATGGAAATAATATCTCCTTCTTGCAACGGCTCGTTGTTAGGAATTCCGTGAACGACTTGTGCATTTGGACTCATACACAATGTATTTGGAAAATCGTACAAACCCAAAAATCCGGGAATAGCACCGTGATCGCGGATAAATTCTTCCGCCAATTTATCTAAATATAAGGAAGTCACGCCAGGTTTAATTTCACCGGCCAACATTCCCAACGTTTTGGAGACGATTAATGCACTTTCGCGCATCAATTCAATTTCTTCTCGTGTTTTTGGTATAATCATCTTTTCAAGAAGGAAAACAATCCTTTTTTCTTTGTTAATTTTTCATCGGGCGATTCGTTGGTGAGGATTTGATATACCTTTCCCCAACCAATAAATCCGCCAATATTTCTATCGTCAACAAAATAGTCAGCGTTGATTTTTCTACTTACTTTTCCATCAAACTTTTCTTCAGGATAACTGCTATTTACAGCATAAAATTCAATGCCATTATCAGCGCAGAATTTTACAGCTTCTTCCAGTTTTTTACCGCTTCGATACGTCCATAAAATAAGCCGATGTCCATCTTGCTGTAGCCGTTTCATGGTTTCAAACGCAAAGATTTTAGGTGATCCAATTTTAGGATACGCATCTTCTACAATAGTACCATCAAAATCAACAGCAATCAGTAAGCTTTCTTTCACAATCATTCCACATCCTATTTTGTGCCTGCAAAGCTACAAAGAATTACCAACTATTCAGCATAGATGTGCTTATAGTCTTCGCCAGATAAAATACTAAGCATGTCTTTTTCTAAAGAAATTACGGGCGATTCCACAATACGATTGATTTCTTTTCCGTCCTTGTAAAAGATAAAAGTTGGTACGTTAGTAATGTCCAATCCTTCCTCTAAATTTTCAGGAGTGGTTTTATCTTCATCAACTGTAATTAATGTGATGATGTCATTACTGATGTTCATTTTGTCTAAAATTTTGTAAAACTGTGGCACTTCGCGTTGACTGTCAGAACACCAAGTTCCCATAAAAATTTTCACGTTTACATCAGCCATAAGTGGTTGCACTTTTTCTGCTGTTTCTTTATCAACAGGATAAGTGGCGTAGGTTGGCGCAAACCAACTGTCGTACGGTTCAGAAGAAATGGCTTCACGCGTTTGCGTACCTACAATAATCGGCAATGCTTCTTCCTCTTCGTCAATCACTTCTTTAGTGATTTCAATTTCTTTTTTGTCTTCTGTATTTTCTGTCGAATTTGTCTTTTTTCCGTCTTTACACGCGAAAAATGTAAGTGCAAGAATGATATAGCTTATTTTTTTCATCAGATAAGTGATTTTTGCGTCATTAATTCAGGTTGAGGGATTCCAATCATTTGTAAAATAGTCGGTGCGATATCGCCCAAAACTCCATCGTTAACATGTGTAATGTCTTCATCGACTAAAATAATTGGAACTGGATTTGTGGTGTGTGCTGTGTTTGGACTTCCGTCAGGATTGATCATCGTATCGCAATTTCCATGATCGGCAATAACAATGGTACTATACCCATGTTTTTGTGCCGTTTCAATAATAGCTTTTGCACAGGTATCAACTACTTCACAGGCTTTTACGGCAGCTTGAAAATCGCCCGTATGCCCAACCATATCTGGATTGGCAAAGTTTAAACAGACAAAATCAGCGACTTCTTTTTCCAACTCAGGAATAATTTTATCGCGAATTTCGTACGCGCTCATTTCGGGTTTTAAATCGTACGTAGCCACTTTTGGTGACGGACATAATATGCGTTCTTCGCCTTCAAAAGGCGTTTCTTGTCCACCATTAAAGAAAAACGTCACATGCGGATATTTTTCCGTTTCCGCGATACGAATTTGTTTCTTTCCATGTTTTGCCAACACTTCTCCAAGTGTATCTTTGATATTTTCTTTGTTGAAAACCACATGAATTCCCTCAAAAGAAGCATCATAATTGGTCATGGTTACGTAATACAACGGCAGTTTTTTCATGCCAACTTCTGGGAAGTCTTTTTGTGATAAAGCTTCGGTCAATTGACGCCCGCGATCGGTTCTAAAGTTGAAAAAGATAACCACATCATCTGGTTTGATTGTCGCGATGGGTTGTTCATTTTCATCCATCATTACAATCGGTTTGATGAATTCGTCTGTCACACCAGTATCGTAACTTTCTTGAATGCTTTGTGTAGCGTTGGAACTCAGTTTTCCTTGTCCGTGAACGAGCGCGTTGTATGCTAATTGTACACGTTCCCAACGTTTGTCTCTGTCCATTGCATAATAGCGTCCTGTAACAGTTGCAAGTTTGGCATTTGCTTTTTCACAAAAAGCTGCTGTTTGTGCAATAAAATCTTTTCCAGATTTCGGATCAACATCTCTACCATCTGTAAAGGCATGTACAAACACATTCTCCAAATCATAACTATGTGTCAATTGTACCAAACCTTCCAAATGATTGATGTGTGAATGCACGCCTCCGTCAGAAACGAGTCCTAATAAATGAACTGCCTTATTGTGTGTTTTGGCATGTTGCAAAGCATTTTTGAGAACAGCTTCGTCCTTTAACGTGTTATTTTGAATGGCTAAATTAATCTTAGCCAAATCTTGATATACAATGCGTCCTGCGCCTAAATTCATGTGTCCAACTTCACTATTTCCCATCTGTCCATCAGGCAAACCTACATTCATTCCGTCTGTCAATAAATTGGCATTTGGATAGTTGGCATATAAACTATTGATAAAAGGAACATTGGCGTTGGCAATGGCAGATACTTTCGGATTGGGCGATTTTCCCCATCCATCTAAAATCATTAAAATGACTTTCTTATTCATGCTACATAAGATTTTTTAAAAAATAAAAATAAGTGTATTTGTGTACATAACACAATACAAACCTGAAAAACGCGGTTTTTTTGCTTAGGATTATCAAATTCACAGTAAAAGACTGTTTTTTCTGTAAAAGCGTCAAAAAAATGTTATTAAACAATTCTTAAGAATCTCTGTATAAAATCTTAATGTGTTTTCAAATTTTAAGAGCGTCTTAACAGATTTGATAGTAAATGGTTAAGGAAGTGTTATAATTGAAATTTTGTTGCAACATTTTCCGAGAAGCGTCGTCTATTTGGTGTGACCAGATTAGAAAAGGTCATATAATCATCAATTAAAAAACAACAACATTATGAGAAAAACAATCTTTATGATGGCTCTTATAGTAGGAGCATCATTCACTACGGCTAACGCAACTGAAAACAACAACGAATCAACTCCGTCAACTTACAAAGTGGAAGTAACAAACGTAACTAAAATCAATTCATTTTGTGTTGCGATTGCAAAAGGCGATTTTGATACGGTAAAGAAAATGATAGAGTTTGGCGAAAATGTCAACAAAACATCTAACGGAAAAACGCCTTTAATGTATGCAGCTCGTTTTAACCGCGTTGAAATTATCAAATTATTATTGGAAAATGGTGCAAAAGTAGATATTAAAGATAATCAAGGACACACTGCTGTGGATTATGCCAAAATTTCAAAGGCATTGGATGCAAAGAAAGTATTGGAGAACGCTTCAAAATAATCACTAAATTAGTTCACATTGAAAAGCCGTTTCTGAAAGGAAACGGCTTTTTTTTGACTTACACCAAAGCAACATCGCTTTTTAAAGTCGAATTGGTGTTGTTTTTATGGTTGTGGTGGCCATTTTTGACATTGATTGGCTCCGTAACACATGGTGATTTGTACTGTTTCTTCAGGGCAAGCATTTGTCCATCTTGGAGGAAAACCTCCTTTTACGGCAGTAGCATTTAAAACACTCACTTGTTTCTTGTTTAATCGTAATTGATTTACTTTTTTCTTCATGATTATAAAAATTAAAAAGGTTAATTGGCAGAAGATACAGAGAAAAACAAGGAATCAATTACAGTTTCACCACCGTTTTGGTAGTGGTTTTTGGGATAAGTTGATATTCAAGAATCAGGATTCAAGAATCTAGAGTCAAGACAAATCGACGAAAAACAAAAAAAGCAAAGCGACCTAACACCCAACACCTAACACCTAAATAAAATCACTGATATTCCTCAATTACTTCTTTGATTTTCTGAATTCTATTTTCAGGATCGGGATGCGTACTTTGAAACTCAGGAACTCTATTAGGACCTGCGGCAGCTTTTAAAATTTTCATCACTTCAATCATAGCTTCGGGTTCGTAGCCAGCGTAAATCATCAATTCTACGCCAAGTTTATCGCTTTCCAATTCGTCTTCACGACCATTTTTCAATAATTTTTGTTGCCCGATGCTACCGACCATATTTCCCATATCAGCGCCTACAGAAGCTCCTGTAGTAACGGTTTGCCAAAAGTCAGATTCTGCAATACGTTCCGCAGAATGTCTACCCAACACATGTCCAATTTCATGTCCGAGAACACCTGCTAATTGTGCATCGTCGAGTTTGCTATAAAGTGCGTTTGTGATAAAAATTTGTCCGCCAGGCAAGGCAAAGGCATTAATGGAACGATTATCCGCCAATAAATGAAATTCAAATTGATAACCCGATTCTTTTGCCATGCTCATGTTAACCAGTTTTTCACCAATCATATCTACACGAGCTTGCGCGCCAGCATCTGGATACAAACCGCCGTATTGTCGCGCCATGGCTTCTCTATTTTGAAAGCCAAGCGCAATTTCTTCTTCGGTGGTCATGCTGATGGTTTGTGTGCGACCTGTATATTCGTTCATTTCACGATTGGCACATTTTTTAAAAAAAGCAAAAGCGACAATAGCAAGACCAATCAACAATCTGATTTTTACATTGTTTCCTCTCATAATTCTATCAATACGGTTTTTAAAAATACAAAACCTACGATAAAAGTTCAGGATTGATATCCAAAATATTTTCGTTTATGTACGAATGGATAAAAGCTTCGCTGAAATGCTCACTACCCATCAATTTTTCTTTTTGCAGCATGGTTTTGATGTCTAGTTCTCGATACGCTTTCAACATCGGCTTGGAAAGTGGTGCGTAGCTGTAATGCCACGGTTCGTATTTAAAACCTTTTCGGTCGTGCTTGTCCGTATACACAATATAAAAACCAAACGAATTTGCATTTTTCTCTAACCATTCGCGCAATTTGCAAAACGGTCCGTCACCGTGAAATTTTTTTGGAACCAACACATCGCCACTATACGTAGCATTCGCATCAATAATGTCAATATCGGTTGCCCAATGATGTCTGGAAGTTCCTGGAATGGTAGAATACGCAATGATTTTTTTAATCGCCTTTTCAGGAGATAATCCTTGCGTTGTATAGCGTTTGTACTTGCGTTCCCAAATGCGATTTTGATGTGCGTAATTACGATAGCTAGAAACTACATGAATGGAAAAGCCATCTTTTGCAGCTGCAGCACGCATTTTTATAAAAGCCTCATACGCTTCTTTTCGTAACGAAAAACCATCACCAAAAACGGTTGGATTTCCTTTGCCAATCAACTCATCAGTAGGTAATTGCGGTTGCTGAAAAGCGAAACTAGGAAAACTGTGCAAAGCAACTGCACCCAATCCTAAAAGTTTTGAGAAGTCTTTTCTATTCACGAGAAAGCGATTTTAATAAGTTATCAAACGAAAGATAGTAAATTTTTGAAGTTCCGTTGCTTCCATCATTTAGAATTGCTTTCAATTTCTCCATATTCAGATTTTCATATACAGGTTGAATCGTACTTTTTTCACTGGTAAAGAAGAAATATTTTTTATCAAACGAAACAAACGGACAATAATCAATTTGATTGGAATTAACCAAATTTCCTAAGTGAATTGCGTTGTCCCAAATTCCATTCTTACGAAAGCTAATATACAAATCGCCGCGTCCCAAACTTCCTTTTCTACCGTAAGATCCAAAAATAATAAACAATTCATCGGGACTCACATATGCATTGTATTCATACGTTTTTGTATTGACACCAGTTCCTAAACTTACAGGTGTTTGATAGCTTCCGTTGGTAAATTCACTTTTGTAAATATCTTCTTTTCCCTTTGCGTCAGGTCGTTCCGCAGTAAAATAAATTGTTCCGTTTGTAGCTATAGAAGGATAATATTCGTTTTGGTCTGAATTGATAATTTCGGGTAATCGTGTCGGATTTTTCCAAACACCATTTTCTTTAGACACAAACCAAATATCGTAATCTTTTTTTGGAGTTTTTTCACCGTTTAATGGACGCTTTGAAGCAAAAAATAGTTTGGTGCCATCAGGTGAAAATGCAGGTTCAATATCGTGATACTTTCCAGAAAACGAAGCAATTGAAAAAGGAGTCCATTGTCCGTCTACTTTTTTAGAAGTTAAAATGGTTCGAAATGCATTTTTTGGCGCGTCAAGTGTAAAGAAAATTTCATCGTAGTTGGGCGAAATGGCGATATCGCGCAGATTGATATTTTTAAATTCAGGAAGTTCTAAAAATACTTTGGCCGTTGCCGAATTGTTCTCAAAGACAATATTTGGTGGGTTTTGCGCGCACAATTGCAGACTCGTCCACAAGAGGATAAAGACGATTTTTTTCATAAAAAATGTTTTTGATTGATGATTGTTGTCGCAAAAAGTACACTTTTTACTGCTGTAGAAGCGTTAAAAAGGCGTTAATATTCACACCAACGATTTTACCATCACAAAATGCAGTCCAATTTTCGGAATGGTAAATGGAGTTCTATGTTTTTGGTAGCCTAATTTTTCATAAAATCGCACAGCAACTTCACGAGCATTCATCCAAATAAAAGTTCCGCCGCGAGCGAGAATCATTTGTTCTGCTTTTTTTACGAGCGCATCACCAATGCCACGCTTTTGAAAATTGGTCAACACCGCCATGCCGCGCAGTTGATACTGATTCTCGATAGTGATTTCAGCATCATTATTTTTCATCAAGGTAACTACGCCCACAAGTTGTTCGTCAATATAACATCCCAAATGAAATGTTGAAGGCAAATCGTCGCCCGCAAAATGGCAAGACTCTAAAGGTTTTCCTTCTCGCAACACAGGATGACGCACTTTAAAAGCAGTTGTTGCAGTAATTTCTTTAACGGTGTAATTGGAAGCTTCCATAGTCACAAAATTGATACAAGTACTCAAAAGTATAACTAATTTGGGAGTTGTGTTTTGCAGAAATAAATTAATTTTGAATAAAAAAGAATTCGTATGCAAATTACGTTCAAATCACTTTCCAAAGAAGAAGCGTCTATTATTTTACCATATTTGGACATTATGAATCAACAAAAAGTTCCGATGGATTTGTTACAAGCGCGTTTTGAAGAGATGTTGTCTCAAAATTACGAAGCTTTCGCCATTTACGACCGCGATCAACTCATTGGTTGTTTTGGATTGTGGAGCATGACGCGTCATTATTGTGGAAAAAGTTTAGAGCCAGACCATGTGTATATTGAAGATGCGTACCGAAGTAAAGGAATTGGCGCAAAACTATTTCAATGGATTGAAGCTTACGGAAAGGAAAAAGGTGTGACTACGATTGAATTGAATACCTATATCGAAAACTTTCCATCGCACAAATTCTATTATAATCAGGGATTTGTGGCGCGCGGCTATCATTTTTTGAAAAAAATCTAAAAAAACATTTGGAAATAGAAATCATAATTTTCTATATTTGCATCCGCTAATGCGAGAGTAGCTCAGTTGGTAGAGCGTCAGCCTTCCAAGCTGAATGTCGCCGGTTCGAACCCGGTCTCTCGCTCTACAAAGCCGATTCCGTCCGAATCGGCTTTTTTTATGGAACTATAATTTCTGAACCTGTTTCTAGTTCGTACGGTGTTTTGTTTTGTTCAAAAATACGTGCGCTGTGTGGTCCTTCCAATCGAATGTCATCGCCTTGTACGCGAATCCAACTACCTTCTCTAATTCCTACCACAGGAAGTGAGTTGAATTTGTGAAATTCTTTAATGCGTGTTTCACGAGTTTCGCCCATGTGTGTACTGCCTTCAATTGGGTCTAAGTAATGCGGATTGATGTTGAAAGGAATCACACCCAAAGTTTTAAAACTTGGCGGATAAATTATAGGCATGTCATTAGTCGTTTGCATGGTGAGTCCGCAAATATTACTTCCAGCGCTTGTTCCCAAATACGGTGTTCCGTTAAAAATAGCTTCTCGTAGCGGCTGAATTACTTCATTCGCATATAATTGTGAAACTAGCAAAAACGTATTTCCGCCACCCGTAAAAAGTCCTTTGGCATCAGCAATGGCTTGTGCGGGATTTTCAAACGTGTGCACACCGCGTACTTTTTTTCCAATTTTGCTAAAAGGTTTGCTAACGGCAGCCGTATATTCGTCATGTGTAATTCCACCTGGGCGTGCATATGGGATAAATAAAATTTCTTCCGTATCTTTATAAAACAAGGAAAGTTCGTCAAGTAAATATGTCAAAGGCGCACTTCCGTGAACGGTTGATGTACTGGCAATGATGAGGTTTTTCATAAAAATTAATTCTATGCGTAAAAATAATCATTAAATGTTTTTAACAAAAGTTTAATGTCTGTTGACATTTTTTTAAGTACAAAAAGTAAGTTCTTTATATTATCAAAAAATTGAAACTATTTAACCAATAATACCAATTGCTATGAAACTAAAATTACTTCTATATTCATTATTCATTTCTACCATGATGCTTGCGCAAGATGCAGAACGCGAAATTTTACGCGGTGCAGTGGTGTATAGAGATGTAAAGGTGCCCAATGTGAACATTATCAACAATACGACAAGTACAGGAACGACAACAAATCAAAAAGGAGAATTTGAAATTTTAGCTAAAAAAGATGATATTTTGATTTTTTCTTCAGTTCAGTATACGATTAAAGAAATTGTAATTACAGATAAAATTATAGAGAACAATCGCTTAGTAGTAGAAGTGAAGGAGAAAGTGGAGGAGTTGGACGAAGTGGTGATTAGTCCAGAAAATAAAGACAAGTTTCTTGATTTTCAAGAGGAACAAATCGTCAAATACCAAGATTATCAATTTGCAGACGACCGTTATTCGGAAGTTCGAAATACGGCAATGGGACAAGCGGAATTTCGTGGAGCAAATATTTTAGGATTGGTTGGAATGTTGGTGAATTCTATCTTTAAAGGTAATGGTAAAAAGAAAGAAAAGGCAAAACCAATTTATGAACGCACAAGTTTCAACGAGATTCGCAATCGTTACGAGGACAAATTTTTCACTGAAAACTTAGGCATTCCGAAAGAAAACATTAGTGCTTTTCTATATTATTGTGACGACCAAATGCCATCGGAAGATATCTTTTTAGAGAAAAACGAATTTTTAATGATTGATTTTATGGTAAAACACAGTAAAGAATATCTAAAATCAATTGCCACAACTAAAAATTAAAAAGAAGTATTGCATTAAAAATTTCTACAATTTGGAATGCTTTTTGGATATCTTTGTCATTATATAAAACTGTTATACAATCTCATGAAAATACAAAGAGTCCTTCTGCTATTTTTTATAATTCCGTTCTTTGGATTTACTGCGTTGCACAAATTTTATGTAAGTGTTACTAATATTGAGTACAGTGAAGCTGATAAAGCATTGCAAATTACAACTCGAATCTTTATCGATGATTTTCAGCGTGTTTTAAAAGAGCGTTATGGAATGCAAGAAGAATTGACTGTTGAAAAAAATGTAGCGGAAGTAGAAAATCTTATGCGAAAATATTTAACCAAAAAGATAAAGATTTGGGTAAATGGAGAAGTGAGGACCTTCAATTTTATCGGAAAAAAATACGAAGATGATGTTACCGTTTGTTATCTAGAAATTAAAGCTGTTGATGAAGTACAATCGCTCACTATTGAAAATGGGTTACTTTATGAAATAGAAGAAGATCAGCAGAATTTGGTACATGTTAAAATCAATAATTCACGGAAAAGCCTGTTACTTGTGCGGGAAAACGATAAAGGTTTGTTAAAATTTTAACAAGAACTTTTTAAAATGGTTATTTTTAGGGCTTCAAAACCACAAACCTATTTAAAACCTAATGAAACGAGTACATTTCTACATCTTAGCGTTCCTATTTTTGGGAGCAAATTTTGCCATAGCGCAGGAAACAGACGATAAAAAGCCACAAGGACATACGAATAACAACAAATTTAGACAGCTGTATCAAGAGTTTGCAACGCCAAACATGTACAGAACAGCTTCTGGAGCTCCTGGAAAGGCGTACTACCAGCAACAAGCCGATTACGAAATGGAAATTGAGCTTGATGATAAAAATCAAAAATTGTATGGAGTTGAAACGATTACCTATACCAATAACTCTCCTGATGATTTAGCATACCTTTGGGTACAACTAGATCAAAACATACGAGCAAAAAACTCGCAAGCAAAACTAAAAAATGGTGGTAGAATTCCACGTTTGCAACGCGCTTCTACATTTGTAGGTAGCTATGTTGCCGATCCGTTTGATGGTGGTTTTAATATTGACTATGTAAAAAATGATAAAGGAAGACCAATGTCTTTTACCATCAACGAAACTATGATGCGAATTGACTTGCCAACACCATTAGAATCTGGTGATAAAGTTTCATTCTCTATCAAATGGTGGTACAATATTAACAATCACGTGACCAATAGAGGACGCTCTGGTTATGAATTCTTCGAAAAAGATGGAAACTATGCATACGTAATTGCGCAATTCTTTCCACGTATGGCAGTATATAATGATGTAGAAGGATGGCAAAACTATCAATTTTGGGGGAATGGTGAATTTGCTTTGCCATTTGGAAATTACAATGTGAAAATTACAGTGCCTGCGGATCATGTGTTAGATGCAACAGGAAAACTACAAAATAGAAAGAAAGTTTACTCAAAAGAAATGATGAATCGTTACGAACGTGCATTGGAATCATACGATAAGCCAGTGATTATTGTAACGCAAGATGAAGTAGAAAAAGCAGAAAAAGACTTTTCAAACAAAAAGAAAACTTGGGAATTTTATGCGGAAAACGTGCGTGACTTTGCCTTTGCGACATCGCGTAAGTTTATTTGGGACATGCAAGCGGTAGATATCAATGGAAAGCGCGTAATGGCAGTTTCAATGTATCCAAAAGAAGGAAATCCACTTTGGGAAAAATATTCTACAAAAGCAGTAGTAAGTACATTAAAAACATATTCAAAGCACACATTCGATTATCCATACCACAAAGCCATTTCAGTTCACGCTAAAAATCAAGGAATGGAATATCCGATGATTTGCTGGAATTACGGTCGTCCAAGTGAAGACGGAACCTATTCTGAGCGTGTAAAATTTGGAATGATTAGTGTAATTATTCACGAAGTTGGACACAACTTTTTCCCAATGATTGTCAACTCTGACGAACGTCAATGGGGATGGATGGACGAAGGTTTAGACACATTCATGCAGTACTTAGCTGAACAAGAATTCGCGAAAGCACATCCAGAATCTGTAGCATCTACTGATGGAAAATATCCATCGCGTAGGGGAGAAGCTTCTAAAATTGTTCCGTACATGAAAGGAAGTCAAGATCGTTTGTCGCCAATCATGTCCAATCCTGAAAACGTATACCAATTAGGACCAAACGCGTATGGAAAGCCAGCAACTGGATTAAATATTTTACGTGAAACTATCATGGGACACGAAGCATTTGACCATGCTTTCAAAACGTACGCGCAACGCTGGATGTTTAAGCATCCAACTCCAGAAGATTTCTTTAGAACAATGGAGGATGCTTCAGGATATGACTTAGATTGGTTCTGGCGCGGATGGTTTTACACAACAGACTTTGTAGACATCGGAATCGAAAGCGTAAAGAAATATCAAGTTGGTTCGCGTACTATCAGAAATCAAGGTGTTGTATACTTTATTCCAGAAGACGATGAAAATTACAAAAAGGAAAACGAAGGAAAATCGTTAATCGACATGGAACAAAATGCGCCGTTGAAAGAATATTTGATGGACAACTTTACAGCAGCAGAAAGAGCGGCTATGGGCGATCCTAAATATTTCTATGAAATTGCGTTCAACAAGCCAGGAGGTTTGGTAATGCCAATTATTTTTGAATGTACTTATGCAGATGGTTCAAAAGAAATGATGCGTTATCCTGCACAAATCTGGAGAAAAAATGACGACCAAGCAAAAGTGGTGATTGCTTCAGAAAAGCAATTGGTAGGCATTCAGCTAGATCCAAAACTGGAAACTGCTGATATTGATACGACCAACAATTCATGGCCAAAAGAAGAAGGTCAGTCAGACTTTAACAAGTTTAAAGAAAATAAGATGAAACAATAACAACTGTTTCTACAATCATACAAAAGCCAGCATTATTGCTGGCTTTTTCTTTGCATGTAAATCAAATATGTCAAAATTAAAGAGCATTACAAAAGAAAAAGATTAAACAACTTCATCATACTATTCTATTAACTTGATTATATTTGTATAATAATTTGGACAACGTATGGTATTATTCATAAGTGGTGGAGAAATATTTGTAATCATGTTGATTGTGGTCATGGTTTTTGGTGCGGATAAAATTCCTGAAATTGCGCGCGGTTTGGGAAAAGGAATGCGCCAATTAAAAGATGCTACCAACGAAATAAAACATGAAATTCAAAAAAGTGCAGAAGACAACGGAATAGATACTGACATTGCTGGCGATGTTCAAAATGAAATCAACAAAGTAAAAGAAGATATAGAAGACATGTCAGGACCGATCAAAAGGCAATTTTAATGCTCGATGAACTATTGATATATGATAAAGAACTTCTCATTTACCTAAATAACTTAGGAAACTTACAATTTAAAACTTTCTGGCTATTTGTAACCAAATTCATTTATTGGGTTCCTGTTTTGGTGCTTATTTTTTACAAAATCCACCAAAAATTCCCAAAAAAACAGGCGCAACTCATCATAGGCTACGGAATCATTATTCTACTTTTTTCCTTGCTCGTTGTTGAAGTTATTAAAATTGGCATAGAACGTATGCGACCGTGCAATGATGCTTCGGTAGCACCATTTCTAAACGTCATTATTCAGCCAAAAAATTATAGTTTTTTCTCAGGGCATGCTACGGTTTCAGTGGCATTGACAACCTTTCTTTTTTTAACGTTACGCAAAACACTTCCGTGGATAAAACTCTTGGTTATTTGGCCGTTGCTTTTCATGTACAGTCGCTTGTACTTCGGTGTACATTATCCGTCGGACATCCTCACAGGAATCATAGTAGGAATATTGATTGGAATTGCATTTCATCGAATTTGTAATGCGCGCATAGTAAAATTGCGAATTTATTAATATATTCGTTAAAATTTTAACCAATCAACAATTAAGCATGAAAAAACTTAACCTAAGACTAGCCGTATTAGTAGCGGCTTTCAGTGTAATTTCTTGTTCAAACGATCCTGCAATCGAAACACTAGAAGAAAACAGCGTAGTAACGCTACAAAAAACACCGTTGACACCAACACAAATCAATGCCAAAATTAACGAAACCGTTTCCAGTCGCGAACGCTTTGAGTGGACAAATATGGACGCACATACCATTTGGAGTGCTACAGTTCATGGCGATCAAATCCTAACAATTGGTTATGGAAGCGATGACAATGATTTCAACAAAGAAAACTCAAATGCTGAAAACATCAAGAATAGACTTCTTCAACGAATCGTAGCTGTAGAAGGCAACGGACAAAAAGCAACCAAAGACGTTCTGTTAGAAGAAGACGATAAACTCAATATTATTGATGTAAAAATTGAAGACTTAGAAACGGTCATTGATTTACTATCGCAAAAAGGAATTCGTTACATTGAGCCAACAGGCTATCGATACTTAGACCATGAAGTGACAGCAAAATCTGGAGCAGGTTGCGGATATGAAACTGCTACACTAAACTCAGCAGATTATACAACGGTAGCGCCAGGAGCCAAAGTATCTTGGACGTTTTACGAACATAACATTCCAGCTGCGTGGAGTTATAGTACAGGCTCAGGAGTTGGTATCGGAGTTATTGATACAGGATTAACACCAAACAATTCTTTGATGAATGGAAGTTTTAATGACGGATATTCTTCAGGAAGATACGTTCAAAAATATGGAACGTTTGTAGATTCATTTTGGCCTTGGTCAACAAGTACAGATGGTCCAAACGACAAATGTGGACACGGAACTAGCATGACAGCAGTAGCTACTGCGCCTAGAAATAACAACGGAATGCCAGTCGGAGTTGCATATAATTCAAATTTAATTAGTTATCGTGGAACAAAAAATGTACTTTTAGACGGTTATCACGAACAAAAAGGGGTAGCAAACGCTCTAAAAGCTTTAGGAAACAGAAGTGACGTAAAGATAATTTCGATGTCTATTGGACATATTATTTCGGTAGGAAGAATCAAGGATGCCGTGCGATATGCAAACAATAGAGGAAAATTAATCTTTGCAGCTGGTGGAACTTCCACAACTTTCACTAACTTTGTAGGAGTTATATTTCCTGCATGGATGGACGAAACAGTAGCCGTAACAGGAGTAACTGATGCAAGTTACTATAAAGAATGCGATGTTTGTCACAAAGGAGGCGATATTGATTTCACCGTAGTAATGCAACGTCACGGAAACGGAAGTAGAACAACGCCAGTATTAAGTTACTATAACGGACAAACAGATTATGTAGGAGGTTCGTCAGTAGCAACGGCAACAACAGCAGGAATCGCGGCCTTAGTATGGTCTAGACATCCAGGCTGGTCAAAAACACAGGTATTAAACAGATTGAAACAATCTGCAGATTTCTATCCATCTAAAAACTCACAATATGGATATGGAAATATAGACGCATTGCAGGCAGTTCAGTAGAACAGTTGGCATATTTAGTTTAGTAAATAGGGAGAAACTCTCGTCGTAATGGCGAGAGTTTTTTTATGCTTTTAAATGATGCTAGTTTTTTAATAAATCAAGAAACACCAAAAACCAAACATCCAAAACCCATCAAACAATCCTACTAATCGTCAAACCATCGCGAATCGGTAATACAACCGTTTCTACACGTGCGTCTTCTTTTAAAAGTGAATTATATTCTAAAAGTGCTTTGGTGGAAATATCATTTTTCTGTAATGGCTCAATTACTTTTCCGCTCCACAAAACATTATCGGACAAAATCACGCCATTCGGTTGCATCTTTTCAATAATCGCATGAAAATAAGCTGGATAATTTGGTTTATCAGCGTCAATAAACACCAAATCAAAACGTAGGTCCATATCGGGAATAATCTCCAAAGCATTTCCCGTATATTGATGAATTCGCTTGCCATAATCAGAAGCGTCAAAATACTTGCGTTGAAAATCGTGCAGCTCTTCGTTGATGTCAATTGTATGCAATTCGCCATCGGCTTTCATGCCTTCTGCCAAACACAAAGCGGAATAGCCTGTGTAGGTTCCGATTTCCAGAATGTTTTTGGGCGAAATCAATTTAGACAACATACTCAACAAACGCCCTTGATAATGTCCGCTCAACATGCGCGGCTGCAACACCTTCTGATACGTTTCGCGAGTTAAGGCTTTCAATAACGCTGGTTCGTCTTCCGAATGGGTAACTACATAATCGTCTAAAGCTTCTGGAATAAAATGCATGACTACTAATTTTCTACAAAAATATCGATTAAAAAAGAAATCGCGCAAAAGTAAATTACAAAATGACATATATCTTTTTATTACCAAAATGGAATGCGTATTTTTGAGGAAAATAGCATTGCACATGTTTCAAAATACATTGGCGTTTGCACAAGCACAAGACGCAAAAGATCCTTTAAAAAACTACCGAACAAAATTTCACATTCCCAAAGATGCTGATGGAAACGAATGGTTATATTTCTGTGGGAATTCGCTCGGATTGCAACCTAAAATTACGCAAGAATATATTCAACAAGAGTTGAACGATTGGGCAAATTTAGGTGTAGAAGGACATTTTGATGCGAAAAATCCGTGGATGCCTTATCATGAGTTTCTCACGGAAAACATGGCAAAAATAGTAGGCGCAAAACCTATCGAAGTCGTGATTATGAACACGCTAACGACAAATCTTCACTTGTTGATGGTGTCGTTCTACCAACCGACAAAAACCAAATACAAAATCGTCATAGAAAGTGATGCTTTTCCGTCGGACAGATATGCGGTAGAATCACAATTAAAATTTCACGGTTTCAATCCGAAAGAAGGCTTGCTAGAATGGAAACCGCGTGAAGGAGAAGAATTGTTACGCATGGAAGATTTGGAAGCCATGCTCAACGAACATGGAGACGAAATTGCATTGTTGATGATTGGCGGCGTGAATTATTACACAGGACAATATCTCGACATCAAAAAAATAGCGGAACTCGGTCATGCAAAAGGCGCGATGGTCGGAATTGATTTGGCGCATGGAGCAGGAAACATTCAACCGAATTTGCACGATTCTAATGTAGATTTTGCCGCTTGGTGTACGTATAAATATCTCAACTCCGGACCAGGAAGTTTGGCAGGATTGTTTGTACACGAAAAACATGCGCACAACAAAGAATTGCATCGTTTTGCGGGTTGGTGGGGACACGATAAGGAAACGCGTTTCAACATGCGCTACGATTTCAATCCGATTCCAGGCGCGGAAAGTTGGCAATTGAGCAATCCGCCAATATTATCAATGGCAGCAATAAAAGCGTCACTAGATATGTTTAATGAAGTGGGAATGGACGCTTTGCGCGAAAAATCTAAAAACTTAACGGCGTATTTTGAATATTTGATTAACGAGATTGATACCAATCGCATCAAAATCATTACGCCATTAAATCCTGACGAAAGAGGTTGTCAATTGTCAATTCAAGTTCAACATGCAGACAAATCTTTACATCAACAACTGTTAGACAAACATATTATTTCCGATTGGCGCGAACCTGATGTGATTCGATGTGCGCCAGTGCCATTGTACAATTCATTTGAAGATGTGTACAAAATGGTAGACGAACTCAAAAAATGCTTATAAGATGGAAAAGAAGGAAAACATACTGATTATTGGCGCAGGATTGTGCGGCTCTTTGTTGGCGTTGCGTTTGGGACAGCGCGGTTATAAAGTGACTGTGATGGAAAGTCGTCCCGATTTACGAAAAGTAGACATTTCTGCAGGAAGATCCATCAACTTAGCATTTTCTGATCGTGGCATCAAAGCCATGAATATGGTGGGAATCGCGGATAAAGTCATGCCATTGTGCATTCCGATGCATGGACGTTTGGTGCACGATGTGGAAGGAAATTCGTTTATGTCCAACTATTCGGGACGTGAAGGCGAATATATCAATTCCATTTCGCGAGGTGATTTGAACGCGTTGTTATTGACAGAAGCCGAAGCGCACGAAGCTGTAAACATCCACTTTAACAAAAAATGTACTGGCGTTGATATTGAAAACAATGTGGCTTCTTTTTACTGTTATGAAACAAAGAAAGACATGGAAGTTGCTGCAGATGTTATTTTTGGAGCAGATGGCGCAGGTTCCGCATTGCGAAAAAGTTACTATTTGGAGCGTAAATTTTTATTCAGCTATTCACAAAACTATTTAACCCACGGATATAAAGAATTAAGCATTCCACCAACGGCAACAGGTGGATTCCGAACGGAGAAAAACGCACTGCATATTTGGCCACGCGGAGATTATATGATTATTGCGCTGCCGAATTTAGATGGAAGTTTTACGGTAACGTTGTTTTTATCGTATGATGAAGGCGAATACAACTTCAACAATATTACAACGCCAGAACGTGTACAGGAATTCTTTGAAGCACAATTTCCAGATTTGCTACCACTGATTCCAGAGTTGACGAAAGAATACTTTGAAAATCCGACTGCACCTTTGGGAACTGTAAAATGTTCGCCATGGTCGTATAAAAATAACACCTTATTAATGGGCGATGCAGCACACGCCATTGTTCCGTTTTACGGACAAGGGATGAATGCTTCTTTTGAAGATGTCGTAGTGTTGGATGCGGTTTTAGACCAACACGAAGGCGATTGGGAAGCAGTTTTTAAAGCGTATGAGAAAATACGTAAAAAAGATACGGATGCCATTGCCGATTTAGCCATTGACAATTACTATGAAATGCGCGACCATGTGGCGAATCCGATTTTTAAGGAAAAACGAAAATTGGAAATGGATTTGGAAAAAAACTTCCCTGAGCAGTATTTTTCCAAATATTCGATGGTGACGTTCAATGAAGATATTCCATACAGTAAAGCCATGCAAATTGGGCGTGCGCAAGACAAAGCTTTGTTAAATATGATTGCTGATGACGAAATCGACACAACAGAAGATTTACACGCAATTCTTAAAAAAGTTCAAGCAGAAACGAATGAAATTTTAGAGGAAGATAGTGTTGCGAAGATGAAACATTAAACGAATAGAACTTACGATTCTTTCAACTCTTTAATAATTTCTTGAATTCCCTTTTCGAAACCTGTAAAGAAGTCGTTTTTCTTAAACTCAGGCACAATCACTTGGTTGATGATTTCGAGTGCTTCTTCATCGGTGAGTTTATGCATCACTCCAACGTCATTATGAATCCAAATGCGGCGGTCTTTCATGTATAATGCAATCAAAACGCCATTATTTTTATTTTCTTCGCCAATTTCCCAGTGATTCGATAAATCCAACGAATATTCTACCAAACCAGAATATCCTTGTAGTGACGTTAGCGTAACAATAACGATTTCGTCTGTGGTAGTTGCTTTGTGTTTTTGAATTAATTGAAGTAAATCGGCTTCTTGTTTTTTAGATAAGATGTTATCATAATCGTTCACACTTCCTTTCAAAGTAGGGAAGTCAACCTTGGCAGCATGTTTGCCAATAAATGACTTGGAGTGCATTTTATGCGTAGCTTCACAGCTAAAACAAAGCACAATTAGCAGGCAGAGCAGTAGGCGTTTACATATCATGGCGGGCTATTAAAAATCAATTGGGTTCTTGCAAGATAAGAAAATCAACGATACATCGTTTAAAATTAATCATTTAAATAGCAAATTTTCGATGAAATGAACTCTGGAATTAACTTTTTAAAAAGAAAATTAGTCTTCTGTTTTATTGACTTCTCTAATAATTGCTTCAATTCCTCTGTAGACACCTTTGTAATAATCGCTTCTTCTAAACTCAGGAATTATCTTAGATTTAATAATATAACTTGTTTCAGCGTCTGTTAGCTTTTCTACCATTCCATCGCCATTTTGTATCCACAGTTTTTTACCATCTGCATGAATTGAGATGAGTACGCCGTTGCTTTTTTCTTTTTGTCCAACGCCCCAATAATTTGCCAAATCCAACGAATACTTTTCAATATCCGTGTACGTTCCTAAATCATTCACCGTTACCACAGCAATCTGATTGGTAGTCGCAGCTTCGTGTAATTTGATAAGTTTTAGTAAATCTGCTCGTTCCGTTTCGGAAAAAATACTATCAAAATCATTGACAAAACCGACAGGTTTCGGGAAAATTTCACTGGTAGCGTCTTTATCAAAATTAGGAAATGTTGCGGGTGTATTTTTGCATGAAAAACAAAAAATGACACAACAAAGGAGTAGAATATGTTTATAGTTCATAAATAACAATTAAAAAATTACACCAATTTCTCTTTAAAAAAATCAATCGTTCGTTTCCACGCTAAGGTTGCAGCTTTTTTATCATAACGAGGTGTCGTATTGTTGTGAAATCCGTGGTTGACGTTTGGATAAAAATGTGCCGTATGTTCTATGTTGTTAGCTTTTAATACCTTTTCAAAAGCTTCCCAACCTGCATTGACGCGCGTATCTAATTCGGCATATTGCAATAATAAAGGCGCTTTGATTTTGGCAGCATCCTCGTCACTTGGTTGTCGTCCGTAGAAAGGAACTGCGGCTTTTAAATCGCTTAATCGGACAGCCATCATGTTGGAAATCCAGCCACCAAAGCAAAACCCTACGACTCCGACATTGCCGTCACATTGCGGATGATTCTTAACGTATTCAAACGCAGCAATAAAATCTTCCAACATTTCATTACGGTCGCGTTTACGTTGCATAGCTCTACCATCGTCGTCGTTGCCAGGATAACCGCCAAGTGGCGACAAAGCATCTGGTGCCAGACTGATAAAACCTTCCAAAGCGGTACGTCTGCCCACATCTTCAATATACGGATTCAATCCGCGGTTTTCATGTACTATGACAACGCCTGGAATTTTCGTTTTGGTATCTTTCGGAATAGAAAGCAAGCCTTTAATATCGCCACCACCTTTCGGAGATTTGTATGTTATGTAATCTGAATCAATATTCGGGTCATCTTTTGCCACTTCCGCAGTCGTTCGGTAATTGGGCGACATAAAACTTAGCAAGGCACCAACCGTAACACTTCCAGCGGCATACAAGGAAAGTCGCTCCACAAACTGGCGACGCCCAATCTTATTATGCGCATAATCGTCGTATAAATCAAATACTTCTTGGTTGATATCTTCTTTTTTCAGTTGGCTCATGATGGTTGGATTTTTTGGTTTGACTTTAAAGTTACGGAAATTTTGGAAGCTTTCTTCTAATTAGATTTATTAAAGTTTACCCGAGAATGTGTTCTCTGTATCTCTGAGTAACTTCGTAATTATGTCACTATTATATTCTCCTCTTGAGGCGTAGAAGTTTCCATAAGAATCTATCAATACAAAACTCCCACAAGGATAAGGAAGTGGTAAAAAAAGTTTCCTTATCGTGTCAAAAGTATCTGGAATCCATTCTAATTTTTTACCATATTTTTCTATTCCTTCATCAGATTTATACATAAAAAATTGACTCACATTCTTTTCTCTGGAAATTCTTCTTCGATATCCGTTCATTTTTTTCCTAGCAAAGCTAAAATCACCACCAGAATTACAACGGTCTTTACCATGATAATAATTAATGACGATAATATGATTTTTAGGTATTTTTTTGTTTGATAAAGAAGTTAATTGTGACCTTATAGTATCTAATAATGATTTGGAAATTTTTCCTTTCTTATTGTTAATAACCTTTGCATGAATGATTAAACTATCCAACTCTATATGTATTTGATAGGTGTGATAATGCTCTTTTTTATTAAACTTTTTAATAGTGATTTCTTTTAAATCATCATTCACATAAATTTCTTTCTTCTGTGAATAGACCAAAAAAATAGAGAGAAAGAATGTGGCTAGTGTTACTTTAAATTTCATATATAAATGTAATCATAATATATAAAACTTGATAAAAACATCTTCTTGTAATAAATGTAGTAAGAATTTCCATCTTGGGAATTTGCTACCGCTATTATACAACTAACTTTTAAAACAATACCAAGCCAGATTTCAGTAATAAAACAAAAGAAACAAAAAGACAAATCCATACTTCGACAGGCTCAGTGTAAACAAACAACAAAAAACAAGAAAAAAGAAAAACCGTATCTTTGAAAACACACAACCAACCAACATGACTTACATCGCTATTTTACGCGGAATTAACGTTTCTGGAAGTAAAAAACTGCCCATGGCGGAACTTCGAACATTACTTGCGAAACTCGATTTTCAAAAGGTTCAAACCTATATCCAAAGCGGAAATGTAGTATTTACATCGGATGAAAAAAATCAAGAAAAATTAGGAGAACAGATTTCAGAAGCCATCAAAAAGCAGTACGATTATGACGTGCCTGTGTTGGTAAAAACAATTGCCGAATGGAAAACAGCAATGGTTAACAATCCGTTTACGGACAAAGATATTTCCAAACAAGCAATAACCTTTTTAGCAACAACACCCACAGAAACTGACTTTGAAATCGATAGCAAAGACGACGAATTTAAAATCATCAATTCGGAAGTGTATTTGTATTGTCCAAATGGTTTCGGACGCAGTAAATTGACCAATAATCTGTTTGAACGAAAACTAAAAACTCAAGCCACTACAAGAAACTGGAAAACGATTCATAAATTGTTAGAAATGGCGGAAGTTCTTTGAAGTTTTTAGGTGTTGGGTGTTAGGAATTAGTAGTAAAGTAAAACAAATTGACGCTTCGACAGGCTCAGCGTAAACACAAACCAGCAAAAAGAGCGCAGCGATAAAATCAAATAACAAAAAACAAATAAACATACAAAATGGAAAAAAAAGTAACCCCAAGAGGCGCGTATCCACACACTAAGCAAGTGGGCGATTTTATATTTGTATCAGGAACCAGTTCGCGACGCCCTGATAATAGCATTGCAGGCGTAGATATTATTGACGAAATGGGAACGAAACACTTAAACATTCGCACGCAAACACGCGAAGTCTTGAAAAATATTGACAAAAATTTACAAAGTGTAGGTGCAAGTCTGGCAGATGTGGTTGATGTAACGTCGTTTCTAGTCAATATGAACGATTTTGCAGGATATAACGAAGCCTATGGCGAATTTTTCGATAAAGCTACCGGACCAACTCGAACAACAGTTGCCGTACATCAATTGCCGCATCCAGATTTGGTGGTGGAAATCAAAGTAGTCGCTTACAAAAAACAATAAATGAAAAAGATTGTATTCATTGTATGTTTGCTCTTTAGTTTCAAAGGAAAAGCTGTAGACGCTGGATATGCCTATCGTTTCTATGTAAATATTGCTTTAAAAAATGGAGAAACGCATCATGGCTATGTTTACAAATACAGTTATGATGAATTTAAAATACATCAAACTAACATTATTGACTTTTTAAGCAAACTATCAAATGGGAAAATTAAAATCTACCCACATATCTTAGAGGTAAATGCGGGTAGACATGTAATTGATTTTATACCAAAAGGAATAAATACACAAGTATCTCTCAATGAAATTGAAAAACTTGACATTATAGAATATGTTTATTTTACGCCAGATGAAAGACTCAAAGAGTTAACAAAAGAGCAGTTTCAACTTATTAAAACAACAAAAGCAAGGTTTGAAGTAATTGAAGATGTACATCTTTATGAGAATATAAAATTTATATTATTTACATGGGATGAAAATAAAGAGCTTTCAAGACTAAAGAATAAAACTGCGAACGCAATTAAAGAACAAAGGAAACGCTATATTGAGACTGAAATTATAAAATCTGAAAAGTTTACTACATTTATGAAAATATTGAAAGAAGATCTTTTAAAAGAAAATATATTACTCATAGAATTTGCCGAAGCCCTTTAACAATGAAAAAGATTCTTAACTATATCAACGGAAGTTATGTTTCGCCGAAAAGCGACGAATGGATTGACAATTACAATCCGTCCAATGGAGAAATCTACGGACAAATTCCAAACTCATCTGCGGAAGATGTAGAAGCAGCCTATCAAGCAGCCAAAGCGGCGTTTCCCAATTGGTCACAAACCACCATCGATGAACGCAGTCGTATTCTTGATAAAATTGCTTCTCTAATTTCAGAAAACTTAGCAGATTTAGCACATGCAGAATCTTTAGACAATGGAAAACCGCTCAGTTTGGCGACGCAAATAGACATTCCTAGAGCGACGAGTAATTTTAAATTCTTTGCACAAGCTATTACACAATTTTCAAGTGAAGCCCACGAAAGTGTCGGTCTCAATGCGATGAATTTCACACTGCGTCAACCGATTGGTGTTGTAGGCTGTATTTCTCCTTGGAATTTACCGTTATACTTATTCACATGGAAAATCGCACCAGCACTCGCAGCAGGAAACACAGTAGTTGCCAAACCAAGTGAAGTCACGCCAATGACAGCTTATCTTTTGGGCGATATTTGTACCAAAGCAGGTCTGCCAAACGGCGTTTTGAATATTGTACACGGTTTGGGACACACTACGGGACAAGCCATTACGGAGCATCCTAACATTAAAGCGATTTCTTTTACAGGTGGAACGGCAACTGGCGCGCATATTGCTAGAACGGCGGCTCCGATGTTTAAAAAGCTTTCGCTGGAATTGGGCGGAAAAAATCCAAATATCATTTTTGCAGATTGTGATTATGACGAAATGCTCAACGTGACCGTACGTTCTTCTTTTGCGAATCAAGGGCAAATCTGTTTGTGTGGTTCGCGAATTTTTGTGGAGCGAAGCATTTATGACAAATTCAAAACGGATTTTGTAGCACGTGTGAAGCAACTCAAGGTTGGAAATCCGTTTGCGGAAACCACGAAAGTAGGCGCGCTAGTATCAAAACCACATTTAGAAAAAGTAAAATCATACATAGAAATCGCGAAAGAAGAAGGCGGAACCGTTCTCTGCGGAGGAAACGAAGTTACTGTAGAAGGATTTGAAAACGGATACTATCTAGAACCAACAGTCATTGAAGTACCAACCGATCAATGTCGCGTCAATCAAGAAGAGATATTCGGGCCAGTAGTTACCATAATGCCGTTTGATACGGAAGCAGCAGTCTTGCAAATGGCAAATGGCGTTCGCTACGGATTATCAGCTACACTTTGGACAAACAATTTAAACCGAACCATGCGCATGAGTAAACAATTAGAAGCAGGAATCGTTTGGGTAAACACGTGGTTACTACGCGATTTACGAACACCTTTCGGCGGAATGAAAAACTCTGGCGTAGGACGTGAAGGCGGACTAGAAGCCCTACGCTTCTTTACTGAGCCGAAAAATGTGTGTATTAAGTATTCTTGATAGTGTTAAGTGTTTGAAATAAAAGGCATCTCGACTGCGCTCGATGTGACAACAGAAAATTCAATTGACAATTTATAATGAAGACATATTACGTATATATCCTCAAATGTAAAGACAATTTATTATATGTTGGAATGACGAATAATTTAGAACGCAGAGTAAATGAACATACATCAGGATTCAATAGAAACTGTTTTACATTTTCGAGAAGACCAGTTGAACTAATTTTTTATCAAGATTTTAATGATGTAGCACAAGCTATTTATTTTGAAAAGAAAATCAAAAAATGGAGTCAAAAAAAGAAATTAGCATTAGTAGAAGGTAACTATGATAGGATACAAATTTTGGCAGAATGTAGAAATGCAACTCATTTTAAATACAAAAACTAATAATATATATAATAACAGAAAGTGTCAGTTCGAGCGCAGTCGAGAACACTTTGAAACTTTCAGATTTAATAACTAATCAAAGTAAAAAATGAACCTAAACATACAAAACAAAAACGCCCTCGTTTGTGGAAGCACGCAAGGCATCGGAAAAGCAGCAGCTATAGAATTAGCAAATCTCGGAGCAAATGTGGTGTTGACCGCTAGAAACGAAGAAAAACTCAAAAATGTACTTGCTGAATTAGATACTTCAAAAGGACAACAGCATAATTACATTGTCGCAGATTTTCAGAATCCTACAGAGTTACAAAAGAAGATTGAAGCGTACATCGCTAATCATCATGCTTTTCATATTTTAGTCAACAATACGGGCGGACCTGCTGGCGGGCCAGTTTTTAATGCTAAAATTGAAGAATTTGAACGTGCATTTACACAACACTTAAAATGCAATCATATTTTGGTGCAAGCGTTGGTTGGTGGCATGAAAGAAGCTGGCTACGGACGTATCATCAATGTAATCTCTACTTCTGTAAAACAACCATTAGATGGTTTAGGAGTTTCGAATACCATTCGTGGTGCGGTGGCAAATTGGTCCAAAACACTAGCAAACGAACTAGGTCAGTTTGGAATCACTGTTAACAACGTATTGCCTGGCGCAACGGCGACGGAACGCTTGTCAGAAATCATCAAAAACAAAGCTGCCAAAACAGGAAAAACTATTGATGAGGTTAGTGAAGCTATGAAAAACAGTGTTCCTGCAAAACGTTTTGCAAAGCCAGAAGAAATTGCGAATGCTATTGCATTTTTAGCAAGTGAAGCAGCTTCGTATATCAATGGCATCAACGTTCCTGTAGATGGTGGACGAACGAAGTCGTTGTAAAAGTTTGTGACTGATTATAAATTTAAAATGCTGACGCCGACTGTCAAATCGAGCGCAGTCAAGATGCTTTTCAATGTTAAAAATCTGTAATTAAATTTCCCACAAGCAAAAAAAATCAACTACTTTGGGGCAAGCACACGAAGCATCAAGTAGAAACTATTGAAACATTTCGCCGCAAGCGTTGGAGTATTTTTTAATCTCGATTATCGAGTAAAACTACCTGACGTTAACATTTTTAGTCAATTTTTTGACGAAAGTGTTAAAAAATCCTTAAATTGGAAACAGAAAACCGCATTTGCAATCTTTTAAAACGTTGCAAACAAATAAACTAACCAATATATGGACAGAAGAAACTTTATTGTATCTAGTGTCATTGGAGCAGGAGCGCTCTCTATGTTTCCTAGCTCGGCACTAGCAAGTAATCAAAGTGTTTCGTTAACTAGCATCGGAAAAGGATTCAACCGTTTGCTACACAACGTAACACGCATTTCCATCGCCAATGTATCTGAAAATGTTTTCAATACGCATGCGCGATTGGTAAAGGTACTCAAGCAAGAAGGATACGAGTACAATGCTTCAGAAATGATACAGCTCAACAACAATTCGTACGCCATTCCATTACACAAAAATCCAATTTTAGGATTTAAAAGTAAAGAATTGGCTTTGATTGTGCGCCAAAATGGAGGAAGCAAATTCTACATCTTAAACGAAAAATTAGCAACCGAGTTTGCAGGACTTATTGAAAGTTACAGCGAAAATGCGGAAGGTCACGAATTGAGTTTAGACGCAGCTTCTTTTGTATTTCCAACAAAAGTAGTAGCTCAAAAACAAGGAAGAGAAACTATATTTACCTATCAGAATAAGTTTAATAATACAATTACACTCAAAAGTGCTCGCAAAATGGCGGCAGTAGTTGTAAGTTAAGCAAATAACCAACCAACCATATTTTTATTGAAGTCTCTATGCTTTTGTGTTTACAAAAAGTAGTAGGGACTTTTTTTACGCTATAATTTTAGGTTAACTATTTTTAAATGTTAAATACATCACAAATTCTCTAATAAATAGTATTTTTATAGCAATAATTTGCGATTAAAACTGCGCGAATATTGTATTTGATATATTGTAATTTATTACGAACACGACTAAAAACAACAGAACTTTGAAACGAAAATTGCGTATAAACGGACATTCACATTTGTTACCTTATCCAGAACAAATTCCTGCTTTTATGAAAGAAAAAAAAGTGTTTTGGGTTGATGATGAACGTAAATATATGTTGCAAGATGACTGGAAACGTCCTGTAACAGATTCAAGTTTTTTCTTAAATGAAAAACTTGAATGGATGGAACGTAATAAAATTGACCATGCAGTAATTTTAAATCTATCGCAATTGTATGGAAATGGTTTGCGTTTGGAAGTGATGAAACACGCACTGCGTTTTCAAAATGATTTTAATGCGGAAGTGCAGCGAAATCATCCGTCAAAATTTACCTGTGGATTTGTAGTGCATCCAGGTTTTATACATGGTGCTTTGTGGGAAATTGAGCGTTGTGTGGAAGAATTAGGATTGCGTCTTTTGTGTTTGCCTACACACTTTATGGATTCGATAGGGCAGTGGCGTTCGGTTTTTGATGAAGAAAATGATCCTATTTTTGAATTGGCAGATAAATATAAACTTGCTATTGAGATTCATCCATATGATGGTGATAAAATGATTAAACTGCAAAATGTAAACTGGCGTTTTCACCTTATTTGGATGCTAGCGCAATGTGGTGATGCTTATCATTTTTATACCTTAAACGGAATGCAAGAACGCTTCCCAAATATTCGTACCTGTTTTGCACATGGCGGGCAGTTGGCACAAATGAATCTTGGGCGACGTATACAAGGATTTGACGGACGACCAGATTTATTTAAAGGAAAAGTACATCCTCGAAAAGCGGTAGGACATCCAAATATTTACTTTGATACATTAGTACACGATACTGATTCGTTCAAATTGATGGTTGATCGTCAAGGAAGCAATCAAATCATTATGGGATTAGACGATCCGTATCCGTTGGGCGAAATGGAAAGCAAACCACAATCTTCATATCCTGGAAAGCTTCTCGATTTGGCAATTGACAGAAACATCATCAATCAACAACAATACGACGATATTTGGGAAGACAATGTACTACGTTGGTTATTCGGAAATGATGAGGAAACAAAGCAGCAATTGGTTCAAAAAATTCTAGCAGAAAGACCGTAAAAAAGAACTACTAGTAAACACACAGTCGCGTCAAACTGAACTTGATTCAGTTTCACATAACAGAAAAATTCAGAACTTATTTCAAATAAAAAGCCTTGCAAGATACATCGCAAGGCTTTCCTAATTTAGCACTAATATGTTGCTCAGAATTACTTCTTCACAATAAGTTTTGTATAAACGTTTCCAGCAGTATTTTGCAGCGTTACAAAATAGCTTCCTGCTTTTAAGTTTGAAATATCAATAGATTTTTGATTGGTTTGCAAGTTGAATGCTTTTACCTGTTGTCCTACCAAATTATACACGTGTACCGTTGAAATATGCTGTGTAGTTTCAATCTGTAATCTTCCTGTGGTTGGATTTGGAAATAAAGCAAAATCGGTTGTTTCTATTTCCGTCGTGCTCAACGTATTTGTAATCGTCATCATTGTGGTTGCTTGATACAAACTGCAATCTCCAACTGTGTGTGTAATGGTATAGACACCATCGGTAGAAGCTGATAAATCAATTGCTCCCGTAGTCGCATTGATAACCAATCCTGCTGGAGAGGCAGTAAAAACACCTGTGACGCCTGTAGTTCGTGTTGGTGTTGGGTCTGAATCATCCGTGGCGTAAGTGTTTGAACTGTATGCAAAATCAGCAAAGTCATTATAATGAATATTGATATAATTGGTAATAACGGTTGCATAATCGTCCGCAAAAGGGACTAAGGTTTGCGGTCGTGTGTCGTACACATTTCCGTTATACGTTCCCAAATCGCGCACACGTCGGTTGACTTCTGTCATAATTCCGTCAATCGTTCCGCCGCCGCCAACACCATCGCTTGCTGCTGGTCCAGAACCATGTCGTCTGTTATTATAAAAATCACCATCAAAATAGGCATTTGAATACGGACGTGTATCATCACAGCTCGAATTTCCTGTATCAATATGACTAGGAACAGTTCTATATCCCTGTGTAGAACTACAACCTGGATACCCTTGTGCGTTGTAAAAAGCACCGCCAGTCGTAGCAAATAATCCACCTAAGCTCGTCGTACCGCGTACCAATTGTTCTTGGGTAAGGTTTCCTAAATTATTACTTACTAAACTTGTTATGGTAGAGTTTGAAACTGAATTTAAGTAGTTAGGCGTTGTATTATTCAAATCGGAAGCAGAAATATTATATCCAGCTTCAATTCGAGGTATGCTGTGACTTTGTCCGTGCAAATCGATATACAGTCCTTTTCCCCACTTGCTCATCACATCAGTGCTGGCTTGGTCGATGAAGTCATGGAACGTATTCCAATAGAAAATTGCATCTGTATCACCACACGTAGCTTCATTTACTTCTCTGTTCGGATCAAGCTTGCTTCGGTGTAAATTGTTGATAATGATATACGGATAACAACCTGTTTGGTCGTACACCGATTGTTGAATTTCACGAATTAAAATATCGGTATTATCGTCTCTTTCATTCGTTCCGCAGCTTCTATCTGGCAATGTACTATCATTATCTGGATAAAACGTGCCACCAATAGTTTGTCCCGATTGTTTTACACCACCATGAGGTGCTGAAATGATGACAGGCATGTTCCCAGGAATGTATTCAATGTATTCGTTTCCGCTGGTGTCAAACTGTGAAACACCTGGAAACGGAGGTGGAGGCGCAGGAGCTTCTTCCACAGCAAAATAAAACGTTTCCATAATTTCTACAGGATTTCCTGAAGAGACATTCGACGTAAAATCACCATCAAACGTAAAAGCGGTTTGTCCGTCTACGGTAACGGTTAAGTTTCCGCCGCCATTCCAGTCGTCACCATAGGTATCATATACAATTACATAATAGCCAGAATTTACTGGTACATTGTCATCTACAGGATAACTTACGGCTACAGTTGTTTCGTTGTACGCAGTATTGGCGCTGCCATCAAAGCCATTGTCAATTGTTTGTAAAAGCGTTCCAGCTGGACTGTAAAATTCCACTTTATTTTCGGTGGACCAATTGGGCCAATCTACCGAAAGGATTACATCCACATTTTGAGCGTTGCTAGTAAAACTCATCATCAGACAAAACAAGAAAGCGTTTTTGACCAATGAAAATGTAGTTTTTTTCATAGAAATAGGTTTAAGTAAGATTATTTTGGGTACGATTTAAAATTTTTTCCCTACAATTGTTGTTTGGGCTAAAAACTAAAAACAATAATACGATAAATGGTATAAAATTCTGATAAAATGAACGATAATTATTTTAAGACGAACAAAGAAACTTGGAATAAAAAGGTTGCTATTCACGCAAAAAGTGACCTATACAATATGGACGCTTTTAAGAAAGGCACTTCTTCTTTGATGAAGTATGAATTGGAGAGTTTACCAAATATCAATGGAAAGTCGTTGTTGCATTTGCAGTGTCACTTTGGACAAGACACATTGACTTTTGCCAGAATGGGCGCAAAATGTACAGGAATCGATTTGTCAGATGAAGCGATTAAACTTGCTAAATCGTTAAACGAAGAATTACATCTGGATGCGACATTTCACTGTTGTAATGTGTATGACGTGAATGCGCATGTAACCGATACTTTTGATGTTGTGTTTACCAGTTATGGTGTTATCGGTTGGTTGCCTGATTTGACAAAATGGGCAGAAATCATTGCGTCTCGCTTAAAAGAAGGCGGTACATTTTATATGGTTGAATTTCACCCAATTGTTTGGATGTTTGATTATTTACAAAATCCGCCAAAGTTGACTTATGGTTACAACCAAGATGAGGTGATTTATGAAGAATATGAAGGTACGTATGCAGAAGATGGCGAAACCAAGATGATTAGTAAAGAATACGGATGGAATCACGGTTTGGGAGAAGTGATTAATGCGCTAATCCATGCAGGATTGACAATTGAGTTTTTAACCGAACACGACGCGTCACCATATGATGTGTTGCCAAATTTGACACAAAATGAAGAAGGTTTGTATGAAACCGCAGATAAATTGTATCCGCTCATTTACGAATTGAAAGCCACAAAAAAACCTCGCGTTTAGCGAGGTTTGATTTTGTATGTTGAACAGGAATTAAAACTTAGCAAAAAGCTTTTCCATTTTTTCTTGCTCTTCGTCAGCTAGGGCTGGATCTACCAAAATACGACCACTGTGCTCGTCGGTGATAATTTTCTTTCTAGAAGCAATCTCTACCTGAACTTGTGGAGGAATCGTAAAATACGAACCTCCAGAAGCACCTCTTTCAATCCTAACCACTGCCAAACCGTTGCGAACGTTGTTACGAATTCGTTTGTAAGCAGCTAATAATCTAGCTTCGATTAATTTTTCAAACTCTTCAGACTTCTGTAAAAGGAATTCTTCCTCTCTTTTCGTTTCTTCAAGAATATCGTTTAATTCAGCTTTTTTGTGCTTTAAGTGTGATTCTCTTTCTTCCAAACGCTCTTTCGTTTGGTCAATCACCGCTTTTTTCTGCTCAATAGCGACTTTGAATTCTTTAATATGCTTTTCAGCCAATTGCATTTCTAACTCTTGAAATTCTACTTCCTTAGATAATGCATTGTATTCTCTGTTGTTACGAACATTCTTTTGCTGTTCTGTATATTTCTTGATTAAGTTTTTAGCTTCTTCAATAATATTCTTTTTGCTCTTAATGTCATCATCAATCTGAGCAAGATCGTTGTGTAACTTTTCGAGTCTTGTATTTAATCCAGCTACTTCGTCTTCTAAATCTTCTACTTCCAAAGGAAGCTCTCCACGAACATTTCTAATCTCGTCTACGCGAGAGTCAATTAATTGTAAATCAAAAAGTGCGCGTAATTTTTCTTCGACTGTAACTTCTTTCTTCTTTGCCATATTTATGAATACTTGATTGGATTTGTATTTTCCACTGATAAAATGAACGCAAAATTAGGAATTTTTTTCGTAAGATGCTCAAATAAAAGATTTTTTGTGTATTGTTCACTTTCATAATGTCCAATATCTGCCAAAATTAGCTTTCCTTCTGCCTTATAAAAATCGTGGTATTTCAAGTCTGCCGTTACATACGCATCAACGCCAGCGCGTTTGGCAGCTTCAATGGCAAAACTTCCACTTCCGCCCAAAACGGCTACTTTTTGAATCATTTTTCCTGATAAAGCAGAATGTCGCACCACAGGCACTTTCATTTTTGTCTTTAACAAGGTCATAAAATGTACTTCGTTGATGGGTTTTTCCAACTCACCAATCATGCCCATACCAATATGTTGGTTGGTATTTTCGAGCGTCGTAATTTCATAAGCGACTTCTTCATACGGATGTGATTCGTGTAACGTTTTTATCACTTTTCCTTCCAAATGTCGCGCAAAAGTGATTCCCAACTGTACTTCTTCTTCAAAATGGGTTTCTCCTTTTGTTCCTACTGTCGGATTGGAAGCTTCATTTCCTTGAAAACTTCCCAAACCTTCTACATTAAAACTACAATGGTCATAATTTCCAATGCTGCCTGCACCTACAGCAAACAACGCATTTCGAAGGTTGTCAGCATCTTTTTTCGGAACAAAGGTGATAAGTTTTTTAATGGTTCCTTTTTGTGGAATCAGAATGGATTTATTGCGCAAGCCTAATTCGTCGCACATACGATCACTCACACCATTCCACGAATTATCCAAAGCGGTATGCATGGCGTAAATGGCAATATCGTGTTTAATCGCTTTCAAAACGACACGTTCCACGTATGTTTTTCCTGTAATCTTCTTTAAGCCAGAAAAAATAATTGGATGAAAGCTTACAATCATATTACAATCTTTCTCAATGGCTTCATCCACTACATTTTCGAGCGTATCTAATGAAATCAATACGCCAGAAACTTCTTGTTGGCTATTACCGACCAACAATCCTACATTGTCAAAATCTTCCGCATACGCAAGCGGACAGAACTCTTCAATGCATGACATTATATCTTGAACTTTCATCTTAAATCTCCTTTTTTCCAAATATAAAAATTAGCACGAAAAAATTGACATTTAAAATAAAAAACAAGCCTATTTAGAACGCTTACGAATTTGTAGCTACGCTTATCAATTAATTGTAAGCTTCAACCATATAAAAATGTATCTTCCATACAAATTATAACTTATTGAATATGATGAAACTATATATGATAATACTGCTGCTTTTTTTCAATATCTGCACTGTGTTTTCGCAAGATGGTATTGAGCCGATTCAAGACGAACGATTGTTTAAAGTCGTGTTGGAAGTGAATGAAAATAATGTGCTTTCGCGAAGTAACGAGCATTTTCGCATGCAAGCCATCAAAGTGGATAGTAACGAACGTGCGAGTGATGACGAAGATATTCAAGCATTTAAAAGTTTTTATTACATCGTGATTGCCGATTTTGAAGAATCGCCACAAGGAAAACTATACAAAACTATCAACTTAATCTCACCGCAAATCTCCGTGCATCCTGATAGTTACAAGTATTTTAAAATTTTAATTACGCACGGCGAACAGCAAGATAAACAGTTGGTATTATTTGCCAATAATGAAAAAATTTATGTGAAAAAGGAGTGAGGTTTGGCGAATCGTTTCCTTAAAAAACCATACATTCGCTATTATGCGAACACTTCGATTGCTATTATTGCCTTTTTCATTGCTGTATGGCGCTATTGTGTACGTGCGAAATTGGTTGTTTGATAAAGGCTATTTGAAATCAACTTCGTATGACTTTCCCGTGATTTGCGTTGGAAACCTAAGTGTAGGTGGCACGGGAAAATCTCCTATGATAGAGTATTTGATTCGTTTATTAAAAGACGAATACGCTGTTGCCACATTAAGCAGAGGCTACAAACGAAAAACAGAAGGTTTTCTGTTAGCAAACGGGCAGACTACCGCAGCCGATATTGGCGACGAACCGTTGCAGTTTTATCAAAAGTTTAAAGGAGAAATTCAAGTGGCGGTAGAAGCAGCGCGGACTGTGGGAATTGAAAAGCTTCGAAATTTGGAGCATCAACCAGAAGTAATTCTGCTTGATGATGCCTTTCAACACCGAAAAGTCACAGCGGGATTTCAAATTTTGTTGACGCCTTTTTACGATTTGTATGCGAACGATTTTATGTTGCCCGCAGGAAATTTACGCGAACCTATTTCAGGTGCCAAACGTGCTGACGTGATTGTTGTTACCAAATGTCCCAAAGATATTTCAGAGGAAAAACGCGCAAAGATTCAGAAAAAGTTGTGTCCAAAACCGCATCAAGAAGTGTTTTTTACTGCGATTACGTATTCGGAAACCATTCGAAACGCGCAGGAAGAATTGTTGGTATCGTTTTTAAAAGGAACAGAATTTATTCTCATCACAGGAATCGCAAATCCAAAACCGTTGTTGCAGCATTTAAATCATCAAGAGTTGCAATATGTACACTTAAAATACGCAGATCATTATGATTTCAGCGAAAGCGATATTGAAGCTATCCAACATAAAGCTGGCGATAAAAAAATCATTACTACTGAAAAAGATTTTATGCGTTTGCAAGGAAGATTAAAGAATTTATATTTTTTGCCGATTCAAGTACAGTTTTTAGCGGATGGCTTGAAGTTTCAGCGTAAAGTTGAGGAGTTTATTGGGCGTTTTTAGTTTTTTGTTGGTTGATTCGGTCGCTGCGCTCTTTTTTGTCAATTCGTTGATTTGTCGATTTGTTTGTTCGTTATTTGTTTTTTTAAAGTAATTTAAAATTCAACAACGAGCATTCAAAATTTAAAGTTTCAAAGTACTTCTCGATACAAATTTGCTTCATTTCGGCAAGCTCAATGAGCAGCAAATCCACTCGAAGTGACGGTTTTGAAATTGAACTTGAAATTGAATCTGAACTTGAAGCGTCATGCGTCAGTTCGAGTGGCGAACGTAGTTCGTTGTATCGAGAACAGCTATGACTTTCTAAAGATTAAGAGTTTACCTAATTCAAAATTTAAAGTTTCAGAGTACTTCTCGATACAAAATTCTTGCAGAATTTCACTCGAAGTGACGATTTGTTGTATGAAGTTTAATAGTTTAGTTTTGAAAACCTCTCACTACTCAATACTAATATCTCAGTACTATTCCAAGTTCCACAGTGCGTCAGTTCGAGTATTTTTCCAATGGAAAAATGTATCGAGAACAGCTATGATTTTCTAAAGATTAAGAGTTTACCTAATTCAAAATTTCTAGTTCTTTTTTGTACGATATTTTACAAATACAAATAATGAAATAAGCAATATAACCGCTATTATAATATACCAAATGCTATTAGAAGACGGAGCAATTGACACCGCACTTTCATCACCGTACAACACAAACCCTGTCCAGTAATACGGTTGTGCTAATTTGGTACCTTGGTGTTTGTTGAGATAGTGAAGTTTGGCATTTTTCAAGGCTTCCGATTTGGAGTTTCCTACTTTTAAATTCGTGTAAAAACGTTCCATGATTTCACTTGTAGACTGGTCTGGAACTTCCCACAAACTCACGACTGTAGCAGGAACGCCCGAAAAGGTAAAGGCGCGCTGAAAGGACTCCAAGTTTCTGCCAGCACTTTCTTTTCCCAAGCCTGTGTTGCACGCGCTCAACACAGCCAAATCAGCTTTAAGTTGCAGCGCATATAATTCTTCCAAATACAAATCGTCGTCGGTTTTGTTGTTTTTGTTGAAAAGTAAACGACTCAATCCAGGTTCTTCGGTGTTGATTTCGGCATGCATTGCCAAGTGTAAAATTCCTGCTTTTGGCGCAGTTTCCAAGAAATAGTTTTTGGAAATTTCTCCGCCGATATACGTTTTGGAAGGAAACAGTCCACTGATAATTTCAGCTTCTTTGGCGGCTCCTTGTAAAAACGAACTATTATTGCCATTTCGCGTGGCAAGTGCTGTTTTACTTTTTGGATAACTTGGTGCGTAAATCGCCAATACACCTTTTTCTGTCGGTTGCAGGTGGTTTTCAAAATGTATAAACCCTAAGTTTGAAGTATACCGAATTTGATGATTTTCTGTAAGATAGTGCTCCTTGTGTTGCAATACTTCAAACGGAATACGATACAATTCGCCATCAGGATTGATGATGATTTTTTGATAGGTTTTATCAATATCTGGTAATAGTTTTTGTGAAAGTTGCGCTGCGATTTCACGGTCAAATTTCCGATGACGAATACTTTGGATGAGTTGTTCTTCCAAAGCAATTTCAGTAGTTGTCCACGGACGAAGTTCCCAACTAACGGTATCCGAAGTAATGGAAAAAATAGCGATTTCATCTTCAAAGAGAAGATATTTTATGACCATTTCGTCATCGCGAATGTGTTTTTGAAGCGAATCAATATTGAATTCTTTATCGCTCAACAACGCTAAATTCGGAAATTGTTTACCAGTATATAATTCGTGATTTTGAATGAGCTCCTGAATGGAATCTATGGAGCGAATTTTTTGTTCTTTTTTGGCAGCAGTTAATTGTGTTCTAAGGTTGAGGTTTCTAAATTTTAACGAATCTAATTTTGGTAAAGAATTCGTATAACGATTTTGATAAAAACGTTGCCACGTCATCTGATTCATGATGGTTTCTGTGCGACTCAACACATTTCCAATAGTAATGGTTTTGATTTGTGGATATGCTGTTTTCGCAACAAGAAAGCCGTGTAAAATCTTCCGCAAAACATCATTTTGATTCGGATTGAATTTGGTACGTGCATAACTATTTTCAAACTGAATAAACGCAATTTCATACAGTTTCGGAATTATTTTTTGAACCGAAACATCATCACTGTAAAATTTTTCTAACTTTTCCGCTACACGGCGAATCAATCGCGCTTCTCCATAGACTTTACTCGGTTTAAAATTGTTATAATCTTTAGCTAAAATTGTAGTATCTGCATGAATGTGTTCAATAGCTTCATGAAAAATCCGCAATGCACTGTCTTTTTGTTGCAACTTGGCTTTTATCAAAGCTTTTTGTGCTAAAAAGAACGGTTTTCTATAATCGTTTGGCGACATTTCATCTAGCAATTGTACAATTAATGCTTCAGCTTCAATTAATTTATTGGCATGCGTTAAAGCTTTGCATTTGTTGTAGTTGAATGTGCTTAAGCTTCCGTCGTAATTTTTCTCTTTTACCAAGTTGATGGATTTATCCAAATAAAACACACTTGTTTCCAAATCTTTAGCACTAATTAAAGAGTCGTGTTTGCGTCCTAAATACCAATCGCCAATATGATTTAAAGCTGTAGTATAGTAAATTTCTTCAGATTTGTTAAATTTCGGAGATGCATGAAGCTCATCTAACTTCTTTACAATCTTTACTATTTGCAAGCTATCTTCGGGCGTTTCTGAGAGCTTGTATAAAATATATGCTTCTCGGTAGGCTAACACTACTTCATACCGATCACGTCGTGCTTTGTCCAGATAACCTTTATGGTTTTTGTAGAGGTTGTTTGCGAGTCGAATATGGCGTTTTGCATCTGTAATATTACCATGATACGCTGCCTGACTCGCCAAAAAGACATGCGCATCAACCAAATAATCCAAACTGCCTTCGTTGGATTCTGGTAAATATTCAATCGCGGTTTTCATGCTGAGTTTTGCACGTTTGGCAAAATTCATTTGAGATTCGCCATAAGCTCTTTTGTAATACAAAGCACCCGTATTTAGAATGCCGCGTTCACTTTTATTATCCTGACAAAAGGGAAGTCCTTTGTTGGCGCTTTTGATACTTTCTAAATAGTTTCCCGTGTAAAAATGACCTTGATATTGGTTGAAGTACAAATCAGAAACGTCCAAACTGTCCTTTTCGTTTTTGGGCTGTACATCGTGGATATATTTCTCCAAATAAACCAACAATTTGTCAAATTGTTTGGTATTGTTTAGCGCGTTTGAAGTTTTCCAAAGTGTCTCTATACTTGGTGTAATACTGTCCTGAGTTGTATTTTGAGGAAACCGAATAACGTTTGAAGCAAATGCATGGCATACCAAAAATAGGCAACTAATCAAACAAAGTTGTTTTGTGGTATGGAATAGCTTTTTGAGGTACACTTTTTTATTCTGATTAATAGTCGCTTTAAAAATACAATATTTTCTATTGGTGTAATCGTTAGAAAAGTCCTGTATTTTTCGCGATTTCGATGGCTATTTTTTTATAATCTCGTTTTTTAGCGATTTCATCTTTGTTAAATGGCGAACCCGGAACCGTAATGGTAATTATATATCCGTCCATTTTGATAGAAAGTTCTCTTTTTTTGGCAATCCAAATAGCAGCTTTTCCTAAGTCAGAAACAAACGAGGACGATTTTGACATTTTCTTTTTAAGTTCCCAAGATTCTTTCCAATCTTCGCCTTCTGCCACTGCATCTTCAACAGCAATGATAGTTCCGTTTAAATAGTCGTATTCGTTGTCGCCTAGGTAGACTAAAAATCGACAACTTTTTGTCATGAATGTTTTTCCATCGTCAAATAATATTTTATTCGCATCAGGATATAAACTTTTTACATTAGATTCACTAATGAATTCGCACATGTTTTTCGGAAGTGCCGCAAAGTCTTTTTTGTTTCCAGAAAAATTAGTGTTTACAAAATTGGTATCTCCCAACTCTTGTCCGACAACAGTATTTTTATCGCCAAAACAGGAAGTAAGGAAAAATGTCAACAAAGAGATGATTGCAATGCGGTGTAAAGTTTTCATAAATGTATGGTTGCTATGTTATAAAAAAACACAACGAACTTTTGATGCTCGTTGTGTTTGTTACGTTTAGTTATTGAACAATCAATTTTTTTAGCGTGGTTGTTCGAGCGGTTTTGATTTGTACCATATACATACCGCTAGAAAGTGCAGTTAGTGATACAGTTTCAAAATTGCTGCGTAAGTTTTCACGACTAAGAATTCGTTTTCCTGATAAATCATATATCGAAATTTGCTCTACATTCGTTGGTGCTTGAACATGTAATTGATGTTGCGCAGGATTTGGAAACATACGAATTTCGTCGGTTGTGGCGTCGATATCATTCACGCTTAACGTGGTTGTATCTTGCACTTCTAAGATAAATCCGCCATTTTGATTTTCTAAGATTACATCGTCATTTCCTCTGCCACCCGTATTTGCTTCTAACCAAACCTGTAAATAATATGTGGCATTTGGCGTTAAGCCCGTCACTGCCAATTCGTTTTCTTGACATGCAATTGGACTAGCATCTGCACAATTAGCATACAACGCAATTTTACCAACCAAAGGTGGCGCGTTGATTGTCATGGTTACACTTCCCGAAGTTGGCGCTTGAAATTCATACCAAATGTCTAAAATGGTAATGCCACCTTCTTGACAACCTGGAACGCCTGTGCTATTGGTAGCGTTTTGCGTAGTGCTCGCAGCAGGTTGCGCTAAGGTAATTGAAACAGCTTGTGCACAATCGTCATTCGATGGAGAGCAGGTAGTGCTAAATCCTGGGAAATTATTTGTGTTGAATCCCCAAAAGGTATTACTCCACGCTACATCATCTACTTCTACACAGGTTAGCGAAACATTGTCGCGTACACGAAAACTTTGTCCAATATTGGTATTGGTTCCGTTTTTGATAAAAATGGTTTCCAACAACGGATTGTCTTCTGCACGTACATCAACAAGTGCTGTATTTGCAGATAAATCAATATAGGTTAGTTGTAAATTGTCATCAAATTCTATGTTTTCTAACAATGGACATTGTGTCACATCTAATAAATAAAGGTCGTTATTGTTATTTGCCAAAAGCGAGCGCAATGCAGGACAGTTGGAGAAATCCAATTCTGGAACATTAACAAAGTTGATATACACATCATCTAACAAAGGATTGTTTCCTAGTGTTAGCGATTCTAATGTTAAGTTTTCAAGATTCAAACTTGCTAAATTAGGACTGTTGGAAAGATCAATATTGGTAAAGGCAGCATCTTTGATGTTTACGTATGTTAAATTGACCAAAGCACTTAAATCGATAGTAGTATCAGTAACGTCTCTAATGGTCAGTTCTTCTAAGGCTGTGAGGTTTTCAATAGCTGAAATATCTGCTACGGGATCATCTATTCGTAAATCTTTTAGTGCTACAAAATCTTGTAACCCTGTGATGTCGGTTACGATAAAGTTTCCAAAATCAAAGTCTAAAAGAGTGTTGATGTTTCCCGTAAGAACCAAATTATCTAACGGACCAGAATCAAGGCCTAATTGTTGTAATCTGGATTCAAAGGCATCGTCTGGCACAAAAGTAGTTTGAGCAAACGCGGTTACACTTGTAAAAAAAGTGAGCAATACTAGTAATTTTCTTTTCATAAAGTAAAGTTTAAAATTATTGAAAGTCCGCATGCACGTTTTGTGTATACAAATGCGTGCACGGACAGTTTTTTTAATGATAGATTAAAACATTTTTTTGTATTCTTTCGGATTGATGGTTTTGTTGATATTTTCTTTGATAGCAATGGTTTTACTCGTCATGTTTCCATCTTTTGATTGTACACTGTATTCCATAATATAACCATCTACAACACCTGTATTTTGCATAAACCAATTGGATAGTTTGATGCTTGGTGCTACCCAAAAATTAACTTTTACATTTTTGTCAGACATTGCATATTCGTGACAAGTAGCGCCCAAAATAGTTTTGGTATTTCCTGTTTTTTGAAGTTTTGTATAATCGTAATTTGCCATTTGCTCAGTTGGATTCTGCATTTTTTGTCCCATCATGCCGCTTGACATGCGCATTTTCATTCCGCTAGTTTCTACGAAAATATGAGCGTTTCCTTTGTCCATTACAATAATTGATTCGCCGTCCATTTCATCTTCTGAGTATTCGCTCATATCTGCTTTCATGGCAATATATTTTGTGTTTGGATTGAGTAAATACGACATTTTGTAACTTCTATTTTGCTCAGGAACAGAAATCTCCGTTACTGCTTCATACGAAAATTGGTAAATTCCAGGTGTTGGCGTATTGTTAGCTGTACTTGGCGTGATGCTATATCCTGTGTTTGAAGTGTTTTGCGAATTGTTCGTTTTTGTCACCGTTTCTTCAGAAGTGTATTTTGGACTTTTTCCTGTAACTTCACCATTAATTGTTGTATTGTAAAACGTTTCCGAATAATCACTACTATTTGCTTTGCGAATGACCGTTCGTAAAGAAGCTTCTCCGGAAAAACTGAGTTGTACTTTTTCGTCCGACAATACAGCAACTGTAACTTCGCCTTTTAAGACATCATAATTTTGATAATCGTCCGTAACGGCACGTTTAAAATTATCATCAGACTTTTTGTTATATGGTAATTGCGGATCATAACCAAGTTGTAAGGAGGCTTCTTCAGGAATTTTAAACGTACGTTTGCCCGAATCGGTAGCATTTTTTAAATCGGCGGTTGTTTTGACGACAAGTTTGAATCCGTCGTAAATATCTGCTTCATGCGACCACCAATTTCCAGCAATCGTATATCCAGAGTTGGTTTTAGAAACTGTTACCTGACTCAGTTCCGTAATGGCAACGCTTCCATATTTTTGTGTGTGATTGATGGTAATATTTCCAAAATCCTTTTTTTCTGCGGCAGTTTTTGGTGCAGGTTTGCCCTTGTCGGGATTTCCTCTGCCTTCAATAGTTCGGTCAACAGTTTTATCAACTTCATTTTCAACCTTATTGATGACTTTATTTTCAATGTTTTTAGCTTTTTCTTTGGCTTTCTTTTTCAATCTTTTAAATAATTGAGCATCAGCACTTTGAAAAGATACTAAACAAATGATTAAGAACAGGATGTTTAATTTTGGTTTCATGAGTAATACGTTTGTTTATCCTTTTGTATCTTTAGCAGGCTTAATATTAACAGCTACACAAAAAAAATTTCACAAGAGTGTTAATATTTTAATTTTTAAAATCACTAATGAGTAGAAATAGCACAGATGCTGAGTTGCAAGATTTATTACGATCTGACGATAAAAAAGCGCTTGAGACTATTTATGTAACATACAAAAACGAGTTTTTGAATTATGCGAAAAGGTATGGTTTGGATGCGCACAGTGCAACCGATATTTACCAAGATGCTATCATTGCGATGCGCCATAATTTTGTGAATTCGCGATTGGTGTTGACCTCAAGTTCTATAAAAACGTATCTGTTTGGTATTGGAAAGTTTAAAATTTTAAAAAAGAAAAAAGAAGCAACGACACTTGTGCATGTTGAAACGGTGGAAGAAACGTATACCGAAATTTCCATAGAAGAAGCGACGCCGTCGGAACGTGTAAACACATTGAGTACATATTTGGATAGCATTTCAGAAAGCTGTAGAAAAGTTTTAGAGTTGTTTTACTATCGGAATTTAACTATAGATGAAATTGTACAACTTACTGATTACAAAGATGGAAATACCGTGCGTAGTCATAAATCGAGATGTTTGAAACGTTTAAAATCGTTGTTTAAAAAAGCGTAATGAATAAAGAAGAACTGATACAAGATTATATAGTCAATCGTCTATCGGATGCAGAAAACGCAAAGGTAGAAGCATTGCTTACCACCGATTCGGAAATGCAAGAGTTGTACGAAACTCATCAAGAAATGGCGACTGCGTTTCAGTTGTCAAACGACCGAGCGTTGAAAAAAGAGTTACAAGCGTTAGACGCTACAATTTCTTCGAATGAGGAAACTGAAAAGAAAGGAAACCGCAATTTGACAATTTTTCGCCGTATCGCGATTGCCGCTATTTTTATTGTAGGTGTTTTTGTGGTGATGAATCAGTTTTCTGGGAACGAGAGCCTTTTTGAAAACTATTTTGAAATCTGCCCAAATACCTATTTGCCTGTCACTAGAGGAACTTCAACGCAGGAAGCTACTTTTGAAGCCTTTAAAGCTTATGAAAGTAACGATTTTGCGCAAGCAGAAACCGCTTTTAAAACCATTTTGGACAGCGAAGAAAATCATAACATTCGGTTTTATTATGCGATGTCTTTGTTGAATCAAGAGAAAACGGACTTAGCTTTGAACGAATTGAACAAGCTAACTTCACAAACTTTCGATTATCAAGCAGAAGCACTTTGGTATACCGCATTGATTTATCTCAAAAATAAAAATACAGAAGCAGCTAAAAATCATTTACAAAAGCTTCAGCAAGTCAATCCAGACTATAAATCGGAAGCAATTCAAAATATCTTATCACAATTACCATAAAAAAACGGGATTGCTTCTCAGAAATCCCGCTTTACTTTTAATATTACGAACGATTAATAATCTCGTATAATATATGCTTCTCCAACAATAGATCTTGTTGTTCCTGATTGGTCTATATAGTTACCTGAAAATTCAATTTCCATATATGCACCTACGGCTCCAACATTGTTAATTGTATACTGAATAGCTCCAGGAATTCCCACAGTAGCAGAAACATCAATGCCATTTACATCACCAAGTACTTCAAAAGCCAACGATGAACCTCCAGACATGTTTGGGTCAAAAGGATATGTACCTGGCGTAATAGTATTTCCAAAGATATACGTTCCGCTAGTAGGTGAGGATGCTCCTAAGTTGATAAAGTTTGGAGCTTGTACACCACCGCCAGGATTGATAATGTCATATTGCATTGTTCCGCCATTTACACTGTATCGTATATATTCAGATGGCGTTCCTCCACAGGCAATCAAGTTTGCTGTTGCTGTCGGATTAGCAACTACTGTAGTTGTTGTCACTGCTTGTCCGGTATTGTTGTCAATACCATCTAAAATAACGGTAAGCGGAAGCGAACATGCTACACTTGAATAAGTGTGTGTACCACCTGTTACGATGAATGTTCCTAGCAATTGTCCCGCAGAATTTTTATAGGTAACATATCCGCTAGTCACTCCAGCACCACTACAATCAACAATGCTTCCTGAAACCGTTACAGGTGTCGTTGATAACGTTACTGGAATGGTAATGGAAGTAGCGCCTGAGTAGGGACCAAAAGGATTGAGAGTTTGAATTACTGTACCACATTGGTCAATAATTTCTAAAATCATTGTTTGATTGCTCGGAATTTTTCCACTTACTGTTCCACTACTATTTGTACGTGCATAACGAGCAAAACCTCCGTAAGTAATTTTCACAGTTAAACCAGCTAATGGATTCCCACTACTAGCATCAATTACTGTTGCATCAAAATTTACTACTGGGAAAGGTGCATCACAATTCCAGAAAGAAAAGTGAGATACTTGTGTTGCAAAATGAGTTCCTGTGTTGTAGGCTACTGTTTCTTCAAGCCAAACACCTATATCTTCATTAAAAGACCACATTGGTACTTGCGATGGCGCAGTGCTCATTTGATCTGGATGAATAGGAATTTCTAAGTCGGCAGGAGCTGCTATTTGAAGAATTTCACCGCTACTTCCTCTAAGTTCTACATTGACCATTCCAAACGAGCCTAAAGCGACTTGTTGGTAATTGGTATCAACACCGTATAATTCTCCAGGCATTGTATTTGCGGTTTCTTCTGCTAAAGGATCTAAATAGTTGGCAGTTACATTGACAACACCACTGTACGGATTTCCGATTTGGTCAACAAACCCACCGTTAAAACGAATAATAACAGGTTCTCCATATTCTGTTTCAACAAATATTTCGCCGCCGCCAGCATCAACTTGTTGTGCGTTTTCAATAGTAAACAATTGAATGGTAAATGAGTCGTTTCCGGTAGGCACCATTAGTCTTGATCCGTTGGTATATCCTGCTGCGGAAGCACTTGCATAGGCAAAGTTTTCATGTACAGTAGTTCCCATAAAAACAACAATTCCATTATTGTCTGTTGTTTTTTGCTGGTCGCCTAATGAAACTGTAGCACCCGCAATAGGTTGTTGATCTTCATTTATAATACGACCAATAAAATTTCGCTTTATTTCTTCGCCTTTGTGCTCTTTTAGGGCATTGTCAATGGCTTTTGTGTCTACACCTTTCTTCTTAGATGAGATTTCTGTTGAAGATGAAGTATCATATATTGTATGATCTTCTTTTTGGCAGGCAAATATGGTCATCAATATCAGACTGCATAGCATTACATAGTGGTTAAGATTTTTTTTCATGATAGGTAATTAAAATGACTCCTACTCTATTTAAGCTTTTCGGAATACGCTTACACGATACATTTTATAAGAAAAGGGACTTGTATCCTTAGAAGTAAAATAAAATTATAGTAATTTTTTAATTTAAATAAGTAATATAAAACTTACTTCAAATATATGTATTTTTGTAATAAACATACTAAGTCAAAAACTTACAATGTTTACTGTTAAAACGGATTTAATAGTGTGAATTACCGAAAAAGAGTGTTTTTTCGGGGTCGTAAAAGAGATTTACTAAAGGAGCAAAAAAAGAAAGACGAGCGTTTTGCTCGTCTTGTCTTTTAACTAACCAATCCAAAATTTATGTGAAATGAAAACAAAGCGTGATTGCTTTTGTTTGCTTTCAACTAATTACATACAAACCGCATGCCAAACACGTATACTGTTTGTTTTTTGAAAGCTAAATATTTGTTAATAAATGGTTTGAAAGGTTAGGAGAGAATGTTGGAAATTTTTTGATAGAATACTTCAGGATCAAACGGTTTGGAAATAACTTCGTTGAAACCGTTCTTTAAGAAATCTCCTTTATTTTCATCTAAAGAAATCGCGGTAAGCGCTATAATTGGCGTTGAAACATCAAACTTTCTAATTTCCTTAGTTGCTTCTATACCACTAATACCAGGCATGTGAATGTCCATCAAAATAAAGTCATAACGATTGCTACGCGCATAATCAATTGCCTGATAACCATCATCTGCAATATCGCAAGTCATATTTTGCTTGGCGATAATTTTCTTGGTAATGACTTGGTTAATTTTATTATCTTCAACCAACAATACTTTAAACTGTCTGCTTTTTAAGTCTGTTTTTTCGGTAATATCTGCGTCTACTTCGGAAGCTTCTGGCGCTAGTTTTTCTAAAGTCAATGCAAAACGGAAAGTAGAACCTTCTCCAAGTTTACTTTCGAGTTGAATGTCGCTTTCTAACAATTCAAGCAAACTCTTTACAATGGTCAATCCTAAACCAGTTCCGCCATATTTACGATTGATTTGCACAGAACCTTGCGAAAAGCTGTCAAAAATATTCTCCTGCATTTCTTTCGAAATCCCAATCCCGTTATCAATTATTTTAAACTGAATATGTTGTTGCTCGTCATCTTCTTCAATAACTTGTGCTGAAATTTCAACAACACCGTCTTTTGTAAATTTTAAAGCATTACTAATTAGGTTGATGAATACTTGTGACATTTTTAAATAGTCGCCCACAAGCTTCTCAGGAATGTTTTTGTCAATATTTAAAATAATCTTGTTGTTGTTCTCTTTGGAAGTTTGTGTGAGCGAATTCACTACATCATTCAGCACTTTTTTAAGGTTTAATGGCGCTTTTTCAACCGCTAATTTTCGTGCTTCAATTTTGTTTACTTGTAAAATATCGTTGATGAAAGTCAACAAATAATCTCCAGAAAACTTCAACGATTTTAAGTGCTCTTTTTGACTTTCACTTGGATTTTCTTCCATCAACAAGTGAGTCAAACCTGTAACCGCATACAACGGCGTTCGCAGCTCGTGCGTTACGGTAGATAAAAACTGCGCTTTGGCTTTCATTGCCTTTTCTGCATTGTCTTTAGCCAACTGCAATTCCGAGTTTTTCTTTAACAATAAATTGTTGGTTTTTACCTTAATTTGGTTGTTTCGGTAAAGTGAAATCGTTAATAATGAAATAATAATTAACAATGCTGAACTCAAAATTGACGTTAATTTATTTCGCTTTCCTTTTTGGTTAGAATCTTCGTATTGACGCTTCAATTCTTTGATATGACGTTTGTGAAATTCATTATCAAAATACGCATTGGCTTCTGCCATACTCTGCATATTGTTAATGTTGAAGATGGAATCTTTAATTTGAATATAACGTCCTTGGTATGCATACGCATTTTCCAAATCGCCCAAACCAGCATAAGTATCACTAATAATTTGTGTGCTTTGCAGCTTGATGACAGGAAAATTGTACGAATTGGCAATTTTTAATGCAGTTTGGGCATTTAACTTTGCATCTTCGTATTGTTTGATGTTTTTATAAGCTTTCGCCAGATTGAGATGTACTTTAGAACGTAGATAATTAGGTTGATACGGATCGTTGATAGGAAGCGAATTCTCAAAACGCTCAATAGCACGACCATTGACACCTTGACTCAAGTAAAACAACCCACGATAATATTTCAGTTTATTAATATCGTCAATAGATTGATACTTGTCAAAAATAGTTTCTGCTTTTTCAAAATACGTATCTGCATTGGTGTACGACGTATTTCGAGTTGCAGTCAAAGCGCGTAATACATAATTGTAACCCAATCCGAGTGAATCGTTGATTTCTTCTTGAATTTCTTTCGCTCGTACCAAATAATCCTCAATATCTTCTGGATTGAAATTATTGTAGTTTTCTTCCACACCAATTTCCGCACGTAACATGTAGGCGCGCGCCTTACTTTTTTGGTCGTTAATAGTGTCGGATAAATCTAAAATGCTGGTCAGCCTTTCCAAAGCGCTGCTCATTTTAGCTTTCTTTTTGAATTCGTATACTTCAATGAATGAGCGCTCTATACTGTCCTTAATTTGTTCTTGAGATTGGGCTAGGGACGATATAGAGAATAAAACAAACCAGAAATATAAAATGTGTTTTACTTTACACACCATGAAGGATTCAATTTATTCAAAAATACTTATTTATTTGAAATATATAACATTAAATCAATTAATCTGTTGGAATAGCCAATTTCGTTATCATACCAACCGACAACTTTGACCATTTTTCCTATTACGGAAGTCATAAGCGAATCAAAAGTACAGGAATACGGATTGTCAATCACATCCACAGAAACAATTGGATCCTCTGTGTACGAAAGTATGCCTTTTAAATGTGTTTCTGCCGCTTCTTTGAACGCTGTGTTTATTTCTTCGATAGAAGTCTCTTTTTGTACGTTAAACGTAATATCGGTCAATGAACCATCAGGCACGGGAACGCGAATTCCACAACCACCAATCACATCTGAGAGGTTTGGAAATATTTTAGTCAATGCTTTGGCAGCACCTGTAGTTGTAGGGACAATGCTCTGACTAGCTCCGCGCGCACGACGCAAATCACGATGCGGTTGGTCGTGCAAACTTTGGTCGGTAGTGTAGGAGTGAATGGTGGTAATATACGCTTGGTCAATTCCGCACAAATCATTGATGATTTTCACCATTGGCGCGGCATTGTTTGTAGTACACGAAGCGTTTGAAATGATAGTTTCAGAACCATCTAAAATATGCTCATTTACACCTAAAACTACCATTTTAATTTCGTCATCTTCTGGTGGAACGGATAAAATCACTTTTTTAGCACCATTTGTGATGTGATGTTGTAACAAGGCTTCCGTTTTAAACTTTCCGGTGGCTTCCACAACAAAATCTACATCGTAGGCTTTCCAATTCAATTGTGTAATGTCAGAAACATTCGTCACAGGAAAAACGTTTTCATCTACCAAAATTTCGGTTGTTGTATGACTCACAACATTCGGCAACACACCGTGAATGCTATCATACTTTAGCAAATGACTCAAAGTGCGTGTATCGGCGACATCATTAATCACAACAACTTCTATAGTGGGATGATTGAGTAGTAAGCGGAATAAATTTCGACCAATGCGACCAAATCCGTTAATGGCAATTCGTATCATGCGGATGCTTCATTTTAGAAATGTAAAATTACGTTTTTTTAGTCGAATTGAGCATTTGTTTGTCATGTATGTAATTTTTACCAATTATGACAAATGCGTAAAATTACGCAGAAATTAGTGTGTTGTTTTTAAGACATTTACAGCATCAAACAATCAAAAAAGAAACATTGATTGTTCATTTTTTCAGCAAACTATTTTTAAAGTGTAGTAGAAAAGAACGATTTAACACACAATATGAAAACACGTATGTTTACTTTTTTTAATGTATTTTGAGCAGTATTATAAATCCCTAAGTTGCTCATAAAAGTCAGTAACTTTCTCTAAAAACTAACATAATCATGGAATCAACACCAAAATTAAAATCAGGAACACCTCTTTTCTGTATCAATCAATGGGCAATTGCTCGTACAAATGAGGTATTGTTAAACTCTTTATTCAGTGCCTCAGGAAACTCATTCTCACTAAATTCGGCACGTTTAGGTGGAGAAAAATTACATATTTACATAGGCTATGATGGAGAAGAATTAAGCTTATATACCATACCATCAGAAGCAGATACAGGTTCTTCAGTCTCTAATGCTAGTTTAACGAAAATAGCAATCGCAGCAGAGAAACAAACACTGGCGTCGTCTTCTCGTGATTCTCAAAATAGAATAGAACTCATTGAGGCTATTAACAATTGGACAGATCCTGCAAATATTGCATCGTGGGTAAGTCAAAACTTTAGTGCCAAAACAAGCGAGAATACGATACTGCAAACTTTTATTATTGATACTACAGATTTTATGTCTGAGCATAATTACGAAGGATATTTCGCTTTAAAAATCACCGAAGAAGATAAAAAACCTGTGTACACGATAGACTTAGTAGTCGTAAATACGGATACAGGACAAATTTTAAATTTGGTAAATGTTGGCGATGCAACACACTACCGAGATTTGGCTCGACTCGTTCCGCCATTCGGTCAAGAAATACATCCTTCAACCAAAAAAGAGAATTTCGGAGTTTTACTAACACTTGGACTCTTGTAATGAGCTTTATTACATTTTCAGAAATTATCACACGAGTTTCCCCATTCGTACTTTTTTTAGGTACGAGTGTGGGTTTGTATTACTACAAACGTTTGACCAACGTTGCAAAGCTATTGTTTTACTTTTTATTGGGAAGTCTGTGCATTGATTTGTGTTCCAGGCTTTTGGAAGAATGGTTTGGCAATAATTTAATTCTAGTTTTTGCATTGACTTTGTTAGAACTTGTCATTTTTCTGAAACTGTATTACGATTTGACGCAAAAGAAAAAACTCATCGTTTTCTTGTCAATTTTCGGAATCGCGTATACCATTTTTGAATTAATTTATGTCAACACAACGGATGTGCACTTGTTTCAACCGTATGCAAAAGCGTTTGGACCGTTGGTAATTGTGGGAATGGCGTTGTTATTTTTCTTTGAATTGATTCGTGATGAAGAAAGCTTGCTAAAAAACGAACAGAATTATTTTGTATTGAATAGCACCATTTTATGCTTCTTTTCACTACAATTTTTGGTCTTTTTACCGTTGAATTTTTTAGTCAATACAGATTTACAACTCACAGGATATATTTTGATTGGAAATATATTCTTCATGATTTTATTTTATCTATACCTAACTTATTTTATATGGAAACGTGGCAAAAACCTGAAACCATAATCCTTTGGATTACCATTGCGGCTTTGTTTGTCATTGTCTTATTGACGGTGATTATCTTTTTGATTCGTGCCATATTTAAAAAAATAATTAAGGCGAAAGAAAAAGAAGCCGCTACGCAATTAGATTACCAAAAAAATCTACTAGAAACGACGATTAAAACCCAAGAAATGGAGCGACATCGTATTGCGGCAGATATTCATGATGGTTTAATTGGACGATTAACCGCGCTGAAAATGCAGCAAGAAATAACGAATAACGACCAAAAAACGATTGAAGCCTTGCACGAAAGCATCACCATAGCACGAAGAATCTCGCATGATTTAAGTCCGCCGTTGGTAGAATTCACCAAACTTCCAGAGCTTATCAAGGAAATTTTGGATCCGTGGGAACAACATTTTTTGATAACCACTATATTTGATATCAGAGCAGCGGTGAACGATGCGGAAGAATTTAAAGTACAAATCACGCGGCTCATTCAGGAAATCATCACTAATACCATCAAACATGCAGACGCCACACAACTAATTTTTCATTTCAAACAAACGGAAAACTATATGGTAATTTGTATTCGCGATAATGGGAAAGGCTATGATATTGCCAAAAACAGCAAAGGTTTAGGCACGAAAAACATCGAAACCCGCGTGCAATTCTTAAAAGGAAAACACAAAGTAAAATCCATCATAGGAAAAGGAACGACGAATATTTTCTTGTTTGAAAATTGAAAGATTTAAAGATTGAAGTATTTTTTTGTTTCCGTCCGTTATATCGATTCTATGACAAACGTAAGTGATTCAGTAAAAAAATGAAGCGTCATTACGAGGAAGTATGACGAAGTAATCTGTTTTTCATAGAACACTTTCGTTTTTTGAAGTAACAGATTGCCACGGCGCTACGCTTCTCGCAAAGACGAATTAAAGCGATAATTTGGACAGAAGCAAAACCAATATTATTACATTTTCAAATTGACAGATTATTAGATTGAAAGTCTTTCAGTAGCTCAGTCGAGATAAAATTGAATACAAAATCAACTATGAAAACAAAAGGTATAAAAAACTAAAAAATGGAAAACATCATCACCATAGCACTCGTAGACGACGACGCACTCATCGTATCCTTATTAAAAGATTTCTTGGGAAATCAGGAAAAAATGGAAGTCTGTTACACAGCAGATAGCGGAGAAGTGCTCAAAGAAAAACTAGCAACCGACAGCACATTGCCCGACATCATGGTGCTCGATTTAAACATGCCAGGCATCAACGGCGTTGAAGTGACGGAATTCCTCAAACAAAACTATCCTAGCATTCGCGTGATTTTAATGACTTCGCATTACAAGCGTTCCTTTATGGGCTTTATGCTCAAAACAGGTGTTTCCGCTTTCTTACCCAAAGGAATTTCGCCAGTGCAATTGGTAGAAATCATCCGAGAAGTGTACGACAAAGGATTTTACTTTATGGACGACCAATTGGGTGTGTTGCGCGAGCAAATTTCACATAAAAGTCCAAAACCAACACTCATCGAAAAAAACAAACTCACCGAACGGGAAATAGAAGTCTTAAAACTAATTTGCTTCCAAAAAACCGCCAAAGAAATCGCCGAGCAACTTTTCATTGCACCACGAACTGTAGAAGGTCACAAAAACAACCTATTCATCAAAACCGAAGCGCGAAACATTGCAGGTTTGGTGATTTACGCCATTCAGAATAATTACATTGAACCTAATGAGATACCTTTAATTTAGACTTGCTGTCGCTTTTGGACACGGCTGTGCCTTTGGACCGCTTCGCTGTTGGAATTTAGATTGTTTAGCTCATTCTTTTGCTCTGTCATTCCTGCATAGGCAGGAATCTATACTTTGGTGTGAAACGTAAATTAGTATTGAGTATTGAGAAATTTTCAATGAAAATCTAGCGTCATGCTGAGCCTGACTCAGCATCCCATAACAGTAAGAAAAAATTAAAAATCGTAAATCCACAAACAGACTGCCGCGTCATCCTGCCTCGCAGTGACGTTTAAAATACTATAAATTTTATAAGAAAAAGTCTTGACTCTAAAAGCGAAGCGATCTTGACTCTTGACTCTACAATACAATTCGTCCTTGCAAGAAGCACAGCGACGCGGCAATCTGTGACTTCAGAAAACGGAAAAGTCTTATGATATAGAGATTATCAATTAAAATCCTTACAATTTTTAATAAACACATTATCATAACAACAAATTTTTTCCTACAAATTTGTATCTTGTTTCGTATAGTATAAAACACAAAGACAAGCATGAGCAAACCACAGGAGATTTTAGAGTTGGAAGCGGTGTATGGGATTACGTTGGAGGAGACCAAGTATGCGGGTGATATTACAATTTGGAATAAATCAAATCTATATTTTTTAAATGAGAAACAAGAGATTATTGGTTTGAATTTGAATGATAATCAAATTTCAAAAATTGAGAACCTTGAAAAGCTAACCAATCTTTCGGTGTTAAATATCTCAGATAATCAGATTTCAAAAATTGAAAATCTTGAAAATCTTACCAATCTTTCAGAATTAGTTATCATAGATAATCAAATTTCAAAAATTGAGAACCTTGAAAATCTTACCAATCTTTCAGTATTAAATATTTCATATAATCAAATTTCAAAAATTGAGAACCTTGAAAACCTAATGAATCTTTCAGAATTAGTTATTGCGAAGAATGAAATTTCAAAAATTGAAAATCTTGAAAAGCTAACAAACCTTTCGGAATTACTACTCTCATATAATCAAATTTCAAAAATTGAAAATCTTGAAAGACTAACGAATCTTTCTAGTTTAGATATTTCAGATAATCAAATTGCGGACATCAACTCTTTAAAGTTTGCTTCCGAACTTCCTAAACTTAAATATCTAGATGTTTACAATAATCCTTTTGTAGCCACTGAGAATTTAATCTTAGAAGAATATGAAAACCATCTGGATATCATCAAAAGTGAGCTACAAAAGCTAGCAGAAAAACAAATTAATGTTCAGCTACCTGTCAAAGTAATGTTATTGGGCAATCATGCTTCGGGGAAATCAACTCTACTTACCTATATACAAACCCAGCAACGTTCAAAAGTTGATTCCGACAAAAATAATAGCACACATGTGTTGTCCGTAGTCCATTCTAAAAAAGAAATAAATCATAACCTACCCAAAGCCATTTTTTATGATTTTGGCGGGCAAGATTACTATCATGGAATTTACAGAGCTTTTTTTACCCAAGAAACTGTCAATCTATTAGTATGGCATCCAAAAAGCAATGAAAACAAACTCTTGGATAAAGACACAAACAAGTTTGCCACACGAAATTACAAACGTGGTTATTGGTTGGCGCAATTGCGATATGCATTTGATAAAGAAAATAGAAACGTAGCCGAAAAGAAAGTATATGATGATCCTGTATTACTGATTCAAACCCGCGCAGATGAACAACAAAATAAACAAAATTGGCAAGAAGCCTTTTTACAACACAATATTGTAGATGAATTCCATATTTCCCTCAATATAGATTACGAAAACGTTAAAAATGACGCTGCACTCCATTACTTAACTGCTACATTTTGGGAAACGATTGAGAAAAATACCAAAGAAAGAAAAGAGCCTGCGTGGTATCCTGAATTTTTACATTACATCTTGCATAAAAAAAACTCGAAAGCTATTTCATTAAAAACCATCATTAAATATTACAAACGAGAAGTTACCGACGGTTTTTCGCAGCAGGATAAGAAGAATGCTTTACGAGCAGATTTACATCAATTGTATCTCAAAGGAATGTTGTTGTACTATAATAAAGATGAAAAATTGAATGACGTCGCTTGGTTGAATCCTGCAGCTACGGTTGAAAAAATTCATGAGACAATTCTTAACAAAGAAAAAATTAAAGATTACAAAGGAATACTTACTCCAAAAGAATTTGAAGATTTAGGGATTGATCCAAAAATTGAACGCTTACTCATCAATGAAAAGGTATTGTTTTTTGACAAGGGAAATAACGAATACATTATTCCTAATTATCTGCCGTTGACTTCGGAAGATGATAAAACATTTAATTTATTAAAATTTGATTTTAGTACACCAACGTTTGTATTAAAGTTTGAACGCTTTATACCTTTCGGGTTTATCAATCAATTAATTTGTCATTACGGTCAAAACCCTGATAAAAAACAATATTGGCGTGATCAGTTAGTATTTACTTTGGATGAAAAATTTAAAGTGTGGATTCAATTAGATTTTTCAAAGTTGACTACAAAAGTGTACATCAAATCGAAAAAAGCAAAAGACCCAGAATTAAACTTAGTTATTCAACAAATATTTAGAGAAATGTTGTTTTTGTATTGGGATGAAAAAGGTTGTCTCATCAATAGTAAGGAAATTGAAAATATTCTAGAAAATCCAAATAAGGATTACATGAATGAACCGCATAAAAGAAATTTTCTTGGATTTGTTTTAAATAACTTTACAAGTAGAGAAGTAGATATAAATTCTACAGCTAAAATTAATATGGAAGAAATTGTTATAAAAAAGTTACACATCGCTTTTATAAAAAAAGGATTTGAAACATTACCAAAACCCAAAGGTTTATTTATATCAACTGACAATGAATATTTTGTCAACTACAAAAAGCTAGATAATCCAAAAACCAAAGAAACCATTCCCGCATATACTCTAACAAAAGACGGAAACGACATCGACGAAACTTCTGTACGAACCCAAAGCAGTTACCGCTATCAAAACTTTACCGACAACCCGAACATTCAAAAAATGAAAAAAATATTTATTTCGTATTCCCGAAAAGATGTGGAATACAAAGATGAACTCCGCAAACATCTAAATATGCTCAAACTCTTTGATGTAGCAGACAATTGGAGTTGCGAAGATATCACCATCGGCAAATGGCACGATCAAATTCAAAAAGAACTCTACGAAAGCGATTTGGTGATTTTTATGTTGTCGATTAACTTTTTTAATTCACGTTATATCATAGAAGATGAAGTGCTAAAAACAATGAATGATATTGCCAACGGTAGCAATAAAAAAGTGTACTGTATTATTGTTAGCGAGTTTCCAAGTTTAGATGCTTTTGACAATAAACAACTCAACGATAAACAAAAAGATATATTAAAACTAGGCGACTACCAATTTGGAATGTACGCGCAGGAATTAAACAAAGTTACAGGACAAAAAGAAGAACGTATCATTAGTTTAAAAGAAGCCAGTAGATTAGGAATTTTAGATGCACAATTGACCAAAATTGCAGAGAAGATTTTGAAAGATATTTAATGTTCTTAAGTTCTTTGCTTTGACAATTCTTCAAAACGTCATTGCGAGAAGTGCAGCGACGTGGCAATCTGTCTCTATCAAAGCACAATTCCACAATAAAACAAAGAGATTACTTCGTCATTCTTCCTCGTAATGACGGAATGTTGATTGTTTAGAAATACTTAGAAGCGTCATTGCGATAAGTTTACGAAATGGTATCTTTTTCAATTAAATAGCTTGTGTATTGTTTCGTAGCGGTTGAATAATGTATCTTTTAGGTTAATTATAGAATTTTTGGGGTTATATAATCATTAAAAATGGTTAGAGAAGTGGTTCAAGGCGGTTCTGAACCTATTATTTGGGGTTTGTTAATAGGAAAAAGTACTTGTAAAACCGTTTTTAACCTTTAATAAAGCTGAAAAAGATAATATGCTATAGCTTTAAGTCTATCCAAAACACTTTTGAATGATTTCGAAACTATTTATAAGTATTCAAATACTACTTAAAAGCTAATATGGAAGGCTTCTTAGAAGTAATCTCATGCATAAAAGCTATAAACAAACCATTTTAATCATGATTTTAAAGCTTCGAAGTACTCAGACACTTCTCCAAAATACTTTAGGAATGTTTGAAAAGGTTCCTTAAAGGGTGTTCTCCTTGTTATTATGGGGGTTCTTTACTGTATGAATAGGATAATTTACTAGTAAACTTTTTGATTTGTCTTTGCGAGACGTGTAGCGATGTGGCACTTGTATTGAGTATAATCGAAATAATCTGTGACTTCAAAAAACGGAAAGTGTTCTACGATAAAAAGACTGCCACGTCATTTTTCCTCGCAGTGACGGTTCGTTTAATTGTGCATATTTGTGACCAAAAAATATAACAGAATGAGATGCTGAATCAAGTTCAGCATGACGCACAGCGTCAAAAGAAAAGGCTAGAAGCAAAAGCGACTAGCCAAAAATTATAATTCAAAAATTATATTTTATATTCAAAAGAGATGCTGAATCAAGTTCAGTATGACGCACAGCGTTAATCAATATGTTTATGTGCTTTATACGACGAGCGTACCAATGCGCCACTTTCTACATGACGGAATCCTAAGTCAAGTCCGATTTGGCGATAACGGTCAAATTCGTCAGGCGTTACAAAACGTTGTACGGGTAAATGCTTTTTACTAGGCTGTAAATACTGTCCAATCGTAACAACATCTACGTTAGCGGCACTTAAATCGTGAAGTGTTTCAATCACTTCTTCTTCTGTTTCGCCCAAACCTAACATAATTCCCGATTTGGTACGGTTGATGCCTTGGTCTTTTAAATATTTCAAAACACCCAAACTACGATCATATTTCGCTTGAATTCGCACTTCGCGCGTCAAACGACGTACGGTTTCCATGTTGTGCGATACTACTTCTGGCGAAACTTCTACGATACGATCCAAATGGCGTTCAATTCCTTGAAAATCTGGAATTAAAGTTTCCAATGTCGTGGTAGGATTCATTCGGCGAACAGCTTTAACCGTTTCTGCCCAAATGATACTTCCCATATCTTTCAAATCATCACGGTCTACCGATGTTAACACCGCATGCTTAATTTTCATAATTTTAATAGAACGCGCTACTTTTTCAGGTTCGTCCCACGCTACTGTTTCTGGTCGTCCTGTTTTTACACCGCAAAATCCGCACGAGCGTGTACATACATTTCCTAAAATCATAAACGTCGCCGTTCCTTCGCCCCAACATTCGCCCATATTCGGACAACTTCCAGAGGTACAAATCGTATTCAATTTGTACTTGTCAACCAAGCCACGAAGTTCTGTATATTTCTTTCCCGTTGGAAGCTTCACGCGTAGCCATTTCGGTTTTCCTTTTGGAGGCAATACACTTGCAGTTGTTTCTATACTCATAAATCTTTTTCTTCTATGTGTAATTGAACTGCAAAGATACAAAGAATCTTGTTGTTTATGGGTTGTTCGTTTTTTGTTCTTTGATTTTTTGTGGATATGTGTTTTCGTCGATTTGTCAATTTGTTCCTTCATTACCAGCAACCAGCAACCAGCAACCAGCAGTTGGTTAAATTTTTCATGTTTGATTTTCAGTTATTTACAAAATAAGGAGTCCGAAAAAGGGTCGATTTCTATGCTTTTCGGTACTCGGAAACGGTACTCTTTTGATACCTTAAAATCACTATATTTTCGATTGATTTTTAGCTGTTTATCTATCGCTGAAAAAGTATCAGTTTTTCTCATGTAATTATAATAAAAATACAAACAAAGAATCGTACGTAAAGAACAAAATAAAAGAAAATCAATTTTAGATAAATAAGATTTGGATTTGATTCCTACATTTACCTAACCACTCATTGATACAAAAAAGATATTGAAGCACCCTGTGACTAAAGTAGTTATTTGTAGTGTTGCGATCTATGGAATCTTTAAGGTGTCAAAATATTTTGTTAATACCTATGCCGAACTTATTCGGGCATCAAAAAATTTGAGTGATGCTTGTGAGCGAAAAATAAATATATGATTCTGATTTTTTGAAACTTTTATTCAAAATTATTTGATTAAAATACGCCAAAAGAACTACAGAGCTAGGACTTGTTTTTTGGTAATAATTGTTTTTAAGCTTTATTTTCATAGCATTTCCCATGAAAAAGCATAATGATTTTTAACAAAAAAATATTTAATGTAAAATAATAAAGCTTAAATTTTACTAAAGAATATGAATTTACAATTACAATTTTTTACTTTTTAGTTTTAAATTAACTTTTTAAAACTTCGAGTTTATTTAAAATTTGTACTTTTGTATTTCAATGATTAAGGTTTTACAAAAAATATCCGTATTAATTATGGCATTAGTAGTTTTAATATCTACGATGTCATTTACCATCAATTTACATTATTGTGGAGACACCTTAGTTGAAACATCTCTTTTTCATAAAGCAGAAGGCTGTGGCATGGAAATGGATACTCCTTTAACAGAAAGTTGTTCAATTACCAAAAATAATTGTTGTGATGATGAGCAATTATTAGTAGAGGGTCAAGATGAATTGCAACTGACTTTTGACAAAATTTCTTTTGACCAAAAAGTATTTCTAACTTCATTTGTTCATACCTACATCAGCCTTTTTGAAGTTTTAGAAAAAAACATTCATACTTACAAACAATATAGACCACCACTCGTCATAAGGAGTATCTACAAATTTGACGAGACTTATTTAATTTGATTTTTTAACAATAGACTACATTATCCAATAACATTTAGTTATGTGGATAACTCGCTGTATTCGGTATTATTTTAATACCAACGTCTAACTGTTTAATTATCAAAGTCAATGCTAAACAAATGCATAAAATTCTTAATAGAAAATAAACTCGTTGCTGTATTATTACTTGTCCTTTTTATAGGATGGGGAACAGTAAATGCACCTTTTAATTGGAATACTGGTTTTTTGCCAAGCGATCCCGTAGCAGTGGATGCTATTCCCGATATTGGTGAAAACCAACAAATTGTATTTACCAAATGGGATGGTCGTTCGCCACAAGATATTGAAGACCAAATTACTTATCCCTTAACAACATCATTATTAGGTATTCCAGGAGTTAAAACTATCCGTAGCTCGTCTATGTTTGGCTTTTCAAGTATCTATATCATCTTTGATGAAGGTATTGAATTTTACTGGAGTAGAAGTCGTATTCTTGAAAAACTTAATTCCTTACCAAGTAACTTATTACCTGATGGAGTTAATCCTGCATTGGGTCCAGACGCAACAGGATTAGGTCAAATATTTTGGTACACTTTAGAGGGGCGTGATGAAAACGGAAATGTAACAGGAGGTTGGGATTTACATGAATTACGTAGCGTTCAGGATTATTATGTGAAATATTCCCTATCCTCAGCAGGAGGTGTATCTGAGGTATCATCTATTGGAGGCTACGTTCAAGAGTATCAGGTAGATGTGAATCCAGAATTGATGCGCCAATACAATATAAGTTTACACCATATCGTAAAAGCAGTTAAGGAGAGTAATAAAGATGTTGGAGCGCAGACCCTAGAAATAAATAAAGCGGAATATCTTGTACGTGGATTAGGATATATAAAATCCATAAAAGACATCGAAAATACAGTAGTCACTTCTAAAGACTTCACTGCAATTAAAATAAAGGATATAGCAAAAGTATCTCTAGGTCCAGCAACAAGGCGTGGTATTTTAGATAAGGAAGGTGCGGAAGTTGTTGGAGGAGTTATAGTAGCGCGTTACGGTGCGAATCCAATGGAAGTAATTACTAATGTAAAGGATAAAATTAACGAATTAAGTGCTGGCTTGCCTACGAAAATCTTAGCAGATGGTCGTACTTCACAAGTAACCATAGTACCATTTTACGACCGTACAGAATTGATTCAAGAAACATTGGGCACACTCAATGAAGCCTTAACATTGGAGATACTCATTACCATTTTGGTCATTATCATTATGGTATTCAATCTTCGAGCATCGGTATTGATTTCGGGATTGTTACCTGTTGCGGTATTAATGGTATTTATAACAATGAAACTCTTTGGTGTAGATGCCAATATTGTAGCACTATCTGGTATTGCAATCGCAATTGGTACAATGGTTGATGTTGGAGTCATACTTTCAGAAAATATTATAAGGCATTTAGATGAAAACGATTACAAACTGCCAATAAACACAGTAGTTTATAATGCAACAGCAGAAGTTTCAGGAGCAATCGTAACCGCAGTAATGACAACTATTATCAGTTTCATTCCTGTATTTACAATGATTGGTGCAGAAGGAAAACTCTTTAGACCACTAGCATTTACTAAAACCTTCGCACTAACAGCCTCGATAATTGTAGCATTATTCTTAATACCACCATTTGCAGCCTTTTTATTCCGAAAGAAGGATGTTCAAAAGCAATTTAAATATGCTCTGAACGGAATTTTAATAGTATTGGGAGTAGCTGCAATAATCTACGGGTACTGGTTAGGGTTGATTTTAATAGCATTTGGTATAACAGCATTGCTTAATCTTCAAAAAAGAATAAAAGAAAAACAAGCTAGCCTGATTAATATTATCATTTCAGCTTCTGCAATAGTATTTTTATTAGCCGAATATTGGAGACCGTTAGGCGTTAACAAAAGTATTTTCTGGAATCTCATATTTGTAGCTATTATTTGTTTTGGTTTATTAGGAGTTTTCTCATTATTTATAAAGTATTACACACGTATTTTAAATTGGTGTTTAGACAATAAATTTCTATTTATATCTATTCCAACAGCTATTGTAATTGCAGGTTTTTTCATTATGAAGAACACAGGCAAAGAGTTTATGCCATCACTAAACGAAGGCTCTTTTTTATTGATGCCAACATCAATGCCCCATTCTGGTGTAGAAGAAAATAAACGTGTTTTACAACAGTTAGATATGGCAGTAGCTAGTATTCCAGAGATAAAAACAGTAGTTGGTAAAGCTGGTCGTACTGAATCGGCTTTAGATCCTGCACCTCTATCAATGTATGAGAATATTATTCAATATAAGTCCGAATATATGCTGAATGATAAAGGAGAACGTCAACGCTACAAAGTCAATGATAAAGGTTTGTATGAACTAAAAGATGGACGCTTTATCGCAAATCCAAATACTACTGAAAAAGCTATTTTAACTTCAGTTAATAGGTCTCAATTGATTGAAGACAACAATGGAGAGTTTTATCGAAATTGGCGACCAGAAATGCAATCACCAGATGATATTTGGAAAGAAATTGTAAAGGCTACCAAATTACCAGGAGTTACATCAGCCCCAAAGTTACAACCTATTGAAACCCGATTGGTAATGCTACAAACAGGGATGCGTGCGCCAATGGGGATTAAAATTAAAGGACAAGATTTACAACAAATCGAAGCGTTTGGAATGCAGTTAGAAACAATCTTAAAAGAAGCAGAAGGAGTAAAGGATGAAGCTGTATTTGCTGATCGAATTGTTGGGAAACCCTATTTACTTATAGATATTGATAGAGAAAAGATTACTCGTTATGGTATAAGTATCGAAGAAGTACAAAATATTTTAAAAGTAGCTGTCGGTGGTATGCCTTTAACCCAAACTGTAGAAGGTCGTGAGCGTTATGGAGTTCGTGTTCGTTATCCTAGAGAATTAAGAGCAAATCCAAAAGACTTAGAACAAATCTATGTTCCTGTTGAAAAAGGCAGTCCAATACCTTTGAGGGAATTAGCAACCATTCGTTATGAACAAGGTCCACAAGTTATTAAAAGCGAAGACACCTTTTTAGTAGGTTATGTGTTGTTCGATAAGATGGATGGTTATGCAGAAGTAAATGTGGTGGAAAATGCACAGGCTATGATTCAGAATAAAATTGATTCAGGCGAATTAATCGTCCCAAAGGGCATTAATTATCAGTTTACTGGAAGCTATGAAAACCAACTGCGTGCAGAGAAAACTTTATCTGTTGTTGTGCCGCTAGCATTGGCAATTATCTTTTTAATTCTCTATTTTCAATTTAGATCAGTCAGTACATCTTTAATGGTATTTACTGGAATTGCAGTAGCTTTTGCGGGTGGTTTTTTAATGATATGGTTATATGGACAATCATGGTTTTTAAACTTTAGTGTTTTTGGCGAAAATTTACGAGACTTATTCCAAATACACACTATTAATTTAAGTGTTGCTGTTTGGGTTGGATTTATTGCGCTTTTTGGTATTGCAACTGATGATGGTGTTGTAATGGCAACTTATTTGACACAAACATTCAATAGAAATGCTCCAAAAACAAAAAAAGAAATTAGAGCTTCTATTATACAAGCAGGAGAAAAGCGAATTAGACCCTGTTTGATGACTACAGCAACAACTATTTTAGCATTATTACCTGTTTTGACATCAACAGGACGTGGAAGTGATATAATGATACCAATGGCAATACCAAGTTTTGGAGGAATGCTTATCGCTTTAATCACCTTATTTGTAGTTCCAGTTTTATATAGCTGGAAAGCTGAAGTTCAACTTAAAAGAGCATCAAAATGAAATCTATAAAAACAATCTTTTTCCTTTTTCCTTTTTTCTTGAGTCCTTTTGCAAATGCTCAACAATTAGAAATGTTAATCAATGAGGCACTAGCAAATAATCCAGAAATTCAAAAATTTGAAATACAATACAAAAGAGTTTCTGAAAAAGTGAATGAAGTAAATACATTTCCTAATACAGAATTTGGAGTTGGCTATTTTGTGAGCGAGCCAGAAACAAGAACTGGTTCACAACGATTTAAGGTTTCAGCTAAACAAATGATACCTTGGTTTGGTACCATTAGCTCGCGTGAAGATTATATATCAGCATTGGCAGACACCAAATATCAAGACATTGTTATTGCAAAACGCAAACTAATGGCTTCGGTATCACAATCCTATTATGATCTGTATGCTAACCAAGCAAAACAGTTAGTGTTAAGTGATAATATCAAATTATTGGAAACCTATGAAACTATGGCGTTGACTTCTGTTGAAGTAGGTAAAGCATCGGCAGTAGATGTTTTACGTTTACAAATGCGACAAAACGATTTGCAACAATTAAAAGACGTGTTGCAACAACAGTTTTTAACAGAACAAATCAATTTTAATAACCTTTTAAATAGAGATAATACAATTGAGGTTTCAGTTATAGATAGCTTAACAATTCCTACAGAAGATTTTGAAATCAATACTGAAAATTTATCAGTACATCCTGAATTGGTAAAGTTTGACAAACTTTATCATTCTGTAGAAAAGTCAGAACTATTGAATCAGAAAGAAAGTAGCCCAATGATTGGTTTTGGATTAGACTATATCAATGTTTCTGAAAGACCAGATATGAATTTCGCGGATAACGGTAAAGATATTGTGATGCCTATGATTTCAGTGTCAATCCCAATTTTTAATAAAAAATATAAATCTCAAACTAAGCAAAATGAGTTAGAACAGCAAGAAATAACAGCTCAAAAACAAGAACGATTAAACACTTTGGAAACGCTTTTAAGTAAGGCGATTAATGAACGAATTTCTGCAAGAATAAGTTATGCTACGCAAACCAAGAACTTAAAACAAGCCAAAGATGCTGAAGAAATTTTAATTAAAAGCTACGAAACAGGAACGATTGATTTTAATGATGTTTTAGACATTCAAGAGCTACAACTAAAGTTTCAAATAAATCAAATAGAATCTATTAAATCTTATTTCATCCAAACGACGATTATTAATTATTTAATTCAGTAAACAATGAAAACCATTAATACAATACTTCTTTTATTCCTAACATCAATTGCATTTGCCCAAGTAGGAACAAATGGCGATGACAGAAAAGAAGAAGGAAGAAATATAAAAGAATATAACCTAACTATTGAAGAAAATAAAATGACACTTGGAGGCGTAAGCGCAAATGCTATGACTATTAATGGAAGTATTCCTGGACCTACTTTAGAGTTTAATGAAGGAGACCTTGCCATTATTAATGTTACCAACAAAATGGATGTGGAAACTTCTGTTCATTGGCACGGTTTAATTCTTCCTAATTTTTATGACGGTGTGCCCTATTTAACCACACCACCTATTAAAGCAGGCACCACATTTCATTATAGAATTCCTATCAACCAATCGGGAACCTATTGGTATCATTCTCATACAATGTTACAAGAACAGAAAGGAGTTTACGGATCTATAGTCATTCACCCAAAAGAAAAAGTATTAGAGTATGATAAAGACTTAGTTGTTTTATTATCTGATTGGACTAATGAAAAGCCAATGAATGTGCTTCGTAACCTTAAACGAGGTAACGAATGGTATCAAGTTAAAAAAGGAACAGCAGTGCCATTAAGTAGAGTTATAGAAGAAGGTGCATTGGGCGCACAATTTAAGTTTTGGCGAGATAGAATGGAAGGCGCAGATATTGCAGACATTTATTACCCTGCTTTTTTAACTAATGGTAAAAAAACGGCAAAATATCCAGATTTCAAACCAGGAGAAAAAGTACGGTTACGTTTTATAAATGCTTCTGCCTCTACCTATTATTGGATAGACTTTGGTGGTGGTAATGCGATGATGGTGTCAAGTGATGGTTTAGATGTTGTTCCAACTTCAAAAGAGCGTTTTCTTTTTGGTGTTGCCGAAACCTATGATATTATTGTTACCATTCCAGAAGGAACTTTAGAGGTAACAGCAACAGCTCAAGACGGTTCAGGGCACACATCACTTCATATAGGAGAAGGAACATTATTTCCTGCTAAAACTATAGATAGACCCGATAAAATAGAGATGATGAAACAAATGTCTAAAATGGATATGAAAATGGGTGCACCTGCATTAGCAGGAAATAAAGAAAAGAATACGCCAGAATATTTAATGGAGAATTATGGAATGCAAATGAATATGAAAGATGGAAAGATGAAGATGAGCGACAAAATGTCTATGAATAAAGATAAAATGAATAACTCAATGGATATAAAGATGGATAACAAAAATGCACACAAACATCATGATATGTCCAAAATGTCAAAAGACACCTCTTCTTTTAATTATAAAAACCGTAAAACCTATTTTAATTACAATCATTTAAAGGCAAAAGAAAAAACAGCTTACAATGCTGACCTACCTGTAAATGATATTTTATTAAATCTTACAGGAAATATGCAACGATATATTTGGAGTATGAATGGTGTACCGCTATCAGAGACTGATAAAATTAAAATTAAGAGTAACGAAGTAACTCGTATTACTTTCAATAACCTTACTATGATGCATCATCCAATGCATCTTCACGGTCATTATTTTAGGGTAATTAACGAAAACGGAGAGCGTTCGCCATTAAAGCATACTGTTAATGTACCACCTATGCAAAAAGTAGTTATTGAATTTTATAACGAAGAATATGGCGATTGGTTTTTTCATTGTCACATTTTATATCATATGATGGGTGGTATGGCTCGTATTTTTAGTTACGATACACCACGAGATGAAAGAATGAAAGATTTTCCAGTTCAAAAACTGATTGATGAGACAGACCATTATTATTCTTGGGGATTGTTGCGTGCAGGTTCAAATTTTAATGAACTCTTTTTAATGTCAAGCAATATCCGTAATGGATTTGGTTTACGAGCAGAGTTCGACTACGACAGAAACCTTGAAGCTGAAGTAAATTATGACAGATACCTTAATGACTGGGTACGTCTATATGTAGGAATAAATACCGAAACGGAATTGCCTAATTCCTTCGATGAGTTCAATACAGTGGGTCTTATAGGTGTAAAATACTTTACGCCTTATAGATTTAATGTTGATGTGAGTATGGATAATCAGCTACGTCCAAGAGTACGGTTGGATAGAGAATTATTAATTTTTCCAAGAATTTTTCTGGAAGGCGAATATGAATATAGAGCAGATTTTGGATGGGTCAATGATTTAGGAGGCAGTTCTTTTGAGAGTGAAACACAATGGTTAGTAGGTCTTTCCTATATACTATCAAGAAATTTTTCAATACAAGTAAACTACAACAATCGCTATGGTTGGGGTGGTGGTCTTTTAGCAAGATTTTAATTAATGAAAAAATATCTTTACATAAAAAATATGGTATGTAATCGCTGTAAAATGGCAGTTATTAATGTATTTGATAATCAAAATATCGAATTAAATAGCATTCAGCTTGGTAAAATAGTGCTTAAAGATAATGTAGAGGTAAACTATCAAAAACTGGAAAAACAACTTAATGATTTGGGTTTTGAGTTAATTCAAGATCCTGTAAAAACATTAATTGAAAAAATTAAAGTGAAGCTAATTGAGTATTTAGAAAATAATAACGGAAGTACAATTTTAATCAACCTTGAAAATGAAATTGGAAAAAGTTACACAACATTAAGCAAAACATTTAGCAAAAACGAAGGAATAACAATTGAAAAGTATTTCATCAATCTAAAAATTGAAAAGGCAAAAGAATTAATTCAAATGCAAAAACTCAATTTTTCTGAAATAGCATACACTCTAAACTATAAAAATAGTAGTCATTTAGCAAAACAGTTTAAACAAGTAACTGGAATATCAATGACAGACTATAAAAAAATGCAAGACTGGAATAGAAAACCATTAGACAAAATAGTATAAAGATAGAACTGAATTAGAAAAAATAAAATCTGCTTTAAAAGATAATTTTGTGAGTTAACTTTTTAAAAATGGCAAAAATGAAACATAAGTATCAAATACAAGGTATGACCTGTAAAGGCTGTATGAGAACTGTAAAAAATGCTTTATCAGAAGTAGAAGGAGTAGAAAATGTTGAAATTAATTTTGAGGAATCAACAGCAACTATAGAAATGTCAGTGCATATTTCAATAGAAAAATTTGAAAAAGCCTTACAAGAAAAAAAAGCAAAATATCATATTCATCCAGATAAAGGTAATGGTGTAATTATAAGAACTTTTCTCGTAAACGGAATGACCTGTAATGGCTGTAAAACGCATGTAGAAAAAACACTTTCTTCTGTAAAAGGTGTTGAAAATATTTCTGTTGATTTGAAAAAAGCTGAAGCTACCATAGATATGAAACCAGAAATACCAATCGAAAAATTTCAAAAGGTTTTAGAAAAAGATGGTGGTACTTATAGCATTTTTAAAGCAGGTAAAAGACCAGATGCCAATCAAGAGAAAAAAGATAAACCAAAAGGTCAAGGTACAGGAACATTCTACTGCCCAATGCACTGTGAAGGAGACAAAACTTATGATGAACCTAGAGACTGTCCTGTATGTGGGATGGATTTAGTTGAAGAAGTAAGCCTATCCACAACAAATAAGCAGCAATGGACGTGCCCCATGCATCCTGAAGTTGTAAAAGATGAAGAAGGTTCTTGTCCTATTTGTGGTATGGATTTAGTACCAATGCAACCTGAAGCATCAGCAGAAGAAAAAACTTATAAAAAACTATTGAAAAAGTTTCGGGTAGCTGGCGCTTTTACACTTCCTATTTTCATAATTGCAATGAGTGAAATGATTGAAAACAATCCACTCTATGATATTCTTGAACAAAAATATTGGAATTGGGTACAATTCGTTTTATCCATTCCTGTCGTATTTTATGCAACTTGGATGTTTTTTGAACGTGCATACAAAAGTATTAAAACGTGGAATCTAAATATGTTTACACTTATTGGTATTGGTGCAGGTGTTGCTTGGTTATTTAGTGTGGTTGGGATGCTTATACCTGACGTTTTTCCAGAGCAATTTAAAACTGAATTTGGAGCAGTTCACGTGTATTTTGAGGCGGCAACAGTTATTCTAACATTAGTGCTTTTAGGACAATTATTAGAAGCTCGTGCCCATAGTAAAACCAATTCCGCAGTAAAAGAATTACTAAAATTAGCACCTAATAAAGCCATAAAAATTGTGAATGGTGAAGAAGTAGAAGTGAGTATTGACAAGATAGAACTCAACGATATTTTAAAAGTAAAACCAGGTGATAAAATTCCTGTTGACGGTATTATTACAGAGGGAGAAACCAGTATTGACGAATCTATGATTACTGGTGAACCTATTCCTGTTAATAAGATAAAAGACGATAAGGTTAGTAGCGGTACCATAAATGGTAATCAAGCCTTTTTTATGAAAGCAGAAAAAGTAGGTAGTGACACCCTGTTATCTCAAATTATACACATGGTGAACGATGCCAGTAGAAGTCGTGCACCAATTCAAAATCTTGCAGACAAAGTATCAGGTTACTTTGTACCTGTAGTAGTTTTGATTTCCGTTATCACTTTTATGGTTTGGGCTATTTGGGGTCCAGAACCAGCATACGTATATGCCTTAGTCAATGCTATTGCAGTTTTAATTATTGCGTGTCCTTGTGCTTTAGGTTTAGCAACACCAATGTCAGTTATGGTTGGTGTGGGTAAAGGTGCTCAAAATGGTGTGCTCATAAAAAATGCAGAAGCATTGGAAAAAATGAATAAGGTAAATACCCTTATTGTAGATAAAACAGGAACGATTACCGAAGGTAAACCAACAGTTGAAAAAGTTGGTGCTTTTGGTGACAGTTTTAATGAAAAACAAGTGCTAAGTTATATTGTTTCCCTAAATACAAATAGCGAACACCCATTAGCAGATGCAACTGTTAAATATGGTAAAGAACATAATATTGAAATTCTAAACTCTTCAAATTTCAGTGCAATTACAGGAAAAGGCGTAGAAGCTCATATTGATAGCAAAAAAATAGCTTTAGGTAATCCAAAAATGATGGAATACGCAAATGTTGAAATTACGGCTGAAATGAAGGAAGAAGCTAAAACCTATCAAAAACAAGGGAAAACAGTTTCTTATTTGGCTATAGATAAAAATGTGGTGGGTTATGTAGTTATAGGAGATAAAATAAAAGACACCAGCGCAAAAGCTATAAAAGAATTACAGAATAAGGGTATTGATGTGATAATGCTTACAGGTGATAATCACGATACTGCTCAAGCAGTAGCATCAGAATTAAATCTGGCAGATTTTAAAGCGAGTATGTTACCCGATAATAAATTAAAGGAAGTAGAGAAACTTCAAAATGAAGGCAAAGTGGTTGCTATGGCAGGAGATGGTATTAATGATGCACCAGCATTGGCAAAAAGTGATGTGGGTATAGCAATGGGTACAGGAACAGATGTCGCTATTGAAAGTGCTATGATCACACTGGTAAAAGGCGATTTACACGGCATAGTAAAAGCTCGTCATTTAAGTAGTGCCGTAATGAAGAATATCAAGCAAAATCTATTCTTCGCATTAGTTTATAATACGTTAGGTGTACCAATTGCAGCAGGTGTATTATTTCCATTTTTTGGAATATTACTATCGCCAATGATAGCAGCTTTAGCCATGAGCTTTAGTTCAGTTTCGGTTATAGCTAATGCATTAAGATTAAGAACACAATCAATTTAACAATCATATAAATAATGAAAGCTTTAACATTAATTTTAATTTTCTCAATCCTCTTAGTTAGTTGTAAAAACGCTGAACATGAAAAAGAAAAAACGCATCAGCATAAAACTGAACATAAAAAAGAAACTTCTAAGAAAAAAACGTTAAGCCCTCATACGTCTACGATGGCAATGATTGGTAATGCGCATATTCATATCGATTATTCATCACCTGGAGTTAGAGATCGTATAATATTTGGAGGTTTATTGGCTTATGATCAAGTATGGCAATCAGGAGCACACATGGCAACATGGATAGAAACAAACAAAGATTTACAAATAGAAGGCAAAACACTTCCTGCTGGTAAATATGGCTTTTTTACAATTCCTTCAAAAGATGAATGGATTATCATATTCAACTCTAATTGGGAGCAACATGGTAAAGATGAGTATGATGAAAAAGATGATGTGATTAGGTTTAAGGTAAAACCTATTTTTTCTGAAAAAATCAAGGAACATTTGGAATACAAGGTAAATGAAGTAGACGATACTAATGGTACAATTTCATTGGCTTGGGAAAAGGTTATAATTAAATTTCCTTTTAGTATAGAAAATTAATTATGGTAAACAGACATACAGCATTAAAAATTAGAAAAACACACCGCTATTTAGGGTTGTTTTTAGGTATTCAGTTTTTGTTTTGGACAATTAGTGGTTTGTACTTTAGTTGGACAAATATAGACGATATACACGGTGATCATTTTAAGAATTTGGATTATCAACCTAAAACTTTCAATAATTTAATAAGTCCATCAACGCTAAATATTGATAATGGTGTCAATACTATTGAATTGAGAGACATCAATAATACACCATACTATTGGGTAAATAATGAGCAATTATATAACGCTTTAAACGGAACAAAAAAGAACTTGATATCAAAGGAAGAAGCACTTTACATAGCAAGAAATTATATGAAAAGTGATCTAGAAGTTGAATCAATTGAAAAAATAGAAGAAGTTGGAAAACACCATGAATACAGAGAACGTTTACTGCCAGCATATGTGATTTCATATAAATCAGACCAAGCTATAAAGGCTTATGTTTCTGTTAATGATGGAAAATTCCAAACCGTAAGACATCGCAGTTGGCGCTGGTTCGATTTTTTATGGATGACACATACTATGGATTATGAAGGAAGAGACAATTTTAATACAACAGTTTTAAGAATATTTTCTCTGTTGGGATTAATAACAGTTTTGAGTGGCTTTTTACTATGGTATATATCATCACCATCAATTAGAAAATTAACAAAAAGAAAATAATAACCACTAAAATTTGAAATTATGGAAAATCAAAATCACTACAAAAAAGAAGGGATTAGTAACTACACAAAATTCTTTTTAATGTTAGGCTCATCATTCATAGCAATGTATATCACAATGTACTTGAATACTTATGAATTTGACCACGTGTATTTTAGTTTAACACGTTTTTATATGACCTGTTTAGGAATTTCTACAATGGCAGTCATAATGTGGTTTTTTATGCGAAAAATGTATAACAACAAAAAAAAGAATATAGCCATACTTGTGGGTAGTTTTATGCTCTTTGTAGGGGCATTGGGATTAGTAAGGACGCAAGCACCAATAATTGGAGATGTGCTTTGGATGAAAGCAATGATACCACATCATTCTATCGCAATTTTAACTAGTGAAAGAGCAGATATTAAAGATCCAAAAGTAAAAAAATTGGCAGAAGATATTATTAAAGCACAAAAGAAAGAAATTGAAGAAATGAAAGCTATGATAAAACGATTAGAAAATGAAAAATAATAAAATATTAATCTACATTGGTATACTCGCTACTGGACTGCTATTAGGTTGGTTACTATTTGGAGATTCTTCTCAAAAAGAATCAGAGCATAATCACTCTGAAATATCTTCTGAAAATCAAATGTGGACTTGCTCAATGCATCCACAAATTATACAACCAGAAGCTGGAGATTGCCCAATTTGTGGCATGGATTTAATTCCTGCCGAAGTTGGAGCAGATGGATTAACAGCAGATCAGTTTAAATTAACTGCTAATGCTATGGCTTTGGCAAATATTCAAACTACTGTTGTAGGTAATGGCTCAACACAAAATGGAATCATAAAACTATCAGGTAAAATAACTGAAAACGAAGAAGCAAATGCCGTACAAGTCAGTTATTTTTCAGGGAGAATTGAACGCTTAAACATTAGTTTTACAGGAGATAAAGTACGTAAGGGACAATTATTAGCTACCATATATTCTCCAGAGTTATATGCTGCTCAACAAGAGTTGATTACAGCCCTATCATTAAAGGAATCACAACCTGAATTGTACAAGGCAGTTCGTAATAAATTAAAATTATGGAAGCTTTCTGAAAATCAAATCAATCAGATTGAAGAAACTCAAAAAGTAAAAGAAAACTTTCCAGTTTATGCAACCGTTTCAGGCACGGTTACCGAAAAGTTAGTAGAACAAGGTGATTATATAAAACAAGGGCAACCTTTACTTAAAATTACGAATCTAAATACGGTTTGGGCAAATTTTGATGTGTATGAAAATCAAATTGAACAATTCAAAAAAGGTCAAGAAGTTACAGTGATAACGAACGCATATCCTACTAAAAAATTTAGTGGTAAGGTAGATTTTATAAACCCTGTTTTAAATACTAAAACACGTACTGTGGATTTACGAGTTGTTTTGGATAATAACAATGCTATTTTTAAACCAGGAATGTTTGTAACTGCTGAAGTTAAAAGCACTATGACTGACACTAAAGAAGTAGTTATAATTCCATCCTCATCTATACTATGGACAGGAGAACGTTCCGTAGTATATATCAAAACTAATCCCAACGAACCAGTTTTTGAATTGAAAGAAGTGACTTTAGGTAATAAAATAGGTGATAATTATCAGGTGTTAAATGGTTTGTTTGAAGGAAACGAAATTGTTTCCAACGGTACTTTTACAGTAGATGCTGCTGCACAACTACAAGGAAAAAAATCAATGATGAATCCCCAAGGTGGTACAACGATGACTGGACATGAAGGACACTTAGGGATAAACAACCAGTCTTCTCATGCAAAAAATGAACACGAGAATATGAATAAACGTTTAAAAGTATCAGATAGATTTCAAAAACAGTTAAAAGTAGTATACGATGATTATATAAATTTAAAAGATGCCTTGATAGAAGAAGACTCAAAAGGCAGTATGCAACATGCAACATTTCTATTATCAAATTTGAGTAAGGTAGATATGAAATTACTAAAAGGAGAAGCACACAATAAATGGATGTCATCAGAAAAAGAAATGAAGTCTTCTACAACTGCAATTGCTGGTTCTTCTGACATTAAAATTCAACGAAATCACTTTAAATATTTATCTTCTCATATAATAAATTCAGTTCAACTCTTTGGTATTAATGAAAAAGTATTTGTAGAATTTTGTCCGATGGCAGATAACGATAATGGTGCGTATTGGTTGAGTAATGAAGAACAAATACGAAACCCATATTTTGGTGATGCAATGTTAAAATGTGGTGAAGTAAAACAAACAATAAAATAAGTAAACACAAATAATAATTAAATTTTTTAAAAATGAAGAAAGTAATTTTAAGTGCAGCTATCATAATAGCTTTAGGTTTTACAAGTTGTAAAAACGACACAAAAAAAGAAGTTAGTTCAACTACTAAAGAAGTTGCAAAAGAAGTTGCAATGACAGACTTATCGTTTGGTGTAAGAGGTAATTGTGGTATGTGTAAAAGTACCATTGAAAAAGCTGCTAGTAGTATTGATGGAGTTACAGCTGCAAACTGGGACAGAAATAAAAAGAAAATAGATGTCTCTTTTGATAGTTCTAAAGCAGATGTAATGGCAATCCATAATGCAATTGCTGCATCAGGATATGATACTGAAAAAGTAGCAGGTAATGAAGAAGCCTATAAAAACTTACCAGGTTGTTGTAAATATGACCATACTATGGCAATGAATCAATCTGGAGAAAATAAAAGTGAAGATCATTCCCAACATAATCATTGATTAAGAAAAAGTAGATTAAAGGGCTCTGTAGTAAAGTAGTGATTTACTGTGAAGCAATTTATATAATTGGTACCCTATAAAAATGGTTAAAACTTACATAGTTAGTGAGATACTACCTTTTTATTTATGATTCTCTAAAGCAATTTTAAGCTGTTTTATGATAATATCTATCATCGGGATTTGATTTGTTTTAAAACGCTCCCAAAGTTTATCTAAAAAACCAACTACATTAGCTAAATGTGGTTGGTTTTCTTTTGTGGGTGTGTTGTATGATGGATTTTGCTTTCTTCCTTCGATAAGTACTATCATTTTTTTCTGTTTCTTATTTGTATCTTTCGAGAGAATAAAACTGTCTAGGTTGATGATATCGCGAACGCAATAATACTTATACAACCAATTTAGAAAACCTCGATAGTATTTAATTCTTCCTTCTTCATCAAAAATGATATGTCCATCTAATACGATGACAGCTTTTCCATCGTCTTTCAGATTTAATAGCGCTAGTGCAATGATGTATGCCTTTTGTCTTAGGTAATGAGATAAGAAATGTCCGTTTTCAATGAACTCATCAATAATATCGTCTTTTTTGTTTGCTGTTATGTTTGATAGCATGTTTGGTGGATTGCATATAACAGCATCAAACGATTTGTGCATTTCTTTTGGTGTCGGTTCTAATGGATTGTAGCTAGTAATATTTTTAAAACGTAAAAAATCTAGCGAAGTTCGTTTTAGTTCTGATACTTCGTTAGCGTAAACTTTTTTTGTTTCTAGTCCAACCAATAAATGACCACTTCCTGCTGTTGGATCATAGATCGAAGTAATTTTACTAGATTGAATGTAATTACCAATCATCATAGCAATTGGCAAGGGCAGTATATGACAATGTTTATATTGCTCTTTATCACTGGCAAAGCTTCTTTGGTATTGTAAGTTTCTCCAAAAATGGCTCATTGCGCCTACCAAAAATTCTTCTCTTAAATGATTATATCCATTTCTAAAAAACTCAATTGCGCTCAGTTCTATGGATTCTTGTAATACTTCATCATTAGGAACATGAAACTTTTTACGAAAATCCTCTATTTGTGCTTCGGTTGGTTGTTTGTGCTTGTTGTAGATCAAGGATAGACCTGCTACAAAACTATCTCGATTGAACTCTGGTATATCCAATTCAGCATACTCATTATCGGAATCCACAAAGTTATCTTCATTGAGTTGTTTTATAAGGGATTGTTCAATGAAGCGTTCAATTACCTCTTTAGATGAAAATAGCGATGCTATGTCTTTTTCAATAGTTTTTCTTTCAGAAACGTTCTCCTCATAAGGCATGTTAATTAGACTTTCCCCTTTTTTCAGTTCAGTGAGCTGTTCTGATAATTTATGTATCTTTTTGTTTATAATATCAATCCCAAAAGATAGATCAGCTATTGGACGATAGTTTTGAAGTAGGTACAACCAATTACAGAATTTGTTGTCTTTTACTAAAATTTCTTCGAGTGTAAGTATGTGAATATATCCATGAGATAAACTAACGTAAGGATATTGTTTATCAATAGGATAGCTTATTTCATTAAATAACTTACTACTATTGTCTTGCCAATAATTATTCAATCGGATTCTTGAGATATTTACGCCATTTTCTATATGATCTTCCAGCTGTGATAATTCAAAAAGTTCAAAGGCTGAAAGCTTATCAAATGTTAGATTACTTACTTCAAATAAGTACGGAAAATTTGGTTTAAGCGATGGTATTTGTTCTTTAGGAATTATTCCATTGTGAAAAGCTTCCGACACATAGATAGGAACAAGAACGTTTTGTATTATGTGTGTTTCAAAATATAAACTCACAGCACATGAATTGAAACTCAATTTTTCACTTATAAAGTCCAATAAAGGTCGCATAGCAATTGCTACACTTGTTTTACAACTGCTATCAAGATCATTAAACCAATCTTTGTACAAACGAATGATTTGGGATATTTTTTCAAGACGAAGAACATTAACACCAACTACTGAAGTTTCTTCTATTTCAGTTGTTAGGTTTTGAATAATATCTTTACAATTACCATTGGTATCTATTTCAATCGAAGCTAATTTGTCAATTACTTCTAAAAGTAACAGCTTTTGAAAATCGGTTTCATTTTCTAAAATTCCAGATGCAACAAATTTAGTAGCTTCATTATTAACAGAAACGTTTTCAAGATTAATTGATATTTTATTTTTGGAAACTTTATTCGCAATTTCTATTAAAGAATCTGGAAGCTGAAAAGGAATAAAATTTCCTTTTTCATCAACTTCAATGACTTTATTTTTACTCAATAACCTTTGCGCTCTCGTTTTATAATTTCTAGGAAAAATCACGATTGAATCAACAAAGTGACCAAAGGTTTCTTTGGCAAAGCGTTCAGCAATGATTGTGGCAACACGTTTGTAATTCTCAAAAATGAGATATTCGCCCATAATGACAGTATCATCTTTTTTGACGTTAATCTCTGCAATACAAAATTTCAAATTATCTACATTGTCATAGGTTGATTCAAAAGTAGTATATATGGGTATTGATTTCCAATCGGTATTACTTTCAAGCCTACTTTTTAGACTATTCGCAAACTTTACATACGGTGGATGAAAATCGGCATACCATTTCAGTTTATTATTAAAGGCGTGTTTAAAACCTAGCTTTTGAAGAAATAAAAACAATTCATTTTCTATTGGTTTTGAAAACAACATTTCAATTCCATTTTTAGTTGTATTGCGTGTTATCTGTATATTCATAATAATATCAATTAATGTTGAAAACACTAAGCTAAAAAGCATATTTCAAAAATCATTTGTCAACTTTTGTCACTCGGACAATAAGCTTTATTTTCTATTTAAAAAATGATAGGTAACTATTAAATTCTATCAGTGCTACTTCACAGAAAAATTACTTTTTTCTCCTTAGTGTTGAAAACACTAAGCTACGAAGGGAAATTGGAAAAACATTTGTAAAAAATTGTGTAGTACACACAAATTGTAAGAAGTATTTGTAGGAATGTTGAAAAAGTAAGAATTATACTGATGTAAATGAAGCTTAATTAATAAATAATTAATAGTAAACTGAAAAAATAGTTATGATTTAATAAATATTTTCTGATTTCATATTTGCTTATAATTAGTTCAATAAATAGTAAGTAAAAAAAAACAACTTTTTATTAAATGATAAGTTTAAATTTTATTCATTATCTGGACTCTGGAATTTAAAACCTATATAATCATTTAATGATTTCAAATGAAATATTGCTGAATGTTTTTTCATGATAACTTACCTTTCCATCAATATAATTAAGAATACTCAACCTACGCTTTTAACGTAATGACATTACGGTTAATTTGTAAAAATTAATTATTTATAAAATATTTTTTATGTTTTTGATAAACTTATTTTATATTCGTGTCAGAAAATAAGTTAAAAATAAGTATTTGATACAATATTCAAATATTTATTGAGTTTTAAAAATATAGACTATTTCTTTCAAATGAAATAGTTTTTGTATTATGTTTTTTATGAAAATAGAACACTCTTTATTACTTAGCATGGTAGCATTCTTTTTAATATCATGTTTCACAGATTCCAAAGTTGATTATTTAGCTGATGGTTATTATTCTAATATTTACGAAGCTGATAGTCTTTACATTGAAAAAGAGTACGAGAAAAGTTATGAGATTTTCGATAAGGTATTTTCCAAGTTCGATCCTATTGATATGGATGTTTACAATGAGGTCTCTACGTATGTCAAATTGAAGATAATTCTTGGCAAGGATTTAAAATATAAAGAATACACAGATTTGACGTCTATATATGGCTATCCTGATATTTTTTTGAAAAAAGATTCCGTTCTCAACATATATTACAACCGCGTAAAAAATAAATTTGACAAAGAAATTCCTGTTTTAAAAAAAGCATACACTTCATCTTTGAATATGGATTTACGGAATAAGATTTTAAGAATGAAAGTCGAAGATCAAAGATTTCGAGGAAACGGTGGAGGTAATTGGGACAAGCAAAATAAAATTGATTCTATCAACACGCAAGAACTCATAAATATTTTTGATACTTACGGTTTTCCATCAAAAAAAATGATAGGAAGTTCTTTGGTTGATGGTCAACACGCGAGTATAAGCACATTGTTATTACATACAGATGATTCCATAAAAGAACATTATTTTATTCCAAAAATATTAGACTATGTTAGAAAAGGTAAAGCCAATCCTCGTTTAGTTGGTTACATGTATGATAGACTTTTTCTTTCTACTGTAAATGAACAATATTATGGCACCTATATTACCTCCAAGCCAATGAATGCCAGCCTAAAAGAAATTAATGAACGTAGAGCTTCAATCGGATTATCCAACCTAGGGCATGATGATTGGAGAAATAGCATATTGTATCCAGACTTTGACGAATACTAGTCCAGTTAAAGTTAGATATAATTATTGATTGCAATCAATCAAGCGGAAGCCGAAAAGCTTGTATTTGAGAGTAGGCATAACACATATACTTATTGATATGGAAAAACTGAGTTTAAATAAATTCAAAGATAAACAGGTTAACAATTCTTTGATAGGAACGATTGGTGGAAATGGAGATCCTTCTTTTTGGGATAATCTAGTTGATTCATTAAGTTCTTCAGAAGTTGTATATCCTGACGGACACACCACAGGCGAAGGAACTGGTGGGTGTGGTGTTGAACACGCAGATGGATGTCATCATCATTATGTAGATAATCCAAACGGTACTACTCAGACGTATGTCGGTTGTGGAAACAGCGAGGATAGATGCGGTGTAGGAAATCATTAATTTTAAATCATTACAAATGAAAAAAACAAGTTTAGAAAAATTGAGTCTGGGAAAGTTCCGAGACAATAAAATAAAAGAGAATCTATTAGGAGGTATTGGAGGTCCAGCTACTGACTATGATGAATTTTATAAGAAAGTAGTAAGAACAGCCGTTAATATTGGCTCTGGAAATGGAGAACCGTTTCAAAATGATGTTCATTATGATTACAATGAAGATGGAGTTATCAATGGTAATGATAGTTATTACGAAGAAACGCATCCAGGAACTGGAAATTAAGTAAATTGTCTCCACGTTTTTACGTGGAGACAACCTAATATTCTAAAAATATGAAGTACTCAATTATTTTAGTTTTGTTATTTTTTTCATGTTCACTAAAGAATATACATTTAAAAAAAAATCACTGTGAACAACTTAGAGAAATTTATAATTCCGACCAAGACATTAGAGAATTAGAGGCATTGAACATAGAGCATTATCAAGATTCTGTATTGTTAGACAAAAACTTAAATGGTCGTTTTATCAAAGATTCTAAAATGAGACAGCTTCATTATTATTATGCAAATTTAAGAGACTTAAAAAAATCTATTAAGCAAGTAGGTACACCTATGAATGAAAAATTTGCAATGCAATATTTAAAGAAAGCGGATTCTTTGTATAAGATAGAAGTAATTGTCGATAGTATAAATCAAGTGAAATTGATAAAATTTATTGAAAAATATGGATATCCTAATCAATCAAGATTTAAAGATAGTTGCAAGGGTATAGCTATGTACCCATTATTTTTTCATTACCCGCATAATGACAAACTATTTAATTTATTAGATGATGAACTTGAAAAGGGGAGAATTTCTAAAGAAGAATACGATCGTGTTACTAGACGTCGAAAACAATACATAAGTAAAAGAACAATAAGTAATCAATGAACGAAGTTGTCATCATTTCCGAACGTTTAGATAAAAGTACAGACCTCGTTATTGAATGGTTAACAACGTTTGGATGCAATGTTCAGAGAATAAATTATGAAGATGCAAATGACTATCATGTTTCCTTCTTTGTTGAAAACGGCTTTGTACAGCTTGAAAGTAAAATCACAGAAAAAATAGTATTAATATCAAATATGACAGTCGTATGGCATCGTAGAGGTTATATTCCATTTCGCCCGAAAAGCTATCGTAAAACACATCATATTATGATTGAAGGATTTTTAGAGAATGATATTGGAAATGCTATCAAAGGAATTGATCTTATATTACAACATACAGCAAAATATTATATTGGTTCATGGTTTAAAGAAAAAGAAACCTATAAAATTCTAAACCTACATCTCGCTAAAAAAGCTGGGTTTAAAATCCCTAAAACTATTGTAACTAATTGTAAAACTGAATTACAAGCATTCAAAGATGAGTATGAAAACATAATTTCAAAAGGACTTGATAGAATGATTTTGTTCACAACAAATGAGTTTAGTGCAGGGAAAGGCACATTTATGGTAACACAGGAAATGATTGATACGCTACCAAGCCATTTTGAACCTACACTTTTTCAAAATTGTATTTACAAACTTTATGAAGTTAGGATTTTCATTTTTGATACACATTTATTTTCAATGGCGATATTCTCATATCCGTTTGAGGGGAAAACTAGAGTTGATGTAAGAGAAGATATAAAAGAAAGACCTAACCGCTGCATACCCTATATTCTCCCGAAAACAATTGATGAACAGATAAGAAAGTTTATGAAGTTTGTAGATATGAAAACAGGTTCAATTGATTTAATCGTTGGTACAGACCAAGAATACTATTTCTTAGAAGTCAATCCAATGGGGCAATTTGATTGGGTTTCTGGCTTATGTAATTATAATATAGAGTATACAATCGCAAATTTACTAACGCAAAAATGTTATGAATAAAAAAACAGAATTATCACTGCACAAACATTTGCCATTACCTATTCAACAAATCAATATTAACCATAAAGAAGAAGATTATACCCAAAAATTAAAAGATTTAGAATTTAGTGTTGAATTGTATCAAACCAAATCCACTACAAGAAAAAATTTTCATAGACCAATCTCAAAAATGCTATGAGTATTAAATTAAACATACCTTTTAAATTATTTGCAGATTGTATTCCCGTTAAAGGTGCTAACAGAGGTGTATTGTGTGATTTACAAAGAAGTAATATCGAATTTATTCCAAATAGTTTGTGTGATTTATTACATAAGTATGATGGATATGAAATATCATCGATATTGAGAGATCATACTAAAAATGATCACGAAACAATCATAGAATATTTTGATTTTTTATATGCTAATGACTTCATTTTTTTTACCAAAACCCCCAATCTTTTTCCGCCAATTAAGATGGAATATAAAACTGCATTTGAAATAACGAATGCTATTATTGATTTTAATAAGAGTTCTTACGATTTTAAAAAAGTATTTTCAGAATTAGAAAAAGTCAGTTGTAAACACATACAACTACGATTTTTTTCTAAAATTCAATCTAACGAGTTAGCGTCTATAATAAATCTGCTAAACAGGAAATCATCAATCATACAAAACATTAAAATATTCATACCTTATAATTTACAAAACACTAAAAATAATTTAGAAAAATTACTTAAAAAGAATGGTAGGATAAGTAACATCATCATATACAATGCTCCAAAAACAGAAGTGTACAATATTAAATATCAAGGAAAATTATTGTACACAATTAAAAATATTATTGATGAAAGAAGTTGTGGTATTATAAACGCAAATAACTTTGTTATAAACAGTAACAATTTTATAGAAAGCAAAAAATATAATTCTTGTCTAAATGGTAAAATTTCAATAGACGCACTTGGTTACATCAAAAACTGCCCCTCTATATCTGAGCATTATGGGAATATCCAAAATAACACATTAAAAGATGCTTTAAGCCATAAAGACTTCAAAAAATATTGGAATATCACGAAAGATGAAATTGATATCTGCAAAGATTGTGAGTTTAGATACATTTGTACGGATTGCAGAGCGTACAGGGAAAATCCTAAAGATGAATTCTCTAAACCACTAAAATGTGGATACAATCCATATACAAATGAATGGTCGGAATGGTCAACAAATCCATTGAAACATGAGACTATTAAATACTATAATTTAATACTAGACTAGTATTTTCCTACAATAATTATTTTAATAAAAATCAATAAACCGTAAAATTAAAAAGGCAAAACCGTAATTTAACCAATAAAGAATAAAAGTTACTTATATAGCACTAACTTTTTATTATATTGCTAAACATTTACTTCCTTAGTAGGAATGAACTTTCTGACAGTTCCTTTTTTAAATACATTTGATTTTAAGTATTAATCTTTAAATCAAATGAACATGAAAAAAGTATTATTAGTTGTGCTATTCTTAGTAGGAGTAAATTTAACAAGTTGTCAACCAGAGAGTTTAGCAGATCAAGAACATGAGCAAATCGAATCAACAGATAAAACGAAAGTCGGAACAATTGGAAATAGTGGCGGACAAGATCCAGACGAAGATTACAATTAGAAAATACTTCTTAATCATTGCCGTAGCAATTGGTGTTGTTACGGCAATGTTACAAATGTTTTTTCCTGTAAACAATGAAACGATTATTGATAAAAGAAAAGAGCAACGTACTGCAAGAAGTGAGCGTGATTCTAAAAGAATCGAAGCTATTAAGACACTTTATGAAATAAAAGCACTTAATATTTTAGATGATTCTTTAAATGATAGGGTTTCTAATTTGCTATCGGAGCATGATAAAGCCGAACAAAATTCTGAAACTTTGTATAATGAATTGCTAGAACTTAAAGAGTTAGATAAAGTTAGAAATTTTGCAGATTGGAATGCATTTTGGGGTTCAATGGGTAATCCCTTTTTCTTATTAATTACAGGCATTATATTTATACTACTCTTTATATTCAGAAGAAATATTGATTGGATAAGTATTTCAAAGTCTTTTATCTATCTAGGGTTGATGTATATATTCGTTTCTTTAGTTTATCTAATATGGGGATTTTCAAATTCTCTCGAAATTCACAAAATATATTATATAGTTGGACTAATTTTCGCAGGCATATTTGCTACGTTCGGTCTTAACTATTTGATAAAATGCCTATTTCAATTCAGTCATACAGGCGAAGAAAGATATAAGAAAATAATTAGAATTTTATTTCAACAAATTCTGCATGACATTCCAGAAAATGGGTTCATAAAAGAAGATAAAATGAATGAGTTTACAGAATCCAACACAGAGATCATAAGTAAAGTGTATAAAGAAGTAGATTAAAAATGGGCAAACGAAAACATAAAAAATTAGATAAGCTTTTCAAAGATAATTTTATCAATGAAAAATCTGTAATTGCTCATAAAGACATCGTTGCAAAAATAGATGAGGAAAAAGAAATTTTAAAAAATGAGATTAAAGAAAGGAGAAACAGTAATAACAAAGAGTTCAGAGAGTTAGCTAGAGGACTCGTATTTCAATTTGGAAAATTTGAAATACAAACGTAGTTTCAAATTAATCCTTTTTACTAGCTTTCACTATTACTCCTAAGTCTTTCAATTCCTGCAATCTGACTTCTATACGTTTTTCAACCAAATCATCAACGAAAAGTTTAAAGTATTCTGATTTCAAATAAAAATCTTTATTCTTTACAATGTTATCAATAATCAAAAGACGAATCGTATCTGATTTCTCTAAATACATTTCTTGATTATCAATAAAATGAGCAATTAATTCTTCTAATTCAAATCGTACTCCTTGCTTTTCAATATAATAATCTGCTTCATCTTTCAAATACATATCTCCAGTCCCATCATTGAGCCATTCTCTTGAAACATTATATTTAGCACATAGAAAATCTATAAGGATATCCAGCGTAGCGCGTCTAGGTTTCGTAGTTTCGCCAATTAAAATTTTTCTAGCCGCTACACTTGAAATATGATTATTAGTTCCTTTTTCAATTTTATAAGAGGTAATTTTTTGTTCTTCAATTATTTTAAGGATTCTTTCAATCATACTTTGTAAAACTTATTTATTATTTATAATAAACTTTTTAGTTATTTTAATTAACTTTTACTATATTAGCTAAGCCTTTAAACCAAATATATTAAAAGCTACGTAAACCCTGTTATACATTAGGTTTATAACTAAGTTTATTTATCAAAATTCAACACAAATTGATAGAAATAGCCATTGATTTTATTTGAATTTTAAAGCAATATAATGACTGAATTTTTAATACTAATCACTGCGTCAATAAACGTTTTTTTGACGGTAATAGTTTTGATTTTCTTGTATAAATTTTTCAAAGTTTTTAAAAAACTTCGTGTACTGATAAATGATGAATATGATTTTAGTAAAAAAGGAAAAGACTTTTTTTCATAATAATTTTTTGGTTGATCTCTGATATGGAGGAAGAAATAACACGTCAAGAAAGTATCATTTTTTCAATTAAGCTACTACTAGAAGCACTTTCCCTTTTTAAAGTGCTAATATTCAAGACGTGTTATTTGTGAAGTTTTTATTGACTTCGCTGTTTAGGGCAAGACGATTGATAGATTCTATGCAGACAATCATCGTCTTGCTACTTTAACAAAAGTATGATAAATAATGATTAGTAAACAAAAATTAGAGCGTTTAAAATGGTTTATAGTTGGTTTTATATCTGCTATGATTGTAGAGATTCTCTTTTTTATCGCTGTGTATTTTTTTTATTTAAAATAAACTGAATAATTTCCTAGAAACCCTAAATTATCGTAAAACTAGAATTATCTGTATGCTAAAAGCTTCAACTGTAATTGTTGGAGCTTTTTTAATTAAGTATTATTTAATAATTGTTGGGTAGTAAATTAATTTTTTTATAAATCATTAAATAATAAGCGGAATTTTTGAAATCAATTATCAACCTATCACTAAGCGGTAAGTTAATTTTTTCTCATCATGTTCTATGAAAAAAGCAAATATAAATCTATATTTTTTCTAGCTGATTGCTCAGTGATTAGCAAATATTTTCAGCTTACTGCTAAGCAATGAGTTGAGCAAAAGAAAATATTATCCTTAAACGAATCACTTAATGATTAGTTGTTTTTTTATATCAGATTTTYARCTTWYYRYTAARYRAWWAATTTGATTTYYYWWYYAMTMGYTKMKWRAYGAKMAGWTYWWTWWTSMWGSWWWTYYAAASKYTCATGGAGTAAATAATTTGTTTCTTTTTCACTAGTCGCTAAACGATAAGTTCGATTTTTCAACTAATCGCTTAGTGATGAGCAGATTTTTAATGATGGATTTTCAAATTTTCATGGAGTAAATAATTTGTTTCTTTTTCGCTAGTCGCTAAACGATAAGTTCGATTTTCCAACTAATTGCTAAGTGATGAGCAGATTATTAGAAGCAGATTTTCAAATTTTCATTAAGCAAATAATTTATTTCTTTTTCACTAGTTGCTAAACGATAAGTTCAATTTTCCAGCTAATCTAAAGGCTTAGTGATGAGCGAATTTTTAGTTGTAGATTTTCAAATTCCATGAAGCAAACAATTTTTTTCTTTTCCACAAATTGCTAAACGATCAATTTATTTTTAGAAACCAATTGAGAAATCTTAATTTGAAATTCTGTAATAGTTTTTTGGTTTATAATAATTGACAAATAGCGATTTCAACCTTAAAGGAAATAATAGAATGGGGTGTTGGCATTCCAGATGCCTGTCATGGATAGTTGGAAATTTTTAGATGAGTTTGTCAAAATTCTAAACAAGAAAAAAATAAAGTTATTTATAGTCTCCTGATCCATTTATTCCGAATATCCACATAGCCAAAGAACATGAACAGGTGAGCAGTTATATTGTAAAACCTATTTCAAGAGAATTACCTCGCGTAATCATTATGAAAATTGCAAGCGAAAATTTAAAAAAACTTCACAAAAATTTTTCATCAAAATAATTAATTGCTTGTAATTCAGGTTCTTGCAAAAAATAGGTAGAAAAAGTTGGAATCGTAAAATACTTGTTAAATCAACTTTTTTTTTCATAATTAATTCAATAAAAACCTATAAATGCACTTTTTTATAGAAGAAAAATCTTTCTTTTTATTAATTCCTACAATTTCTTCTTACTTTTTGTGTGTATTCCACAATTTTTTACAAATGTTTATTCAAAAGTATTTCAAAACTTTACTGCTGTGATACTTTAGAGCGTATCTCCAATCATTGAATTGAAATAGTAGTTGAATTAAGAAAGGCTTTTTTATTAACCGAATTAATACCGATTTGTTCTCAATTGTCGCAATTTAAAAATATAAGTGTTTAAAAGTTAGAATCTTATGGTTTTTAATTGTCCGAGTGACAAAAGCTGACAAATGATATTTGACCACTATTTCAAAACTTTGTTTTCGTGATGTTTTAGAGAGCATCAACAACGAGTGATTAGCACAGTAATTCAATATTTAGATAATACATGAATTACTTCCTATTCCCAAAAAGAATTTAATAACGCAATTAAAATTAAAAAACAAAGGAGAAAACTGTATGGCAAAGCGAAAACACATGCCTAACAACAAACACAAAGGACTCTTTATTTACTGTCATGTCTGTAAAAAGCATTTCTCATGGACTAGAAAAACAGTCTTACGAAATACCAAAAAAGTAAAAGAAGAACCTACTTGTGGAGAATCAGGCAAAAATTATTCTACCTGCAAACATTTTGAAAAGCATCGTTACAAATCTCGATTGCACGTTCCAGGAAGTGAAGGACGTAAAGCGAGTAAAACACATGATGCCACCAATTATGTAGATGCAGTAATTCAAGCAATTGATTTTGAAAAAGAATTCAAAGCCGAATTACAAGGCTTTGGGCAACCTATTGAAATCAGAAATCGACAATATCTATTCGATATACAATTACGGTATATTGATTTTTTAGATAATATAGATGTTCCCGAACATCAAAAAAATACGCTGTCAGAACAGCGAAAAAACGAAATTGTGAACTGTTTAAAAATATTCAATGCAGCATTAGCAAAATATAATATCAATAAAAAGCTATTTATTATCAATCGTCTTAATGATGCGCACGTAGGTTTATTCCATGATTACTTATTAGTCGATAAGAATTACAAGGGAAACACCTACAACGGTAAAATGAGCGTTTTAAAAACGTTTGTAAGCTGGGCAATTGATCGGTATAATATAAACATGAAAAACCCTTTTGAAAAGGTTAGAATGATTCCTGTCATGGTCAAACGTGATACGATCACAAAAGAAGAATTTAAAAACTTATTAAAAATCATAAAACCCGAAAATGGAATAGAAATTCAAGGAAAGTACAAACGAAACAGATACAAGCTATATTTAAAAGATGCTTTGGAACTAGCCTTACATACAGGCGGAAGACGTGAAGAAGTAGTTGGACTCAAATGGAATATGATTCGCGAAAAGAATGGGGAACCAGTCTACATAGAAGTTCCTAATCTCAAAGTAAAAAGAAAAAAAGGAGAATACTTCAATCAGAATGTTCCGCCGAAGATAGTTCCAGTAACAAAAAGTTTAAAGAACATCTTATATCGCTTAGGATATGATAAAAACAAAGGGAAGGATAGATACCTATTAAATCCTGACAAAAGAACCGCATCATCTACCAAATCAATGAATGATGCTTTATCATTAGGATTTTCACATTTCTACAAGCAATTAAACACAGGTAGAGAATTACAGTTTAAATGCCTTAGAAAAACATACTTGACCTATCTATCATCCACTTTGAAAGGAGATGCAAAACGTCTATCTTCGCACGCAACAGATACAGTCTTAAAAAAGCACTATATTGACGAGCGAATCGTAGACAAAGCTATCAAAGAATTAGATATATTTGAAGATTAAATAACTAGAAAACGGTACTCTTTGGCGGTACTCTCATAAAAATCAAGAAAATTCGATTTTAAGAAAAAAAGTGTAAGTCCCTATAAATAGGGTGTTTAAAAATAAATTTATCGAAAATCAATAAACTAACTAGCAGTTAACAACCAGCAACCAGCAACCAGCAACGAATAACGAAATTTAAAATGCAAAACTCAAAATATGTCACATCGAGCGCAGTCGAGATGTAAAATAAAAAAGTAATTTCCTAACACCTAACACCTAACACCTAACACCTAACACCTAACACCTAACACCTAACACCTAACACCTAACACCTAACACCCAAAACCTGATAGACTGAGCCAAGTCGAAGTCAACACCTAAAAAACCACCAAATACCAAACCGAAAATCCAATCAAAAATAAAATGCCTAACCAACTTAAAATTCGTAACCCTAACTTCGGTTGCCATGCTTTTGGCGTGTGTTTGCTTGTGAGAAGAATGTAGTTTGAAATGGCGTAAAAAGGAGCGGTGACAAAAGATAAAATGGTAGCAATTTCTACAAGCATCGCCATTTCAGATAAAAACTGCGTCATAATGATGATGGTTCCTGCAACTAGTACCAACATCCAAAAAATATAACTGTGTTTGATGTATTTTCCAAAGAGTAATTGACTTGTTTTTGCCATCGCTCTTGGAGATGCGTCTAAGGTTGTTAATGTTGTGCTAAACATGGTTGTAAATGCAGCAATGGCAATAATAATGTACATGCCGCTTCCTAAGTTTTGTGTGTATAAATCAATTAGTTGTTTGGCAAATACGCCACCTTTAGGAGAGAATTCGACACCAGAGTTGAACATAACAGATGCGCCTAATGCCATAAAACAGATGCCTAAAATTATGGTCACAACAAAACCAAAATCAAAGTCAAATAATGTGGTTTTTGGCGTGAATTTTTCGGTTTCTTGCCGTTTTTCAATCGCCCACAACGAATGCCAAATTGAAATATCAAGTGGTGCTGGCATCCATCCCATAAAGACAATTAACAGTGTGATACCGCCAATTTCTGTTGGAAAAACTTGTCCCGCTGTCAAGGCTTCATTTCCGTTCGTAAAAGCAAAAATTACCGCAATCACTGTACTTACCGTCAGCGTAATGATGATGAATTTCATCAACTTGTCTAAAAAAGAATAACGTCCCATAGCCAACACTCCCAAACAAATCAAGGTGATAATCGTACTCCAAATTCCCATTGAAAAATCGAGTCCAAATAGTTGTTTTGCCAATCCTGCGGTGACAATCGTGACGGCAGTTTGTATGGTAAACATCGTGGCAAATGTGAGTAGAAAGTAGGCAATTAACAATCCTTTGCCTAGTTTTTTGTAGCCTTCTAACAAACTTTCGCCTGTGGCGGCTGCATATCGCGGTCCGAATTGGAAAAACGGATATTTACATAGATTAACCAACAACAACGCCCACAACAATCCAAAACCAAATTCGGCGCCTACTTTGGTAGAGTTCACTAAGTGTGAAACGCCAATCGCTGCGCCCGCAAATAATAATCCTGGACCTAATTTTTTGATAAAAGCACTGCTCATTTTTCTTGAATAATTTCAGCAAGCAATTTTCTGGCACGTAGTAATTTTACCTTTACATTGCTCATGGGTTCTTGCAATTGCTCGGAAATTTCCTTGTAACTCAACTCTTGAAAATAGCGCAAATTAATCACTTCCTGATAATGCGGCTTGAGTTTTTTAATATCGCGCAGCAGTTTTGCTAAGTTTTGTTCGGTGATGAGTTTATCTTCTGGAGTTGGCGCATCGTCAATAATTTGATACACTTCTTCTTCCTGTTCTTCGGTAGTTTCAATGATTTTTTTTCGCTTCCGCAGAAAGTCTATATGAACGTTTTTTGATATCGCGATAAGCCACGTTTTAAACTTATAATTTTCATCAAACGTGTCAATTTTATCAAAAGCCTTGGAAAAAGTCTGAATGGTAATATCTTCCGCATCGTTCTCGTTTTGAACGCGTTTCAGTTGAAATCCGTAGACATCATTCCAAAAAGAATTTAGCAAAAAATTGAAAGCGACCTGATTGCCCAATTTTGCCTTTTGAATGTATGCTTTCAGAATCGTTTCTGCTATTTCCAATGCGTCGGTTTTGAAATCTTGTTCGCTATAAAGATACCAAATTGAACCATAAGTAAAAAGAGTTCTAAAATAGGAAGTACGTATAATGTATCTTGCTCTTTGAGTTTACTCGCCGAAATTCCGATGATGAGGTATTGAATTGCCAATCGAATTCCTAAAATGCCCAACGCAAATACCCACATATTTGTACATAATAGGAAAATGGTAAGCGCCCAAAATGCTACTTGCGAACTATAGAAAAGACCTAATAAGAATTTGTGAATGAATTTGTAATGCGCCGCTGTGCTGACATGTCGTCTTTTTTGTCGAAACCAAGCGTTAAAACTTGTTTTTGGTTGTGAAATGGTATGACTGTTTTGAGAATAACAAATCGCGGTGTTTTTGCCTGTTGCGGCATCTTTGATGAACAAATCGTCATCGCCTGAACGAATTTTGATATGATTTACAAAACCGTTGACTCTAAAGAATTCGCTTCTGTGATACGCCATATTTCGACCAACTGCTGTGTAAGGAATACCTAATTTTGTGTAACTGAACGCTTGTACGGCTGCCATGAGCGTTTCAAATCGTATCAATACATTGAGAAATGAATGTTTTTTTCTCGCGTAAGCGCCATATCCAATAATAATTTTCTTTGTGCTAGAAAAATGCTGCGTGATTTCTGCCAACCAACTTCTAGAAGCAGGCACACAATCTGCATCGGTAAATACTAAATAATCGTTGGTAGCGGCTTTTATTCCTAGAGTGAGCGCGTATTTTTTATTTCCCCAAAATGCTTCGTTATTTTCTACGTTGACAATTTTGATGTTGTCGTTTTCAGCTTCAAACTGTTCCATAATTTCTAGCGTTTCATCGGAAGAAGCATCGTTTATTAAGACAATTTCAAAGTTTTGATAGGCTTGCTGTAATAGTTTCGGAATTAGAATGTTGAGGTTTTCAGCTTCGTTTTTCGCGCAAACAATCACAGAAACAGGAAGATTTTGCGGTTTGCTGCGTTTCTTTTTTTCAAAAGCAAATAGACTGAAAAGGAGAAAATAAAGCAGTTGAATAGCCGTTACAGCTATTAAAGCATACAGAAAATAGAGTATCATACAACTAGGAGCGAGGCAGAGAGTTTATTGGTGTTGTGGCTCAGTACAGGTATCGAATTGATCTGGCGTTTTTCCACAGAATCCGCAAGCTTCTCCATCTTTGTTCAACATTGGATTTTGACTTGCGCAAGTTCCCGCAAATTTACCATCTTTTTTTGCCCAAAGTTTGATAGCAATTCCAGCAAAACACAGCAATAATAATCCAATCGTCAATAATACAAGTTTCATCTGTTTTCGTCTTTTTAAATCTCTGCAAAGATACGGTTTTTTATGGAATTATTTATGCGTATCTTGTAGTAGGTTTACTCGATTACTCGAGATTTAAAATACTCTGATGCGTGCGTGGAAATGTTATAATAATTTCTGCTGAATGCTTCGTGAGTTTGTCTCGAAATTGTTGATGCTAAAAAAATATAAGCTATGAAATATATAAAGATACTTTTTGCACTGTTGTTTTTGGTGTCGTGTTCTGCGCCGAAAGCATTTTTTGATTACGATACACAAGCTGATTTTACCCAATATAAAAGCTATAATTTTTATCCTGATATAGAAACTGGCTTGGAAAAACTAGATGAAAAACGATTGTTTCGCCTGACAGATTCACTCATGCAAGCACGCGGTTTTGTACGAACAGCAACGCCTGATTTTTACATCAATATTGAAACAGGTTTTTTTGAGCCGAATAATGATGGTGCAGTTGGTGTCGGCGTTGGCGGAACAGGAAGAAATGTTGGTGTCGGCATTAGTATTGGATTGCCAATAGGAAGTTCCAATCACAATCATGAAATTGTTTTTGATTTGGTCGATGTTCGGGAAGATCAATTGTATTGGCAAGCAATTGTAGAAGGATATTTTAAAGAAGAAGCCACGCCACAAGAACGCGAAGCATATTTTAGAGCGGTGTTGTTAAAAGCGTTTGAAGCGTATCCGCCTGAGAAATGATGAATTTTTAATGTTCTTGAACTTTAGGATTTCATAGCTGTTCTCGATACATTTTCCTTCGGAAAATACTCGAACTGACGTGCTGTGGAACTTGGAACAGACAGTACTGCGATATTAGTATTGAGTATTGAGATTTTTTCAGTCGAAAATCAGCAATCAACAATGGTTAATCAAAACCGTCACTTCGAGTGAATTTGTGAAACAAATTTGTATCGAGAAGTACTTTGAAACTTGAAGTTTTAAATGTTGAACTAAATTATTTATAAAAGTCACTCACTTTTGTCATAAGAAATTGAACCGAGGTTGGAAACTAAAAAAAACTTTAAAAGAGACAGCGGTCTAAAAGCAAAGAAATCTAAAATTCTAACAACGAAGCGCGTCTAAGCATCTACAAAAACCTTGAATTGAGCGAAGCGAATCTAAGAAATCACATTCACTTCCGCGTCAATCGCAATGTTGAATTTTTCTAAAACAGCTTCTTGTATTTTTTTCGCTAAAGCTAGAATTTCCGCTCCTGTGGCATTTCCGTAATTCACTAAGACCAACGCTTGATTTTTGTGAACGCCTGCATCTCCGAAACGTTTTCCCTTAAACCCACATTGCTCAATGAGCCAACCTGCAGGCACTTTAATTTCTGTGTCTGACACCACATAATGTGGTGCGTTGGGATAGTTTTTTTGCAATGATTCAAATGCAGTTTTTGAAATTACAGGATTTTTAAAGAAACTACCACTATTGCCAATTTCTTTCGGATCGGGAAGTTTTCTTTGGCGAATCGCAATTACGGCATTGCTCACATCTTTGATGGTCGGTTCAGTAATATTGTTACTTTCTAACTCTTGTTGAATCGCTCCGTATGAAGTATTTAGTGTGTGTTTATAAGAAGTCAATTCGAAGAAAACTGACGTAATAATATATGTTCCTTTAGCTTCGTTTTTAAAGATTGAATTTCGGTAGCCAAACTGGCAATCTTCGAGAGTGAATACTTTTTTTTCTTGGGTTTCTATATCAATAGCGATGCAATGTGAAAAAACATCTTTCAATTCTACGCCATACGCGCCAATATTCTGAATAGGAGACGTTCCCACATTTCCTGGAATGAGTGACAGATTTTCTACGCCACCGTAATTATTTTCCAAGCACCACAATACAAACTCATGCCAATTTTCGCCTGCTTGTACTTCCACTAGTACAGTTTTTGGAGATGTGGCTACGACTTCTTTTCCTTTTAAATTGACATGCAATACGGGAATTTCAATATCTCGCGTAAGCAACATATTACTGCCGCCACCAAGTATGAAAAAGTCTTGAAATTCGGGTAATTGCAGCGCTTCAATTAATTCCGCCTTGTTAGAAACTGAAATGAAATACTTCGCGTTGACATCAATGCCAAACGTATTGAAATCTTTTAGCGAAACGTTATGTTGTATGGTAATATGCAAAATTAAGCGTTGTAAGCTTTCAAAGCTTCTTTTAGGATTTCGATAGATTTTTTTAAACTGTCTTCATTCAATACATACGCAATTCTAATTTGATTAAGTCCTGTGTTGGGTGAAGAGTAAAATCCTGCCGCTGGTGCTACCATAATGGTTTCTCCGTTGTAGTCAAAGGTTTCCAACAACCATTTTGCAAAATCTTCAGCATTTTCTACAGGTAATTCTGCTACGCAATAAAAAGCACCTTTCGGATTCGCTACACGAACACCTTCAATTTCTTTCAATCCCGCGATAAGTGTATTTCTTCTTTTAGTGTACTCGCTTTTTACATCGTCAAAATAACTTTGTGGTGTTTTCAAGGCAGCTTCACTCGCTATTTGAGCAAAGGTTGGCGGCGATAAACGCGCTTGTGCAAACTTCATTGCGGTTGCCATCACCTCTTTATTTTTTGACACAATACAACCAATACGCGCACCACACATGCTATAGCGTTTGGAAACAGAATCGACCATAATGGCGTGTTGTTCCAAATCGGGTTCTTGCATAATGGAGTAATGCTGTACGCCATCGTAAGCGAACTCGCGATATACTTCATCAGCGATTAAAAACAAATCGTGCTTCTTAACAATTTTAGCTAATTTTTGAATTTCTTCTTTCGTATACAAATAACCTGTTGGATTTCCAGGATTACAGATAAGAATTGCTTTTGTTTTTGGCGTGATTAATTTTTCAAACTCTTCAATAGGAGGAAGTGCAAAATTATTTTCTATCTTAGAAATTACTGGAACAACTTTTACGCCAGCAGCAACCGAGAAACCGTTGTAATTAGCGTAAAAAGGCTCTGGAATAATCACTTCATCATCAACATCCATCGTACTTCCAAAAGCAAAAGCTAAAGCTTCACTTCCGCCTGTCGTTACAATAATATTATCGGCATCTACTGTAATATCATGCTTTGAATAATAAGCTGCAATTTTAGTTCTATATGCTTCAGAACCATCCGACTTCGTATATGCTAACACATCTAACAAATGCACTTTAACGGCATCCATTGCAATTTGAGGTGTTTTAATATCGGGTTGCCCAATGTTTAAGTGGTATACTGTTTTTCCTTGTTTATAGGCTTTTTCAGCATAAGGAACTAGTTTACGAATGGGCGATTGCGGCATTGCAATTCCTTTATTGGAAATAGTTGGCATGATATAATAATTTTAGAGCTACAAAAATGCAAAATATATTTCAGAAATATGCCGAATATGACATATTTTCAACAACGTTAAAAAAGAGACTTTATTCGGAAAAAAGAAGCTTTTTTCGTATATTAGTTTGTTACCAAAATTCCTCTATAAGTTTGCGAAAATTAAAAGTACATATATTCCTTCTGTTGCTTTGTATGACTGGAATTGCACAGGCGCAAAGTAAATTCAATATCATCAATGGGAAAGATAAAGCATCTGTTCGTTTTAAATTGATAAACAATTTGATTGTCATTCCTGTTGAAATTAATGGCGTGAATATGTCTTTTCTGTTAGATTCTGGCGTGAATAAACCAATTATGTTCAGCTTAAATCCTGGCGATTCGTTAGCGATTGAACAAAAAGAGCGTATTCAACTTCGCGGCTTAGGCTCAGGAGAATCTATTGATGCGGTAAAAGCGCGTTCAGATACATTTAAAATTGATAATCTTCTTAAAAGAGATTTAGAGTTGTATATTATCCTCGATCAAGAAATTAACATGTCTACACGTTTGGGCGTTCCTATACATGGCATTATTGGTTATGATGTATTTAAAGATTTTATTGTGGAAATTAACTATGCAACGGAGAAAATTAAGTTTTACAATCCAGAAACGTATGAGTATCGCAATTGTAGAAAGTGTACCGATTTGCCGTTAACATTTCGAAACAACAAACCGTATATCGATGTCACTGTTGCTATAGAAGAAGATATTGAGCCTAATATTCCCGTAAAATTATTAATTGATTCTGGCGGAAGCGATGCGCTATGGCTGTTTGAAGATGAAGAGAAACAAATTTCTATTCCTGAGAAAAAATTTGATGATTTTTTAGGTCGCGGATTGAGTGGAAGTATCTACGGAATGCGCTCGCGGGTAAAGAAATTTAATATGGGACAATTTACGTTTGAAAATGCTAAAGTCGCTTTTCCTGATTCTACTGCCATCACCTATGTAAAGAACTTTAAAGAACGAAATGGAAGTGTTGGAGGTGAAATTTTAAAACGTTTCAAAGTCATATTTGATTATGGCAACAAGCGTATAAGACTTCGAAAAAGCAAGTACTTCTCCGATCCGTTTCGCTACAATATGAGCGGAATTGAACTGGAACACAATGGTATGCGCGTGGTGCAAGAAATAAAAAAACGAAGCAACGGAATTACCAATTACGGTAGACAAACAGGTAATGGTGAAATCAATGTTGTTTTTGAACATTACAACACATTTAATCTAGTAAAAGCATATGAAATTGCTGAAATCCGAAAAGATTCTCCAGCAGAATTAGCAGGATTAAAAGAAGGCGATGTTATCGTTTCCATCAATGGGAAAACCGTTGATAAAATGTCGTTGAGTAGAGTTACAGGACTATTGCAAGGAAGGGAAAACAAAAAAATGCGCGTCAAAGTTTTACGTGGGCAAGTAGAGCTAAAATTTGAATTTCGTTTAAAAGAGGTGCTTTGATGGCAGATTATAAGATTTGTTAGATTTTTTAGAAGCGCTTTGCTTTTAGAAATAATTAGACTTCAACTAAAAAGAAGACAAAAAACAAATCAACAAAAAAAGCGAAGCGCAAAAAGCAAACACAACAAAGAACAAACAAAAAAAACGCCCATCAAAACTGAAAGGGCGTTTTTAAAAAAATATAGGTTCTCAGAAATTACGACTCAATCTCTGATTTATCTTTCATCATAATACTTTTCTGCTTGCTTGGATCAACAATTTTGCCTTTAATCTTAATGGCTTTCGTTGGCTCATCAGCATTTGAGTATACAGTGATTGTTTTTCTAATTGGTCCCACACGCTTTGTATCGTACTTCACTTCAATAATTCCAGTCTTTCCTGGTAAAATTGGTGCGTCTGGTTTTTTAGGAATAGTACATCCGCAACTCGAATATACTCGTGTAATTACCAAAGGCGCTGTTCCTGTATTCGTAAATTCGAATACACGCACGCCATCAGCTCCTTTTTCAATCGTTCCGTAATCAATCGTTTCTGTTTTAAACTCAATCTTTGCGGTTTTCTCCTGCGCTTGTAAAGCGATTGTAAATAAACCTACAAATAATATCGTAACTATTTTTTTCATCTTCTTTGAATTTAGTATTCGTGTAAAATTAGTTGCTTATTTATAATTTTACAAAAATTATTTCACAAAAAACAAAGTAACTCGTATCAAATACACATATTTCGCAATTAACTGCAAAAGTGATAAAACACTTTTTAAATAGTGTAGATATAAGTACTTTTGTCAACTTAAATAATACAAAAACAATACCAAAATGAGTATTCAGAAAAAGTATGATCCAAGTAAGATCGAAGACAAATGGTACCAATATTGGATGGAAAACAACTATTTCCATTCAGAACCAGACGAACGTGAAGCGTATACGATTGTAATTCCGCCACCAAACGTCACAGGAGTCTTGCACATGGGACACATGCTGAATAATACCATTCAAGATGTATTGATACGTCGCGCCAGACTGCAAGGATACAACGCTTGTTGGGTTCCTGGAACCGATCACGCTTCTATTGCGACGGAAGCAAAAGTTGTGAACAAATTGAAGCAAGAAGGCATCAATAAGTCCGATATTTCGCGTGAAGAATTTTTAAAGCACGCTTGGGAATGGACGCACAAACACGGCGGTATTATTTTAGAACAACTAAAGAAATTAGGTGCTTCTTGCGATTGGGAACGCACTAAATTCACGATGGATGACGATATGTCAGCATCTGTCATCAAGACATTTGTCGATTTATACAATAAAGGCTTGATTTATCGCGGATATCGTATGGTAAATTGGGATCCTGAGGCAAAAACGACACTGTCTGATGAAGAGGTAATTTACGAAGAAAAACAAGGAAACTTATACTATCTGTCGTATGCCATTGAAGGAAGTGACGAAAAAGTTACGATTGCAACAACACGTCCAGAAACAATTTTGGGAGATACTGCTATTTGTATCAACCCAAATGACGAGCGTTATGCACATTTAAAAGGAAAAAAAGCAATTGTACCGTTGGCAAACAGAGTCATTCCAATTATTGAAGATGAGTATGTAGACATCGAATTCGGTACAGGTTGCCTAAAAGTAACGCCTGCACACGATGAAAACGATAAAATGCTGGGCGATAAACACAACTTGGAAGTAATTGATATTTTCAACGAAGATGCAACACTCAATAGTTTCGGATTGCATTACGAAGGAAAAGATCGTTTTGTAGTTCGTAAAGAAATCTCAAAAGAATTAGAAGAAAAAGGTTTCTTAATCAAAACCGAGCAACATATCAACAAAGTTGGAACGTCAGAGCGTACCAAAGCGGTGATTGAGCCGCGTTTGTCTGACCAATGGTTTTTAAAGATGGACGATTTGGTTAAACCAGCTTTAAAAGCAGTATTAGATGAAGATAGCGATATAAAATTATTTCCTAAAAAATTTGAAAATACCTATCGTCATTGGATGGAGAATATCCGCGATTGGAATATTTCGCGTCAACTTTGGTGGGGACAACAAATACCTGCCTATTATTTTGGCGATGGTAAAGAGGATTTCGCTGTGGCGGAAACGAAAGAAGCAGCCTTAGCATTAGCAAAAGCCGCAACTGGAAACGAAGACTTAGCGCTTGATGATTTACGCCAAGATGAAGACGCACTCGATACGTGGTTTTCGTCATGGTTATGGCCAATTAGTGTATTTGACGGAATCCGAAATCCTGAAAATGAAGAAATTCAATATTACTATCCAACAAACGACTTGGTGACAGGACCGGATATTTTATTTTTCTGGGTAGCGCGCATGATTATTGCAGGATACGAATACCGCGATATGAAACCGTTTACGAATGTATATTTGACGGGATTGGTTCGCGATAAGCAAGGTAGAAAAATGTCAAAATCGCTCGGAAATTCGCCAGATGCCTTAAAGTTGATTGAAGATTATGGTGCGGATGGTGTTCGTGTAGGATTGTTATTGAGTTCTGCTGCTGGAAACGATTTATTGTTTGACGAAGCTTTATGTGATCAAGGAAAGAAGTTTGCCAATAAAATTTTTCAAGCGTATAACTTAACGCAAATTTGGGAAGTAAGCGACGAAGTTGCACAACCAGAAGTAGCAAAAATCGCTATTGATTGGTATGAATCCAAATTGCAAAAAGCGTTGGTAGAATTGGAAGACCAATACAGCAAATACCGAATCTCAGATGCGTTGATGATTAGTTATAAACTGGTTTGGGACGATTTCTGTTCATGGTTTTTGGAAATGGTCAAACCAACCTACGGTTCGCCAATTGATAAAAAAACTTATGATAAAGTAATTGCATTGTTTGAAGCGAATTTGAAGATTTTACATCCGTTTATGCCATTCCTTACGGAAGATATTTGGCAACGCATGGCAGCACGTTCTCCTGAAGAAGCATTGATTGTTGCTAGCTGGCCAGAAACCGGAGCAATTGATGAAACAATCTTAACGGATTTTGAAATGATTCAAGACGTGGTTTCAGGAATCCGAACAATTCGTAAAGAGAAAAACATCGCGAACAAAGATGCAATCTCGTTAACGATTGTCAACAATGAAAAATCTACGGATTCGCTTGATGCTGTGATTGCAAAGCTAGGAAACGTAGAAAATATCAGCTACAGCGACGAAAAGTTAGAAGGCGCATTGTCGTTCCGTGTAAAATCGAATGAGTATTTCATTCCGATGGAAGGCGCGATTGACATCGAGGCAGAAATTGAAAAGTTGACAAAAGAACTAGAATATGTAGAAGGTTCGTTGCGCATTGTTCAAAAGAAACTTTCAAATGAACGTTTTGTAAACAATGCTCCTGAGCAAGTAGTTGCCAACGAAAAGAAGAAAGAAGCAGATGCTGTCGCGAAGATTGAAACGTTGAAAGCTAGTTTAGCTGCGCTTCGCTAATGTATCAATTTTTTAATGTATCAATGTAGCAGTTCTTAATGTGCTAATTTGATAATTTGAAAATTTTTAATACGATAACGGGCGTTCGCGTTGCTCACTTGTATGAACATCGCTAGCGCTCGTTTTTTGTTTACTTTTCTTTCAGAAAAATACGCGAAGTGACGGTTATTTTATGAAGTTTATAAGTTTAGGAGTTTAGATTTTGAACTAATTCAAAATTTAAAATCCTAAGAGCGAAAAGCAAGTCTAAAGCTTAGCGTTTCTGACAATCTATTCAAAATACGAATTCACCAAATCAATATATTCCTGCTTGGCTTCTTCTGGAGAAATGTCTTGCATTTGCAACAATGCATTCATTTTAAAGGCGTTGATGATTGGACGGCGACTGCTAGGTTTGTCGTCGTTGTTTGTTGCGCGTTTGTAGTAGGCGTATAAACGCAATAGGAAATCTGCTGGAAAAGAATCCGTACAGTTATTAATGCGCTCAACAGCTTCGTAAAATTCAATATCTAACTTTGAAGTACTCATGATTTCATTGCTACAACATCAACACCACCTTTTACCGTTTGGTTGAGTTGCACATTCAATTTTGTGTCTAATGGTAAAAATAAATCTACACGCGATCCAAATTTGATGAATCCTGCGTCTTCTCCTTGTACAGCGTTTTCGCCTTCCTCAGCATAGTTGATAATTCTTCGCGCCAACGCACCTGCAATTTGACGGTATAAAACTGGTCCGTACGTATCATTGTCAACCACAATCGTAGTACGTTCGTTTTCTTCTGACGATTTTGGATGCCAAGCTACCAAGTATTTTCCAGGATGGTATTTGCTGTATTTTATTGTTCCACCAATCGCATAGCGCGTTACATGCACGTTGATTGGTGACATAAAAATAGAAACTTGCAAACGCTTATCTTTAAAATATTCTTTTTCAAATACTTCTTCAATTACCACTACTTTTCCGTCAACGGGCGCAATCACATGCGCATCGTTTTTGGGAGTGACGCGTTTTGGGTTTCTAAAAAATTGTAAAATCAAGATTAGAAATACAACTGCAACTGCTTGTAGTCCATATTTTATCCATGCAATATCAATCTTATCAGCGGTTAGCACAATGGCTGCAACAATGATAAAGGTGACAATAATGATTTTATATCCTTCTTTATGAAACATAGTGTAATATCTTTAAAAACAAATAAATAAAAGGCGCTGAAAATAGCATGCTATCCAATCGGTCAAAAATTCCGCCATGGCCAGGCATAATAGAGCCGCTGTCTTTTACATTTGCTTGTCGTTTAAATTTTGATTGAATTAAATCGCCAATCGTTCCGATAGAACTGATAATAATTGCTAAAATCAGCCAACTCGTAAAACTTAAGGTTTCTGTAAATTTAAAGATAAAATAGCTAGCAATACAAGAAAAAAGTACGCCGCCTAAAAAGCCTTCTACCGTTTTTTTGGGTGAAATACGTACAAAAAGTTTTTGTTTTCCAAAGTTTTTTCCCGTAAGGTAAGCAAAAGAATCATTTACCCAAACTAGAATAAAACTGCCTAAAATGATGTACGGTTCGTAGTTATCTGTCGCGTTCGGAATCAGTAATAAAAAAGCAAAACTACTGCTCATATAAAACGTAACGAGCAAGTATTTTTTGAATTCCGTTTGCGGAATGATTTTTTTACTGAATAAATCGCGTATTAAAAATAACGACACAAACATGGAAAAAACTAGCAGAATTAGTGTGGCTTCTTCGAGTTTGACTTCGGGTTGTAGTTGTTTCCAAAATACAAAAACACTTAAGATGGTTAACAGAATGAAATAGTGTATAAAGCCTTTTAAATAAATAAGTTTACTGAATTCGTACATGCACACCAATCCAAAAATGGTAAACACAGCAAAAATAGCTGATTGTGAGTAATATACTGAGGAAATCAGTAAGGTTACAAAAATAAGTCCGGTTAAAGATCGGGTTAACAATTCTTTCATTCTAGAGGTCTTCCAATAGCAGCAAATATAAGTTTTTTGAGCTACTTCCGTAAGATAAAAAGTCCTTTTCTTCCTGCACTTGAAAATGCTTGATTGTAGTAATGTTGGATGGAATATTGGATTTGTATTTGTTTTTGATGCCGCGCAAACCTTCGCCAATTGTGGTTACAAGTTGACTTGTTTTGGCTAGAATGACAAAATTATCAGGTAAATCGTTGAGTTTCTTTTCTTTTATTTGATTGGAACATACTAAAATAGAGCCGTTGTCAGCAATCAAATATTCGCAAGATGATAAGAAGAAACTTGCGTTCATATTGATACGTGAAAATTTCATGTCAAAATTGTCAAAATGCTCTTGGAGTCCTTCATCAAAGCATAATACTTCTTTTTCTTCCCAATGGTTTTCTAAGAGAATATTTTCCAAACTATCGTACACGTCTGTAAACGAATCGCAATACAAAAATTTACCGCCGTTTTTGCGGAAATTGATGGTAAAGCGTTCGTCAATAGGCAATTGTACTTGTGGCATATATTTTCCGCGCTCTTCCGCAGGATCATTTTCCTGTTGAGGCTTGGATTTGGAGCCGAAAATTTTTTTGAAAAGACTCATAGAGTCAGTTGTAGTTTAGGATTTGGAAAAATTTACGTAAAGATAAAAAATCTCGAATTATCTTTCGTATAATTCGAGACTTTTTAAGAGTTAATATTTTGTGAATATGTGTTTATTCTTCAGAATCGTCTTTCTCTTCTAACTTTTCAAACGGTCTTTTACCGAAAATTACTTCTAAGTCGTCTTTGAAGATTACTTCTTTTTCTAACAGCAATTCTGCAAGTTTTGTCAGCTTGTCTTTGTTTTGCTCCAAAATTTGAATGGCCCTTTGGTATTGATTTTCGATAATCTTCGAGATTTCTTCATCAATCGTTTTTGCCGTTTCTTCACTATACGGTTTTGAGAACGCATTGTCGTTTCCGCTAGAATCGTAATAGGTAAGGTTTCCAATTTTGTCATTTAAACCATATACGGCAACCATAGCACGCGCTTGTTTGGTTACTTTTTCCAAATCGCTCAATGCACCCGTAGAAATTTTATCAAAAATTACTTTCTCTGCGGCACGTCCACCAAGTGTTGCACACATTTCGTCCAACATTTGCTCCGTACGAACCAACATACGTTCTTCTGGCAAGTACCAAGCAGCTCCTAACGATTGTCCTCTCGGTACAATAGTTACTTTTACAAGTGGTGCAGCATGCTCCACCAACCAGCTTACCGTAGCGTGACCAGCTTCGTGGAAAGCTACCGTTTTCTTTTCTTCTGGTGTGATGATTTTATTTTTCTTCTCCAATCCGCCTACAATTCTATCTACGGCGTCAAGGAAATCCTGTTTTTCAACTGCTTTTTTACCTTTTCTCGCTGCGATTAAAGCTGCTTCGTTACAAACGTTTGCAATGTCTGCTCCAGAGAATCCTGGCGTTTGTTTGGATAAAAAGTCTGTATCTAAATCTTCCGCTTTTTTCAACGGCTTTAAGTGTACTTCAAAAATTTCTTTACGTTCACGAATGTCTGGTAAGTCTACATAAATCTGTCTGTCAAAACGTCCCGCACGCATCAAGGCTTTATCTAAAATGTCTGCACGGTTCGTTGCCGCCATCACGATGACATTGGTATTGGTACCAAAACCGTCCATTTCTGTCAATAACTGGTTTAGCGTGTTTTCGCGTTCGTCGTTAGAACCTGTAAAGTTGTTTTTTCCACGCGCACGTCCAATCGCATCAATTTCATCAATAAAGATAATTGCTGGCGATTTTTCTTTGGCTTGTTTAAACAAATCGCGCACTCTTGATGCTCCTACGCCGACAAACATTTCCACAAAATCAGAACCTGAAAGCGAGAAGAATGGTACTTTCGCTTCTCCAGCGACTGCTTTTGCTAATAAGGTTTTTCCTGTTCCTGGAGGTCCTACAAGCAAGGCTCCTTTCGGAATTTTTCCACCAAGTGAGGTGTATTTTTCAGGATTTTTCAAGAAATCTACAATCTCTTGTACTTCTTCTTTCGCACCTTCCAAACCAGCTACATCTTTAAAAGATGTTTTCATATCGGTTTTTTCGTCGAATAATTTTGCTTTCGATTTGCCAATATTGAAAATTTGTCCACCAGCACCGCCAGCGCCACCGCCAGACATTCTTCGCATGAGGAAAATCCAAACAACAATTATCAAAACAAACGGAAGTATACTGAAAATGATACTCGAAAAAGTAGTGTCTTGTTGGTCAGAAGCAATCTGGAAATCAAGATTTTTCTCTTCTTTTACATCATTCAGGTAGTTTTCAAAATTTTCAAGGTCTAGATATTTGATAGAAAAATCGGGATTATTTCCCATCATAAAGATGCTAGGTCTGTTGTTGACTATTTTTTTGTAAATGTCTTTATCAGCCGCACCTTGCTTTAAATAAACCTTTGCAATTTTTGTATTTGTTATTACTTCAATTTTTTCAATATCGTTGTAAGGAACAAGTTCTTTAAATTGTGTAAATGTGACATCATCACCTGCTCCGGAATCGTTCGATAAAATCAAGAAAAGGAGAAAAATTCCAATTAAACCATAAATCCAATACGCATTGAATTTAGGTTTCTTAGCCATGTTATTGTTATCTTTTGCCATTAAATCAAAATGTAATTTTTAATAATTTGCTTGAATAGAAGTTACTTTTGCATCACCCCAAAGTCCTTCAATGTCATAAAACTCTCGAATGTGTTTTTGGAAAACGTGTACAACTACATTGACATAATCCATTAAAACCCATTCTGCATTTTCAGAACCTTCTACATGCCAAGGCTTATCTTTTAATTCTTTGCTCACCGTTTTTTGAACGGAGCCTACAATGGCATTCACCTGAGTGTTAGAGGTACCATTGCAAATAATAAAGTAGTCACAAACTGTATTGTCTATTTCACGTAAGTCTAAGATGGTGATATCATTTCCCTTTACTTCTTCTATCCCTTTTATGATGCCTGTGATCAATTGATCCGTACTTACCTTAGTTTTCGTCATTCAATTATTTATATTTTATACAAAAGTATTACTTTTAAATGTTATTTGTAACTTCTTTATCATAAGAATCTCTAAAGATTTTAAAACCTGCAATGAAAATAATCAAACTTAATGCCATTGATTCAACGAATTCGTACGTGCGACAGCTTAGTTTGCAAGAAAAGTTAGTGGATTTTACCATTGTAACGGCTGCCTCTCAGACTTCAGGGCGAGGTCAAATGGGCACTACGTGGAATACAGAAAAGGGCAAAAACCTTACGTTTAGCGTGTTTAAGAGGGTTTCTTGTTTAGAAAACGATGAGCAGTTTTATATCAGCATGGCAACTTCTTTGGCAATTTACAACGCTTTAAAGCATTTTCAAATTCCGAGATTAGCCATTAAATGGCCAAACGACATTTTGGCAGAAAATAAAAAAATATGTGGCATTTTGATTGAAAATGTCATACAAAATAGCAAAATGACAGCCGCAATTATCGGAATTGGCTTAAATGTGAATCAGACAAATTTTGACACTTTGCAGAATGCTTCGTCTCTAAAAAAAATTACGGGAATTCATTACGATTTGAATGAAGTGTTGTTTCAAATAGTAGCACAATTAGAGAAATATGCACGTTTGATTACCGAACGCTCGCTCGAACAACTGAAAATGGAGTATGAATCGTTGTTGTTCCGAAAAGATAAACCGTCTACCTTTGAAGATGCCGAGGGAAATTTGTTTATGGGATTTATTCAAGGTGTCGCTGACGACGGAAAATTGAACGTATTGCTAGAAGACGAAGTGGTACAAGCATTTGATTTGAAAGAATTAAAGCTGTTGTATTGAAGCTATGATACCAGTCTGAGACTCGCATCAGCTTTGTCTTGAAACTTAGTGAGCTTCGCTTACTGAAATTGTTTGCGTGAGTTTGCAACTCACGCAATATTTGAAGTACAAAACTTTCTACACTACAACTTACTCATGTTTTCAGCAAGCGTGTTGACAAATTTTCCAATGGGTCCTTTAATCATCATGGACATCATTGGGTTGAATTTGCCTTCAAAAGTTAACTGTGCTTCACTTTTTCCTTCACTAATCTCCTGAATGTTTCCAGTTAAGGTAAACGGTAATTTGTCAGAAGCTGCGCCTAAAACTACTTTGTTTGGCGGTGTGCTTTCTTTTAATTTTAAGATAATTTCTGGCATTCCTTTTAAGGCGAATACAAACTTTCCTTCTTCCAGCACTTCAAATTTGCTGATGTTTTCAGGCATTAATTTTTCAAAATTTTCAACATTTGTCAAAAAATCATACAGTTCTTGAGGAGATTTGTCAACCTGTACTTTAGGGCTTTCTATATTCATGTATACTATTTGTTATTTTTTGATAGGTAATCAATTAGCGTTCCAATTTGCAGGATCTTTTCGCCAATTTTCCAGTGTTTCTAATTCGCCAGAAGTAATATAGTTAGTGTCTAACGCTTGTTCTAGCAGATTTTCGTAATTACTCAATGTATGTAAATTGACCTCAGCTTTTTCAAAATTTTCCTTGGCAATGTCAAAATTATATGAAAAAATCGCTACCATTCCTTTGACGTTCACTTCTGCAGCTTCGAGTGCTTTTACGGCATTCAAGCTACTTTTTCCTGTGCTGATTAAATCTTCAACGACTACCACATTTTGTCCTTTTTGTATAAAACCTTCAATTTGATTTTGTCGTCCGTGCTTTTTGGCTTCTGGACGTACATATACAAAAGGTACACTTAAATATTCGGCTACCAGAATACCAATTCCGATAGCGCCAGTAGCAACTCCCGCAATAACATCAGGCTTTCCATATTCGTTTTCAATATGCTTGGCAAATTGTTCTCTGAGGTAATTTCGAATCGGTGGAAAGGACAATGTAATTCTATTGTCACAATAAATTGGCGACTTCCAGCCGGAAGCCCAAACAAAAGGCTCTTGTGGTTGTAATTTAATTGCGTTAATTTGCAACAACAATTCGGCAGTCTTTTTGGCTGTATTTTTATCAAAAATCATAGTGCAAATGTATAAAGTTTTTATCAATGATAAGGTCATTATTCTATCAAATGAAGTGCAAAAGAATGAAATTTCCGACACTTATGTATTAAAAGATGTTGATTTAGAGTGGCTTATAGGGAAAATGTATGCTGGAAAAATAGACAAAGCGATACTTTATCACGATAAAAGTGACGATTTACTTCCGTTGCTTTCTTCCAGACTTCCTTTGGTAGAAGCTGCGGGCGGTTTGGTGAAAAATGATAAAAACGAAACCTTGTTTATTTTTAGAAATGGAAAGTGGGATTTACCAAAAGGTAAAACCGAAAAAGGCGAAAACATGGAAGAAACTGCCATTCGAGAAGTAGAAGAAGAAACAGGCGTTACAGGATTAACGATTACCGATTTTTTAATGCAAACCTATCATGTTTTCAAAAGAAATGGAGAATATCGCCTAAAATTGACGCATTGGTACAGCATGAAAACAAGTTACGACGGCGAATTGCATCCAGAAATTGAAGAAGACATCATGGAAGTGGTTTGGAAAAATGATTCCGCAGTAGAAACTGCTTTACAAAACTCCTATGAGAATATAAAGATGTTGTTTTAGCTTCGCTTCGCTCAATTCAAAGATTAAAAATTCAATGATTCAAGGTTTTTGTTTTTCGTCCTTTGTTTTTTGTAATTATATATGAAAAAAGTTTAGTTTCTTAGAGTGTTTTTAGCTCAAGAAACTTCAAAAAACGAAAAACAAACAACAATCAAAAAAGGATCCTAAAAACAGGATAACGCAAATGCGCTTTTTCGTAATGATTGGACTTCATATAAATCCAGCGTAATTGTTGTCGCGCACTTTCTGAAAATTCTTTATTGGTGGCTTTTAATTGTTCGAATTCGGCTTTCCATTCGGGATTTTTCGCTAACAATTTCTTGGCTTCATCTTCAAAAACATAGGCAGAAAACCCTTCTTTTTGCTGTAAAACAGTATCAAAAAAGTTCCAGTTGAAAAACGAATCTACTGCTTCTGGCTCTAGTGTTTCTAACAAATAACGAAATGCTGCTTGATTGGTATGGACAATAATATCACCTTTTCGAAAACCTATCTTTTCAATGCTTTTGCTGACTTCGGTATTGTAATGCGGATAATGTCCTTCATACGGATTGGTGTACGTTTTAAAATCTTTAATATGATATACTTCTACTTCCATAAGCGTATCGTTTTCAATCGTAGAAAAATCAACTTGATTTACTTCCAATAAGTTAATCACTTCATGCCAACCTTGCGGAATAATATATGCTTTGGGTACTGTAACTTCCTTTGTTGGTTTAAAATAATTGTAATATTCCACTTTTTTGGTAAAAGGCTTACTAGCGTCGTATTTCAATCGTTTTTGTCCTGTCAGTTCGCTTTCTATAAACTCGCCTTCATACCCTTTAAAGTTTAATATAGATTTTTGCGTTCTGTCCAGCGACCACTGCACAGGATACGTCTTTCCATTGACAAACGACTCATGAGTTTTATTGCGAATTTCTTTAATCTCTGTGTGATGTTTTGTTTCAATATTTTGAATCAACGCGTCCATAAGTGCGTATGTGCCTTCCACGCGTGGTTTGTAGGGTTTTAGCATGTGCGTTTCTACCATTAATCCTAGCGTATTGAACAAGGTTGTATAACCTGTAGAATAGCGTGGCGAGTCCATAAACTGGGAAAAACCACTATCTGGCGTACGCCCAAAAACATTCACATACGGCGTAATGTCCCAATCGTTTTTTAGTAACGTAGCTTCCAAATCGGGCATCATTTTGTTATGTAGAAAATCACCTGCTTCATGCCCTAATTTGTTGTGCTGTGTAAACAAATGTGTCAGCGTGTATTGATAATCAGCACCATTACTCACATGATTATCCACAAAAACATCGGGTTGTACTTTGTGAAAAATTTCGGCAAAAGCTTTGGCATTTTGTGTGTCCGATTTGATAAAATCACGATTCAAATCATAATTGCGCGCATTGCCACGAAAACCATAGGCTTCAGGACCATTTTGATTAGCTCTCGTACCCGAATTTCGATTCAAACTTCCACCAACATTATACACTGGAATGGCAGTAATTACAACGTTTTCAGGTGCTTTTTTGGTGCCATTTGCCAAATCGCGCAGTAGCATCATTGTAGCATCAATACCATCACTTTCGCCAGGATGAATACCGTTATTCACCAACAAAATCGTCTTTTCTTTGCGAATTTCATCAAAATCAAACTGTCTATCAGGATTATACGTCACCAAATGCAAAGGCTCACCCGCATCTGTCATTCCGATAGTTTTCAAATTGATTTCAGCATAGCGTTCGGCTAAATTTTCATAAAAAGCAATCACTTCTGTATAAGTTGGCGTTTGCGTGCCGCCAGATTTCTCAAAAATAGTTGTAAAATCGTAATCGGTTGGTGTTTTTTTCTTTTCGGAAGAACAAGCAAATAGTATGGAAATACAGAAAACGAATAGCAGTTTTTTCATGAAAATGGTTTTTAGCATGTCAAACTTAGTCAAAAAAATAGAAAAATAAGCGTGCTGTGTTGAGTTGACCATTTGATAATCTTTAAAAACTTGCAAGACAAAATAATAGCTGTATTTTTGCCGCTTCTTATTTTTGCAGAATTACAAGAGGAATAGTATGACAGAGTTTATTAGAAAACGTGCGGCAAATGCCAAAAATGATATTTTAAGTGGATTAACAGTGGCGTTGGCGTTGGTGCCAGAAGCTGTAGCATTTGCCTTTGTAGCAGATGTTCCGCCAATGGTGGGTTTGTACGGTGCGTTTATGATGGGATTGATTACCGCAATTTTTGGTGGAAGACCAGGCATGATTTCTGGAGCTACAGGTGCAATGGCAGTTGTAATGGTAGCGTTGGTACAAAAAGGAAATGAACTCGGATTGGAAACAGGAATTGAAGATCAAGGATTATTATTCTTATTTATCACGCTGTTGATGGTTGGTGTCATACAAATGCTGGCAGGAGCTTTTAAGCTTGGAAAATTTGTGCGATTGATTCCGCATCCTGTGATGATGGGATTTGTGAATGGATTGGCAATTGTCATCTTTTTATCGCAATTGGAAATGTTTAAAACAGGAAGTGGCGATGCCAAAACTTGGATAGAAGGTACTGCGTTGTGGATAATGCTTGGCTTGGTTGGTCTAACGATGTTGATTATGTGGGGATTGCCAAAATTGACTAAAAAACTCCCAGAAGCCTTAATCGCGATTATTGTCGTTTCAGCGATTGTAATTCTTGGAAATATTGACGACGTCGCTACCGTAAAATCATTTATTGTAGAAGGAAGTAACGGCGATGCCACTGGCTTAAAAGGCGGATTGCCAACATTTCAAACCGCTATTTTTTCAACTGAATTGTGGAATATGGACAATCTATTAATCATGGCGCCGTATGCGTTTATTTTGGCAGCTATTGGATTAATAGAATCGCTCATGACATTGAATTTGGTAGACGAATTGACTGAAACACGTGGAAATAGCAACCGTGAATGTTTGGCGCAAGGTGGTGCTAATATCGTTAACGGATTGTTTGGCGGAATGGGCGGTTGTGCCATGATTGGACAATCTATCATCAACATCAAAGGTGGCGGACGCGGACGATTGTCTGGAATTGTAGCTGCAGTTGCGTTGTTGTGTTTTATTTTATTTGCTTCAGGATTGATAGAGCAAGTACCTATTGCCGCATTAGTAGGCGTGATGTTTATGGTCGTCATCGGTACTTTTGCATGGAGTAGTTTCCGAATTCTCAACAAAATTCCTGTAAGTGATGCTATTGTATTGATTGCAGTGTCGTTGATTACCGTATGGAAAGATTTAGCAGTTGCCGTGATTGCGGGAGTTATCATCTCAGCACTTGTGTTTTCATGGGAAAATGCCAAGCGTATTCGTGCGCGAAAGAAAGTACTTGAAGACGGAACCAAAGTCTACGAAATATACGGGCCATTATTTTTTGGAAGCATTCAAGCATTTAACAATAAGTTTGATGTAAAAAATGATCCGGATGTGGTAGTGATTGATTTCATGGAATCGAGAGTTTCTGACCATTCGGCTTTGGAAGCTATTTTCAATCTCACAAAAAAATACGAAGCAGCAGGAAAACAATTGCGTATCAAACACTTGAGTGACGATTGTAAAGCACTAATGATTAAAGCATCTCCCAAATTGGCAAACGTTATTGAAGATGCGGTAGATGACCCACGCTACTACGTAATGGCGGATTTGCAAAAATAATCTCGGGCAATCAGATGAAATCGTAAAAAAGCTACACGAATTTTTGTATCTTTTCGGCAGATTAAGCTCGCTAACTTACCATGACTGCCATACGCGTCTTTTTATTGCTTTTTGTTGTAGCTACTGCAATGCATGGACAAACGAATGATGTCCTAGCGAAAGACAGCATTATTCAACTACAGGTAGCCGCAAGAAAAATGACTTCCAAGCAGAAGTTTAGTGAAGCCATTCGGTATAGTCAACGCGCATTAGATCAGTCAGTTTTAGTGGAAAACGATAGTCTTATTGCAGAGAGCTATTGCATACTTGGCGCTGCATACATACAAATGCGCTTCAAAGAACGCGCTATTGAAAGCTATAACAAAGCCATTGAATATTTTACCAAGAAAAACAATGAAAAACGCTTGATGCAAATTCACAGCAATCTTGGATATTATTTATTTCAAAACAATCAATTAGAAGTCGCTGAAAAGAACTTACAACGCGGTTTGGCTCTTTCCGAAAAGTTTCGCGAGGAACTGAGTTCCATCAAACCAAAATATTACATCGGGCAATTATTTTTGAACAAAGGTGAATACGAAAAAGCCAAGGAATGTTTTTCAAAAGTGATTTCCTACTGTGAGAATCATCCCGATTATTCTACGAATGAAGATATGCTACAAGGAGCGTATTATTTTAGTGGAAATGCTTCTTTTTTACAAGATAATACTTCGGAAGCCATTAATTATTACAAAAACGCAGTTGCTATTTGTGATACTTCCCAAAAAAAACATTTAAAACTTTTAGCATCGGCAAATAAAAAACTTTCAGAAATTTATGCAGAAAACGGTGATAGAGAAGCTGAATTGGCAGCTTTACAGCAGCATATAAAAGCTTTTGAGGCGGATAATTTGAACAAGAAAGAAGCGTTGCTTTCTAAAATTTTATCAAAATACGGAATCGACGAATATGAAGGGCGTTTGGAAAGCATTGAAGAAGAGCAAGAAACCAAAGAAATTTACATTAATAATTACCAGCGATTGACGACCATTTTGGTGGTGATTTTGGTAGTTTTAGTGTTGCTAACGGGAATTTTTTACTTAAATCAACGTGCCAGAGTGCGCACAAATGCTTTATTGAGCGGACAAAATAGGGAATTGATTGAAGCTAAAAAGCAAATTGAAAATGTTTCAAAAATTCGCACCAATTTCTTTTCATTAATCAGTCACGAATTGCGTACACCTTTGTATGCCATTATCGGAATGACCAATTTATTGCTGTTAGAAAAACCCGAAAAATTTCAAGAACGCTATTTAAAATCCTTAAAATTTTCAGGAGAACATTTATTGGCAATCATCAACAATATTCTGCAAATGAACAAAGTGGAAGCCAGTAAAATGAAAGCCATTGAAGAAAATATTGATTTGCGCAAAAACGTTAAAAATGTCATCACTTCCGTAGATTTTTTAGTGAAGGAAAACCGTAACCACATCGATATTAAAATTGACGAAAACATTCCAAATCTGTTGTTGGGTGATAGTTTAAAAATTTCCCAAATACTTTTCAATTTGTTAGACAATGCAGTTCGTTACAATATGGAATCTGACATTCGTTTGCGCATCAAACTTGTAACAGAAACTGCCGAAACAGTGCATTTAAAATTTTCTGTAAAAGACAACGGCTTGGGAATTCCGCAGCAAAAAAAGCATGTAGTTTTTGAGAATCTTGCCAAAGGAATTATTCTGACGGAAGATAACGGATATTTGGATTTAGGTTTGGGATTATCTACCGTAAATAATTTACTCAAAGTACTAAAATCTAAACTGCATTTGCGCAGCGTTTTAAACAAAGGTTCTGAATTTTACTTTGAATTAACACTTAAAAAAGTAGAAGTCACGCCGATTGAAGACGATATCGAATTTGATCACAAAAAAACGTACAACTTTGAAGGCTTGAGCATATTAATTGTAGATGATAATGCCGTAAATGGTTTGTTAACACAAAAGATTCTGGAGCGACAACACATACAAACCAAAGTGGTACACAGTGGATTTTCCGCATTAGATATCATTGAAAAGCAACAATTCGATTTGATTCTGATGGACATGTTTATGCCAAAACTAAACGGTTTGGAAACCATTGAGAAAATTCGTGAAAACAATAACAATATTCCTATCATTTTATTGACAGCGATGGAAGTATCGGATGCGTACGCCAAAGCCGTAAACACCAACATTAGCGGTGTTATAAGCAAACCGTTTGAGCCAGAAATGCTCTATGATAAAATTGATGATGTAATGAATCAGCCACGTGAAGAATAACGTTATTGCACATATCGCCTTTTGCTTACTTGCTTGTTTGTCAGTTAACGCACAACGCATTTCTTCGGACAGTATAAAAAAACTCAATGACGAAGCGTTCGGTTTGTCGCGTGACTATAAGTTTGGACAAGCACTATCGTACAATTATCTTTCCATACAACACGCATTAAAAAACGAAGATGATAACTCGCTGGCGTCTTCATATTATACTCTGGCAAACACGTACAGACGTATGCAATATTTTGACAAAGCTGAAAAATATTTTAAAAAATCATTGGCGATTCATCAAGAGCTACGGAACAAGCGTGACATTTTATTGGTATATCAAGATTTGGCACGCATGTGCATGAATCAAGTTAAATATGCAGCTGCGCATCATTATTTGCAAACAGGTTACGAGTTGGCAGCAACTTCAAATAAAGTAGAAGATATTATGTTGCTCGATTGGGCAAAAATAGCACTATTACAAGCGGAAGAACGCTATGATGATGTGCTCACTTTTGTGGAAGAGGTAAAAAAGAGAGTAGAAGCATCCACAGATAGTGAACTATTTTATACCGCTCGCATGAATTATTTAGAATTTACACAAGGTGATGCATATTTTCACTTGGACGATTATGAAAATGCGCTAACTTTCTTGGAAAAGCACATCAAAAACGAATACGTGCATGTAAACGATTTAGCGACTTCCTATCATCAATTGGGAATTATCTATAAATCGCAAGGAAACTTTACAAAACAACGAGAAGCAGAACTTAAATATCAGCAAAACCTTAAAGAGCAACTTGAAAGTGATCAACAGCGTTTGGAAGAAGAATTACAAACCGATTACAGCTTAAGCAAAGATCAAATACAGCTTGACGTTTTAGAAGAAGAAAACTATCAAAAAAGCATTATTGTTAACCGATTTAAAGTAGTATTAGTCATTATTATTCTATTGCTAATTGGTTGTGTGATTTTGGGAACGCTCATCATTAAAGCCATTTATAAAAAGATAAAAAGTAACCGACTCTTACGCATCAAACACAACAAATTGGAAGAAGCAAAACTGAAAGCCGAAATGACTTCCAAAACAAAATCAAATTTCTTCTCCATGATGAGTCATGAATTGCGTACACCTTTGTATGCGGTTACTGGAATTACACATTTACTCTTAGAAGAAAATCCGAGACCATCGCAACAACAATATTTAAAATCGTTAAAATTTTCGAGCGATCATTTATTGTCTTTGGTGAATAATATATTGCAAGTCAATAAGCTAGAGGATAATACCATTACCATTGGCGCATCAACGTTCAATTTAAAAGCAAATATTGATAATATTATTAAGTCGTTCGATTTGTTGATAAAAGATCGTGAAAACGAGTTACATATTGCGTACGATAGCGAAATTCCAGAATTGTTGGTAGGAGATAGTTTGAAGATATCTCAAATTTTAATCAACCTCATCAGTAACGCGATTAAATTCACCAAAAAAGGAACCATTCGGTTAAGTGTGGAAAAAGTAGCAGAAACGGAGCATGATGTGCAATTGCATTTTTGCGTACAAGATACCGGAATCGGAATTCCAAAAGAAAAGCAGGAAAAAGTATTTGAAATGTTTTCACAAAATCACAATGTTGTGAACGAAGAATATCAAGGTTCTGGCTTGGGCTTGTCTATTGTGAAGAAGTTATTACAGTTGTACGATAGCGAAATTCATTTGGAAAGTACTGAAAATGTCGGTACTACATTTACATTTGACATTCGTTTTCCAAAAGCTACCGAAAATACAGATGCAAAAGCCGAATTGGACATTGAAGACGTCGATTTTAGTCATTTAAAAATGTTGGTTGTGGACGATAATAAAATCAACCAAATGCTGACCAAAAAAATACTTTCGACCAAAAAAATTGCGACAGATATTGTGGCAAGTGGCGCTGAAGCTATTGAAATTGTAAAAAATAATCATTACGATTTAATTTTGATGGACATTCACATGCCGGAAATGGACGGTTACGAAGCGACTTCCGCCATTCGAAAATTCAACAAAAAAGTACCAATTATTGCGTTTACCGCAGTTTCTTTAGATGATAGTCTGCCTAAAATCATCAACTCAGGCATGAATGATATGATTATCAAACCGTTTGTAGCATCGCAGTTATTTGCTTTGATACGGAAGTATATGGAAGTTTAGATTTGCTTCGCTTTTAGATGTTTAATTTTAGAAAAAATCTCAATACTCATATCTCAATACTATCCTATTCCACAGCACGTCAGTTCGAGTATTTTCTGAAGAAAAAATGTATCGAGAACAGCTATGGTTTCCTAAAGTTTAAGAGTTTGCCTAATTCAAAATTCAGCATTTAATATTCAAAATTTAAAGTTTCAAAGCACTTCTCGATACAAATTTGCTTCATTTCGGCAAGCTCAATGAGCAGCAAATCCACTCGAAGTGACGCTTTGTTATATGAAGTTTAAGAGTTTATACGTTGAATAGTTTGGTTTTGAAAAAATCTCAATACTCACTACTAATATCTCAGTACTATTCCTAGTTCCACAGCACGTCACTTCGAGTATTTTTCAAAGAAAAATATATCGAGAACAGCTATGATTTTCTAAAGTTTAAGAGTTTATATTCACTAAAATATTCAACATCAAACCCGAACCGAATCAGGAACTAACAAGGTATAATCACCATTATGGCGAATGACTTCACGAACGATGGAAGAAGAGATGTAGGAAGTTTTTGCGGCTGTTAAAAGAAAAACTGTTTCTACAGGAGCCAAATCGCGATTGGTATGTGCAATGGCTTTTTCAAACTCAAAATCAGCAGGATTTCGCAGTCCGCGCAGAATAAAATCTACTTTGTGTTTCATGCAAAAATCAACGGTTAATCCTTCGTAGGTAACTACTTTTACACGCGGTTCATCTGCAAACGCAGCTTCAATGAATTCTTTACGTTGTTCTAAACTAAACATATATTTTTTTGCAGAATTCACGCCAATAGCAACAATGACTTCATCAAACAATCGGATGCCACGTTTGATAATATCATAATGTCCTAAAGTAATTGGATCGAAAGATCCTGGGAAAATAGCTCGTTTCATGTGTTTAATTTGAGATGAAAATCGTTGACAAGGTACTATTTTTTAGCCAAAGCTACGGCAATAGCATTTCCAAACAAGGCTTCTAACGAAATTCCGGCAGCTTTTGCTTGTTGCGGTAAAATACTTTCTTCCGTCATTCCAGGAACGGTATTTACTTCTAACAAATACGGTTCATCATTTTTAAAAATAAATTCACTTCGCGAAAAGCCTTCCATTTTTAAAACTTCATAAATATACTTTGCGACTTTAGAAACTTTCTCGGCTAACTCTGATGAAATTCGCGCAGGCGTAATTTCTTGCGATTGCCCTAAGTACTTAGCTTCATAATCAAAAAAGTCATTTTCGGAAACAATTTCTGTAATCGGCAATACTTTCGTTTTTCCTTCATAATTAATCACACCGACAGAAACTTCCACACCATCCAAAAACGATTCAATAATCACCTCATCATCTTCTTTTAAAGCGACAGCAATGGCTTCTTGCAATTCAGAAGTTTTGTAGACTTTAGAAATCCCAAAACTACTTCCTGCTTTGTTCGCTTTTACAAAACATGGCAAGCCAACAGTTTCAATAATGGCGGTTTCGTCAATAGCATCGCCAGCGTTTAAATAGTAAGAAGTGGCACTTTTAATACCATACGGTTTCAACGCCGCCAACAAATCACGTTTATTAAAAGTCAATGCCGCTTGATACATACCACAACTCGTATGCGGAATTCCCAATAAATCTAAATAGCCTTGCATATAACCATCTTCGCCAGGCGTTCCGTGAATGGCGTTAAAGACACAATCGAACGTAATTTTAACAGCGTTAATCGTCACGGAAAAATCATTTTTATCAATAGGAAACTCTTCGTCAAAATCGGTCAAACAAACCCACTTTTCCAGAAAAATATGCACTTTAAAGACATTATATAATTCTTTGTTTAAATGTTTGTAAACAACATTTCCCGTTTTTAACGAAATGGCGAATTCACTAGAATAACCGCCCATGATAATGGCAATATTTTTCTTCATTCCAATAAGAAATAACTCAAATAAACGTTATAAAACGAAAGTAAATGTATTTGCGGACAAATCAAAGTAGAATAGTAGCAGAATCTTAGTATTTTTTTGAAAAGGAAAAGTCAAGATGAGTTCAATAATAGTATGTATATTTGTCCTTTAAAACGGATTGTAAATGGATTTTTTAAAGTTTCTGACGTCAAAAGTATTTTTAAAACAACTAGGTATTGCGATTGGAATCGTCATTGTATTGGTGTTTATCATCACAAAATGGCTTGATTTTTCGACTAATAACGGTGAATTTAAAACAGTTCCTGATTTGGCAAAACTTTCGTTTGAAGACGCCAAAGCAAAGCTAGAAGAAAACGACTTAAACTATTTATTGCAAGATACGGTAAACTACAATCCCGATTTTCCTGCCTACTCTATCATTGAACAATATCCGTATGCGGGAGACAAAGTAAAAGAAGGACGAAAAATCTATCTAAAAATCAATCCATCAAAGTACCGTGAAGTAACCATTCCGTATGTGATTCAAATTACGAGAAGAACGGCAGAATCTACCTTAAATGCTGTCGGATTTGAGGTGGAAAAAGTAACGTACAAAGATAATATTGGAAAAGATATGGTTTTAGGATTGAAATATAAAGGCAAACCAATTCAGCCAAATGAGCGACTTCCAAAAATGTCCAAACTCGAATTGATTTTAGGAAATGGAAAACGTCCAGGTGCTAGCAATACAGACGAAAACGATAACAATGCAGGAGAATAATTTTCCACAACCACAAGACGAATCAGACGATTTATACGAACACTATTCATTTACTGCCGAAAAAGGACAGCAACCCTTGCGTGTTGATAAATATTTGATGAATTTTATTGAAGGTGCGACGCGAAATAAAATTCAACAAGCGGCAAAAGATGGCAATATTTATGTGAATGACAAACCTGTAAAATCGAATTACAAGGTAAAAGGAAACGATGTAATTAAAGTATTGTTTGAATATCCGCCGTACGAGCATTTGTTGGTGGGAGAAGACATTCCGATTGATGTCGTATATGAAGATGACGATTTGTTAGTTGTAAACAAACCCGCGGGAATGGTAGTGCATCCAGGACATGGAAACTACTCTGGAACATTGATTAACGCGTTGATTTATCACTTTGATAATCTCCCAAAAAACTCCAACGAACGTCCAGGGTTGGTACACAGAATTGACAAAGATACGAGTGGATTGTTAGTTGTTGCCAAAACTGAAGAAGCCATGACGCACTTGTCAAAGCAATTCTTTGATAAAACGTCGGAGCGTTTGTATTATGCGCTAGTTTGGGGAAATGTGGAAGAAGATGAAGGTACTGTAGAAGGAAATATTGGTCGTCATCCAAAAAATAGACTTCAAAATACAGTATATACAGGCGATGATTCCGAAAAAGGAAAACCTGCGGTAACACATTACAAAGTCATTGAACGATTTGGCTATGTTACGCTAGTTTCGTGTCAATTAGAAACAGGTCGTACGCATCAAATTCGCGTGCACATGAAGCATATTGGTCATACATTATTCAATGATGAACGTTATGGTGGCGAGCGCATTTTAAAAGGAACAACCTTTTCAAAATACAAGCAATTTGTAGAAAACTGCTTTAAAATTTTACCGCGACAAGCCTTGCATGCAAAGACTTTAGGTTTTGTACATCCAACTACGGGAGAAAAGATGAGTTTTAACTCAGAAGTTCCACAAGACATGACCGAGTGCATTGAAAAATGGCGCAACTATGCCAAGCATGTGGATATGTAGGTTTTGCATCTCGACTGCGCTCGATGTGACAGGTTTTAGGTGTTTGGTTTTGGGTTTTAGGTAGTTTTTAGATATTAGTATTGAGGATTGAGATGTTTTTCGGTTGTGTATAAGTTTACTTTCGAAATCACGAAAAACAAATAACAAAGAACAAAACACAAACAACAAAGAAACTACTTCACATCATACAAAAGCGCTTTCTTTTTAAAGCTCAATTGAATTTGATTGTATTTTTTCTTCTTGATAAAGTTTAATTCTTTCTTGGAGATTTCCACGCTGATTTGTGTTAACCAACGGTTGAAAATGTCTGAAAATTCAGAGTTTATTTCTTTCGTGTCTGATTCAAGCGTTAATTCGTTTTCGCCTAAAAAAGTAACGGTAATTCCTTTAAACGTCTTAATTTTAGTCGTGTCAAGAATAATCAATTCCATAAACACATAGCCATTCAATTCTTGAATTCCTGCCCAAATACCACCAGCTTCCGAAACGCCCAGTTGCTCTCCAGGAATTTGTTGTATCATTTCTGCGGTTAAAGGTTCATTATACGCACGTTCAGTAGCTTTTGAACTTCCCATACGCGCCAATACTTTATCTACGGATTTCAATAATTTCATACGTTCAAATTTTTAGGGCTGCAAGATAGTGTTTTTTTGTTAGGTGTTAGTTTTTGGGTGTTGGATGGTTGGTGTTTGGTGTTTGGTGTTGGGTTTTAGGTGGAGATTTTTTTCATCGGTTTAACAAATTCATTCATGAAACCAAGAATAACGAAAAACAAAAAACAAAAAACAAAGAACAAAATTAAAGTTCAAGAAGCTTATCCAAAATCTTAAAATAATGAAGTTCACAACGCAATTCAATGATGACTCTATTGTTTTTAATTTGAAGTCGGTAAATTTCCTCAGAAACGAAAAGTGATCGCAAAATATCAAAAACCTGACAAAGCAATTCTGTTTCTTTTGTATTGGACTTAATGACGTAGCGTTTGTAATGTTTAAATTGCTTAAATCGTGGGCTGAATCGGTCAGCGGTTCTTTTTTTTCGGATAAAAATTCTAGAATCGCTTGTATGGATAGCTTCACAAGTCCAAGTAACGGACGTAAATAAGCTTTGCGATTTAGCAGAACGCCATAAACTCACAGGAGTTCCTGAAAAAGTGGCTTTTTTATACTTAATGGTCCATGGTTTTTCAACTTCAATCTTTCCTGAAATAGAATACGTCCACGCATTATAACTGCCTTTCACTTTTCCATTTTTAGAAGCGACGTATCGCTCAAAATCTTCACAAAACTTCCGATTAACCTCGTAATGTGGCGAATCGTATTCTTTTGGTAAGGCGTTGGACTTTATTTTCATGAATGGAAGTTTTTTATAAGTTCCGAAAATTTGTCCGTAAAGTTGTTATTGAAACGTTAAAGTTGAGGAATTACTTTATTTTCAAATGATAAGCAATGTCTATTTTTCTATAAATGATAACTGTTTGAATCGCTATTGTAGCTCACGAAATTATAGTAATTTTAAACTATGAAAATTAGCGAACTCACTCTTTTTACTACAAATTTAGAGGCGCAGCAGCATTTTTACACAAAAGTGTTGGAATTGCCTTTGATGGCTGCCGACGCGGAAAAATTTACGGTAAAATTGGGCGTTTCTTCTCTCACGTTTGTAAAATCAAATCACAGTCAGCAAGCACATTTTGCGATTAATATTTCGTCGTATAAAATTCAACAAGCGTTGCAATGGATTCAAAAGCGAACCAATATTTTACTGTGTGATGGCGAAACTATTGCAGACTTTTCTGGTTGGAATGCGGAAGCGTTGTATTTTTATGACAAAGACCGAAATATTGTCGAATTCATCGCGCGAAAAGATATAGATGTGATGAATACACATCCTTTTTCGACAGCAGATTTGTTAAGCATCAGCGAAATCGGAATCGTTTCCACAGATAATAAAGCCATATATCATCAAATTAATGAGATGCGTCCTATTGAAATTTATGATGGCGATTTTGATAAATTCTGCGCTTTGGGAAACCCTGAAGGTTTGTTCATTTTGGTAAATCACACCAAGAAAAAATGGTATCCAACGTTGGAAGAAGCATTTCCAGTCGATTTTCATATCACAGGTGATTATAACTTTGCGTTTATAAACGGAAACATAGTCGCCAAAAAACCGTAATTTTAACACTCAAAAAAAGAAATTGAAACATGAAAATAGTCATATCTCCTGCAAAATCTCTAGATTTAGAAAGTAGTCTTCCAACCCAAAAACACACAGAAGCTTGTTTTTTGAAAGAAGCAGAACGATTGAATAAAATTTTAAAGAAAAAATCGCGCAAGCAATTGTCAAACTTGATGAGCATTTCGGATTCTTTGGCAGATTTAAACTATCAACGAAATCAAGAATGGGAATTGCCGTTTACTACTGAAAATGCGCGTCCGAGTATTTACACGTTTAGTGGGCAAGTGTTTCAAGGACTAGATGCGTTTACACTTCCAGAAGATAAAATTGATACACTTCAAAACACGTTGCGCATTCTTTCAGGGCAATATGGATTGTTGAAACCGTTGGATTTGATGCAACCGTATCGTTTGGAAATGGGCACAAAATTACCTGTTGGAAAAAATAAAAATCTCTACGAATTCTGGAAAAAGAAAATCACGACGCAATTGAATGACGAATTAGAAGATGATGAATTATTTGTGAATTTAGCCAGCAACGAATATTACAAAGCAGTTGATTCCAAAACATTGAAAGTTCCGGTCATTACGCCTGTTTTCAAAGATTTTAAAAATGGAAAGTACAAAACCATCATGACCTATGCGAAATTGGCAAGAGGTTACATGACGCGCTATATTATTGAAAAAGACGCTAAAACACTCGACGATTTAAAAGGATTCGATTACGAAGGTTATGGCTACAGCGAAGAACTTTCAAACGGTAACGAATTGGTGTTTACGCGTTAATGTTTTTTCACAAGCACCCATACGCACCATTTATTCACAACGATACTGAAAAACTCATTGTAGGAACCTTGCCGCCTCCGCGATTTTCTACGGGCGATTTGCTCGAAAAAGATGTGGATTTCTGCTATGGAAGTTATTACAATTCGCTGTGGTTGTTTTTGGATAAAATTTACGATTTGAACTTACGCTACGACAATTCGCAAGAAGCGATTAATCAGCGAAAAAGCTTTTTAATACAGCATAAAATTGGCGTTTGTGACATTGTAGATAGCTGCGAACGTGAAAAAATTGATGCTTCCGATTTAGGCATGCAAAACATACAATTGCGCGATGTTATTAGTTATTTGCAACAATATCCGAGCATTCACACCATATTATTTACAGGCGGAAACTCCAAAAACGGACCAGAATATTTCTTCCGAAGACACATCAAACAATACAACTTAAAATTAGAAGTCGTTTCGGATGAAGTTCCAAGAATCCACCAATTTGATTTGAGTTTAGTTGATAAAACACGTCATGCTGAACTTGATTCAGCATCACATCTAAGTTCAACACGAATTATCAAAACCGTTTCTTTAACGTCATCTTCTGGCGCAGCCAATCGCGCTATTGGAAGCATTCCACTTTATAAAAAGCTAAAAAAACAAAACCCGAAATTCACAACTTTTGACTTTCGGGTTTTGCAGTATAAGGAGTTTTTTTAGCGTAAAAAAGGATGCTGATGTATCATAAAAAAACCTCTAAAATTATGTTTTAGAGGTTTTTTCATTTTTTGTAATGAAATTATTTCTTCACACTTTCAATCCAAGCGTTAATCTTATCTTCCAACAATTGCAACGGAACACAACCAGTCTCCAACACTTGATTGTGAAATTGTTTGATGTCAAACTTTTCTCCCAATTCTTTTTCTGCTTTAGCGCGTAATTCGCGAATTTTTAATTGTCCAATTTTGTACGATAACGCTTGTCCTGGCATTGCCATATAACGCTCTATTTCAGAAATGATACTTGCTTCACTTTCAGCTTCGTTGTTGAGCGAATATTGAATTGCTTGCTCACGTGTCCAGCCTTTGGCGTGCAATCCAGTATCTACGACCAAACGAATGGCGCGGTGCATTTCCGCACTCAACATTCCGAAATATTGATACGGGTCTGTATACAAGCCTAATTCCTTTCCTAACGATTCCGAATACAATGCCCAACCTTCGCCATACGCGCTGTACCAAAGTGTTTTTCTAAAATCTGGCAAGGCTTCATTTTCTTGCGTTAACGAAATTTGATAGTGATGTCCAGGAATCGCTTCGTGCAAAAACAACGCTTCATCCGAAAACACATTATAACTTGCCGCATCAGGAATGGGCACGTAAAAAATACCTGGTCGTGTACCATCTAACGAGCCTGGATTGTATTCTGCACTAGCAGAAGCTTCCCGGAAGGCTTCCGTACGACGCACTTCAAACGGTGTTTTGGGTTTTACATCAAACAATTGATTGATTTGCGGCTTCATTTTGTCATGAATCGCATTGAAATTGTCAATAATTTCTTGTGGTTGCGAATATGGCATCAAATCTTTACGTTCGCGTACATGATTAAAAAACGATTTCAAATCGCCTTTAAAACCAACTTGCTGTTTCACTTTTTCCATTTCGCTTAAAATTCGTGCGACTTCTTGCAAGCCTAATTCGTGAATTTCATCGGCTGTCATGTCGGTAGTTGTATATTTTTTGATGGAAAATTCGTAATACGCATCTCCGTAAGGTGTATCCGAAATTCCGCTACTTTCTCTACCAGCATTGAGGTAATCTGTCTTTAAAAATTGATACATTTCATTAAAAGAAGGTACCAAGGTTTCCGTTAAAAACTTACTATACGCTTTGGTTAATTTGTCTTTGTTTTCGCTTGAAAAATCAGCAGGAAAATTGTTGATAGGCGTGTAAAACAAATGCGCATTCAATGGAGTTGTCGCCAACACTTCAAATTGCGGAATTACTTTCTTAATCAACGATTTTGGCAATACAAAACCTTCTTCAATTCCTTCTTGCATGTTGGTTTTTGCGGTTTGCAACCAGGTATTAAAACCTCCCAAACGCTTGAGCCAATTTTCGTAATCTTCCACAGTATTAAACGATTGTGCAGAAGCGCCACTTGCAAATTGTCCCACTACTAAATTAATAGACCACATTTGATCAATAGGGAAAAGACGACTGTTTTGAAAGCTTAGTTCTCTCAAATTCATATCGCATTCCCAATACAAAATATCTTTGCTAAGTTGCTCACTTTCGGTGAGATTGGTGTCGTCAAAATTCTGTAACGTATCTCTAAACTTGTGGTAATGCGCTTTTAATTTGTCTTGATATGCATCTGATAAAAAATTCGGAAACTGGTCATTATAGCTCGTATCGCCAGCAGCCGTCGCATTGATAGGATTTAACGCTAAACTTTGGTCGTGATATGCTTCTAAAACGCCCGCAAACGAAAGTTCACTTTTTGGAATTTCCTTTTTTTCGTCGCTTCCGCAAGAAATTAAGGTAAGAAACGCAAGTAGTAGTACGATTTTTTTCATTCGATTGATTTGGATTGGTGAGGTTTAAAAATAGTGTTTTTTTGACTTTTAAATTCACAAAATGTCACTTTGAGTGATTATTGATAATGCAAACGTCAGATTGAGTGAAATCTTGAAAAGATTTTGTATCGAAATCTGCTAAGAAACACTAGATTTCAAACTACTTCTCGATACAAATTTGCTGCGCAAATCCACTCGAAGTGACGATTTTTTTAATGTACCAATGGTTTTTATTTTGAATTGAAAATATATTTCCGTCAAGCTGAACTCGATTCAGCTTCTCACAAATAGCTAAAGTTTTCACCAAAGATGAATTGCTTTTGTCATAGAAATCGAAGTGACGTCTAGAAAATGATAAAGAAATAAAACTATCATTTCCCTAAAACACCATCCACAAACGCTTTGATACTTTCCGTACCATTTTTAGTGAGATACTTGATAAACGCGCTTCCAATAATAGCACCTTTTGCTTTGTTGGTAGCTTGTGTAAAGGTTTCATGATTGGAAATTCCAAAACCGACAATTTGCGGATTTTTCAAATTCATCTTTCCAATGCGGTCAAAATAGGTTTCTTGTGCATTTCCAAAGCTGTTTTTTGCACCTGTAGTTCCCGCAGAACTAACCATATAGATAAATCCGTTTGAAATACTGTCGATAAATCGGATGCGTTCTTCCGATGTTTGCGGCGTGATTAAAAACACATTCAACAAACCGTATTTTTCAAAAATCGCTTGGTATTGCTCGTGATACACATCCACAGGCATGTCTGGAATAATCAATCCGTCAACACCAACTTCCTTACATTTGGCGCAAAACGCTTCAATTCCGTACTGCATCATCGGATTCAAATAGCCCATAATAATCAATGGAATGGAAACGGTTTCGCGAATATCTGCAATTTGCTCGAACAGCAATTCGCTTGTCATTCCGTTTTCCAATGCTTTCGTAGAACTCTCTTGAATGGTTGGTCCATCCGCCAACGGATCGCTAAATGGCAAGCCAATTTCAATCATATCTACGCCATTTTTTTCCAACTCTTTAATCACACCAGCTGTATCATCCAAACTCGGATAGCCCGCCGTAAAATAGATAGAGAGTAGTTTTTTATCTTCTTGTAATTTTTGGTTTATTCTGTTCATGTCAATAGTATTGAGTATTGAGTTTTTAGTATTGAGATGGTGTTTTTTTCTTGTCTCACATCTCAATACCCACGTCTCATAGCTAAAGTTTAAAATAATCAATATACGTGTTCAAATCCTTATCACCGCGACCTGAGAGATTCAACACTACAATGTCATCTTCTTTGAATTTTCTTGTATCAAAAACTGCCAGTGCGTGCGAAGTTTCTATTGCTGGAATGATACCTTCTAGTTGCGATAATTCCAATCCAGCAGTCATGGCTTCATCATCTGTGATGGAAATGAATTCTGCGCGTTTGCTTTTGTACAAATGTGCATGCATTGGACCCACGCCAGGATAATCCAATCCAGCAGAAATTGAATACGGTTCTGTAATTTGTCCGTCTTTGGTTTGCATCAACAAGGTTCTACTTCCGTGAATAATTCCGTCTTCGCCTAATGCAGAAGTTGCCGCACTTTCTCCGGAGTGAATTCCTTTTCCGGCTGCTTCCACCGCGATTAAATTGACGCGTTCATCATCCAAATATTGATAAAAAGCACCTGCGGCATTGCTTCCGCCACCGACACAGGCAATGACATGGTCAGGGAAGGAGCGACCTTCTTTTTCCTGCAATTGCCATTCTATTTCTTCCGAAATCACCGCTTGGAAACGCGCTACCATGTCTGGATACGGATGCGGTCCAACTACCGAACCGATGATGTAATGTGTATTTACAGGATTGCTAATCCAATCGCGAATAGCTTCATTGGTAGCATCTTTCAATGTTCTACTTCCCGATTTTGCCGCACGCACCTCAGCGCCCAACATTTTCATACGCGCTACATTCGGAGCTTGTCGCGCAATGTCAATTTCGCCCATATACACAATACATTCCATGCCCATCAATGCGCACACTGTTGCTGTAGCCACGCCGTGTTGTCCCGCGCCAGTTTCTGCAATGATTCGTGTTTTCCCAAGTCGTTTTGCCATCAAAATTTGTCCGATGGTATTGTTCACTTTATGTGCGCCTGTATGGTTTAAATCTTCTCGTTTTAAGTAGATTTTTGTGTTGTATTTGGCAGATAAGCGTTCCGCATAAAACAGTGGAGATGGACGACCCACGTAATCTTTTAACAACTGTTTGAATTCTTTTTGAAAAGAATCTTCATACATAATTTCCAAATACTGTTGACGCAGCTCTTCCACATTTGGATACAACATTTCAGGAATATACGCGCCGCCAAAAGTGCCGTAGTATCCTTTTTCATTTACGTGATAGGTTTTTTTCATAGTCTTTCTGTTCCCGCGCAGGCGGGAATCTTTTTATTTCTTGATAATTGTCTCTTTAAATACTTTCAAATCTTCAATATTCTTCAATCCCGGAACGATTTCAAATTTACTATTTACATCCAAAGCATAACAATATGTTGATGCGTTACTTTTTACAAAATCATTCAATTTTGTGATGGTTTCCAAACCAATGCCGCCACTGAGAAAAAAAGGTTTGGTAGACGGATAGTGTTCCAATACTTTCCAATCAAACGTCACGCCGTTTCCGCCAGGTAATTTCCCTTTCGTATCAAACAAAAAATAGTCAACAAAAGGCTCATACGGTTTCAAAACTTCAAAGTCAAACGTATCTTTTATTGAAAATACTTTGATAATTTCAATTGGCGCAACGTGCAAATTGAAATCGTCATGCTGAACTTGATTCAGCATCTCATCATGAGCATTTCGACTGCGCTCGATACGACATCTTTCTTTTAATTCTTTACAAAATGCGAAACTTTCATTGCCGTGCAATTGAATCGCTTGCAAATCATGTAATTGTATTTTTTGCATGATGTCATCCAAAGAACTATTCACAAAAACACCAGTTTTCTTAATGTCTTGAGGAATTTTTGGAATTACAGAATCAAAAAAACGAGATGATTTTCTGTAAAATATAAAGCCCAAATAATCTGGCTGCAATTCACTTACAGCATTGATATTGTCTTCGTATTTCATTCCGCATATTTTGAGTTTCAAGTTTTTCATTGAATAATTAAAAGATTGAATGATTAATTACTAACACCTAACGCCCAAGACCTAATTCCTTAATAAACTTCAACGCACTTTCGCCTGGATTGTCTGTTTTCATAAAATTTTCTCCAATCAAAAATCCTTGATAACCGTATGGTTTCAAATCTTTAATCGCTTCAACGGAGCTGATGCCACTTTCCGATACTTTTACAAAATCATCTGGAATGTGGGTTGAAAGTTCTTTGCTGATGTCGGTGCTGACTTCAAAGGTTTTTAGGTTTCTGTTATTTACTCCTAACATATCCAGCGACGGCATGATGGATTTTTGCAGTTCTTCCAAATTGTGTACTTCAAGCAATACATCCAAACCAAGACTTTTTGCGGTTTCCGAAAGCGTTTTGATTTCTTCACGAGTCAAAACCGCTGCGATGAGTAGGATGACATCCGCACCATACGATTTGGCTTCTATGATTTGATATTCATCTATGATAAATTCTTTCCGTAAAATAGGCAATTGTACGCTTGCGCGTGCTAACAAAACATCTTCAAGCGAACCGCCAAAATATTTTCCGTCTGTCAATACCGACATGCCGCAAACACCAGCTTTTTCATAGCCTAAAGCCACATCATATACGCTGGCTTTTTGATTAATAACAGCTTTGGATGGCGAACGACGCTTAAATTCGGCAATGATTCCTGTCTCACTAGCTCTCAATGCCGCAGATAAAGAAGAAGTTTCACAATCGAATAATGCCGAACGCTCCAAAATCGACACGGGTACGATGCTTTTTTTTAGTGAAACTTCTTTGTGTTTATCTGCTATAATTTTGTCTAAAATGGTCATCTCAATATTTCTTTTTGTCGTTCCTGCATTTCTTTTTTGTCATTCCTGCGAAGGCAGGAATCTATTTTCTCTTTTTGTGTGATGCTGAATCAATACCCAACCAAATTGAGCATAAGGTTTTGCATGATGATAACTATCTACTCAGCTCCTGCAATGTTTTTAAAACTTTTAATGCTTTCCCAGATTGCAACGATTCTCTGGCAATTTCGAAACCTTCTTTTGCGTTCAAACCTTTTACGGTTGCAATTGCCATTCCTGCATTGGCACATACGACATTGTTCTGCGGATTGGTTCCGTTGCCTTCTAAAATATCAGTGAATATTTTGGCTGCCGAAGCTACTGAATCGCCGCCGTAAATGTCTGCTTGTGTATGTTGTGGAACACCGAAATCGGCAGCAGTTAACATTTCTTCCGAATGGTTTCTAATAGCTTTGGTCGCGCCAGTTAGTGAAATTTCATCATAACCATCAAGCGCATGTAGAATGGTGTAATTTTTATCTGTGTTTTGATATAAATAGCCATACATTCGTGCCAATTCTAAATTGAAAACTCCTACCATTTGATTTTTAGGAAATGCGGGATTTACCATTGGACCGAGCATATTAAAAAAGGTTTTGACACCTAATTCGCGTCGAATTGGCGCCACATTTTTCATGGCTGGATGAAATAATGGTGCATGTAATACACAAATTCCTGCTTGTTCAATACATTTCTCTAAGAAATCGGTGTCGTTGGTAAATTTGATACCTAAATATTCCATCACGTTTGATGAACCACTGACCGAAGAAACGCCATAGTTTCCGTGTTTGGCAACATGTACGCTAGCTCCAGCTGTAATGAAAGATGCCAAAGTTGATATGTTAAAGGTGTCTTTTCCATCGCCGCCCGTTCCGCATAAATCAATAGCGTTGTAGGCTGATAAATCCACAGGAATGCATAATTCGAGTAATGCGTCGCGGAAACCTTTGAGTTCTTCTAAGGTCACACTTCGCATCATAAAAACCGTTAGAAAAGAAGCTATCTGACTCGGATTGTACATGTCTTTTGAGATATTGACCAAGACTTGTTTGGCTTCTTCTTCTGAGATGCTTTCGTGGTTGATGAGTCTGTTTAGTAGTTTTTTCATGTAGTTTGATTAAAAGATTGAAACATTCAATGATTGAATGATTCAAGTTTTATTTTTTTAGTATTGAGGCTTTAGTATTGAGAATTGAGACGAGTTCAAAAAAAATCTAAATATTCAATTCTAATATCTCACAGCTAGTTTTTTACCCAATTTTCTAGTATTTGTTTTCCGTGTGGCGTGAGTACAGATTCTGGATGATATTGCACGGCGCGCACATCGTATTCTTTGTGGCGTAGCGACATGATTTGTCCGTTTTCATCATACGAAGTCGCTTCTAGTGTTTGGGGAAGCGGACTTGCGACAATCCATGAATGGTAGCGTCCGACCTCAAAAGTTTCAGGTAAATTTTTAAAGAGCGATTCGTCATCCACCGTAACTTTTACTTTTGTGGCAACACCGTGATACACTTGCTCTAAATTGGTAAGCGAACCTCCAAAAACTTCTCCAATGGCTTGCTGTCCCAAACACACACCTAAGATACTTTTGGTTGCCGCGTATTTTTCAATGATAGGTTTTAGTAAACCTGCTTCATCTGGAATTCCAGGGCCTGGCGACAGAATGATTTTTTCATACGCTGCAACTTCTTCTAGCGACAATTGGTCGTTTCTTTTGACCGTGACATCACATTCCAAATCTTCCAAATAATGGACAAGATTGTAGGTGAAGCTGTCGTAATTGTCTATGACTAATACTTTTTTCATTTTGTTTGTTGTTAGCATTGAGGTTTTAGTATTGAGTATTGAGACAAGTTTGATTTATACTTGGTGTTTTTAGAGAAACAGATTGCTTCGGCTTTTGCCTCGCAATGACGTTTCATAATAATCTCAATATTCAATACTCATATCTCACATCTAATTATATTTTTTTCAAAGTACTTCTCGATACAAAATTCTTTCAGAATTTCACTCGAAGTGACGTTTTTGTTTCGAATAGTTTTTTTAATTTTTATTCAACATTCAACATTCAACATTCAACATTCAACATTCAACATTCAACATTCAACATTCAACATTCCCTAGATGGTTTCTGCGATTTCTAGGGCTTTGTTTAAGGCTCTTAGTTTGTTATATACTTCTTGGTTTTCGTTTTCTTCGTTTGATTTTGCTACAATTCCCGCGCCTGCTTGATAGTGTAATTTGTGGTTTTTGCTTAGAAATGTTCGAATCATGATGGCATGATTGAAGTTTCCTTGAAAGTCCATAAAACCAATGGCGCCACCGTAAAAATCGCGGTTAGAGGTTTCGTACTTTTCTATCAATTGCATGGCTTTGTGTTTTGGTGCGCCGCTAAGCGTTCCCGCAGGAAAGGTGTCTGCCACAACTTGCATGGTTGGTACATTTTCATGCTTTTGCGCTGTGACTTTTGATACCAAATGAATCACGTGTGAAAAGAATTGCAATTCTTTATACGTTTCAACATTGACTTGATTTCCGTTTCGACTTAAATCGTTTCGCGCCAAATCGACCAGCATCACGTGTTCGGCATTTTCTTTTGGATCGTTGAAAAGTCTCTTCGCGGAAGCGGCATCTTCTTCATCATTTCCAGTACGTTTAAAGGTTCCTGCAATTGGGTGAATTTCGGTGTGACCTTCATGAACAACCAATTGCGCTTCTGGAGAAGAACCAAAGATTTTGAAATCGCCATAGTCAAAATAGAACAAATATGGCGACGGATTGATACTTCGCAATGCGCGATATACATTGAATTCATCTCCTTTAAATTTTTGAATGAATCTTCGCGATAGCACTAATTGAAATACATCACCACGATAACAGTGTTTTTTTGCCAACGCCACATTTTGCTTGAACTGTTCATCGTCCATATTGGATTCGCGTTCGCCGTCAATAGTAAAGTTGTATGTGGTAAAGTTTCGGGAATTTAATAAGTGTTCAATGGCTGCAATATTATTTTCTTTTTCATAGCAATGTGAAAAGATATATGCTTCGTTTTTAAAGTGATTGAATGCAATGATATTTTGGTAAATCGCGTAGTACATGTCAGGAATGTGAAGCGATTGTTCTTTTTTAGAAATTTCGACCGATTCAAAGTAGCGAACCGCATCGTAGGCAATGTAGCCAAATAAGCCATTGTTGATAAATTTAAAATCGTTTTCGTCAGTTTCAAACTGTTGCGAAAACTCGTGAATCAACGCAGGAACATTGGTAGTTTCCGTGATTGGCGTTGTGTCTGATGCACCATCTGGAAATTCTCGCGTAAGCGTTTCATTTTCCACCTTAATACTCGCAATCGGATTGCAACATACATACGAAAAACTGTTGTCGCTGGCGTGATAGTCACTACTTTCCAACAGCAGACTGTTTGGGAATTTATCTCTGATTTTTAAGTAGACACTTACGGGCGTTATGGTGTCTGCTAGTATTTTTTTATGTGTTGTTTTTAGTTTGTACATGTTCAATTTGTTTCAAAAAAAAGAAGACTTGTCGTGATTGACAAGTCTTCTTTGATATCTATTATTTATAAATAGGGGACTTTCCTCACGATTTTGAAGTTCGTAAGTTCCACCACCAAGTATTTACAAAATTAGTTTTCATTATCTTTTTGTGTTGCACAAATATAAAAACGAATATTTGAATTAAAAAAAGATTTTTTATAAAAAATTAATACTTTAACGTAACTGCTAAGTCAAATTCGTCGTTGATGGCTTTGTCTTTCAATCCGTCAATGAATGTAGCAGAACCATATTTGATACCAAATTTTGTACGGTCTACTTTTAAAGTAGTTTCTGCTGAGCTGTTCTCCAATTCAATGTCAAAAGCTACGCGCGACGTACTTTCCTTAATTTTTAAGTCGGCTGCAACTCTGTATACATTGTCGTCAGTTTCAACAACTTTTTTGAATGTTAAGGTTGCTGTAGGATACTTTGCTACACCAAAAAAGTCGTCAGATTTTAAATGTCCGTCTAAATTTTGCTTGCTTTCGCCGCTTAAATCTGTAGTGTTGATGGATGACATGTCAATTACGAATGTTCCGCCAACTAACTTTCCATCATTAAACTTTAACGTTCCAGATTTGAAATCGATAGTTCCTTCGTGTTGTCCAGTTACTTTATAACCTGTCCAGTTTACTTTGCTTTCTTTTGTGTCAATTTGTTTGTTTTGTGCAACGCTTGTTGCTACTGTAGCGAACATAAATACAGCTACCAATGTTAAAATACGTGTTTTCATTTTCTTGTTTTTAATAAATGTCGATTTGTTTTAGGGCAATTTTACTCGGATTGCGAACCTCTTAATTTTTCCAATAATATATTGAGCGTTTCTGCTTCATTAATTGTTAATAATCGCGTCATGCTATCTTCTAGTGCTTCCAGTTTAGGATTGATAGTATCTAGTAGCTCCAAACCATTTTCAGTAATGATAATTTCTACTTTTCTACGATTTTCTGGACAGATAGAACGTTCTACCAAGTCTTTTGTAATCAATTTGTCAATCAATCGTGTGGTGTTGCTATTTTTATGTACCATGCGCTCTTGAATCGTAGCCAAATTGGCAGGTTTTCCTTTTTGACCTTTCAAAATACGCAACACATTAAACTGTTGTAATGAAATATCGTACTGTTTGAAGAAACTTGTGTATTTCTCCATAAAAATATTATTCGTCACAAAAAAGTTGATTGCGGTTCTTTTAGATAAAGGCAATACGGCATCACTTTTTAAAACGTCTTCTAATTTCATAGTTGTCTGTACAATATTTGTATATACAAATGTAGTGATATTTTGTTCTTGAAAAAGTAGAGTAGTGTTAAAATTTTATTAATTTTTTTTGATAGACACGCTTCACTTCGACAAGCTCAGTGCAAGCGCTTATGGAATCGCTTTGCTCTTAGATACGCTTCGCTTTGGAATTTTAGTATCGCTTTGCTTTTGTATTTTAAAGTTTACGTTGTCTTTCCTGTGGCTTGTGCAGAGCTCGCCGAAGTAAGGCAGGAATTCATTGTTTTTTCAAAATAAATTCATAAACAAGTACAAAATTACTGTCAAACACATTAGCGCATTACAAAAATCTCAATACTCAATACTAACATCTCAAATCTACCAACAAAAACATACCAAATTAAACCTTCACAACGTTTTGTAAGTCATACAACAAACGAATTAACTATGACTGTTTCAGAGATCGTGCATTTGTACAACAGAGTTGGGTTTGGAATTTCAGCTAAAAAAGTCCAATCGCTTCAAGGGTTGTCGCGAGTGGAATTTGTTTCGCAATTGTTTGAGGCTTCTCAAAAAGTTGAACCGTTGACAATCAATCTTACAGAATTGCGCAATAGTTTGAATGGACTGAATTTGAAAGACCGAAAGAAGATTCGTTCGCTTATTAAAGACAGTGTAAAAAAAGTACACGAATTGAATATTGCTTGGTTGTACAAACTCGGAACGACTGAGCAGTTACTTCGCGAAAAAATGACGCTTTTTTGGGCAAATCACTTTGTGTGTCACGATAAAAATATACTGCATTTTGAACAGTACAACAATACGCTTCGCACACATGCTTTAGGTAATTTTAAAGAATTTGTCATTGCCATTTCGAAAGAAGCTTCCATGATTAAATATCTTAATAACAAACAAAACAAGAAGCAAAAACCGAACGAGAATTTTGCGCGTGAGTTGTTGGAATTGTTTACGCTTGGACGTGATAAGGAATACACTGAAAAAGATATTAAAGAAGCCGCACGCGCATTTACAGGCTGGAATCATGATTTGCGTGGAAATTTCCGTTTGCGACGTTTTCAACACGATTATGGACAAAAAACGTTTCTTGGAAAAACTGGTAATTTTGACGGTTCAGACATTATTGACATCATTTTACAGCAAAAACAGTGCGCACAATTTATCTGCGAGAACATCTATCGTTATTTTGTGAATGATAAAATAGATGCTTCCTGCGTAAGCGAAATGACGGACATTTTTTATAAAGATTACAATATTGAAAATTTGATGCGTTTTGTGTTAACTTCTGATTGGTTTTATGACCAAAAAAATATTGGCACAAAGATAAAATCGCCTGTAGAATTTCTCATCGGAATGCACAGAGTTGTACCCATGAAATTTGAAAAAGAGCGTGAATTGGTGTATTTACAAAAACTTTTGGGACAACATTTATTGTTTCCGCCGAATGTAGCAGGATGGAAAGGCGGCAGAAATTGGATTAATCCGAACACGATGATGTTGCGCCTGCGATTGCCTTCTGTCTTATTAGCAAATGGAGAAATTGCATTAGACGAAAAAGGCGAATTTGAAGACGATTTTCAGCGTTTTAACAACAAACAAAATCGTCAACGGAGATTGAAAGTGACGCCCGATTGGAATGCATTTTACAAAAATCATAAAAATATAACCGAAACACAATTGCAGCAAAGCTTGCTTGCAAGTCCTATAAATAAAGGAACAGAAACGTATTTGGAAAAATTAGCGAATCAAGATTTGAAAGAAACTTGTATTCAGTTGATGTCGTTGCCAGAGTATCAGTTGTGTTAGTTCGTTGTAATTATGAACAAAATTAATATTATAGAAATGTCAGTTAGAGCGCAGTCGAAAACAGCTGAGAAACGAAGATTTTGATAGTTTGATGATATCCGATTTTCTAACAAAACAAAAGTAATTCAATGTGATTCCTGCTTTCGTAGGAATTTGAAAATGTAGTGTTAGTATGAGGTTCCCGTTTTCACGGGAATAAAAACAAGTTTTTATGAACAGAAGAGATTTTATAAAACAAGCTTCCTTAGCAAGTACCGCGATGTTCTTGCCAAAATTCGTTTCGGGTTTTAATTTGATCGATTCCGCCGTAGCGACAGGAAAAAAATTGGTCATAATCCAATTATCAGGTGGAAATGATGGATTAAATACCGTCGTGCCCTTTCGAAATGATATTTATTTTGAAAAACGACCGTCGTTGGCGCAGCAAAAATCGAATTTGATTGGCATTACGGATGATATTGGTTTTCATGAAAGTCTCATAGCGCATAGCGATTTGTATCATAATGGAGAATTGTGTGTGGTGAATAATGTAGGATATCCGAATCCGAATCGTTCACATTTTCGTGCTACCGATATTTGGCATACGGCGAGCGACGCTAATGAATACCTGCAATCGGGTTGGGTTGGGCGTTATTTAGATGTTACCAAAAGTAAATCGTTAGACGCCATTGAAGTAGATGATACGTTGTCACTATTGTTGAAAGGCGAACAAACGGATGGTATTGCGACGAAAAATCCGAAGTTGTTTTTTAGAACCACACATGCACCGTATTTTAAGAAAGTGGTGCAGCATCACGATGATGCACATTTGAGCGAACACAATTTGGGATATTTGTACAAAACGATGGTGACAGCTTCCAATTCTGCAAAATATCTATACGAAACTTCCAAAACTTATGCTTCTAAAATTGAGTATCCGAATAATGAATTTGCCAAGCAGCTTAAGCAAGTCGCGCAATTTATCAATTCAGGTTTGCAGACAAAAGTGTATTACACGTCGCTTGGTGGATTTGACACGCATGCAAATCAGGTGAACAAACAAAAACGCTTGTTAAAGGTCTATGATGAAGCCATTGCAGCATTTATCAAGGATTTAAAACAGCAAGATTCGTTTAAAGACACGTTGATTATGACCTTTTCTGAATTTGGGCGTCGCGTGCAACAAAACGCTGCTAATGGAACTGACCACGGAACGGCGAATCAGGTGTTTTTGATTGGAAAGCAGTTAAAAAAAGCAGGATTTTACAATGCTATGCCCAATTTGTCCAACTTAGACGAGAATGGCGATTTAAAATTTGACGTAGATTTTAGAAAGATTTACGCATCCATTTTGAACAACTGGTTAGATGTAGATGCTACAAAAGTGATGCGTAGTTCTTTTATCGATATGAAAATCGTTTAAATGACTTTAAGCGCAGCAAACTCTATTGGTGCCAGCGTTGCATTTGCTCACTTCAGATTTTTGCTCTGCTGGCGAACGAAATCCGCCAAATAAAATTGCGGTATCTAACGTAGAAATGGTTTGCTTATTCAGTTTGATGGTTTGTAAATTTCTTTTCTTCATGATTATAACATTTTTAGTTTTTTGAAAGGTATCAAACCAACGTGAAATTTTAGTATGGTAAAACCGTAGATGTCACAGTATAAATCTTAAAATGTGTTAAATAGAAAAGCTTTCCGGGAGACTTTTAGTATTTTTAATCTTTATTAAAAACCGTTATGAAAAAAGTCAGTTATATTCTTTTATTAATTATTTTAATCTCTTGTAAAAGCGAAACAAAATCTTCTAAAGTTGTTGCTGAACATGTAGATGAAACGGAAAAAGTGAAAACGAATTCTACGACCAAAACAGCATCACAAACGGATATTCCTGTGTTGAATTTTGAACAGTTTGAAAAATACCTCAACATTGAAGATGATAATATTCACGTTGTCAATTTTTGGGCAACTTGGTGTGCGCCATGTGTGAAAGAATTGCCATACTTTGAAGCTGTTAACAAAGAATACAAAGACAAAAATGTAAAAGTGTTGCTAGTAAGTTTGGATTTTAATCTAAAAAAGCTCAATGCATATTTGGCAAAAAACAAGCTGCAATCTGAACAAGTATTATTAGATGATCCAGACCAAAACGCGTGGATTCCGAAAGTATCCGAAGAATGGTCAGGCGCTATTCCGGCAACGGTGATTTACACTAAAAACAAGCGAAAATTTTACGAAGGTTCTTTTACGAAAGAAGAGCTAGAAACTGAAATACAAAAATTTATTAAATAACAAATAAAACTCACCAAAATGAAAACAATAAAAGTAGCCTTATTGGCATTGCTTTTCGTCGCAGTTTCTTGTGAAGAAAAGAAAAAAGAAAAAAGCAATACCGATTCGAAAGTAGTTGCGGAAAACACTGAAAAACCAACAAAAGAAGTTGCAAATGGTTATCAAGTAGGTGATATCGTTGAAGATTTTAAGCTGAAAAATGTAGATGGAAACATGGTTTCTATGAGCGACTTTAAAGACGCAAAAGGATTTATTTTAACCTTCACATGCAATACGTGTCCGTTTTCAGTTGCGTATGAAGACAGATTGGTTGCTTTAGATAAAAAATACGCAAGCAAAGGATATCCTGTAATTGCTATCAATCCAAACAATCCAGAAACAAAGCCTGGTGACAGTTTTGAAGCGATGAAAGTGCGAGCAAAAGAAAAAGGATTTACCTTTCCATACATGTTAGATGAAGGACAAAAAGTATATCCAAAATTTGGCGCAACACGTACGCCACACATGTACGTAATTGCAAAAACACCTAAAGGACATCAAGTAAAATATATTGGAGCAATTGACGATAATCATAAAGATGCTTCTTCGGTTTCAAAACGTTATGTAGAAGACGCTGTTGACGCACTGTTGGAAGGAAAAGAAATAGAAGTAAAAACAACAAAAGCGATTGGTTGTTCAATTAAAGTTTGATGCTTGAATTGTTAGCATTTTAGACTGATTAGACATTTAGACTTTTTTAGAAGTCGAAGTGGTTTAAACTTTTTGTTTTGTAGCGAAAATTATAGATTTTTTGACCTGACGAAGCCTTTTTTGAGTAGCATAGCTGTAGCTACGTTACGAAAAAAAAGCTTCGTCAGGGCGAAACAAGATAAATTTGCAGCCATAAGAAAAAGTTTAAATCACTTCGTCACTTTAATATATAGAAACCGAAGTTTTTTGCTTCGGTTTTTTATTTTTTGTTGTGGAAATCAATAGTTGCAGTTTTTTGAATTTTTTTATGAAACGAAATGTGTACCTTTGAAGCAAATACTATTTACAAAAAAACTATGGCAGATTTAACCCAACAAGAATGGCAAGAGCAATTGGCAAATGATAACAATGCAGTAATCATCGATGTTCGTACGCAAGATGAAGTTGACGAAGGTCACATTCCCAATGCAAAACATATTGATATCTTTTTAGGACAAGGTTTTATTGATGAGGTAAAAAAACTCGATCCTGCAAAAAACTACTATGTATATTGTCGCTCAGGCGGACGAAGCGCTCAGGCTTGTGCCGTGATGAACAGCATTGGTTTTGAAAACACCTACAATTTGATGGGCGGATTTATGGAATGGGAAGGCGAAAAAACAAACTAAAACAACAACAATGAATCTTAGAAACGCAATTTTTAAAGTAGGCTTTTTATCACTCTTGTTGTCTTTTTTTGGATGTAGCAATTCTCCCAAAGAAAATGATGTCACTGTAACAGAACTTCATGAATTGTTACAAAATGAAGATGTCATTGTGTTGGATGTGCGCACACCAAAAGAAATTGCAGACGGGAAAATAAAAAGTACTGCTTTAGAAGCTGATTTCTTTGAAGAAAATTTTATTGAACAAGCCACTACAAAAATTCCAAAAGATACAGATGTATACATATACTGTCGCGGTGGCAATCGAAGTGCGAAAGCTGTTATCAAGCTTAGAGAATTAGGCTATACCAAAACGCACAATGTTGCTGGCGGAATTAAAGCGTGGAAGGCAGAAGGATATGAATTGGAAAAGCCTTAATTTTCAATATTTCGGTAAAACTCCCAAAAAGTATATTTTTGTAGTATACAACTCGTAGAATCATAAACCACCACTTCTCATTGAAATTATTAGCAATCTAATAATTATCAATATGACCATACGAGAAGACTTTTTGTATTATTTGTGGAAATTTGGCAAACTGCATCTGCAAAACCTTCAAACTTCACAGGGAGAAACGGTAGAAATTATTCAATTAGGAACGCGTAATCAACATGCGGGACCGGATTTTTTTAATGCGCAATTGCGAATTGGCAATCAATTGTGGGCTGGAAACGTGGAAATGCACGTAAACTCTTCAGATTGGTTTGTGCATCATCATGAAAACGATGCCAATTATGACAACGTAATTTTGCATGTGGTGTGGCATCACGATATGGACATTCACCGAAAAGACAATTCTGTCATTCCGACCATAGTTCTCAAAAACTACTGCGATGCGGCGATGTTGACACGCTATCAAAAACTGCTACATCAATCGCCGAAATGGATACATTGCGAAGCAGATTTTCCTGTATTGGATGATTTTTTACTTGAAAATTGGTTGGAACGCGTGTATTTGGAGCGATTGGAAACAAAAGCTGCTGCAATTGAAAAACTCGTTAAGGAAAGCAATTACGATTGGGAAGCTGTATTATTCCGTTTGATGGCAAAAGGTTTCGGACTCAAACTCAACAGTCAAGCATTCTTTGAAGCCGCATGTTCGGTAGAATTTAGCTTGCTGCGAAAACTAAGCAATTCACAACAAACGCTAGAAGCTTTCTTATTTGGAATCGTGGGTTTGCTTTTGCGAGAATCATCTCAAGAACAGTATCATGCCACATTGCAAAAGGAATTTGCCTATCTCTGTCACAAATTTCAATACACAAAAACGCCGACAATTCCCTTACAATTCTTTCGAACGCGTCCTGCCAATTTTCCTACCATTCGGATGTCGCAATTGGCAACTTTGTATCACCAACAGCACCATTTGTTTTCCAAAGTAATCAGCACAACTTCGCTGGAGCAGTTATACAGAATATTGCAGGTCAACACGAGTTCATTTTGGGAAACACATTACACTTTTGAAAAGCAATCGCCCAAACGCATCAAAAAAGTTTCTAAAAGCTTTATAAATGTATTGCTGATCAACAGCATCATTCCGTTACAATATTGTTATCAAAAGTATCAAGGAAAATTAGCGGTGGATGATATTTTACAATTACTTCGTACCATTTCTCCCGAAAAAAATGCCATCATTCAAAAATTCACCACCAAAAATATATCTGTTGAAAACGCGCTACAAACTCAGGCGTTGCTTGAGCTCAAAAAAAATTATTGCAATCGCGATAAGTGTTTGGAATGTGCCATTGGGAATACATTATTAAAGCAATCTTATAACTCAACGGAGAATTAATATCAAATCAGGCTAGCTTCTAAAGTCGCATTATAAATTTCGATTATTGGGCAACATTCTGTTAAAATACGTATCTTGCAACTCATAAAAAAAGCAAGCAATTACAGATGAAATTTGTATACAAACTTCGTTATTTTTTTGAAAAATACGGTTTCGGCGTACTGTCACGATTGGCAGAACGTTTAGGAATGCGCGCTAAAAATGTGCGTTTATTCTTTGTGTACGTTACGTTTGCGACCTTAGGTTTTAGTTTTGCATTATATCTTACCTTAGCTTTTATATTAAGATTAAAAGACTTAATTTACACCAAAAGAACTTCTGTATTTGACCTATAACCATGTATAGATTTTTTAAGTCGAAATTTTACATTGCGCTTTCACTCTTGTTCCTAGTTTTAATAATTGGAATCATTGGGTTTATGGCGATTACTGACTGTACATTTATTGACGGCGTGTACATGACGGTCATTACAGTAACCACAGTAGGTTTTCAAGAAGTAGTTCCGTTGGACGACAACGGAAAATTATTCACGGTCTTTTTAATCATTATTAGTGTATTTGTATTTGCGTATGCTATTTCTGTAATTACCGAATTTATTTTAAGTAGAAGTACACTAAAAAATATTATACAACGCAAAACGCTAAAAACAATCAGACGTATGGACAATCATATCATTATATGTGGATTTGGACGTAATGGAAAAGAAGCTGCGGAAAAACTGCAAACGCACAATCAGGAATTTGTCATTATTGAAAGAGATAGAAACGTTATTGAACGGTTTGAAAATTCGGATTTGTTTTTTGTGGAAGGAAATGCCAGTGAAGACGAAGTGTTGGAAACTGCCGGTATCCATAATGCGAAATGTTTAATTACGGCGCTTCCGAGCGATGCAGACAATCTGTTTGTGGTATTGTCAGCACGTCAAATCAATAGTAAGTTGTTGATTATTAGTAGAGCTTCTCAAGAATCTTCCTATAAAAAACTCAAACTTGCAGGCGCAGACAACGTTATCATGCCTGATAAAATTGGCGGTGAACACATGGCGTCTTTAGTAGTAGTGCCTGATTTGGTTGAATTTATAGACAATCTCTCTATTGGTGGAAAAAACACCAACAATGTTGAAGAATTACGTACAGAAGACATTACAAGTTCGGACAAAGAAATTACACTGAAAGAATTGGATTTGCGTCACCAAACTGGTTGTACGGTTATTGGCTACAAAACTCCTGAAGGCGAATACATTATCAATCCTGGTGCGGAATTAAAACTTGTAAAAAACTCCAAAATCATTGTTTTAGGTCGCCCAGAGCAGATTAAATCGCTCAAACAAAAATACAATCTTTAAGCGTGGCGAAAAACTGTATTTAAGACGCAAAATTTGATTAAGCAATTTTTTTTTAGCATCTTGCTGTCCATTACACCCAAAAATAAATATTAACTAACTAAAAAATATCATGAAGAAATATCTTCTTTCAGTATTTTCAATCTTATTACCATTACTAACTTTTGCACAAGATGTAGCCGAAAAAGGACTCGATGAACAAATTGATGAAGCTTTTGGAGATGCAACCGGATGGTTTGTACAAGCAATCTTCTATCAAATACCATTTACAGAAGACATCAAAGTGTATTGGGTATTATTTCCGTTAATACTAGGAGCATTGTACTTCACGGTATATTTTAAATTCATCAACTTTAGAGGCTTTTTTACATCTGTAAATATTGTACGAGGAAAATATGATGAAATTGACCATCATGAGTCTATGGTGGCTGCCGGAGATTCAACGCCAGGAGGCGATGCTATTGAAACAATTGCTATTGAAGGTCACGAAGGAGAAGTATCGCACTTCCAAGCCTTAACAGCAGCTTTATCTGCAACAGTAGGTTTAGGAAATATCGCTGGTGTTGCTATTGCAGTTTCTATTGGTGGAGCTGGAGCTACATTTTGGATGATTATCGCTGGATTGTTAGGAATGGCGTCTAAATTTGTAGAATGTACACTTGGTGTAAAATATAGAGATGTCGGAGAAGATGGAACCGTTTACGGTGGACCAATGTATTACCTAACCAAAGGATTGAAGAGCAAAGGAATGGGCGGATTAGGTAAAATATTAGCTGTATTGTTTGCCATTTTCGTAATTGGAGGTTCCTTTGGAGGTGGAAACATGTTCCAAGTAAACCAAGCCTTTCAATTAGTACAAAATATTACAGGAGCAGAAAACTCTTTCTTAGCAGGTTATGGATGGGCTTTCGGTGTAGTAATGGCAGTTTTAGTTGGAATTGTTATTATTGGTGGAATCAAATCCATTGCTAAAGTAACGGACAAAATTGTACCTTTCATGGTAGCGATTTACGTAATAGCTGCTTTGTTTGTAATCTTTTCAAACTTCGGAATGATTGGAGATGCTTTCGGACAAATTTTCTCAGGAGCATTCAGTCCAGAAGGAATTGCTGGTGGTGCCATTGGAGTTTTAGTACAAGGATTTAGAAGAGCGGCATTCTCTAACGAAGCCGGAATTGGTTCTGCTTCTATTGCGCACTCTGCTGTAAAAACAAAATATGCAGCTAGTGAAGGAATGGTAGCATTGTTGGAGCCATTCATTGATACGGTAGTTGTATGTACTATGACAGCATTGGTATTAATCATTACAGGAAATGTAGATCCTACGAATGCAGGATTAAATGATGCAGATGCGATATTATTAACTTCTGGAGCTTTTGAATCTGCTATTTCTTGGTTCCCTTATGTGTTAACAGTCGCAGTTGTATTATTTGCATTTAGCTCTATGATTTCTTGGTCATACTACGGATTCCAAGGATGGTCTTTCCTTTTCGGAAGATCTAAAAAAGCTGAGTACACATATAAAGTTATTTTCTGTCTGTTTGTAGTTGTAGGAGCAGCGGCAAGTTTAGGTTCTGTTATTGGATTCTCAGATGCCATGGTATTTGCGATGATGGTTCCAAACATGGTAGGACTTGTGTTATTAGCACCAAAAGTAAAAGGAGAACTTTCAAGGTATCTGAAAGCGATTAAAGCAAAATAACAAACTATCACGAATAGATTATTGTAGAATAATAACCAACCCAAAATATTCATGTGACGATTCATTAAAACATCGAAAACATGAAAAACATCAAATCTCACTTTACGTTTCTCAAAGCAGAACGAAGTGGGATTTTGTGTATTATAATCCTAATCTTTATAGTGCAAGGCATTTATTTTTACACAAATCCCGCAACAACTTCCGAAAGCCTATTTTCAACTACAGAAGTAGCGCAATATCAACAACAAATTGATTCACTCAAATTGTTAGCGCTCAACACGAAACCAAAACGCTATCCGTTTAACCCAAATTTCATCTCTGATTATAAAGGATTTACGTTGGGAATGTCTACCTTAGAAATCGATAGACTTCACGCATTTAGAGCAGAAAACAAGTATGTCAATTCTGCGGCGGAGTTTCAAAAGGTAACAAAGGTTTCCGATTCATTACTCAACGATATCAAGCCCTATTTCAAACTCCCCGAATGGGTTAACAAAAAGAAGAAGAAAAAAAGACAATACACCTCAAACTATAAAACTAAAAAAGAGCCTATTGTCGTTAAAAAGATTGACATCAACAAAGCTACTGTGGAAGAACTGCGAAAAGTCTATGGTATTGGCGAAAAACTCTCGGCACGAATTGTAAAATATAGAACAAAACTCAACGGATTTGTGACAGAATCGCAACTCAATGACGTGTACGGACTCAAACCCGAAGTCATTGAAAATGTGTGGAAACGGTTTTACTTAGAAAAGCCCATCATTACGCCAATATATCTAAATACCTGTACGATAGATGAATTGCAAAAAGTACCATACATACATTACGAACTTGCGGACGAAATTGTAAATCAACGAATACTACGTGAAGGTTTTAAGAAAATTGAAGAATTGACAAAAATTCAAAACTTTCCATCGGATAAATTAGAGATAATTAAATTATATTTGCAAATACAATAAAAAAACTAAAAATTGCTATATATGGAAAGCTTATACTTCAATGAAGAACACCATCTTTTTAGACAAAGTTTACGAGATTTTTTAAAGAAAGAAGTCGTTCCACATATTGAAAAGTGGGAAGAAACTGGAACCATTGAACGTTTTATTTGGGAAAAATTTGGTGAAATGGGCTATTTCGGATTAGCCTATCCTGAAGCATATGGCGGAATGGATTTAGACCTTTTCTATACAGTAATCCTTTTAGAAGAACTACAACGCATCAACTCTGGCGGATTTGCAGCAGCGATTTGGGCACATGCTTATCTTGCCATGACACATATCAATAAAGAAGGAAATCACGACATTAAACAACGCTATTTAGCGCCAAGTATTACAGGCGAAAAAATTGGTTGTTTGTGTATTACGGAGCCTTTCGGCGGATCGGATGTTGCTGGAATGCGAACTACTGCTGTAAAACAAGGTGATAAATACATTATCAATGGCTCAAAAACGTTCATCACAAACGGTGTGTACAGTGATTACTTAGTCGTGGCAGCCAAAACAAATCCTGAATTAGGAAATAAAGGAATCAGCATTTTTGTGTTGGATAGAGACATGCCAGGAATATCAGCAACCAAGTTAGACAAATTAGGTTGGCGAGCTTCCGATACAGGCGAAATTGCGTTTGACAATGTAGAAGTTCCTGTAGAAAACTTAATGGGAGAAGAAAACATGGGATTCCCGTACATCATGCAGCATTTTGCTTTGGAGCGACTCATCATGGGGATTAATGCGCATGCACGTTCGGAATTTGCTATTGAATATGCTTTGCAATACATGTCAGAACGTGAAGCCTTTGGAAGAACAATTGATAAATTCCAAGCATTACGTCATACAATGGCAGACTTGGCTACAGAAGTAGAAATCTGTAAAACCTTTAACTACGCCATTGCTTACAGACTCGACAAAAAAGAATACGTTGTAAAAGAAGCGACCATGTCTAAGCTACAATCTACCAAAGTAGCCGACAAAGTAATTTACCAATGTTTGCAAATGTTAGGTGGTTACGGATACATTGAAGAATACCCAATGGCGCGTTTGCTTCGCGACAGTCGCTTAGGACCTATAGGAGGCGGAACTTCTGAAATTCTCAGAGAAATCATCGCCAAAATGATTATTGACGGAAAGGATTATAAACCTGCAACGTAGTTTTTAGAAGTGAGATTTTAGTATTGAGTATTGAGATTTTTTGGCGAAAATTCCATTTTCATCGCCAAAATGATTATTGACGGGAAGGACTATAAGCCAGCAACATAGTTTGTAGAAGTGAGATTTTAGTATTGAGTATTGAGATTTTTTTGGCGAAAATTCCATTTTCATCGCCAAAATGATTATTGACGGGAAGGATTACAAGCCTGCAACGTAGTTTTTAGATTTTTTTTAAAGCTAAACTTCAAACATCAAACCGTCACTTCGAGTAAATTTGCTGCTCATTGAGCTTGTCGAAATGCAGCAAATTTGTATCGAGAAGTACTATGAAACTTAAAATTTTGAATCCTTATAAACTTTAGCAATTCTTAGCTGTTCTCGATACAACGAACTACGTTCGCCACTCGAACTGGCGTGCTGTGAAACTTAGATGATTTTGAGATGTTAGTACTGAGATTTTTTTATGTGACTTCCTAAGCTTGTATAAAAAATGTCATTCAAATTTTATGACAAAAGTGAATAACAAACCATTGGTGCATTTTCAAATTATCAAATTGACACATTAAAAAAACTGTCGCATCGAGCGCAGTTGAGATGCTTGCGAAACTAATAACTTTGTAAGAAGCTATCTCAATACTCAATACTAACATCTCAATACTTGATAAAAGGTTGTCACCCTACGTTTGTACGGTAAAACCTTATAAATGTTAAACTTATCAACACGAAAACGTTTTCGCTGATTTCATGATTACGTTCGGTAGGAATAAATGGTTAATTTAAAAAAGAACAATAACCTTTTTTAAACCAAAAAGTACAATTATGAAAAAAAATCAACTATTTTATTTTCTGCTGATCAGTCTTTTCATTGTAAGCTGTTCAAAAGATGACATTGCTCAAGAAAATGAACAAAGTAAAGAACCTATAAAGCAAACGGTTACTGCAAAAAATCGTTCTAACTTAAAACCAATTGGTTCTGGTGTGATGATGCAAGCATTCTATTGGGATGTACCTGCTGGCGGAACATGGTGGAATGTTGTCAAAGGAAAAGTAGCCGATTGGAGCAACGCAGGAATCGATGCTATATGGCTTCCACCAGCTTCTAAAGCACAAAATGGTCCGTTCTCTATGGGATACGATCCATTTGACTATTTTGACTTTGGCGAATACAACCAAATGGGAAGTATAGAAACACGTTTTGGCTCTACAACTGAATTGCAAAGTTTAATCAATACTGCGCATACCAATCGTTTAAGTGTCATTGCTGATATTGTGTTAAATCACAACAGTGGAGGCGATAGTGAGTACAATCCGTACAAAGGCACTAACACGTACACCGATTATCAACCATTATCTGGAAAATTCTACAGAAGTTATAATGACTTTCATCCTAACAATGTTCAAAATAATGATGAAGGTGTTTTTGGTGGATTTGCTGATTTATCACATGTTAAGGGCTATGTGCAAGATTGGTTATGGAGAACACCTAACTCAGTGGCGCAATACTATAAAAACGTAGTAGGATTTGACGGCTGGCGATTTGATTATGTAAAAGGATTTGGTCCTTGGGTAGTTAAAGACTTTAAAAATGCTGCTAGTGGATTCTCTGTGGGAGAATATTGGGACGGAAATGCTGCTACGTTAGAATGGTGGGCAAATCAAGCTGAAGTGAGTGCGTTCGACTTTGCATGTTATTACAGAATGCGAGATGCTTTTCAAGGAAATGATTTAAATCGATTAAACGACGACATGTTATGGAAGCGCAATGCATCAAAAGCAGTGACTTTTGTGACAAATCATGATACGGATGAAATCGTCAACAATAAAATTCTCGCGTATGCGTATATCTTAACACATGAAGGATATCCAACTATTTTCTATCGCGATTATGAAGAATGGCTCAACAAAGAGCGTATGAACAACCTCATTTGGATTCACAACAATTTAGCCAGTGGAAACACTTCAATTCTCTACACAGATAATGACGAATACGTAGCAAGAAGAAATGGTTACAACGGTCCAGGATTGGTAGTGTATATCAACAACTCTAACAACTGGCAAGAGCGTTGGGTTGAAACCAATTGGTCTAGCACACGCATCAAAGATTACACAGGGCATTCCAATTGGGAACCTGTAACGCAAGGCGGACGTTGGGTAAAAATTCAAGCACCGCCAAAAAGTTACTCTGTTTGGTCTGTCAAATAAAAGATAACTTCTCACGTTAAAAATTATAAAAATGCATCAGTAGTTACTATTGGTGTATTTTTTTTTTGAGTCAGGAATCAGGAAATAGGAAATAGGAGTTAAGATTTAGGATTGACAAACAACAAACAACAAATAACAAATAACGAATAACGAATAGACGAACAACAAATAAACAAATAGACACACCAACCAAACAAAAACCAAAAAACAATTTGTAAATTAAAAATAGTATGTATATTTGCAGCCACAAAATCTAAAAGAGAGGAGGTTAAGGACTATGTTAATAATACCAGTTAAAGAAGGAGAAAATATAGACAGAGCGCTGAAACGTTTCAAAAGAAAATTTGATCGTACCGGAGGAATGCGTCAACTAAGAGCAAGAAAGCATTTCACAAAGCCATCAGTAGCTCGCCGTGCACAAATCCAAAAAGCACAATATATCCAGCGCCTTAGAGATCAAGAAGAGATTTAAGATGCTCACACAAAATCAAAAAGGTTTCCATATCGGAAACCTTTTTTTTATGCCATAATTTTGGGTTCAGCCACAAGTTTAGTAGTTTTAGATGTTTAGATGTCTCTAAATAAAACTTTACAAAAACATTAAACAAACAAATACACAAATTAACGAATAAACAAAGAACAAACAACAAACAACAAAAAATGCCCTTCACCGCTTTCATAGAATATCTACAACTCGAAAAGAACTACTCGCAGCATACGGTAACAGCGTATGAAAACGACTTGCGTTCTTTTTCGGAATTCTGTGCGAAAGAATATGATGACGATGCTATTGTTACTATACATTATGTGCAAATTCGAAACTGGATTGTTTCTTTGGTAGAAAGCGGTTTGCAAAATGCGACTATCAATCGGAAAATATCATCGCTCAAAACCTATTATAAATTTCTTCTTAAAACAAAACAAATAGAGGTGAATCCTTTAGCAAAGCACAAAGCGTTAAAAACCTCTAAAAAAGTACAAGTGCCTTTCTCAGAAAGCGAAATGGAAAAGGTGTTGGCAGATATGACATTCACCAACGATTTTGAAGGCGTACGAGACAAAACTATTATAGAAATGCTATATGCTACAGGAATGCGTAGAGCGGAATTAATCAATCTAAAGCAAACGGATATTGATTATGCGGCAAAAACCATTAGAATTTTAGGAAAAAGAAACAAAGAACGCATTGTTCCACTCTTACAAAAGTTAGAAATACAATTGCAAAAATACCAATCATTCAGAAGTCAAGTAGATTCTCTTCAAAAAGAAGAGTTATTCATAACGGCAAAAGGAAATAAAATCTATCCGAATCTTGTTTATCGTATAATAAATGACTATTTTAGTGTAGCATCAACAAAAGTAAAAAAGAGTCCGCATATATTAAGACACACCTTTGCGACTCACTTACTCAATCAAGGTGCAGACTTAAATGCTGTAAAAGAATTACTTGGTCACGCTAGCCTTGCTTCAACACAGGTGTATACACATAATAGTTTAGCAGAACTTAAAAATGTATACGCCAAAGCACACCCTAGAAACAAAAAGTAATCTTCTTGATAAAGCACTAAAACCTAAACAAAAACCTTAAAAGTACCGCGTATGAAAGTAAACATGCAGTCCGTAAACTTTACGGTAGATCGTAAGTTAGTAGATTTCATTCAAAGAAAGATGGATAAACTAGAAACGTATTATGACAAAATCATAGATGCTGATATTTATTTAAAGGTAGCAAACACAAGTGCAAAAGAAAATAAAATTGCCGAAGTGAGAGTAAACATTCCTGGAGATGATATAATAGTGAAAAAGCAATGCAGAACGTTTGAAGAGGCAACTGATGAAGCAACAAGTTCACTGCAAAGAGCCTTACTAAAACGAAAAGAAAAAGTACGAGCACATTGATGATAAAAAAAAATAAAAAATAGTTTTGTTTAAAAAAAATAATCTATACATTTGCAGTCCGTTAGAAATAGCGGACTTTTTTTATGAATAAAAGCCGATGTAGCTCAGCTGGCTAGAGCAGCTGATTTGTAATCAGCAGGTCGTGGGTTCGAGTCCCTCCATCGGCTCAAAAACAACAGAATAAGTGAAGTGAAAAGCTTGTTGAGTTGTTGAAAAACTTTGAAATATTGAACATTTATTGGGGAGATACTCAAGCGGCCAACGAGGACAGACTGTAAATCTGTTGGTTTTTACCTTCGCAGGTTCGAATCCTGCTCTCCCCACTAAATAAAAGCGAGAGTAGCTCAGTTGGTAGAGCGTCAGCCTTCCAAGCTGAATGTCGCCGGTTCGAACCCGGTCTCTCGCTCTATATATTTCTTGCCGATGTAGCTCAGGGGTAGAGTGTTTCCTTGGTAAGGAAGAGGTCACGGGTTCAAATCCCGTCATTGGCTCATAGAATGTATAAATTGAACACTAATATATAACTAAGATTAAAAAATTATTAAATCATGGCAAAGGAAACTTTTGATCGTTCCAAACCGCACTTAAATATTGGTACTATTGGACACGTGGATCACGGTAAAACTACTTTAACAGCTGCTATTACTAAAGTATTAGCTGACGCTGGTCTTTCTGAAGCAAGAGATTTCGATACTATCGATAACGCTCCTGAAGAAAAAGAAAGAGGTATTACAATTAATACATCTCACGTAGAATACCAAACTGCAAATCGTCACTACGCGCACGTTGACTGTCCAGGTCACGCCGATTACGTAAAGAACATGGTAACTGGAGCTGCTCAAATGGACGGTGCTATCTTGGTAGTAGCTGCTACAGATGGGCCAATGCCACAAACTCGTGAGCACATCTTATTAGGACGTCAGGTTGGAGTTCCAAGAATTGTTGTATTCTTGAACAAATGTGATATGGTAGATGATGAAGAATTATTAGAGTTGGTTGATATGGAAGTAAGAGATTTACTTTCTTTCTACGACTATGATGGTGATAACGGACCAGTTATTCAAGGATCTGCTTTAGGAGCTTTAAATGGTGAGAAGCAGTGGGTTGATACAGTTTTAGAATTAATGGAAGCTGTTGATAACTGGATTGAATTACCAAAAAGAGATGTAGATAAAGATTTCTTAATGCCAATCGAAGATGTATTCTCTATTACAGGTCGTGGTACAGTAGCAACTGGACGTATCGAAACTGGTGTTGCAAACACTGGAGATCCTGTGGAAATCATTGGTATGGGAGCTGAGAAATTAACTTCTACAATTACAGGAGTTGAGATGTTCCGTAAAATCCTTGATAGAGGAGAAGCTGGAGATAACGTAGGTATCTTATTAAGAGGTATTGAAAAGACTCAAATTAAAAGAGGTATGGTAATCTGTAAGCCAGGTTCTGTAACTCCACACAAAAAATTCAAAGCTGAGGTATATGTATTGAAGAAAGAAGAAGGTGGTCGTCACACTCCTTTCCACAATAACTACCGTCCACAATTCTACGTGCGTACAACGGACGTAACTGGTACTATTTCTTTACCAGATGGAGTTGAGATGGTAATGCCTGGAGATAACTTGACAATTACTGTTGACTTAATCAACACTATTGCAATGAATGTAGGTTTACGTTTTGCAATCCGTGAAGGTGGTAGAACAGTAGGTGCAGGTCAGGTAACTGAAATTTTAGAATAATCTCTATAGATTTTAAATAACAAGAGGTGTCCCGATATTCGGGACGCCTTTTTATGAAATACGGGTTTAGCTCAGTTGGTAGAGCACTGGTCTCCAAAACCAGGTGTCGGGAGTTCGAGTCTCTCAACCCGTGCTAATAACATCGCAATATGGCTGGTATAGTAAATTACGTAAAAGAATCTTTCGAAGAATTAAGAACAAATGTCACATGGACGCCTTGGGCGGAAGCACAACGTTTAACTATTGTGGTGGCAGTGTTCTCTATAATTTTCTCATTGGCTATTTGGGGAGTAGATGAAGCATTTGCTTGGCTGCTAAGTTCTATCTATAAGATAGTATTAGGAATTTAATAATCACTCTCAAAAAAAACTATTGAAAAAAATTATGGCGGATTCTAATGTAAAGAAATGGTATGTTGTGAGGGCTGTCAGTGGACAGGAAAATAAAGTGAAGGCGTATATCGAAACTGAAATCTCGAGATTAGGTCTTGAAGACTTTGTAGAAGAAGTACTAGTTCCTACTGAGAAAGTGATTCAAATTCGCAATGGTAAAAAAGTAAACAAGGAAAGAGTATATTTTCCGGGTTACATTATGATTAAAGCGAATTTAGCTGGAGAAGTAACACATGTTATTAAGTCAGTGACGAATGTAATTGGTTTCTTGGGAGAAGTAAAAGGCGGTGATCCAGTTCCATTACGTCAGTCAGAAGTAAATAGAATGTTAGGTAAGGTGGATGAATTAACAGTGAAAACTGATAATGTTGCGATTCCATTTACATTAGGAGAAACTGTAAAGGTAATTGATGGACCTTTCAATGGATTCAATGGAACTGTTGAAAAAATCAATGAAGAAAAACGTAAGTTAGAAGTAATGGTGAAAATTTTTGGAAGAAAAACTCCATTAGAACTAAGTTACATGCAAGTAGAAAAAATATAATTGTTACACATTATATAAGTAGTGCTTTTTTAGCTTCCAATCAGAAAAGCGCTGCGAAATCAAAAACAAGAAAATGGCAAAAGAATTAAGTAAAGTAGTTAAGCTACAAGTTAGGGGAGGTGCTGCGAATCCGTCGCCACCGGTTGGACCCGCTTTAGGTGCTGCCGGAGTGAATATCATGGAGTTCTGTAAGCAATTTAATGCAAGAACTCAAGATAAGCAAGGGAAGGTAGTTCCAGTTGTTATTTCTGTATACAAAGACAAGTCATTTGACTTTGTAGTGAAAACAGCGCCAGCGGCAGTTCAGCTATTGGAAGCGGCAAAGATTAAAAAAGGATCAGGAGAACCAAACCGTAAAAAGGTAGCAAGCGTTACTTGGGAACAAGTAAAAGCGATTGCTGAAGACAAAATGCAAGATTTAAACGCATTTACAGTAGAATCAGCAATGAGTATGGTTGCAGGAACTGCAAGATCTATGGGATTAACAGTATCTGGTGATAAACCTTTTTAAATCGTAAGAACAAATGGCACGAGTAACAAAAAAGCAAAAAGAAGCTTTGGCTAAAGTGGATAAGAATAAATTATATTCTGTCGCTGAGGCATCAAGCTTAGTAAAAGAAATAACAAATGTAAAATTTGATGCATCTGTAGATCTTGCGGTACGATTAGGAGTTGATCCACGTAAAGCAAATCAAATGGTTCGTGGTGTTGTAACATTACCACACGGAACAGGTAAAGATGTAAAAGTTTTGGCATTGGTAACTCCAGACAAAGAAGCTGAAGCAAAAGAAGCAGGAGCTGACTATGTTGGATTAGACGAATACCTTCAAAAAATCAAAGGTGGTTGGACAGATGTTGATGTTATCATCACTATGCCAAGTGTAATGGGTAAATTAGGACCTTTAGGTAGAATATTAGGACCAAGAGGATTAATGCCAAACCCAAAAACTGGTACAGTAACTATGGATGTAGCAAAAGCTGTAAGTGAAGTAAAAGCTGGTAAAATTGACTTTAAAGTTGATAAAACAGGAATTGTTCATGCAGCCATTGGTAAAGCATCTTTTTCAGCAGAAAAGATTGAAGGAAACGCAGCTGAATTATTACAAACATTAATCAAATTAAAGCCAACTGCGGCAAAAGGTACATACATTAAAAGTATTTACATGTCTAGTACTATGAGCCCTAGTGTAGCTGTTGATCCAAAAACAGTTTAATTGGTAGTTAAAAAGATTTTATCATGACTAAAGAAGAAAAATCAGTAGTAATAGAAGAATTAACTGCACAGTTAGCTGAAAATACAAATATTTACTTAACAGACATCTCAGGATTAAATGCTGACACAACTTCAGCTTTACGAAGAGCTTGTTTTAAAGAAAATATCAAACTTGCAGTAATTAAAAACACATTGCTTGCAAAGGCAATGGAGGCTTCTGATAAAGATTTTGGAGAACTTCCTGAAGTATTAAAAGGAAACACTTCATTAATGTTATCAGAAACTGGAAATGCTCCTGCAAAACTAATTAAAGACTTTAGAAAGAAAAGAAAAGCTGAAAAGCCAATCTTAAAAGGAGCTTTCATTGAGTCAGCAGTTTATGTTGGAGACGATCAATTAGATGTGTTAGTTGATATCAAATCTAGAGAAGAACTTATTGGAGAAATTGTTGGATTATTACAATCTCCTGCGAAGAACGTTGTTTCTGCGCTTCAATCTGGAGGTGGCAAATTAGCCGGTATCTTAAAAACATTATCTGAAAGATAATTTAAAAAGTACGCACTTAACAAAACAAATATTTAACAAAAACATTATTTTAAAACGATAGAAAATGGCAGATTTAAAAGAATTCGCAGAACAATTAGTTAACTTAACAGTTAAGGAAGTTAACGAATTAGCAGACATATTAAAAGAAGAGTACGGTATTGAGCCTGCTGCTGCAGCTGCAGTTGCTGTTGCTGCTCCAACTGACGGAGACGGTGGTGGAGATGAGCAAACTGAGTTTGACGTAATCTTAAAAGCTGCAGGTGGTTCTAAATTAGCAGTAGTTAAATTAGTAAAAGAATTAACTGGTTTAGGTCTTAAAGACGCTAAAGGAATTGTTGATTCTGCACCAGCTCCAATTAAAGAAGGAGTATCTAAAGACGAGGCTGAAGGTCTTAAAGCATCTTTAGAAGAAGCAGGAGCAGAGGTTGAGCTTAAATAAGCTTACCAAGCTAAGAAAACTTGGTTTAGGTCTTTGGGAACGTCCCTAAGACCTAAACCCTTTTGTGTATATAAGCGTGAATACGTTTTATTTTATTTTATTTTAATCATAATATTGTCCATTGATGTCCATAAATCAGACTGAAAGATTAAATTTCGCCTCGGCAAAACACACCCCTGAATATCCAGATTTCTTAGATATTCAAATCAAATCATTTCAAGATTTCTTTCAATTAGAAACGAAATCAGAAGAGCGTGGCGAAGAAGGATTATACAACACCTTCCAAGAAAACTTTCCAATTACAGACACACGTAATCAATTCGTATTAGAATTTCTTGATTACTTCGTCGACCCACCACGATACAACATCCAAGAATGTATCGAAAGAGGATTAACATATAGTGTGCCGTTAAAAGCACGTTTGAAACTATACTGTACCGATCCTGAACATGAAGACTTCGAAACTATTGTACAAGATGTTTATTTAGGTACCATTCCGTATATGACGCCTAGTGGAACATTCTGTATCAATGGAGCTGAGCGTGTCGTAGTTTCTCAATTGCACCGTTCGCCAGGAGTGTTCTTTGGACAATCATTCCATGCCAATGGAACTAAGCTATATTCTGCCAGAGTAATTCCATTTAAAGGTTCTTGGATAGAATTTGCTACCGATATCAATAGCGTAATGTACGCCTATATTGATAGAAAGAAAAAATTACCAGTTACCACATTATTTAGAGCTATCGGTTTCGAAAGCGATAAAGATATTCTTGAAATCTTTGACCTTGCGGAAGAAGTAAAAGTATCTAAAAGTGGACTGAAAAAAGTATTGGGTCGTAAACTAGCTGCACGTGTATTAAATACATGGCATGAAGATTTCGTTGATGAAGATACTGGAGAAGTAGTATCTATCGAACGTAACGAAATTGTATTAGACCGTGATACTATCTTAGAAAAAGATCACATAGAAGAAATCGTAGACGCTGGCGTAAAAACAATTCTTTTACACAAAGAAGAAAACCAGGCTGGTGACTATGCAATCATCCATAATACATTACAAAAAGACCCTACGAACTCTGAAAAAGAAGCCGTAGAACATATCTATAGACAATTGCGTAATGCAGAACCGCCAGATGAGGAAACTGCACGTGGTATTATAGATAAATTATTTTTCTCTGACCAACGTTACAATCTTGGTGGTGTAGGTCGTTACCGTATGAACAAAAAGTTAGGCTTGAATATCGATATGGATAAGCAAGTATTAACGAAAGAAGATATCATCACTATCATCAAATACTTAATTGAGTTGATTAATTCAAAAGCGGAAATTGATGATATTGATCACTTATCTAACAGACGTGTTCGTACCGTAGGAGAGCAATTAGCACAACAATTCGGTGTTGGTTTAGCGCGTATGGCAAGAACCATTCGTGAGCGTATGAACGTAAGAGATAACGAAGTATTTACGCCAATCGATCTGATTAACGCGAAAACATTATCTTCTGTAATTAATTCATTCTTCGGAACGAATCAGTTATCGCAGTTCATGGACCAAACGAATCCATTAGCAGAGATTACACACAAACGTCGTTTATCGGCTTTAGGACCTGGAGGACTTTCTCGTGAAAGAGCAGGTTTCGAGGTACGTGACGTTCACTATACACACTACGGTCGTTTATGTCCAATTGAAACCCCAGAAGGACCAAACATTGGTTTGATTTCTTCTTTAGGAGTATTTGCGAAAGTAAACTCAATGGGATTCTTGGAAACTCCATACCGTAAAGTAGAAAACGGAAAAGTAGATATCAACGAATTCGGATATTTAAGTGCTGAGGAAGAAGAAGGAATGAAAATTGCTCAGGCAAACATTCCATTGAAGGAAGATGGTACTATCGATACTGAAAAAGTTATTGCACGTGAAGAAGGTGATTTCCCAGTAGTGTCTCCGTCTGAAATTCAATATACAGACGTGGCGCCAAACCAAATTGCTTCTATCTCTGCATCGTTAATTCCATTCTTGGAGCATGATGATGCGAACCGTGCATTAATGGGATCAAACATGATGCGTCAGGCTGTACCATTATTACGTCCGCAAGCACCAATCGTAGGAACTGGATTAGAGCGTCAAGTAGCATCTGATTCAAGAGTATTGGTAAATGCTGAAGGTGACGGAGTAGTAGAATACGTTGATGCAAACAAAATTACCATCAAGTATGATCGTACCGATGAAGAACGATTGGTAAGCTTCGACGGTGATTCTAAAACATATAACTTAATTAAATTCCGTAAAACCAACCAAAGTACATCTATCAACTTGAAACCTATTGTGAAACGTGGTGATCGAGTGAAAAAAGGACAAGTACTTTGTGAAGGATATGCAACTCAAAAAGGAGAATTGGCACTTGGGCGTAACATGAAAGTTGCCTTCATGCCATGGAAAGGATATAACTTTGAGGATGCGATTGTAATCTCTGAAAAAGTAGTTCGTGAAGACATCTTTACGTCTATTCACATTGACGAATACTCAATGGATGTACGAGATACAAAACTAGGAGCGGAAGAGTTGACAAACGACATTCCAAACGTTTCTGAAGAGGCTACTAAAGACTTAGACGAGCACGGAATGATTCGTATTGGAGCAGAAGTAAAACCTGGTGATATCTTAATTGGTAAAATTACACCAAAAGGTGAATCTGATCCAACTCCAGAAGAAAAATTACTACGTGCCATCTTTGGTGACAAAGCAGGTGATGTAAAAGATGCGTCATTAAAAGCATCTCCATCATTACACGGAGTCGTAATCAACAAAAAATTATTCTCTAGAGCTATCAAAGACAAGCGTAAACGTGCGAAAGACAAAGAAGAAATCGCAGCGTTAGAATTAGAATACGCGTCTAAATTTGAAGATTTAAGAGGAATCTTAATCGAAAAATTATTCACAATCGTTAATGGAAAAACTTCACAAGGAGTTCAAAACGATTTAGGAGAAGAAGTATTGCCAAAAGGGAAAAAGTTCACCCTGAAAATGTTAAATGCTGTAGAAGACTACGCACACTTAACAGGTGGAACTTGGACAACTGATGATGATACAAACAGTGCCATTGCAGATTTAGTACACAACTACAAAATCAAATTGAACGACCTTCAAGGTGCGTTACGTAGAGATAAATTTACCATCTCTGTGGGTGACGAATTACCAGCAGGAATCTTAAAACTTGCCAAAGTATACATCGCTAAAAAGCGTAAACTAAAAGTAGGTGATAAGATGGCAGGACGTCACGGTAACAAAGGTATTGTAGCGCGTATTGTTCGTCAAGAAGATATGCCATTCCTAGAAGACGGAACACCAGTTGATATTGTATTAAATCCATTAGGTGTACCTTCTCGTATGAATATCGGTCAAATTTATGAAACGGTATTAGGATGGGCAGGAGAAAAACTAGGTCGCAACTATGCAACACCAATCTTTGATGGAGCATCTCTTGACCAAATCAACGAAATTACTGATGAAGCAGGGATTCCAAGATTTGGACACACGTATCTATACGATGGTGGAACAGGAGAGCGTTTTGACCAACCAGCAACGGTAGGTATCATTTACATGCTGAAATTAGGTCACATGGTAGATGATAAAATGCACGCACGTTCTATCGGTCCTTACTCATTAATTACGCAGCAACCATTAGGTGGTAAAGCACAATTTGGAGGTCAGCGTTTTGGAGAAATGGAAGTTTGGGCACTAGAAGCGTACGGAGCATCTAGTACACTTAGAGAAATACTGACTGTTAAATCTGATGATGTAATTGGTAGAGCCAAAACATACGAATCTATTGTAAAAGGAGAACCAATGCCAGAGCCAGGATTACCAGAATCATTCAATGTATTAATGCATGAATTGAAAGGTCTTGGATTAGACATCAGATTAGAAGAATAAAATAAAATTGCCGTGTAATGCAAATTGCACGGCTACAATTACACATAATTCATTATCACCCATTAATATGGCAAGAAATAAAGATAAGAATACTGTAAAGAGATTTAACAAAATCTCAATAGGGTTAGCCTCTCCGGAGTCTATTTTAGCGGCTTCAAAAGGAGAAGTATTAAAACCTGAAACAATTAACTATCGTACACACAAACCAGAGCGTGACGGATTATTCTGTGAGCGTATCTTTGGTCCTGTGAAGGATTACGAATGTGCTTGTGGAAAATATAAGCGAATTCGTTACAAAGGAATCGTTTGTGATAGATGTGGTGTGGAAGTAACTGAAAAGAAAGTACGTAGAGACCGAGTTGGGCATATCAACTTAGTAGTGCCAGTAGCACACATTTGGTATTTCCGTTCGTTACCAAACAAAATAGGATACCTTTTAGGATTACCATCTAAGAAATTAGACATGATTATTTACTACGAGCGTTATGTAGTAATTCAGCCGGGTAATGCTAAAAACGAAGCAGGGGAAGAAGTTCAAAAAATGGATTTCTTAACGGAAGAAGAATACTTGAATATTTTAGAATCACTTCCGCAAGAAAATCAATACTTAGACGATACAGACCCTAACAAATTCATCGCGAAGATGGGAGCTGAATGTTTGATTGAATTGTTGTCTAGAATTAATTTGAACGAATTATCATTCGAATTAAGACACAAGGCAAACAATGAAACATCTAAGCAGCGTAAAACAGAAGCGTTAAAGCGTTTACAAGTAGTAGAAGCTTTGCGTGATGCAAACAAAAACCGCGAAAACCGTCCAGAGTGGATGATTATGAAAGTGGTACCAGTAATTCCGCCAGAATTACGTCCGTTAGTACCATTGGATGGAGGTCGTTTTGCAACGTCTGATTTGAACGATTTATACCGTCGTGTAATTATTAGAAACAACCGATTAAAAAGATTAATGGAGATTAAAGCTCCGGAAGTAATCTTGCGTAATGAGAAGCGTATGCTTCAAGAATCGGTAGATTCCTTATTTGATAACACACGTAAATCATCAGCTGTAAAAACAGATTCTAACAGACCGTTAAAATCATTATCAGATTCCTTAAAAGGTAAGCAAGGACGTTTCCGTCAAAACTTACTTGGTAAGCGTGTGGATTATTCAGCGCGTTCGGTAATTGTGGTTGGTCCAGAATTGAAATTATACGAATGTGGATTGCCAAAAAACATGGCAGCAGAATTATACAAGCCTTTCGTAATTCGTAAATTAATTGAAAGAGGTATTGTAAAAACTGTAAAATCTGCAAAGAAAATTATAGACAAAAAAGAGCCAGTAGTTTGGGATATCTTGGATAACGTAATTAAAGGACATCCAGTATTACTAAACCGTGCGCCTACACTTCACCGTTTAGGTATTCAGGCATTCCAGCCAAAACTGATTGAAGGTAAAGCAATTCAGTTACACCCGTTAGCGTGTACAGCCTTCAACGCCGATTTTGATGGTGACCAGATGGCGGTGCATTTACCATTAGGACCAGAAGCAATTTTAGAAGCGCAATTATTAATGTTAGCTTCTCAGAACATTCTGAATCCAGCAAATGGTTCGCCAATTACAGTACCTTCTCAGGACATGGTATTAGGTTTATACTATATGACGAAGTTGCGTAAATCAACTCCTGAAAAGAAAATTGTAGGTGAAGGATTGACATTCTACTCTTCGGAAGAAGTAGTAATGGCATACAACGAGAAAAAAGTAGAACTCAACGCTTCTATCAAAATTAGAGCTATTGACTTTAACGAGGCAGGAGAATTGGTTCCACAAATTATAGAAACAACCGTTGGACGTGTACTTTTCAACGAAAAAGTACCGCCACAAGCAGGATTTATCAATGAAGTATTGACGAAAAAATCATTACGTAACATCATTGGACGAATTCTAAAAGTGACGGATATTCCAACAACGTCTGCATTCTTAGATGATATTAAGAGTCTAGGATACGGATTTGCCTTTAGAGGTGGATTATCGTTCAGTTTAGGTGATATCATCATTCCAGAAGAAAAGCAAACGTTGATTGATAAAGCGAATTCTGAGGTAGATGCTATTACCATGAACTATAACATGGGATTAATTACCAACAACGAACGTTACAATCAGGTAATTGATAAATGGACAACAACCAACGCAAACTTGACAGAATTGTCGATGAAACACATTAGTGAAGATCAACAAGGATTTAACTCTGTGTATATGATGCTTGATTCTGGAGCGCGTGGTTCTAAAGAGCAAATTCGTCAGTTAACTGGTATGCGTGGATTGATGGCGAAACCGAAAAAATCGACTGCTGGTGGTGGAGAAATTATTGAAAACCCAATTCTTTCTAACTTTAAAGAAGGACTTTCAATTTTGGAATACTTTATCTCTACGCACGGTGCACGTAAAGGTTTGGCCGATACCGCATTAAAAACTGCCGATGCAGGATACTTAACACGTCGTTTAGTAGACGTTTCTCAAGATGTTATTGTAAATATTGACGATTGTGAAACATTACGTGGTGTTGAAGTAGAAGCATTAAAGAAAAGTGAAGAAGTAGTAGAGCCATTAAAAGACCGTATTTTAGGTAGAGTATCGTTACACGATGTGTACGATCCAATATCAGAAGAATTATTGGTTGAAGCTGGACAAGAAATTTCAGAAGAAATTGCACAAGCTATCGAAGATTCTCCAGTAGAAACTATCGAAGTACGTTCGCCATTAACGTGTGAAGCGCCAAAAGGAATTTGTGCTAAATGTTACGGACGAAACCTTTCTACAAACAAAATGGTTCAAATAGGAGAAGCTGTTGGAGTTGTTGCTGCACAGTCTATCGGTGAGCCAGGTACGCAGTTAACACTTCGTACATTCCACATGGGAGGAGTTGCTTCGAGTATTTCTGATGAAAATACACTAAAAGCTAAATTCTCAGGAATTGCAGAAATTGAAGAACTGAAAACAGTAGAAGGAGAAAATGCGGAAGGCGAAATGTCTGAAATTGTAATTTCTCGTACGTCTGAAATAAAAATCATTGACAAGAAAACAGGAATTACGTTAAGTACAAACAATATTCCTTATGGTTCAACAATCTTTGTGAAAGATGGTGAAGAAATCCAAAAAGGTCAAGATATCTGTAAATGGGATGCCTACAATGGTGTAATTATCTCTGAGTTTGCAGGAAAAATTCAATACGAAAACGTAGAACAAGGTGTTACGTATCAAGTTGAAATTGATGAGCAAACAGGACGTCAAGAAAAAGTAATTTCTGAATCAAGAAATAAAAAATTAATACCAACACTTCATATTTTAGATAGTAAAGGTGAAGTACAACGTTCATACAACTTACCAGTAGGTTCGCACTTAATGGTAGATGATAATGAAAAAATCAATGTTGGTAAAATTTTAGTAAAAATTCCTCGTACGTCTGCTAAGTCAGGAGATATTACAGGAGGTTTACCACGTGTTACAGAATTGTTTGAAGCACGTAACCCTTCAAATCCAGCAGTTGTGTCTGAGATTGATGGTGTAGTTTCTTTCGGAAAAATCAAAAGAGGTAACCGCGAGATTATTGTGGAATCTAAGTTTGGTGACATTAGAAAGTACTTAGTAAAACTTTCTAACCAAATCTTAGTACAAGAGAACGATTATGTAAAAGCAGGAATGCCGTTATCTGATGGTTCTATTACACCAAACGATATCTTAAATATCAAAGGACCTTCTGCAGTACAACAATACTTGGTAAATGAAGTACAAGAAGTATATCGTTTACAAGGTGTAAAAATTAATGACAAGCACTTTGAGGTAATTGTTCGTCAGATGATGCGTAAAGTACGAATTGGTGATCCTGGAGATACTATTTTCTTAGAAAACCAATTAATTCACAAGTCAGACTTCATTAGAGAGAATGACAATCTTTACGGTCAAAAAGTAGTAGAAGATGCAGGTGAGTCAGAAAACTTCAAAGCAGGACAAATCGTTTCGCCAAGAGAATTAAGAGACGAAAACTCCTTGTTACGAAGAGCTGATAAGCAACTTGTAGTAGCAAGAGACGTAGTGCCAGCAACGGCAACACCAATCTTACAAGGTATTACAAGAGCGTCATTACAAACGAAATCATTTATCTCTGCGGCATCGTTCCAGGAAACAACTAAAGTATTGAACGAAGCAGCTGTAAGTGGTAAAGTAGATTCATTAGAAGGATTAAAAGAAAATGTAATTGTTGGACATAAAATACCAGCAGGAACAGGAATGCGTAAGTACGACGATATCATTGTAGGTTCGAAAGAAGAATACAACGAAATCATGGCGGCGAAGCATGAAATAAACTTTTAATCATGAGCGATACACCAAACGATAAGCAAATCAACATTGAGTTAGATGAAGCCATTGCCGAAGGAACCTATTCCAATTTGGCAATTATCAATCACTCAGCGACTGAATTTGTAGTAGATTTTGTAAACATCATGCCAGGGCGACCAAAGGCAAAAGTAAAATCTAGAATTGTGTTGACACCACAACATGCAAAACGATTAATGAAAGCATTGGGTGAAAACATACATCGCTTTGAACAAGCTCATGGACAAATTAAAGAATTTGAACAAGCGCCCATTCCGATGAATTTCGGTCCAACGGGAGAAGCATAAACTAAAAAACCTCAATTTTCGGATTGAGGTTTTTTTATTTTTCACTTTATTGTAAAAATCTATTTAAATAAAAACCAAAATAGTTTTTTATTATATAAAATTAAAAATCGACTACTATATTTTAATTTTAAGGCATAAAAAAAAGACGCAAATACAATTTAGCGTCTTATATATTAAAAATGGCTTACAAAGTCTTAAAATGAGTTTTAAGAAAATAATCTTTTCATCTTTCAATTATTTAATCTATCAGTTTTCTACTAAAATTCGCTTGCAAAATAGCTAATTGTCAGTTCGATTTCTATGATAAAAGCAATTTTATCTTTGGTTAAAATTTTGAGCTATTTGTGAGAAGCTGAATCAAGTTCAGCTTGACGAAGTACGTTTTCATTCTTAAATAAAAAAACATTGGTACATTTTCAAATTTACACATTAAAATAGCCGTCACTTCGAGTGAAATCTCGGAGAGATTTTGTATCGAGAAGTACTTAAAAACAATAATCTTACAAAATATTTATTACGTCATAGCGAACGCAGTGAAGCAATCTTTCTCTAGAAAAGCACAAATTTCATTGATACATTATCAAGTTATCAAATTGACACATTGCAATAAAGTACTTCTCGATACAATTTTTCGTCCCTCAAAATCACTCGAAGTGACGTTAGTAAATCGAAGCTGAACTTCGAAATTGAAATTGAAACTCCAAACGTCAGTTCGAGTGTTTTTTACGGAGAGATACGTAGTAAAAAATGTATCGAGAACAGCTTCGAAGTCATAAACGATTCATAAAACGTCATTGCGAACGCAGTGAAGCAATCTGTTTCTAGAAAAGCACTAATTTCCTTTGAAACTGTCTAGACTCTAAGTTCTAGGCTCTAGATTCAAAATCAAAACTCACTAGTAAAATGAAACTTAATCTTAGGATATTTCTGCTGTGTCATTTGTAATGAAAATGCAGAATCAGCTAAAAAGACCAGCTTATTTTCCTTATCACGCGCTAAAAACTTTTGTTTTACACGTTTAAAATCTAAAAACTCTGGATCTTTTTCATTGTCTACTTCTACCCAACACGCTTTATGAACGTTTAAATTTTCATACGAACATTTTGCGCCATATTCATGCTCTAAACGATACTGAATCACTTCGTATTGCAGCGCTCCAACCGTTCCAATCACTTTTCTACCGTTCAAATCCAACGTAAACAATTGCGCTACACCTTCATCCATCAACTGATTAATTCCTTTGTATAACTGCTTGGATTTCATTGGATCCGCATTATTGATATATCTAAAATGTTCTGGAGAAAAACTCGGAACACCTTTATAATTCAACTGTTCACCAGCGGTTAACGTGTCACCAATTTTAAAATTTCCCGTATCGTGCAAACCGACAATATCACCCGGAAACGACTCGTCAACAATTTGTTTTTTCTCTGCAAAAAAGGCGTTCGGACTCGAAAATTTTAAATTCTTATCCAATCGTACATGCAAATACGGCGTATTTCGTTTAAAAACGCCTGAAACAATTTTTACAAACGCCAATCGGTCACGGTGCTTTGGATCCATATTCGCATGAATCTTAAACACAAAGCCAGAAAAATCTTTTTCTTGTGGTTCAACCAAACGTTCGTCAGACATCTTAGGTTGTGGATTTGGTGCAATTTCTACAAAACAATCGAGCAACTCACGAACTCCAAAATTATTCAATGCAGAACCAAAAAATACAGGTTGTAATTCACTATTCAAATACGCTTCTCTGTCAAAATCAGGATATACTTCATACACTAATTCCAACTCTTCACGCAAAGTTTCAGCAGCAGTTTCGCCGATATAGGTTTCTAATTCAGGATTGTTAACATCTTCAAAATGAATAGCTTCGGAAATGGTTTGCTTGTTTTCTCCTGAAAATAAATTAATATTCTTTTCCCAAATATTATAAATTCCTCTAAAATCATACCCCATTCCAATAGGAAAACTCAATGGCGTAACACGCAAGCCAAGTTTTTGCTCTACTTCATCTAACAAATCAAACGCATCCTTTCCTTCTCTATCCAATTTATTAATAAAAACGATGATAGGAATCTTACGCATGCGACAAACTTCAACTAATTTTTCTGTTTGTTCCTCCACACCTTTGGCAACGTCAATTACAACAATAACACTGTCTACAGCACTCAACGTTCGGAAGGTATCTTCGGCAAAATCCTTGTGACCAGGTGTATCTAAAATATTGATTTTCTTATCTTTATAAATAAATGCCAACACAGAAGTCGCTACCGAAATTCCACGTTGACGTTCAATTTCCATAAAATCACTCGTAGCTCCTTTTTTAATCTTATTATTCTTTACAGCACCTGCTTCTTGTATAGCGCCACCAAACAAAAGTAACTTTTCTGTCAAGGTTGTTTTCCCCGCATCTGGATGCGAAATAATCCCAAAAGTTCTTCGTTTATTTATTTCTTTTTGTATGTTCATTTGAAGTATTTAATCGAGGGCAAAAATATCATTTTTATATCAAAAAAAAGCAGAAAATTAATTACATATTTTATATGAAAAAACGCTGCTTCTTGCTAAAAATAAAGCATTTATGTTAAAAAAATGACAAGTGCATTTTAACGAAAGTTTTATGTATTATATCGAAAAAAAAGAACCTATGGAGGTGTATACTACGTATATGTTGTGAGCAACAAATATATTTGTTAAAAGTGTTAATAAAATTTAACATAAATTTTCATTAACGGCCTTAAATGTACTAGAATGACCAAAACTACTCGTAGACAATCTGTAGAGGAGAATACACTCTGTGGATTGCAATTTGTTTTTTTCGAAAAAATGAAAATGAGCATGCTACTCTTCGCAATGCTTTTTTCAGTGCTATGCAATCAATCGTTTTCGCAAAATATTCCAGCCTCTAACGGGCAAGCAACTCCCTGTGGTAATTGTGTGCCTCCAGGATGGGTAAATGGATTAGGAACTCCAGATGTGTCAAATAATACCACAGTCTCAGGAGCTGGTGGTGGTGTTGGAGCAGGAGAAACATGGAATAGTGCACCGTTACCATTGCCGCCAAACGGTCACACTACATGGATTACGATACGTGATTTAGGAACCTTGGCAGCGGAAGAGTCTTTATCAACAACCATTACAGGCTTAACAATCGGACGAACGTATGAACTGGTCATTTATTCAAACTCTGCATTGACACCTACTTACGGGCCACAATATATAGATTTTTATCAAGTACAAATACAAGGCTTTGCGCAACAAAATATAACACAAACAGGTCAAGAAGTTTGGCAAACAACACGCTTAAGATTTACAGCGGCAGCAACTAGTAGAACAATTGAATTTAGTCCCGGAGCTAATATGGGGAGTAATCAGGCAAATATAGAAGCTGTTAATTTATCTGTATCTCTTAATGCTATCAATACAGCTCCTGTAGCAGATGACAATAGTACAACAACGGCTTTTAACACGCCCGTATCTTTTAATGTGGTTTCGACAGATGTTGATTTTGATGGAAGTATTGTCAATTCAACCGTAGATTTAGATCCAGGAACTGCCGGCATCCAAAACACCAATACCACAGCAGAAGGAAGCTGGAGTGTAGATGCAAACGGTGTGGTAACATTTACACCAAATACAGGTTTTTTTGGTGATGCAACGCTTAATTATACCGTTCAAGATGATTATACACAAGATGGTTTAACTTTACGAGCAACTTCTAATCAGGCGCAACTTACAGTAACAACATCTCCGCCAGATTCAGACGGTGACGGCATTGACGATTTAGTTGATGAAGATGATGATAATGACGGAATTTTAGATACACAAGAATTGTGTGGAACAGCTCCAGTACCATTAAATCCAGATTCTGTAGTACGAATTGAAATCGATTTAGATCAATTCTCAACAGAAGTTGGTTGGTCGTTGTCACTAGGTGGCACAACACTTGCTAGTCAACCAGCAGGAACCTATGGAACAGGAAATGTCACGGTTTCGCAAGACATTACCGTTACGGAAAATGGTAACTATTTCTTCTCTATTACCGATACATTTGGAGATGGAATTCAAGGGAATTCATACAGAATCATAGTTGATGGAACGACTGTGGTCAATAGAACGTTTGGTTCGCCAACAGATACCGCGACATTTTCACAATCAGACAACTTTTTAGTAAACACCATTGTTACAAATCCGTATAGCTGTTTGTCAGATGATCCAAGTGGTGATGCTGATGGTGATGGAACATTAAACTATGAAGACCCAGACTTTTGTGCATTAAACTTTAACGGAGTCTGTGCTAGTTTAGATACAGATAACGATGGAATCATAGATTCACTTGATACAGACAGTGACGGAGACGGTTGTGCTGATGCACTAGAAGCAGGACACACTGACGACGATGACGACGGCATACTCGGAACTTCACCAGTAACCGTAGATCCAGCAAATGGACGAGTTACAGGACAAGGCGGATATACAGGAACCAATGTTGCGGTTACCAATGCAGGAAACTCAGTAGCCTGTGATGTATGTGGTTTAGATACAGCTTCGGTAACTTCTGTATTCTGTAATGATAACGGAACACCTTTTGACGACACTGACGATACATTCAGCTTCTACATCAGTCCATCAGGAGATTTCTTAGGACCAACATACACTGTCTCAGGAGATATCTCTCAAGCAAATATTTCATATGATGCTCCTGTGCAATTTGGACCTTTCCCAATTTCAGGCGGAAACATTGTATTTACGGTAACAGACGACGTTGATGCAACCTGTCAATTAGTAGATGTAACGGTGACGCCACCAGCAACATGTTCAGCATCTTCATCAGTAGATACAGATGGTGACGGTGTTACTGATAATATTGATATTGACAACGATAACGACGGAATCATTGACGATAACGAAAACGTATGTGTTTCTCGTGACTTAACTTCTGGTTCTTGGACAGGAAGCAATCCATACACAAACACAGCAGGAACCAATACCATCACTTTTGGAAGCACCATACCAGCTGGCGGAGCTATCAACTATGCGCCAAATGGTACCATGACAACTGGTGCGTTCTTCTCAGATCCAGCTGTTCAAGGGACCAACTCATTGCAACTCTCTGTGACTTGGGATACTTCTGCAGAACCGCTAGACGCAGCAGGGAATGACAGAGTCGTAGGAACGGTAACCATTACCTTTGCAAGTCCTACATACAATCCAATAATACACGTTGATAGATTGGGAGGAAACACACAAGTACCTTCTGGCGATTACATTTCCAACTCATCACTTTGGACGCTGCAAAATGCCAATCTCTCTATGGCAAAAATCTCTGGAAACAATCAGTTGATTGTAAACTCTAAACAATTCTACAGAGAAACGAGTCAAGATTTAGGACCTGGAATACCAATAGTACTTTCAGGTGATGCGGATGCTTCTGGCGGATTAGGAACTGCGGCAGGAAGTATTCAAATATATGGAATTGTAAGTACCTTAACATTTGAAGTAACAGGTGAAGGACCAGACGGAAACGGTACAGATGTACTAGAATTTGTGTTTGATTCTTGTGCGGTAGTAGATACTGACGGAGACAGTACACCTGACTTCCTAGATACAGACAGTGATAATGACGGTTGTGCTGATGTAATAGAAGGTTCGGCAAGCTTTACAGCATCGGACTTAACATCAAGTAATAATTTAGCTGATGATGATGAGGGAACCGTAGCAGCAAATGGAGTTCCTACAAATACTGGAAGTCCACAAAATACAAATGCTGACGTAGTAACAGCAACACAAACAACGCTTACTTCAAGTCCAACCAATCAAACAATTAATGCAGGAACCAACGCTACATTTACGGCTGCAGCCAATGCTGAATCAACAACTACCTTTGCTGCAGGAACACCTGATTATACGGTGCCACCAGCAACAGATTCGTCAGCGAACATTCAGTACCAATGGCAAGAAAGCACTGATGGCGGAACAACATGGAACGACATTATGGTAGCAGGAAGCAATCCTACCTATTCAGGTTTTAACACAAATACATTAACACTTACAAATGTTCCAGCTTCCTATGATGGCTATGATTATCGAGTAATTATAACACATTCTGAAAATGCATGTACAAGTATCACAAGTAGTGAGGCAGAAATAACAATAACTCCGATTTTCACAGTAGGAGATGTCACGGTGGCAGAAGACGCGGGCACGGCCTTAGTCCCAGTAAGTATCGACAATCCAAGTAGTGTAGATACAGTAGTGAGTATCACTACAGTAGATAACAGTGCGGTGAGTCCAGCGGATTATACCGCAACCACCGTTACAGTAAC
>SMNH02000006.1:195896-213708 GCA_006383075.2 Kordia sp. TARA_039_SRF
GCCTTAGTCCCAGTAAGTATCGACAATCCAAGTAGTGTAGATACAGTAGTGAGTATCACTACAGTAGATAACAGTGCGGTGAGTCCAGCGGATTATACCGCAACCACCGTTACAGTAACCATCCCAGCGGGAGCGACGAGTGTAAATGTATCTGTTCCAATTACAGATGATACCATTGGCGAGCCAACSGAGGACTTTACCGTTAGYGGAAGCGTAGTAAGTGGCAATACCTCTAATGCAWSCGAYWMWGGTACRGTTACCATTACCGATAATGATACGCCCKGCTTTCAGYGTAGGAGATGTYACSGTYGCAGAAGACGCRGGCTCAGCCTTAGTCCCWGTAAGTATCGACAATCCAAGYAGTGTAGATACAGTAGTGAGTATCACTACAGTAGATAACAGTGCGGWGAGTCCAGCGGATTATACSRCWACCACSGTTACAGYMACAATTCCAGCAGGTGCAACCAGTGTAAATGTATCTGTTCCAATTACAGATGATACCGTTGGCGAGCCAACCGAGGACTTTACCGTCAGCGGAAGCGTAGTAAGTGGCAACACCTCTAATGCAAGTGATACTGGTACAGTCACCATTACCGATAATGATACCCCTGCTTTCAGCGTAGGAGATGTTACCGTCGCAGAAGATGCAGGCTCAGCCTTAGTCCCTGTAAGTATTGACAATCCAAGCAGTGTAGATACAGTCATAACTATCACTACAGTAGATAACAGTGCGGTGAGTCCAGCGGATTATACCACTACCACAGTTACAGCCACGATTCCAGCGGGTGCAACCACAGTAAATGTATCAATTCCAATTACAGATGATACCATTGGCGAGCCAACCGAGGACTTTACCGTTAGTGGAAGCGTAGTAAGTGGCAACACAAGCAATGCAAGTGATAATGGTACAGTTACCATTACCGATAATGATACCCCTGCCTTTAGCGTAGGAGATGTCACAGTCGCAGAAGACAGCGGCTCAGCCTTAGTCCCTGTAAGTATCGACAATCCAAGCAGTGTAGATACAGTCATAACTATCACTACAGTAGATAACAGTGCGGTGAGTCCAGCGGATTATACCACTACCACAGTTACAGCCACGATTCCAGCGGGTCAGACCACAGTAAATGTATCAATTCCAATTACAGATGATACCATTGGCGAGCCAACCGAGGACTTTACCGTTAGTGGAAGCGTAGTAAGTGGCAACACCTCTAATGCAAGCGATAATGGTACAGTTACCATTACCGATAATGATACCCCTGCYTTYAGYGTAGGAGATGTYACSGTCGCAGAAGACGCAGGCWCAGCMWKWGTCCCTGTAAGTATCGACAATCCAAGCAGTGTAGATACAGTAGTGACTATCACTACAGTAGATAACTCAGCGACCGATCCAGCGGATTATACCGCAACCACCGTTACAGTAACGATTCCAGCGGGTCAGACCACGGTAAATGTAGCTGTTCCAATTACAGATGATACCATTGGCGAGCCAACCGAGGACTTTACCGTAAGCGGAAGCGTAGTAAGTGGCAACACAAGTAATGCATCAGATTCAGGTACAGTAACCATCACTGATAATGACCAACCATCAATAGTAATTGGTGATGTAACTGTAGATGAAGGTGTAGGAAACGCTGTTGTTCCTGTAACACTAAGTAACCCAAGTTCAGTAGATACGGTAGTAAGTATTACAACCGCTACAGGAACGGCGGGAACGGCGGATTATACTGAAACGACCGTAACTGCTACAATTCCAGCGGGAGCAACTACGGTGAATGTTAGTATTCCAATTACAGATGATAGTATTAGCGAACCGACGGAGGACTTCACTGTTAATGGAGTTGTTACTAGTGGAAACACAAGTAATACAAATCCAAGTGGAACAGTAACGATAACCGATAATGACAATTTACCAACAGTAACTATTGGTGATGTAATAGTAGATGAAGCAGACGGTACGGCAAGTGTTCCAGTAAGTATAGATACACCAAGTAGTGTTGATACTGTAATAAGTATTACTACAATAGATGGAACCGCAACAAGTGGAAACGATTATACGACTACAACAATTGCAGTGACCATTCCGGCAGGACAGACAACAGTGAATGTATCTGTACCAATTACGGATGATGTAGTTGATGAATCTGATGAAGACTTTGTTGTGAATGGAACTGTTACTAGCGGAAATACTAGTAATACGAATCCAAGCGGAACTGTTACGATTATAGATAATGATATCTGTACTTCTGATCCAACAACTGACTGTGAYGGMGAYGGAGTAACGAATGGTGACGAATTAAATCCACCAGATGGAGAAACWCCRACRRATCCAAATGATCCTTGTGAYTTTGTAGAYGGTGACCAAAGYGTAGCAGTAAGYGGYGCRTAYTTAGCAGCAGACTGTGATGGYGAYGGAGTAACCAATGGYGACGARTTAAATCCACCAGAYGGAGAAACWCCRACRRATCCAAATGATYCWTGTGAYTTTGTAGATKSTGAYSWAASWKTRGCWSWAWSWGGAGCATACTTAGCAGCAGACTGTGATGGCGATGGAGTAACTAATGGTGATGAATTAAATCCACCAGATGGCGAAACTCCAACTGATCCAAACGATCCATGTGATTTCGTTGATGGAGATCAAAGTGTAGCAGTTAGTGGAGATTATCTAGCAGCAGACTGTGACGGAGACGGAGTAACGAATGGAGATGAATTAAATCCACCAGACGGCGAAACACCAACTGATCCAAAYRATCCATGTGAYTTYGTAGATGGWGACCAAAGYGTAGCAGTWRGMGGAGMWTAYYTWGCAGCAGAYTGTGAYGGMGATGGAGTAACSAATGGWGAYGAGTTAAAYCCACCAGATGGMGAAACACCAACAGATCCAAAYGATCCWTGTGACTTTGTAGACRGCGACCAAAGTGTAGCAGTAAGCGGCGCATAYYTAGCMGCAGAYTGTGATGGMGAYGGAGTAACSAATGGTGACGARTTAAAYCCACCAGATGGMGAAACTCCGACGRATYCRAATRATCCWTGTGACTTTGTAGACGGYGACCAAAGTGTAGCAGTAAGCGGMGCATAYYTAGCAGCAGATTGTGATGGTGATGGMGTAACCAAYGGTGAYGAATTAAATCCACCAGATGGMGAAACTCCGACGAATCCGAATGATCCATGTGACTTTGTAGACAGCGACCAAAGTGTAGCAGTAAGCGGCGCATATTTAGCAGCAGACTGTGATGGCGATGGAGTAACTAATGGTGATGAATTAAATCCACCAGACGGGGAAACACCAACAAATCCAAATGATCCATGTGATTCAATAGTAGATGATATAACAGTGGCGCAAAGTGGAGTATATTTAGCAGCAGACTGTGATGGTGATGGAGTAACCAATGGTGATGAGTTAAACCCACCAGACGGAGAAACTCCAACAAATCCAAATGATCCATGTGACTTTGTAGATKSTGAYSWAASKGTAGCWSWAWSMGGMGCATACTTAGCAGCAGAYTGTGATGGYGAYGGAGTAACCAATGGTGATGAGTTAAATCCACCAGAYGGWGAAACACCAACARATCCRAAYGATCCWTGTGAYTTTGTAGACGGCGACCAAAGTGTAGCAGTAAGCGGCGCATATCTAGCAGCAGATTGTGATGGTGATGGAGTAACCAACGGTGACGAATTAAATCCACCAGATGGAGAAACTCCGACGRATCCAAATGATCCWTGTGACTTTGTAGAYRGYGACCAAAGTGTAGCAGTAAGCGGMGCATAYTTAGCAGCAGACTGTGAYGGCGATGGAGTAACYAATGRTGATGAGTTAAATCCACCAGATGGTGAAACACCAACGGATCCGAATGATCCATGTGATTCAATTGCAGATGATGTAACAGTGGCTCAATCAGGCGCATACTTAGCAGCAGATTGTGATGGAGATGGAGTAACCAATGGTGACGAATTAAATCCACCAGACGGTGAAACACCAACGGATCCGAATGATCCATGTGATTCAATTGCAGATGATGTAACAGTGGCTCAATCAGGCGCATACTTAGCAGCAGATTGTGATGGAGATGGAGTAACGAATGGTGACGAATTAAATCCACCAGACGGGGAAACACCAACGGATCCAAACGATTCATGTGATTCAATTGCAGATGATGTAAGCGTAGCACAAAGTGGCGCATATTTAGCAGCAGACTGTGATGGTGATGGAGTAACCAATGGTGACGAATTAAATCCACCAGATGGAGAAACACCAACGGATCCAAATGATCCTTGTGATTCAATTGCGGATGATATTACTGTGACTCCTTCTGGAGATTATCTAGATGCAGATTGTGATGGTGATGGAGTAACCAATGGTGACGAGTTAAATCCGCCAGATGGCGAAACACCAACAAATCCAAATGACCCATGTGATTTCAACGGAGAAGATATCGTAATGATGCCAACAGACGAGTTCTTACTAGGTGATTGTGATGGCGATGGTGTAAGTAACGGAGACGAATTATTCCCGCCAGACGGAGAAGATCCAACAAATCCACTAGATCCTTGTGACTTAAACGTAGGTGATATTACCTTAGATCCAAGTCAAGATTGGATAGATGGTGATTGTGATGGTGATGGAATACCAAACGGACCAGACGGAACGCATGACGATGACGGAGACGGATTGCCAAACTTCTTAGATATAAACAACGCAAATTCATCTGACGATATAGAAATATTCAACGCAGTAACACCAAACGGTGATGGCGATAATGATGTCTTCACAATCAGAAACATCCTTCTATATCCAGACAACCAAGTGCGTATTTACAACCGATGGGGAGTTTTAGTGTACGAAACCAAAGGATATGGTCAAAATGGAAACTTCTTTACAGGAGTATCCGATGGACGAGTAACCATTCAGAAGAATAAACTATTGCCAGTTGGAACCTATTACTACGTTGTTGATTATGTAGCAAACGGTGTATCGAAAAGCAAAGCAGGTTACTTATACATACAACGATAACAAAAGAGTAGCGAGCATACTATTTTAGTAGTATGTTCGCTATAACTAATAAACAAAAACACAGCATACTATAATGAGAAATAAAATCATCGTCATCATAGTTTTATTGAGCACAGCATTTTCCATAGAAAGTTATGGACAGCAAGATGCGCAATATACGCAGTACATGTACAATACAATCAGTATCAATCCAGCGTATGCAGGTTCTAGAGGTGCTTTGAGCATTGCAGGACTTCACCGTTCGCAATGGGTAGGTTTAGAAGGTGCGCCACGTACGCAAACGCTCAACTTACACACACCTATGGGAAAAAAGGGCAAAGTAGGATTAGGAGTTTCTATCGTAAATGACCAAATTGGCCCGACAGATGAAACCTATTTTGATATTGACTTCTCATATACGATTAATACGTCTGAAAACGGCAAACTCTCTTTTGGTGTAAAAGCAGGCGGACATTTATTAGATGTGTGTTTTGATTGTTTGAATCAATACAACTCAAATGATCAATTGTTACAAGCAAATATTGACAACAAATTCTCTCCGAATATTGGAGCCGGAATTTACTATCGAAACTCTGAAAAATGGTATGTAGGTTTATCAGCGCCAAATTTATTAGAAACAAAACACTTTGATGAATCGTCATTATCAACCGCAAAAGAGCGTATCAATTTATACCTTATTGGTGGCTATGTTTTTGACATGAGTGATAGTGTAAAATTTAAACCAGCGGTACTTTTTAAAGCAGTATCTGGAGCACCTTTACAAGCCGATTTATCAGCAAACTTTCTCATCAATGAAAAACTTACGCTTGGAGCTGCCTATCGATGGAGTGCTGCTTTTAGCGGATTGGTCGGTTTGCAACTCTCAGACAGCTTTATGATTGGTTTTGCGTACGATCGTGAAACTACCGAACTAGGAAATACGCAGTTTAATGACGGCTCGTACGAAGTCTTTTTACGCTTCGAACTGTTTAATAGTCGCGATAAAATAATCTCACCAAGATTCTTCTAAAAACCAACGATGATGACACGAACAAAATATCTCATATACACGGTCCTATCTTTATTCGTATTGGTTGGATATGCTCAAGAACGAAAACTTAACAAAGCAGATAAAAAATACGATAGCTACGCTTTTGTGAATGCTATTGAAATTTACGAGGAAGTCGCAGAAGAAGGATACAAATCGAAAGAATTATTTGAAAAATTAGGAAATGCATACTATTTCAAAGCAGATTTAATCAATGCGTCTAAATGGTATGGCGAATTGTTCAATCTTGGAGAAGAAGTCGCACCAGAATATTATTTCCGTTATGCGCAAGCTTTAAAAGCAGAAAAACGCTATGCAGAGTCCGATGAAAAAATGAAAGAATTTAATCGCTTGACAGGAAGTGATATTCGCGGAACAGAATTTATCAACACCCGAAACTATTTAGACCAAATTGCAGAACAATCAGGTCGTTTTCGTATTGAAAACTTAGGTGTCAATTCTCCATATTCAGACTTTGCACCTTCGTTCTATTTAGAAAATAATTTGGTGTTCTCATCAGCAAGAGATACAGGCGTTGCACAACGTTACAAACACAAATGGAATGCACGTCCATTCTTAGATTTATACGGTGCTGAAGTGGCTGAAAATGGTAGTTTGGCAAATGTTGACAAGTTTTCTGGAAAACTCAATACCAGATATCACGAATCTACCACAGCATTTACCAAAGATGGAAAAACAATGTATTTTACACGTAACAACTATTACAAAGGAAAATACAAAAAAGACAAAAAAGGAATTAACAAACTAAAAATATTCCGTGCAACACGTGGAGAAAACGGTTGGGAAAATATAGAAGAATTGCCGTTTAACAGTGATTTATATTCCGTGGCACATCCAGCATTAAGCGTAGATGAGAAAAAACTCTACTTTGCTTCCGACATGCCAGGAACGGTTGGACAATCAGATTTATATGTGGTTGATATCAACGACGACGGAACGTTTGGCGAACCAAAAAACTTAGGTAAAGGCATCAATACAGAAGCTAGAGAAAACTTTCCGTTTATAAGTCAAGACAATGAATTGTATTTCTCTTCGGATGGACATGTTGGTTTGGGCGGATTGGACATTTTCGTAATGCGTCTCGATGATGCAGAACAAATTATCTACAACGTTGGCGAACCTGTAAACAGTTCGGTAGATGACTTTTCGTTTATCATCAACACAAAAACTAAAAAAGGCTATTTCGCGTCCAATCGTGATGGCGGACAAGGTGATGACGATATTTATTCGTTCTTGGAAATAAAGCCAATACAATGGTCATGTGAGCAGGAAATTGTTGGCGTTACGAAAGACACCAAATCCAATGAAATACTTACAGGAGCGGAAGTAAGACTATTTGATAAAGACAACACGCAATTAGAAGTTTCGTATACAGACAATCAAGGAAAGTTTCGATTCAAAACTGTTCTTGAATGTAACGAAATATACTTTGTAAGAGCTTCTAAGCAAGATTACAATTCTGCGGAAGTCATGATGCCAAAGGTGGAAGCTGCAGGTATCAGGTCTACGGTTTTACTACTTGAAAAAGAAGAAATACCATTTAAAGTTGGAGATGATTTAGCGAAAATTCTAGACATTCCTATCATTTATTTTGATTTTGACAAATCCAACATTCGTCCAGATGCTGCTACCGAATTAGAGAAAGTAGTCGCTGTGATGAAAAAATATCCAACCTTAAAAATTGACGTTCGCTCGCATACGGACAGTCGTGGCGGCGATGCGTATAACAAAAAATTATCGCAACGCAGAAACAAGTCTACTAAAGAATATATCATTTCACGAGGAATTGATGCCAGCAGAATTATAGGAGATGGATACGGAGAAGAACGATTGGTCAACAAATGTAGCAATGGTGTAAAATGTACAGAAGAAGAACACCAACTTAACAGACGAAGCGAATTTATCGTCATAGAAAGATAAATCCATAACACATATTTAGATAAGCACTTTGGCATTTGTTGAAGTGCTTTTTTGTTTTTATCTATCATTTTCAAAAATTAGTTTATTGAGAAGAAATAATTTTATTTGAATAAAACGTACGCCAAACGGACGTTATCTTATGTTAATTTTAACTAAAAGTTGTGAAATATGCCAAACTTCCCCAAAAGCTATTTCGTAAATTTGTAATCTAACTGAACTTATGACACAAGAAAACGTAATCTTAGTAAACGAAAACGACGAGCAAATCGGCGTTATGGAGAAAATAGAAGCGCATGAAAAAGCCTTGTTACACAGAGCTTTTTCGGTATTTGTTCTCAATGACAAAGGAGAACTCATGCTACAACAACGCGCGTTACACAAATATCATTCCCCAGGTTTATGGACCAATACCTGTTGCAGTCACCAACGTGTAGGTGAAAGCAACATTGCTGCAGGTAAACGAAGATTGCAAGAAGAAATGGGCTTTGTTACCGAACTTGCGGAAGCAGTTTCGTTTATATACAAAGCGGCTTTTGACAACGGATTAACCGAACATGAGTACGATCATGTGATGATAGGAACCTACAATGGTGAGCCTAACATTAATCCCGATGAAGTGGCTTCGTGGAAGTGGATGGATGTGCAGGCAGTCAAAGATGACATCGAGGCAAATCCGGAAGTGTATACAGCTTGGTTCAAAATTATATTTGAAAAATTTTACGAACATATAAAAGTCGATACATGAAAGTTACCGTAAGTAGAAGAGCTCATTTTAACGCCGCACACCGATTATATCGACCAGATTGGGACGATGCTAAAAACGATGCTGTATTTGGAAAATGTAACAATCCAAACTATCACGGTCACAATTATGAAATGATTGTCAGCGTTACAGGCCCTATCAATCCCGAAACAGGATTTGTGATGGATGTTAAAGTTTTAAAAGACTTGATAAAAGCAGAAGTAGAAGACGCTTTTGATCATAAAAACTTAAACTTGGACGTTCCTGAATTTAAAAACCTAAATCCTACAGCGGAAAATATTGTGGTTGTGATATGGAACAAACTCAGAAAGCACATTGCTTCGTCATTAGCATTAGAAGTTGTGCTGTATGAAACACCGAGAAATTTTGTGAAATACACAGGCGAATAATATTATGATGACACTTTATCCTCTAAAATTTGAACCCATTTACAAAGAACGTATTTGGGGCGGAAATAAATTGCGAACACAGCTTCACAAAAACGTATCAGGCGAAGCTATTGGCGAAAGTTGGGAAGTGTCAGATGTAGACGGAGAACCGTCTGTAGTAGCAGAAGGAACACTAAAAGGAAAAACGCTGCAAGAACTCAGCGAAACATTTCAAGAAGCGTTATTGGGCGAAAAAGTGTACAAACAATTTGGAACAAAATTTCCATTACTCATCAAATACATAGATGCCAAAAGCGATTTATCTATCCAAGTGCATCCTAATGACGAATTGGCGCAACAACGTCACAATTCGTTTGGGAAAACTGAAATGTGGTATGTTATGCACGCGGATAAAGGAGCAAAACTGATGGTTGGTTTCAATCAAGAAGTCACGAAAGAACAATATCAGCAGCATCTCGAAAACAATACCTTGACTGAAATTCTCAACTTTGACGAAGTGCAAAAAGGCGATGTATATTTTTTGCCTACGGGCAGAATTCATGCCATCGGTGGCGGAATCGTCTTAGCGGAAATTCAACAAACTTCAGACATTACCTATCGCATTTATGATTGGAACCGTGTAGATGCAGAAGGAAATTCAAGAGAATTGCACACAGCATTAGCGCTAGATGCGATTGATTACACAAAACATGACAATTACAAAACAACCTACACCGCAACTCAAAACAACAGCACAACCCTTGTAGATTGTCCATACTTCACGACAAACCTCATTCCCTTTACGGGAGAAAAGCACATCAATCATGACGACAAAGATTCTTTTGTGATTTATATGTGTGTAAAAGGAAACGTGCTTTTTGAAGCCAACGAATACAAAAACGAACTCAAATTCGGAGAAACATTATTGCTTCCTGCGTCGTTAAAAAACATCAAAATAAGTAGCAAAGAAGCTTCTGAGCTTTTGGAAGTGTACATCAAATAAGTCAACGCGAGTTTTCCATCTGACAAAACTAAAAAATCATTCAATCTTTTAATCATTCAATTGCAAAAGCAAAAAAAGTCTAAGTAAGTCTAAAGAATCCAGCAAGTCTAAACAATCAGCGCGAGTTTCCAACCCGCACTATTTAGAAAAGTAAGATTTTAAGCATTTTAGGGTACAATCCGTGTATTTACTTTGTGTTCAGCTCTATTTAAAGCACAATTTTATGCATATTTTAGAGTTAATTAAAAAAAATGAATACGAAACTGCATACGATTTGAAAAAATTAAAGCAATTTTCAGAACCGAAAATCTACACAGGGAAAGGCGACCTTTCTAAGCGTTGGTACGTGTATTTCTCCTACCGAAATCCTGCAACGGGAAAATTAGAAAGGCAACCACCTATTTACGGAGAAGCCAACAAGCTGAAAAACAAAACCGATAGACTTTCGTACTTATCCACCATCCGCAAAGTTTTACACCGAATGCTCAATGAAGGCTACAGTCCTTTTGAGGATGCAAAGGAAACCGATAAACGATTGGCAGAAGAATCCAAAGCAGCATCTACAAAAAAGCAGTCTAATAAGCGTGTTCAAAGTCAACATCAAAGCTATACGGTAAAACAAGCGATGGAATTCGCTCTTGCTCAAAAACAGCCTAGCTGGTCGAAAAAAACAGCTTCTACCTTTACAGGACATTACAATAAGTTCATGCAGTGGCTTGAAGCCAACAAACTATCATCGCTTGATATCAGCGAACTTAAAAAACGTGATGTGAGTTTGTTTTTAAACACGCTGAAAAAATCACAAACCAAAAAGGAAAAACTTGCAAATGCACCTATCAAGGTAGTTTCCCCCAAAACAAAAAATAACTACAAAGCAACACTGTCTATTTTATTTTCTCAATTGGAAGATGATGAGATTATTCCGTACAATTTTGTGGAAAAGATAAAGAACGTCAAAACCAAGCCTAAAAAGAACAAACCCTTTTCCAAAGAACAAATCATTGCCATCAGAAAATACCTTGACAAGAACGATCCGTACTTGCGCGTATTTATGCAGTTTATGTCCTATGCTTTTTTGCGTAATATAGAGGTGTGCAGACTCCAAGTAAAAGATATTGACTTAAAAGCCAAACGCCTTTATGTACGCTCTAAAACATCGCCACTGGCTGTTGTACCCATTATTGGAGAATTAGAGCATATCATTCGCCGTATGAACCTAGAGAAGTATGCGCCTACTGATTATCTAATTACCCGAAAAAATGAACCTTTTGCATGGAATATTGACGAGAATACCAAAACCAAGCATTTTGCAGCACGATTTAGAAAGGTGAAAAAAGCATTGGGATTGGGCGCAGATTACACCCTGTATTCTACACGACACACCGCAGCGACCAATTTATACAACCATCTATTATCGGAAGGAAATTCAGAAGAAGAAGCACTGATGAAACTCATGCAAATTACCCGTCACAAATCAAAAGGCGGATTGAAAAACTATCTTCGTGAAATAGGCGCGACGCTTCCAAAGGATTATGGTGCTATGTACACCATCGAGTTTTAAAAACAAAAAGGTGTAAGATATTTAAGGGGATTTTTGTTGTAACCTATCAAGGGAAAATCCTCCTTTAACAGATATTTATAGAAAACGTCACAATAAATTCTTTTAAGGCTTAGTTACTTTTGGTACAAAGTCTGTTTAGATAAACAATTAGTGAGAATTAGGATTCCTCACGATTACTAAAATTGTATCACATTAAAACCAAGAGATTTTAAAAAATGAAGCATGATAAAAGGAAACAGAATAATCGACACCAAGCCTTTGCAGATAGTTTATTACAATCAATTGTAGAAGAAAAAAAGCAATCCGCTGAAAAAGACCAAGAAATACAAAAGCTACTTTCAAAGCTGGATGCCAATAAAAACATTTCTGCCAAAGAAATTGTGCGAATAATCAAAGAAGAGTTAAAAGGGTAAAGCTGTAGTTACCCTCCTATGTGATTAATTCACTAGAAATAGCACTGACATCTACATTTTGTATCAATTCTTTTAAGTCGATAGTTTCTTTTTCACTGCCTTGTTGTGCCTTAATCATCACCTTTAGTACTTCGATTAAAACTAATTTTCGAAACGATTCTCGCTGTTTTAAAGCTTCCCAATTCTGCTGAACCTCTTCTTCCAATCTGTCCAAAAATACATCGCTATCATCTTCTTTGGTAACTTCAATATCTTCTTTGACAAACTCAATCAGCGCGATTTTATTTTTCTCCTGTGSCWKWGKKKTTTGTTCCAAMAWTMWAKKSATTTGTACCGTCATTAAATGTATCGAAAAGTAATGTGATATTGTCACTACCACCTGCCCTAAAATCTCTTCTAAGCGAAGGAATTATAAAATCATTTGCCAACGCATTTACTTTTATACCAACATACAGATTGTCATCATCAAAAAGAAATTTAATAGTGGCTTGTTGTTTTGCTTGTATGCTATCTAAAGGAAAATATTGCCAAAAACCGGAGGCTCCTTTCGTGTTTTTCCATTCATCTTCGCTAAGCTCTGCATCTAAAGTTATTGGATTATCAATAAATTTAACAGATACTGCCTTATTCGTTGTTTGGGAAAAAGCACATATTGCAAAAAGGACAGTAACAAATAATAGAATATTTTTCACTAAGATTGATTTTTATAAATCTAAATGTAATAAAAAAAAACTTTATTTTTATACCAAGAAAGTATATTTGAAGGGAACTTAAAAGGAAAGTACAATGTTGGCTGTTAAACCTGTACTTTCAGGGACAAATCTACAAACTCCTCCAATGCATATAAGTCCACCACGCTGTCTTCCGTAATTTAGGGTAAATCTTTGTGCGCCCTTTGTATAACTTCCGCCTAAATTGTAATAATTAATTTTTTTTGATTCATCATCATTTCCATAATTGTAAATGTTGTTTGTATAGATAGCAAGTTTCGAGTTTAGGTTAAATTCTAACGTTGCCCCCGTCCAATTTTTTTTATCGTCTTGAGTCCATAAATGCTGCGCTTCAAAACGCAATGACTTTCCTGAACCTAGTTTGTAAGTTGCCTCACCTACAAAAATATCTGTTTCTACATTTCCAAAAGTTTCTTCTATGTATCGTTTATTATAGCTTTGGCTTACATAATAAAAAATTGAACTCCAACTTCTTGACCATTTTTTACGTATTTCTAAACTAATTTCTGAAAAATATTTTTCACCAATTCCAAATGTGTCAGCACTGTAATCGAAATTTTCATAATCAAAGTCACCACTTAATCCGGCCCAATAAGACATGTTTAATGCGATTTTTGTTCCATATTTTCCACCTAAGAAAGTTTTCTTTTTAAGGGTGTAAAATAAATCAACTTGCCCGCCAATCTCTCCAATTTTTAACAGCGTGGGATCTTGAAAAGAAACCTGAGGCTGAGCTTGATAAACATATATGTTTGTTAGTAAGTAATCATGTTGTTTTGTTAAAGCTGGTATATAATTAATAATATTTTGATTGTAAATATTTCCAGTAGCATTTCTTTCAGAGTAGAAACTTATGTTTTCAATTCTTCTAAAATTAGCATTTATTCCAAAACCTTTTTTTCCATAACCAAAGTCAAAAAGAAAGGCATTACCAGGTTTTACATTTCTAACTTCTTGAAAAATAATCAATCCATCGTTACTTTTAGCTACAAATTCTGCGCTAGAATAAAAATTATTCTTTGAAAAATTCACTCTAGCAGAGATTGCATTTGTAAGATCGTTAAAATTATAATCTAAATTATCGTTTACTTCCTTTCTACCAACATAACTAAAACCTAGATCTAAATTCCAAGTATCAACCTTTAAGATAGAAGATATGTTTATTTCTGAATTAAAACCAAAGATACTGGCATCAGAARYRTMAAARCMAMTTCTCTGAMTWYSAYAWAAASCASAARMCWCAATATTGTCCGASGSMRAAMRMYYWWCWTWKAMMMSTCTTMWWSCCAACTCAAAACCTGTTTCTGTGGGTGGATTGTTTTCAATATCGTATTGCAACGGCGGGAAATTACTAGGCACTTCAAAACTCAACGGCACGTTTTGGTATTCGCCCGCAGCTTGTGTTGGAATTTCTTCATAAGGTTCATTTTTACAAGAAAAAAAGACCAACGCAATAAGTAAATATGTCAAATGCGATAATTTCATAGCTGTGGCTAAAATACCAAATGTTAGTCGATTAGACAATAGTACTGCAAATTGTATGATATTTTGTAAACGACCTAGAATCCTACAAATTGTACGATTTGTGCGATTTTTATTTCAGCTAGATTTGGAATAGTATTAATCACAAAATTTAGTAATGATGAAAAAACAAAATTTTAAGAAAAGCTTAGTTTTAAAAAAGAAAACGGTTTCTAATTTAACTTTGGAGGAAATGGACGCTGTAAAAGGTGGAGATGGGATTTTATCTATCGGTAAAAATTGTACGCAACCAAGTAACTGTCCTTCTGACCAGTGGTCTGACGGTCTTTTTTGTAATACAAGAAGATGTCATAACTAATCTATAATTGAGATGAAATTAACTCACAGTCACAAAAAATTTTTAGGTTTTAAAATGGTGTACTGTGAGTTTTTTTATATCATTTTTTTCTCGTTTGCTAATTGAATTGCTTCTGCTTTGGAATTGACATGCAGTTTTTGGTAAATATTTCTGATGTGCGTGCGAACCGTAGTTTTTGAAATGAACAATTCTTCCGCAATATTGCTATAAGTTTTCCCTTTTGCCAGCAAGGTCAACACTTCTTTTTCTCGTTTGGACAAGGTAGTATCTTGATGATTTAGTTGAAACGATTCCACGACCATTTTGGCAATTTTATTACTCATCGGCGCGCCGCCTTTTTCTAAATCGCCTAATGCTTTGTTCAATTCTGGAACGCCTAAACTTTTAGTCAAATACCCGCAAGCGCCAGCTTTTAAGGCTTCAAATACCATATTGCTATCTTCAAAAACCGTCACAATAAGCAACTCAATGTTGGGAAATTGTTGCTTGATGCGCTTGGTGCCTTCTATGCCATTGATGCCTGGCAATCCAATATCCATTAAGATAATATCAGGAAGATTTCTAGACGTTAAATCGTCAAAAGCCGTTTCAAAATCTTCATATACACCTAACAAAATATAGTTGTCAAGCTGTTGCACATAACTTGTCATATTTTCGCGAAAAATGGCGTTGTCTTCAATAATGGAGATATATTTTTTCGTCATGATTCTATATATTTTATAAGTTCTTCTTCCACATCTAACACAAACGTATAACAAACGCCGTCCGATTTTTCAATGTTCATCTTGGCGTCAATCATTTCCATACGTTTTTTAATATTTTTAAGTCCGTTTCCGTTGTCGGAAATCGCCGTTTCAATTCCGATACCATTGTCTTGAATTTGAATGGTAAATGTGTTCTCGTGTAAATATGCCTTAAACGTAACTTTTGTCGCGTGTGAATGTTTGATGATATTCGCCAAAATTTCCTTGTATGCCAAAATGATGTTTCTGCTTTTGGTGTATGAAATGTCAATAGGAAAAATGTCAATTTCTTGATACAAAAAGTCAATCTCATCAAAAAGATCAAAAAAGTTTTCACCATAATCTCTCAAGTATTTGCAGAGACTTTCAATATTGTTGTTTTTCGGATTTAACGACCACACAAAATCTTTTGCCGTATGATAAATTTCTTTGGAAAGTGACGTTATTTTATCCACTTTGGGTGACGTTATTTTTTCGCTTTGTTTCAAATTGTTAGACAGACCAATCACGGAAGCAATCTTATTTCCGATTTCGTCATGAAAGTCACGCGCCACTTCTTCTCGCAAATGCTCTACTTTGTGTTCTAAAAAAATACGTCGGTCAATTTCGTTGGATAAAATGGCGTTTCTGCGTTTAATCACGCGTAAGCGAAACCATAAAAATCCTAACAATAACAGTACAATCACAATAAAAATAAATATTTTAATCACGGTGAGTTGATACCATTTTGGCGCAATGGAGAATGTTGTTGTTACAGGCGCAGACCAATGACTGTTAAGGTGTTTTCCACGAAACGAAACGGAATAGGTGCCAGGTTTTAAATTGCTCATGTGAAGCTGCTGTAGATTTCTCTTTCGCCATTCAGAATTATTGATGTTGTATTCAAAAAGCACGTCTTCAGCAAAATATTGTGTGCTACTTTTAAATTGAATATGCACTTGGTCGTCTTCAATAATCGTTTGATGAATGTCAATTTTTGGAGCTTCCATTACTTGAAGTCGCTGTGGATTGAATTCCATGATTCCGTTACCTGTTGTTATCCAAACAATGCCTTTGGAATCTTGATAAAAGCTGTAAATATTATCGGAATTCGTGCCGTTTTTGGTGTTGAAATGATAAGTAAAATCATCTGTCAAAATCCAAAGTCCTTTGTTAGAAGCGATGTAAATTCTATTTTCCGAATCGACAAAAGTGTCATTGATATAAATGTTTTTATCGGTAAATTGCAATGTTGAAACTGTGTCATTTTTATAGGTAAAAGCTTCGTATGGTGTGGCAATAATAATTTGATTTTTATGCTTGTGTAACTTCCGAATCACGCGTTGGGTAAACGTTTGTTGTAAAACGGTGTCTATTTCTTCTGTCCATGTATCCGCTTCACTTTTGGTAAACTTTCGAATGCCTGTTTGTGTGCCAATATGGATGGTGTCGTTGGCAAAAATTCCCGTGTTTATCTTTTTGGCTTTTCGGTTGTATTGAATGCAGAACAAATCTTCTCGCTCACCACGATGAAAACGACTCAGCCAATATTTAGAATAAAAAATAGTGTCTTTTTCTGCGGCATATAAAAAGTTATTGGCGCGACAACCACTAATTTCTTCCAATTTAGAATTATACAAACCATCGTGTGAAGAAAAGTAGCGTTCGTTCTGAAATTCGAAAATGGTATTGAGACGAAATTTATTTTTTTGTGGTGTAAACGTATTGTCTTTTTGCAGTGTGTACGAAACATTTTCTGTGGCAAAAACCATCTTTCCTGCATCGTTTTCATAACAAAATTTAGGCACAGGAATTTGGTAATCATCTTTTTGATACGATTTAAAAAGTGATGGAAATAGCTTGTAAATACCATTGCCATAACTCGCCACATAAATGATATTGTTATCCACAAAAATATCGCTGATACCGTATTTTATGGTGAGAATGCATTCAGTATTTACAACACTCGAAAAATCATCGTCAAAAGTTACAATACACAAACTACTGTATTCCGCACGATGTTTAAATTGCACTATAACCTGCCTTTTTTTATACGGTTCAATATGCTGAATGGTATAAGAGTTTTTGAAATGATGTTGCTGTTTTTGCGCAGGATTTTCCGTTGAAATCCACGTTAAATTGCCATGCTGATCTCCAAAAAATAAAAATGAATTGATGCTGCGAATAGCTTCTACAGGTCCCGTAGGTTGGTATGAAAATGGTTGTTGTTGGTTGCCATTCCAATCGTAGGTTTTGATGGTTTGTCCTTCAGCAATATAAATCGCATCGTTATCAATCGCAATGTGACGATTTTTATGTTCGCTATTTTCATAAATAAGCGTATCAACAACATGTTCTTTGTTGAAAGTTAAAAAAGCATTTCGCTGGTAAATATTGTAAAAAAGAGTTTTATCGTGATATGTCAATAC
>SMNH02000007.1:0-172500 GCA_006383075.2 Kordia sp. TARA_039_SRF
TTTCTTCGTATTCTTTTTTCTTTTTTTCTCGCTCTTCCTCACGTTGTTGTTTACGTTCTTCGTATTCTTTTTTCTTTGCTTCACGCTCTTCCAAACGTTTTTGTTTACGTTCTTCTAATAGTTTTTCGCGAGCAGCTCTTTTTTCTTCCGCAGCAGCTTCTTTTTCAGCAATTGCTTCTTCTCTTGCTTGCTTTTTTGCTTCTGCTTCAGGGTTTGGATTTTTTGTGTTTTCTCCATCTTTAAATTTGGAGCGCTCACTTTGCTTTTTCCTGATTTTTTCTTCTCTGCTTTTGCGTTTTTCATCTCTATTAATGACACGTAAAACTTGATCGCTAATATCAAATTTTTTCGCAGAATATAGCATAACTACATCAGCAGACTTATCAAACACAAAATCGTAACGTTTATTTTTTGCGATATCCTGAACGGCAGTTAATACTTGGTCTTGAATAGGTTTTACCATATTTTGACGTTGTTGCATCAAACTTCCGTACGGACCAAAACGATCTTGCTGATACGTTTCTAGTTCTTGCTCCAAGATTTCAATTTCCTCTTCACGCTCGTCCACCAATTCTTTCGTAAGTAAAACACGTTCCGCACTTAGATTTTTTTTCATTTGATCTATCGTGTTTTGCTTCTTCTGAATTTCATTTTTCCAGCGTTGCGCCTTTGCTTCTAGTTGCGTGTTTGCTTCTTGATATGCCGTTACATTTTCTAAGATGTATTCCATATCTATATAGCCAATTCTAGCACCAGTTACACGTTGTGCGTTAACGGTAGATAGTGTGAGAAGCATTGTTAATAAAAAAAGAACTTTAGTTTTCATGTGTGTCGGTGTTGTTAATAGAAAATATCGTGCCAAAATTAAATTACTTAAAATTGTTGTCCGATAATAAAGTGCGTTTCCCATCCGTTTCGTTGCGTTGTTCCTGGGATTGGATCAAATCCATATCCAAAGTCAATACCTAACAATCCGAATGCAGGCATAAATATACGTAATCCTGCTCCAGCCGAACGATTTAACTCAAACGGACTGTATTCTTTAAACGAATTAAAAGAACCACCAGCTTCTAAAAACGTCAATGCATAAATGGAAGCCGTTTGCTTTAATGTTATCGGATAACGTAACTCTAACGAAAATTTATTGAAAATAGTACCTCCATCTATGTCAGAAAGCGATTGATTTGGATATCCACGCAAAGCAATTGCTTCTCTACCATCTAATGCAAAGTTTCCTAATCCGTCTCCACCAACGAAGAATCGCTCAAAAGGAATAATACCTCTATCGTTGTTATAAGCTCCTAAGAACCCAAAATCTGCTTGTGTTTTTAAGACTAATTTGTCAACAATATTTTGGTACCAAGCACCTTTGAATTTGATTTTATAAAATTCTAACCATTTAAATTTCTCTTGGTCAACTCTACCTTGATCTACTACTGGTGTTTCTCCAGGCTCTAATGTTGGTCCTAAGTTTGCAGGTTCGCCAGGCAAACCAGCATTTGCATTTAAGAAATTACCATTGGCGTCTCTTTGCTGAAATTCTTCTAGGTTTTCTAAATTTCCATAGTCTACGTCATTAAACAGCGAATAAGGTAAGGAAAGTTTTGCACTTACCGTAAATTCTGAACCTTGCATTGGATAAATTGGGTTTGGACCCGATGAATTTCGTGTTAAAGCTGCCGTATACGAAAGGTTGTTTGAGAATCCATCACCAAAGGTAAATAAACCAGTGTTGTAATTTTTTAAGTTGTAATGTTGAAAGCTCAACGCTTGCGACAATACGAAGTAATCGTCTGGCTCTGTCAAACGTTTTGCAAGTCCAACAGATAATCCTGTGATTAAGAAACGTCGGTCTTTATCAGCATTGTTTGTTTGCGGATTGAATAAAAATTGTACCGTATGCGATAATGATGTTGTAAACTGAACCGGTTTTTTTCCGCCCATCCATGGTTCTGTAAACGAGAAACTAAAGGTTTGGAAAAATCGGCTCGCTTGCGCACGCAATGCCAATTTTTGTCCGTCACCAGTTGGTAACGGTTTGTAAGCGTCTTTATTGAATAAATTTCGGATAGAGAAGTTGTTAAACGACAATCCTAAAGTTCCGATGAAACCTCCACCACCGTAACCACCTTGCAGTTCAATTTGACTTCCACCACGCTCAGCTAAACTATATTCAATATCAACCGTTCCGCTATTTGGATCTGGATTTTTAATTTCAGGCTTGATTTGCTCTGCATCAAAGAATCCTAACTGTCCTAATTCACGAATGGTACGAATGATTTTGTCTTTACTATACAATTCTCCTGGTTTGGTACGAATTTCACGGTAAATAACGTGGTCGTTTGTTTTTTCGTTTCCAACTACAGAGATGTTATTGAAATATGCTGGTTTTCCTTCAATGATACGAATTTCGAAGTTGATAGTGTCATTTTTCGCAGAAACCTCAACAGGGTTGATATTTGAGAATAAATATCCGTTGTTTTGGTATTGATTGGTCAAGTCTTGTGCATCAGGATTTGTTTCATCAGCAATTCGTTCCTCCAATAATACACCATTATATGTATCTCCTTTTTTGATTCCCAACAAAGTACTTAACTGTCTATCAGTATACACTGTATTTCCTAAAAAGGTGATGTCTCCAAAGTAGTATTTGTTTCCTTCTTCAAGTGCAATATCAATATTTAAGGTGTTGTCTTCGTTCCAGCTGATAGAATCTTTTACAATTCGCGCATCACGGAATCCGTTTTCTTTATATTTTTCTACTATGGAGTTTAAATCTTCTTTATAATCTTCAGGGATGAACTTTGATGCTTTAAAAATACGTAGCGGAAATTTTTCCTTGGTATTTTTCATCGCTCTACGTAGCTTTTTGTCTTTGAATTGCTCGTTTCCTGAGAAGCGGATATTTTTAACTTTTACTTTTTTACCGCGATCTACATTTACGATTATTTTTACATTATTCGTAGCGTTGTCAGTAGTGTCAGGTCTTGTTGAGATGTCAACTTTAGTACTGTAATACCCTTGTTTCTTGTACTTGTTCTCGATGTAGTTTTTGGTGTTTGCCAAGAAACTTTCGGTAACTTTTTTACCTTTTTTAAGTTCTGTTTCTTTGATAACTCCAGCGGCTTTATTTTCTTTCAATCCGCGAACTTCAATGTCTGATAACGTTGGTAACTCTTGAATGTTCAATTCGAGAAAGATTTTATCACCTTCAATACGGTCAATGTAGAAGTTGATATCACTAAAAAGTTCTAATCCCCACAATTTTTTAATTACTGCGCTAATTTCTTCTCCAGGAACTAAAATTTCTTGTCCTTCGCGTAATTGTGTATAGGTAATAACGGTTTGTTCGTTATAACTTTTCAATCCGGTAACTTTAATGCCGCCTATCGTATATTTTTTTCCTTTGTCAAATGTCGTCTCTTGTCCGTACGAGGCAATACTGAAAAACAGTACTAATACTAGCAATAATGATTTTAGGTATTTTTTCTGCATTAAAATCTTAATTAATTTGTTCGCTTGTTTTTCCAAATCTTCGTTCTCTATTTTGATAATTAATCAACGCTTCATACAAATGCTCCTTGCTAAAATCTGGCCATAGTACGTCGGTAAAATACAGTTCAGCATAGGCAATCTGCCAAAGTAAAAAGTTACTTATACGGTGTTCTCCGCTTGTGCGTATAAGCAAATCTACGTCGGGTAAATCGTGCGTGTAAAGATGCTGATTAATAATGGATTCGTCAATAGATTCCGTAGAAATTATATTATTTTTAACTTTATGACATATTTCTTTAACAGCATTTTTAAGTTCTTCTCTGGCGCCATAACTTAAAGCCAACGTCAATGTCATGTGTGTGTTGTTCTTTGTTTTTTCAATAACTTCAAACAGTTCATTTTTAGCTCTTTTAGGGAGTGTTTGTAACGAGCCAATTGCTTGTAGTTTGATATTATTTTTTTGAAGTATTTTGAGTTCTTTTCGCAAGGAAGAAACTAATAATCGCATCAATGCGTCTACTTCCAATTTTGGGCGATTCCAGTTTTCAGTAGAAAATGCGTATAGAGTTAAATTCTTAATTCCGAGTTCGGCGCTGGCTTCCACAATTTCACGAACAGATTTTGTGCCGTTTTCATGCCCAAATACACGAAGTTTTCCTTTTTGTTTTGCCCAGCGTCCATTTCCGTCCATAATAATGGCTAAATGTCGCGGCAAAAAGTTTTTCTGTATTTTCTCGGCTAAACTCATTCGTATTTTGCTTACTGCGCTAGTAACAATAACAGGGCTTTTTCCCAAATGTATAGGTTAGGGTAATTCCCGTAAACATATACCAATCGTTACTATTTATGTTTCCAAACTTCAAACTATCAAAATCTTTTTTGTCATTTACAGGATTGCTTCCGTCAATGCCATCGGTAAAGGTATAACGAGCGCCCAATTCAAAACCAAGAATAAACTTGTCTGAAATGGTCATTTTGTATCCCAACACCATAGGAATGGCAAATGTGTTGTCGTCACCAAACGAAACTAAGTCTCCATTATCTAAAAAGAGTGAATCGTAACTAAAGTATGATATTCCTGTATATAAATAAGGTGCAGCTTGCGCATCGGTTTCGTGCAAATTAAACTCCCAAAATGTAAATTCAATTCCTAAAGATAACTCTGTTATAGTATTGGTAAACTCCAATCCTCTCAACTGTCGCGCAGGATCGTCTGAATTGACATCCTTTGCTTCTAGCAGCGTTCGCGTTATGGATGCCCTAAAGGAATGACGTTCACTTCTATTCCATTTATAAATAGCACCATACGCTAAATGATTCGGATTAATGTATTGAGTTGATCCCACATCACCAATAAAATTACTATACCCAACATACGCTCCAATTTCGTGGAGTTGCGCATGAAGTGTTTCGGTTAACGTGAAAGCAACCAATAGAATAACGAGTCTTCTCATAGGTATCAAAAGTTTGCAAATATAGTATTCTCTTTTGTTATAGGCAATTGAAAAATAAGCCTATGCCATTTAAACATAATTTGCGCGATTTTATTGCTTTTAATTTCGTTTATCTTCGCCCCAAAGTAGTTTTTTGCGAAGTGTCTTTAAGAAACTCTCACCTTCAAGTTCAATAAGTTTGATGGTAAAAGGCGCTTTTTTAATGATAATGGTACTATTGATATCAACGGTAGCGATTCGAGAATCTAAGGAAATAAGGTGTTTGTCTTCTCTTCCAGAAACTTCCAATCGTATGCTAGTGTGGTCGGGAATGACCAGCGGACGTGCGTTTAAATTATGTGGCGCAATTGGGGTAAGTACAAAGCTATTATTGTTTGGAGTGATAACAGGACCGCCACAACTTAGCGAATATCCTGTAGAACCTGTTGGCGTCGCTATAATTAAACCGTCTGCCCAATAGGAAGTAAGATATTCGTCGTTTAAATGTGTTTTTACCGTAATCATGGAAGTGGTGTCTTTTCTCGCAACCGTGACTTCGTTCAGGGCAAAGTTCATATTAAGAATATCTTCATTTTCAGGCGAAGTTGTCACTGCAAGCACGGAACGTTCTTCGATAGCATATTCGTTTTTGACAATTTTAGCAATGGCAGTTTGAATCTCCTCTTTTTGAATTGTAGCTAAAAAACCAAGTCGTCCCGTATTAATTCCGATAATAGGAATGTCCAAATCTTGCACCAGCGTGATGGTTCGTAAAATAGTTCCATCGCCACCAATGCTAAAAAATACGTCAAATGAATTGTCTAAATCGTGGTAAGATTCAAAAGTATTATACATTGTATCCACTGTATTTTCTTCAGCATAAGCGGAATACAACTTTTTCTCAATATAGATATCTACTCCATACTGTTGTAGTGAATCCAACAAAAAACTAATGTATTCACCTGATTTTTTGTGATAAAATTGTCCGTAGATACCAACTTTCATGTCCTAAATATTCAAATATTTATCTAAGTATTCAGAGCGTTCTTTTAAATTTTGCATGTACGTGTCTTCAGCAAACTCAGAAACAATATTATAACTATAACGTCTAAACGATTGTACAACTTCGTTCAAAATAACGTTGTTCAATTTCATGGTAACTTGTACCATATCGCGTTCAACATTGGAAATAAATGCGCCTAACATACGACCGTTATTCGATTCTACAATTTGACTGATTTCACTAAACGAATAATCTTTCACGCCTTTTTCAACAATCAATACACTTCCCAATTCGTGTAAAAATGGTGTGTCATTAAAAACTTGAATAATATCATTCAGTTCATAATAGCCAATATAATCGTTCTTATCATTTAAAATAGGCATAATATTCGCCGAATTCTGTGCAAACGCTTCCAAAACATCAATCCAATTGGTTTTTTCGCGCACAAAAAACTGCTCCAATGTATAGCGATAGTCATTTATAGATTTTTCAGCGTCGAAGCAATGTGTGTCAGTTTCAGACATACATCCTAAATAAATTCCGTTTTCCATAATGGGAATATGTGAAAACGTAAGCTGATTAAACACCATTTGAGCTTCTCCTACATTATCAGAAACCGACAACGGCTTCACGTCATTCAATATATATTGTGCAATATTCATAGCAATAGAATTTTGAGAGTGCAAATTAATTAAAAATAACTACTTCTTAAGTATAGCGAACTTTGTATTTTTGTAATCATACAAAAAATATACCACAATGAGTACAAAATTAAGTGTAAACATTAATAAAATAGCTACGCTTCGAAATTCACGCGGCGGTGATGTTCCAAATCTAGTTCAATTTGCCAAAGATGTACAAGAATATGGTGCGGAAGGAATCACCATTCATCCACGACCAGATGAACGCCATATTCGCTATCAAGATGCGCGCGATTTAAAACCGATTGTGTACACTGAATATAATATTGAAGGAAACCCAATTCAAAAGTTTATGGATTTGGTGTTGGAAGTGCAACCTACACAAGTAACATTGGTGCCAGATGCTGTTGATGCCATTACGTCCAATGCGGGTTGGGATACGATACAAAACAAAAGCTTTCTCACGGAAGTGATTACAGAATTTAAAAACAACGGAATTCGTACGTCTATCTTTGTTGATCCTGTGTTGAAAATGATTGACGGGGCCAAAGAAGTTGGAACGGACAGAATTGAATTGTACACGGAAGAATTTGCACACCAATACAGTTTGGGAAATACTAATGCCATTCAGCCGTATGTGGATTGTGCTGTGCGCGCTAACGAGTTGGGAATTGGCGTCAATGCGGGACACGATTTGAGTTTGGATAACATTGCGTTTTTTGCCAAAGAAATTCCAGGTTTGCTCGAAGTGTCTATTGGTCACGCGTTGATTGCTGAATCGTTGTATTTGGGCATTGAAAATGTAGTAAATATGTACTTAAACAAACTAAAAGCATGATTTTACACGCGAATATTCTTGGAGACGGAAAGCCATTATTGATTTTACACGGTTTCTTGGGGATGTCGGACAACTGGAAAACACTTGGAAAAAAATTTGCCAAGCAAGGTTTTCAAGTGCATCTGATTGATCAGCGAAATCATGGACGTAGTTTTCATTCGGATGATTTCAATTATGATCTCCTTGCGGAAGATGTAAAACGGTATTGCGAAAATCATGCATTGGAAAGAGTGTCTTTAATAGGACATTCCATGGGTGGAAAAACAGCAATGGTATTTGCGACACGTTTTCCAGAAATGTTAGACAAATTGATTATTGTAGATATTTCTCCAAAATTCTATCCCACACATCACGAACAAATCTTAGCAGGATTGTCTGCTGTTCAAAAAGAAACACTTACGAGCAGAAGCGACGCGGAAGACATTATGATAAAGTATGTACCCGATTTCGGAACGCGTCAATTCTTACTCAAAAACTTATACTGGAAAGACGATAAAACACTCGGATTGCGCATCAATCTAGATGTACTAATAGAAAATGTAGAAGAAATTGGCGAATCACTTTCTAGTCAAGCCAGCTATCACAAAAAAACCTTATTCTTAAAAGGAGATAAATCAGAATACATTCTTACAGGAGATGAAAGATTAATAAAACAGCACTTTCCGAATGCGGTTATACAACAAGTATCAAATGCAGGACATTGGTTGCACGCTGAAAACCCAAAAGAATTTTTTGAAAAGTCCTTGCTTTTTCTGAATTCGTAAAAATCATTTCAAATTTACTATGAATGCATAATAAATTCGTTTAATTCTTGTGTTTATCATAATTTATACTAATTTTGGAGCTCTGATTTTTACAAAAAATTAACCTTAAATCAACATTTTTATTTATTATGAAAAAACTATTATTGGTACTGACCATCGCGTTTTCGGCTTCGGTAATGTATGCTGGAGGATATAGAGTCGGAGTACAAGGTCATAAGCAGTTGGCTATGGGACATACGGGCGTTGCGGTTGTAACAAGTGCGGAATCAGCATTTTTCAATCCTGCAGGGTTGGTATACTTGGATGGAGAGCTTAATGTATCACTAGGAGCGGCAGTAGTAATGTCGAACACTGTGTATCAAAATCGTGAATTTGGGTATTCGTCTGAAGCAGACAATCCAATAGGAACACCTTTTTATGCGTACGGTTCGTACAAAATCAACGATTGGTTATCTGCCGGATTGGCTGTATACACACCTTACGGAAGTAGAGTAGAGTGGCCAACTGATTGGGAAGGTTCGCATTTGGTAAACGAAATTGAATTATCAGCAATTTTTGTACAACCAACGCTTGCCATCAAACTTTCAGACAAGTTCAGTATTGGTGGTGGACCAATTTATGTAACAGGTGCAGTAAACTTCAATAGAAACTTATCACGAAGCTTAGCAGATGAAGCTGGAAATCGTTCTAATGTAACGATTGATGCTTCTGGAATTAATGCTTGGGGATATTCTGTCGGCGCCATGTTTCGTCCAACAGAAGATATTACGTTAGGATTCAATTATCGCTCAAAAATTGATATGGATGTAGAAAGAGGCGACGGAACTGCCGATTTTGAAAACTTGCCTGGCGCATTGGCTGGAAGTTTTCCTGACGGAGATTTTACCTCATCATTGCCATTGCCAGCAGAGTTGACATTTGGTGCTGCTTTTAAGCCATCAGAAAAATGGTTGGTAGCGTTTGATTACACCAGAACATTTTGGGATGCGTATAAATCATTAGATGTACAATTCTTCAATGCAGCAGGATTGTCAAGAAACCCAAGAAACTACAAAAACTCATCTATCTACAAAATAGGAGCACAGTACGAAGCTACACAAAAAGTAATTGTAAGAGCAGGTTTTTACTATGACGAATCGCCAATTAGAGATGGATTCTTTGCGCCAGAAACACCACGTCCAGACTCTGTAAACTTTACCGCAGGTTTCTCATACAACCTCAACAGTAAATGGGCAATTGATGCTTCTGTATTATATGTACATTCAAACGAAGTAAACAACTCATACGATAGCTTTGTAGAAGCAGGACAGCGTTTATCATTTGGCGGAGATTACAAATCGAACGCATTAGTAGCAGGAATTGGAGTATCGTACAAATTATAATATCAAAGAGCAGAAAAAGATGAAAAACAATATAAAATATTTAGCAGTATTAGCGTTAGGATTATTTGCCTGTGAACCAGAATTCGATAATCCTATCGACGAAAGTGGAACATATACAAGTGGCTCAGCCGATTTTTCAACGTTTGTTGCTGTGGGGAACTCACTTACCGCAGGTTTTATGGACGGAACCGTATTTAGAAGCGGACAACAAAACTCGTTTCCAAATATCATGGCACAACAATTCGAATTTGCTGGTGGCGGAACATTTACGCAACCTTCGTATGATGATGATGTAAATGATGCAGGAGGATTTTTATTAGGCGGAGTTCCATTACCAGGATTTGACACGCGTTTGGTAATTGATGCCAGCGAAGGAGGTCCTGAAAACTTAAATGTAACACCAACAATGGAAGTGTCCAACTTGCAAGCAACAGCGTACAATAATATGGGAGTTCCAGGAGCGAAATCTTTTCACTTAGGAGCGCCAGGATATGGAAACATTGCTAATTTAGCTATTGGTGCGGCAAATCCGTACTATGTACGTCACGCTACGGAACCAAATGCAACAGTAATTGGAGATGCGGTTTCTTTAAATCCGACATTCTTTACACTTTGGATTGGAAACAATGACATCTTATCCTATGCAACTTCTGGTGGTGTAGGTGTTGACCAAACAGGAAACCCGAATGTATTGTCGTATGGGTTTAATGACATTACAGATCCAGGTGTATTTGCATTTACATACCAAGGATTGGTAGATGCCTTAACAGCTAACGGAGCTAAAGGAATTGTAGCAACTTTGCCAGATGTAACGTCTATTCCATATTTTACTACTGTACCTTACAATCCAATTCCGATGGATGCTGCAACGGCAGCGTTTGTAAATAATGGATATGCATCGTACAATGGTGGATTGCAATTTGCAGCAGGAAATGGTTTGATTACAGCAGAAGAAGCGGCACAACGTACCATTTCATTCTCAGCAGGTCAAAACGCGGTTGTGATTGTAGATGAAGACTTAACAGACTTGACAGGGTTTGGAATTCCAAGTTACCGTCAAGCAACTATTGATGATTTATTAGTATTGCCTTCTTCTGGAATAATAGGAGAAGAGGTAAATAATGACCCTACACAAATAAATGGTGTTTCTGTACCTTTAGCAAACAATTGGGTATTGACAGCAACTGAAATCCAAACAGTAAGAGATGCTCGAACAGCCTATAACAATGCCATTGTATCTATTGCAACAGCAAACGATTTGGCAGTCATAGATATGGCAGCAGTATTGGAAGAGTTGGTTTCAGGATTGCGTACTGCGGATGGTCAAATTTATACAAACAACTATTTTGACGGTTCTAGCGATGCATTATCTACGGCAGTATTCTCACTAGATGGTGTACATCCAAATGCAAGAGGATATGCTATTATCGCAGATCAATTCATTCAAATAATTAATGAAAAATATGGTGCGAATGTACCAAGAGTAACGGCTGGTTATTATCCAGGCGTTACAGTAGTTCCATCAAATTAGAACTACCAAAAATAATATATTGAGGAGAGGCTGTCTAAAAAGACAGCCTCTTTTTTTATGAATCGCTATATAAATTCTTTTTAGTAAAATTGACAATTTATATTTATGTCAGTAAATTATGAAAACGTCAAAAGCGATTGATAAAGTCCAAAAAGAATCGAAAATTAACGTTCTTTTGTGCATCGAGCAATTAGTTCCCTAAGTTCAATTAGTAGAATTAAATTTTAAAGATTCTTCAAACTCAACAAAATTATTTGTTACTGGATGACATTTAAATGATATTCCAAAAGAAAGTGAATCTGACATTATTTTTGATTACGATAACCTTAATAATTATTTAAAAAGTGACACAAAAGTCATCAATTTTAGTATTAGAAAGGGTAAGAAGGTTGGTATGCTATGGCATACTTATTAGAAATAGAATTCCAACTAATAAGTAGAAATATTGAAATTCCTAAATGAATAAAATTATGATAATAAAGAAAAGTTGGAAAGTAAAATAATAAACTATTTAAATAATAATAATCGCTTATACCATAAAAACTCTGTCAAATATAATGGTGTTAGAGAAAATATGGAGCAAGTTGATGGCAGCATAAAAACAATGCATGTTGTGCCATACATGGTTTCCCTTAGTAATCAAAAATATTATAGTTATGCTTTTTATTTTGCTTATTTTGACGAAAAAAATCTTAACCTTGAATATATATGGGATCACAATCTATTGAAAGAATAGGGGAATAATATATTGTATAAAAACATTCTAATGAAAGAACCGGAACTCAAAGAAAAAGTCGAAAATTATCTCATGAAGTCAAATTCTGTTTATGTTGAAAATAGCGTTGAATATATAGGAATTAGAGAAAACTATATAATTGCGAATAAAGAACCTAAGGACTACTATCTATTAGGTTTTGATGCAGTAGCAGATAAAAGCAATATTTATAGTACACAATCATATTTCGTATTTATTGAAAAAGCATCGGAAAAAATATCTTACATCCTTGGTCCTCAACACTCTGAAATAATAGAATAATAGTAAATAAACCATGCTAATAACATTCATGCAAAAATTAGAGGAATATCTAATTGAAAATAACATAACAGATAGCTCAGGTATCCCGCTATCTGAAATTGAGCGTTTTGAGCAAAAGCTAAACATTCAGTTTCCAAGAGCCTATAAAGAATATGCTGAGTTGGCAGGTAAAGGATTTAGACCTATCTCTGCTTCCGGTCTTTCTATTAGCTTGTTTTATTTAGAAGAATATCATGAGCTGGCAAAAGCTAATTTAAAAGAATATAATGTAGAAAATGTTATCACAAAAGATTTTTGGGTCATTGGAGAAATCTACGGTTCTTTGTATATCAATTTTATATATTTAGACGAAGGAGACGACCCGCCGGTGTATGGTTTGGATATCGAAAATTATGAGGACGATCCTAAAGAAGCTTTTGGAAAAATAGCCGATAGCTTTTCTGAATATGTCGAACAAGCTATTGATGATTATGATCCTAGATATGACAGATAAAAACCCATAAATCAAAAAAAGCTTCACAACATTGTGAAGCTTTTTTACAGTACTCGAGGCGGGACTTGAAACCACTCAATTTTATACTTTTTCAAAAACAGCTAAAAAACTGAAAAACCTCAACAAAATCAATACTTTATAAGCAATATCAAGCGCTTTTAAAAATCTATTCTAATTGAATGAAATCTAACTAAATTGAATTTTACCGTACAAAAATCGTACAAGCCGTACAAAAAACGCTTTTTATTAGCTACATTTGTATTGTTCAAATAAATACTTTCAAAATGGCAACGGTAAATTTTTTATATCGCTCTACGCGCCCGAGAGCGGCTTTAACACTTCGTCTATTATTCAGAGATACCCAAAACAAAGACCATGCGATTGACGCTAAAACTCAGTATTTTGTTGACGCTGAATACTGGAAACTTCACGACAAAAGAAGTAAAGATGCAAACATCAAAAACAAACAAGTTGAGGTCAAAACACATTTAAACGAAATCGAAAACTTTGTACACGCTGCTTTTATCAATGAAAATGAAAAAAACGTTGATAAGGAATGGCTAAAAGAGCAAGTACACCTATTCTACAATCCAATACAAGAAAAACAGCAAAGCGAACTTTTAACGGATGCCATACAAAGCATAATAGATGAAGCACCAACGCGGAAAAATGCGAAGGGCGGCGTTGGTTTGTCTAAAAGCAGAATAAACTCTTACAAGTCACTAAAACGAATAATTGCAGAATATCAAAAACCAAAAAAAATCAAAGTAAAAGACGTTAACGTAAAATTTGCTAGAGATTTTCTCAATTATTTGCTGAAAACCAAAAACTACCAAAAAAGCTACGCGCTTAAAAAAATCACAGATATAAAAACTGTTTGCCATAATGCTGAATTGAATGGAATCGAGACAAATATTCAATACAATAAGATACAAAACACCAAACCCAAAAACGAAAATATACTCTATTTAACACCCAATGAATTAGAAGAAATAGAAAACGCCACTTTATTAAAAGAAGCGCATAAAAACGCTCGAAAATGGCTCTTATTGGGTTGCAACTTAGGACAAAGAGCTGGTGACTTATTAAAACTAACTCAAAACAATTTTGTTACTAGAAACGGCTATGAAGTTATTGAACTAACACAGGAAAAAACAGGGAAAAATGTAACTATTCCCGTTTTGGAAACTACAAAGACAATCCTCGAAAGCGGTTTACCTCATAAAATATCAATTCAAAAATTCAACCTATACATTAAAGAGATTTGCAAATTGGCTGGAATTAATGAAATGATACAAGGCACTAAAATAACTGTTATTGAAGACAGTAAAGGCAACAAACAAAATCGAAAAATTGAGGGAACATATCCAAAATGGGAATTGATATCTAGTCATGTTTGCCGCAGATCATTTGCGACAAATTTATATGGCGAAATGCCAACTGTGTTAATAAAACAAGTTACTGGACACTCAACCGAAAAGATGTTATTAAACTACATCGGTAAAAACTCGCTAGACTTCGCACAATTGATAGCCGATTTCTACGCATTACAAGCCTTAAAAAATAAGAAAGAATCAAATCTTACGATAGTTAGCAAAAAGGCTTCAAATCAAATCTAAATAACTCTATTTAATCTTATTCGCTATGAGTTACGAAAACATCACACCCATTTTTAACAACAAATTGGATAAACTCAAATTTCTCATCAAAAAATACAAGCATGATTTTGAAGTTGAAAAGAAAAAAGGAAATGAAGATTTGCAAACTTTTTTAAACATTTCAATACATGAAATAGATGAGGTCATTGCGGACATTTTAACTGAAATTCAAACCGTTAAAATGACTGAAACAAAAATAGTTGATTACACATATTACTGCAAAAGACTTAACAGCATTAAAACCAATTTTGAAAAGGAAAAACAAGAAAATGATTTTGATGAAGATGAAACAAATGATTTCCTGGACTTTTACAAAGAGATAGATATTAAATTAAGACCTCAACCAAAAACACTACTTCCTAATTCCGATGAACTCACAAAGCAGTTTAAAGACGTTGTTTTCAATACTCAAAAAAAGACTACTCAACTAAAAGAAGAAAATATATTTCCTGATTTTTTCAAAGGACAAACAAATACTAACTTTAAAATATTTAATTGCTTTGCTAAAAAATATATCATAAGCGCATATAAAGATTTCAGTTTCCTAATTGCTAATATGAGTGAAGAAAATCGTATTCATAATCAAAAACATAAAATTTGGTATAAATGGCTCCATCAGGAAAAGTATATCAACGATAAAGATTATGATACTTTTTTAAGAAAAGGTAATTTATTAACATTTGACAAATCTTACAGTGAACAAAGACTAAACAATTACTACAACGTTATTCAAGAAATAGAACCCGAAAAATAAGGAATCGGAAAAAAAGCCCGAAAATCGGAATTGAAACGGATAGATATTGCACCAAAATTAAAAATATTTATCCATGAGCAACATTTCAATATTTCAGACCACACCCGACGAACTCGCTGAAGCTATTGCAAAAAGCGTAAAAACACAATTAGACGAACTTAAAAAAGGGTGGCAACCAAAAGAACCAACCGAATACTTAACACGCAATGAGGTAGCCGAAATGCTATCAATCGACCTTTCTAGCGTTCACAACTGGACAAAGAAAGGAATCTTAACAGCCTATCAAATTTCGGGGCGCGTGTACTACAAACGAAAGCAAATCGAAAACGCTTTAATCGAACTCAAACAAAAGTAAGCATCGCAATAAAAAAGGCTTGCTTATCACTTCATTGAAATAAGAAAAGAGAGCCTTTCAAAACTCTCTTTTTTTGTTCAAATATTCGTTTCAAATACGGCAACGCATTCAAAACTTTTTCAAAAATACTCAATTCTTATCACAATCGTAGACGGTATAAAAATATTGTGTATTGGCACTACTCTCGAACAATGGGATAAAAACCCGTTACTTTACTTCAAAGTAACATGCTATGAGCGTACTGGAGAAGTAGGCGCAATAAAGCGTGCAAAATATAAAGGTTTACAATTTATAGTGGTATCTAATAGCTATCCTAATAGCTACAAATTAATAATACGTGGCTCAATAGCACGGTATTATAATAACGGAAAAGATAATGCCTTTGATTACAATTTTGAGATGCTAAAGCAGACAATAAATGAACTTTGCGAAAAGTTCAATATAAACCCCAATACAGCCATTGTACAGCATTTAGAAATTGGTGCTAATATTGCGCCCCTTATACGTGTAAAAATCGTTTTAAGTAGACTTATAGCATTTCAAAAAGACGTTTTCACGAGTCTAAAAACCAAAAATGAATTCAATGGAAAAGAAATATGCAGACAACAATACCGATTTAAAGTTTATGATAAAAGCATAATGACGCGTAATGTAGATAAAAACTTACTAAGAATCGAATTAGCTATTAAAAGCCGAAAGTTTTTGAAAAAGTACAATATTGAAGTTTTAGCAGATATTTTAAACATTGATAATCTTAACAGCTTAAAAGCGGAACTAATAAACTTTTGGGAAAATGTGATTTTCTATTGTGACGAAATGCAAGTAGAAAAAATGACAAACCGACAACATAAAAGATGGCAAACCTTATGCAATCCTATCTACTGGGAGCAAATTAATAAAGCACAACGTTTTAGAGCAAATAAAAGGTTTAGAGAACTAAAGAACGAATTTAGCACTACGGACACCCAAGAAAAAATATTGCAACTACTCAAAGAAAAATTTGAAACCTTAGCAATCGAACACACAGAAGAAAGAAAACCGTATTTTACACAACACCCAAAACAAAAGCGTAACGCTTTACGCTATATGATAAACCCGTAAAACGTTACGCTTTAATGATGAGGTTAAGTATTGACAAAAGAAAAAGCAACAATTAACGCATCTACACCAAAATAGTTAATGTAGTCTTTTTATTAAAATACTATATTTGTGTAATTCAAAACGAAAACTAATGCAGGACAATATAGACAGTATCGTAAAAGCCTTAAAAGTAGTCAAAGCGGAAAACCCAAACAGTGAAGCAATTCCTTTACTAGAAGACGCACTAAAAAAGTCTATGAAAGTTTACATCTTAAACATGGCTTCAATGGGTTCGGTTATTGACATGGAAGAAATCAAGGAGAACTTTAAAAATGGCTTGGAATTATTAGACGTTTTCAATAAGAAGTAACCAACAATCAAAAAAAGGTACTGTAAACTTAAATTTCATGTATTGCAATACGTTGCGCACTGCTTTTTATCCATGCTTAACCCTTTTTAGAGAGCTGTAACGGTATATGTAACGTACATGAGTGTAACGCTCTAAAAAAGACGTTAAAACAGTAAACAAAATGTTTCAAGCTAGTATTCTATTTATACTACAATCAAAGAAAAGCTAAGTAATGAATTTACGCTTACCAAAAGACGAAGAAATAAATATTGCCAATGGCGAAGACATCGCGCGTATCATGCGTAAAATACTTTTACGTCAAAATAGACTACACCGCAAAAAAGAATACTTCTGGGCAATTGGTTTAAATGCTGGAAATGATATTGAATATATTGAACTCGTTTCTATTGGCGCAATAAACATTGACAACATAGAACCCGTTGACGTTTTCAGCTTTGCAGTATCAAAAAAGTGTACTAAAATCATTATTTGTCACAATCGCCCAAACGGAAAAATACAACCTACTAAAAGCGTTCAAAAACTGACGTACAAACTACTACAAGGCGCAAAAGTTCTCAATATTTTATTACTCGATCACATCATTATATGTGAAGACAAAGAGTATTTCAGTTTCGGGGATAGTAAAAGCTTTCCAAAAGAAGAAGATTTCGAGTAGTACTGTTTACTTGAATACCTCAACATCAAAAACCAATTTTAAAAAAATACGCTTTTCCGCACGCTAGTTTTAAAAGAAGTTCCTATTTTTAGAATTCTTACATTTTATAGCAGAATAGTATCTTAATACTGCAAAATGTATCAAAAGATATTCTTTATTTGAAACTATGAATAAAATAAATACTAGAAAGGCACTTAATCCTGCATATAGAAAACACAAACCACTACGAAAGAACGTTACCAACTTTACAACGCAATTACAAAGTTGTATTGATGCCGTAAAACTTAGTGATAGCAATGGAGAAAGTGAAGAACATATCAAAGCGCACTTTACAAAGTTTTTTAAGTCTACATTCTATGCAGATAATTACGTTAATACTAAAGACAGAATTGACTTAGCAATTTATTTAGACAGTACTGCAAAATCAGATATTGGCGTTATCATTGAAGCAAAAAAACCGAGTAATAAAGCTGAGTTTCTAACAAAAGAAAACCTTAACCGCAAAGCGTTGCAGGAACTACTTTTATACTATTTACGAGAACGTGTAGACAACGAAAACAATAATATCAAACACCTAATTGCTACTAATGGCTATGAATGGTATTTGTTTAAAGCATCTGATTTTTATGATTATTTCTACAAAAACACATCATTAGTTAAAGAATATAAAGCCTTTAGAGATGGACTCAAAGACACCTCAAAAAACGAATTATTTTATAATGAAATTGCAAAAAAATATATTGCTGAGGTTGAACAGGATTTACCCTATGTTCATTTAGATTTTACCAAAACCAAGTTTGACAAATTAAGTGACTCACACTTAAATACGTTATTCAAAATATTTTCCGATGTACATTTACTTGGTCACTCTTTTGGAAATGATAGCAACCAATTAAATAAAGCCTTTTACAATGAATTACTGCATATTATCGGCTTGGAAGAAATCAAAGAAAAAGGTAAAAAACTTATTAGTCGTAAATCTGAAAAAGACAGGGATTATGCTTCTTTACTCGAAAATGCAATCGTATTATTAGAAGATAGAGATTATCTACAAAATGTAAAAAGTGTTCCCAATGGAGCGGATAAAGCTTTTAACGTAGGCTTAGAATTGTGTTTAACGTGGGTTAACCGTATTTTATTCTTAAAACTACTGGAATCGCAATTAGTAACCTATCACAAAGACACAAAATATAAGTTTTTACATTCTAATTTCATACATGATTATGATGAACTGAATGACTTATTCTTTTCAGCATTGGCAAAGCAAGAAGAAGAAAGACACCCTAAATACAAAGAGAAGTACAAAGATATTCCATACTTAAACAGTTCCTTATTTGAGCGTAGTACGCTAGAATCGGAAACCTTTAGTATTTCAGCACTCAACAATGACGAAATTGAAATATACAATAATACCGTTTTAAAGGACGCTAAAGGCAAAAGAGTAAAAGGAAAGCTTTCTACCTTAGATTATCTTTTTAAGTTCTTAGATGCCTATGATTTCGCCACCGATGGGAATGAGGGTATTGAGGATGCACAAGAAAGCAAATCTTTGATAAATGCTTCGGTATTAGGGTTAATTTTTGAAAAGATAAACGGTTATAAAGAAGGCTCTTTTTATACACCTGCATATATTACAATGTATATGTGTAAAGAAACGCTAAGACGTGCCGTAACACAGAAATTTAAAGAGTTTGAAAATGATGAAATAGAAACCTTTGAGGACTTACAATCCTATTGCCAAAGATTCTTTAAAATAGACGACTTAAAACGATTTAATGAAATTGTAAATAGTTTGCGGATTTGTGATCCTGCGGTTGGTTCTGGTCACTTCTTAGTAAGTGCCTTAAATGAATTAATAATTATTAAAAACGAACTACGAATTTTAGTAGATGCCAAAGGCTTACCGCTTCGGTGTGATATTGAAATTGTAAACGATGAATTATACGTATTAGACGATAGAGGCGCATTATTTGAATACAACCCAAAAGACAAAGAAAGTATACGCATACAGCATACCTTATTCCACGAAAAGCAAAGATTAATAGAAAACTGTTTGTTTGGTGTTGACATTAACCCTAATTCTGTAAAAATATGTCGTTTGCGTTTATGGATTGAATTGTTGAAAAATGCTTACTATACCAATGACAACCGACTGCAAACACTTCCAAATATTGACATAAATATTAAGTGCGGAAACTCTTTGATAAGTAGGTTTTCATTAGACGACGACTTAAAAGAAGCCTTTAAAAACAAAGAAGTTCCATACACAATAAAAGATTACAAAAATGCAGTTATTGAGTACAAAGAAACCAATAGCAAAGAACGTAAGCGTGAAGTATTAGAAATCATTGACGAGGTTAAAAACAACTTTAAAAGTACCTTAGACAATGCCTTTATAGGTAAGTTTCAAAGAGCACAGGGAAAACTTGTCAACGAGCAGGAACGCCAAAGAAACTTAAAACAGTTTGGCGAAAAAATTACCAAAAAGGATAAAGACAAACTCAAAGACCTTAAAAAGAAAGCAGAAAAAGCACTATTAGAAAAAAACGAAATTGTAAACAACGCCATATATCGCAATGCCTTTGAATGGCGTTTTGAATTTCCCGAAGTACTCGCCGATAATGGTAATTATATTGGTTTTGATGCTATTATTGGGAATCCACCTTATGTAGATATTAAAGCTATTGATAATGATGTAGTAAAGTATTTATTTGATAATTATAAAACTTCGTCAAATCGTGTAAATTTATATTCGACATTTATTGAGAAAGCACACAATCTATTAGTGTCCAAAGGTAATTTTTCTTTTATAATACCAAATTCGATTTTAATGAATTCATCTTATAAAGAATTAAGAAATTTAATTAAAGATGAGATGTTTAAAATTGTAAAATTACCCGAAAAAGTTTTTGAGGATGCAACAGTAGAAACGGTAATTATTGAATTTCAAAAATTGATTGAGTTTGAGAATTGCAAAACAATTTGTTACGCCAAAAATGACTCAATTAATTCAATTGAAAACTCTCTTATTTATGACGTACCAAAGCAATCATGGGATATCTATGAAACGCCAAAATTTAATATTTATATTTCTAGTGATATAATAAGACCATTAAGAAAAATTCATTCTAAGGGTGAAAAACTTATTGAATTAGCAGATTTTGCTTTAGGTATAACACCCTATGATAAGTATAAAGGACACTCGCAAGAATTAATAAAAAGTAAAGCTTTTCATTCAGAAGAAAAATTATCTGAATTATACAAACCACTTATAAAAGGTCAAAATATAACACCTTATGTAATAGATGAAAAACCAACTGGATATATTAAATATGGGGATTGGCTTGGCGCACCTAGAGAAGAAAGATTTTTTAAAGAGCCTAGAGTTATTGTAAGACAGATAGTTTCGGGTAAACCACCAAGAATATATGCAGGATATACGAATAAACCTTTATACTTTACACAAATTGGATTCAGTATAATACCCATTAATAAGATTTCTCCTTTAGAATTAACAGCATTGTTAAGTAGTAAAGCATTGAATTTTTATCACAAGTACTTATTTCTTGATATTGAAAAAGAATTATTTCAAAAAATATTAATAGAAAACTGCAAAAAACTCCCCATATTACCGTTCGAGGATAAAGAAAAAATAGAGAATAAAGTACTTAAAATTATATCAACAAAAAAAGAAAACCCACAGGCAGATACAAGCAGTTTAGAAAATGAAATCGACCAAATGGTGTACAAACTTTACGGACTTACCGAAGAAGAAATACAAATTGTGGAAAATAGCTGAAAGTTGAGGTTTTTTATATGCACACAAAAGCGACAAACGCACGAAGCTATTTAAAGCCAAAAAAAACCTAAAAAAAATATTGACCGTACAATAATCGTACAAAACAAACTTCTTAAAAAGCAAAAACCTTTCAAAATCAGTTGATTAAGAAAGGTTTTAGTACTCGAGGCGGGACTTGAACCCGCACGGCCCAAAGGCCATTGGATTTTAAGTCCAACGTGTCTACCAATTCCACCACTCGAGCTTGGACTTTTTACTATTATTTAGAGCGAAAAACGGGGCTCGAACCCGCGACCTCAACCTTGGCAAGGTTGCGCTCTACCAGCTGAGCTATTTTCGCAGTTTATTTGTATGAACATGCAATACTATTGCTGTATTGCGGATGCAAATTTAATACATTTCTTTAAATACCAAAGCGTTTTCAACAAAAAGAATAAACTTTTTTATAATTCACTTGTTTTCAACTACTTTTTTTTGCGCACCAACATGCGTTTAATTTCGTTGAGCTTCATCAACGCCTCTACAGGTGTCAATGTATCGATATCCGTCATGAGAATTTCTTCCTTGATTTCTTCCAACAACGGATCGTCCATGTTGAAAAAACTAAGCTGCATGTCGTTTTCTACCTTTTTTAAATCGTCTGCCAATTCTTCACTGGAATGCGATTTTTCAAGTCGTTTCAAAATTTTATTGGCTTTGTGAATGACTTGCTGTGGCATTCCAGCCATTTTTGCAACGTGAATTCCGAAACTGTGTTCGCTTCCGCCTTTGATTAATTTTCGCAAGAACAATACATTGTCTTTCAATTCTTTTACAGACACATTATAATTCTTGATACGACCAAAAATCTCGGTCATTTCGTTGAGTTCGTGGTAATGTGTAGCAAACAAGGTTTTTGCGCGTGATGGATGCTCGTGCAAATATTCTGAAATCGCCCACGCAATCGAAATTCCGTCATACGTACTCGTTCCGCGACCAATTTCATCCAACAATACCAAACTTCTATCCGAAATATTATTCAAAATAGACGCCGTTTCGTTCATTTCCACCATAAAAGTCGATTCACCCATGGAAATATTATCGCTCGCGCCTACACGGGTAAAAATCTTATCTACCAAACCAATTCGAGCGGAATCTGCAGGCACAAAACTTCCCATCTGAGCCAATAACACTATCAAAGCAGTCTGGCGTAAAATAGCCGATTTACCACTCATATTCGGTCCTGTAATCATGATGATTTGCTGTGCTTCTCTGTCGAGATACACATCATTAGCAATATAACTTTCGCCAATAGGCAACTGTTTTTCAATCACAGGATGGCGTCCGTTTTTAATGTCTAAATCGTACGAATCGTCCATTTGCGGATATACATAATTGTTGTCTTTCGCTAGCAAGGCAAATCCGCACAAACAATCCAACTTCGCAATGATATTGGCGTTTTGCTGAACAGATTTGATATATTGATGTATCCAAACGACCAAATCAGCAAACAATTCCTGTTCTAGTTGCATGATTTTTTCCTCAGCACCCAAAATCTTCGTTTCGTATTCCTTCAATTCTTCCGTAATATAACGCTCCGCACTCACCAACGTTTGCTTGCGCGTCCATGTTTCAGGCACTTTTGCTTTGTGCGTATTTCGAACTTCAATATAATAACCAAACACATTATTGGACGCAATTTTTAAGGACGGGATTCCTGTCGCGGCGCATTCACGTTCTAGCATTTTATCCAAATAATCTTTTCCTGAAAAAGCAATGCCGCGCAATTCGTCCAACTTATCCGAATATCCACTCGCAATGGCGTTCCCTTTCAAGATATTGACAGGTGCTTCTTCGTTGAGTGTTTCTTTGATTTTGGAGCGAAGTAATTCGCATTCATGAATCGTATCGCCAATAACTTTCAATGCTTCGTTTTTGCTAGTACTCGTAATCTGTTTGATGGGAATGATAGCTTCGAGCGAATTTTTCAGTTGAATGACTTCTCTTGGCGAGATTTTTCCTGTGGCGACTTTGGAAATCAGGCGTTCAATATCACTAATTTGTTTGATGTGATGCTGAATTTTTTCCAATTCCGTAGTTTCTTGAAACAGATAATTCACCACTTCATGTCGCTGTTTTATGTGTTGACTGTTCTTTAACGGCAATGCCAACCAGCGTTTCAACAAACGTCCGCCCATCGGCGAAATCGTTTTGTCAATGACGTCTAATAAGGTAATGGCATTCACTGCGGTAGAAGCGTACAATTCCAAATTTCGAACTGTAAAGCGATCCATCCACACATAAGCATCTTCTGCAATTCGGGCAATCGATGTGATATGTTGCAGTTGATTGTGACGTGTTTCCGACAAGTAAAACAACACTGCTCCAGAAGCAATGATTCCTTCATTCAAATCTTCTACACCATAACCCTTTAACGAACTCGTATCAAAATGCGTGATGAGTTTTTCATGCGCGAAATCCGATTTAAACACCCAATCTTCCAAATAAAACACATGAAAATCGTTCCCAAACGTTTCTGTAAATTCCAGTTTTTTCTGCTTCGGAATGAGAATCTCGCTCGGTTTAAAGTTTTGCAAGAGTTTGTCAATATATTCTGCCGAACCTTGTGTCGTCATGAATTCACCTGTAGACACATCTAAAAAAGAGATACCTAACAGCTTTTTTCCATAATGAATAGCGCACAAAAAATTGTTCGTTTTGGCTTGCAACACTTCATCATTAAAAGCAACACCTGGCGTTACCAATTCGGTTACACCTCGTTTTACAATCTTTTTTGTTTGTTTTGGGTCTTCCAATTGGTCACAAATAGCCACGCGTTCGCCCGCTTTGACCAATTTTGGCAAATACGTATTTAGCGAATGATGCGGAAATCCTGCCAATTCAATATTTTCGCCACCGTTATTTCGGTAGGTTTGTACAATGCCTAAAATATTGGCAGCTTTGACAGCGTCTTCTCCAAATGTTTCATAAAAATCGCCTACTCTAAATAACAACATCGCATCAGGATATTTGCTTTTGATGCTATTGTATTGCTTCATCAACGGAGTTACTTTTTTCGCACTACTTTTTGCCAATGTTTGGAGTTTTTAATGTTATTTTTGCAGAAATCAATAAACGCGAATTTAAGTAAATTCAAGGAAAACTTATGAAGTATCTATGAGAAAACTCAAAAATAGTGAATTGAACAGATTGAGTGTAGACGAATTCAAATCGTCACAAAAAACACGTCTTATTATTATTTTGGATAATATTCGCAGTTTGAACAATATTGGTTCGGTTTTTAGAACGAGTGATGCCTTTTTGGTGGAAAAAATTTATTTGTGTGGAATCACCGCAAAACCGCCACATAAAGACATTCACCGAACTGCTTTGGGCGCAACAGAATCTGTAGCTTGGGAATATCGAGAAGATACCTTAGAACTCGTAAAAGAACTGCAAGAAAACAACGTAAAAGTAGCTTCCATTGAACAAGCCGAAAATGCTGTGATGCTCAACGAATTCATACCAAATAAAGCACATACACTAGCGTTGGTTTTTGGAAACGAAGTAAAAGGCGTACAACAAGAAGTTGTTTCTGCCAGCGATTACGTGATTGAAATTCCACAATTCGGTACCAAACATTCGTTGAATATTTCAGTAAGTGCAGGCGTAGTGATTTGGGATGTGTTTTCGAAGCTGCGTTTCTTGTAGACTCGCTACGCTTTGCTTTGGATTCGGCTTTGCCTTTTTAGAGACGCTACGCTTTGGATTTTTGGACAGCTGACGCTTTTAGTTTTTTCTATCTTAGAATAATCTTACTGTCATTCCGCACTTGATGCGGAATCCACTCTGAAGTTACTTTAGTTTTTTTATTGATTAACTTTCTGAAAAACTAGAAGAGAAAGATAAACAAAAGCAAAGAGCGCTAGCAATACTAAAGCGAAGCGTCTCTAATTTCTGAAATAATCTTCTGATAATCATTCGCATTCGCTACAAAATCTAAGTCGGAAACGTCGATGATTTTTACGTTGAGGTTTTTGTGTGTTCGGATGAATTCTAAATATCCGTTGTTGATTTTTTCTAAATATTCCGAAGGTATTTTTTGTTCGTAATCGCGTCCGCGTTTTTTAATGTTTCGCAACAAACGTTCGGTATTTTGATAGAGATATATGTACAAATCGGGTTTTGGAATTTCTTTGTACATGATATCAAACAGCTTTCGGTAGAGCTTGTATTCTTCATCCTGCAATGTAACTTTCGCAAAGATGAGCGATTTTACCACGTCATAATCGGATACAATAAAATCTTTAAACAAATCCAATTGTGCCAAATCGTCTGAAATTTGCTGATACCGATCTGCCAAAAACGACATTTCAAGCGGAAACGCATAGCGACTGTTGTCTTCGTAAAATTTTGGTAAAAACGGATTGTCTGCAAAACGTTCTAAAATCAGCTTCCCGTTAAAATCTTCTGCAATTTTTGTGGCTAACGAAGTTTTTCCCGCACCAATGTTCCCTTCTATGGCAATGTAATTAAAACGTGAAAAACTCTTTTCCGTATTCGGGTTTTCCAGTATTTCCGATTGCTTTTCTATAGCTTGTGCAGGAATTTCATCGTTTAATTGCGATATTGTTTTTTTAAGTGTTGGATGAATTTTACTCGGCGCAATATCACACAAAGGCTGCATCACAAATGATCGTTCGTGCGCCAACGGATGCGGCAATTCCAACAATTCCGTTTCCATGATGATATCTTCATAAAAAATAATATCAATATCAATCGTACGGTCTTGATAGCCTTTTTGCTGACTTCGCACGCGACCTAATGATACTTCAATTTCTAGAATTTGCATCATCATTTCTGCTGGATTCAACGCAGTTTCCACACACAAACACGCATTGTAAAAATCGTTTCCATCATAACCCCACGAAGGTGTTTTGTAGATGGGAGAAATTTTCGCAATTCGTCCAACTTTTTTAGAAAGTGCATCGACAGCGTTTTGCAAATGCGCACGCTTATCGCCAACATTACTTCCGATGGAAATGTATGTAGTATGTAACAGGTTTGGATGCAATTAAATAGGTTTTTTGCGCTGAAAATAATTCCGCCAAAGATAGTCAAAATATGCAGATAGGAATTGTCAAACCAAAGAAAGAACATGTTAATTTGACGTGAGCTTGATATAAGTTTTATTCAAATAAAACTGTTTTTTATCAATGAAATAAATTTTAAAATACTAAAAATCAGTTGTTTATTTTCTTGTTCTTTGCTTGCTCAAAGAAAAGAAACAAAAGAAAGGGCACTTTTCCAGAGGTGTTTTTGTTTTTCTCTTTAGGGAGAAAAACAAAACCGCAGGATTTTTTCTAAATTTCTTCCAAGGCTTCAGAAATTTTTAACGAAAAAATCATGCTACACTGCGGAAAAGAAGAAACCACTAATAGTTTTATGTCAAACCACATTATTTTATCAACACCACAACCACATTTAGCATGACAAAACTGTAACTTTTACAGAGAAAAACACACTCACTACTTAATTACGTAATTAATACATATTTTTGCAAAAAGTTTCTAAAAGATACGCTATGAATTTTTTTAAACGAGTACTCTCCACCATTGTGGGATTGATCATTTTTGTTGCCCTTTGCTTTTTAATCTTGTTTTTTATGCTGTTCGCGAATGCGAGTTCGGCAAATGATTTGATTAGTGTGAAGAAAAATACGGTTTTAGAACTCGATTTGAGTCAACCAATTGACGATTACGGCGGCCGATTTGATTATAGCAAAGTTCCTTTTTTCCCAGATGAGCCAGAATATGACGGATTATTTGACATTATTTCAGCTATCAATCAGGCGATGGACGATGATAGAATCAAAGGAATTTCTATCAAAAACAATTCAATTGTTGCAGGAATGGCGCAAACAAAAGCCTTGCGCGATGCACTACTTTCTTTTAAAGAATCTGGAAAATTCATTGTTTCTTATGGTGATTTTTATTCTCAAAAAGATTACTACTTAAATTCTGTTGCAGATACTATTTATTTGAATCCTGTGGGCGCGTTAGACTTTAAAGGTTTGGCGATGGAACGCATGTATTACAAGGATTTTCAAGAAAAGTATGGCGTGAAAATGGAAGTTGTGCGACATGGAAAGTATAAAAGTGCTGTAGAAGGTTATATTAGCCAAGAAATGAGCGACGCCAATCGTGAGCAAATTTCTGTGTTTTTACAATCGATGTGGGATGAAATGCGAAAAGAAATCAGCGCAAGCAGAAATATTTCAAGTGACGAATTGAATACGCTGGCAGACGAATTAGCAGGACGTACCGCCACCAAAGCATTGAATGCAAAATTGATTGATAAAATCGGTTATGAAGACGAGTTTGAGGCGGGAATTCAACATGCAATGGGTGAAAACACCTTAGTGAACCGTATGGACATTTACGAATACGCAACCTACACAGGAAACCGAAGAGCTTACGATTCGTCAACCGATAAAATTGCCGTGATTTATGCACAAGGTGAAATCATGTACACCAAAGGCGACGAAAATACCATCGGACAAGTAGTGATGAGTGAAGCTTTTACAGAAGCTAGAGAAAACCCGAACGTAAAGGCCATTGTATTGCGTGTCAATTCTCCTGGTGGAAGTGCGTTGGCAAGCGAACTGATTTGGCGAGAAATTGAACTCACTAAACGCACCAAGCCTGTCATCGTTTCTATGGGTGATTTGGCAGCTTCTGGCGGCTATTATATTTCGTGTAATGCGGATAAAATTTTCGCTGAACCCAATACCATTACAGGAAGTATTGGTGTGTTTGGCACCATTCCAAATATTCATGAATTGGCAGAAGATTTAGGCATCAACGCAGAACAAGTTGGGACGAATAAAAATTCTGTTGATTATAGCATTTTTGAACCTTTATCCGAAGAACAACGTGCGTTGATTAAAGAAGGTATTGAAGATATTTACGATTTGTTTACACAGCGTGTTGCAGACGGACGCGGCATGACGCAAGAAGCTGTTGATGAAATTGCGCAAGGTAGAGTTTGGACAGGGAACGATGCGGTAAAAATTGGCTTGGTTGATGAAATTGGCGGTTTAGATATGGCATTGCAAGCGGCGGCTTCTACGGCTGAAATTTCAAACTATCAAATTTTGGAATTGCCTGTGTATGAAAAAGATTTGCAAAGTATCATCAATCAATATACTAATGGATTTGTACAAACGAAAGAAGATATTTTAAAAGAAGAATTGGGCGATAAAAACTATCAATTATTACAAAAAATGAAGAAACTTTCACAAATGAAAGGACCTCAGTTGCTATTGCCGTACGAAATTGAGATTCGATAAATTTGTTAGTTTAATCGAAGTGAAAAGCCTTTCTAGTGAAAACTGAAAGGCTTTTTTAAATTTATAAATTTTACGATGAATCATAAAATGAAATCACAAAACGTGATTTATATATTCCGACACCTTTTTGACTTGAGCATAAAAAAAGCTGCTAAGAATGGCAAATATTCATTTTCAGCAGCTTCAATAACACTTAATAGATCACTTCATTAATAATCGTCTAAAGGACAATTATGAAAACCTGTTCCTCCACCGCAATCGCCTGTGCAATTTGCGTTGGTGCAATACAATGCAGTTTGAAACGGCGTACATCCGTCCGAGCAACCTTCTGAGAATCCACCTTTCACCGCTGATTTGTTTAAGTTAGAAATTGACTTTTTACTCAGTTTCAACTTTGTTACTTTTTGTTTTTTCATTACATTATGTTTTATAATTAATTACTTATCAATATATTACAAAATAAATCACCATAAAATCAAGGTGTCTTCATTTTTATAAATCTGAACAAAAAACATAAAAATTACAGCAAACCACATTTTCCAAATATTAAACTAGAAGAATCTTTAGTATCTTTACAACATGACCGTAGCCGACAAAAAACTTGCTGCTAGAATATACTTGTATTTGGGCGCATTATTTATTACTTCGTTAGTTGTTTCAAACTTAATTTTTCAAAAATTTTTCTATTGGTATCCGGTAGATGTTGAGGTTTTTGGTGAAAATCTTTTTGAACTTTCGGTAGGTTTGCTACCGTATCCACTTACTTTTTTAATTACAGATGCCATTTCTGAGATTTACGGTCAAAAGAAAGCCAATCAGGTAGTTGTGGCTGGAATTTTTGCTTCGGTTTTTTCGTTGGGAATTATCTTTATTTCCAAAAATGTTCCTGCTACTTCATGGTCGCCTGTAAATGATGGAATGTTTGTAAAAGTCTTTGGAAACGCGCCACTTGCTGTGTTGGCATCGATGATGGCGTATTTATTTGCGCAATTTATTGACATTCAAATTTATCACTTTTGGAAGCGATTGACCGAAGGAAAACATTTATGGTTGCGAAATAACTTTTCAACATTTGCGTCTCAATTTGTAGATACATTTTCAGTAATTACCTTGCTCTGCTCTTTTGGTTTGATTGCTTGGGAACGTTATTTTGGATTGATTGCCGCTGGAGTCATCTTTAAAATTATGGTCGCTTTTATAGACACGCCTTTTTTGTATTTGATAGTATATGCCTTCAGAAAACGTTTTGGCTTGAAAATTGGTGAAGAGATAGACTTAGACGATTACGCAACAGAAACCATCGAAAAATAAGCTAATTCCGTTGTTTTACTGCGCGTTTTGGTCACTATCGAATCATTCTTTGACGCATTCGATGCTATCTAGAAAATTTATCAACTTCTTAACAGTAATTTTTTGAAATTTTACGTTCTTAGAAGTAGAAAAAAGTCATATCCATGAAAGTGAAAAAAATATTGAAACGTACAGGAATTGCCTTCCTCATTCTACTTATCGCCCTAATTGCTACGCCGTATCTTTTTAAAGATAAAATTATTGCGATGGTGAAAGACAGCATCAACGAAAGTATTAATGCGCGTGTTGATTTTGCCGATGCAGATCTTAGTTTTTTTCGCAATTTTCCAAAAGCTTCTATTGTATTAGAAGATGTAAAAGTCATCAACAATGCACCTTTTGAAAACGACACACTTTTTTATGGAAAAGAAGTGGCTGTCACCACAGGAATTGGCGAACTTTTTAAAGGAAAAAACGAAGCAATTCAAATTTATAGTTTCACGGTTGATGAAGCCAAACTAAATATTGTGGTGGACGAAAACGGTAATGCCAATTACGATATTGCAAAACCAAGCGAAACACCTGATACCGCAGATGCAACTTCAGAAACATCCAACTTTGCATTCCAAATAGACAATTATCACATTTTAAATACTGATATTAACTATCGTGATGCAAAAAGCAAGACATTTTTAACGGTTGAAAATGTACAGCACGAAGGTTTTGGCGACTTTTCATTAACTACTTCCGAATTGGAAACTACAACAAATGCGCTGGTTTCGTTTGCGCTAGACGATTTAACGTATATCAATCAGCAGCAAGTACAATTGGACGCGCTCATTGGAATGGATTTGAACGAAGGAAAATATACGTTTTTAGAAAACGAAGCTTTAATTAATAAGTTGCCGTTGAAGTTTGATGGTTTTGTAAAAGTCAATCCGAATTCGCAAGAAGTCCAGTTACAATTGCAAACACCTTCTTCTGATTTTAAAAACTTTTTAGCCGTCATTCCAGAAGCATATACCAAAGACATTTCCAACGTAACCACTACAGGAAATTTTGAAGTTTCTGGAGAAATTAAAGGTATTGTAGACGAAAATAATATTCCGAAAATTGACATCAGTATAATATCCAACAATGCATCTTTTAAATATCCTGATTTGCCAAAAAGTGTAAAAAATATCAACATTAATGCGCAAGTAAAAAACACGACAGGAAAAACGGAAGATACCTATATCAACATCAACGATTTGGCTTTTAAAATTGATGAAGATTCTTTTCGTGGAAATGGAACACTTTCCCAACTCATGAGCAATCCAAAAGTGAATGCGACGATTAAAGGAAAATTGAACTTAGGAAATATTTCCAAAGCCTATCCAATCGAATTGAATAAAGAATTAAGCGGAATTGTAGACGCCAACTTGACGACCAATTTTGACATGGACGCGATTGAAAAGCAACAATACAATCGCATTAAAAACACAGGAAATGTAAAAGTAACCGACTTTTTATTTTCTTCCAAAGACGTTGTAAATCCGTTAGCAATTTCCGAAGCTGCGATTGATTTTGTTCCTGGCAGAATTTCGCTTCGAAAGTTTGACGCAAAAAGCGGAAAAACCGATTTTAACGCTACAGGAACTATTGATAATTTGTTAGGTTTTTTGTTTAACGAAGGAAAATTAAAAGGAAACTTTACGGTGAATTCGAATGAATTTCATGTAAATGATTTTATGGTTGCTAGCGAGGAGGGAAGTGAAAATCAAAATTCAACCGTACAACAAGGAGAAGCGTTAAAAATTCCAGCGTTTTTGGATTGTAGTATTAATGTTAATTCAAAAAAGGTATTTTACGATAATATAGAACTCACCAATGTAAAAGGAAGCTTATTTTTAGAAGATGGAGAAGCGATTTTAGAAAATGTTCGCTCCGATGTTTTTGATGGTAAAATTACCTTAAACGGATTGGTTTCTACTAAGCAAAACACACCGAATTTTGCCATGGATTTAGGCATGAATTCGTTTGATATTTCCAAATCGTTCAACGGACTAGAATTGTTGCAAAATATTGCGCCAATTGCGAAAGCATTGAATGGAAAACTCAACACAAATATTTCACTGAAAGGTGATTTAAGCGAAAGCTATACACCAAAGTTAACTACTATTTCTGGAGATGCGTTTGCCGAATTGTTGACCACAACCTTACGTTCCACCAACATAGATTTCTTCAATAAAATCAACGAGAAATTAACCTTTATTGATTTGAATAAAATTAATATTGAAGACATTAAAGCGAAGTTGTCTTTTGACAATGGAAAAGTAAGTGTAAAACCGTTTTCGTTCAACTATAAAGACATTGAAATTACCGTAAGCGGAAGTCACGGATTTGACCAATCGTTGGATTATAATGCGACACTTCAAATTCCTGCAAAATACTTAGGTTCGGAAGTGACTACGTTGCTTTCGCAAATCAAATCGGAAGAGGCACAACAGATTTCGATTCCTGTGTCTACCAAAATTACAGGAAACTTTACGAGTCCAAATTTCACCACCGATTTGGCAAGTGCTACGAAAGATTTGGTGAAAAAATTAGCCAAATTAAAAGCACAAGAAGCTCTAGGAAATATTGATACAGGCAATGACGCTGTTGACGGCATTTTGGATGGAATTTTAGGAAATACCAAAGAAAAAGATTCTACCGTCACAACGCCGAATTCAACCATCGATAAAATAAAAGGAGGTATGAGCGATTGGCTAAAAAGTCGTAAAAAGAAACGTGAAGCCGAAAAAAAGCAAGATACGATTTCACAAGTAGAGAAGCAGCAAGATTCTTTGTAGGCGTTTAGTATTAGAAGAAAAATTTTCAAATCAGTACATTTTCAAATTAAAAAAATTACTGCATTAAAAAAGAGACTTCCGCGTCGCAAACTCCTCGCAGAGACGTTTCAAAAAAAGCAATTAATACATTTTTAAATTGACAAATTAAAAATTGCTACATTGATACATTAGTAAATTGATCTATTAAAAAATCCCCAGATTTACTACCAAACCTTCATTTCCGCGAATGTTGAATACGGTATTGTCGTCAAAAATTAAATATTGTCCTTTGATGCCTTTTAAGGTACCTTCGTAGTTTTGCGCTTTTAAGAGATTCAAGCTTTTTATCTTTTCAGGATAGGAAAGCACAGGGAAATCAAGTTCGACTACTTCTCTGTTTGGAAGAAAATAATCTTTCGCTTCATCGGGAATGAATTCCTTTAATTCTTCTTTTTTGGCTAACAAATCTGCTTCTTCATTGAGGTTTTGCAACATTTTTCGCCAATTCGTTTTGTCAGAAACATGTGCTTTTAAAGCAACTTCCGTAATTCCTGCTATGTATCTGTTGGGCGCTTCTAAAATTTCTACTGCTTTTACCGCGCCTTGGTCTATCCAACGCGTAGGAACTTGACGTTTTCGCGTCACACCAACTTTTACTTCGCTTGACAATGCCAAATACACAATATGTGGTTGCAACTGCACTTTCTTTTCATATTCCAAATCGCGGTCTTCAATATCTAAGTGCGCAGTGCTCAATTCTGGTCGCATAATCCAATCGCCTGCCGTTGGAATCTCAAAAAAGCAACTTTTACAAAATCCCTGACGGTAAATTTCTTTATCCAAATGACAATTCAGGCACTCAAACTTCTCAAAACTCAGACTCATTTTCTTATCAAGTAACTGGTTCATATTCAAGAAATCATCCTCAAAATTTAGGTAATATTGTATCGGATTTCCGAACTCCGTTTGCATTTTCGTTAAAACACCTTTGTACATCATTAAAGATTTTTGCTATTTTTATTCAATTAAAGTAAGTTTACACACCAAAGAAAAGTGATAACGAAAGTAACAAACTTTTCGCGAGTAGCCATATTATAATAGCTAAAATACAACCGAATAACCGTAAGACACCATGCCGATACCTTTAGTAAATTCTATCGCTTCTTGGTTTTTAAAAAAACGCATCACGCAAATTGAGCATTTTTTAAAAAACCCGAACGAAGTGCAGTTAGACCTGCTAAAGAACTTATTGCATGCCGCAAAAAAGACAGAAGTTGGAAAACAATACGACTTTGATAGCATTCCCAATTATCAAACATTTGCAGAGCGAATTCCCGTTACGGCGTACGAAGACATTCAACCGATGATTGAACGTGCTCGCAAAGGAGAAAGCAATATTTTTTGGCCAAAATCCATTCGTTGGTTTGCAAAATCGAGCGGAACTACTAATGCCAAAAGTAAATTTATTCCTGTCACAAACGAATCTTTAGAATGGTGTCATTATGCCGCGAGTAAGGATTTGTTGTGTATGTATTTGAATAACAATCCTGATGCGCAATTGTTTAACGGAAAGAGTTTGCGCTTGGGCGGAAGCAAAGAATTGTACGAACAAAATGGCACGTATTATGGCGATTTGTCTGCTATTTTGATTGATAATTTACCGTTTTGGGCAGAATTTAGCAGTACGCCAAGCAGTAAAGTGTCGCTTATGGGCGATTGGGAAGTGAAGATTGATGCGATTATTAAAGAAACATTACGCGAAAACGTGACGAGTTTGGCAGGCGTTCCTTCTTGGATGTTGGTATTACTCAATGAAGTATTGGAACAAACACATAAAGCAAACTTGTTTGAAGTGTGGCCAAATTTAGAAGTGTATTTTCACGGTGGTGTGAGTTTTGCGCCGTACGAAGAGCAATATAGAAATATACTGCCAAATCCTGATTTTAAATACTACGAAATTTACAATGCTTCGGAAGGTTTCTTTGCCATTCAAGATCAAAATGATTCGGATGAACTTTTATTGATGTTGGATTATGGTATTTTTTACGAATTCATTCCAATGGATACCTATCATACACCAAATCAGAAAGTGATTCCGTTGTCGGAAGTTGAGGTTGATATAAATTATGCTGTTATCATTACGACCAATGGCGGTTTGTGGCGTTATATGATTGGTGATACTATTCGTTTTACGTCTGTAAATCCGTATCGAATCAAAGTTACAGGTAGAACAAAACATCACATCAACGTTTTTGGAGAAGAACTCATCATTGAAAATGCCGAAGCTGCGCTAAAAAGAGTTTGTACAGCAACCAAATCAAAAATTGCAGAATATACCGCTGGTCCTATCTTTATGCAGGATAAAGAAAAAGGTGCGCACGAATGGATTATTGAATTTAACAAAGCGCCTGAAAACATAGATGAATTTGCTTTTTTATTGGATGAAGCGCTGCAAAATATCAATTCTGATTACGAAGCTAAACGTTTTAACAACATGACGTTAAACAGCTTAAAATTGAATGTAGCGCGTTCGGGATTGTTTTATGATTGGTTAAAGAAAAACGACAAACTTGGCGGACAGCATAAGATTCCTCGACTGTCAAATCAACGCACATATTTGGACGACTTACTTCAGATGAATTCACAAGTCTAGTCACTATAAATCAAAGAAATAGCTTTTTTATACAGGGGAAAATACTTGGTTTTTTCCTGTAGTTTCAGCAGTTTATACTCCTCATCGGATATTCACGTCATTTATCTAAAAAAATGCTTGGGACGTAATTCCCGTTTTATATTTGTGTTATCAGATTATTAACAATAGTACAATACTAAAATTTTAAATGAGAAAGTTTAATGCAGCGGTGCTAACTTCTTTAGCACTGTTCACAGTAACTTTCGCAACTGCACAAGGGCCAGAGGCAGAAGCGATAGGGACTAGTGGAACCTACAGTAATGTAGCCGACAAAGACGCGGAAAGTCGTGCAATAAAAGCATTGGATCCAAACGGATTCATGTACGAATTCAAGAATCTTAATATCAATACAGAATACTCTGAGCATGCAACTGCATTCTTTAGAGACAAAGTAATTGTGTCTTCTTCGAAAAAAATTGGGGCGTTTTTCGGAAAGAAAGATCCAAATACGAATGAAGGATTTCACAATTTATACTGTGGCGATTTAAATCAAAAAGGAGATATTAAAAACTTGGTGAATTTCTCAAGAGCTATTAACACAAGAGAAAATCACGAAGGTTCTGTTGCTTTAAATGATGCTCAAAATGTAGTATATTTTACAAGAAGCATCGAAGAGAACGGACAGCACAATTTAAAAATTTTCAAAGCAGAAATGCCAGAATATCAATGGACGAACTTTGAAATGTTGCCATTTAACGTAGAAGGATATTCTATTGAAAATCCAGTATTATCTCCAGATAATAAAACGATTTATTTTTCATCTAACATGCCAGGTTCAAAAGGTGGATATGATTTGTTTTTGGTAACTATTAACGAAGACGGAACATATTCAGAGCCAAAGAATTTAGGAAGTGAAATTAATACACACAAAGACGAGAAGTTTCCATACGTAATGGCAGACAACAGTGCTTTGTATTTTTCTTCAAACGGACATTATAATTTAGGAGGATTGGATGTCTTTGAAAGTAAAATTATTGATGGAAAGTTCAGTTTTCCTGTAAATATGGGAAGTTCCTTAAACAGTCCAGAAGATGATTTTGGATTCTTGATGGATCAAACAAATTCTGGTTTCTTCACATCAAACCGCGCAGGTGGAAAAGGTGGAAATGATATTTACTACTTTAAGAGAGAAAAAACAACACAAACTTTACAAGGATTGATTGTTGATCATAAAACAAACATGATTTTGCCAAATGCTACAGTTACTGTAGTAGATGCGTATGGTCGTGTTGTTGATAAAATTACGTCTGATGACAAAGGAGTTTTTACGACAACAATAATTCCGTATAACTCGTATACTATTCATGCTTCTAAAGATGGTTTTGTAGACCAAGAGGAAGATTTCGAATCTTTTAGAGGCGATAATTATAAACACAATGTAACGATAAAGCTGCCACAAGCAAAAGCTGAAATCGTACAAGAAGCAGAAAAATTAGTTATTAAAATCGAAAATATCTACTTCGATTATAACAAATGGGTTCTTAAAGATGAGTCTACATTAGCATTGAACAAAATTGTAGATGTATTGAATGAAAACCCTGAGATGAAAATTGAAATCAACGCGCATACCGACAACAGAGGTAGTGCAAGCTACAACGCAAAGCTATCAAACAAAAGAGCTACTGCTGCAAGAGCGTATTTGTTAGCAAATGGTGTAGCTGCCAGCCGTGTGATTTCTAATGGATATGGTGAATCGCAACCTTTAGAGGATTGTGGGGCAACATGTTCAGAGGCGCAACACGAGACCAACCGTAGAATCGAGTTCATTATCGTGGAGTAAATTGTAAATAATACTGATATTACCCAAAAAAGGAACGTGCCCTGCGTTCCTTTTTTATTTTTATTATCTTTTCAAAATTACTTTTCCTGTAAGTAGTTTCTCCCTGTCACACTGTAGCTCTTTTAGAAAAGTTTGAATTAGAAATTGTTTAAAATAATTTCGTAAATTTCGATACGATTGTTCTAAAAAATACATCTAATTTCATCATAGAGAATCCCTTATCCATAATCCTGTAGATAATGAAAATTAAAGTAGCTTACATAGTATTTTTTATCATCCATCTATCCTTTGCTCAGACTGATAGTCTAGAAAACAAACTCAAAACAACTCCAAACGACACCACAAAAATAAAGCTACTTAACAACCTTGCACGTGGTAATTTCAATAAAAACATAAAGAAATCCTTTGAATATTTGTCTGAAGCAATCTCCCTGAGTCATGAAATTAATGATAATATAGGTTTATCAGATTCGTATAAAAATCTAGGAACGGCGCATTATTATTTAAGTCAATTTGACAGCACAAAATTCTATTGGAATAAGTCTCTAAAGCTTATTCCCGCAGATTTAACTGCTAAAAAAGCCGATGCTTATAATAATATGGGAATTATTTATTTAAGAATTGGGCATCTTGATTCCAGCTTATATGCGCATAACCAATCGCTTACTTTACGAAAAACACTGCCCGATTCCACCAATGTTGCGCGTTCATATAATAATATTGCGGCACTCTACAGGTCAAAAGGTGACTATAACACAGCTCTAGAATATTATTTTAAGGCATTACCGATTTACAAAGCGCATGGACTTAATAAAGAAACTTCAGACTTACTTAATGGTGTAGGATTATTGTATCAAAATATTGAGAGCTACGACAAAGCTTTAAAATTTCTTTTAGATTCTTATGAGTTGAGAAAAACGATTGGGAATCCTAGACTTATTGCCAGCTCTACCAATAATATTGGTACCTTATATTATAAGATTGAAGCGTACGACAAAGCAGAAGAATATTATTTAAAATATCTTGACTATGCAGAAAAGTTAAAGGACTCTAGAGGCATGGCAGGTTGTTATTTGAATTTAAGTAATATTTATAAACACAGAGAAGAAACCTCAAAAAGCATTGAGTATTTGGAGAAGGCAAATACCCTTTTTAAAAAAATTAAGGATCTCAGGAGTTCAACTTTGGCAAGTATTAATTTAGGAAGTCTCTATTTAAAACTCAACCAATATTCCGATGCAAAAAAGCATTATTTGGAAGCGCGAGATAAAGCGATTCAAATCGAGTCGAAACCTATGGAAGTGAATGCGTTAAATGGTCTTTCAGATTCCTATGCAGGAACTAATGACTTTCAACAAGCTTTAATCTATTATAGAGTGCGCGACAGCCTGAAAGAAGTTTTGTTCAACACGGATCTTAATGAAAAGGTAGCGCATTATCAAGAGCTTTATGAGGCTGAAAAAAAAGCTAAAGAAATACAAATACTAGAAGCCAACACGCTAAAAAAGGAAAAAGAAATAGCGCTCTATAAAGCTTACAGGAATTGGGCAATTGTATTCTCAATTCTCTTACTAATTACCATTCTTTTGATTATCAATCGGAATAAAATAAAAAAACAGTCCCTAAAAAACGAAACTGAAAAATTCAAACTTCAGGTGGAGCTCAATAAAAAGGAGCTTAAACTTAAGGAAGCCGAGCTAAGTTCCATAGCGATGAAATCTTTACAAAAAAATAAAATTTTAAACGCTATTGAAGATGAAGTAAATGCACTTAAAGCTGATAAACAACAAACAAAAGACAGCATATTTAACGCCTTGGAGAATCTTGTTAAAAAAGGCTTGGTAATGGACAATCAATGGGAAGTGTTTCAAAAACACTTTAAAAATGTACATCCAGGTTTTTTCGATTTTCTCAATAAAAAATTTCCAGAACTTACCAGTAATGATTTAAAGGCTTGTGCGTATATACGAATGAATTTATCTTCAAAAGAAGTAGCATCGCTCACTAATGTAAATCCCAAAAGTGTGATTATGCATCGTTACCGTTTAAAGAAAAAGCTTCAATTGAACAAAGAGGATGATTTAAAGAATTTTCTGTATGATATTTGAAAAAAATGAGCCTTGTAGATATTTTGTAGATACTCTTTTTTTTAAAAAACCCTTTCTAATTGGTTGATTTGCAGCATACGATTTATGTATATGCAAAAACCAATTTATATGAAAATTTTTTTACTTCTTAGTGTATTATTCATTTTACCTAATTTAATTTACGGTCAACTTGTATTGACGACCAATGATGCTTCATCTATCACAGCATCATCTGCCAGACTTGGTGGCAATGTATCCTCAAACTCTAGTGTGTATCCAACATCATTTGGAGTGGTGTATTCTAATACTACTTCATCTCCCTTTGACGGGAATGCAAACAGTACCACTGATTGGAATGCTAGTGCTAGCGGTTTGGGTACTTTTGATGAAATTGTAGGTGGCTTATCTAGTAATACTACCTATTATTTTAGAACGGTTGCTTGGGACAATCAAGGAAGTCGCTACCATGGTCCTGTAAAAAGTTTCACAACAGATCCTTCTCCAGTACCAACGGTTTCTACCGCGGCTGCTTTTTCTATTACTGCAACCTCAGCATCTTTAGGAGGAACCGTTTCTCTACAAGGGTCTTCGTCAGTAACTGAACGCGGCGTGGTATATTCGAGTTCAGATAACACACCTCTCATTGGGGAAACTGGTGTAACCAAAGACACCAATGGAGCAGGAATTGGTAGTTTTAATGAAGTAATAGCAAGCTTATCACCTAATACAACCTATTACTATAGAACTTACGCCACCAATGCTTCGGGCACTGGTTATGGTTCTATAATGAGTTTTACAACCTTAAATGCTTTACCAGAAGTTTCTACGGCTACAGCAAGCAGTATCACGAGTAATACAGCTACTTTAGGTGGCAATGTTACAAGTGAAGGCGCAAGTACTGTTACTGAACGCGGCGTGGTCTATTCAACAACCGATACCAATCCAACTATTGGAGCAGGTGATGTTATAAAAGATGCCAACGGTAGTGGCGTAGGTTCCTTTAATGAAATAATTAGTTCACTCTCTAGCACGACAACGTATTACTTTAGAGCGTACGCGATAAATGCTTCAGGAGCCAGCTATGGGAGCACCTTAAATTTCACAACTCCTGCAGCACTCCCAATTGTAACTACAACATCACCTAGTAGCATAACAACAAGTTCAGCAGTCTTGGGAGGTAATGTTACTAGCGATGGCGGCGCATCGGTTTTTGAGAATGGAGTCGTATATTCGAGTACAGATGCTACACCAACCATCGGAGAACCTGGTGTTACTAAAAATAGCAACGCTTCTGGTACAGGTACATTTAGTGAAACTATTTTTGGTCTTTCACCAAACACCACTTATTACGTAAGTGCGTATGCAAGTAATGCATCTGGAACAAGCTATGGTACAGTAGTAAGTTTTACTACAGCAGGTTTTAGTATCCCAACTGTAACTACAGCAACCGTAATTAATAACGTTGCGACTATAGCAGTTTTCGGTGGCGACGTTACCGATGATGGTGGTGCATCAGTTTCACAAAGAGGAACTGTATACTCTTCCACAGATAGCACTCCAGAAGTTGGAGAAGCAGGCGTCATGCAAACCTTTGACGGTGCTGGCACAGGAACTTTTAGTAATAATGTTGTGGTCGATAGAAATACTACTTATTATTACCGTGCGTATGCGACAAATTCTGAAGGTACCGCCTATGGCAGTCTTTTAACATTTACTACGCCAGCAGAGTTACCAACACTAACAACATCTTCTCCATCAAATATTACAAGTTCCTCAGCCGATTTGGGAGGAGATATTACCGATGATGGTGGCGATACCATTATAGAACGTGGTGTGGTATATTCGTCAACAGACACATCTCCTACTATAGGTGAAGCTGGGGTTGTTACAGATACTAATGGCACAGGCGCAGGAGTGTTTAATGAAACTATTAGTGCATTGGCAAATGCGACAACATACTATGTAAGAGCCTATGCCATCAACACTGCTGGCACATCTTATGGTAACCTCATGATTTTTAGTACTCCAAGTGCCAATGAACCATCTGTAACAACTTATGGTGCAGTTGATATCATGCAAACCTCAGCATACCTTGGCGGCAATGTGAGTGATGAAGGACTTTCTAGCGTTACCGAACGAGGCATATTATACTCTACCACTGATAGTACTCCAGAGATTGGAGAAGCTGGAGTGATAAAAGATACGAATGGTAATGGTACAGGTAATTTTTGGGAAACTATCAGTGGACTCACTCCAGGTACCTTGTATTATATTAGAGCTTATGCCATAAATAGTTCGGGTACGGGTTACGGAAACGTATTAACTTTTACAACTTTAGCTCCTTTAACAGTAGTAACTTTAAATGCAACGGGTGCTAATACATCTATCAGTTTTTCTGGTGAAATAGCTTCTGATGGAGGTTTAAACATCCTTTCCAGAGGATTTTTATACTCTACAGTAGATATGAATCCTGTAGCTGGAGCGCCTGATGTTATCTCTACAACATCATCGACATCCATGTCGGTAGCAACATTTGCTAAAACCGTATATGGCTTAACAGGAAATGGAACCACCTACTACTATAGAGCCTGGGCTAATAGCTCTGAAGAAGGCCTGAGTTATGGGGATGTATTAAGCTTTGTGCTGGTTTCAGACGCAACTGTTTCTACTGTTTCCGTTAGCAACATCACAGATAGTTCTGCTGAAATGGGCGGTAATATTGTAGATAATGGCGGCGGTACCATTTCAGAACGTGGAGTCGTATATTCTAGCACAGACACCAATCCATTGATTGGAGAAGCTGATGTTGTAAAAGATATCAATGAAACTGCTATGAATCCTTTTAGTGAAGTTATTACAGGACTTAGTCCAAATACAACATACTATTTTAGAGCGTATGCCATTAATGAGGCTGGTACCAGATATGGTTCTGTCCAAAGTTTTTCAACGAATACCCTTAGTATCGCATCTAATACTATTGAAGGATTTTCGTATTACCCTAACCCTGCCAAACATACTTTACACATCAAAGCAGCTACTGTATTAGACAATGTAACGGTGCTTACGACCACAGGACAAATTATATTTCAAAAAGAAATTAATAAGCTAAGCGATGTTATTGATATCTCTCAATGGGATGCTGGCATGTATTTTATAAAAGTACAAGCTTTAGATAAAACCGCTGTAAAGGCAATTATAAAGCAGTAGTTCGCTGCAATACATTTAGTAAAATAGTGTTCGAGTGATTTAATTGTATCAATAATTAAAATCACTTGAACACGTCTTTTATACAACTGTTTTACTATTTATCTGATTCCTTAGTGTAGATTGTGGACGGTATTGTCGTTGTCTTTTTGAGGAATAACCATTTCCAAATCTCAAATTATTCCATACAAAAAAGAGCAGTAAATAATTTACTACTCTTTTAACAAGAACTACAAAATATGCCAAAACTACCTCTTATTCACTTTGATAGTTTTACTACTTTGACCACTTTGAATTTTAATCAAGTAGCTTCCTGCAGATAGATTGCTTAAATCTATGCTAACGTTTTCAATACTATTGACATTTTCTTCAAAACAGGCTCTACCCATAAGATCAAAAACTGCAATCGTGTGTATAGGGTTTTTTGACACATTACTTATGTATACAATCCCGGTTGTGGGATTGGGATAAATTTTTACATTCACATCCATAACAGACGCTTCAACAGATAATGTTGAAAAATCAGCATAACTTTTGATAAGTCCGGGAATACCATTTGGATTATTTTCAGCTAATGTATTTGTAAATAAGACATTGCCATCACTAGTAAGTGCCACTGTATCACCATCGCCACTAGTTGCTGTGTCGTCATATTCACCTTGACGTGAATACCAATGATTTACGCCACCTTGCAACTCTCTTTTATACAAGTATACTTTTCCATTATTGCTGCCAAAAGCATCATTTTGTGGTGCGCCAACAGCCATAAATATCCCATTTTCGTTTAACGAAATTGATTCTCCAAAGCGATCATTCACATTTTCTCCAGAAACATCTCTAAAATACACATACGTATTACTTGAAGAACTGTAACCATACGTACGTACATATCCACTATCTGCACCACCTTGCGTTGCTCCAACAGCCAATACACTTTTGTTTCCACTTAAAGCAACTGCTCTTCCGAAATTATCATTCATACCAACAACACCAGCCGCAGTAAATATGTTAGTCCAATCGGTTGTATACTCAAATACTTTTACCTGACCTCTATTTTGCCCAGAAGGTGTTCCGTTTGCATCCACAAAAGGCGCACCGACTGCTAGAAATGTTCCTGCATTATCTAAATCGATAGAAAAACCAAATTGGTCGTTGTTTACCGCTCCAGAAAGTGTACTTCCTACTTGTGTCCATGCACTTCCATTGTAATCGTATACTTTCACTTCTCCTCTACCTGTATTGGCACCAATAGCACTAATAGCGACACGCATTCCATCTGCACTTAAACTGATACTAGATCCTAAAGCCCTTCCTGCTGTTTGCCCTTCAAATGTAGCACCTAGTTGTACCCAATTTGCACCATCGTATTGATATACTTTTACATATCCTGCTTGAGTGACACCATTTGGATCTCCCGATTGTGCTCCAACAGCAATTATTGACCCTGTGGCATTCATAGCAATTGTTCTTCCAAATTCATCACCAGGTTGTTCTCCGATAATGTCGCCACCTATCTTCATCCAATCAGTACCATTATATTCGTACATCGCCACTTTTCCAGTATTTGTGTTTAGTGGTAAAGAAGGCCCATCATACGCACGTGAAGCTACTAATATTCTACTACCATCATCACTTACTTTTATGGCAAACCCAAAGAGTTCTTGATCGGCTCCTACCGGATCATATATATCAGTTCTGAATGATTCATACGTTTGCCCATAAATTAATAATGGTACTAGTAAAGCATAAAAAAATAATTGTTTTTTCATAGATAATTGATTTTAGTTAGTATTGAAAACTTTTGTTGTACACACGTGTTTTTGGATTGGTGTACACATTATTTTGATACCACAAATCAATATGAAAAGTGTATGTTGAAGAAATATTTAGGGACTACAAAAGGGCTACAAAGACCATTGTAGCGCAGAAAAGCAGCTATTTAGGTGTTTTTCCTATGCTCACGTGAGTGTTTTCACTGTATCTTTTTTTGATATAGATAAAGGGTTATATTTCGAATAAAAAGTTTTTCAAGTCATCTTCTGCGCTTAAATGTAATTTCTTTTTTAAGCGATATCGAGTCATTTTGACACTTTTAGGAGTAACGTTTGTTAATGTTGCCACTTCTTTTGTAGAAAGATTCATGCGAATGTAAGCGCACGCTTTTAAATCGTTATTCGTAAGATTTGGATAGGTTGCATTGAGTTTTTTGAAAAAGTTAGGGTGTACATTGGTAAAATGTTTTTGAAAGGTTTCCCAATTATCGTCAAAATTCAAGCCTTGTTTTACAATATCATTCAGCTCTTTTATAAGAATCGCTTTGGAAGTTTCATTCCCTTTGTGTTCTGTTATTTTATTGTTCAGCTCTTCTAACAACTTGTTTTTTTGAAGTGATTTCATAGTGAGCGAACTCAATTCTACCGCTTTCAGTTCTAGCTCCTTTTTTTGCAATTTGGTTTGCAATTCGGAAGCTATTTTTTCTTTGGTCAGTAACGTTTCTTTCAGTTGAAACGATTTTTGTTTGATTTTGTATCGATTGTACACCAATACCAACATAATAATGAGCAACACAGAAAATACAATCGACCAATTTCGGTACGATTTAGAAAGTGCAATGTCTTTGTCTTTTTTGATAGTTTCTGTTTTTAAAATCTGAATTTCCTTTGCTTTCTTTTCGGCTTCGTATTGTTCTTGGTAAAAAGCTACTTTTTCAGAAAGATCTTTTTTAAAGAGAGTTTCTTGCAATTGACGGTATTTTTGAAAGCTTTCATAGGCAGCATCATAGTTGTTGAGTTGATGATGGGTATCTGACAATCCTAAGTAAGCATCTTTTTGATAGGATAACGAACCAGACTTTTCTGCATTTTCCAAACCTTCTTTATAATAGTCATGAGCCTCAGCATAGTTTCCCTGATTGTATACTAATGTTCCTAAATTGATAAAGGTCAATGCTACATTCTCCGTATCTCCTATACTTTTAAATAGCTTATTGGCATTTGTATAGTAGTCAATTGCTTCAGCCACTTTTTCTTCCTGCATGCTCATGTTTCCCAAGTTAGAATATACACCCGCTAACGCACGCTTGTCATTCATTTTTTCAGCAAAATCTAAATACTTTTTATAATACGTCCGAGCTTTGTCCAACTTATCCGTTTCATAGTAAACTGTAGCCAAGTTATTGATTGAACTCGCAATAAGTCGCGGATTTTGAATCGTTTGCCGTATTTCATAGGCTTCTGTCAAATACAGAATTGCATCATCATAATCTTCCAAATCTTTATACAATAATCCAATTCCGTTGAGTGCATCCGACGTTTCTTTTTTTAACTTATATGCCTTGTAAATAGGCAAGGCCTTAAAGTAGTATTGTAATGCTTCTTCATAGTTTCCTTTTTGTCGGTACAATGCTCCAATATTATTATACGAGCGCGCTACATACGATGAGTCTTCCAACTTTAATCGATAGGTTACTGAAGCTTTATAATTACTCAAACTAGAATCTACTTTACTCAGTCGCTGATACAACACGCCCATATTATTATACGCATCGCCTTTTTTCTTAAAATTTGTTTCAGGAACACTTTCTAAAGATTTGCGCCAATATACTTTTGTGCTGTCATACTTCCGCAGATAGAAATACGCAGTTCCTAAGTTTTTGTAAGAATCTATCAGTCCGTTGGTATAGTTTAACTCTTTGCTTAGTTCAATTGCTTTTGGCAGATAAGTAAATGCCTGTTTGATATCCACATTAAACGACTTTCGCCCTATTTCGTTAAGTAATTTTACTTTCGTAGAATCTTTAGGTACGGTTTGAAGTTGTGTAATAAGTGAATCTATTTGTGAAAAGGAAAATTGAGCAAATAGCAGAAAGAGCAGTGTGATTTTTTTCATGTATGATGTACTTTTTGGTCATTGGCATGTGTCACAGCAACGTGTTCCTTTTCATCTAAATTTCACGTTTATCAACCGTAGTTAGCTGTGTTCGTAATTTTTTAAAAATACAATAAAAAATAACACATCGCATTTTTACCTCCATAAACTACGCGATTTGTACTACAAAGCAACATTAGCAAGCTTTTTTCCTCTTTCGTAGATATGTAAAAACATCCGCTACTTCAAAAGTTTTGTTGCGGATGTTTTTAACAGAAGTCTTATGACTGTATGCGTATTTGTAACCTTTTTACTTTTTTACAATCAACTTCTTAGTAGTGTTGGCCTTTTCCTTCTTCGGCAACATTTTTTTGTAACGACCATTTCCAACATAGGTGTAAATTAATTCCGAAAGGTAGAAACGCTTGTTTCGCCATGAATCTCCTAAACGTACTACAATAATATTTTCATTTGGGTTTACATATACATATTGCCCTAAGATACCTAACGCATTATAATCGTCACCTTGAAAGTACGCTACATATTTACCACTTTTCAATTGCTTAGTAAGCACTAAGTTTTTATTGTTGGCTTCTGCATAGGCTTTTCCTTCCGCTTCTGTTTCAAAGATGTCGTAGTGTGTGTTGGTCCACCATTTGTTTTTGTATTGCTGATTTGCGTAGATTTTTTTTCCGCTATCTGTTTTAGCAACCCAAGCTGCTGGCACAATTTGTTTTCCTTTGTATTTTCCACCATTTAAGTACAATCTACCCAACTTTGCAAAGTCTTCCGCAGTAGCGTTTAGACAACAGAATGCTTTTACCATTTTATTACGTTTGCTATCCACCGTCCATGTAGCATCTGATTTCATTTCGAGTGGTTTCCATAGTTTTTCTGAAAGGTATTCTTCCAACGGCATTTGTGTGACACGCTCTAAAATCACGCCTAAAACTTGCGTATCAATACTTCTATAGTTAAAACGTCCTGGCGCTTCTTCAATCGTCATTCCGTGCGTAATTTTGGTGCGAATGTTAGTTCCGTAATATAAACGTGCCATTCCTGTAAACGGATTTAAGCGAGGATATTCGTCAAATTTGATACCGCTTTGCATATCAAGCAAATGTCTTACTGTGATTTTCTCAAAATCTTTGTCTTGCTTTAACAATTCTGGAATGTACGTTGTAATTGGTTCGTTTTCGTGTAATAAACCTTCTTCCTGTGCAATTCCGACCAACGCCGATACAAATGATTTCGCTACAGAGAAAGACGTTAGCAGCGAGTTTTCATCATAGTCGTTAAAATACTTTTCATAAATAATAGTATCATTCTTTATCACCATAAATGCATTGGTGTTACTTCCTTCTAAAGTTTCATCTAAAAAAGATGCCAATTCAGTGTCCGTTTTAGCGGCAAACATGAATTCTTGTGCTCCTTTTTCAACAGCAACACTAGGCTGCCATTCGTTATCGGTGACATCGGCTTGACCGTGTACTACAGAACGATATACCATCGTGCAACTTTCACAATAAAATGCTGTAATAATGATTAAGGGTAACGCGAAAATTTTAAATATTGACTTTTTCATGACTTGTTATTTAGTTTGTTTGACAAGTCAATATTCTGACATTTCCTCAGTGTTTACAACTATTTGTGGCGAATGAAACGATTTGAGTGGTGAAAATTTTACGCTTTGGCGAACGGTTTATTCTGCGGGATTAATGAATTTTTCCACCAACGCTTTTTTATAGGTTTTTGAAACAGGGATTTCCGTTACGTTTGGCTTTAAAACCAAAATTGTTTGTGCCGAATCGCGTTTCCATTCTAAAAAATGAACAGGATTGATGAGGAACGAGCGATGCGTTTTTAATAGAAACGGAAATTCTTTTTGCAAGACAGAAATTTTGTTTCGGAAGAGTTCATTTTTCAATTCACCATCTAACAAATAATACACTTTTACATAATTGTTAGCCGATTCAATAAAAACCAACTCACTTTCTTTAATGTGCAATACTTCTGCTTTGTTTTCTCCTTTGATGACAATTGTAGGTTCTTTGATGGAAGCAGGTTCTTGTACAACTGTTTTTTCACTGAATAACCATCGCAAAAAAATCATTACAGGCAGAATTAAAAATATGGTCGGAATTACTTGTTGAAAGAAGAAATACGAAAAGCTGTGTGCATAAGGATCATTTTCAAGCAGAATAAATTTAAAGAATAAGTATCCGATTCCACCTGCAATTGTGATGAGTGATATCAAAAATAATCCTTCTTGCAAAAATGACCATTTCCCAGCTGATTTGTATAGAAACCGTTGAATTGGAATGGTAATAAAATAGGCTAAAACTCCGATAACACTATACCCAAAAACCGCTAACGTACGTTCGTCACGAGGCAGCTGATACATGTCAAACGGTTCTACATAGTAAAAGAACAGAAACAGCCAAAATCCAATAAAAAATCCAATCAATAATTGTTTTTTTATTGATTGGATATAAAAATTCTGTATTTGCATTACCGTTGTTTTAGGATACTGCTTTCAATTTTTTAATCGCTACTTTTGATAGCTTTTTCTCAGCATAGGTTTTGCTGATTTTTAATTCTTTTTCGTCCGAGCCAGGCAATTCAAACATGGCATCTGTTAAGATAGTTTCACAAAGTGAACGCAATCCACGCGCACCCAATTTGTACTGAATCGCTTTTTCTACGATAAATTCCAACGCACCTTCCGTGATATCAAACTCGATATTGTCCATTTCAAACAACTTTTTGTATTGCTTGATGATAGCATTTTTAGGCTCTGTTAAAATTGCGCGAAGCGTGTTGGCATCTAACGGATTCATGTGTGTCAATACTGGCAAACGACCAATAATTTCTGGAATCAACCCAAAATCTTTTAAATCTTTCGGAATGATGTATTGCAATAAATTATCTGTATCAATTGCTTCTTCGTCTTTGGAAGCACTATATCCAACTGCTTGCATGTTGAGTCGACGCGTAATTACCTTGTCGATTCCGTCAAAAGCACCACCGGCAACAAATAGAATGTTTTCCGTGTTTACTTCGATGAATTTTTGATCAGGATGTTTTCTTCCGCCTTTTGGTGGAACGTTTACTACCGTTCCTTCCAACAACTTCAACAACGCTTGCTGTACACCTTCTCCAGAAACATCACGCGTAATGGATGGGTTGTCACTTTTGCGTGCAATTTTGTCAATTTCATCAATGAACACAATACCGCGTTCCGCTTTTTCCAAATTGTAATCTGCCGCTTGCAACAAACGTGTTAGGATACTTTCTACATCTTCTCCCACATATCCAGCTTCCGTCAATACCGTTGCATCAACAATTGCCAGCGGAACATTCAACATACGCGCTACGGTTTTTGCCATGAGCGTTTTTCCCGTTCCTGTTTGCCCAACCATGATGATGTTACTTTTTTGAATTTCAATATCATCATTCGTTGGAGGTTGCAATAATCGTTTGTAGTGATTGTACACCGCAACCGACATTACTTTTTTTGTCGCTTCTTGTCCGATGATAAATTCGTCCAAAAAGGCTTTAATTTGTCTTGGTTTGCGAAGTACCAATTCAGACGACAATTCATCATTGCTAGACTGTTTTGATTCTTCGAGCACAATTCCATGTGCTTGCTCAATACATCTATCGCAGATATGCGCATCCAAACCTGCTATTAGCAGATTGGTTTCTGGCTTTTTTCTACCACAGAAGGAGCATTCTAATTCTTCTTTCGCCATTATTTAAGTTATTGACTCGATCATTGAGAAATAAATGAGTTCTCTAAAAAGTAAAAATTTCGTCAAGCTCAGAATGACGTCATTAAATACATTATAGACAGTCCATTATAACATTATTCTCTCACAAGTATTTCGTCAATCATTCCGTATTCTTTTGCTTTGTCAGCTTTCATCCAGTAATCTCTATCCGAGTCTTTGTATACTTTGTCATATTCTTGCCCTGAATGTTTTGCAATGATTTTATATAATTCTTCTTTTAATATTAAGATTTCTCTTGCTGTAATTTCGATATCACTCGCTTGTCCTTGCGCGCCACCAAGTGGTTGGTGAATCATCACGCGTGAGTGCGTTAATCCAGAGCGTTTTCCATCTTGTCCTGCACATAATAATACGGCTGCCATAGAAGCTGCCATTCCTGTACAAATTGTTGCTACGTCTGGTTTGATGAATTGCATCGTATCATAAATTCCCAATCCTGCATATACGCTTCCTCCTGGAGAGTTGATATAGATTTGAATGTCTTTTGACGAATCTACACTTTCCATAAAGAGTAATTGCGCTTGTACAATATTGGCAACTTGGTCGTCAATTCCTGTACCTAAAAAGATAATTCTATCCATCATTAAACGAGAGAAAACGTCCATTTGCGCTACGTTTAGCTGACGTTCTTCAATGATATATGGCGTCATTCCCACAGGATTTGAAAATGTTGATGGAGACATACGACTTACGATTTTGTCGTAATACATATTATTGATACCGTGATGTTTAGTCGCGTATTTATGAAATTCTTTTTTATAGTTCATGAGATGTCTTTGTATTTTTTGATTAAAAAAGGCGTTAAAATCATATTTTTAACGCCTTAAATATAAGTATTTTATTTCTTACTCGCTATCTCCGTATACTTCTTTAACGAAGTTTTCGTAAGTAACTTCCTTAGTTGTTAGGTTTGCTTTTTCTTTGAAAAGCTCTAATAATTTTTGACTTAACAACTGGTCTGTCAATCTACGAACTTCTTCTTGGTTTGATAGGATTCTTGCTGCAATGTCTTCCAATTCTTGATCGCTAGGATTCAATTGTCCGAATTGTGCCATTTGCGCTTTAATCATTTGCTTGGCAAACTCTTTTAAGTCTTCAAACTCAACTTTTACTTCGTTTTCTTTTACCAATTTGTCTTGAATTAATTGGTAACGCAATCCTTTTTCAGATTTAGTGTATTCTTCTTCGGCTTGCTCTGGCGTTAATTCTTGCTCGCCTGCAGATTGAATCCACTTTTTAAGGAAGTCCGCTGGCAAATCGAATTTTGTATTTTCAATCAAACCTTCTGTAACGTCGTTTAATAAACGTTGGTCAGATTGCTGCACAAATTGTCTTTCCGCGTCTTCTTTGATTTTTTCTTTTACTTCTTCTAATGAAGTTACATTTCCTTCTCCAAATAACTTGTCAAACAATTCTTGGTTCAATTCTGCCAATTCTCTTGTGTTTGCTTCGTTAATTTTGAAAGAAACTTCAATATCTAAATCGTGTGCTTCGTCGTGAGATACTTGCAAGAAATTCATTAAATCGTGATCGTCGTTGAACAATCCTTTTGTATTTACTGTAATAGTGTCACCAACTTTAGCGCCAACAAATTTGTTTATATTCTTCTTTCCTTTGATTTTGTCAAGGCTAAATGTAACGTTGTTTTCAATTTCTTTTTCTTCGTTTGAGAAGATTCCTGTTACTTCAGATTCCTCAGTTACCTCATCTTGACTGATTAATTTTCCGTATTGCTTACGAATGTTTTCAATTTGTCCGTCAATCATTTTGTCATCTGCCACAATATTGTATCGTGTAACTTTGTTCCCTTTTAAGTCTACACTAAACTCAGGAGCTAATCCTAATTCAAATTCGAAAGAAAACGTTTCTGCATCCCAATCGAATTCTTCTTGCATTCTTGGCAATGGATTTCCAAGAATATCTAGTTTTTCTTCAACTAAGTATTTGTTGAGGTTTTCTTGCAACAATTTGTTTACCTCATCAACTAAAACTGCTTTTCCGTATTGCTTTTTTACCAATCCTAAAGGCACGTGTCCTTTTCTGAATCCTGGAATGTTTGCCGTTTTTTTATAGTCGTTTAAAATTTTTGTAACCTTGTCACTGTAATCTTCTTTTTCAATATTTACAGTTACAACTGCATTTAATGCATCTATATTTTCTCTTGTTATATTCATCTTCTTGTTAGTGGTATGAAAATTGGGTTGCAAAAGTACATTATTTTTAAACGCGAATCAAGTTTTTAACCAATTGTATATCAGTTTATTTTTGCTGCAACTACAGAGATTTTATAGTAATAGGCTCACTCTTTACGTAACATTAGTTTTTGCACATAAAAAAGAGCTTGTCTAAAAATTAATTTTTAGACAAGCTCTTTTTGTTTTAAGTTCCTAATTTTGTCCTTAGTTGTTTAGTGTAAATCTCAAATTCTTCTTTGGTTAATTCTTCAACATCGTCCATAGAACCAAAGTAAATTTTTTCCAAATAACCTAGGTCTAAATCAAAGTTTCCAGTTTCCCAATTAAAAACATACACGCCGAAACCTTCATTACTTTGTATTCCTTTGACGGGACGATCTCCCACTTTACAATATTTATTTTTTAGCATGTTTTTATTTATAGTGTTCAAAGTTTTATACAGTTCTATCTATCATATTTAGGATTGTACACATCAATAGCTTTTTCAACATATTCAGAAAAGCTGTCGGCTATTTTTCTAAAAAAATTTTCTGGATAATCTTCATAATTCTCCATGTCTAAGCCATATACTGGTGGATTATCTCCTTCGTCTAAATATATAAAGTTGATGTACAATGAGCCGTAGATTTCTCCAATGACCCAAAAATCTTTAGTGATTAAATGTTCTAAACCATATTCTTTTAAATTAACTTTTGCTAACTCATAGTATTCTTCTAGGTAAAACAACTCAATAGAAAGACCAGAAACTGAAATAGGTCTAAAACCATCTCCAGTTAATTCAAGATATTCTTTATAGGCTTTAGGAAACTGAATGTTTAGCTTTTGCTCAAAACTCTCTATTTCGGATACGGGGATACCTGAACTATCTTTCATGTTATTTTCAATTAGATATTCCTCTAATTTTTGCATGAATTTTATTTGCATGGTTTATTTACTATTACTCTATTATTTCAGAGTGTTGAGGACCAAGGATATAAGATATTTTTTCCGATGCTTTTTCAATAAATACGAAATATGATTGTGTACTATAAATATTGCTTTTATCTGCTACTGCATCAAAACCTAAAAAATAATAGTCCTTAGGTTCTTTATTAGCAATAATATAGTTTTCTCTGATTCCTATATAGTCCAATGCTATTTTCTACATAAACAGAATTAGACTTCATGAGATAATTTATGACTTTTTCTATGAGTTCTTGTTCTTTCATTTTAAATATTTTTAATTTGGAAAAGAATTTTGTTTGGTTATCTTTTGATCTCTAAAGCAGCCTTTATTGTAAATAATTGATAAACAACGACTTGATTCGGTTTTAAAAGTAAAGCGTAATATTATTACGGTAAAACCGTAACACAAGTAATGTTTAATCGTACCCTTCTCCAAAGATATCGTGTAATTTTGTTGAAAACATATTGAGGTTTAGGGGAATCTCATTATAATAGTATTATTCTATTAGATAAAAGGGAGATCATGACTTGTGATTCTCCCTTTTTTTTAGTGTTGCTGAGGAAACTTAGAGAAATATAAAAGTTAGTTATGTATTAAATTGAGAAATTAGGGGGTCTCATTTAGTAATTAAAATAACTTCCATTAACCTAAAAAGAGATTTCCCAAACTTTCTTTTGCTCACTTCACTTTCTTTTCAAATTCATGAATTGTATTTTTCTTTTATAAAAGCCAGAGAATTGATGCTTCGTGTGTTAAAAATCAATTTTTTTATTTAGAATAAATTAAAATAACTATATTTGTCCTCGAAATCATAACTCAGTTTTTATGTCTTTTTTAATTGCTTTAGAAGAAGTTCCTGCAAAATCGAAGAAGGAAAAAGTTAAGATTGCCAAGAACGTTAAAAGTAAATGCTGCAAGAAATATAAAAAAGGAAAGGGCAAGCGTTGTAAACGTTGCCCATGCTTTGATTTATTGAAAAAAGCTTCGTAAAGCCTCTTATTCTTATTTAAAAGCGTTCAATCCAGTAATATCCAATCCTGTAATTAATAAGTGAATATCGTGCGTTCCTTCATAGGTCACGACACTTTCCAAGTTCATCATGTGACGCATGATAGAATATTCTCCCGTAATTCCCATTCCGCCTAACATTTGACGTGCTTCACGAGTAATATCTAACGCCATAGCAACGTTGTTACGTTTTGCCATTGAAATTTGTGCAGACGTTGCTTTACCTTCATTACGCAATACACCCAAACGCCATGTTAGCAATTGTGCTTTGGTAATTTCTGTAATCATTTCGGCTAATTTCTTTTGTTGTAATTGGAATCCGCCAATTGGCTTTCCAAATTGAATACGCTCTTTACTGTAGCGCAATGCTGTATCGTAACAATCCATTGCAGCACCAATAGCGCCCCAAGCAATTCCGTAACGTGCAGAATCCAAGCAACCAAGCGGTGCGCCCAATCCTGATTTGTTTGGTAATAAGTTTTCTTTCGGAACTTTTACATTGTCAAAAATCAATTCGCCAGTAGCAGAAGCACGTAACGACCATTTATTGTGTGTTTCAGGTGTTGAAAATCCTTCCATGTCACGTTCTACGATTAAACCGTGAATTCTTCCTTCTTCATTCTTCGCCCAAACCACTGCGATTTGTGCAAAAGGCGCATTAGAAATCCACATTTTAGCACCATTCAATAAATAATGGTCGCCCATATCTTTATAATTGGTCGTCATGCCGCCAGGATTACTTCCGTGGTCTGGCTCTGTCAATCCAAAACAACCCATCCATTCGCCAGAAGCTAATTTTGGTAAGTATTTTTTGCGTTGTTCTTCATTACCGTATTTCCAAATAGGATACATTACTAAAGAAGATTGTACAGAAGCTGTAGAACGCACACCAGAATCACCACGCTCAATCTCTTGCATGATTAATCCATAACTAATCTGATCTAAACCAGCACCGCCATATTCCTCTGGAATATACGGTCCAAAAGCACCAATTCCTGCCAATCCATCAATAATTTGTTCAGGAAACTCGGCGCGTTGTGCATATTCTTCTATAATAGGAGATACGTCTCTTTTTACCCATTCGCGGGCAGCATCTCGTACTAATTTATGTTCTTCAGTTAATAGCTCGTCTACGTTGTAGTAATCAGGAGCTTGGAATAAATCTGGTTTCATCAATCGTGTGTTTATAGCATTTTTTTAACTACTCAAATGTACGCAATGTTTGTAAATCGCGCTCACAAATGTAATTAATGAAATGTCACAAAACAAAGACTAATTGTTATAATTTTAAATAAAAATCCTTCGTCAGTGAAATATAAGCGTCCGTATATTGATGTCTTTCGGTTTCAATAATCAATTCTTCTATCAAATTTGTCTTTTCTTCAAACGAAAACGAAATCATGCTCCGTTTAAAATCGGCAGTCGGATTTCCTTTTACATGGCAAGTTTTATATGGAAATAAGTTGTTGGCTTTCGCCAGATGAATAAAATGCGCAAATTCTTTATACGGAATAATGGTGTGAAATGTTCCTGATAGTTCCAGCAAATGCGCAACGCCAGCGATGAGTTCTTCAAAAGGTAAAGCATCTGTAAAACGCGCTGTATCACGCTGTAGATTGTCACTTTTATAGGTATCGGTATAAAACGGCGGATTGGACACAATTAAATCGTATTTGTCGTCAATTTCAGCTACAAACTCATCCAATCCTGCATGGTAACAAAACAGTCGGTCGCTCCACGGAGAATTTTCAAAATTTTCAACAGCTTGTTCGTAGGCAGCATCGTCAATTTCAATGGCGTCAATTACTTCAGCGTGAAAACGTTGTGCTAATTGCAGCGCAATCAATCCTGTGCCAGCGCCAATATCTAAAATAGAAAATGGATTGCTTTCAACGGATGTCCAAGCGCCTAATAAAACGCCGTCCGTGCCAACTTTCATTGCAGTTTTATCTTGAAGAATGGTAAATTGTTTAAATCGAAAAGGTTTGCTCATAAATATTTGAAAAACAATGGGTAACAAAAATAGTAATCGTGTACTTTAAAATATATTAACCTTAAAATCTAAATTTAATGAAAAAGCAAATTAAAAAATTAACATTCGTTAAAGAAAGAATCTCTACGTTAGATTCGAAAGCGGTTTTAGGTGGCGCAGCTCCGAATAATGGAGGAGACGCTCCTGATGCTCCACGAAAAAAAGATGTAACATTCTTGCATGAAGGTTGTGGATTATCAGTGCACAATCCAGCATGCGGAGAGCCAGATTCAATCTATTATTGCGACATTTAGCATATAGCTAAGTCAACATTTTAGAAAAAGAGCTCTTGCAATGTATATTGTAAGAGCTTATTTTTTTATCGAGTCTATAGTATTGTAAATCTAGTATTTAGTCCAAATACAAATCAATCAATCCTTCAGGCGCTTCAATATGAATCGTTTTTGCTTTTCGATCTACCTTTTTGATAATATTATCATTCATCGGAATCAAAATCTCAGCACCATTGCGTTCTATTTCAAACAACGGTTGCGAAGTCGTATCATTTACACCAGTAATGGTTCCTACCGTTCCAAAAGAAGCGTCTTCTACAGTAAAATCAATAATTTCGTGATAGTAAAACTTATTGCCTTCTAATTTCGGTAAGGCAGCTAGCGGCAAGTACAACTCACACTTCAATAACTGGTCGGCATCTTCTTCCGTATCAACATCTTCAAACTTAATCCGAAGCAAATCTGATTTGTGCAACGATGATTTCTCAATAAAAAACGGTAAAAAATCACGTCCTAATTGCACAAAAACAGCGTCTAAATCTTCATACAAATCAGGTTGATCGGTATCCAATTTCGCCAACAACTCGCCTTTAAAGCTATACTTCTTAACAATTTTTCCTAAATAAAAACAATCTTCAACTTTCATATCAATAACATAAAAAAAGCCTAGCAAAACTAACATTTACTAGGCTAAAAATTATATCGAAGCTATAATTTATTCTTCTTCACCTGCAGGAACTTCTCCAGCATCTTCCGCTGCATCTTCTACCACAGGAGCATTGGCAGCAATACGCGCCTCGTTTACAGCTTTCTCAGCTTCCAAAGCTTTCGCTTTTGCTTCTTCTTCAGCTTTTGCTAAACTGTCAACTTTACCTTGTACTTTTCCTTCTTTTTGCTCAATCCAAGCATTGAATTTCTCTTCCGCTTGCTCTTCAGTCAAAGCACCTTTACGTACACCACCTAATAAGTGATTTTTGTACATAGCACCTTTGTAAGAAAGAATGGCTCTCGCAGTATCCGTTGGCTGCGCACCATTTTGTAACCACTGTACAGCACTCTCAACATTTAAGTCAATCGTTGCAGGGTTAGTATTTGGATTGTACGTACCTAATTTCTCTAAGTAACGACCATCTCTTTTTGCACGCACGTCAGCGGCAACAATCCAGTAAAAAGGCTTTCCTTTTTTACCGTGTCTCTGTAATCTAATTTTAACAGGCATAAAAAATTAATTTGTGAGGTTCACGACCTCTATTATTAATAAGGCTGCAAAAATACTATAATTTCTGAAAAACAAGGAGTTAAATTTGCTTTTTTTGGTATTCCCGCACGAAAAAGTGCGGTCGTGTCTTCGCTAGTCGCTTTTTTAGCATTAAAATAATGTGAGTTAAACACAACTATTTCATTAAATGCATAATCGTCAGTGATTTACAAAAGTGTCAAATCGAGCGCAGTCGAGATTCAATCGAAATCTTAATTGCCATAATGTTCTCGACTGCGCTCCTGACAAATATATTCTTCAGTTAATTACAAGCGATTTAATGATTTCTTGTATAGAATCCACTTTAAAATAGTTAATAACTTCAGCAAGAACCTGTCGAATTTACGGCAAAAAAGAGCTCCAACAAACCGCTCAACCACTAATACGGTGTTGATAACTCCTTCTCAAAATCAGGAAATAAATTTGTAATTTTATCCATTAAATTTCCTCTATACAAAGCACGCTATGTACTTAATATTTGATACCGAAACAACAGGATTACCAAAACGTTGGGATGCACCAATTTCTGACACTGACAACTGGCCACGATGCATACAAATCGCATGGCAATTGCACGATGAAATGGGAAATCTCATCGAACATCAAGATTATTTGGTGAAGCCTGACGGATTCAATATTCCGTACGATGCTGAAAAAATTCACGGAATTTCTACTGAATTGGCAGCCGAGCAAGGAATTTCATTGCAAGAAGTGTTGGCAAAATTCAACATTGCACTGTCAAAAGCAAAATTCATTGTCGGACAAAATGTAGGATTTGATGTCAATATTATGGGCGCAGAATTCTACCGTGAGAATGTTGTGAACAATCTACAAGAATTGCCTGTGTTGGATACGTGTACGGAAGACACCGCACAATTGTGTAAAATTCCTGGCGGGCGAGGAGGAAAGTTCAAATTACCAACACTCACTGAATTACACGAATACTTATTCGGAATAGGTTTTGGAGAAGCGCACAACGCAACTGCCGATGTGGAAGCAACAACGCGCTGTTTTCTAGAACTCATCCGAAGAAGAGAATATACCATTGAGCAACTGGATGTAGCACCTGATTATTTTGAGCGTTTCTCGGAAAACAATCCGAAGCCAATCGAAATGATTGGTTTAAAGCACATCAATCTCAAAGCAGCATCTGATAAAATCCGAAAGCGATTAGCAGCTGAACAAGCAGGCGACGGTATTTCAAAGCAAGAAATTGCAGAAAATATCGAAGTGCTAAAAGATGCCTCGTTTGCTCATTTACACAATCACTCGCAGTTTTCTGTTTTGCAATCTACTTCAGGTATTGCCGATTTGGTCAAAGCTGCTGGAAATCACAATATGCAAGCTGTTGCCATTACTGATCACGCCAATATGATGGGCGCGTTTCACTTTGTAAAAGAAGTAAGTGGTTACAACAAAGGAATCAAAGCCAAAATCGCGGAAGCGGAAGAGAACGGAGAAGAATCCAATCTGCAATTACTAAAACCGATTGTCGGGTGCGAATTTTTCGTCTGCGAAGACCATTTAGACAAAACCCGAAAAGACAACGGATATCAAATTGTACTATTGGCTAAAAACAAAAATGGCTATCACAATTTGGCAAAAATGTCATCCATCGCCTATACCAAAGGATTCTACTACGTGCCGCGAATCGATAAAAATGTCATTGAAAAATACAAAGAAGATGTCATGGTGCTTACAGGAAACTTGTACGGAGAAGTGCCGAGCAAGGTGTTAAACGTTGGAGAAGCGCAAGCGGAAGAAGCTTTATTGTGGTGGAAAGAAACCTTTCAAGACGATTTGTATGTGGAAATCATGCGTCACAATCAAGAAGATGAAAATCGCGTGAACGATGTTTTGGTAAAATTAGCACAAAAACATGATGTCAAACTAATCGCCACCAACAATACTTATTATATCTCTCAAGAAGATGCCACGGCGCACGATGTTTTATTATGCGTGAAAGATGGTGAAAAACAAGCGACGCCAATTGGTCGCGGACGTGGTTATCGTTACGGTTTGCCAAATCAGGAATACTATTTCAAGTCGCCAAACGAAATGAAAACCTTGTTCAAAGATTTACCGGAAGCGATTCTAAATATTCAAGAAATTGTCGACAAAGTAGAACCATTTGAGTTGGCGCGTGATGTCTTATTGCCTGCGTTTGACATTCCAGAAGAATTTCAGTTTGAAGAAGATAAAATGGACGGTGGAAAGCGTGGAGAGAATAAATATTTACGTCATTTAACCTATGAAGGTGCCAAAAAACGCTACGGCGAAATCACACCCGAAATCAAAGAACGTCTCGATTTTGAGCTAGCTACGATTGAAAACACAGGATATCCAGGGTATTTCTTAATTGTAGAAGATTTTATCCGCGAAGCACGAAACATGGATGTTTCTGTCGGTCCAGGACGTGGTTCGGCAGCAGGTTCGGTAGTGGCGTATTGTTTGTGGATTACGAATATTGATCCGATAAAGTACGATTTACTTTTTGAGCGTTTCTTAAATCCAGATCGTATCTCCATGCCCGATATTGATATTGACTTCGATGATGAAGGTCGCGGACGCGTGATGCAATACGTAATTGATAAATACGGCGAAAATCAAGTAGCGCAAATCATTACGTATGGAACGATGGCAGCAAAATCGTCCATTCGTGATACGGCGCGTGTGTTGGATTTACCACTCAACGAAGCAGACAGAATTGCAAAACTGATTCCAAATACGAAGCTGGCAAAGATTTTTGGAAAATCGGAAGCAGAACTCAAACAAAAATTCAGAGCTGAAGAAGTCGTACAAATCAATGAACTATTGAATCTTTCAGAAGAAGAAGGACTCGAAGCAGAAACCATCAACATGGCACGCGTGTTGGAAGGTTCGGTGCGAAACACGGGAATTCACGCTTGTGGCGTCATTATCACGCCAGACGATATTACCAAATTCGTTCCTGTGGCATTGGCGAAAGATTCTGACATGTACTGTACACAGTTTGATAACTCCGTAGTGGAAAGTGCAGGGTTGCTGAAAATGGACTTTTTGGGACTCAAAACGCTGACGCTGATAAAAGATACGGTCAAACTTGTCAAATACAAACACGGAATCGACATCGATATCGAAAACATTCCGCTTGACGACGAAGAAACCTACGCATTATTCCAAAGAGGAGAAACCGTAGGAGTGTTCCAGTACGAATCGCCTGGAATGCAAAAACATATGAAATCGCTCAAACCAACCACGTTTGCCGATCTCATTGCTATGAACGCGTTGTATCGTCCAGGACCAATGGAATACATTCCAAGTTTCATCCGTAGAAAACATGGCGAAGAGGATATTGAATACGATTTGGAAGCGTGCCAAGAATACCTGGAAGAAACCTACGGAATTACCGTCTACCAAGAGCAGGTGATGTTGCTGTCGCAGAAATTGGCTGATTTTACCAAGGGTGAAGCCGATGTTTTGCGTAAAGCGATGGGAAAAAAGCAAAAAGCGGTACTAGACAAGATGAAGCCGAAGTTTATTTCGCAAGCATCTGCCAAAGGACATCCAGAAGACAAACTGGAAAAAATTTGGAAAGATTGGGAAGCGTTTGCGGCGTATGCCTTCAACAAATCGCACTCAACTTGCTATGCTTGGATTGCGTATCAAACGGCGTATTTAAAAGCGCATTATCCTGCGGAATACATGGCGGCAGTACTTTCTAATAACATGAACGACATTAAAACGATTACCTTCTTTATGGAAGAATGTAAACGTATGAAGTTGGACGTTTTAGGCCCAGATGTCAACGAATCGTTCTATAAATTTACGGTAAACGATCAAGGTGCAGTGCGTTTTGGAATGGGTGCAATCAAAGGTGTAGGACACGGCGCGGTAAAAACCATCGTAAAAGAACGTGCAGAAGGAAAATACAAATCTGTTTTCGATTTGGCAAAACGAATTGATTTGCGTGCAGCCAACAAAAAAGCCTTTGAAAACTTAGCATTAGCTGGCGGATTTGATTCGTTTGGCGATACACACAGAGCACAATATTTCCACACGGAAGGAGATGGCGTTACATTTTTAGAAAAGGCAGTAAAATACGGTGCAAAATTTCAGGAAAATCAAAATTCCGCGCAAGTAAGTTTATTTGGCGAAGCCAGTGAAGTACAAATAGCAGAGCCAAAAGTGCCACCTTGTGAAGAATGGGGGACGATGGAGAAATTGGCGCGCGAAAAAGAAGTTGTGGGAATTTATATTTCCGGACATCCGTTGGATGATTTCAAAACGGAAATGGACTATTTCTGCAATGGCGACTTGAGTTGTTTTTCTCGAATGGAAGACTTTGTAAATCGTGAAATTTCTTTTGGCGGCGTTGTGACAGAAGTACAACACCGAGTTTCCAAAAACGGCAAAGGTTGGGCATTGTTTACGGTAGAAGATTACAACAATTCACACGAATTCCGAATTTTTGGAGAAGAATATTTAAAGTTCAGACATTTCTTTGTGCCGAATTCGTTTGTGTATATCAAAGCGTTTATTCGTGAAGGTTGGGTAAATCGCGACACTGGAAAACGCGGCGAACCGAGATTGCAATTCAATTCCATGCAATTGTTGCAAGACGTCATGGAAACTGCGGCTAAAAAACTCACCATTCAATTGGATGTCAACGAATTGAAAGAAGAGACGCTAAATTGCATCAACGACATCATTTCCACACATAAAGGCGACAAAGCCTTGCATTTTACCTTGTATGAAGCCAACGAAAAAATAAAACTCAAAGCGCCAAGTAAAAAGAAAAAAGTAAACATTACACAAGAATTGCTAGATGCGTTGACGGAAGAAGATGTGTTGTATCGGATTAATTAGGTGTTGGGTTTTTGGTGTTATAGGAAACGCCGAAAAACAAAAAAGCATGTCATATGTTAATTTTTAAGCGTTAGACTTGAAACTATTGTAATTCGGTCAATAAAACAGTAAATTACATCAAATTAGCCATTTACTCACTCAAAGAGGAAGTTCACTCAAGATAGTTTTGAAAACTACTGTATCAACAATACATTTAACATAGATAAAAAAAAGAAACAGATGAAAACACAAATTACAATTCCGAAAAAAGCTTGGTATGCAGCGTTGATAGTGATGCTCATCTTTGCGTTCAATCCGATGTACGGACAAAACACAAGCACACAAAAAGGGCGTATTATTAAAGGAACAGTTAGCAATCCTCAAGGACCGCTTGAAGGTGTCAATGTTATTTTAAAAGGTGAAAACCAAGGAACGGTAACCAATGCCAAAGGCGAATTTACTTTTCCGGTAGCGCTTGAAACTGGTGATGTATTGGTGATAAGCTTTTTAGGCTACGAATCAATTGAATTCCGCATTAAAGAAGACACAACATTTGTAAAAGCAATTTTATCCGATGAGGTGATTGAAATTATGGGCGCGGTCAACACCAACAAGCGCTACAAATCGAAACGGAAAAATTAAAGTTACTACTGTAGCAATGTAGTTTCATGCGAATAGTTACATTACACATATTCTTATACATCTTTGTATTTCAGGCAACAGCTCAAATTTCAGATTTCAGTCATATCTCTTTTGAAAAAGCAGATAAAATTGCCCTGAAATACAAAGATGAAACATTACATAACTTACCTGATTTAGTCTACAAGCTCACGTCACAACTAGACACCGATGCGGAACGATTTCGCGCTATTTTTAAATGGGTTTGCAGCAATATATCCAATAATTACCGCTTATACGAGCGCAACAAACGCAATCGTCAGCGTTACAAAGACAATCCTGCTCGACTCAAAGAGTGGAATTCAAAATTTCAGAAAATTATCTTTAAAAGACTCCTCAAAAACCGTTCTACCATTTGTACAGGTTATGCGTATTTGGTGAAAGAATTGGCGAATTTGGCGGATATCGAATGCGAAATGATTCACGGTTATGGTAGAACAAGTACCATCAATCTAAAAACCTTAGATTCTCCCAATCACAGTTGGAATGCCGTAAAACTTGACGGAAAATGGTATTTGTGCGACCCAACATGGGCAAGCGGCAATCCTGATCCTGAAACGTATCAATTTCAATTTGATTTTAATGACGGTTTTTTTCTGTCCAATCCTAAAATCTTTGCGATAAATCATCATCCAATAACTAAAAAATGGTTTTTGCTAGAAGGTGAAACGCCATCGTTTGACGATTTTATGAACGCGCCCATTATTTACAACAAAGCGTACACGTATTTTAGCGGGCATTCGTATCCGCAGAAAATGCACAATGCTGTTCAAAGAAATCAAAACATCAATTTTACCTTACAGTTGCAAAAAGAAGTTGCTGAAAAAGATGTCAATTTGGTGATAGAAAGTAGTTTTAGAGAACGCAAAATCTATCCGAAAGAAGTTTCTATCAAAAATAATTCGCTGAGTATTGATTACAAATTTGAATTCTCAGGATTTTACGATGTGCATTTGTACATCAAAGAAGATTTAATCGCAACATATACTGTTGAAGTCACGCGATAACGAATCGTATAGGTAAATAATTGAGATTTAGATAGTAATAAGAAAAATCAATAGAAATATAGTCAAAACAAATGCGTGAGATGTAAGTTTTGGCAAAATATTTGACTAATATTGCATATTCATAGAATAGTAAAGTAGAATTTAAAAAAATATATAATTATGGCATTAGAAATCACAGATGCAAACTTTGAAGAAGTAGTTTTGAATAGCGATAAACCAGTGTTGGTTGATTTTTGGGCAGCTTGGTGCGGACCATGTAGAATGTTAGGGCCAGTTGTAGAGCAAATCGCTGGAGAATATGAAGGAAAAGCCGTTGTTGGTAAGTTAGATGTTGATGCAAATCAGCAGTATGCTTCTCAATTTGGCGTTCGTAACATTCCAACAGTATTGGTTTTCCAAAACGGAGAATTGGTTGGTCGTCAAGTAGGTGTAGCTCAAAAAAGTACGTACACAGAAGTATTAGACAAGCTATTAGCATAAGAAATAAGAAATAGTGAAAAAGAAGAAAGGGTTTAGCGTATTGCTAAGCCTTTTTTGTTTCTTCTCAGTTCTAAATTCTTAAAAAGAGTTAAAAACAATTTCACACATTCGTGACGTTCTTTCAAAACAATATTTAATTGTACATTTATATCATCATTAAAGAAAACATCTTTTGAATTTACAACAAGAACTCAATAAAACCTCAGGATTTAAAAATCTAGAATTACTCGCGCAGCAAGTCGTAGAAGGATTTATTTCGGGAATGCATAAAAGTCCATTTCACGGGTTTTCTGCGGAATTTGCAGAGCATAAAATTTACAATTCGGGCGAAAGTACCAAACATATCGACTGGAAATTGTTTGCCAAAACGGACAAACTATACACCAAAAAATACGAAGAAGAAACCAATCTGCGCTGTCATATTATTATTGATAATTCTTCTTCCATGCATTATCCTGAAGTGGCGAATTTGTCTTTAGAAAGTTTAAACAAAATCGGATTTTCAGCATTGGCAACAGCTTCTTTGATGAATATTCTAAAAAAACAACGCGACGCTATTGGTTTAAGTATCTATTCAGACAATTACGATTTTTACGCGCCCGAAAAGGGAAGTGAACGTCATCATCAATTGTTGCTAAATGCACTTGATACTGCAGTCACTACAAAGCGAATCAATAAGAAAACAGACACCTACACATATTTGCATCAAATTGCAGAGAAAATAAAGCGTAGAAGCCTAATTTTCCTTTTTACGGATATGTTTCAAGATGGTGTTGCCGACGAGCAATTATTTGAAGCCTTGCAACACTTAAAATATAACAAACATGAAGTCATTTTATTTCACGTGTTTGATGCGCAAAAAGAATTACAATTTGATTTTGACAACAAACCCAAACGTTTCATAGACGTAGAATCGGGTGAGCATATTGACATTTATGCTGATACGGTACAGGAAAACTATCAAAAAGCAGTGTCGGAGTATTTTCAACAATTAAAAATGAAATGTGCGCAATACAAAATCAAGTATGTAGCAGCAGATATTAACGAAAACTTTGAGAAAATTTTATTGACGTATCTTGTTGAAAGACAAAAATTTGCATAGTTCGATTAAAAAAACTTTAATTTTTTGCTAAAATATATTTGCATAAATAGAATTGTGGTGTATATTTGCATCCGCAATCAAGCAACGGTTTGGTAGTTCAGTTGGTTAGAATACATGCCTGTCACGCATGGGGTCGCGGGTTCGAGTCCCGTCCAGACCGCTAAAATTGCAAAAAGCTTCTCCTGAGTTGAGAAGCTTTTTTTGGCAAAATGATTTAGTTGTGTTGTTTAAGGTAAACCCTTGGTTTGCCTTGGTTTAGTAGTTAAACCAATGAAAAGCTTTCCTTTTTTCTTCACCGAAAATAGGGATGCTTTTTTATTTTAGTGAAACTCAACTTTCAGAAGTCCGTCCTACGGACGCACTGAAAGTTGTAAGTTGAACTAATTCCAACGTAGGTTGGAATCTTCTGCTCAGGAATTCACTTTTTATAAAAGTTTCTATATTTATTTTGAATCGATACTTTCAAAAATGCTTGCGCGAATTGAAAACCGCAAGTTGAACGAATCACCAATGTAGGTTGAGATTACTTTGAAACGATTTCTTTTCTTTATAACAAATCCTGATTTACGATTTTTGATTTTTCTCACTGTTATGTGAAGTTGAATCAAGTTCAACTTGACGCTGCTTTTCAGTGAAATTTTCTCAATACTGCAAACAAACAACATGTTAAAGTTTCTATTTTTAAACTAAAAAATTAGTTAAAACTAAAATTTTAGTTATATTTGTATTGTTGAACTAAAAAGTTAGTTGAAAAAAATAATACAAATACTGATGAAACAATTAACGAAAGCAGAAGAGGAAATCATGCAAATTCTATGGAAACTTGAACGCGCCAATGTAAGAACGATTATAGAACATTTTAAAGGAACAAAACCTGCATACAATACCGTTTCTACCATTGTGCGAATTTTAGAAAGCAAAGGATTTGTAGGATATGAAAAAGTCGGAAAAGGACATATTTATTTTCCGCTGTTGCCACAATCTGAATATAGCAATCAGTCTATTTCTAAATTGGTGAATGGTTATTTTCAGGGCTCTTTTAAAAGTATGGTATCGTTTTTTATGCAGAAAAATGATATCAGTACTTCAGAATTGGAAGAAATACGTAGAGAAATCGAAAAAAATAATCAAGAGTCATGATGGTCTATTTTATCAAAGTCGTTGCGTTTCAGCTATTGTTTTTATTGGGATACGATTTGTTTCTTAAAAAAGAAACCTTTTTCAATTGGAATCGGATGTATTTAATTTTTTCCTCGTTGATTTCATTCGTATTACCATTTATCAAAATTGAAGGTTTTCAAAACATCGTACCGCAAGAATACATTATTCTGTTGCCAGAAGTCGTTCTCACACCACAAAAAGCTGTCGAAACGATTGAACCTACTTGGAATTGGTTGTTAATTATAGGAATTGTAGTAAGTAGTTTACTTTTCATCTATAAAATTACACAATTGCTAAAACTTCGCTTCAAAGGACATTTCGTAAAACACGAAAACTACACCATAGTCATCATACCCAAAAGCAGTTTAGCATTTTCCATTTTTAGGTATGTTTTTATTGGGGAAGACATTGATGAAGCAAAATTAGAAGATATTCTTTCGCACGAATTGGTACACATTCGAGAAAAACATTCACTAGACTTGCTGTATTTTGAACTCTTACGAATTCTATGTTGGTTCAATCCATTAGTCTACATCTATCAAAAACGAATTTCAGAACTACACGAATACATTGCTGATGATAGAGTTGTTCAGCACACAAACAAATCAAATTATTATGAAAAATTGTTGGCAGAAGTTTTTCAAACACAACAATTTTCATTTACCAATCAATTTTTTAAACATTCATTAATCAAAAAACGAATTAGTATGTTATCAAAACAAAAATCCCGAGAAATTTTAAAATTAAAGTATTTAGTATTAGTACCACTTTTATTCTTATCATTAATCTACACGTCTTGCGAAGACAGTACAGCCGAAGACACTGAATACGAATCTGAAGTCATAGAAAAAGAAGCAATTTCTATACAGCAAATTGACAAAGCGCCTATTTTTCCAGGTTGTGAAAGTGAAACGACTTTGGAAGATTTAAAAAGTTGCTTCTCACAAAAAATCGCCATGCACGTAAGCCAAAATTTTGATGTTAAAAGTGCAGAAGCATTAGGATTATCAGGCACACAAAAAATATACGTCCAGTTTGTAGTTGATGAAAATGGAGCTATTAGTGAGCTGAAAACACGTTCGCCACATCCAAGTTTATCTGCGGAAGCTGAACGCGCAATAAAAACATTGCCAAAACTATTACCTGCTATGAAAAATGGGAAACCTGTAAAGCTGCAATATGTTTTACCAATTGCATTTAAATTGGCAGAGTAATTTTACATGAAGAAAGTAATCATCACAAGTATTTTAAGTGTATTTCTATACAAAGTCGGAGCGCAGCCTTCGACTTTGACTGTTGCTGATAATTTGTATTCGGTGGGAAATTATTCAAAAGCAATCTTGTTGTATCAACAACTTGATAGTCAGTATGCTAATTTTCAAATTGCCAAAGCGTACAAAGCCTTGGGAAACACCAAAAAAGCCATTGAAAGCTATGAAAAAGTATTGAAGAAAGATTCCCTTAGTAGGTTGGCCTTATACGATTATGGGAAATTGTTATTAAGTGCGGGAAAATTGAGGAAGGCATTAACAACTTTTGAAAAGTTAAAAAACAAAGACACGCTAAATCCTAACTTTTACTATCAAATTGGACTGGCGAAAGAAGGATTGAATGATTCGACATATATAGTACCTTACCAAAAAGCATTTGCCTTAGATTCACAACATCAGAAAAGTATTTATAAGTTGACTAGGTATTACATGGAAACGCAAGAATTTGATCAAGCGGAAAACATGATAAAAATTGGTTTACAAAACAACGATGAAGATGCAAAAATTATTGGTTATAAGGCGCAATTACTATATATCAACAAAGAATATAGAAACGCACTGCAATGGTTTGAAAAACTAATTAAGACAAACAAAGCAACAGAATATATATATGAAAAAGCGGCGTTTTCCGCGTATCGAGTTGGAAAAATTTTAAAATCTATTGATTATTACCAAGCGGCACTCAAACGCAATCAGGGAAACTATTTTTATCATTCACAATTGGCGAAATTGTATTATCAAGATGGAATTATAGACAAAGCGGAATATCATGCTTCGCAGGCAATTGTTGGAAAAATGACCGATCCTTCGGGCGATTATTATATTTTGGGAATGGTGCATTTTGACCGAAAAGAATTTCGAAAAGCCATGAAACTCTTTCAAATGACTTTGGACGAAAATCCCGAGTATGAATTGGCGCAGTTACGATTGGCGCAATGCGCAGATAATTATTTTGCAGATGCGAACGAAAAGGTAAAAATGTACGAGCGTTTCTTGGAAAAATTTCCAAAAGCTAAAGTGGAAATTAAAACGATTGTCAACACTCGAATTCGTGAACTGAAAACCGAAATTCATTTAAAATCAGAAGAAAAAAACTAAAAATTGCGGCAAAATCTTGAAAAGTTGTATTTTTCATGATATTTGTACGAATGAAACACTTTTGGACATATTGCCTGATACTTTGCGTATGTGCGTCTTGCGACTTTTTTAAGAAGCCTGTCGTTTCGCAAGAAACCATCATTGCGCAAGAAAAAGAAAGTATCAATTTGAATACGGTAGATGTGTTTCCATCGTTCTCAAACTGTGATGAATTGGATAAAGAAGCACAAAAAACGTGTTTTTTTCAAACCTTAACCAATCAAATTCACGCGCAACTTTCTCAACATACTATCTCAGTTACCAAAAGCATTCAAGACACCATTCAAGTAGCTTTACAGATTGATACACTTGGCATGATTGAAGTTTCTAGTATCAATAAAAATATGTTGACAGCCAAGCAAATTCCAGCTTTAGACAGTTTAATCAAAGCTAGTACAGTATCACTTCCGAAAGTTTCTCCGGCTTATAAAAGAGGTATTCCTGTGACTACAAAATTCATACTGCCAATCATTTTAAAAGTTGAAGAACAGTGATTTTTTAACGAATCGCTAGTTTTCGTAACAATCGTAAAATTTCAACATACAACCAAATGATGGTTACGAGTAATCCCCAAGTGGCAAACCATTCGTAGTGTTTTTTTGCTTTTCCCACATATCTGTCAATAAAATCAAAATCTAGTAGTAGGCTTAATGAAGCAAAAATAGCCACAACCACATTAAAGGCAATCGCGTACCAAGAACTGCTCCAAAGAAAACTGATATAAATATCAAAAAAGCGCAAAATAAAGGCTGTAATGTAAATGATAAAAATAACGGTAGTTGCAGCAATGACAACACTTCTAAACTTTTTCGTGACTTTGATAACTTTCGTAAGATAGAGAAATAACATTACCAAAAAAGTAACTAACGTAATGATAACAGCTTGAAAAGGTAGATACGGAAACTTTCCGTGAATAATAGCACTAAATCCGCCAATAAAAAGCCCTTTGGCAATCGCATATATCAGTGTCAATGGCATGGTCCATTCACGTTTTACAGAGATAATAATACTGCATAAGAGTGCGACAATAATACCTCCAGAAGTGTACCAAGTGATGGATGTACCATCAAAATATAATTTCCAAACAAACGCAGCAGACAGTGCTACCAACAATAAACAAAATACGGATTTGGCAATCACACCTTGAAGTGTCATTTTCCCAGAAGTACTTTTACCGCGAGGATTTTTCCAAAAATAATTTGTAAATGCTGGATTCGAAGTTTTTAAACCAAATAAACTCATCGGCTAGTTTTTGCTAAAAATAAGAAAAAAGTAAAATCTTTGGTGACAATCTCGTAAAATATTCGTAAATTTACATAATGTATTAGGTAAAATAACTCAAATATGGAAGCTTTAACTTTAACGAGCTACATTGATAACAGAAATGACTCGCCACAAAACAAACTAAAAGTTATTCACGCTACTCGAAATGGTGTGACACGTTCGCAATTGAAAAAATTTAGCATGCGTGTGGCTTTGCCATTGACAAAGATATCTGAAATTGTGCCTGCTTCCTATTCTACATTATCAAAAAAATCAAGTTACGACAAAGAAGTCAGCGAGCGTTTGTTTGAAATTGCAGAAGTATATTCAAAAGGATTTGAAGTATTTGGCGATGAGAAAAAATTTACCAGATGGCTCAATAAAAAAAGCAAAGTTTTGGGCGGGCAAACGCCTTTTTCGCTATTAGACACTAGTTATGGCGTAAAGTTGGTCATTGACGAAATACGACGTATTGACTACGGAATTTTTGCTTGATGATAGTTTACAGAATTGACAGAGCCAAACGGAAAAACAACTTACTTTCGGGAATTGGTGCGGAAAAAATTGGCGGGCGTTGGAACGAAATTGGGACACGTGCTGTATATACTTCACAACACATTTCGCTAGCGTATTTGGAAGTCGTGATGCATCTCGACATTACAGAAGATTTACCAAGCGATCGTATTTTAGTACACGTAGAAATTCCTGATGAAGTTCCGATTCATGAGCTTCAAAAACTTCCGAAAGACTGGAATACCTTTCCGTACAACAGCAAAACACAAGAAATTTTTACCAAATTCGTCACGGAAAATAAATTTGCCGTACTCAAAGTGCCTTCTGCCATTGTGCGAGACGAATTCAATTATATCTTAAATCCACTGCACATAGATTTCCATAAAATAAGCGTTGCAAAAATTCAAAAATTTAGCTTTGATTCGCGGTTGTATCAAGAGAAATAGAAATTATTACTTTTTAAAAACACGATGCTTCCACTGATAACTCGAAAACCATGATTTTATAAATATAAAAACGGTGATATACGGATAGAGAATTCCGCTAAGGATGATGGAAAATGGCTTTATTTTTTGTTGTGTGAATCGTAAGGTTAGAAGTAGCAAAATACTGTCTAATACTATTTTTGAAACTACAATCAACACAATAATTTTCCACGAAAGTATTCCCAATAAAAACAAAGGAAGTGTGCAAAACAGTAAGTTCATCAGCATCACGATACTGCCGATTATTTTCCCTGTGAGAAGTGTATAATTCGCACTTTTGGATGCCCAACGCACGCGTTGTGAAACAAATGCTTTCCATGTAGAAACCGCAAAGGTTTGAACCAAAGCATCTTTTGATTTGAGATAGGAAACAGCATCAGGGAATTTTTGAACAAATTTCTCTAATAAAAACACATCGTCGCCACTAGCAATGGTATCATTTCCTGAAAAACCATCAACGTCTAAAAAAGCCTCTTTTTGATAGGCTAAATTTGCGCCGTTGCATAAAAAAGGAAGTTTAATACCAAAACTTCCGATGGTAGTTCCTTGCAGACTCAGAAAATCGAGCAGTTGATAATAACTAAAAAAAGAGGTTTCTTCTACATACGTTACAGGAGCAGCAATCATTTTGGGTTGTTCGGAAATAATTTTTTGATTGAAAGCTTGAAGCCAATTTTTTGGAAGCATACAATCAGCATCTGTCGTAACAATCCAATCACTTTTGATGTGTGAAATCGCAGTAGCAATTGCATCTTTTTTAGGCGAATTGGATTGTCGTTTGTTTTGTAGTAATTGTATGTTTTTGAAGGTGTGTTTTTTGCTGAATTCTTCTATGATTTTACAGGAATCATCTTGAGAATCATCATCGACAAACCAAAACGAAACATTGGTTGTAGGATAGTCAAGCGCTACGATAGATGCTAATAAATTGGGAAGATTTCTTGCTTCATCCCGAAAGGGAACAATCACAGAAAAGTTTGTTTGTGGCGGCGTTTTCTCTAAAGTAGTTTCTGGTAATTTCCAAAAACCATATATCAAACAAATGAGCAGCAAAAAGTAACAACAATAAACAAAAAGAAGAACACCTAACATCATGATATCACAGATTTTTCGTTGGTTGCTGGCATGGAAAAACGCAACACAAAGTAACTTCCCACAATGCTTGGAAATACAAAATTGAGTATCCACATCAAAGAAACTACGGTTAAAATGGACAATTGTGGAAGGCCTAGATACCCAAAAAGCCACACGGCAACACTTCCTTTGACAACTACATCAAAAATAAACAACATGGGAATCAAAGACGTTATTAAATACATGACTGAAATGATACTCATTGCCAAAAAATACGACGTATGCAATCCGAAAAACAGTAACAAAAAGTAAAACTGATGCGAAAAAATTAAATACCGTAAGATTGCATAAATGCTGTTTTTTGTATGAATTCCCCCAGAAACATTCCGTGCAAAATCACGAATTCGTTCCCAAGAAAAACCATTGATTTGGATAATTTTTTGCTTTGTAATTAGGATCAACAGTATCGTAATAATTATCAATAGAAAAAGAATCTGCCACAGCTTAGTCCAAGGCAATGTCAATTCAAAATGAATCATAAAAAAAAGTCCACCAAGCACACCAAAAAAAATAGTGGCTAGCAATTGCGCAAAATTTCCAAGAAAATTCAGTCCAACAACACGTTTGCGTTCAGATTTCTGAAAATACAAGGCTTTTGCGCCGTATTCGCCAATGCGATTTGGCGTAAATAACGAAGCGGTCAATCCGCCTAAGGTGTGTGCGGTACTTTCCCAAAGTGAAATTTCTTTAAAACTGCGCACCAGCGTTTGCCACTTTACAATTTCGACAAACCAATTCATACTACTTATAAAAATCAACATGCCAATATTGGAGGCATGTAACAATTGTGAAACTTTTATTTGCGCCCAAAGTGTATCGACGTTTAACTGCGAATTGTTGGTTAATTTATCATAAATAAAATAGGCAGCACCAATAAGTATCGCTACTTTTATTGTCAACACGAAGAATTGTTTAGTTTTGTGTGATACCGAAATTCGCATGCTACAAAGTAACGCATTTCGGTAAATAAAATGGTCATGACGTGTATTTTCGTGATGCGATTAGTTGGTGAGATAGATGAATCAAGAGAAAAAAACAGGAAAAACAGAAAAAATCATCCTTGGAATTGATCCAGGAACTACGATTATGGGTTTTGGATTGATAAAAGTTGTAGGGAAAAAAATACACTTTTTGCAGCTCAATGAATTACAACTTCAAAAGTACAAAGACCATTATTTAAAGCTAAAACTCATCTTTGAACGTACGGTGGAATTGATTGATACGTATCATCCCGACGAAATTGCGATTGAAGCGCCATTCTTTGGAAAAAACGTGCAATCCATGCTTAAACTAGGTCGTGCACAAGGTGTGGCGATGGCAGCAGGATTATCGCGGGAAGTTCCCATCACAGAATATTCTCCCAAAAAAATAAAAATGGCAATCACGGGAAACGGAAACGCGAGCAAAGAGCAAGTTGCCAAAATGTTGCAAAGTTTGCTGCAATTAAAATCGCTTCCTAAAAACTTAGACTCTACCGACGGTTTGGCGGCGGCAGTGTGTCACTTTTACAATTCGGGTAGAGTAGAAGTTGGCAAAAGTTATTCGGGTTGGGCTAGTTTTGTAAAACAGAATGAAAAGCGTGTAAAGAAATAATACTATGAATGATAAAATAGAATTTTGTAAAACCTGTACCAATCGGGCGTTTTCTTCTTCGCAGGGAATTGTGTGTGGGCTAACGAATGAAAAACCTGCATTTTTACTAAAATGTGACGATTTTGTAAAAGATGTCAAACACGAAAAACGCATGGCAGACCGACAAGCGGCTATGGAAGAGGATGATATATACGATGAGAACGGAAAGCGCGTTCCTACATGGCGCGTGGTGTTGAGTATTATCATTTTTATTTTGGTGTTGTTGCGATTGATTATGCGTTTGTCAGATTAAAAAAACAGAAAGTCATCGCTGGTATTTATATACATATTCCGTTTTGTAAGCAAGCCTGTCACTATTGCGATTTTCACTTTTCTACGTCGCTCTCGAAGAAAGACGCCATGTTATTGGCATTGCAAAAAGAACTGGAATTGCGCCGTGAAGAATTGGCAAATACCACTGTAGAAACCATTTATTTTGGTGGTGGAACGCCAAGTGTACTTTCGTCAGAAGAAATCAATCAGCTTTTGGAAACGGTAACAGCAAATTATATAGTTTCAGAAGCTCCTGAAATTACGCTTGAAGCCAATCCGGACGATTTGGATGAAGCAAAAATTAAAGCATTGGCAAACTCTCCTGTGAATCGATTGAGTATTGGAATTCAATCGTTTTTTGATGCGCATTTAACTCTAATGAATCGCGCGCACAATAGTGAAGAAGCTAAAAAATGTTTGGAGATTGCGACGCAGTATTTTGATAATATTACCATCGATTTGATTTATGGAATTCCGAACATGACGATGGAAGAGTGGAAAGTTAATTTGCAAACGGTTTTTAATTTCCAAATCAATCATATATCAAGTTACGCACTTACGGTAGAACCGAAAACGGCGTTAGAGAAATTCATTAGGCAGGGAAAATATAAAAATGTTTCTGAAGAAGCTTCTTTGGCGCATTTTAACGTGTTGGTTCAAGAAGCCGAAAAGCATGGTTTTGTACATTATGAAATTTCCAATTTTGGCAAACCAAACTATTTTTCGAAGCACAATGCTTCCTATTGGAAAGGCGTCAATTATATCGGCATTGGACCAAGCGCACATTCATTTAACGGAAAAACACGCAGTTGGAATATTTCTAACAATGCCAAATACCTTAAAAGTCTTGAAAAAAATGAACTTCCGCTTACCTCTGAAACTTTATCTAAAGACAATCAATACAATGAATATGTGATGACAGGTTTGCGAACCATTTGGGGAATTTCGTTGCCATACATTCAAAGCGAATTTGGAGAAAACTATGTACATCACACACAAAAAATCGCACAAAAATATTTTCTAGAAGAAACACTTCAAACCGAAAATGACACCATTAAAACTACGCAAAAAGGAAAGTTTTTATGCGACGGCATTGCAGCAGATTTTTTTAAAGTAATGTGATTTTGCTATTAAACCAATAGTGGTTTTATCTTTTCCGCAGTGTAGCAGGGATTTTTCGTTAAAAATTTCTGAAGCCTTGGAAGAAATTTAGAAAAATTCATGCGGTTTTGGTTTTTCTCCTAAAAGAAAAAGCAAAAACACCTCTGGAAAAGTGCCCTTTCTTTTGTTGATGCCTGTGCTGAACTTGATTCAGTATTCTTTGGGCAAGCAAAGAACAAGAAAGTAAAGAGCAAAAATTTAGTTTTTTATACTTTATTTAAGATGAGAAAAACAATTTTTATTCGAATAAAACTTATATTTAAATAAGGTTATTCTAAATAAAAAAAACACAAAAAAAAGAAGCTATCTAAACAGTGTAGATAGCTTCTTTTAATTTTCAGTTAAGAAAATTAGAAAGAAATGGAGATCTTATGGTTGTAATCTGTAATAGAACTGAATACTACCTGTGTTATATAATGATCCGCTTCCAGTAGCAGCATCGCAATATTGTACTACAGATTCTCCTAATTTGTCATCATTATTCTTAAGAGGAATATCTAATGAAGAGTTAATATCTACAGGACCTAATTTAAACTTCACTGATAAGTTGAAAGTTCCCCATTGTCCTGGATCTTCCTCGTACCAGAAAATCTTAATTTGTTCTCCGTGCGTACAGTAATCCCAGTTAAATGTTTCCCAATTGGTAGTTACCCATTTTGTAGATTGACAAGTTCCCCAGAAGTTAGCATCGCGTAAGCTTCCTTTGCTGAATGATCCTTGTTTCTTAATATCTGTAGAAACTACATTGTTTGTTACAGGATCTAAGTAGCTATATACTACAACAGCACGCATTTCTCTTTTACCTTCAAATAACTCAGTTGTTGAGCTGTATGCAGAACAGTTGTTGAATTTGAACTTGTAGATTTCATCTTTTTTGTCAAAAGTAGTTCTGTGACAGTTAGGTGCTGTACAGCTTGGTTCTTCTGGACATCCATTGTTCGATGCTGGACCAGCTTCGTTTGGACAATCATCTTCTGAATCTGGAACTCCGTCACCATCTGCATCTGGATCACCACAGTCACCTAAACAAATACATCTGTAAATTTCATATAGTTTAGATACTTGTACAATTAAATACTGGTCTCCATCAATAATTGCTGTGATAAACAATTGAATAATGTGTTGTAAAAATGAATTACAAAAAGAACTAACACCTAAAAATTTTGTGATATGTCGTCCATCCGTAGAATTAAAAGAATTTACATTGAATATCTCAATTCGTTCGTTTTCTTTTATACCCATCAATACTGTATCTTCCGAATATCCAGTCGCTACATATTCAGAACCATCTTCTTTAAACGCAGTGTACCCTGTAGTTTGCGTATCATCAATTTCAGCAGACTGTACACCAACGTTTACAGGCATGTCATATATTTCTGGACGTTCAAAATAACGCTCATCTAAAAAGATAGTCAGTTTTGGATCGGCTTTTAAAATTTCATTCGAAAAGAAGTCTGGAGAAACTGCTTGTGCATGTTGTAATGAACGAGAAGTTTCATTTAAAAGTTGGTGAAAAGGGACACCTGCTATATTTTTATCTTTTACCATAAGATATAATACTTCATGATCACCATTGTATTCGGTAGCCGCTTCGTTGTAAATAAAGTTTTTAATTTCGCGGTTGCTTCTAATTGCTGTGGCAAGTGTTTTTGCAAAAATAGTTCTTGCTTGCGTTTTAGAATAGGTTGATCCTAAGTCAGAATAGACTAATTCTCCTCCTTGTGTAGGTCTTTCTTTTTGTGTAATAACTTCGTCAGACGTTGAGTCGACAACTGGATCTTCACTACACGCTATAAAGAAAATAGCCATGAAAGCGAATATTCCCCATTTATAAATTTTAGATTTCATAATTAAAATAGTTATTTGATATACTTACTCTTTTATAGGCTTTTCAGCTTCCACCTTTTATGATTGTTGCAACGAAATCACAATACGAAGTAAAGGTGTAATTTTCTATTTTTAAAGGAGTTATGAATGACGTTTATAAATTTCATGCAACGGATTTATAAATATCATGTAGTATATTTTTCTTGCAAAAGCTTGTAGATAATGACGTTCCGCAATTTAAATATGTAACAGCAGTTTTAGCAGCTGGTTTTACGCTTGTAAAAGTTGATTTTTGTAAAATTATAATGAATTTAGCTAAAAGAACATCTATCAGTATCAAAAGGAGAGTAGTTGAAAAGTCATTTTAAACCATAAAAAAAAGCTGTCTGGAATTATTTTCCAGACAGCTTTTGCAATACTATATTTTTGGTTGAACTATTTCTTTTTTGTCGTAACAATGACAACTCCATTTTTTGCTTCATCGCCGTATTTCTCAATAGCGGATTTGCCTTTTAAAACTTCTACGGTTTTTATGTTATCAGCATCTAAATCTTTAAATTTTTCATTAGAAACCTTTTTTCCATCCACAATAAAAAGCGGTTTTTCTTTATTGTTTGACGAATGGAAAAAAACGTTGTCGTCTTTCTTTTTAATGATTTCAAATTTTACATCTTCTACTTCTTCCTCGTCAGTATCAGTCGAAATAGAATAAGAGTATACTTTTCCTGGTTTCCCTTCTTTTTTAATCTCTATTTCTTCTTCAATAATCGTATCAGGATTTAATTGTTTTCCATTAATGATAATAATTTCTTTTTCACCATTTTTTTTGATATCGATAGTTTCGGCTGGACTCAATTTTTTGCCGTTGATGATAATTACTTCTTTATCATCTTCTTTTTTAATGTCAATAGTTTCGATATTTTCTTTCTGAATCCAAGTTTTTTTCGTGGTTTTGCCATCATCATTCGTTCTAATGACGATTCTTTTCTTTTTTCCATCGTTATCATCAGAAGAAAACGAATATGCGTACGCGCCTGTAACTGCTTTTGGTTTTGACATTACAAACAACTCATCACCGCGTTTTCCAACTTGAATATCCGAAATTGCCTCATCATCTACAGATGCAAACTTCCCGCTCGCTTCTTGCGAATTTTTAATGGATAATTTAATGGAAATGCTGCTAATTTCTTTTTTACCATTGAATTTTACATCGCTGTATTCAAATTTAATTTTTTGCGATTTGAATAGCTTTTTATACGCTTTCAATTCGTCCATTGACGTGTTTTTGGTAATTACCACGACCAAATCACCTGCCGTAGTTTCAATAATTGGATTGTTGTACGTAGTGGTCGTCACTTCTTTGGCAATCACTTCCGTATTAAACAGAAAAACAAAAGCAATTAAAAGTGGAAAAATCAAAAGCTGTTTCCATCTTTTGGCGTGAGTAGATTGTGTTTTTTGTAACATAACGATTCGTTTTTTGATTAATGAATTATAAAAATTGTTGGTAAGTGCTGGCGAATAATTGTTTCCAGACACTTTTAATAAGGTTAATTGATATGCTTTTTTAGAAGGCGTTTGTTTGATGGCTGCACTATCTGCCAAAAACTCTAAATTTTGTAACATGAATTTTTGATGCAACCACGCAAATGGATTGAACCAGAAGAAAATACAATACAATTTGGACACAAAAACATCAATAGAATGCAATTGCCGACTGTGCGCTTGCTCGTGTTTTAAAATGACTTCCAACTCCGACGCTGAGTACAACGCAGGATTGTATACGATGTAATTAAAAAATGAAAAAGGTGAAAAATTGGCGTTGGTTTCTATATAGATAAATTGTCCGTCTCTTTTAGAAACATCTGATTTCCAAAGCAATCGGAATAAGGAAAACAGTTCTATCAAAAACTTCCCGAAGAACACAAGTACACCAGCTAAATACATATATGCCAACACGCTAATCCATGAAAAACTTGAGGTTTCTACAGGAATATTGCTAGCTTCATACACAAAGTTTCCGGTTAGTTGCTGCGTTATCACAGGAATTTCAATATATCTGGTAATCACCAAAAAGGGGAGAAGTAGCGAAATCAACATCCCGAAAAGGAGAAAAAATCGATTCTCTTGAAAAAAAGTTTCACGACGCAGTATGACAAAATACAATCCCAAAAACAATAATAAAACTCCAGTACTTTTCGTAAAATATAGTATTAACTCTTCCATTACTGTTCTTTTTCAATTAGGTTAATAATCTCTTTCAAATCGTCCACACTAATCTTTTCTTCTTTGGCAAAAAAGGAAACAACGTTCTTGTATGAATCGTTAAAATAGTGCTGAATGGCAGACGCCATGTACTTTTTGCGATAGGCTTCTTTAGTGACAATTGGAAAATACTGATGTGTATTTCCGTACGCTTGATGTCCCACATACCCTTTCTCTTCCAAATTGCGAACAATGGTGGATAAGGTATTGTAATGCGGTTTTTTCGTTTGGATTTCTGCCATCACATCTTTGACAAAAGCCTTTTCCAGCTTCCAAATGATGTGCATGATTTCTTCTTCTTTGTTTGTTAATTTTTGCATAATTCAAAATACATTAATAGCACTTTTCAGATAAATACCGCACAAATATAAACTAAAAAAACAGTTATACAACTATAAAAATAGTTAAACAACGAATTTTATAGTTTATTTAACATGTAAAAGGAAATAGTATCTTCGCAAAAAAAACTTTTAATGGAAAACGTATTGTATGTACTTGGCGGATTAGTACTGTTGGTTTTAGGAGGCGAATTTTTAGTACGAGCTTCTGTCGGATTGTCGTTTAAACTCAACATTTCTAAAATGGTCATCGGTTTGACTGTGGTATCTTTTGCCACTTCTGCGCCCGAATTATTGGTAAGTGTAAACGCTGCTATCAACAATTCGCCCGCCATTGCCATCAACAATGTCATTGGTTCTAACATTGCCAATATTGGATTGGTATTGGGAATTACGGCAATCATTGGTCCGTTGGCAGTCAACAATACCTTTTACAAACTCACATGGCCATCGCTCATGTTTTTTTCATTATTGATCTATTTGTTTTTGTGGACAGATATGACCTTAGCTCGTTGGGAAGGAATTTTATTAGTACTCGGATTAATTGCGTTTTTAGTAATATTAATTCGCTCAGCGCGAAAGAATGAAGACGAAATTGAGATAGAAGATGTAGACGCCATTGCGGGAACCATTTCGTATGCAAAAATATTTTTGTGGTTGGTTTTAGGTGGCGCTGCCTTATATTATGGTTCTGAATTTTTAGTAGATGGCGCCAAAGAAATTGCCCGAAGTTTGGATGTCAGCGAAGGTGTTATTTCCATTACTATGATTGCTATTGGAACCAGCGTTCCTGAATTGGCAGCTTCTGTCATTGCAGCAGTTAAAAAAGAAAAAGCAATCTCACTAGGAAACTTAATTGGCTCCAACATATTTAACATTGCTTCTGTATTAGGGTTGACGTCCATCATTACTGAAATTCCTGTGATTGAACCGCAAATATTAGCAAGAGACATCTTTTGGATGCTTGGTTTTGCGTTTATTCTGTATCCGTTTGCCTACGTGCCTAAAAAATTTGGAATTGATCGCTACGAAGGTATTTTATTGTTTTTAGCGTATGCTTTCTTTATTTATATGGTTTTTTAGATAAGAAGGTAACAACATATTGTATATGAGATATTTTATAGTAGTTTTTTTAATGGTGTGTTTTTCAAAAACACATGCGCAAGGGCAAAGTCAATTTTTTGTTGACGATGTTGAAAGCATTGAATATGTTACTGTCAATTTTTGTGTAGATAATGAAGCTAAAATAAGTAAAGTAACTGTAAAAGAGGAAGAGACTACCTATAAAAATACAGAAAATATTGAACGCATTAGACAATACCTTTTAGGTATTCAATACTATCCAAATAGTAAATTAAAAAACAATTGTTACGATTCTACTTTTAAGTTTATCAATTATACATATCAAGAAAAAAAATTAACTGAAAAGGAATGTAATTTATGTGAAAAGTTTAAAAAAGGTTTTTTTGAATATGATAATTTTCAATACAGAGATACTAAAATAAAACGTACAAAAAAGATTCAAAAAGAACTATCTAAAGATGGTAGTAGGTTAATATATGAGATAAAATGGCTTTCAAATTGTATATATCTTTTGACACAAAAAAGAACAAATACACCACGATTGAAGCACTTAAAAGGAGAAGAAATTTTGGTTGAAATTATTGATTTACTTGATGATGGAAGTTATGTGTATAAAACGGAAGCAACTTACGATAAAGACATCATTTATGGAATCATTAAAAAAATAGAAGAATAATCCACAGCATTTCTCAAAAATCTTCTTTTCAGAAAGAAACGATGTAAAAAATCGTTTCGTAAAAAAAAATGGCTCACGGTTTTCGTGAGCCATTTTTTATAATTTGATTATGAACGTATATGTTTAAAATCCTGCAGATTTTACCGTTTTAATAATTCTTCCTGCAATCTTATAAGGATCACCGTTAGATGCTGGTCTTCTATCTTCCAACCAACCTTTCCAACCTTTCTCTACCGTAATAATTGGAATACGGATAGAAGCGCCACGGTCAGAAATACCATAGCTAAAGTCATCAATAGAAGCTGTTTCATGATCTCCTGTCAAACGCTGGTCGTTAAACTCACCATACACAGCAATATGCTCTTTTACTACGGGTCTAAACGCTTCACAGATTTTCTCATAAACCTCTTGACTACCACAAGTTCTTAACGTAGTATTAGAAAAGTTTGCGTGCATACCAGAACCGTTCCAGTCCATATCTTTTCCAAGTGGTTTTGGGTGATATTCAATGTAATATCCGTATTTCTCTGTCAAACGATCTAATAAATAACGCGCTACCCAAATTTCGTCACCAGCTTTCTTTGCACCTTTGGCAAACAATTGAAATTCCCACTGTCCAGAAGCAACCTCTTGGTTGATTCCTTCAAAGTTCAATCCTGCATCAATGCATAAATTTGCATGCTCTTCTACAAAATCTCTTCCGTGTGTATTTTTTCCACCAACAGAACAATAATACAATCCTTGCGGTGCAGGATATCCACCAATTGGGAAACCTAATGGCAATTGTGTCTTTCTGTCCATGATGAAATATTCTTGCTCAAATCCAAACCAGAAATCATTGTCTTCATCTTCAATCGTTGCTCTACCGTTAGATACGTGTGGCGTTCCGTCAGCATTTAAAACTTCGGTCATTACCAAATAACCATCTCTACGTGCAGGATCTGGATAAATTGCAACTGGTTTTAACAAACAGTCAGACGATCCGCCCACAGCTTGTTTTGTAGATGATCCGTCAAAAGACCAGATTGGACAATCTTCTAATTTTCCACTAAAATCTTCCTCAATCTTAGTTTTACTTCTCATATTTTGTGTTGGATGATATCCGTCCAACCAAATGTATTCTAATTTAGACTTGCTCATAATATTGAAATTCACATTAATAAAATCGCAGCAAATATAAATTAATTTCAAATTGAACGTTAAAAAAACAGAGGTTAAATTTGTGTAAATTATCAAATGTTTATTAACAACCCCTAATTTGAAAGGGGTGATTTCGATATTAGATGAATTTTTCGTAATTTTACACCTTAAAATTGACAATAATTTAAAAATAACTAAAAATAATAGCAATGTCTACAATTAGATTTAATGCACTACAAGAAACACTAAACAGAGTACCTGTTGAGATAGAAGATAAAAAACGTCGTTCAGAAATGTTTGGAGAAAACGTATTCAACGAGCACGCTATGTTACAGCATTTAACCAAAGATGCATACAAAAGTGTGATGAACGCGATTCAATACGGAACGAAAATCGATAGAAAAATTGCCGATCATATTTCTACAGGAATGAAAGAATGGGCAATTAGCAAAGGAGCAACGCACTACACACACTGGTTTCAACCATTAACAGGAGCCACAGCAGAAAAACACGATTCATTTTTTGAAACCATCGGAAACGGACGTGCCATGGAAAAATTTGGAGGTGGACAGTTAGTACAGCAAGAGCCAGATGCATCTAGTTTTCCAAATGGAGGAATCCGTAATACGTTTGAAGCGAGAGGTTATACCGCATGGGACCCAACATCGCCAGCATTTATTTACGGAACTACCTTATGTATTCCAACAATTTTTGTAGCGTATACAGGAGAAGCGTTGGATAATAAAGCACCTTTATTAAGAGCATTGCAATCGGTAGACCAAGCGGCAACAGCTGTTTGTAAATATTTCGATAAAAATGTTTCTAAAGTAAACGCATCGTTAGGTTGGGAACAGGAATATTTCTTGATTGATGCTGCGTTGGCTGCGGCAAGACCCGACATTACAATGACGGGAAGAACGCTTTTAGGACATTCGCCAGCAAAAGGTCAGCAATTAGACGATCATTACTTTGGTTCTATTCCAAATCGTGTAATGAGTTTTATGCGTGACCTTGAAAACGAAAGTATGTTATTGGGAATTCCGGTAAAAACACGTCACAACGAGGTAGCGCCAAATCAATTTGAGTTAGCACCAATTTATGAAGAAGCAAACTTAGCAGTAGACCACAATTCGTTGTTAATGGACGTGATGGAAAAAGTAGCGCAACGTCACAAATTTAAAGTACTTTTTCACGAAAAACCATTTGCAGGAATCAACGGTTCCGGAAAACACAACAACTGGTCGTTAGCAACAGATACGGGCGTAAATTTATTAAGTCCAGGGAAAACACCGATGAAGAATTTACAGTTCTTAACGTTCTTTATCAATACCATCAAAGCGGTACACAATTATGAAGAATTAATTCGAGCTACGATTGCTAGCGCTAGTAACGACCACCGTTTAGGAGCCAACGAAGCGCCACCAGCAATTATTTCGGTATTTATCGGTTCGCAATTATCTGCGGTGTTGGATGAATTGGAAAATGTAACCAAAGGAAAATTATCACCACAAGAAAAAACGGATCTCAAACTAAATATTGTAGGTAAAATTCCAGAAATCTTACTAGACAATACAGATCGAAATAGAACATCTCCATTTGCCTTTACAGGAAACAAATTTGAGCTTCGTGCGGTAGGTTCTTGGTCAAACTGTGCTGGACCGATGACGGTTTTAAACACCATCATGGCAAAACAGTTAAAGGACTTTAAAGGAGAAGTTGATGCGTTAATCAATGACAAAGGTTTAAAGAAAGATGAGGCAATTTTTAACATTCTTCGCGAGTATATTAAAGAATCTAAAAAAATCCGTTTTGAAGGAAATGGATATGGTGAAGCTTGGGAAAAAGAAGCGAAAAAGAGAGGATTAAGCAATAACAAAGCAACGCCAGAAGCTTTAAAAGCACAAATTTCTGAAAAGACACTTTCATTATATGAAGAAATGAATGTGATGAGCAAAGTAGAGGTAGAAGCGCGACACGAAATTGAATTGGAAGAATACATCATGCGTATTCAGATTGAAGGACGTGTGTTAGGTGATATAGCACGTAATCACGTGATTCCAACAGCTGTGCGATACCAAAACACGTTGATTGAAAATGTAAGCGGATTGAAAGAAATCTTTGGAAAAGAATTCAAAAAATTAGCCGCAGAACAAATTGACTTAATCGAAAAAATCTCAGGACACATTGCAGAAATTAACTCGAAAATTAATAAAATGACCGAGGAACGCAAAAAAGCTAACAAATTAGAAGGGCAAAAAGCAGCAGAAGCATACTGCAACAAAGTAAAGCCTTATTTTGAAGAAATACGTTACCATTGCGATAAGTTAGAATTGCTAGTAGATGATAATTTATGGCCATTGGTTAAGTACAGAGAATTATTATTTACTCGTTAGTATCGCTGTCGCTCTTGCTCACACTTTACTTTGATATCGACTTTTGCCTTTTGATAGGTGAGTTTTGTGAGTGACTTTTAAATAAATCTGAGTATAAGATGCTGCACTTAATTCAGCATCTTATACTTAACAAAAAACTAGCAACCCATCAATGAAGCTAACCATCAAAAGAACTAATTCCAAGAACCAAGACTTTATCAATTTGGTCAAGGAATTGGATGCGTTCCTGAGTGTTAAAAATGGTGAAAGTGACGCATTTTACAGTCAGTTCAATGGTTTGGAAAAGTTACAACATGTAGTGATTTTATATGTTGATGAAATTCCAATTGGTTGTGGCGCAATTAAGCAATACAACGAAAATACGGTTGAGGTAAAACGAATGTATGTACGTCCGCAATTACAAGGCAAAAACTTAGGTGAGAAAATTTTAGCCGAACTTGAAATTTGGGCAAAAGAACTCGAAAATACACGTTGCATTCTAGAAACAGGAACGATGTTGCCAGAAGCCATTCGTTTTTATGAAAAGCATCAATATCAACGCATTCCGAATTATGATCAATATATTGACGCGCCCGAAAGTCTTTGTTTTGAGAAACTTTTAGAATAATTATTCTTCCTGCTTTTCCTATTTAGGATTATAAATAACAATTACTTGAATAATTATTGCCAAAATAACCAATACATAAATCTCCATTTGGGTAAACAATTCAACAGATTCAATAGCTTGTTTGCTGATGGACATTTGCTTGCTTCCTTCCGAAATCTGTATCTGCGCCAAATCGTCTAAATTATTTTCAATAGCGGAAATTTGGTTAGAAGCTTTCACTTTATTTTGAGAATTGAGATGCGTTAAATCTGCTTCGGTAGCAACCAAGGCATTAAAATTATTTTTAAAATCATTAAAAACATTATTCTCAACATCTGTCAATTTTGTTTTTTCAAATCGCTCAATCAAGCTTTCTATATGTGTATTTACCGCTTTATTTTGTTGACTGAAAAAGACAGAATCTTTTGTAGCAAGTGCTATCTCTTTTTTGTGAATGTCTTTCGATATTTTAAAAATAAGGTCTTTTGCAATCAATCGATCTTCATAAATCGTTATAACAGAATCTTTTACGCGAACAAAATTATTCTTGTCAATCAAATTTGTTGCAATAATCAACACAAAAACCATTAAAATTCCGAGAATCCATTTTATCTTATTTAATAGCGCCATAGCATATAAAGTTTAGAAGTATTTCAATAGAGTTTTAAAATAAATAAAAAAAGAATTTTGGGCAAGAGAAACCGTAAAACTTTACATGCGGAGCACGATTACTTTTTATATTTTTCAAAGCACTACACTGTAAACAAAAATGATACAATAGAAGCAAGTAATCGTATTTTTATTGAACGATACATTTATGGTTTTCGCTGAAAAAAGTATCTTTGCAATACAACAACACTACTATGAGTCAAGAAGTATCAAAACGGTATGCAATGCGTGGCGTTTCGGCATCGAAAGAAGATGTACACAATGCGATAAAAAACATTGATAAAGGATTATTCCCAAAAGCATTCTGCAAAATTGTTCCCGATTATTTAACGAACGACGATGAATATTGCCTAATCATGCACGCAGATGGCGCAGGTACAAAATCCTCGCTCGCGTATATGTATTGGAAAGAAACGGGCGATATTTCAGTGTGGAAAGGCATTGCGCAAGATGCGTTGATTATGAATATTGACGATTTGTTGTGCGTGGGCGCGACAGATAACATCATGCTATCATCCACCATTGGAAGAAATAAAAACAACATTCCTGGCGAAGTCATTTCTGCCATCATCAACGGAAGTGAAGAATTGATTCAAGAATTAAAAGAATTTGGTGTTACTATTCATTCAACAGGTGGCGAAACGGCGGATGTAGGCGATTTGGTACGCACCATTATTGTCGATTCTACCGTAACTGCTCGCATGAAGCGAAAAGATGTCATTGACAATGCCAATATCAAAGCAGGCGATGTCATTGTTGGATTGGCTTCGTTTGGGCAAGCAACGTATGAAAAGGAATACAATGGCGGTATGGGAAGCAACGGATTAACGTCCGCACGTCATGATGTATTTCACAACTATTTAGCTGAAAGATATCCTGAAAGTTTTGACAATGCGGTGCCAAGCGATTTGGTATATTCTGGAAACACCAAATTGACCGATGCTGTTGAAAATTCACCAATCGACGCTGGAAAACTAGTATTGTCGCCAACGCGAACCTATGCGCCAATCATCAAAAGTATTTTAAGCAAATACACTTCCGAAGACATTCACGGAATGGTACATTGCAGCGGCGGCGCGCAAACCAAAATATTACACTTTGTGGAAAACTTGCATATTATCAAAGATAGGATGTTTGACATTCCGCCATTGTTCAAGTTGATTCAAGAGCAATCCAACACTGATTGGAAAGAAATGTATCAAGTGTTCAATTGTGGACATCGTATGGAATTGTACGTTTCTCCAGAAATTGCCGAAGACATCATTGCAATTTCAAAATCGTACAATGTGGATGCGCAAATTGTTGGTCGCGTAGAAGCTTCGGAACATAAAAAATTAACCATTTCAAGTTCGTACGGAACATTTGAATATCAATAACATTTACTTCATATAAAAACTAAAAATCATGGCATTACCTAAAAAAAAGTTTCTTATCATTACCTTCTTAATATCGTTTGCATTAGCATTTTTTGTAGCATATTCACTCATGAGTGAGCCAGATATTACCAATGTAGAAGCTACCTATTCAGGAAGTACGGAAGAGTTTTTGAGTACCATTAAAACAAATCCTGAAGATTGGACAAAAAATCAAAAAGTGGTGACGCTCACAGGAATCATCACTTCCAAAGATAAAAAAGGCGTTTTACTTGACGATAGCGTTTATTTCCGATTTGCAGAAGGCACTTCTATGAGCGAATTTAAAAAAGGAGGAAAAGTAAAAATCAAAGGAAGCGTAATGAGTTATGATGCTGTCTTGGAAGAACTAAAACTTCAAAATGCAGTATTGGTGAAGAAATGACTTTAGATTTACGATTTTTGACTTTTGATTGTTGATTTTTGATTTTTTTGAGGCGATAGTTTTTTCGATTGAAATTCTGAAAGAATTTTGTATCGAGAAAAGCTTCGAAATCTACACGTATTGCTTGCAAAAACATTCCAAACAAAATAGCTAACCTTCTAAAAAGTCTAAAAATCTAAGAGTCTAAACCATCTAATTCCTCTAGATGCTGTAATTTTTCCATAACCGTGTAGTTCGAAAACTCCCGCAACAACAATTGCAATTTCGGATGGATAAATTGTTCACAAAAAGGCTTTTTGGGATTGGAATAATAATAATTCGTGATTTCTTCTCGGGAAGCTTTAAACGCCACAAATGGCAATACTTGCGTGATGATGTTGGCTTCAAAATTTGCTTGCAATTCGGTGAGTAGCTTGCGTAAAATTACTTCTTGTTCCGCATCATAAAAATATATGGCAGAACGGTATTTTGTACGCATGGAATGTTGTACGGTTGATTTATGCGTACGCAGATGAATCTCCACGAGAATCTTCAACGGAATTTCGTTCGCATCAAACTCTACAATAACAGCTTCTGAAAATGTATTATTTTCTCCGTTAGATTGTACCCAACCTTGCGCCACATCTTTCACGCCTACAAGCGACTGAAAAACTGCTTCTGTACACCAATGACAACCTCCGCCAAACGCAACTTTCTGAATCATACTACAAAAATAAGAAACAACTTTTAGTTGTCAGAATTGTACAATACAAACATTTCGAGTTTAAAATTTATACGTATAAATAGTTGATATTCATAAGTTTATTGTTTTTGTGTAGTGTTGTAAAAAATCCGTCACTATGTCGGAAAAGTGACAGCAATAAACGGGATTGTTATATTCTCAGGATAAAATAGCCGCTACTTTTGTGACGTGATTAAAACCTTAAAAATCATAACTATAGGTTTTAAGTACAATTTAAAACTACCAATACATACTAAATATTTAAAGGGGCACATTATGAAAACCAAACTATTATTCGTCATTGCACAACTAGTTGCAGTGATGAGTTTTGCACAAACATTTTCGGATAACGGATTTAATTTCAACGTATTATCAACCAATCCGAACGAAGTAGAAGTTACAGGAGGAAGCGATGGAAGTTCGCCACTCACCATTCCAAGTACCGCAACCGACGGAAATGGAATTGTATATACTGTTACCACCATTGGAAACTCAGCGTATCGAAATGGCGCTGGAAATGGTGTGATACTACCAAATACAATTACAACCATTGCATTTAGAGCCTTTAGAGATAATGGCGGATTGACAACGATTACCTTACCTGCAAGTGTGACCTCAATTGCAGGAGAAGCTTTTTTTAGATGCGGATTGAATGAAGTCATTGCTTTGGGAACTACGCCCGCAAGTATTGGCAATAGTTCTTTTGGGAATCGCGAAAATGTAGATTTAACAGTTCCAAATGGTTTGGAAGAAACCTATCGATTAGCAGGCTGGACAGGCTTTAATACGGTTAATGGAGAAATTCCGATAGGCGGAACGTTTGAAGTAGGCGATTTACGATATAGAGTGACATCGCAAAGTCCTAAAGAAGTTGAGGTAGCAGCTCGTTTAAACGGAATTGTCGATGTGGTAATTCCAGTATCTGTGCTAGAGCCACAACTTGGCGACACCTATGCAGTAACTGCCGTTGGAAATCGCGCTTTTAGAAACGCAGGAATCAATACTGTAGTGTTTCCCAATAGCATAGAAACGATTAAAAATGAAGCTTTTGAACTGAATAATCTGACAACCATTACCTTACCAACTTCTGTAACAACCATCGAAAGTGAAGCTTTCAATTTGAATGCTTTAACAGAAGTCATTTCACAAGCAGTAGCCGCTCCATCAATTCAAACAAATAGTATTGTAAATCGTGGTGATATTAGTTTAACAATTCCGAATGGCTCCGAAGCATCGTATGTAAATGGTGGTTGGACAAATTTCTTTTCCGTCAACGGAACACCTTTTATCGGTTCTGATTTTTCCGTGGATGGATTTAATTATAGAATCAACGGTGTCAATCCAAATACAGCAGAAATACGAGGCGGCGGCAACGAAATTGTAGATTTGGTAGTGCCTTCTTCCACTACTAAAAATAGTATATCTTTTACGATAACTGCGATTGGAAATGGTGCGTTTAGAAATAGAGGACTCAATAGTGTTGTATTTCCAGCAAGTATTACTGCGATTGGAGATGAGGCTTTTGAACTCAATAATTTGACTTCTGTGACTATTCCTGCAGCAGTGACTTCTATTGGACGAGAAGCCTTCATCAATAACAATTTAACACAATTAACTTTTGAATCGGGACCAGAAACGATTGGCGAAAGTGCGTTTAGAGGAAATCAATTGACCAGTGTGAGCATTCCAAGTGGAACAGTAACAATAGGGAACGGAGCATTTTTTAACAATTCCATATCCAGTCTATCATTACCAACTTCTTTAGATGTAATTGAACGTGAAGCATTTCGAAACAATCAGTTGACAAGTGTCGTGATTCCAACAGGAGTAATTACCATTGGTAGAAGCGCCTTTATTGAAAACTCAATTTCAAGTTTAAGTATTACGTCTACTGTTCAAACAATTGAAACAGAGGCTTTTCGTAATAATCAACTTACAAATGTTACTTTACCAAGTGCATTAACTACTTTAGGTGCAGGTGCGTTTCGAAATAATCAATTAATAAGTATCATAATTCCAGATGGTGTGACCGTGATTAATTCAGCAACGTTTCGCGACAATAATTTGGTCAATGTCACTTTGCCAGCAAATTTACAATCAATCAAAAATGATGCGTTTCGTAATAACAACATTGAAAGTATCAGTTTTCCAGCAAGTTTAACCGAATTGCAAGGTTTTGCTTTTCGGAATAATAATCTGACAAGTGTTACGATACCTACAACCATTTCAACAATAGAAACTCATACGTTTAGCGATAATCAACTCACAGATATCATCATTCCTGATAATATTACCAATATAGGAAATGATGCCTTTACTAGCAATCCTATCAATACGCTTACTGCAGATAGTGCTACGCCAGCAACCATTACTTCGTCTAGTTTTGGAACGCGAAATACGATTAACTTGATTATCATTCCAAACCAACAAACGGTGATTGACGATTATGCGGCTACAGGTTGGACAGGTTTTAAAAGTGTGAATGGAGAATTTCAACTTGGCGCACAATTTACAGAAGGCGATTTACAATACGAAGTAACAAGCACAAGTCCTAACGAGGTAAAAGTGTTGAATAGAGCAACGGCTGCACAAACGATTAGCATTCCGGCAACGGTGACAGAATCGAGTGTTGGAACAAACTTTAACGTAACAGCCATTGAAGATGCCGCTTTTCAAAATACAGATATTACCACAGTAACAATTGGCGCAAACATACAAACCATAGGAAACGATGCATTTCAAGGCGCTTCTTTAACTGCAGTTGATGCACAAGGTACAACGCCACCAACGATTGTTGCTTCGAGTTTGGGTGATAGATCTGCTATTAATTTGACCATTCCAAGTGGAACTGAAACGGCGTATACAAATGCAGGTTGGACAGGATTTTTAACCGTAAACGGACAATTATCCGATGGTGCTTTGGGAGCTACTTTTGTTGACGGTGGCATTACATATGAAATTACATCTTTAAATCCGAATGAAGTAACAGTGGTAGGTAGTTCTGTTACAGGCGATTTGGTCATTCCTGCGCAAGCTAATTTAGATACCAATACATGTTCTGTACTCACTATTAGCGACAATGCTTTTCAAGATGATGGCATTACCAGCGTGACGCTTCCTGCGAGTATCACCACGATTGGAGCCAATGCTTTTAATACAAATACATTAGAAGAAGTTATTGCGTTAGGAACCACACCGGCAACGATTGAAACCAATTCTTTTGGAGAGAATGAAAATATCTCTTTAACCATTCCTAACGGAACAGAAACAACATATGAAAACGCTGGTTGGACAGGATTTTTCTCTGTAAATGGTAGCGGACCAAGCGTGGGAAGTGCCTTTTCTGTTGGTGGTATTCGTTACGAGATTGTAACACTTTCGCCAAATACGGTAAAAGCCATTGCAAAAAGTGGCGAAGTGCCCAATGGCGATTATATATTTCCTGAGTTGTTATCAAAAAATGGTATCGATTTTATCATTACAACCATTGGTAACTCTGCCTTTAGAAATCGTGGAGTACGAACCATAAGCTTTCCATCCACCGTAACAACGCTTGAATTTAGAGCGTTTCGTGACAATGGAAGTTTAACACACGTAACGCTTCCTGCAACGATTACTTCTGTTGGTGTAGAAGCCTTTTTTGATACAGGTTTGGTGGAAGTTATCTCAGAAACTACGACACCATCTAACATTTCCAACGGTTCTTTTGGTAACAAGGCAAAAATAGATTTATTTATCCCGCAAGGAACCACACAAGCATATTTAGATGCCAATTGGACAGGTTTTAAATCGATTGTTGAAGATGGAACAGTAATTTTAGAGCCGAAAGCATTTTTACAAGGAGCATTTTTCAATCCAACTACAGGAGAAGAAAATTTGATGCGAGATGATTTGCGCGTAGCGGGAATCATTCCAACAACGTCGCCGTATGCGGATGCACTTACGTGTAATGCTAATGTATTCAATACAACCGGAAATAATGCTATTGTGGATTGGGTTTTTGTGGAATTGCGCGATGCAACTGATAATACAACTGTAATTGAAAGTCGCTCTGCACTCTTACAACGCGATGGTGATATTGTGGATGTAAACGGTGCTGGAATTTTAAAATTTACGTCTCCGTTAGACAATTATTTTGTAGCCATTCATCATCGAAATCACTTAGGAGTTATGTCGAGTACGGCATTGCAATTGGATGGAAATCGTGTCAATTTGGACTTTACCGATGCTACCAATCCGATGACGTTTGGAAGCAATGCACAAACTACCGCAGGAATGCCAGCAGATAGGTTGGGCATGTGGACAGGGAATGTAAATGGAGACACCATTGTTCAGTATTCAGGAGTGTCGCCCGATACGCCAGCCATTCTATCGTTGGTATTGAATGATGTTGGAAACTTTTTAAATTTCTCCACTTTTGTAGTCAATGGTTATGATGAAAATGATTTGAATTTGGACGGAAATATTCAATACGAAGGCGTTTCTCCAGATGCACCGTTTATCTTACAAAATGTACTAGCGCATCCAGGAAACTTTTTAAACTTTAGTACGTTCCAAATACTAGAACAATTGCCTGAAAACTAAAGAAAACAGCAATTTTTCTTGATTGTTAGAATAATTCAACATACGTAAAAGAGGCTGTCTAAAAAGTGCAAATTTCGTCAAACCAAACTTGATTTGGTTTCCCATAACAGTTGAAAATCAATGTGATGGGATTCTGAGTCAAGCTCAGAATGACGTTAGCTACAACTTTTTAGACAGCCTCTTTTTTTAGCATAAAAAATACCAAAAGGAAATAGTAACTTTGTTTCTACCACCAAAAATTTTTAAATTCTGCCTAATGAAAGTACGTATCATAATAGCATTGTTGTTTTTGTGTTCTTTATCAACAAAGGGACAAACACAAGATCATATCGAAGACGCGCTCAAACTTCAGATAGCAGAAACCACTGTTGATTCTTTAAAAGTGCCGTTGTTATTACAATTAGCGGAACATGTGTATCAATTTGATGTAGATGAAGCGCGTAAAATTGCACTGCAAGCAAAAGACATCGTTGACGATATTGAGTCGAACAGCGTATATCATCAAAAACAACGAATACATCTGTATCAAACACTTGCAGAATGTGATCAATTGCAAGACAAAACATTAAGTTCTCTTGAATACATACAAAAAGCCATTGATATTGCCAATACCATCAACGACACCAAAAGTTTGCGAAAATCGTATCGCATCAGAGGTATTTTATCTATCAAAAATAAAGATACTCTCAAGGGGAAAGAGTTCTACAAAAAGTCTGTTGACATTGGAAAAAAAGTCAATGACTCTGTCGGAATTGCAGATTCGTATATTTATTTGGGTGTGTTGTCTTATTACGAAAATAGTGGAAAAGATTCCATGTCGTATTATATGAACTTGTCTAAAAAGTACGATAATTCTCTCGAAAATTTGATACACACGGATGTGAATTTGGCAGCATTCTACATCTTTGATCAAGATTATGAAAAAGCACGAAAAATATATGAAAGCCTAATTGAACCACACAAAAAAGTTAAAAACTATCTCGGTTTGAGCAATTGCTATTTGAATTTGGGAAATGTATATGCTTTTTTAAATCAGAAGGAAAAATCGCTGCAGGCATTGGACAGTGCCATTGCATATTCTAAAATTTTAGGCAATAAGGATTTTTTGGAATCTCAGTATTTATCGCGACGTAATATCAATTTGCATTTTAAAGATTACAAAGCAGCAATGCTAGATTTTGAAATGCACAAAAAGTATTACGATTCCATCAACGATTTGCAAGCGGCGAAGCGTTTTACCGAATTGGAACTCAACTATAAATTTGCGAAAGAAAAAGAAATTGCGGCAATTCAGCTAAAAAATGAGCAATCGAAAAAAACATTGTATATCATTTTACTTGTGGTCACGATTGTTGGAGCGATTATCGCTTTAGTTTTAGTTCGAAAAAATAACAAACAACGCTTACAATTGAAGGAAAACGAATTAAAACTCAAAGAAGTTGAAAAATTAAAAGCCGATTTAGCGTTGGCAAATAGAGAAAAAGAACTCAAAAAAGTAGTCATAGAAAACTCCATCACCGAAGAAGTACTCAACAAAACGTTGGATGACATCAAAGAAATCATCACATTTGAAAACGAAAAAGAGCGAAAACTGGCGTTAAAGTCCTTATCTGCGTCGTTGCTTTCAGAAAAAACAGCAAAAAGTACCACTTCCAACACGCAGAATTATTTGGATGAGGTAAGTATTAATTTCAAAGTGAAATTGGACACACATTTTCCAACCTTAAAACCGAGAGAAAAAGAACTGCTCTGCATGATGAAATTGGGATTAAGTACTTCCGAAATCAGCAAATTATTCAACACTACAATTGCTTCTATAAAATCGGCAAGATATCGAATTCGTAAAAAATTAGGACTAAATTCAGACGATGATATCATTGCATATATTGAAACAAAAAGCACTTCACATTTAGATTCATAACATATTCACCGTTCCATAATTTCAAAAAGCCATTAATATACTGTTGATGGCTTTTTATATGGTTAAAATGTGCTGAAAATCAATATTTTATGATTTTGATACCCTTTTGATACCACCCAAAACTTGTAACAAATCCGACATAAGGCTTCCTTTGTTTAGAAGTAAAAGCGGTACTATTTTGAGTAAAACACCAATTACTAGGATGTCGAATTTACTACCACAATACAATTAAAAAAACACCTTAAAAACTGAACCTGTTTTTTTCCTTTTTGAAGTTGATTTTTCCGTTTCAAGGAGTTTTGTAAGGCATAAGTAAGTTATATCAAAGACATTAGCAAAAAATAATAACAGCATAGAAAACGACTCTATTCAACCAACTTTAAAAAAAGAACAACAAACAATTATCAAAAAAACTAGATACAAATACTAAATATTAAAAATGATGAACAAATTTACTTTTACCAATCTCTGCATGGCAATTTATTGTTTATGTACAATGCAACTAAACGCACAAGACGGTTACACGTACACGCTAATTCATAATGGTGGCTATAGTTTTTCTGTAGGAGCCGTGCCAAATGCAAGTACGTCCAACTTTCCAACATCAGTACAGAGTTACGGATTCACCATAATCGTACCTGATGGCGTTACTGCAGTAATTACTTCTTCCTTAGGAAATGGTGCAGCAACTACATTTTTTGATGGAAACAACGTAGGACAACCAACGATTGATGGTTATTTAATCACAGAAACCTTAGGAAGTCCTATTGCATTACCAGCGCCATCGGCAGCAACCACAACTCCTATGGTAACTTTTGAAATACAAGGAACTCCAACGAGTGGAATTATAGAAATACTAGCCAATAACTCTGCGCTTGCAACAGCTGTTACGCCGCTAAAAAGTTTTATGTCTGCGGATATGGAAGATGACGGTTCAGCTGCATTTTCCAATAGAGTAGATCCAAACGGTTCAGGTTTGTCTGGAGACAGTACATTCGATTTTACGACGCTTTCTGTAACAGATATAAAGTTCGAAAATCTTTCGATATATCCAAATCCAGCTACCGATGTGGTGAATATCAACTACACTGAAACACCTTTGCAAAAAATTGAAATTTACAATCTCAACGGAAAATTATTACAAACAAAAACGACGCAAATGGAAAGATTTCAGATTCACAACTTACAAGCGGGCATGTATCTTATGAAGCTATACACAAGAGACGCTAGTACAACAATCAAATTAATCAAACAATAAATAATATGAGTTCAAAATAAAATCAATAGGAGTTTTCTTTTCCGCAGTGTAGCAGGGATTTTTCGTTAAAAATTTCTGAAACCTTGGAAGAAATTTAGAAAAATTCATGCGGTTTTGGTTTTCTCCTAAAAGAGAAAAGCAAAAACACCTCTGGAAAAGTGCCCTTTCTTTTGTTTCTTTTCTTTGGGCAGGCAAAGAATAAGAAAATAAACACCTGAATTTTAGTTTTTTTAAAATCATTTCCTTGAAGAGGCTACAATTTATTTTGAATAAAACTTATATAGAACTGACATTAAATAACACATCCCAAATCCAGTCAAGAATACTAATGATATAATGAATTATTTTTTTAGTTGAAAATCAGAATTTTACGCAATTTTTTAAGTGTAATTTATAATAGAAGTTTAATTTATTTCAAGGTCACTTCATTAGTATTAAAAATCTACGCTATGGCTTTTAACCATATTACAACAGCACAATGATATGATTCCTAAAATACAATACACAAAAAGCGGAAACCTAAGCATTGCCTATCAAGTTTTTGGTTCAGGACCTGTAGATTTGGTTTATATTCCAGGTTGGATTTCTAACATTGACTGGATGTGGGCATGTCCAGAATTGGTAGATTTTTTCGAAGAACTTGGGAAAGTCGCACGAATTATTCTTTTTGACAAAAGAGGAACTGGATTGTCCGATCGTATTGTAGAACCTTCTACACTTGAAGAACGCATGGAAGACATCAAAGCCGTCATGGACGCCACGAACTCCAAAAAAGCCATTCTATTTGGACATTCGGAAGGTGGAAGTGTTTCGGCTTTATTTAGTGCAACGTATCCTAACAGAGTATTGGCGCTGATTACATTCGGAATTTTTGCAAAACGACGCTATTCTGAAGATTATCCTTGGGCACCAACCGACGAAGAACGCCAGAAAGTGTACGACATGATTGAGCACAACTGGGGAAGTGGCGAAATGAACTTAGAATCGTTAGTGCCATCCAAAGCAAATGATCGACAATTTATGAGTTGGCTGGCAAGTTATTTTCGCTCAGGGGCAAGTCCCAGAGCCGCTTTGAAATTGACCAAAATGAACACGCAAGTCAACATCATTGATATTTTAGAATATATCAAAGTGCCTACATTGCTCATGCAGCGAACCAACGATATTGACGTAAAAATAGAAGAAGGGAAATTCATAGCAGAACGCATCAAAGATGCAAAATTTGTAGAGTTTGACGGAAATGATCATCTTTTTTGGGCAGGAAATACACAAGAAGTCTTAGATGAAATGAAAACGTTTATTCGTGAATTGCCATCTCGTGATAATTGTCATAAAAAAAGACTCACTACCATGCTATTCGGACATGTGCTTACGGCATCCAATCAAGGTGTACAATCAAAAGCGCTAGAAGAAATCATTCAGCAAAAAGGCGGAAAAATTCTAACCATAGAAAAAAAGTTTTTTGTGGCTTCTTTTGAAGTGCCAAGCAAGGCAATTTGTACGGGAATGTCATTACTGAACACATACAGAGAAAAAGCAATTCCTTTTGCTGCGGGTATTTACATGAAAGAAAGTGATGATAGCCAAATTACGCCGTTAGAGCATAGAGATAATTATATGATTACGTCTATTTTATCACTCATCAAGCCGAATAAAATTGTGGTTACGCAAGCTATTAAACATTTACTGTCGGGAGTTTCGTTTAATTTTACAAAAGACACGTCTATTCTAACATATAAAACGCATCAACTTTGCAAATTGTATCACGTAACTGACAAATCGAACACACACGTAAAAACCTCTTTTCCGTATGGTTTCTCGAAGTACGATTCATTTTTAGAAGATGTATTAAAAATCATTGATGAACATTTAGACAATAATAATTTCGGTGTGGAAATGTTAACAAAAGAAACAGGCGTAAGCGAACGAAAGTTACAAAGGCGCATCAAAGAAACCACAGGAAAATCGCCAGGACAATTGATAACTTTCATCCGACTCAACAAAGCAAAATCTGCCTTGGTAGGAAAATCAGATACGGTGGCTGAAATCGCGTTCAAATTTGGGTTTTCTAGTCCGTCGTATTTTTCAAAATGCTTCAAAAAAGAGTTTGGAATTCGTCCTACAGAAGTAGTCGGAACCAATTAAATTATCACCATAAACAAGCGATTATTCTTCTTTAAAAATCGCACACAATTGACGGGAAATTGCTAGCATAAAACGGATTCGTTATAGAGAAAGCTATCAATTGAAATTACATTTACTTCAAATATAAATTCGTGATAAATGCACGAAACAAGCGGGAAATCAGCGTGTAGAAGAATTCCTTTTTAACGCTCAAAATTCCGTTTCAAGCAGTTTTTATAAAGTTTATACATAAAACGGTCATTAATTTACATCGTTCAAAATGGAATGATAAAACAAGAAATATCCATAAAGTAAAAACCATAATAGAATTCAATAAAAATTAAACTAAAAACAATGTATCGAAAATTAACCTTATTGACGTTATCCATCGTGGTGATCACATTGTACAACTGTACTACAAATACCATTGATGAAGTTGAAATTGAAGATTTGCCGCCAATTGTTCAGCAGATAACCTACGATGATGACGTGGCACCAATTATCAACGCAACTTGTGTAGGTTGCCACAGTGGGCCAAGTGCCAATGCAGGATTGCAATTAGACGGTTATGCAAACGCTAGAGCAGGCGTAGAGCAAGGAAATGTATTAAATCGCATCAACAATGCATCAAATCCGATGCCGCCATCAGGGCAGATGCCAGCTACTGACCGACAAATCATTGAACAATGGGCAGCTGACGGTTTTCTTGAAAATTAAACAATCACCAAAACAATAATAACAACATGAAAAAATTACTATACCTGTGCATGTTTTTAGCAGTAGGAACTGTAGCAGCACAAAAATACTATACCAAAACAGGGACTACCGATTTTAAAGCTTCGGTAGCAGCTTTTGAACCTGTAGAAGCAAAGAGTAATAGCACTACCGTGGTGTTAAATGTAAATACAGGTGACATTGCAGCGCTATTATTCATCAAATCCTTTCACTTTAAAGTGGCGTTGATGGAAGAGCATTTCAACGAAAACTATATGGATTCTGACAAGCATCCAAAAGCAACATTCAAAGGAAAACTAGCCAACTTTTCCATGGCGGATATTTCAAACACAGCTAAAGAATACAACCTAACAGGAACATTGACGGTACGCGGACAAGCCAAAGAAATTGCAACCACCGCAAAAGTGTCTAAAAACGGTGAAAAAATTACGATTGAAGCTTACTTTTCTGTAAAACCTCAAGATTTCGGAATTGAAATACCAAGCATTGTACGCGAAAAAATAGCAAAAGAAATTAACATCACTTTGAATTATGAACTTGTCGAAAAAAAGTAAAATATTCCTCAGTATACTAGCAATATTGGTAGTTGTAGGTGTTGCAGGATATTTTTATCTCTATCAATCACACACTTCTATAAACGATATGGAAGTTGTGTACAAAGGAAGCGCAAAAGAATTTCAAAGCAACATGGAAGCCAATGCCGATGCGTGGTCAAAAGCAGGCGATAAAGTTATTGAGCTAACAGGCACTATTACCGCAAAAGATGTAAAAGGCATTTCTGTGGATGGAAATTTCTACTTTCAATTAGAAGAAGGAACAAGTACAGAGAATTTAAAAAAAGACCAAAAAATACAAATTAAAGGAAGAATTATTGGCTACGATGATTTGCTAGGCGAACTAAAACTAGACAAAGCCATCATCCTCAAAAACTAACAAAATGAAACACTATTATATATTTCTAGTATGCTGTCTGTTCAGTGTTGGATTGCATGCGCAAGATGATTTATTAGACGAATTAGAAGAAGAAGCTACGCCAGAAACATTTGTGTCACCAGCTTTTAAAGCGATGCGAATTATGAATTTGCAATCGACAAAAGTAGCCGCAAAAAATGATTTTTATCTCTATGTATCGCACCGATTTGGAACCTTAGAAGACGGGCTGAAAACTTTTTTCGGATTTGACAATGCCAACACACGAATTCAACTCGTGTATGGACTTTTTGAAGGTTGGCAATTTGGAATCAGTAGAGAATCGTTGCGAAAAACCTACGCACTTTCAACCAAAATGAAATTAAAAGATCAAACCGAAGACTTTCCGGTAACGCTGGTTGGTTATGCAACAGCAAACATCAATACGCAAGTGCGAAAAGACCGTTTTCCTTTTTTGACCTTTGAAGATCGGTTAAGTTACACGACGCAGTTATTAATTTCGCGTAAATTCAACAATAACTTCTCGTTAGAAATTGCACCTTCGTATGTACGTCACAACTTAACGCTTGAAGCGTCTCAAAAGCACGACCAATTTGCCATGGGTGTTGGTGGACGTTTAAAAGTGAGCAAACGCATGTCAATCAACATGGATTATGCTTACAATTTCAACAGAGCAGATGATACCGCTTTTAGAAATCCACTGACCATCGGTGTTGATATAGAAACGGGTGGACACGTATTTCAATTGTTATTTTCCAATGCACAATCAACCAACGAACCTGGCTTTTTAAGCTATGCAGAAGGTGATTGGGGCGACGGAGATATTTTCTTCGGATTTAATATTGTACGTGTATTCTAAAAAGAAAATCTTACCTATCAACTACTAATCTACTTTTACTAAAAAAGGCTTTCAACAACTTGAAAGCCTTTTTGTTATATTCTATAATTGAAGTTGTATTAATAGCATTGCATACCATTACAAAAACTATACAACGCTGTTTGGTCACAACCGTCATTAGTTCGCGGAGGACAACCATTTGTTGGACAGTTTTGTGTGTGTGGCGGTGGACATCCGTTGTTGGTAGCGCAATCATCTGTTTGACACTCAAACTCTGACAAACAAGGCTCAGCAGTTCCTGTCCAAGATTGATAATTTGTTCCTCCTTTTAAACTGTCAGCTGCTAAAGAAGCTACACTCGATTTCTTTAAAGCTAATTGTTTTAAGTTAATTTGCTTTTTTTTCATGATAATATATAATTTATGGTTAAAACCTAAAAGTAGAAATTCCGTACAAAAATCGTATATGGAAAATCCGTAGTAAAAGTAAGTTTAGAAAAGTCTATAAAAAAACAGAGCTTTCAGTACCAATACTGAAAGCTCTTAAAATAATTTTTATGTAAGAAAGATTCTTACTAGTAGCAGTATACTCCTTGAGGGCATACAGAATGTGAGTTACATAATAATGTTGGAGGTGGACAGTTTTGTGTTTGTGGTGGACATCCGTTTGTGTAACAACCATTAGTTTGTGGTGGACAACCATCTGTAGGTTGAGGACAACCGTTAGTTCCTCCACAGTCAAAATCTGAGAAACATGGCTCAGCCGTTCCTGTCCAAGACTGGAATCCTCCCGTAACGCTATTAGACTCTAATGAAGCTACTCTAGACTTCTTTAATGCTAACTGCTTTAAATTTACTTTTCTTTTTTTCATGATTATATAGGTTTGTGGTTAAAGTTGTAAAACTAGTAAGAAATCACTAAAAAATTCGATGGAAAATCCGTAATTATAGTATGGATTCTGTAAAGAAAAATTTTTCAAGATAATTGAAAAGTTTACTGTAAAACTGCCATAAAAAATGAAAAAACTGCATTACTTTATAAAAAATAATGCAGTTTTAAGCTGATTGTATGCCAGGTATTAACTAGGCTTCTTGTGTTTCACAATTACAATATGTTTTTTCACATTCTCCGTTTCCAAACGATGAACAATCACTATCAAGAGGAGTTCGCAATCCTCCTTTAACGATTTCTTTTAGCGAAGAAATGTTTCTTTTGTTTAATGCTAACGATTTTAAATTTCTTTTTTTCATTTGTGATAATTTTAATGGTTACTAAATTTTTTCGTATTAAATGTACAACATAAAAGTGAGATTATTCAATACGAATCAAAAGAAAACGAATACAATTAATAACTTAGAGCCAAACACGCGAAGCATTCAGTAGCAACTGTTGAAATATATCGAGTTAAGTGTCAAAACATTTTTAATCTCGATTATCAAATAAAAGAGTTCCTAGAACATTTGCCGAAAACTAAAAACAATCAATAAAAATTGTAAATTTGCAAACTTGAAAACCGAAGTTCCATGTTAGAAAAGTTAGAAATAGTAAAACAACGCTTTGATGAGGTCAATGATTTAATCATTCAGCCAGACATCATTGCAGATCAAAAACGATATATACAACTCAATAAAGAATACAAAGATTTAAAAATACTCGTTGAGAAACGCGACGTGTATAAAGAACTTTTAGACAATATTGCTGAAGCTGAAGAAATCATTGCAGATGGAAGTGACGCCGAAATGGTGGAAATGGCAAAAATGCAATTGGACGAAGCCAAAGAAGCATTGCCTAAACTAGAAGATGAAATCAAGTTCTTATTGATACCTAAAGATCCTGAAGATAGCAAAAACGTCGTGGTAGAAGTACGCGCTGGAACGGGTGGTGATGAAGCGAGTATTTTTGCAGGAGATTTACACAGAATGTACACCAAATACTGTGAAGGTCGCGGATGGAATGTAAGTATCGTAGATTACAGCGAAGGAACTTCGGGCGGATTTAAAGAAATCATCTTTGAAGTCTCAGGAGAAGACGTATACGGAACGATGAAGTTTGAAGCTGGTGTGCATCGAGTACAACGTGTGCCGCAAACCGAAACGCAAGGTCGTGTACATACGAGTGCCGCAACGGTAATGGTATTGCCAGAAGCAGAAGAGTTTGATGTTGAGTTAGATATGAATGATGTTCGTATAGAACGTACCACATCTACAGGACCTGGAGGACAATCTGTAAACACCACATATTCAGCCATTCGTTTGCATCACGGACCATCGGGATTGGTAGTAAGTTGTCAAGATCAAAAATCATCACACAAAAACCTTGAAAAAGCTTTAAAAGTATTGCGTTCGCGCTTGTACGAAAAAGAACTAGAAAAGAAACTAGCAGCCGACTCAGCACGTCGTAAAAGTATGGTTTCATCAGGTGACAGAAGTGCAAAAATTAGAACTTATAACTATCCACAAGGTCGTGTAACCGACCACAGAATCGGATTGACACTCTACGATTTATCAAACATTATGAATGGCGATATTCAAAAAATCATCGACGAATTGATGTTAGTAGAAAACACCGAAAAACTGAAGGAAGCTAGTGAATTTTAAATTGGTTGTTTGTTGTTAGTGTACAATGAACACTATTTTTTGATATTTTATGAGCCAAGAGCCAAGAGCCAAGAGCCAACAACTAGCAACCAACACCCAACACCCAAAAAAAATGACCACAACCCAACTCATCGCGCAAATTCGTAAAAAGAAATCATTTCTGTGTATCGGATTGGATGTAGACTTGCAAAAAATTCCAAAGTTTTTACTAGAAACCGACGATCCTATTTTTGAATTTAACAAAGCTATTATCGATGCTACACATCATTTGGCAGTGGCGTACAAACCGAATACCGCTTTTTATGAAGCGTACGGCATCAAAGGTTGGCAAGCGTTGGAAAAAACGATTCAATACCTAAACACAAAACATCCTGAAATTTTTACGATTGCAGATGCGAAACGTGGTGATATTGGAAATACATCAAGCATGTATGCGAAAGCATTTTTTGAAGATTTAGCCTTTGATTCGGTCACAGTGGCACCGTATATGGGAAAAGATTCTGTAGAACCTTTTTTAGCGTTTCCGGGAAAACATACCATTTTGTTAGCACTAACGTCCAATCAAGGTGCGTTCGATTTTCAAACGAAAGTGATTGCTGACAAAGAAGTCTACAAACATGTATTAGAAACGTCGAAAACTTGGGAAAATAGCGAAAACTTGATGTATGTCGTAGGTGCGACAAAAGCATCGTTTTTAGGGGAAATTCGTGAAATTATCCCAGAGAGTTTTCTGTTAGTTCCTGGAGTAGGCGCGCAAGGTGGAAATCTGAAAGACGTTTGCAAATACGGAATGACAGAAAATATTGGTTTGTTAATCAATTCCTCTCGTGGAATTATTTATGCTTCTACCGAAGCCGATTTTGCATCTGCAGCAGCGAAAAAAGCAGCCGAACTACAATCGCAAATGGCAGCTATTTTAGATGCTTAACAATTGGTGTTGATGGAGTTTACAGACCAACTACAACGAACGTTCACACTTGAAAAAACGCCCAAACGCATCATATCGTTAGTGCCGTCGCAAACGGAATTGTTATACGATTTAGGATTGGAAGATGCTGTAGTGGGCATTACTAAATTTTGTGTACATCCGTATCATTTTAAAAGTACCAAAACGATTGTTGGCGGCACTAAAAACATCAAAATTGAAAAAATAAAAGCCTTGCAACCTGATATCATTCTGTGTAATAAAGAGGAAAATACGCAAGAAATCGTAGAAACACTCGAAAAAATATGTCCTGTACATGTTTCCGATATAAAAACGATTCACGATACGCTGGAAATGATTTCGCAATACGGCACGATGTTTAAGTGTAATACCGAAGCATCTAAAATCAACCAAAAAATTCTATTTCACTTAAAAGATTTTCAAGCGTTTGTAAAAGATATTCCTGTGCAAAAAGTGGCGTATTTTATCTGGCGAAAGCCTTGGATGGCAGCTGGAAAAGACACGTTTATCAATCACTTGTTACAGCTTTGTAAGTTTGAAAACATATACGAATCGCTCGGAAGATATCCTGAAGTCGCTATTGAAAATATTCGAAAAGAAGGTGATCCGGATATTGTGATGCTTTCTTCAGAACCCTATCCATTTAAAGAGGAACACGCGTTTGAATTGGGAAGACATACACATCACGCGAAAACAATTTTTGTAGATGGAGAATACTTTAGCTGGTACGGTTCACGATTGGCGAAAGCGTTTGACTACTTTAAGAAACTTCACAAACGGTTAGCATAAAAAAATCGGGCAATGAGACCCGATTTTTACTTTTTAACTAACCCAAAAAATGTTGTAGTAGATTATTACAACACTGCAAATATAGGTTGAAAACTCAGTTTTGTATGTTAAGAGAATATTAGAAATTGATTAAAAAATGTTAACAATTGTGAAAGTTATTGCTTGATTATCAGTAAAAAGCATTTTTTGAAGTAGAATTATATCTTACTTTTTAAAATAAATTTGGGAGAATTTCAGCGAAATTGTGTTATCTTGAAAGATACAATTTAATTCTCCTGTCATGAAAAAACTTCTTCTTATTTGTATTGCCCTTTTTTCTTTACAAAGTTTTGCGCAACAAAAATCTTGTGCGTGTTGTACCGAAAATCATCAAGCGTTTGACTTTTGGGTAGGAACGTGGAACGTGACAAACCCAGACGGAACTCCTGCAGGAAAAAATGTAATTACAAAGATTGAAGACGCATGTGTTTTACGTGAAAATTGGACGAGTGCCAAAGCAGGTTACACAGGAACGAGTTATAATTTTTACAACGCACAAAAAAAGCAATGGGAACAAATTTGGATTGACAATCAAGGCGCAAGTTTGCACTTAAAAGGCAACAGAGTAGGAAACCAAATGATTTTACAAAGTGATGAAGTGACTTCGCCAAAAGGTCAAAAATATGTAAACAGAGTCACGTGGACGTTGAATGAAAACGGTTCTGTACGACAACATTGGGAAACCTCAACCGATCAAAAAACGTGGAAAACTGCTTTTGATGGGTTGTATGTAAGAGAAAAATAAATTAGTATTTTGAAGCTTGTTTTTTAATTAAAAATTTTGTTCTCTAGAGAAGTTTGTACAATATTAAAATTTGAATTTCTTCTTTCTTTTCTTTGCTTGCCCAAAGAAAAGAAGCAAAAGAAAAGGCACTTTTCCAGAGGTGTTTTTGCTTTTTCTTTTAGGAGAAAAACCAAAACCGCATGAATTTTTTTAAATTTCTTCCAAGGCTTCAGAAATTTTTAACGAAAAATCCCTGCTACACTGCGGAAAAGATTGAAATTCAGTTTACACTTTAACATTTGTCAATAAGACTAAAGGAATAATTTAAATTCAAGTTCAGCTTCGAGTTCAATTTCAACTTCAAACTCTAACTTCAAACCTTTCCAAGTTGTACGGCTTCTTGCATGACTTGATAGCGTTTTCTCCACGCAGTCATATCTTTATTAAGATGGTCGTCAATATGTACAGGATCTTTATGATTAAATTTCCCGCCCCAACGCAATTCAGGATCGTCAATAATTAAGGTTAGAAAAAACTTTACAGGATCGGGAACATTTGGATATTTTGCCAATACTTTTGAGTTTGCCCATTTGCCATTTCCGTATTGCAAATTCATATCAATTCCGTGTCCCGCTAAATGATTTGAAAAAGTTGCTGGCGGCACAATGGCACCTTGTACATTGGTGGTAGTTCTAAAAGAACTTGTTACATACACAAAAACATTAGCGCGTTTGGCATATCCGTTAATTTTTTCAAGCGCAGGTACAAATTCCTCATCAGCTCTGCACGGTTTTCCGGAAAAATTAGAAGCTTCAAACAGTACTAAAGGTGATTTTTTACTCGGTAAATTCTGTGGAGCCAAATCACTCCATTTAGCACCGTAATATTGATTGATATCTTTTAGAAACAAATTAATTAACGGTCGCGTCAGCAAATCACCATCCGATTGAATATTGTGGTCTTCTGCGTATTTTATCACAGCATTTCGCGTGCTATTTCCATACAATCCGTCTGCACCGAACTTAGCAAAGTTCAATTGTTCGCCATAACCTTCTGTGTTTAAAAACACCTGAATGGCAGTAATGCTCATTTTAGTGCCTTTGGAAATATATTTTCGGGTGCGTAAATCGGAAGAATGGATTTGCCATAAAATATACATTTCTGGCAGGAAATCGTGACGCTCTAATATTAATTTTGCCAAATCGTCCGTGACTTTATCGCCATTGGTAGTCACACCATTTCGTTTCGCAAATGCTGTGACGGCGGCGGCAGTGGCGCGTCCGTAATCGCCATCAGCTTGGTAACTATCCCATTTCAGTTCTTTTCGAAAACCCAATTCAAAAAGCGTTCGTTGCAAATCGGTGATTAAGACTTTATCGTTTGAACCTCGAAATAACAATCGGTCAATATTCCCCTTTTTTAAAGCAGCTTCCAGTAAGTTTGAACATTCCATGGTGGTATTATTTTAGTTTTCACCAAATTAAGAAAAAATAAAAAGAGTCAAAAAGAGGAAAAACACGGAGTTTACAAGATTATTTTAAATCATCGATATAACCACTTGCAGCACCTTTTCTTTTAGGTCGGTTTTTCTTTCGGAGCGTATTGGTAAGTTTATCAAACTGTGCTCGGCTTACTTTTCCTTTTTTCCACTTGTTTTGTTTGGCAAGTTTAAACGCATACTTATTATAATTAGGATGACTTCCGCCACCTTTGATGTGATGCATTTTTCCTTTATCTAATTTTTTAATGCGTAAGTGATTCGTATTGCGTCTTCCAGAAGGTAACATCATTCCATTACCAGCACTGTTTGCCCACGATTTTGGAATTCCGTAATCTCTACATACTTGTGCGGGAATCAAATGTTGTGCTTCGCGTCCGCGTTTCCATTTTTTAAAATCGATACCTTTACTTCGTTTGCCGCCACCTAGTTTAAAGCGTTCTCTAGCGAGTTTTGCTGAGTCTCCGTATTTAGTTTTTCCAAATTGTATAATCTGTCTTTGAACAACACTATTTTTAGAAGTATTTTGAAATAAATTTGCAGGATGCAAATGGTGAGAGCGATTGTCTACTAATTGAAAAACAGCACGTTGATACACAACATTGGCAGCAGCTTGTTGTTTCTTTTTGGGTGTTTGAGTAAGAAGATGTTGCATGACTTACATTCAATTGTTTTACGCTACAATCAGTAAGTTAGCTAAATATTCAATACATTTTTAAAATTCCTTGATACTGTCTACGAAATGTATATGCTTTCGGTAAATTTTTGTTATTTATACGAATTATTTCAAATCGGCAAGTAATTGCAATGCTTTTTCGGCATCTTCTTTTGCTACGTGCAATTCAATATCGCCGCCTAAAATTCCCGCATATGCAGTGTCCATTTTATTGATTTCGAAATAATTAATTCCAGCTTCGTCTAAAATATGTTTCGCATCCATAATTTGAATCTGAACATTGCTTGTGTATATTTTTACTTTATCCATAGATTTTTGTCTAAAAATTGCCCTATTAAGGTACAAAAAAATCACATGATTTTATCAAAATTTACAAGAAGATTGATGCTAAGTTTGAATGTAATTGACTATCAGTAACTTCAATATGCAATCATTTAATTTTTCAATCAGCTATTTATGCTGATAACAAAATCCGCCACCTTTTACTTTTCGCCGACATGGTTTTCCTGACTTTGTTCGCGCTCCGCATGTAGAAACAGTAGATTTCCTTGGAGTCGTTGCACTACTATTTTCTTGTTTTGTGTGTTGAAAACAATAACCGTTTGCCAATTTTGTGTAGTGTTTGCAGCGTGTTCCTCTTTGTGTAGTGTTTGCAGCGAACTGAAGTAGCAGTTCCTACAGACTTATCAGTAAAGCTATTGCCTTTTTTCAATTGAGAAATTGACGGCGGTTTACAAATCTTCCAAGGAGTCAATTTCGCAGCGTTAATTTCCGCTACACCAGAAAGTTTTTTAGAAACATTTTCTACCATTCTGCACGAACTCAAATGATATCGTGCTCCCGAAGGTGTTTTGTACACGTTTTGGGCATAACATTGTATCGATGTTATGAATAAAAAGAAAATGAAGGTTAATTTTTTCAAACGAAATCAGATAAAGCCTAAAATTAGACAAATCTTCAAACATGAGAAAATGGTTTCCCGTAAAAACAACAGAGAAGCCTAGAGTTCTGAAAATTAATAGATAAGGTAATCGAAAAACAAAAAACGAAAAGCAAAGCGACCTAACACCTAAAACCTAAAACCCAAAATTAATCTTGCAAGGCAAACACCTTTTTCAACAAGTCCGTAGTTCTTGCACCAACTTTGGTACGAATCTTTTTCTCTTCTACCGCAATCATGGTGTACACGCCTTTTAATGCTTCATTGGTTACATAATCGGTCAAATCTGGGTTGACGTCATTTACGAGTGGAATTTTGTTGTAGCGCTCAATCAAATTTGTCCAAATTCTATCCGCGCCTACTTTGGCAAAGGAATTCTGAATTACAGGTTGAAATTTATTATACAATGCCGCTGTTGTTTTATTTTGCAAATATTGAGTCGCAGCATTATCAGCGCCGAGTAGAATATTTTTAGCATCATCAAACGTGATGTCTTTTACGGCATTTACAAAAATAGGCGTGGCTTCTTTTACGGCATCTTCAGCAGCTCTATTGAGCATTTTAATTCCGTCATCAGCCAAACTTCCCAAACCGATATCGCGTAACGTTTTTTCTACTTTTTGAAGTTCTTGTGGCATTAAAATCTTCACCAAACTATTTTTATAAAAACCATCTTTTAAAGTCAGTTTCTGGACTTGAAGATCAATTCCTTTATCCAATGCTTGACGCAATCCCGCAGCAATATCAGCATTTCCAATAGTTCCTTGTGGCAATTGATTCACTACTTGTTGTAACTCTGCACAGGAATTCAAAACAAGTAATCCGACAAAAGCAATAATGATTTTTTTCATGAGTTTGTTATTTAGATTTTAACATGCAAAAAGTACAAAAGGTTTGTGCAAAACCAAAATGTATTTCGGTAAAATTTCAAAAAACAGTTATACAACAAAAAGCGCAGGATAATCCTGTATATTTGTGATGTAAACCGAAAAATGATTTGAAAGACTATCAATATACTAAACAACATCAAACGTTATGTTCAGCTTACGTCAGAAGATGAACAGCAATTCATGGCTATTGTACGGACTACAATTGTAAAACGCAGACAATTTATTGTGCAGCCCAATTTTGTATGTTCGCACCAAACGTATGTCGTAAAAGGCGCATTGAGAAGCTATTTTGTGACGGATGAAGGTGTAGAACATACCATTCAGTTTGCTGTTGAAGATTGGTTTATCAGTGATTTTAATAGCTACATTACGCAAACACCTGCTTCGTTATTTGTAGAAGCATTGGAAGATTCTACAGTGCAACAAATTAGTTATGAAGACGTGGAAGCCTTGTGTGCTGCGAATCCGAAATTTGAACATTTTTTTAGATTGGTAGCGCAAAAATCATTTGCCTTTTCACAACGCCGTATCCTTTCAAACTTAGGAAAAACTGCAGAAGAGCGTTATCTTGAATTTTCCAATTTATATCCGTCCATCGTACAACGTGTTCCGCAATATGCATTGGCTTCCTATCTTGGAATGTCTGCGGAGTTTTTAAGCAAGATTCGAAAACGTTTGGCACAAAAATCTTGAACTAGTTCAAGATGATTTCTTAAATCAGTTCATTTTCTATCAGTGCTGCATGCTGCAATTTTGTAGTGTCAATATTGGCATTATCAAAATCACATGAAAATGAAATCAAACAAAAACATTCCTTCCTATGCAGAAGGATTACAAGAATTACAAAACAATTTAGGAAACATGTTGCCCAAAGAAGCATTAGCTATATTCGAATCTGATGCGGCACAGTTACAAGCAACACACACATCAATTTTAAAACTTCAAGAAGGTGATATTGCGCCTAATTTTTCGTTGTCCAATGCTGTTGGTGAAACCATCACACTATATGCGCTCTTGCAAAAAGGAGAAGTCGTTTTAACGTTTTACAGAGGCACTTGGTGTCCGTATTGTAACTTACAATTGCATCAATACCAGCAAGTATTGGATGAAATAACAGCACTTGGCGCTCAATTAGTTGCTATTTCTCCACAAACACCTGACGAATCGTTAACCATCAAAGAAAAAAACAATTTACAATTTGAAGTGTTGAGCGATAACGGAAATATAGTAGCAAAACAATTTACAACAGTATTTAAAAATGATGAAAAGCCTATTGCAGCAATGACCGACTTGGGCATCAATTTTGACAATTACTATGCGGATGATTCCCAAGAATTGCCGATTCCAGCTGTATTCATCATTGAAAAAGACCGAACCATTTCTTTTGCAAAAGCCATTGATGGTGATTATAGAAATAGAGTAGAAGCTTCCGAAATTATCAACGCATTAAAAAAATAATAGGATGAATCAGAAAATATGGTATATCACGGGAATTTCTAGTGGATTGGGTAAAGCTTTGGCGAATGCTGTTATGGAAAAAGGCGATTTTGTCATTGGAACGTTTAGGAATTCAACGCAAGTGGAAGCTTTTAATTCTACGCATAAAGGCAAAGGTTTTGCTGTGAAACTAGATATTACTAAGCATGAAGAAATAGACCAAACAACAACAATACTACTAGAAAAGTTTAAACGCATTGATGTATTAGTCAATAATGCAGGTATTGGATTTGTAGGCGCTATTGAAGAAGCCAGTATTCAGGAAGTTAGAAATGTCTTTGAAGCAAACTTTTTTGGCGTCTTAAAGCTTACACAGAGTATATTACCATTCATGCGAAAAGAAAACAAAGGACACATTGTTCAAATTTCTTCGCATGGTGGTATCAAGGCATTTGCAGGATTTGGAATCTATAATGCGAGTAAATTTGCTTTAGAAGGGTTCAGTGAAGCCTTGGCACAAGAAGTTGCCGCACTTGGCATTAACGTATCCATCATAGAACCAGGACCATTTCGTACTAACTTTGCTAGTAGTACTTTAGGAGAAGCTCAAAAAACTATAGAAGCGTATGATGCAACAGCTGGAACTTTTAGAACGAAACTAAAAAGTGTACACGGCAAGCAAGAAGGAAATCCTAAAAAAGCAGCACAAGCAATCATTCAGTTGGTTTCTTCAGAAAAACCTCCATTGCGCTTGCCTTTGGGGAAAATTGCGTTGATGACCATCAAAATGAAATTGGAAAGTGTACAATCGGATTTGGAGTCGGGAAGAAGTATTGCCGAAAATGCAGTTTATGAGTAAAATTTTCATAGAGCCACTTCTTATATATTTCTTAAAAAACTCCCGTTTTTTTTGAATATTCCGTAAATTGCAGCCTTAAAAAATAGACTTCATTACAGATGGAACAAGTGCAACCCTACAAACCAACTCATAAAGTACGAATCGTAACAGCCGCATCTCTTTTTGACGGACACGATGCCGCTATCAATATCATGCGAAGAATCATTCAATCTACAGGCGTAGAAGTAATTCATTTAGGACATGATAGAAGCGTGGAAGAAGTAGTGAATACTGCTATTCAAGAAGATGCGAATGCGATTGCGATGACGTCGTATCAAGGTGGACACAACGAGTACTTTAAATACATGTACGATTTGTTGCAGGAAAAAGGCGCTGGACATATCAAAATCTTTGGCGGCGGTGGCGGTGTAATCCTTCCGGAAGAAATTAAAGAATTGATGGACTACGGAATCACGCGTATTTATTCGCCAGACGATGGACGTGAGATGGGCTTGCAAGGAATGATTAACGATTTGGTGCAGAAGTCTGATTTTGCGATTGGAGATACGCTAAATGGTGAAGTAAATATATTACACGAAAAAAATCCAAAAGCGATTGCTCGTGTCATTTCTTCGGCAGAAAACTTTCCTGAAGTTGCAAAAGATGCTTTAGACACAATTCACATTAAAAATAAAACATCCAAAACACCAGTATTAGGAATTACGGGAACTGGTGGCGCAGGAAAATCGAGTTTGGTAGACGAATTGGTGCGTCGATTTTTAATAGATTTCCCAGAAAAAACCATCGGACTCATCTCGGTAGATCCTTCCAAACGTAAAACTGGAGGCGCGTTGTTGGGTGATCGTATTCGTATGAACGCCATCAATTCGCCGAGAGTGTATATGCGTAGTTTGGCAACACGTCAATCGAATTTGGCATTGTCAAAATATGTCAACGAAGCGATTGAAGTTTTAAAAGCTGCGGAATACGACTTAATCATTTTAGAAACTTCTGGAATCGGTCAGTCGGATACAGAAATCATGGAACACAGCGATGTGGCATTGTATGTAATGACGCCAGAATTTGGAGCAGCCACGCAATTGGAAAAAATTGACATGCTCGATTTTGCCGATTTGGTAGCGATTAACAAGTTTGACAAACGCGGTTCGTTAGATGCGTTACGTGATGTGAAAAAGCAGTACATGCGCAATAACAATTTGTGGGACACACCACAAGATGAATTGCCTGTGTTTGGAACGATTGCTTCACAATTCAACGATCCTGGAATGAATACCTTGTACAAAGCTGTGATGGATAAATTGGTTGAAAAAACCGAAGCCGATTTGAAATCTACATCAAAGATCTCTAGTGAAATGAGCGAAAAAATCTTTGTCATTCCACCATCGCGAACACGCTATTTATCTGAAATTGCAGAAAATAATCGTGCGTATGACAAAAAAGCAGAAGCACAAGTAGAAGTTGCCCAAAAACTCTATGGAATATACAAGACGATTGGATCAATCACAAATGTCACATCGAGCGCAGTCGAGATGAAATTCATGTCCAAAGCAGGTTTGGATGAAGACATTATTCTAGAGCGATTGGACAGCGAATCGGATATCGAATTGGTGAAATTATTACTCAAAGAGTTTGATCGCGTCAAGCTCAATCTTGATCCTTATAATTGGGAAATCATCAACGGCTGGAATGATAAAGTCAACAAATACAAAAATCCAATCTACACGTTCAAAGTTCGTGACAAAGAAATCAAGATAAACACACATACAGAATCCTTATCACACTTACAAATTCCGAAAGTTGCTTTGCCAAAATACCAAGCGTGGGGCGATTTTTTACGTTGGTGTTTGCAGGAAAACGTGCCAGGCGAGTTTCCATACACCTCAGGATTATATCCATTTAAGCGTACAGGAGAAGATCCAGCGCGTATGTTTGCCGGAGAAGGTGGACCAGAACGTACCAACAAACGTTTTCACTACGTAAGTGAAGGAATGCCTGCAAAGCGTTTATCGACAGCGTTTGACAGTGTAACCTTATACGGAAACGATCCAGATGTGCGACCAGATATTTATGGTAAAATTGGAAACGCAGGTGTTTCTATCTGTTGTTTGGACGATGCGAAAAAGCTCTATTCTGGATTTAACTTAGCTGATAAAATGACGTCGGTAAGTATGACGATTAACGGTCCTGCGCCAATGTTGTTAGGATTTTTCATGAATGCAGCTATCGATCAGCAATGTGAAATTTACATCAAAGAAAATGGACTCGAAGCTGAGGTAGAAGCAAAAATCGCAGCAATTTACAAAGACAAAGAACGTCCAAAGTACAATGGTGAATTGCCAGCAGGAAACGACGGTTTAGGATTGATGTTGTTAGGTGTTACGGGCGATCAAGTATTGCCAAAGGAAATTTACGAAGACATCAAAACCAATACCATTGCACAAGTTCGAGGAACGGTTCAGGCAGATATTTTAAAAGAAGACCAAGCGCAAAATACCTGTATTTTCTCTACGGAATTTGCCTTGCGTTTGATGGGAGACGTACAAGAATATTTCATCGAAAACAATGTGCGTAACTTTTATTCAGTGTCTATTTCTGGATATCACATCGCGGAAGCTGGTGCCAATCCGATTACACAATTGGCGTTGACATTGTCCAACGGATTTACGTATGTAGAATATTATTTGAGTAGAGGCATGGACATCAATAAATTTGGTCCAAACTTATCATTCTTCTTCTCGAACGGAATTGATCCAGAATATTCGGTAATTGGTCGTGTAGCACGTAAAATCTGGGCAAAAGCCTTAAAACATAAATACGGAGCCAATGCACGTGCGCAAATGTTAAAATATCACATTCAGACGTCTGGACGTAGTTTGCATGCGCAGGAAATTGACTTTAACGACATTCGTACCACATTGCAAGCATTATATGCGATTTACGACAACTGTAACTCCTTACACACCAACGCGTACGACGAAGCCATTACGACACCAACGGAAGAATCAGTGCGTAGAGCGATGGCAATTCAGTTGATTATCAACAAAGAATTAGGATTGGCGAAAAACGAAAATCCAATTCAAGGCTCGTTTATCATTGAAGAACTAACTGATTTGGTAGAAGAAGCTGTGTTGGCAGAATTTGACCGAATTACAGAGCGTGGCGGCGTGTTAGGTGCGATGGAAACCATGTATCAGCGTTCTAAAATTCAGGAAGAAAGTTTGTATTACGAAACCTTAAAACACAACGGACAATTCCCGATTATTGGAGTAAATACCTTCTTGAGTAGTAAAGGTTCGCCAACGGTCATTCCGAAAGAAGTCATTCGTGCTACGGAAGAAGAAAAACAATATCAAATCAAAATATTGAACAACTTACACAACGCACACGACACCAAAGAATTATTGCGCGACTTGCAACAAAAAGCGGTCAACAACGAAAACATTTTTGAGGCCTTAATGGAAGTTTGTAAAGTCTGTTCATTAGGGCAAATTACTTTGGCGTTATTTGAAGTTGGTGGACAATATCGTAGGAATATGTAAATCGAATATCAATTTATTTAGCTGATATAAGTTGGGACGCGTATGTGAACTTTACAGGATTTCTGATGTTGATATTGATGAACTATCTAAGCTTTCTTATGAAGAATCAAAGAATTTTCTAGATGAGAAATATGCTTGTGTTGATGGTGAGTTACATCATAAAAATGATACGGTATTTAGTATGGATAAAGGTTGGGATATTGTAAAATTTTCACTCAAAAAAGTAGCATATCCAAAACATGAAATACTAAATCAACTTGATACACGATTTATAAAATCGAAAGAAGTGAAATTGATTCATAAAACGATTAAGGACATTACTATTGATGATATAATGAAAGTTTTGAATATCCCTGAAATGATAGAACAAAAAGTATACAAAGCCGGAGTTGATGATAAAAACTATATCAATTACCATTTAAAGACTTATAAAACCGCATTTAAAAAAGCTTCGGAACTTAATAATGGAATTGTAATACATTTCTACTAAAAAACACTTAGATAATTAATTTCCAAACTACACCGAAAAAATCCGTAGTTCATCTAACCAAAAAATATACACTACCAAAAATGTATGAATCGTGTCGGTTCATACATTTTTTGTTTCTAAGTAGTTGTAAACAAAGTAATTTGTGGTTCGTAAAACTAAATTTGGGGCAAATTACATGAAAATAAGGCTACTTTTTTTAACAGTGTTGCTATTTACAACTTTTTTCTGTTACGCACAACCTGCCAATAACGATTGTGCCAATGCAGAAATCATAAATGTTACCACTGCTACAACCACGTTGGTTACTTTCAACAACGGAACTGCAACAGAAAGTCTGCAAAGCAGTTGCGAAAATGCAAGCAATACCTATTTAGATGTTTGGTATGAATTTACGATGCCTGTCAACGGAAATATTCAAATTACAGGCGTCAATTTTGCAGACGGTTTTGCATTATACAATACGTGTGGTGGCGCAGAAATTACTTGTTTTTATGACGATGGATTTATCTATAATCTTTCCATCGGAACCTATAAACTAAGAGCTTCCAGTCTTGATACACAAGCTGGCTCCGATAGTTTTAGCATTCAAGCATTTGAAACTCCAACAAATGACGAATGCGCTACGCCAATTGTCATTACTGATGATATTACGACGCAACGCTCTTTCAGTTACGACAACCGAGGTGCTACCGAAAGTTTGGATGCAAGTTGCGATACTGCAAGCAGTACGTATTTAGATATTTGGTATGAATTTACCATGCCTGTCAACGGAAACTTTCGAATTACAGGCGTGAATATTTTTGATAGATTCACGTTGTACGATTCCTGTGGCGGAACTGAAATTATATGTGATGCAGATGATTCCTTTGCGTACAATCTCTCTATGGGAACGTATCTTTTACGCGTTTCCAAACAATCCATTTATGCCTCGGCAGACAATTTTAATATACAAGCATTTGCCACAGTTGCAAACGATGAATGCGCTACGGCAGAAGTTATCACGGACGATATCAGCTCGGAAAGAATCATTGCGTACGACAACCGAGGCGCTACCGAAAGTTTGGATGCAAGTTGTGATACCGCTACCAACACACACTTAGATGTTTGGTACGAATTTACCATGCCTGTCAATGGAAACTTACGAATTTCGGGCGTGAATATTTTTGACAGATTTACACTGTATGATAGCTGTGGCGGAACGGAAATTAGTTGTTTTTCAGGCGAAGGATATGTGTACAATTTAATCACAGGAACCTACACTCTCAGAGCAAATAAACAATCTATTTACGCTTCCGCAGATAGTTTCCGAATTCAGGCATTTGCTACGGTTGCCAATGACGAATGCGCTACGGCGGAAGTCATTACGGAGGATATTACCACACAACGCACCATCAATTTTGACAACAGAAATGCTACGGAAAGTTTAGATGCTAGTTGCGATACCGCAGGGAATGACTATTTAGACGTTTGGTACGAATTTACCATGCCAGTCAACGGAAACTTACAAATTACAGGAACTGGTTCTTTAGATCGATTCACGCTATACGATTCGTGTGGTGGAAGCGAAATACACTGTGATGCCGCTAACTTTTTTGCGTACAATCTTTCTACAGGAACGTATTATCTTCGCGCGTACAGTCAGTCTATTTACGCTTCCGCAGATAGTTTCAATATTCAGGCTTTTGCCACTGCAGCAAATGATGAATGTGCCACAGCAGAACTCATTACGGATGACATTTCCACGCAAAGAATCATTTCGTACGATAACAGAGCTGCCACTGAAAGTTTAGATGCCAGTTGCGACAGTGCTAGCAATACCTATTTGGATGTATGGTACGAATTTACCATGCCGTTTCAAGGAAACGTACAAATAACAGGTGTTGGAAGCTTGGACAGATTTACGTTTTACGATGCTTGTAACGGAAATGAGATTAGCTGTTTTAGTAACGACGGATTTGCTTTTGGACTCAGTACAGGAAATTACTTCCTTAGAGTTAGTAGTCAATCCATTTATGCTTCTGCCGATAGCTTTAGAATACAAGCGTATGAAGCTTTACCGAATGATGGCTGTGCAAATGCCGAAATGATTTCTGTAGCGGGCGTTGGCGAATGTAGTTCTCAAAATATTACGGTAGACACGCGACGTGCTTCAGAAACCTTTGCACCTAACATAGGAGATTGCTTTAGTACCTCTCAAGTTTGGTTAGATGCTTGGTACGTATTTGAAGCACCAATTACAGGAAATATAAACCTTACAAGTACAAACTCTAACAATACGTTTGCAGTTTACACGGCATGTGATGGAGCAGAAGTTGCTTGTTTTGCTAATGATGGAGTAATTCCAGTAACTTTTGGAAATACCTATTATATCCAAGCAGCACGCTCAACAAATTTCGCCAATGAACTTACTTTTTGTTTGGAAGGAGCGCCAGATGTGGCACAAGGAATGGTGGGCATTTGTGAAAATATTCCATCCGTGGAAATCTCAAATACACAAGCAAATACAAACGAATGGGTGCCAATTTTAGATGCTGCTGGTGATATTGTAGCGGCTATTAATGCCAATGGAAACGATTTAGGAACTGTAACAACAACACTATTTATTGAAAATGCTGATACAAGAGACTTCTCTGGGCAACCGTATTTACGGCGAGAAGTCTCTATCAGTGCTTCCAATGCACCTTCTAGTTCGGTAAGCGTTCGGTTGTATCTTTTAGGAGATGAAGTGGACGATTTGATGTTGGCTGATAGCAATTTAACCGCAATTTCTGATTTGGAACTTATGAGAGTCAACGGAAGTACATGTACTACAGGCTATACTTCTGGCGGCGATTTTATAACTACTAGTAGCTCTTCATATTTGGATGATTATTATATTCAATTTTCCACCAATTCGTTTTCGGTTTTCTATCCAACATCGACCAATTTAGATACCACATTGAGTGTTCCGTCTGTAGCAACTACTGAATTAGGCATCACCATTGCGCCAACAGTAACAGATGGAATTATTGAGATACGTACTGAAAATACGCTTACTGATGTTACAGTGAACGTTTTTGATATCACGGGAAGAAATATATATCAAGCGGCTTTTGAAACGCTCCATCAAAACCCGCAATCAATAGATTTAAAAGGATATCAATCGGGAATTTATTTTATGAAAATTTCGCATCAGCAAAAACAAATTACCAAAAGAATCATATTAAAATAGTTAGTAATATGATATTTCAAGAAACAGTATCACAGCGTTTTTTAGTCTTTATGCCACGTGATGCTGTTTTTTATTTGCTAGAATTATCAGTTTAGGAATACTTTTTCTCAATATAGCGCGATGGTGTATCGTTCATCAGTAATTTGAACGTTTTATTGAAGGTCGATTTTGAATTAAATCCAGCGTCCATCGCAATGGCAAGCAAAGTTTGTTTTTTATGTTCTCCAGCTTCTATTTTTTGTAAAAAAGCCTGTACCCGAAATTCATTAATGTACTCGTAAAAAGTTTTTTCGTATACAGAATTGAGCAACCATGATAAGTTATTAGCTGTTGTATGTAATTCTTTGGCTAAAATTTTTAGGCTTAAATCCGAGCGTGTATAAATATGTTCTTCTTCAATCAGTTTTGTTAGTTTTTGTTGAATTTCGGCAATTTCTTCCTCGGTCAATCTATCTTTTTGAGGTGCTTTTTTCGGAACAGGCAATCGCACAATTTCAGGTTGTGTAAAACTAAAATATCCCACAATAAAAAGAAAAACGGCAATACAAATCCAAATGAGTTTATAGCTGATGACAGAATTGTAATTTCTTAAAATATACACATTAAAAACACCGACTGCCCAACAAACAGCAATAAATGAGATTCCCACCGTAACGTATTGTATATACCGCGCAATTTTTTGCGTGTACTCGGTTGCGTGTTCTGAATTTTTAATTTGCCGCACAATTTTAAAAGACAGATACGCGTATACGGCAAAAGAAAGCACACCTGTCAATTCCATGATAAAATAAATGGTAAACATGCCTACTGGTCCAAGAATAGTTCTGTATTCTTCAAAAGTGAACGAAAGCGTCCACAAGAAATACAAAAGCATCAAAATGGAAGGAATGTAATGTTTGAATTTTAAAGTTTGTTCGGAAGCATTCTTAAAGACCAATCTTTTGAAATACAAATACAAAAACGGACCAAAAATGTACATGGTGGATTCTGTCAAAATTGCAGTCCGCCAAAACATACGTGGATTTAATTGATAACTCAGCATTTCTCTCACAAAAACAATGACAGAAATTCCAATAAGAATCATTAAAATTTTGTTGGCGGCTTTATGTTTCTTAGAGATGAATTGCAGCGAAATCATTAAAAAGATACCTTGAATAATTCCTGTAAATAAAATAAGATCGATAAAGGTGAATGACATCAGATTTTTTAAGTAAATATAGTCAGAAAATGTTTCGAGTAGTGTCAAGAAACACATAAATGCGCTTCTTTTTTGTATCTTATCTTTTAAAACCAAAAAAACACATAATCATGAAAAAACAAAGCATTAAAAATTTAGCAATTCACAAAAAAACAATTTCAACATTGGTAACAGTAAACCAACTAAAAGGTGGTCGTACAGGCACAGGAACATCGCATACAAGTTGTTTGTGTATGGACACAGTTTGTGAGTGTGAGATGAAAGCACCGTATTAGTCAACTAATTGAAAAAATCAATGATGAAAAGATGCGATTTCGCATCTTTTTAATTATAAATATTATTTATGATAATTATTAATTTAACATTAAATCATTACTTATGATTATGATTTTTTAGGGTGTAACCTGTTGTTAATTAATGGGTTAATGGTATTTTTCTTTTGTGGTATATTCAGGAAAATCGTGAAATTATTTTATAATTTACTTGTGAGATTTTTAACACTTTAGTTTTTAATTTTGTTAAAATCAAAAAATTTAATTATGAAAAAGAAACACGTTAAAAACTTAAAATTAGACAAAAAAGTAGTGTCAAAAATCAACGAATTAAACAAAACCGTTGGAGGAAACGACAGTTTTGGACCAGAACAATGCATGGAAGAATTTACGCTAGGTTGCAGTCCATCATTCTTACGTCAATGTCCGCCAACAAAAGATACTGATCCACAGTATTGCTGGTAGACTACATCATCTACAAACAGAAATCAATAATAAAGGAATATCAGTTTGGTATTCCTTTTTGAGTTTTAGTGCTTTTAGAAATATCATATAATCATTCACGGTATGTCAATAATGCACTTGGTTTTATTTCATCAACGATTTTTTCAAAAGCTGCTTCGTTATTTGGACTTGGAGCATTGTTCACAACAACTTTATTTTGTTGGTTAACGATAAGATATCTTGGAATTTGCTGCACATTCAATGCTTTAGCCAAAGAAGATTTATTGCCTTTTAATAGTAAATAGGAATTTCTAAAATGTAATGTTTCGCTTAGTTCTGTTTGTTTTGCCAACCATTTTTCTTTATCGGAATCTATGGAGAGATAAATCCACTCAACATTATTTTCCACAGAAAGGCGGTCTTTAAAAGGTTTATTTTCCTTGATTTGTTTGATACACGGCGGACACCAACTCGCCCAGAAATCAATCACTTTTACACGCTGATGCGACCGATCAAAAATTGATTGTAAGGTGATTGTATCTCCTAAGTGGTTAATCATTTTGGCATTCAAAGCACTTTCAGAGAGTTTAAAGTCGTATGTATTAATATCTTTTTGAATTGTTTCCATGGCTTTAATATGCGTTGTTTTTCCTTCAACAGAAGCCATATATTCATCAATATTTTTCTGCATAAATTGAATACGATGCAAACCGAACGCAAACCCTTTATTGTAATAATCCACAATCATTCGCCCGAGTGCATAATCGCGAATTTCCCCAGAAAAATTTGTTTCAATAAATTCTTTTTCCGCTATAAAATATTCTTTTGAAAAATAGGGAGCATTAGTTTTTACAAAGTAATGACGAATACAGGCAGTTAAGCTATTTTTTAAAAAATCGGTGTGCCGCATGGCGGAAAAATCTTGGAAATCATTCACGGTAATATTGTCCAAATACGATGCTAAATTAAATGGAACTTCACTAGTTCCGTATTCCTTTTCGATGAGCGATGGCAATGCGTCGTAATCATTAACATAAAATTTACCGTTTTGAACCGAAATTGTTCGTGGACTTACCAAATTATCAACATATTCAAACTTTAAGTGTTTTTTAAAAATCGCTACAAATTCTGGCGATAGGGAATTTTCGGTTTGATACTTTTCCAAAAAGGCTTGTTTTTGCTCGTAAATAGATTGAATACCATTTTTATACAAAAAAAGATTTCCGTTGTATGGAAATCTTGAATAATCGGGTGTTTGCGCTTCTAGTGCTGCATATAAATTGTTTTGAGCAGCGTTTTTTCCCGTAAATCTCAAAACATTATTTTTTATTTCAAATTTCACTGTATCAGTTGGTTGAATGAAAATTCGTGATGAAAAAAAGTTTTCATCTCCACTTGGGCTAAATTCCATATACAGTGGTTTTTCTATGTTCTTCAGCACAAAAGTGATCGAATCATTTTGAATCGTTTTTTCGATATCTTGATGTGGTTTTCCAAACAAATACGTATTGTTTAAAAAATTTGGACGTTCAAACACACCAGCATCATCAGAAGTTCCTGTAACAACAATTGTTTGTTCACTTTTCGGAGTCGAAATATTGGTGTTTTTAGTATTTCCTTTAAAGCTCATTAGAGAAGAATTTCCAGCAAGTTTGGAATGTTCTTTTTGTGGAATACAGACATACAATGTACTAATTGCAGTAAACACTGTAATGCCAAAAACGATTTTTTTGTTTTTTTTTGATAGTGATCGTAGCATTGCGTAATATAAGATAATTAAGTACTATAAACCTTACGGATTTCCGTAAGAGAAAAGAATTTAGATTTTTAATTAAAAAAAGAGAGCGCCATTTGTTAAAAACAACGCTCTCAATCCATTTTAATTTCCGCCTCCAGAACAAATCTTAGCACCACCATTCAAACGACATGCTTCTTCCATGGTGTCGCAGCTCTTTATAGAGTATTCTTTTCCGTCATTGCATAATACGGTAGCATTGTTGTGCAATTCAGGTGCATTTCCAAATCCAGCTACGATGGATTTCATTTCCGATCTGCTTAAGTTTTTTCGGGTTTTTAGGTTGATTGTTGTTTTCATAATAAAAATAAATTAATTAGTAAATGCCTACTCTATTACTAGCTTTTCGGCTTCCGCTTTTATGGTTTAGAAGTATCTTCTATTAAATCATCAATAAAATGGCTGAGGTCATCAATAGCATACGATTCGGGAAGGATATAGCTATTTACTAAAAGAGCAGGAGTGAAGGTGATTTTGTGCTGTAAACACCAATTTCGTTGTTGTTGTAGTATGTGGAGAATTCTTTTTGAATCAAAGTTTTGTTGGTATTTCGCTAACCATTTTTCATAATCTTGAGTTTGATACCAAAAATCCAAAGCTCTAAAAAATGCTTCATCACCTTTTGTTTCATGCAAATGATATAACTGTTGTAAAAAATGTACATCTTCTTCATGAAAATGATTAAAATTTACGTTGTAGAGAAGCCTAACAGCAATTGCGTCAGCGTAGGTTTCTAATAGCTTTCTTAATTGTTGTAAGGGTTTTTTGCAAAATCCGCAGTATGGACTCGTAATAAAATCAAGGGTCACGTGTGCATCAGGATTTCCAAAAGTTAAGGTAGGCGGAGTAGCAACTGTTTTAGAAGTTGAAGTAAGGGTGTTTTTGAAAATTGTATAATTACGTTTAAATCTATGAGCGAGAATTTGCTCGTGTTTTAGGGTTTGATTTGTAATTAAAATATGTTTTAAAAAATACCAACCAAGAGCAATAGCAAAGAAGAGAAAAGCGGCAAAATTGTACTGAGAAAGCGGTATTTGATTAAAAGAAGCAATGTTTGGTAAGCTAATTACGTATACCAATTCTAACAGAATGATACCTGCAATAGACATACAAATTGCACATCGTTTTTTTACGACAGCAAACTGATAATACAGTGAAAACAGAATAACAGGAATAGCTGTAAATACTATTATTTTTTGAAGGGAAACATACCATTGAAATGTATATGTAGCTACAGAAATTGTAAATGCAAGAAGTTGGTATGTAAAAAAGACAAAACACAAATCGCTCAAGACAGTCAATTTTCCAGCGTTTTTCATTACACTCTTACAACTCGTAGTAGTTTCTCCGTCACACAAAGCGGCTACAACGGGATTTTTTATATTAAAAATATCTTTCAAAGTCACCATTGAAAGTGTAAAACCGAAAACGGGTAATAAAAAGAAAATTAAATACGGAAGCGATTGAAAATATCCTGTAAACAATCCGAAAAAAGATAAAACACAAAGTGTCAGTAGTATATGTTTCCACGAATAGCGCGTTTTTTTCTGATGAGTTTCTTCGTTATTCTCAATCAGAAATACAATGCCAAGCCATTCTTGCAATAGATTGTTTTTGGAAATAGTTCGCTTTTCGGAGTTTTCGTAAATAGTATATCGATGAGAATTTTTAATTTCCACAAGCGCTAAGGAATCTTCTTGTGCGTGTTTAAATTTTGTCATGAAGAAGTTCGGCAATGCGTCAATTTCGGAAGATTGCACATGCAAAGCACCATTTTCTACATTAAAAAAACGCAGTGTATCACTTAAAGCCAATAACGACGGAAACGCTGGATGCGATTCGTATTGTATAATAAACTCTCTTTTATTAAGATGAATATTTCGTTTTTTCAAATACAAGAACAAAAAACGTAGATTGTTCATTTAATTAGTCTTAGTTTGAAGCTAAATATATCAAATTTTGTAAGTTAAAAATTACGGAAAACCTTAATTCGACCAAAAATACTTACAATTAGGGATGCGCTCTCCTTAGTTTTGCGGAGCATGTATGTAATTGATATTTCGTTTTTTACCAAAAAAGTCAATTATAAAAACGCAATGATAAATGCCTTTTTACAACTGACTTTTAAATAGCTACTCGATAATCGAGATTTATAATGCTTCGACGCTTGTGTTGAAATACTTTATTGTATGAATGTTTGTGGTTGCATATCGTCAATCATGCGTTCAAAAACTTTTGTATTGGAAGGACTTGGAGCACTATTCATCAAAATATTACCGTTTCTACCAAAAATGACATAACGCGGAATTTGTTGTACTTGCAATGCGTTCGCCAATGGAGATTTGTTGCCTTTTAATAGTAAATAGGAATTTCTAAAATGTAATGTTTCGCTTAGTTGCTCCTGTTTTGCCAACCATTTTTCTTTATCGATATCTATGGAGAGATAAATCCATTCAACATTATTTTCTACGGAAAGTCGGTCTTTAAACGGTTTATTTTCCTTGATTTGTTTGATACACGGCGGACACCAACTTGCCCAAAAATCGACTACTTTTATACGTTTTGTAGAACGATCAAAAATATCCTGCAAGGTTATCGTATCGCCCAAATGATTTACCATTTTGGCATACAAAGCTGATTCGGATAACCCAAAATCATATCGCAAAATATCTTCTTTAATCGCTTCCATTTTGTCAATATATGACGCTTTATCTGTAACAGTTTTGGAGAAGTTATCAATCAAATGCAACATATATTTTCTGTTTTCCTCATTATAGGCAAATCCCTCATTATAATAATCCCAAATCATTCTTCCTATGGCGTAATCTTTTAAATCGCCATCCAAATGATTGTCGATATACGTTTTCTCAGCTTCTAGTTTTTCCTTTGAATACAACGGATAGTCAGAGGTTTCAAAATAATGCCGAATAAAATCATTTAAACAGTTTTTAAAATAATGACCGTGATTCAATGCAGTACGCGATGCTATAAAATCTGAAATTTGTATGTTGTCTAAATAATCAGAAATGTCAAAAATCGTTTCTTTTTCTACGGATTCTTTTTGGATTAAATTTTTTAACACATCCGATTGACTAAAATAGAGTTCAGTACTTGCGGCTTTTACGTTTTTGGGATTAATTAAATTAAAATAATATTCAAACTTTAAAAAATCATTGAAAACCTTTGTAAAATCTCCAGAAATCCCGTGTTTACGATAATATTTTGTAGCAAATTCTTGTTTTTCGTCGTAAATGGATTGTATGGTTTTCTTGTACCGATAAATATCATTTTGATAATGCTCTTTAGAATAATCACGTGTATTATTGGTTAATAAAGTATATAAATTGTTCTTTACGGCATTTTTTCCAGTAAAAAGAATTTTTTTATTGTTGACTTCAAAAGAAATCGTATCACTTGGAGAAATATAAATATACGTGCGATAAAATGCCTTATCTCCAGAAGGACTAAACTCCATCAGCATGGATTTTTTAATATCTTTTAGGACAATTTTGCCAGAATCTTCATGGATAGTTTTTTCAACTTTTTTATGTGATTTACCAAAAAGATATGTACTGTTCATTAAATTTGGACGCTTAAAAATGCCCATATCTTTTGATTTTCCTACAATAACAATAGTTGGTGCAGAAATGCTGCGACCAATGTCAATAGGTTTATTTTTTGGTAGAAAATTAGCAATCAATACCACTAAAATTATCACTGTAAAAAGTGGCATATACGAAGAATAGATTTTTTTTGACATACATCTTTATATAAAATTTGATGAGATAATTACGAATCAATATCCTTTAGAGAAATTGACAATTCAAGTTGCAGTATACCATTTAGAAGCATGACAAATTTGTCTTTTAAATGAAACTGATTGTTGAGAAGAATCTAAAAGTACACTAAATGAAACTAAAAGTATACAAGTCTCATTACGAAGTACTGCAACTACAGCTATAACTTGAAGAAAAACTATCTGAAAAGGTGAAAATTGGCCCAATAATCACAAAGAAACTGTCTTGTCAAAAAAGCTTTTCTGTTATTTATAACTTAGATCAATTCAGGAGTATTTCCTCTGCCAACATGTAATCTCGCGCATCTCTATTCTAGTAAGCTTGTGTAAGTTTTTTGAATTCTTTTTTTTCATGATGTAAAGTTTTAGTGTTAACTGTTCCTTGATGGTTTTTGTGGTCAATGAGTAAAATAATGCTCTAATTTTGGCTTAAAAGAGTTCGTGAAGAGTAATTTTAATATAAAAAAATGGTGCAAACCTTTTGTGAAGCGTCTAAGGAATATTTTCTGTAAGTGAAGAAATATGCGCACAAACAATGAACAATGTATAACTTGAAATGTTCGTGGCAAATTCATTCTGATTTAATTTTAATGAGACGTATATTTCCTTGATTTAAAAAATTACGTGAAACCGTAAAATCTTACTTAAATGTAAGAAAATATATTAAATAAAATGAATTTTGACAGTTTTTTAACTAAAAATATAACAAAAAGCTAGCTTTTATCCTCAAAACTGATGATTTTTAAGATGTAATTATGTCATAAAAATGCTCTATAAATGACGATTCAAAAAAGTAGTAAAATGCGGCTAGATAGTTAAAAACGTATCAATAAACATATTTATGCCATTGTTTTTCCAATATCATCTATTTCAGAAAACGTACTACTTGTTTCCCTGAGTATTGTCTCAAGCTTAGAAATTCTATGAATAAAATATAAAGCGCATGCAATAGCAATGAGAGTCGTCACTTTTGAGGCAATAACATATACATTTGCGTCTGCAAATGCATCAATATCTCTGGCGGATATGGCTTTTTCTTGTGCTCTAGCAGCAAAACTTTCAAAAAAATTATTTCCAATGTATAAAAACCACCATACTCCGACAAAAGTAGCATCTCTATCAATCCTGAAACTGCTGTTTAACTCTTTAATTGCATATTGAGTTTTTAAGAAAATTTCTTTTCCTACTTTATACGGACGATAAAAATTTATCAACGGAATGAAAAATGACCATGCAGCTCCATTTTCGCTATATTCCGTAGGTTGATGTCTGCGTATCAAGTTTCCGTACGCTCTTTTGAACCAGCGTACAAAAAATACAATCGTAACAATATATATCACCAATCTAAAGATATAAGTGATTTGTATTACCGAATCTAAAAATTCAATACTCTCTAATTCTTCTCTTTTGAATGAAAAATTTCGTAAAAGGCTATTTTGATAAATCGTAATAAGAATCAATATAAAATTTACACAAACAGCAGCAATAAATATAAGTACAGTGTCTTTGCTTCTTGGGGAATTGTCTTTAACGTCTTCTATCATGTTTTTTTATTATTTTGAAATTACCGTATGCGGATAACCATCCAATGTCCAATCAATTACCAAACCGCCAGCCAAACTTTTCGCGATTTCTTTTCCATACAAATGTTCACACAAGTACAAAGCTGCTTCAAAAGATTTGGCACCGCCAGCAGACGTAATATATTTTCCATCGTGTACAAATAAAGTATTGTCTTTGATGTCTAACTTCGGAAACATTTCGCGCATCTTCTCAATATCGCTTGGAAAAGTCGTAGAAGCAACATCTTTCAACAAACCTGCTTTTGCCAATACAAATGCACCATCGCAATGAGACGTCACAAATTGTGCATCTTTTGCTACGTTTTGTACAAAAGAAATCATCGCTTCGTCTTCCAAATCAGTATCCAAATGATGTTCTGCGCTTGGCACAACCAAAATGTCAATCTTTGGCAAACTATCGTTCAAATAATTAAAATCTGGCAAAATTCGCATGCCTTCAAACGTTCGGACAGGTTGGTCTGTATTGGCAACGGTAAACACGTTCATCGCTTTGATATTTTCGCGGTAAATGGTATGTTGAAAAATATCGTAAGGTGCTGTTAATTCCGTATTATACACGCCATCCATAATCAAAAATCCGACATTATAACGATTCGGTTCTAGTGTTGGGAATTGCTTTTTTGGCGAACTTTCTTCTGGAATTTCGGTAGACGAAATTTTGGCATCTTTCGAAGCATTCGTTTCACAACTCACAATACAAAGCATAAACGTTAAAATGAGCAGTATTTTTTTCATCATCATATAATAGCGATTAATAATTTGTAAATTTAGCCATTAAAAAATTACAAATCCTAAGGAATGAAATGAACCTTCACGCTTATTTTGATAAAAATTCAAAATAATGACGGTAAATTCCATCTGACCAAATCCAAAAATAATTAAAATTACAGATGAAAAGCTTTCTAAAACTCACCCTAATTCTAGCATTTTTATGTGTTTCCTGTACAAAAACGACCAAATCTACTAAAGATACAGTAAAAGTTGAAGATACGTACGTACAAGATCATTACGATAAAAAGGAAGTAACTATCGAAATGCGCGACGGAATTAAGTTACATACAACTATTTATTCGCCAAAAGATAAAAGTCAAACGTATCCAATTTTAATGATGCGAACGCCGTATAGTTGCAAACCGTATGGTGAAGATAAATTCCGTAAAAAAATTGGACCGAATGTGCATTTGATGAAAGAAGGAAACATCATCGTATATCAAGATGTGCGTGGTCGTTGGATGAGTGAAGGCGTGTATGATAACATGCGCGCGTACATTCCAAACAAAACAGACAATACACAAGTTGACGAGTCTTCCGATACTTACGATACGATTGAATGGTTGGTAAATAATGTTGAAAACAACAACGGAAACGTAGGAACGTGGGGAATTTCATATCCAGGGTTTTATGCTACATATTCCACAATTGACGCGCATCCAGCACTGAAAGCAGCATCGCCACAAGCCTGTATTGGCGATTTCTTTTTTGACGATTTTCATCACAATGGAGCATTTTTGTTAAGCTATTTTAGAGCAGTTTCTTTATTTGGAACGATGAAAAATGTGCCAAAAGATTCTGCGTGGTACAAATTACCCGATTTAGGCACGAAAGACCAATATCAATTTTTCTTAGATGCAGGACCGTTGAGCAATTTGAATAGTTATTTTGAATATGAAAAATTGGACAATGTCATTACGTCACAATCGGATCAGGTAGATGATGTTTTTTGGAAAGAAATCATTGATCATCCAAATTATGACAGTGTTTGGAAGCCAAAAGGATTGATTCAAAATTTAAAAGATATAAAACCATCCGTTGCCACAATGATTGTTGGCGGATTTTTTGATGCGGAAGATTTATACGGACCTTTTGAAACCTATAAAACCATTGAAAAGCACAATCCTGAAAATTACAACACCATGGTTTTCGGACCTTGGGATCACGGGCGATGGGCGCGAACAGATGTGAAAAACTTTGTAGGGAATTACTATTTTGGGGATTCCATTTCGCTTAATTTTCAACGCGATGTGGAAACGAAATTCTTCAATCATTTCCTAAAAGGAAAAGGCGATAAAAATACAGGTTTGCCAGAAGCGTATGTTTTTGATTCTGGAAAGAAAGAATGGAATAGTTTTGAAAGTTGGCCACCAGCAAATACCACAAAACAAGCGATGTATTTGAACGCAAATCAAGAATTGTCAACTACAAAAAACGGTACTACAAAAGAAGTATTTGTGAGCGATTTAAAACGTCCTGTTCCGTATTCGGAAGACATTAAAACGGTGTTTACGCCAAGAAAATACATGACAGACGATCAACGATTTGCTGCACGTCGACCAGATGTGTTGATTTTTGAAACGGATGTTTTGGAAGAAGATTTTACCCTTGCGGGAGACATCATGGCAAAATTACAAGTCGCAACTACAGGAACCGATGCCGATTGGATTGTAAAAATCGTAGATGTACATCCAGCAGATGCGGAAGAACAGGAGGAAGGGATGCAAGATCACTTAGCCATGAGCAATTATCATTTAATGGTACGAAGTGAAGTGATGCGCGGACGTTTCCGTAACAGTTTTGAAAATCCAGAACCGTTTGTGCCAAATCAAAAAACGGCGGTAAACATCAAATTACAAGATGTAATGCACACGTTTAAAAAAGGACACAAGCTTCAAATTCAAATACAAAGTACGTGGTTTCCATTGATTGACTTGAATCCGCAAACGTTTGTGCCAAATATTTACAAAGCCAAAGAAGAAGATTTTCAAAATCAAACACATACAGTTTTCAATGATTCTAAGATTGAGTTTACAGTGTTGAAGTGATGCTAGAAACGCTGCCGCTTTAGATTTTTAGAGGGTTAGAATCGCTTCGCTTTTAGATGGCTGGACGTGCTTTCGCACTTTTAGTATGTTGGTATTTTTGTAGGTTGGAATGTTGGTTTTGAGTTCATTTTCTCAAACCGTCACTTCGAGTGATTTTTCGTAGAAAAATTGTATCGAGAAGTGCTTTGAAAGACTAAATGTTAACATCAAAATATATTTGTTTAAAAACGTAAATAATTAAACTCACAAATAATAAGCGTAATGTGTGAGAAGCTGAATTAAGTTCAGCTTGACGAAGTTTTCATGACAAGACCAAAAAATCATTCAATCTTTTAATTATTCAATCATTGAATACAAACAAAAAAAATCAGCTCCTAAAAGCTGATTTTTTTGTTACTATTTCGATGCAAACAACTTGACATCTTGTTCGGAAACTTCTTTTCCTCCTAGAATAATCAAGCGTTCTATGACGTTTCTGAGTTCTCGAATATTTCCTGTCCAATCGTATTCTTGAAGTAGTTTGACAGCTTTGTCTGAGAATTTTTTAGGTGCGTTTCCTTGCTCTTTGGCAATTTTCCCAGCAAAGTGTTCAATCAATAGTGGAATATCATCTCTACGCTCATTTAACGCAGGAACTTTGATGAGAATTACCGCCAATCTGTGGTATAAATCTTCGCGGAATTTCCCGTCTTCAATTTCCTTTTTTAAGTTTTTATTTGTTGCCGCAATCACGCGTACGTCTACTTTGATATCTTTGTCGCTTCCGACGCGTTGCACACGACTTTCTTGCAAAGCACGCAATACTTTTGCTTGTGCAGATAAACTCATATCGCCAATTTCATCTAAGAAAATTGTTCCACCATTGGCAGCTTCAAACTTTCCAGCTCTGTCTTTATTAGCACTTGTAAAAGCACCTTTTACATGACCAAACAATTCACTTTCAATCAATTCGCTTGGAATTGCCGCGCAGTTGACTTCAATCATCGGACCTTTGCTACGGTCACTTTTTTGGTGTAACCAATGCGAAACGAGCTCTTTTCCCGTTCCGTTTGGTCCTGTAATGAGCACGCGCGCATCTGTTGGCGCCACTTTTTCAATAATATCTTTGATTTGCTGAATGGCATCCGAATCGCCAATCATTTCGTAGTTTTTGCTGACTTTCTTTTTAAGTCGCTTATTTTCAACCACCAATTCCTTTCTATCAAGCGCATTTCGAACCGTATTTAGCAAACGATTTAAATCTGGCGGTTTCGAAATATAATCAAATGCACCTATGCGCATGGTATTTACAGCAGTGTCCAAATCACCATGTCCAGAAATCATGACAAAAGGAATTTCAGGCTTTATTTTTTTGGCAGCTTCCAATACTTCCACGCCGTCCATTTTTGGCATTTTAATATCACACAGCACTAAATCGTAATCTTCTTTCTTAATCAATTCTATTCCAGCCAAACCATCTTCCGCTTCCGAAACTTGATAAGCATCATTTTCTTCTGATAAAATTTTCACCAAAACTCTGCGAATAGCAGATTCGTCTTCTATCACTAATATTTTAGACATATTATTCTATTTTTGAATTATATACATGTACATCTCTTTGCGGGAAAGGAATGGTAATGTTATGTTCTCTAAACAACCTATCGACCTCAAAACGCAAATCGCTTTGTACATTAAATGCAGTAAAACTATTGTTGAGCGTAAACACTAATTTAAAGTCTAGTGAACTGTCTCCAAAGTTAGTAAAAAGCACAGTAGGTTCTGGTGTTTTTATCACTTCTTTATGATTTTCAGCCGCTTGAATGAGTAGTTTTTTTACCAAAGCAACATCACTTCCATACGCAACACCAACGGTAATAGATTCGCGCGTAGTTACGCCATTTTGTGTCCAGTTGTACAAACTATTAGTCAGATATAAATGATTGGGAATGATGAGTACTTTATTATCAATGGTAACCGCTCTGGTGGTACGCAATTTGATTTCTTCTACGCGACCTATTTTGTCTTCAATTTCAATAATATCGCCCACATGAACAGTTTGATCAATCAGAATGAAAATTCCAGAAATGATATCTTGAAAAAGCGTTTGTAGAGCTAATCCAATACCAATCAATAATGCAGCAGAAGCAGCAAAAATTCCTGTGACATTTACGCCAACAGCACTGAGTGTTACCAATACAATAATGACGTACGAAAACCATGTAGCATACGAAAAAACACTTTTAAACTTTAGTTTGTTATCATGGTTAAGTTTTCTCGTGACAAAGCGTTGAAATAATCGCAGTAGTATATTAGCAAGCACTAATACAATACAGAGTACTAAAATATGCTTAATGCTGATTTCTATTGTTTTACCAATATGAATCGATTTGTTGAGAATGTTATTAATTTCTTCCATTTAGTACTTTAACCACTTGAATATTTCCTTGTAGCTTGGTTTCTTTCCGTACATTAAAATACCGACACGGTAAATTTTGGATGCAAACCAAACGGTTCCTACAAAGGTAATATATAAAAGTAATATGGAAATGAGTTGTTCCCAAATTGGCACACCAAACGGAATTCGCATCAACATTACTACTGGTGATGTAAAAGGAATGTATGAAAATACCGTAGCAACAGTTCCGTGCGGATCATCTAACACGGTAAATCCACCAACATATACCGCAAGAATCAACGGCATTAAAATGGGCATCATGAATTGTTGCGTATCTGTTTCATTGTCTACCGCAGCACCTATAGCAGCATAAAGTGAACTGTATAATAAATATCCACCAATAAAAAAGATGAAGAACGCTGCTAATAAATTCACAATTGGTAAACTACTGATAAGTTCTGTGATTTGAATTTGAAAGTTCACATCTGCGCCTTGCGCCAACATGGCTTGTTGTTGTGCGGCTTGCGAGCCAAGCAAATCAATTCCGAAAACGAAGCTAATGATGACGAGTAAAATTCCACCAAACACAATCCACATTAAGAATTGCGTGATTCCTGCTAACGAAGTTCCGATGATTTTTCCCATCAACAATTGAATCGGTTTTACAGACGAAATGATAATTTCAATAATACGATTCGTTTTTTCTTCAATCACGCTGCGCATAATCATATTTCCGTAAATAATGATAAACATAAACAGTAAATATCCTGCCGCAAAACCAAATCCGAGTTTGGAATAGTTGATGAATTTTGAGGTGCGTTCGCCCGTAAACGTTTCTTGTCCAATAGCGACATTCATCTTGGAATTATTTACCACGTTGATGTCTACATTATTTTGTAATAGCGTTTCTTGCGTAAGTTTTCGACTCAAAATTCCTTCTAATTTTGAAATGATTTTTTGCGAAGGTGAATCTTCCGAATAGAATTTGATTTGTCGCGAAATCTCTTCCGTAGACGCCATTTGACGAATATGCAACAAACCGTATTCTTCCGTTTCTTGCACTTGCTTTTTGGCATCTTCCAACGTAATTCCTGATAGAATTTTATACGTGGTCATTTCGTCTTTTTGGACGTCATCGGTCAAAAATACTTCTGAAATTTTTCCAGTTTCATCCAAAATAGAAATCGTGCGTTCTTGATTGTTGTTTAACTGTGTCAAATACACAACCAACGAAATCAATCCGATGAAAATTAACGGACTTAAAAACGTCATGATGATAAATGACTTGTTTCTAACTTTCGTTAGATATTCTCTTTGGATAATTAGCGGTAAATGGTTCATGTCTAATTATTATTTTCTACGGTTTGAATGAATATATCGTTGACACTTGGAATGACTTCCACAAAGTGATTCACTTGTCCTTTTGAGGTCAAAAAAGATAGCAGATCGTTTGCAGTATCGCCGTTTTTGAGTTGAATGTTGACTTTTAAATCGTCGTTGATAGATTTAAAATCGGCATCCGTTACGTCAAATTTTTCGTTGAGCGTGGAGCGCAACTGTAGATTGTCAGCCGCACCAATACCAACTTGATAGGTATTGCTTTTATATTGACGTTTTACGTCGGTTAATTTTCCGTCTAAAACTTTATTGGATTTGTGAATCAACGCAATATGGTCGCACAATTCTTCTACCGATTCCATTCGGTGTGTGGAAAAAATTACGGTTGCACCTTCATCGCGTAGTTGTAGAATTTCGTCTTTAATTCGGTTTGCGTTAATCGGGTCAAAACCGCTAAACGGTTCGTCAAAAATCAACAATTTCGGTTGATGCAACACCGTTACGACAAACTGTATTTTTTGCGCCATTCCTTTGGAAAGCTCTTGAATCTTCTTGTTCCACCAATCGGAAATCTCGAATTTTTCAAACCAATATTTCAAGCGTGCTCTTGCTTCTTTTTTACTCAATCCTTTCAATTGTGCCAAATACAGCGCTTGCTCGCCAACTTTCATCGATTTGTATAAACCGCGCTCTTCGGGCATGTAACCAATATCTTTGATATGAAATTGTTGCAACGGTTCGCCATCAAGTAATACTTGACCAGAATCGGGCGCTGTAATTTGATTGATAATTCGGATAAGTGATGTTTTTCCTGCACCATTTGGACCTAATAATCCAAAAATGCTTCCTTTGGGCACATCGATAGAAACGTTATTCAATGCGGTATAAGTACCATATTTTTTTACGACGTCTTTCGCCTGAAGAATTGAACTCATAAAAAGTTTTTTATATAAGTAATGATCTTAGTTGATTTGTTACAGCAAAGATGCACATTTATAAGCAATGCTGATAATTTAAAGCCTTTCTGTTTTACACAGAATATTCAAAATAAAAACTCAATTTTCGAACAACATGTGTATAAGCCATAAAATTTTAGTTTTTTACTTTCTTTTCTTTGTTCGCCCAAAGAAAAGAAACAAAAGAAAGGGCGCTTTTCCAGAGGTGTTTTTAGATTTTCTTTTTTAGGAAAGAAAACTAAAACCGTAATGATTTTTCTAAGTCTTTAGTTTGTCATGCTCTATTTAAAGTTTTGAAGACTATGAATTAACATTTTTTAAAACTTTAGAAACATTCATGAAAAATCATTACTACACTGCGGAAAAGAAGAAATCACTGTTGCTGTTTTAAATTTTAATTACATCTAAAAAGGAAATAGCGTATGAAATTTCAATTACTACTATAAAACAAAACCCACCCTTAATGTGATCAAGGATGGGAAAAAATTGCTATGAAAAAGAAAAAATTACTAGCTGGTCTCAGCCAGTAACTTATCAAAGATAGTTTTTTTTTCGTAATAGCAAAAAAATTACGAAAACATGTCTTTGACTTTTTCAAAAAATGATTTGTCACTCTTCTCTGGATTCGGTACAAAATTTTCCTCTTCTGCCATTTTTTCAAAGAAGGTTTTCTGTTCTTTTGTGAGCGTTTTTGGCGTCCAAACGTTGATGTGCACTAGCAAATCTCCTTTTCCGTATCCGTTGACACTTGGAATTCCTTTTCCGCGTAAGCGCAATATTTTTCCTGATTGTACTCCCGATTCAATTTTTATACGAACTTTTCCTGTTACGGTGTCAATTTCCTTCGAAGTACCCAAAGCAGCTTCTGAAAAGCTGATATATAGGTCGTAATGTAAATTGTCACCTTCACGTTTTAAAGCTTCGTGCTCTTTTTCTTCGATTACGACTAATAAGTCTCCCGAAATTCCGTTTCCAGGTGCTTCATTTCCTTTTCCAGACACTTTTAGTTGCATGCCTTCCACAACACCTGCAGGAATTTTGATAGAAACTGTTTCTTCTTTCGTTAACATTCCTTGTCCGTCCGCACCTGCTGGTCGTTTATCCATTACTTGTCCAGCACCGCCACAGGTACTACACGTAGTAGAGGTTTGCATTCTTCCCAAAATAGTATTGGTGATGCGCGTCATTTGTCCAGAACCATTACAGGTTTCACAAGTTTTATATGTTACGCCAGGCGCTTGTACTTTTCTACGAACTTTTACCTTTTTTTCAACGCCATTGGCAATTTCTTCTAAGGTAAGTTTTAAACGAATTTTTAGGCTGCTTCCTTTGACACGGCGCTGTCTTCCGCCGCCGCCAAAGCCGCTAAATCCGCCACCGCCACCAAAAGCTCCACCGAAAATATCACCAAACTGACTGAAAATATCGTCCATATTCATGCCGCCACCGAAACCGCCGCCGCCAAAGCCGCCATTTTCAAAGGCTGCGTGTCCATATTGGTCATAGCGTGCGCGTTTGTCATCGTCACTCAATACTTCATAGGCTTCTGCTGCTTTTTTAAACATTTCTTCCGCTTTTTCATCATCTGGATTTTTGTCAGGATGATATTGAATTGCTTTTTTGCGGTATGCTTTTTTAATTTCAGCTGCCGAAGCTCCTTTGCTTATTCCTAATATTTCGTAATAATCTTGTTTCATTTTGTTTCAGCTTGTGTTATAAAGGTCATTTCGTTGCGGGGAACAACTCAAAAAATTATTGTCCTACAACTACTTTTGGATAGCGAATGATTTTTTCGCCTAAGGTGTATCCTTTTTCGACAACGTCAATGATTTTTCCTTTCATGTCGTCCGATGGCGCAGGAATTTGTGTCACTGCCTCATGGTCTTCAGCATCAAAAGTGTCACCAGCGTCTACGGTCATTTGTTCCAACCCTTTTGCTTTGAGCGTTTCTTTGAATTTGTTGTGAATCAATTCCACACCTTTTTTCAAATCTTGTACTTCTTTGTCATCAATCTTAGCAATTTCTGCCAAAGCTCTATCAAAATCATCTAAAACTGGCAACATGGCAACTAAGACATCTTTTCCTGCCGTTTTGAATAACTCTACACGCTCTTTGCTCGTTCTTTTTTTATAGTTTTCGAATTCGGCAAACAGGCGTAAAAATTTGTCTTTCTCCTTTGCCAATTCTTCTTGTAATTTTTCTTCTGTAGATAGTTCTTCTACTGTATTTTCAGTGGCTTCAGCTGCTTTTGCTTCTTCATTTACTGCTGTAGCTTGCTCTTTTTCTATGGTATTATCCTTTTTTTTGCTCATGGTATATGTCCAAAAAATTTATTGTTTTGCTTTTAAGATGGCAAAAGTACTGCCATTTCTCGTAAAATGTCAAAATGTCACGAAAAATATTTTTTAACATTTCAAAGCCAAAACTTCTCAAGTATTCGTAATTTTACAGAAAGACTTTTATGAACTAAAAAAAATTATTTATGAAAAGAAAAATTTTAAGTTTGATGACGTTTGCAGTAGTAACAATGCTTGTTGTTTCCTGCGGAGAAAAAAAGAACGAAACAAAAGCTGCCGATGCAAAAGCGGAAAAAGAAACTACGATGGCAGCGGTGAAATACAATGTCGACCCAGCGAATACGACTGTGACATGGAAAGGATCTAAAGTAATTGGAGGAAGCCACAACGGAACCATGAATGTTTCTTCGGGAACTTTTGCTATGAATGATGGAAAGTTGGAAAGCGGAAACTTTACGATTGACATTAATTCGTTGAAGGTTTTAGACCTACCGGAAGGTAGTGATGATAACGCCAGTTTGAAAGGACATTTGTTGTCAGGTGATTTCTTTGATGCGGCGAATCACGGAGATGCTGTATTTTCAGTAACAGGAGTTAGTGAAAAAGACGGAAAAACGATGATGGAAGGAAATTTAACCTTAAAAGGAGTAAAGAAAAATATTTCGTTTCCTGTGACCATTAGTGTTGAAGGTGATATGGCAAAAATCGAAAGTGAAGTGTTTACCATCAACCGTACGGATTTTGGAATGAAGTATGGCTCGTCTTCGTTTTTTGACGATTTAAAAGACAAAGCAATTAGTGACGATGTGGAATTGTCAGTAAGTGTTACAGCCACTAAAGAAGCTGCTGTGCAGTAATTAATACCGTTTTAAGCATAATTAAATTAGATAAACCGACTTCGTGTCGGTTTATTTTTTGAGCAAATTCTCCAACGCAGGTGTCAACGCTGGAAATTTATGTTGGAATGCTATACTTTCTAATTTTTCTGAACTTACTTTTTGACTCGAAAAGAGCAGTGTACTCATTTCTCCTAAAACCAATTTCATCATAAACTTTGGAATGTTTGGCATAAAGAACGGCTTTTTAAGTACACTTGCGATTTCTTTGGTAAGTAGTTTGTTGGTAGTCGGATTTGGACTGACGCCATTGTAAACGCCTGTAGTTTGTTTGGTAAGTACATGCAAATATACGCGTGCAATATCGTCTAAGTGAATCCACGATTGCCATTGTTTTCCTGAGCCCATTGCCGCACCAACGCCATATTTTACAGGTTTTGCCATTTCAACTAAGACACCACCTTTTTCCGAAAGCACCAAACCTGTTCGTATGATAGTGACAGGAATTTCAATAGATTTGAATTGATTGGCGTGCAATTCCCATTGTTTTACCACTTTTCCGAGAAAATCATCAGCTTCTTTTTCGGTGTCTTCTGTATAATTTTCAGTGAGTGAACTTGGATAAATTGCAGTTCCAGATGCAGATATGTAATGTTTTACCGTGTGGTCTTTTTTGTTGCGAAGTACTTTGAAAAGAATGTTTGCCGTATCTACACGACTGCTCATGATTTCTTGTTTGTAAGATTCTGTCCAGCGTTTGGCAATGTTGGCTCCTGAGAGATTTACAATCGCGTCCACACCTTCAAAGCAGGCTTCATCAATAATACCTTCGGCAGGATTCCAATGAAAGCCTTTGTAATTTTCAGAGGTTTCAATTTTGTTCTTACGTGTTGTTAGGTAATGAACTTGATGATTTTCTGCCAAACAAAGTTCAGTCAACGCTGAACCAATTAATCCTGTAGCACCACATATAAGTATTTTCATCGCAATTAGTTTTCTTTTTCACTCGATAATCGAGATTTAAAATGTTCCGACGTTTGCGTCGAAATGTTTTAATAGTTTCTGTTTAACACTTCGGGACTTGCCCCGAAGTAATTGACTATAAAAATACGCTAAAAAGAACAGATAAAAGGATTTGTACTTTTTTTGGAGTCTTAAAAGTTAGTTAAATGTATGCTTTTTTTCAAAATGAAACTATTTTTCATTTTTAGCATTCAATGTTACATTTAAAATCAATTGTAGCTTTCTTTTCTTTGCTTGCCCAAAGAAAAGAAACAAAAGAAAAGGCACTTTTCCAGAGGTGTTTTTGCTTTTCTCTTTAGGGAGAAAAAGCAAAACCGCATGATTTTTTCTAAATTTCTTCCAAGGCTTCAGAAATTTTTAACGAAAAAATCCTGCTACACTGCGGAAAAGAATTAGTCTTAGTTACATTTTTATCAAGGGTAAATTATTGTTTTGTAGCACGTAACATTTCGCGTTTGCCTGGTGGCCCTGGAAGTCGCTCTACTTTGAAACCGACTTCTTGCATGGCGCGTCGTACGCTTCCTTTGGCTGCATACGTGACCAAAACGCCGTTGTTTTGCAAGGCATTGTACATTTTTTGAAAGATGGTTGCTGTCCATAATTCAGGTTGTACGCGTGCGCCGAATGCATCAAAATAGATGAGATTGAATTTTTCTTTGTCGTCTATTTGTTCAAAGAGTTGTTGGCGTTTGGTGAGTTGGAAGTTTTTTGAAAGTGTTGTTTCTTTTTCCCAATCACAGGAATGCATGTTGTGAAAGGTTTCGGAATGGTTTTCGGCTTGTAACTCGCGGGTGTAGTTGAGCTGAGACAATTCTGCGGAAGCGACAGGATAGGCTTCTACACCAACATAATTGATAGTAAAGTTATGTTTTTGCGTTTCCAGAAAGGTCATAAAAGCATTCAATCCTGTGCCAAAACCCATTTCGAGAATGTGAATGTGCGCAGGATTGAATGTATTTTTTAGATGAAGCAGCCCCGTGTTGATAAAAACGTGCGCTGCTTCTTGTATAGCACCATGCGTGGAATGGTATTGCTCATTCCATTCTTCTAGATGAATCGTTGTAGAGCCATCTTTGGTGGTGATGATTTTTCGCTTCAAGCTTAGTTTTTCAATAAAACACCGTCTGCAACAAACGAAAGTGTTTTTGCTGGTTCCGTGATTTTCGCGATTTCTTCTTCAGATTTTCCAGCGTCTTCTGCGTAGTGCTTTAATTCGTCCACAGAAGTTTCTTGAACAAATGCTTTTCCGTTTACAATTACTTCACCTTTGGCGTCTAACGGCATGAAAAATCCGTAATCTTTAAATCGTACCATTACTTCTTCTTCATTTCCAACGTCTAAACGCATCCAGCATCCTTTTTTAGAACATACAGAATTGATTTTTGACGTGAATTTTACGTTGATAGTATCACCAACTTTCATATTGTCATACTTTTCTTTGATTTCTGCTGCAGTGAGTACATTTTCAGCGTCAATTTTATCGCCATACGAAGCATACGCCATTTCTGGAGCTTTTGTTTCTTGTTTGTTTTCTTGTTTCGTGTCAGCAGTTTTGTCGGTTGTTTTAGCATCTTTACAGGCAATTACCGCAGTGAAAGCTGCTAAAAAAAATACAATTTTCTTCATGTTTATTAAATATTTCTTAAAATTATTAAGGTTTTGTTGTGAATCTTTAATTTTACGAACCAAATTTTGTTGAAAACTAAGATTTTTTTAAAGTTATTATTTACGTAACTTTGCGCAAAATTAAGAATAAATATGATGAGTGACCTTCCTATTGATATAAAAATTTCCAAAGTTTCTGAGAGTAAGATACAAAGTGTTGATTTTGACAACTTAATCTTTGGAAAAGTGTTTACAGATCACATGTTTGTGTGCGATTTTGTAAATGGTGCTTGGCAGACACCAGAAATTAAACCGTATCAACCACTCACTATAGATCCTTCGGCACGTGTTTTTCATTATGGACAAGCTGTTTTTGAGGGAATGAAAGCGTTTAAAGATGCTGATAATCAGATTTGGTTGTTTCGTCCAGAAGATAATTTTAATCGTATCAATAAATCGTCGCATCGTATGGCGATTCCTGAGTTTCCTAAGGAATATTTTTTTGAAGGATTGACACAGTTGTTACGCATGGAAAGCGAATGGATTCAGAAAGGGAAAGGAAATTCATTGTACATTCGTCCGTTTGTTATTGCTACTGAACCTGCAATTTCTGCTTCACCTTCAAATTCGTATAAGTTTATGATTATTTGTTCGCCAGCGCAATCGTATTATGCTGGTGAAGTAAAGGTATTGTTTGCAGAACAATTTAGTAGAGCTGCCGATGGTGGCGTTGGATATGCAAAAGCGGCTGGAAATTACGGAGCACAGTTTTATCCAACGAGTTTGGCACATAAGAAAGGATACCAACAGATTATTTGGACAGATGCCAGTACGCATGAATATTTGGAAGAAGCAGGAACGATGAATATTTTCTTTAGAGTAGGAGATACATTGTTGACAGCGCCTACGAGCGATCGTATTTTGGACGGAATTACGCGAAAAAGTGTGATTCAGTTGGCAGAAGATAATGGAATTACGGTTGAGGTGCGTCGTGTTTCAGTAGCTGAGATTAAGGAAGCTGCGAAAAATGGCTCATTGAAAGAGATTTTTGGTGCAGGAACTGCAGCGGTTATCAACCCAATTTCGGGATTTGAACATGCAGACGAAATGTTTGAGTTGCCAAAATTAGAAAACAGTTATGCATCTTTCTTCAAGGAAAAATTAATGAATATTCAATACAATCTTTCTGAAGATCCACATGGTTGGAGATATGGAGTTTGATTTTTTAGATTGTCAGACCTTTTAGACTTGTTAGATTTTTAGACTGTTAGATATATAAAAAGTGACTTCTTTTGGAGTCACTTTTTTTTGTGTTTCTAAGTCTTTTCGATACAAATTTGCTGCATTTCGACAGGCTCAATGAGCAGCAAATCCACTCGAAGAGATGACTTTGATTGACGATTAACGATTGCTAGTTTTTGATTTGCGATTTTAAAAAATCTCACTACTATATACTCACACCTCATTACTATTTCAAGTTCCGCAACACGTCAGTTCGAGTGGCGAACGCAAGTTCGTTGTATAGAGAACAGCTAAGAATTTCTGTAGTTTAGGAGTTTATAAGTTTAGGTGTTTAGTCTTTTGAAAAAATCTCAATACTCAATATTAACATCTCAAAACTATTTTTCCAAAATTTTTGCGATATTGGGTTTGAAGTAATTCGGTCCTTTGAGTACTTTTCCGTCTTCGCGATAGATAGGTTTTCCGTCGGCTCCGAGTTTGCTCATGTTGCTGCGTTGAATTTCTTCGAATACTTCCACAATTTTGTCCTGCATTCCGTGTTCTATGATGGTTCCGCAGAGAATGTACAGCATATCGCCCAATGCGTCGGCTACTTCTACCAAGTCATCATTTTGTGCTGCTTCAAGATATTCTTCATTTTCTTCACGCATGAGTTTGTAGCGCAAGAGATTTCTGTTTTCTCCAATATTGGCAGTCGGTTTGTGTTTGATGCCTAGTCCAAAGGCTTCATGAAATTCGGTTACGGCTTCTATTCTTCTTTTCAAAATTGTATTCTTTTTAGATAATTATAGCGGAAATATACTTGATTATTCAGCGTATTTTTTAGGATTGGCAATTTTATTTTGAACGTTTTATTAACAACCTTTTCGGTTTAATTCGTAATTTTGCCAAAAAATAATTCACGTTATGTTTACGACTGGACAGTTAATTTTCGCCGCTTTTTTTATCATCGTTTTTACCGTAATTATGGTGTATGCGTATCGAAAAGACTTAAAGCTACACAAGCGTCATTACAAAGGAAGTTTGCGTGTGTTATTGGTCTTTATTCTCTTCATTATCACTATTGTAGTGATTAAGAAATTTATAGTTTCTTAAATTTTTCTTCTTTTCTGTTTGACATTTTTTTGTAAATTGTAAGAAAACTAACTAGCTGACATCAAAATATAGATACTTTTAATGTCGTTATTTTATAGCGATAGGATTCCCAAATCGTTACAATTTATATTGCGAGTGCTGATAGTTTGTTTGTAATTAATACTACTTACAACATGATTACAGTCGCTATTGCAGAAGACCATCAGGCATTGATTGATGGTATGCTATCGTATTTGGAATACGAAGAAGATATTTCAATTGTAGGATATGCCAATGACGGAAAAGCGTTGTTGGACATCGTTCGCCGAAAACAACCCAACGTCGTGATTTGCGATATCCGAATGCCAAAAATGGATGGTATTGTGGCTACGAGGCACATCAAAAAAGAATTTCCACATATCAATGTATTGGCGTTTACCATGTATGACCAAGATAAGGCGGTGCAGCAAATGTTGGATGCAGGCGCGACGGGTTATATTTTGAAGAATTCGCCTTTGAAAGTGGTCTTGGAAGCTATTTATACACTTTCGGAAAACAAAACGTACTATGATGCCAAGTTGAATATTGAGCAAGTTTCTAAGAACAGTTCAACGTCAATTTTATCACGTCGCGAAAAAGAGATACTTGCACTCATAGCACAGCGAAAGACTTCTCAAGAAATCGCCGATTTACTATTCATTTCAAAATCCACCATAGACACACATCGCAAAAACATGATTCAAAAGCTTCAATTACAAGGCGCCAATGAGTTATTGGGCTATGCTATAGAGCAGAAGTATGCGTTTTAGGGTTGGTTTTGGATTCTAATAATTTGAAAATACCTATATGTGGGGATGTTTTGGTGGTTGGGAATTTGGGAGATTTGGAGTGTAATTGATAAAAGATTTTTTTATGGATTTAAAGGATGCAAATAAACATTTAGAATTAATCGGAACATCGATTCTTTCTATTGAGGGAATTAAATATGTTGCTGTTGTAAATGATAAAGAGAATAACAACCCTAATGATTATGCTCTTGAAATTGGATATAATAAAGATGTTTTGAAAATACTTTCCAAAGATTTATCAAATAATAATAATATACTTTTTCAGAATCCCATATTGGATATAATTTCAAAAAAATCACAACAATTAGTTTCAAGTAGATTTAAAGATGGTTCAGACTTAGATAAATTAGAGGGAATACAATTTAAAGGTTCTTCTGGTTTTTTTAATTATCAAAAGGGAGATGTCTTAAGGGAAGGAGATTGGGTAAGTCATTATAGATCAGGGCTTGATTATGGTACATTGGGTGCTGTAATAAAATTAAAAAATTATCCAAATGATTATTTTTTTATATCAAACTGGCATGTAATAATGAATAGTTTAGGGAAACTGAATGATAAAATAGAAAATTATACAACTAAGCAAGCAATAGGAAGCTTATTTTGGGGAGTAAATAATGACTATTACGACATGGCGATTGCAAAAATTGATTTACCTAGTTTTACTTACAAAGGTTCTGTGGTAAATTCAATCATGAAATATAAAGATATTTATATAAACATGGATTTAAATATTTATGGTAATGCCAAAACTAATGCCATTTACTCTAAAAATGCCCATATTAAAATAGATTCAAATGGTAAAATATATAAAAATCAAATTTTAACAAAAAATATTTCAGTAAGTGGAGATTCGGGTTCAATAGTTATGAATAAACAAAGGGACAGTATTGTTGGATTACTTTATGCAGGAGATGAAAATGAATTCTCAATAATGAGTCACTTGCATAAAGTTTTATCTAATAAAATTCTTTCATATACTTATACTAATAGTTTAGGCTATACAGTTAAAATGCCTGCTATTGAATTCGACTATATAATTCTAAAATAAAAAACATTATTATGACTTTTTTAAAAATTATTCCAGGAGACGACATAACTGAATACAAAATTTTCGAAGCATACAGATTTACAATATACGGGAGATTTGCATGGGATTCAGTAAATAAAGAAAAAATAGTTACAATTTTTTTGCGAATAGAAAATAATGATATTACTCGTAACGCTTATGATTATCAAAATGGTCAAAGTAATATTTGTTATAACTTTATAAAAGGTAATGAAGCGGAAGTTCTTGAATTAAATTTTAGAAGAACATCTAATCCCAATCCTAATCCAGTAAATGATACTCTAGATTTATCAAATGAAAATTTAATATTAAAGCAAGGTAATTTATTATTTATTAATGTGTTAATTTATGATCCTACTGAGAAAATAGTTAAATGTAAATACTCTAACATAAATCATCAACCTAGAGTAAAAAAAGGAAATATATTAATAGGAAATTAATACATACTGAATATTGAAAAAAAATAGGATATATTATTTGCTTTTATCAGTAAGTTTTTTGCTTACTGATTTTTGCTTTTCACAAGGTAAAGTATTTGAAAATATACAAAATCAAATAGAAGAAGAAAGTTATTTAGAAGCTCTAAACAATCTACACACCATTGATACTACCTTGCTTAAAATTTATGACAAAGGATTATGGTTTTTTTACTATGGTGAGCTTAGTTTGATATTAGATAAACATGATATATCTTTTAGTTCTTTCTTAAACAGTTATGAAAAATTTTCAAGTATTGATAGTTTAGATGATGCAGCAGATTGTGATTTAAAAATAGTTGAGGTTTTAAGTCATCAAAAGAATATTAAAGCAGCCAATCCATTTTTAGATAGATATGTTAGCTATGCGGAGTCAAAGAAAAGTCCAAAAAAACTTAGCGAAGCTTATCTTGAAATCGGAGCTATGTATTGGAATATTGATAAACCAAATGAAGCAATTTACTTTTTTAAAAAAAGTATTGAGGAATCAAAAAAAATAAAGGACACATTAAAAATAGCATCACTTGAATTTAACATAGGTGTAGTCCATAACACTGATTTAAACCAACCTGATTCAGCCTTGCATTATTTCGAAAAAACATTATCTGTTTTCAAAAAATATAACGAATCAAATTATATTTCATATAATTATAATAATCAGGCAAAAGCATACGAATTAAAAGGAAATCATGAGAAAGCAGCTTATTTCTTGAAGAGGGCGTCATCATTTGATTTGAGAAAATATGATAAAAAGACCAGATTGATTTATTACAAAAATTTAGCTGCCAATTTTGACAGTCTAAAAGACTTTAAGAATGAATCTATTTATCTAAAAAAAATAATTCAATTAAAAGATAGTATAGGTAATATAGAACAAAATAAAGCTATAGCAGAAGCAAATGAACGTTATCAAAATGCAGAGTTAAAAGCAGAAAACCTAGAAGAAAAAGCCAAAACCTCTAAAAAAAACACCCAACTCATAATCACATTAGCAATCCTCGCCCTAGTCATCATCTCCGCATACCTACTCCAAAAAAATACCCGAAAAAAGCAACTCCTTGCCGAACAAGCCAAAGACCTTGAAGCACAGAAAGTAGAAAACCTATTGCAAGAACAAGAACTCGCAAGTATTGACGCTATGATTGAAGGGCAGGAAAAAGAACGCAAACGCATTGCGGAAGATTTGCACGACGACCTCGGAGCGTTGATGGCGACCATCAATTTGCATTTGGAAAATGTAGGTTCGGAAAATAACCCGAATGCACTTTCCAAAACAAAATCATTGTTGGCGGAAGCGTACAGCAAAATTCGAAATATGTCGCACGTAAAAAATGCAGGAGTCATTGCCAATGAAGGCTTGTTGGTTGCGGTGAAAAACATAGCATCAAAAATCAGTAGTGCGAATAAAATTGATATCGAAGTCATAGCGCACGGATTGGAAAACCGATTGGAAAACTCGCTCGAATTATCATTGTTTCGAACTATACAAGAACTGATTACCAATAGCATCAAACATGCAGAAGCTACCAAAGCAACGATTCAACTCACACAGTTTGAAAACAGCCTAAATATCATCGTAGAAGACGACGGAAAAGGGTTCAATGTTGATGAATTGACACAAAAAGGTATCGGACTTAACAATATCAAAAAACGAATGGAGCATTTGGAAGGAACGCTGACAATTGATAGCACCATCGGTCGCGGAACTACTATTGTAGTCGATGTACCATTACAATCTTAAACACTACAAAGATAAAAATACCTACAATTATGTATTTTTTATAGTACAAAAAAGTGCTACATTTATGGAAATTAACGACAATCAAAATACCATGAAATCATTCTCACTTTTAATCGCCTGTCTTTTTTGTGTAACGATAGTATCTGCTCAAAAAATTCCCGAAAGCACATTCAAAAAACAATTAGAAAACAAACAGAAAGAACTCTACGAAACAGTAGATAAAAAGGAAAAGCTATCAGCGGAAATAGCAGCACTAGAAAATGAAATCAAAGCTGAAAAAGATGAGGCTAAGAAGAAAAGCAAGATTGAAAAGAAAGTTGAACTAGAGAAGCAAGAAAAAGCGACTAAAGAAAAAATTGTAACTCAATGCAACGATTACAGAGAGTATAGAATGTTTCTAAAAAAGCATCAAGATGTTTCGCAAGAATATTTAGATAAATTTAAAGTGCGCGTTTGTGATTTTTATACAGATGCTACCGCAGAAAATGAAAAATATACTGATGGAGTAGAAAAAATACTAAAAGAAAAACAACAGGAAATCGCGAAACTTGAACAAGAAATCGCTGCGTCCAATGCTGAGGTTGCAATTGCACAGAACGATGTAATTACTAAGCAAAACGAGATTGATGAAGAAAGCGCTGAAAATAACCGAGAAAATTTAAGAGAAGAACTAGCTGAAAAAAAAGCGACGCTAGAAAATAAACGTAAAGAAAATGAAAACTTAATTTTCAAAATTAACAGCAAGTGCCAAAACTTCTCCAATTACAAAAAAATGCTAAAAGAAAAATACAATGTTGAAGATATTATTCTAGAAGCATATAAAGTTCCTGCTTGCGCGTTGTATGTTCAAAAATCAATTGCTTCCGCAGAAGAAACAAACGATGCCAAAAAAGAAATTGAAAAAAGAATCGCATCGATTGACGCTATTGTAGACCTTAAAAAAAAAATTGAGCAAAAAGTAATTGCGCAAGCTGCTGAGGTAAAAAAACTAGAGGTTGAAATTAGTTTGGAAAAAGATGAAGACAAAATCGAAAAACTAAAAGAGCAATTACAAAAAGCAAAAAAAGTAAACGGAGAACTTGTTAGAAAAAACGATGAAACTTTAGCGTTGATACAAAGTTCTTGTAAAGAATTTGAAGCATATAAAAAGTTTCTCAAAAAAGAAAAAAATATTGATGCCGCTGTCGTTGATGCGTATGCATCTGAAAAATGTGCGACATATAAAGAAGAAGTAAAAACGGATACAAAAAAGTTTATCATTGTTGGTGATAACGAACCTATCAAAAAAGAAGACTTACTTAGCAATGAAAATACACAAAAAGTATTAGCTGATATATTTAGTATTGATAGCAAAACCAATTTAGGTACGTTTGAAATTCCAGGAGACAATGAGGAGATTAATTTATACGTTGAGAGAGAAGTTGTTGAAAAGACTGATGAACTTAACAATTTTAAAAGTATAAAATTTATTAAAAAAGGAGATCAAAAACTCATTACAGTGGAAACAGCAAGTGATATTGTAAGTAGTAATTATAAAGAGGTTCCTAAAAAAGCAATTTTTAAATCGATTCAAATAGAATTGTTAGAAGGAGGTATTGTTGATTCGCGACTTATTTTAGAATCGCTAGATGGAAAAATACATTTTTACTTTGAAGGAACCGATCCGGTGAGTTTACTAAACTATTCTCGAAGATCTCCACAAAGAGGTGCGGCTCTCAAATTTTCTCACTACGTAAGTCTAAATGGAGACAATATTTATAATAATCAAGCATTAGAGGAATTAAGAGTACGATATACGGACGTATTGGATTACCATCCAAATGCTGGAAATAATTATGTGCCAGATGATGTTTCATATACCTTTCCATCCAAAGAAGATGATGAAGAGAAAACTAAAAAAAGACGCTCATATCAAATAATCAATAACAGTCATTTACAAAATGTATTAGATATTCGTACGTACACAGATTTCATTGGATTGTTCGGTGATGAAGCAAATGGATTATTTCAGATAGAAGGAAAAGCTGATTTTTTTATTCATCCGTTTAACTTTAGTAAAACCTCTATTTACATATTCAAAAAAGTATCTCCTTATGTGCGATATTCTCGTTTGGACAAAGAAGATAATTTTGTAGAAGCATTACCATTGCCAATGCCAGACTCTCTTAATCTTGACTTATACGAATTTGAAAATAGAAAGCTTTCCATTTTGGAAAAAACTAATTTGGAAATGGGCTTCAACACGAATTTTTTCCAATTTAGATTTGCCAAAGAAATTCCATTTTGGATATCTCTTTACGTTCCGCTTAGCTATCATGTGACAAATGTAAAAAGACAAGTCCCCGAAGAGGAAACAGTCGATTTTGATGCTGACGAACTTATAAATTTTAGAACTTTTGGTGTGGGAATTGGGGCAAGTATTGAATTGAAACGCTTAAATAATTTTGGACTCAACGTAGGCTTTGAAGTAAAAAAATACTCAAATGTCGGGCAATACGAAAAGAACAATATTATTGAACCTAGCAAATTGGAAACAAAAGCTGTAAACGCTGAAATTTTCTACTATCCAAACAATAACAAATCACAATCTGTTTTCTTAAGAATGCGAAGCATTCATGATCTTGGTAGCAGTAAAGATGCTTTCTTTCAACTGCAATTCGGATATCGCTTTACCTTAGGATTGGGTGCAGTGAAGGCAAAATGATAACTAAACTTCCAACGAAGTAAACTCAAAAGTAGTCCCGTTGAACAATCCTTTATCACTAAGTTTTAACGACGGGATTACTAACAATGCCATAAAGGAAAGTGTCATGTACGGTGCGCGTAACGTGCTTCCCATTTGTTTGGCTAATTGGTCCAATTCCGCATAAGCGGCGCCGATTTCCCAACCTGATTTGTCACTCATAATTCCCGCAACAGGCAAGGAAACTACTTTTTCAATAGCATCTGAAACAGCACAAATTCCACCTTTATTTTTGATTAAAACATTCACGGCTTTGCAAATAGCTGCATCAGAAACGCCAACGGCAATGATATTGTGCGAATCGTGTCCCACCGACGAAGCAATCGCGCCTTCTTTCAATCCGAAATTCTTAATAAAAGCAATGGCTGGCGCATCATTTTGATAGCGATTTACCACGGTCATTTTTAAAATATCTTCAGCAACATTCGAAACTAAATTGCCGTCTTTAACCAAATTTTTAGCAATCAGTTCGTTGGTAACCAATTCACCATCTAAAGCTTCAATAACGCGGATTTCACTTTTCGTGGCTTTGATTTGAAAATCCACCACACGTTTTGGCGAAGTATTAAAATTATTCAATACTTCAAACGGCACGCTCTCTATATGTGAAGTTTCCCCAGAAGCAACGCAGACGCCGTTAATATAGGTTTCCAATACCGAAAAACTTGTCAAGTCTTCCACAATGGCAAAATCAGCAAAATCGCCAATTTGTAACTGTCCTACGTCCAAATTGTAATGTTTCACGGGATTTACACACGCAACTTGCAAGACTTTAAACACATCGTTTCCTTTCGCAACCGCACGCGCGCACAATTCGTTGATATGTCCTACCAACAAATCATCAGGATGTTTGTCGTCTGAGCAAAACATCATATTTTCAAAATGCATATCCAACAACGGAATCAACGCTTCAAAATTCTTGGCGGCGCTTCCTTCACGAATAATCACTTTCATGCCTTTTTGCAGTTTTTCCAAGGCTTCATCGTAGGTAAAACATTCGTGGTCGGTAGAAATTCCTGCAGCAATATATTTGGAAACATCATCGCCGCGCAAGCCCGGTGCATGTCCGTCCACAGGTTTATTAAAATGTTTTGCCCACGCAATTTTTTTTAGCACTTCTGCATCGTCAAACAACACACCTGGATAATTCATCATTTCTGCCAAATACTTGATTTCAGGTTTTGCTAACAATTCCTTAATTCCATCTGAATCAATCACAGCACCTGCAGATTCAAAACTTGTCGCTGGTACGCAAGATGGCGCACCAAAATTGAACTTAAACGGTACTTTTTTACCATTCTCAATCATAAATTCCACACCCGCTTTTCCAAGCACATTCGCGATTTCATGCGGATCGGAAACCGTAGCAACTGTTCCGTGTAAAACCGCCAAACGCGCAAATTCTGAAGGAACCAACATCGAACTTTCAATGTGAATATGCGCATCCACAAAGCCAGGAATAATGTAGTTTTCTACTGAATGCTCCTTTTGGACAATCTGTGAAATTTTCCCTGCTGCTACGTGAATTTCTCCTTTAAAAATAGTTCGATTGGCAATATCGACGATGTTTCCTTGTACAATCATGAGTTTGAATGGTATAAAAAAACTGTCTCAAAAGTAAAAAAATCGTCAAGCCGAACTTGATTCGGTTTCCCATAAGAGTGAGAAATCAGCTTGATGAGATTCTGGATCGAGTCCAGAATGACCTCATTAAATCCTTTTGAGACAGCTTTAATTATTATAAAAATATAAATTTTTACTTCTTGTCAGACAAGTAGCTGTAATTTTTAGCGTAGTACAACATTTGGTTGTCAAACGCCGCAGGTTGCTTAATTACTACGTCTGTGATTTCTCCGTTATCATCCGTAACAGGAGTCAACACAGGATTTGCAAATCCGCTATATGGTGCCGATTTAAACGCTTCATTACGCTTCAATACTTCAGCATGGATTGTTTGGTCTACTTTTACACCATATCCTTCTACCAAAGCTTTCGCAGCTTCAAAATCACCTTCTGATTTGATGCGTTGAGTTTCACGTAATAATTCGCCAAATAATTCGCGTAATTTTGCATAATCGTTGATGTTGTAATAGGTTTTTCCGTCGCGCGTTACTTTTTCAATCACGTTGTCTTTTGCTCCTTTTTCAAAAACCCATGCAGAAACCCATTGTCTGTTCACCATGTGATCTTCTTCTACGTCATCACCAAGTTTTAAACGAATCAACTGCGTCATCAATCCATTTCGGATATAACCGTCGTATGCCGCTTTTCCAACACCTTCCGTGTCTTCTACCAAACCAAGTTCTTTCAGTTTTGGATCCATTAAATAGTACAATCCAACCAAGTCAGCACGTCCTTCTTCCATGGTAGAAGCGTAGTTTTTCAAGGTTTCTTTTGGTTGTCCAATACCGTCATTAATCTGTCCAGAAGCATGCCCAATCACTTCGTGCAATGCTGTGTGAAGTTTGTCAGCCAATTTTCCATACTTTTCTTCCAATTCAAATTCCTCATCATCATGAACAAATTCCTTCAATCTTCCGCTTCCGCCAGATTGCGCATACGCGTTAATGATATTTCCTAGTGAAACAGATTTAGAACCGTGCTGCTGACGAATCCAGTTGTTGTTTGGTAAATTTACTCCAATTGGCGTACTAGGTGAAGCGTCTCCAGCTTCTCCAGCAACGTTTACTGTTTTATACGAAACACCCACAACATCTTTCTTTTTGTGACTTTCAATTAAAGGTGAATTGTCTTCAAACCATTGAGCGTTGTCTGACAATACTTTCATTTTTGCAGACATATCAAAATCTTTGATTTGTACGATGGTTTCATACGAGCCTCTGTATCCTTTTGGGTCGTTGTACACTTCAATAAAACCGTTAATCCAGTCAATATCTCCACCAGTTGAGGTTACCCACGAAATACAGTATTCGTCCCACGTATCTAAGCTTCCTGTTTTGTAATATTCAATCAATAAACCTAGTGTTTTAGCTTGTTTTTCGTTTTCGGCAACACCTTTGGCTTTTTCCAACCAATAAATAATTTTATCGATAGCTTCGCCATACATTCCACCAGATTTCCATACTTTTTCAACTAATTTTCCGTCTTCACGAACGAGTTTAGAGTTCAATCCTGCCTCAATTGGTTTTCCTTCTGGACCTTTGTAAGCAGTTGCGTAAAAATCTTCTACATCTTTACTAGTGATGTCTGGTCCGTAAAAATTCACAGCAGAGACTAAAACATTGTCCACGCCTGCTTTTTTGTTCACTTTTTTTGAATCTTTATCATTAAAAATTACGTCAAAAGCTTCTCCTGTTAATTCCGTATTTGTGGCAGTGAGCAAAGATTTTAAGTAATCTTGAGAAAACTCAGCTGGCAACTTGTCATTGGAGTAGTGGTGATGAATTCCGTTAGAAAACCATACGCGTTTTATATAGGTTTCAAACGCTTTCCAGTCGTCCGTAGTTTTATCGCCGTCGTAGTTTGCGTATACATTTTCAAGCGCTTTTCTAATGGTCAAATTGTGGCGATAATTTTGATCCCACATAATATCTCTTCCAGAAAGTCCAGCTTGCGTTAGGTAATACACCAACTTTTTCTGTTGTAACGATAGTTCGTTAAATCCTGGAATTTCATAGCGAAGTACTTTGACATCAGCAAATTGTTCTACTTGAAAATCCAATTTATCATTCTTGGCTTGGTCTAAATAGCTTACTTCAAAAGTATCTTGCCAGGTTTTTGGTTTTTCTTCTGCACAAGAAAATAGCATTCCCGCCGCCAAGGCAATTCCTGCAATTGATTTTAATTTCATTTGTTTGTTTTTAGTGTTTTTGGTTACAGCAACTGATATTTCTGATATAATTTAGACAGGCTAAATGGTACTATTTCTCAGTCGTTTTTTATTGGTTTAAGAACTCGTAAAGGGAAAGTAATCATGCACTGAATTTCTTCCCGATTCTGACAAATGTAAACAATTCAACAAAACATTAAAAATTTGTACATTAGCAATACTAACTAATACACCTAAACGATATGAAAATTTTAAAGTATGTACTGTTATTACTGCTTGTTGTGGTTGTTGCTGGTGCAATTTACGTTGCTACGAGACCAAACAGCTTTGAGGTAAGCAGAAGTAAAGTGATTAAAGCACCGCCAGCAGTGGTTTTTAATAACGTAAGCGATTTTAAAAATTGGGAAGCTTGGAATCCGTGGATGGAAAAAGATACAACCATTAAAGCGACCTATCCAGAACAAACGTCAGGAATTGGCGGTTCGTACAGTTGGACCAGTGAAGAAAGTGGAGGCGGAAAAATGACCAATTTGGAAATGGTAGCCAACAAATCTCTAACGCAAGAGTTAAAGTTTGATGATTTTGATGCAAGTACCGTTACTTGGAACTTGGAAGAAGTAGAAGATGGCACCAATGTCACTTGGACGATGAAAGGCGATAATATGGGATTCATGTTTAAAGCTATTGTTGCAATTTCTGGCGGAATGGACAATATGGTGGGAGACGACTATGCCAAAGGATTGGAAAATTTAGACAAAGTCATTACAGAGCAAATGAAAAATATGCCACAAGCCACTTTCCGATTGGGAGACGTAACGCAAGGAGAAGTTTCAGGAAAGCAATTTGTAGGATATTTTCAAAAAACAACTACCGATGCAGCTATTGAGGATATGACCAAACTGTTTATGGAATTTATGCCAAAAGCAGGAATGTACGGCGCAACGAATAACTTAGACTACACACCAGGTTCTTTATATACCAAATGGGATGAAGAAACCAAAGAAGCAGAGTTTTATATTGGGCTTTTGGTACATTCAACGGATAAATTGCCACCATCGGAAGGATTAAGTATTATGGAAGGTCCAGAAGGAAAAATTGTGAAAATCTCCAAGTTTGGACCGTATGGTGTAGGCGATATGGAAGCACATGCTAAAATTGCTGAATTTATGCAGCAACACAAATTAATGCCAGCAGGACCAGTTTGGGAACTTTACGAAAATGACCCAATGGAAGTAAAACCAGCAGACATTCAAACAGATATTTACTATTTGGTCACTGATGCAAAATAAATTAATAGAGAGTCTAGAATCTGGAATCAAGAGCCAAGAATCTAGACTCTTGATTCCTGATTCCTAGCTCCTGATTCAAAAAAAATGAAACACCTCTTACTAGTATTTATCGGTGGCGGATTTGGAAGTGCCATGCGCTATCTTTTAGCCAAATTCTTAAACAGTCCAGTAAATGGAATTCCGTATGGAACCTTTGCGGCGAATATTTTAGGAAGTCTGCTCATCGGAATTATCCTAGGAATTGCCGCCAAAAACGAAACCATCAGTCAGCAATACACGTTATTACTTGCCACAGGCTTTTGTGGTGGCTTCACTACATTTTCCACATTTGCTTATGAAAATCACGTCTTTTTAAAGTCGGGCGACTTTATGACGTTCTTCTTATATACTATTGCAAGTTTCATCATCGGATTTGCAGCAGTCTTCTTGGGAATATTTTTGGTGAAATACTTCTAATTGCAATATTACCCTTAAAAATCATTAGAAATATTTTAGTAAAATCACTTTAAAATAAAATTACCCTAAAAAAAATAGGGGTAAAATTTATAAAATCATAAAAATAGTAATTAATACCCTAATTTTCAATACGCATACTTATCTTTAGCACGAAAATTCAAAAAACGAATAGTACTAAAATTAGTTAGATGTGAAAAAGATAGAAGCGATCATTCGTAAATCAACATTTGAAGATGTGAAAGACGCACTTCATGAAATTGGAGTGAATTTCTTTACTTATTGGGATGTAACAGGGATTGGAAATGAAAATAAAGGACATGTGTATCGTGGCGTAAGTTACAGCACGCGCGATATTGCACGTCGTCATATTTCTCTAGTAGTTTCCGACCATTTTCTAGAAAAAACTATTGATGTCATTCTCAAACACGCCTATACAGGCGAAGTTGGCGATGGAAAAATATTTGTTTCCAACATTGAGGAAGCATACAGAATTAGAACGAAAGAAAACGGAACCGCATCACTACAATAACAGTTACTATGGACACTTCTTTATTTACCGCAAACAATGTATGGATGATGATTTGTATTGCGCTTGTTTTTATCATGCACTTAGGATTTTCTTTTTTGGAAATCGGGCTGACACGCGCCAAAAATACCATCAACATTCTATTTAAAAATATCATTATTATCATCATCGGATTGCTCACCTATACGCTTATTGGGTTTAGTATTATGTATCCTGGGGAAGCTTTTGAAGGAAGCTGGATAGGATTTAAAAGCTTCGGATTGGTGTTGCCAGAAAACGGTTTGACCGCTGCATATGCGGAAGGACAATACACATACTGGACAGAATTTTTATTCCAAGCGATGTTTGCTGCAACGGCAGCCACCATTGTTTCTGGCGCGGTTGCAGAGCGTATCAAATTAGGAAGCTTTATCATATTTTCGCTAGTATATGTAGGATTGATTTATCCAATCGTAGGGATGTGGAAATGGGGCGGCGGCTTTTTAGAAACTCTTGGCTTTTACGATTTTGCAGGTTCTACCATCGTACATTCTGTAGGTGGCTGGGCAGCGTTGATGGCGGTGATTCTATTAGGCGCACGTATCGGAAAATTTAAAAATGGCGTTTCAGGAGTGATTCCGGGTCATAATTTACCATTGGCAACTGCAGGTGTATTATTATTGTGGTTTGGCTGGTTTGGATTTAATGGCGGTTCCGTGCTTTCGGCAGCGCCTGGCGCAACATCACTCGTGCTGGTAACGACTTGTTTATCGGCTGCTGCAGGTGGATTAGGCGCTTTTATAGTTTCATATATCAAATACAAAGAAAACGACCTTTCGATGGTGTTGAACGGAATTTTAGGCGGATTGGTTGCCATCACCGCTGGCGCAGACCAAATGGGCGTTATAGATGCAGTTATTATCGGTTCTATTGGTGGGATTTTAATCGTATTTGCTGTTTCTTGGTTGGATAGATTGAAGTTAGATGATCCTGTAGGAGCGATATCCGTACACTTAATTTGCGGAATTTGGGGAACACTCGCAGTCGGAATCTTTGGCGCGTTGGCAGGAATTGACCAATTTTTACATCAAGTATATGGTATTTTGATAATTGGTGCTTTTTGTTGCGCGACTTCCTTCGGAATTTTATTCGCATTGAAGAAAACCGCAGGTATCAGAGTTTCCAAAAGAGAAGAAGTAGAAGGTTTAGACATTCACGAACACGGAATGCAAGCGTATGGCGATTTCCGTTTAAACGATCATTAATATAGCGTATGTTGGTAATTCGGGTTAAAAGGTTATCGTTCAATAATATAATGTAGACTTACCAAACGTACGTTTCCTAAAAAACGAGCATAGCATAACAATATTTGTTACTGTGCTCGTTTTGGTTTTTTATATTCCATTTTAGGGTTGAATTGGTATGATTTTGTCATTCCGCACTTGATGCGGAATCCATTTTGAAGTTACTGTGGATTCCTGCTTGCGCAGGAATGACAATCTTAAAGTTAAAGCAAAGCGTTTCTATATTTAACTTAAAAAGACGTCACTTTGATTTCTATGAAAAAAGCAATCCATCTTCGGTGAAAATCTCAGCTATTTGTGAAAAGCTGAATCAAGTTCAGCTTGACGAAGTACATTTTCATATTCTCAAATTTGTTTATTACAAAATCGTCACTTCGAGTGAAATTCTGCAAGAATTTTGTATCGAGAAGTGCTTGGAAGTACCAAATTTAAAATTTAACACATGAGTAATAATATTAACTCTAAAATTTAATGCTTGTCAAAAGCTTTTACGCCCGCGTTGATTTCTGTTTTTAAAAAATTTACCCTTGGCGGGATAGGACACGAATATCGGTCATTGTAGGCACAATACGGATTGTATGCTTTGTTGAAATCAATTTCAATAGTATTTCCTTGCGGAATTTCTAAGTCAATATAACGTCCGCCTCCATAACTTGCAAATCCATTCGTTTCATCTGTAAATGGCAAAAAGAGGTGATTTTTATATTCTTCTTGCTTCATTAAAGACTGATTTTGGTATACTTCCAATGAAAATTGTTTTCCTTTCAATGTAAACGTTGCAATGCCATAACGTCGGTATTCTGGCGTTCTATCGGTTGAAGTTGGCATTTTAAATATTGGTGAATCTGGTGTTCGCTTAAATGTAGCTGTCACTTTATAGGTATCATCAACTGGAAAAAAATCGAGTCCCTTAAAGGTTTTCAAGTCTTTTTCTTTTAAAGGTGATTTGGAAGCATCTTTGTATTCTGCATTCAGTTCTCTTTGAAATTCAGTTTCTCCTTTTACTTGCTGCTTTTCTTGCGAACAGCTGATATTTAATATGAATAGACTTATCATTAGACACCACTTTTTCATCTGTTGTTGATTTTAATGCATTAAACGAATGTTTCAAAATTACAACATGTAGCCAACATATTGAAGACTTCTTTTGAATGCCTATTTACAATATCACATAACTACTTGATAATAAAATTATTACGGTAATACCGTAATGTTGTTTAACATTTTTAACATAACTTTAAACAAATTAACTAAAAATTCAAAAACTATGAAAAAAATTACATTCGTATTTGCGCTATTTTTTGCGGCAATCGCTTTTGGGCAAAACCAATCTTTCGGAACAGTTCAGTCGTCTATTTTTAATCCAATCCCACAACAATTTAGCGGTGGAGAAATTTTCAGATTCCGATCAGGACTCGTCACACAATTAGATGCAGGTTCTGGTTTTGGATTTACAAATGATCGCTGGTTTTCTATCGGAAGATTAAACACAGGAAGTCAAACCGTTTACGGAATGCGCTTTCAATTGCCAAACCGTTCCATTACAATGGGATATCAAGACATTAACGATGCAAATCCGAGAATTCAGTGGATTGGTGCTTCGTCTTTCTCAGGAACCGATTTGGAATTTAGAGCAGCCAATAGTTTTACTTCCACCAGTTCAACATTGGTAGCAACAATGGCAAATGATGGAAAAACCTTTTTTGGGCAACCTTTATCATTGTCAGATATCAAAGTTGGAATTGACTATACAGATGCTGCGGTTTCCACCAAAACAGGCTTGGCTATCGAAAATAAAACAGGTTCCAGCGGTACAGCAACAGGATTGAGAATTATAAACAATGCAGGTGGTTATGCTATGCGCGGTATCGATATTGCGCAAAGTGGAAGCACATTTGCTAGTACAGGAATTAACATACGAATGACCAATGCGGCAAATATATACAGTGGAATAGACGTGTTTGTAACCAAGCAAAGTACTACCAGCACTTATGGCAGTACGTACGGCGTTCGTGGCTCTATTTCTAGTGCGTCTTCTACCACTACTTTTGGTGCTGGGATTTATGGAAGTTCAACCACTTCAAATCCAAACTGGTATGCAGGATATTTTGATGGAGATGTTGTAGTGAATGGCATGTTTACTTCTTCTGATAGAAAATTAAAAGAAGACATTCAAACGGAAGAAAATATTTTAGAAAAAATCATGGAATTGAATGCAGTAACGTATAAGTTTAAAGAAAACGACCAACTAAACTTACCAGAAGAGTTACAGCACGGTTTTATTGCGCAAAATGTTGAAGAGATTTTTCCTGAATTGGTAACGACTATCAAAAAGCCAATTGTAGACAAGGAAAATAAAGTGACAGGCGAATACGAATACAAAGCGGTAAATTATACAGGATTGATTTCCATCTTAACCTCAAGCATTCAAGAATTAACTACGACTACGCAAGAATTGAAAGAAAAAGTAGCTGCGTTGGAAAATGAAAAGAAAGAACGCAATGCTTCAGATGCGCTAGATTTATTAGATAAATCCGATTTTTCTATGGAGCAAAATATTCCGAATCCATTCAACAGTCAGGCAACAATTAGCTACACATTACCGCCAAATGTGAAAGCAAATATTACCATTTTTGATATGACAGGAAAGTATATCAGAGAATACGATTTGCGTGATGCAAAAGGAAAATTGGTCATCAATTCGAATGATATTGGCAAGGGAATGTTTTTATACAGCTTAATTTCTGGCGGAGAAATCATCATCACAAAAAAGATGATTGTGAAGTAAAAGCAATGATAATTTACTCGATAATCGAGCTTAAAAATGCTCCAACGCTTGCGTCGAAACGTTTTAATAATTTCTACTGAGTATTTTGTGGGCTAGCCCTGAAGTAGTTGACTATAAAAAGACAGCAATCATTAGCAATTATTGATTGCTGTTTTCTTTGTCTCAACGGTTTACATGCATAGAAATTTGCAGAAAATTAAAAAGTTTTTGTAAATCGTATGTAAATTTTATGTAGTTTTGAACGAAACAAACAGAAAAATGAGAATTACCACAGTATATAATAACGTACAAAAAGCTTCTTGCAAAGGAAGTCTGGACGCTTATATATTGTGTTGATGTAAGATATAATTTAACCCAATTTTTAAAAGTCCGACTTCACTAGTCGGACTTTTTTTTTAACCAAATCTCAATCCCAAATCAAAAAAAACTAACAGTACTAACCAATCAAAAACAACAGTCATGAAAAAAATGTACACCAATTACATTGCTTCATTCAAAGGATTATCAAAAGAAATATGGTTTTTAGCGCTGATTTCACTTGTCAACAGAGCAGGAACGATGGTGATTCCGTTTTTATCGTTATATCTTAAAAAGGATATGGGACTTTCGGAAACCGATATCGGCTCTATTTTTGCCTTTTTCGGCATTGGTTCAGTGATTGGCTCATGGTTAGGAGGCAAATTGACAGACATTTTTGGCTTCTATAAAATCATGATAGTAAGTCTTTTTTTAACAGGGTTTTGCTTTATCGCGCTACAATACATCCACACGTTTTGGGGATTTTGTATCGCTATCTTAATCACCATGTCCATTGCGGATTCTTTCAGACCTGCAATTTTTGTAGCAATAAAAGCGTATAGTACTGTGGAAAATCAAACAAGGTCTGTTGGCTTAATTCGACTCGCTATCAATGCAGGTATGGGAGTTGGCCCAACGTTGGCTGGACTTATCATTGTAATGAACGGATATGGATGGTTGTTTTGGATTGATGGCTTAACGTGTATTACGGCGATAGTATTGTTTAGCTATTTGGTAAAAGATTCCAAAGTAAGACCGTCAGAATTGCGTAGTAAGCAAGAAAATTTAGATAAAAACGCAGTGTATAAAGACGTTTCTTTCTGGATTCATTCGTTTATCTGTTTTCTATTTGGAATGGCGTTTTTTCAACTATTCACGACGTTGCCATTGTATTATGACAAAATATTTCATTTGAATGAATTTAAAATTGGAATCATTTTATTTCTCAATGTAGCAATAATTGTAGTGTTCGAAATGCCAATGCTCAATTATTTAGAAAAACAAAAAATTCCTTTTACGAAATACATCACCATGTCTTGTATTTTATTGGCGTTGAGTTTTTTGGTGTTGTATCAAAATTTCTGGATAGGAATTTTAATCATAAGTATTGTACTGATGACTTTGAGTGAAATGCTAGGGTTTCCTTATACAAACAGATTTGCACTAAACAGAGCAAAAGAAGGATTGGAAGGAAGTTATATGGCATTGTACGCTATGGCATTTTCGGTAGCGCATATATTTAGTCCAAAAATTGGTTTGGAAGTCGTGGCGAAATTCGGTTATCAAGTCAATTGGTTGGTGACAGGAATGTTTGGCGTAATGGCTATTGTATTATCTTTATGGTTACATCGAAGAATACAAAAAGTATTGTAATGAACTTAAATCAAGTCACAATAGCATCAAAAGATGTTGCCAAAGCGACAGCATTTTACAAACAACTAGGATTGCGTCTCATTGTAGACGCACTTCCTAGATATGTACGTTTTGAATGCCCTGATGGCGATGCTACCTTTTCCATTCATCACACAGATACACTTTCTCCAAACAATAATATCACGCTCTATTTTGAAGATGAAAACTTAGATGCAACTGTGGAAAAACTGCAAGCCAAAGGCATTCAATTTACAAATCTGCCCGAAGACAAACCATGGAACTGGCGAGAAGCACAGTTAAAAGACGTTGACGGACATCAGCTAATTTTGTTCAAAGCTGGCAACAACCGAAAAAATCCACCGTGGCGAATCCATAATTCATAATTCATAATTCTGAATTAGTTAAATCCCAAACTTCACACTAACGCCAGTTTGTAAATCAGGATTGTTGTTTACGGTAAAGTCTTGCTGTATGTAAAACGAAGTTGAAATTTTTCGTGTAAATGTGTACAGTAATGTCCAGTAATTGTTGTTTTTGTACAAATGACGCGTTCCGTGTCCCCAAGAATTAAAGGCTTCATCATCACGTACATAAATATTGTATTTGTCTTCGTCTTTTTTGTGTAAACTGGTCTGTAAATAAAAACTCAATCCAAACGAATGATAGGTTTTTCCTTTAGAGACAAACGTATATTCTGTAGTTGCTTCAAAGCTTCCAATAAAATCGTTGGTGCCAAAATCAAAGTTGTCACTTTGCAAATCGATAGCGTTTTTTCTGAGTACATTCGCGCCCAAACCAACTAGCATAAAATTACGGTCGTTAAAATCAAATTGTTTTACACCAGCTGCAGAAGCACCAATATCCATCGACATATTGTATTTAGACAAATTTGTGCCTACATGTGCGCCTAGATTGAAATAGACTTTTTTATCGTTCAAAAAAGTAGGATAGTAGTAATAATGTGTTTCAATACCTGCAGTTAAAAAGTCACCATTTCCCAAATCGAAGGTTCTTCCATTTCGGTCAGTATATAAAAATCGCGCTCTGTCCAAGCCAAAAACGCGTCTGTCAAAAGGATCATCACCGCCAGCTACATTATCGTGAAAAAATTCAATAAAACGGTCGGCAGTCAACGTCGATAACGGAAACTTTCCATTAGTCAATAAAAATGCTCTAAAACCTACAATCAATTCTTGATTTTTTTTGGTCGGAATCGTCAAATTACCGCGCAATCCTTTAATAACACCATCGGTTTCAATTTCAAAATAACCAGCGTCCAATTGCTCTTCTTCTACAAAATATTGGCGACTAAACCACGCAATGCCGCGCATTTCTCTTCTTAAATCGGGATCGTTTGGAATGTACGTTTTCACATTTGGTCCCCAAACATTACCACTTTCCAGCGAAATATCGAGTTCCATGCGGCGAGAAGCTTTCAACTTAAAATTATGATTCAAACGAGAAATAAAAACGCCAAACGGATTGGTAGACAGAATACTAGGTTTCGAAATTCCGTTTTTGCTAAAAGGAGGAATGGAATCTTGATCTTGCTGTGCAAACAAAGAAAAACTCACACATACACAAAAAAAGAGCACCAATTTTAGTTGTTTCATAATGCAATACAAATAATTTGAAGCAGCTAAACTACAAAAAAAGTGATGGACAATCCGTATATTTAGCCTTCAAAGAAAAATACCATTCCTATGAAGCATTTTGATACCAATACATTTAAAGTCACAAAACCTATAAAAATCAGCGAAACCAGTACAACATTTGATTTGGGATTATCCAAAAAAGAAACCAAAAAAGAACTCGAAGATATTAGAGAAGAGCTCGGAGAACTTCAAGATGTCATGTACGCACATGGAAAATACGGCGTTTTGGTGTGCTTGCAAGGAATGGACACTGCAGGAAAAGACAGCTTAATCAGAGAAGTTTTTAAAGATTTCAATTCGCGCGGAGTCGTAGTGCATAGTTTTAAAGTACCGACCAAGTTAGAGTTGCGTCACGATTATTTGTGGCGACATTATATTGCCTTGCCAGAACGCGGAAAGTTTTCCATCTTTAACCGTACGCATTACGAAAATGTATTGGTAACGCGTGTGCATCCGTATTACATTCCAGGCGAAAATATTCCTTCCGTAAACAGTGTAGATGATGTTGATGATGATTTTTGGGCGAAACGTTTTGAGCAAATCAACAATTTTGAAAAACATATTGCCGAAAATGGAACCATCATCTTTAAATTTTTCTTGAATATTTCGAAAGATGAACAAAAAAACAGATTGCTTCGCCGCTTGCGACTCAAAGAAAAAAACTGGAAATTCTCTCCTAGTGATCTGGAAGAACGTAAATTATGGGATGCATATCAAGAATGTTACGAAGATGCGATAAACAAAACAAGCAAATCGCACGCGCCTTGGTTTACCATTCCTTCTGATGACAAACCGACGGCACGCTACATTGTGGCAAAAATTATTTATGACACGTTAAAAGAATATACAGACATCAAAGCGCCAGAATTAGATGATGACATCAAAGCAAATCTTGAATTGTACAAAAAACAACTAGAATCTGAATAAAAAATCAATCAAAATACAGCTAACATGAAGAAAATCCTACTATCATTATTGCTTGTGAGTGCCGTAAGTTTTGCGCAAAGCGATGATGAAAAACAACTAAAAGACATATATAGTACTTCGCTTACCAATGGAAAAAGCTATGCGTGGCTCGATCATTTGTCAAACGAAATTGGCGGAAGACTTTCAGGTTCGGCAAATGCAGCAAAAGCAGTACAATACACCAAAGCTGAACTCGAAAAACTTGGTTTGGACAAAGTGTGGCTGCAAGAAGTCATGGTGCCAAAATGGGAGCGTGGTGATGCTGAAGAAGCCTATATGATTACTGATGTAGGAAAAACGGAACTAAGAATATGTGCTTTAGGCGGCTCTATTGCAACCAAAGAAGGTGGCGTGGAAGCCGAAGTCATTGAAGTACAAGGTTTGGATGATGTAAAAGCGTTGGGAAAAGAAAACATACAAGGAAAAATTGTGTTCTACAATCGCCCGATGAAACCAGACGTTATCAGTACGTTTGAAGCGTATGGCGGTTGTGTAGACCAGCGGTATGCTGGCGCGAAAGAAGCCTTGGGATATGGAGCGGTTGGTGTATTGGTACGCTCTATGAATTTACGTTTGGATGATTATCCGCATACGGGAAGCATGAGTTACGGCGATGTTCCAGCGGACAAGCGAATTCCTGCAGCAGCTATCAGTACAAATGATGCGGAATTACTCAGCAAGCAACTCAAAAAAGATGCTGCTACAAAAGTGAGTTTCACTATGCATTGCAAGCAATACAAGGATGTAAAATCACACAATGTTATTGGTGAAATTACAGGAAGTGAATTTCCGAATGAAATCATTATTGTGGGTGGACATTTAGATTCGTGGGATTTAGGCGATGGCTCTCACGATGATGGCGCGGGCGTTGTACAAAGTATGGACGTGTTACGATTGCTTAAAGAAACGGGATACAAGCCGAAAAGAACTATCAGAGTGGTATTATTTATGAATGAAGAAAACGGATTGCGCGGCGGGCGAAAATATGCAGAAGTTGCTAAAGAAAAAGGCGAGAAGCATGTATTTGCGCTTGAAAGTGATGCAGGAGGATTTACGCCAAGAGGTTTCTCATTTGACTGTTCTGACGAAAATTTTGCACAAGTGGAAAGCTGGAAAAGTCTTTTTAAACCGTATTTAATTCACTTTTTTGAAAAAGGAGGAAGTGGCGCAGATATTGGTCCGCTAAAAGACGACCAAATCGTGTTGGCAGGCTTACGCCCAGATTCGCAACGCTATTTTGACCATCACCACGCAGAAAATGATACGTTTGATGCTGTCAATAAACGCGAATTGGAATTAGGTGCAGCAACCATGACTTCATTGGTATATTTGTTTGACAAATACGGAACAAAGAAAAGTCAGAAAATAAAAGGAAAGTAATTACAGTATTCACGAAAAAACAAAAAGCAACATTGTGACTGACAGTGTTGCTTTTGTTTTTGAATTAAAATCGACGTTTTAGTCAAAATAACTAAAGGTTTCTCCGTCTTTTATGGTTAACAAAGTTTCATAAATCAGGCGGATTACATTCTCCACATCATCTTTGTGAACGGTTTCTACAGTTGTGTGCATATAACGCAACGGAAGTGAAATCAACGCGGAAGGAACGCCGCCATTACTGTAGGCAAAAGCATCCGTATCCGTTCCTGTAGAACGGCTAGAAGCCATGCGCTGGAAAGGAATTCCTTTATCTTCAGCAGTTTCTATAATACGCTCGCGCAATCTGTTTTGAACTGCTGGCGCGTACGAAATCACAGGACCTTTGCCAATTTTTGTTTCTCCTTGCGTTTTCTTATCAATCATAGGAGTGGTGGTATCGTGACAAACATCTGTTACAATAGCCACATTTGGTTTTATGGTTTCCGTAATCATTTGCGCTCCACGCAAGCCAATTTCCTCTTGCACAGAATTGGTTACGTACAACCCAAACGGAAGTTTCACCTTATTCTCGTGTAACAAACGCGCGACTTCGGCAACCATAAATCCACCAGCTCTATTATCAATAGCTCTACACACAAACTTATCTTTATTCAGCACATGAAATTCATCTGGATAGGTAATCACGCAACCTACATGTACACCAAGTTCTTCCACTTCTTTTTTGTTAGAACAGCCTACATCGATAAAAATATTATCAAGCTTTGGTGGATCTTCCTTTGATTTGTTACGTGTGTGAATCGCTGGCCATCCAAAAACACCTTTTACAATTCCGTTCTTCGTGTGAATATTCACCCACTTTGAAGGCGCAATTTGATGATCGCTTCCACCGTTACGAATTACGTACAACAAGCCATTATCAGTAATATAATTTACATACCACGAAATTTCGTCAGCATGTCCTTCAATAACAACTTTGTACTTTGCCTTTGGGTTAATAACACCTACAGCAGTACCATACGAATCTGTAATAAACTCATCTACGTATGGTTTCAAATAATCCATCCAAATCTTCTGTCCATTCCACTCATAACCTGTTGGCGCTGCATTATTCAAATATTTTTCCAAAAAAGTCATTGACTTCTTATTAATAATTTTCTTTTTTGCCATAAATTTTTAATTTAATTCTGACGAAAATAATAATATTAAAACAGATTTAATAGTTATAATGGAATGAATTATTAAATTTGATATAAAATTAGCGAAACATCAAAAGCCTACATGAAAAAGATAAGCTTTGTCATAACAATACTATTTGTATGTGTCTGTAATGCGCAAATCATATCGCAAGACACAACAAAGGTGAAGCCTTTTATCATTAAAGGTGACACCATTCCGCAAACATCTATCAAATTAGATGAGGTCATAGTATTCAATAAGCTTAAATTCGAATCAAAAGAAGAGCGCATTCGCTATCTCATCCTTAGAAGAAAAACACTCAAAGTATATCCGTATGCAAAATTGGCGGCAGAGCGCTTGGTAACATTAAACGAACGACTTAATAAAATAGACTCTAGGTCAAAACGACGAAGATATACCAGACGTGTACAAAAATTCATTGAAAAAGAACTTACAGGAAAGCTAAAAAAACTAACCAAAACAGAAGGACAAATACTAGTAAAGCTCATTCATCGCCAAACAGGAGAAACAGCTTTCAAACTCGTCAAAAGACTCCGAAGCGGCTGGAAAGCATTTTGGTACAACACAACCGCAAACCTGTTTGACATTTCACTCAAAAAAGAATACCAACCTGAGTCCAATCACGAAGACTATCTCATAGAAGACATCCTGCAACGCGCTTTTTACAACAATCAACTAAAAGAGCAACCATCGGCATTGCCATTCTCCTACCTAGAGCTCACCGATAAATGGTCAGCACCAGTACAAGAAAAAAAATAACCTAACACTTAGGCGCAGCGACCCAACACCTAATATCCAACACCTAACACCAAGAACAATAGGGTTCCCTTTTTTCTTTTTTTTGGGGGTAAAAAAGAAAACGGTCACGCTTTCGCAAGTCGCTCTTTGGGTTTTGTTTAAAAAAATGACCAATAAAAGTCAAAGAAAGCGTCTGTAAACAAAAAAAAGCCAAGTAATTTCAAAACAAGGAGCTCCAACAAATGCTCAATCGTTAACCCGAAAGAAATGTTGAATTATGAATTGTGAATGTTGGATGAAGAGTCACGAGTAAGGAATCAAGAGTCATGAGCCAAGCGTCAAGACAARMAASRAATTAASAAATCSAMRARYTAASARMYMRRMAMMWWRASWMAMRASSMAMRACRAACAACRAATCRACGAAYAAACRAAYAACSRACAACCRACAACCAACAMCCAATCAACGAGTTACAAAAAAGATATAAAAAAAGGCAAAAAAAGCTTAGGTATAAATAAAAAGGGTTTTATATTTGCAGCCGCTAAAAACGGAAGAAGAGGATAGAGAGAAAGAGTTTTAAGCGATACGTTCATCAACAAAAAAACTTTTAAAAAAGCAYWAAAAAGTTTTTCAAAGAATTAAAAAAGGTTGTATGTTTGCACCCCGCAAAAATCRGTATTGATTTTTGAGRAAAGTTCTAAGARAAACAGCTTTTAAAAGTGAGAGGCAAGAAGTTTGMRAGAGAGCTTCAAAAAAAAATCTCAAAAAAGTTTTGTTGGAAWMAAAAAAGGGTTTTATATTTGCACCCGCTTTCAGRGAGAAGGCAAAAAGATACAGAAGAAATATAGTTCATTGACATATTGATTAGCAGCAATTATTTGGAGACAAATTAATGATAAAAAAACATAAGCAAAGACATCTTTTGAGAGTTAGATAATTTTTCTGAGTTTTTTAAAATATATTAAAGAAYAACGATGAAGAGTTTGATCCTGGCTCAGGATGAACGCTAGCGGCAGGCCTAACACATGCAAGTCGAGGGGCAGCATAGATTGCTTGCAATCTGATGGCGACCGGCGCACGGGTGCGTAACGCGTATGAAACCTACCTAATACAGGGGGATAGCCCAGAGAAATTTGGATTAATACCCTATGGTACTGTGATCTCGCATGGGATTATAGTTAAAGATTTATCGGTATTAGATGGTCATGCGTTCTATTAGTTAGTTGGTAAGGTAACGGCTTACCAAGACATCGATAGATAGGGGCCCTGAGAGGGGGATCCCCCACACTGGTACTGAGACACGGACCAGACTCCTACGGGAGGCAGCAGTGAGGAATATTGGACAATGGAGGCAACTCTGATCCAGCCATGCCGCGTGAAGGAAGACTGCCCTATGGGTTGTAAACTTCTTTTATAGAGGAAGAAACACAGATACGTGTATTTGTTTGACGGTACTCTACGAATAAGGATCGGCTAACTCCGTGCCAGCAGCCGCGGTAATACGGAGGATCCAAGCGTTATCCGGAATCATTGGGTTTAAAGGGTCCGCAGGCTGTTGTTTAAGTCAGAGGTGAAAGTTTGCAGCTCAACTGTAAAATTGCCTTTGATACTGGATAACTTGAGTAATAATGAAGTGGTTAGAATATGTAGTGTAGCGGTGAAATGCATAGATATTACATAGAATACCGATTGCGAAGGCAGATCACTAATTATATACTGACGCTGAGGGACGAAAGCGTGGGGAGCGAACAGGATTAGATACCCTGGTAGTCCACGCCGTAAACGATGGTTACTAGCTGTTTGGACTTCGGTCTGAGTGGCTAAGCGAAAGTGATAAGTAACCCACCTGGGGAGTACGATCGCAAGATTGAAACTCAAAGGAATTGACGGGGGCCCGCACAAGCGGTGGAGCATGTGGTTTAATTCGATGATACGCGAGGAACCTTACCAGGGCTTAAATGTGGATTGACAGAGGCAGAGACGCCTTTTTCTTCGGACAATTCACAAGGTGCTGCATGGTTGTCGTCAGCTCGTGCCGTGAGGTGTCAGGTTAAGTCCTATAACGAGCGCAACCCCTGTTGTTAGTTACCAGCACGTAAAGGTGGGGACTCTAGCAAGACTGCCGGTGCAAACCGCGAGGAAGGTGGGGATGACGTCAAATCATCACGGCCCTTACGTCCTGGGCTACACACGTGCTACAATGGTAGGTACAGAGAGCAGCCACTACGCAAGTAGGCGCGAATCTATAAAACCTATCTCAGTTCGGATCGGAGTCTGCAACTCGACTCCGTGAAGCTGGAATCGCTAGTAATCGGATATCAGCCATGATCCGGTGAATACGTTCCCGGGCCTTGTACACACCGCCCGTCAAGCCATGGAAGCTGGGGGTACCTGAAGTCGGTGACCGTAAGGAGCTGCCTAGGGTAAAACTAGTAACTGGGGCTAAGTCGTAACAAGGTAGCCGTACCGGAAGGTGCGGCTGGAACACCTCCTTTCTAGAGAGACGACGAAGAATTATAGAAAATAATCGAGAGATTGTTTTTGCTTAGCTGTTAATTAAAAAATAGAACGAAAAGATACAAGCATCGAGTCTCATAGCTCAGCTGGTTAGAGCGCTACACTGATAATGTAGAGGTCGGCAGTTCGAGTCTGCCTGAGACTACAATTTTAATTAGGGATTAATAATTTAAAATTCATAATTAAAGGGAAGTATTGAAAAAAGGAAATTCTAGAGGTTGGGATTCAACATTCGTAATTCTGAATTCGACATTCTGAA
>SMNH02000007.1:177500-194018 GCA_006383075.2 Kordia sp. TARA_039_SRF
TTTTCGTTGAGTTATGAGGTTGTTTTATGAAATTGAATTCAGAATTGCGTTGAACGTTTCGCTAGGTCGCATTGCTTTTGACGTTAATTCGTCGCTTGGCATGTAGTAACCACCGATATCCATTGGCGAACCTTGCGCTTCGTTGAGTTCTTTGACAATTTTCTCTTCGTTTTCTGCTAATTGAGCGGCAATAGGAGAGAAGTGCGCTTTTAATTCCGCGTCTTTATCTTGTGCTGCCAATGCTTGCGCCCAATATAGAGCTAAGTAGAAGTGACTTCCTCTGTTGTCCAATTCATTCACTTTGCGTGAAGGCGATTTTTTGTTTTCTAAAAACTTATCTGTTGCATCATCCAAGGTTTCCGATAGAATGATGGCTTTGTTATTGTCATAATTAGTTCCTAAATGCTCTAGCGAAACCGCCAATGCTAAGAATTCACCCAAAGAATCCCAGCGTAAGTGACCTTCTTCGTTGAATTGTTGCACGTGTTTTGGAGCGGATCCACCAGCGCCTGTTTCAAACAATCCGCCGCCATTCATCAATGGAACAATAGACAACATTTTTGCGCTGGTTCCTAATTCTAAAATTGGGAATAAATCTGTTAGATAATCACGTAATACATTTCCAGTTACAGAAATGGTATTTTCTCCTTTTTTGATACGCTCTAGCGTGAATTGTGTTGCTTCGGCTAATGGAAGAATGTGAATGTCTAATCCTTCCGTATCGTGGTCTTTTAAATACAGATTTACTTTTTTGATGAGTTCAGCATCGTGTGCTCTTTCAGCATCTAACCAAAAAACTGCTGGCCAACCTGTAGCGCTTGCTCTGCTTACGGCAAGTTTTACCCAGTCGCGAATTGGAGCATCTTTTACTTGACACATTCTCCAAATATCACCAGTTTCCACTGCATGTTCTGTCAATACGTTTCCTGAAGCATCTACAACACGAACCGTTCCATCGGCTGGAATTTCAAATGTTTTATCGTGTGAACCATATTCTTCAGCTTTTTGCGCCATCAATCCAACATTTGGAACCGTTCCCATCGTTGTTGGGTCAAAAGCACCGTGTTCTTTACAGAAATCAATCGTTACTTGGTATAGTGCTGCGTAACTACTATCTGGAATGACTGCTTTCGTATCTTGTCTATTTCCTTCAGCATTCCACATTTTTCCAGAATCGCGAATCATTGCTGGCATTGACGCATCAATAATGACGTCGCTTGGTACATGTAGGTTGGTAATTCCTTTGTCAGAGTTTACCATTGCGATATCTGGCCCATTTTCCATCGCCACCGCAATATCGCCTACAATTTCTTCTTTCTTTTCTGGAGATAATTCTTCAAGATTGTTCAATAAGTTTCCAAAACCATTGTTGACATCAACTCCGATTTCTTCAAACGTGGCTTGGTGTTTTTCGAATAAATCAGCAAAATACACACGAACCGCATGTCCAAAAATAATTGGATCGCTCACTTTCATCATCGTAGCTTTCATGTGCAATGAAAACAAAATACCTTTGTCTTTCGTATCTGCAATTTCTCTTTCCAGAAAGGCTAATAATGCTTTTTTGCTCATTACTGTAGCATCAATCACTTCGCCTGCTAATAATGCGATACCTTCTTTAAGTACCGTTTTATTTCCGTTGCTGTCTGTATGTTCAATATTTACTGTCGTAGCATTTTCAACCGTCACCGATTTTTCATTTGAGCGGAAATCTCCAGCATTCATCGTTGCGACATGCGTTTCAGAGTTTGACGACCATGCGCCCATACGGTGTGGATTTTTCTTTGCGTAATTTTTCACAGCTTTTGGCGCTCTACGATCGGAATTTCCTTCTCGTAATACAGGGTTCACGGCAGAACCTTTTACTTTATTGTAATTTGCTAGAATAGCTTTTTCTTCGTCTGTTTCTGGCTCTTCAGGATAATTTGGAATGGCAAATCCTTTGGCTTGTAATTCAGCAATAGTGGCTTTTAATTGTGGAACAGAAGCACTGATATTTGGTAGTTTGATAATATTTGCTTCTGGTTTTTTTGCCAATTCTCCCAATTCTGCTAAAGCATCAGAAATGCGTTGTTCTGGTGTTAAGTATTCTGAGAAATTTGCTAAAACTCTTCCTGCTAAAGAAATATCTTTTGTTTCAATATCGATGCCTGATGATGCTGTGTATGCTTTTACAATGGGTAATAAAGAATGTGTAGCTAATGCTGGTGCTTCATCAGTTTTCGTGTAGATAATCTTTGTTGATTTTGCCATATTGTATGTTGAATATAATTTGAAGTAATTTTTACGAAAGGCAAATATACAAAATGAAGCGATATTTAGGCAATGATAGCTGTGTAGAATAGGAAGTTAAGGTGTTTTTTTATATAACAAAAGCCATATCATTGTAATTGCTTACCTTGACATGGCTTTTTTGAAATGTGTTTTACGAAATGAGTCACTAATTTCTCAGCTAATTCATTATATAAATCAACATTTCAGAGATGAAATAAGCTTTAGTGTTATGGCATTTTACCTAATTTAAAACTTATTTCTGTTGTTTCTTAATATACCTACTTGTACATATCTACTTTCGTGATGTGTCCTTTTACATGATTTTAAATTCTTTGCAGAACTTTTCGTCATATAACACTTTATTCGCATCTTAGCAATACCAATAAGTTTCGGTGTCATTCCTTGAATCTGTAATAGCGAACTACCTCAGAAATAGAATTCCATTTTCTTCAATGAATGTTTGTACCCAAATATCATTTTCAGAAAACCTATTAAAATAACAACTGTTTAGAACGTTCTTTTAGAATTCACAGAAAATGATTTGCACCTTTCTTTGTTAATTCTTTTATAAATGTAGTATAAGTTTTTGAAAAAGCAAGAAATATAACAAATTAGAAATCAACAAGATATAAACCGCAGTTATGAACAATTGTGCATAACTAAAAAAGTCCTGCAACTATGCAGGACTTTTTTATGATATATTTCAGAAAAGAATTAGTTAATTCTTCTTTCCTTGATTCTAGCTTTCTTACCAGTAAGACCTCTAAAGTAGAAAATACGTGCTCTACGAACTTTACCTCTTTTGTTAACTTCAATTTTTTGAAGTGCTGGTAAATTTACTGGGAAAATACGCTCAACTCCAACAGTTCCAGACATTTTTCTGATAGTGAATGTTTCAGAAGAACCAGAACCTCTTCGTTGAATTACAACACCTCTAAAGAACTGTGTACGTGTTTTGCTACCTTCTTTAATTTCGTAGTATACTGTAATTGTATCTCCTGCTCCGAACTCAGGAAATTCTTTTTTTGTTACAAATTCGTCTTGTACAAATTTAATTAAAGCTTCCATTTTAAACTTTTTATATAGATTAATTCAAATCAACATACACGTCTATCGCCAGAGGTTAATCCAAAATTGAGTGCAAAAATACGTATTTATTATAAATGTACAAGCACGTATTTATAAAATTGTATGTTTTTTTCACTTTAAAAAAGTATGAATGCTTGATTTTGAGTATTCTTACATCGAATTCTCAGATTTGATGTAGTTGTACAATAGAAAGTCACCCAAAGATGCGAAATGATTTTTGGATGACTTTACATAGTAATTTGACTTTTTAGCAATTTGCACAAGTTGGTCGCACAGGACCTTGATATACTGTGGAAATGCACGTGTCAGAATAACACCAAGCAATGCTGATAAATGTTACGCTTACGATGCTTTCTTCTCGTCCTCCATATGCTTCAAATTGTTCTAAACTTGAAATTGATTTTTTGTTTAACTGCAAAGACTTTAAATTTCTTTTTTTCATGATTACGATTTTATAAAGTTAATAGTCTTCAATGTAGATAAACTTATATGCTTTAGAAACTAATGCATCTTCAAATTCATAAAAACAGAGTAGAAGATTTGAGTTTAGAAATGTAAAATGTAAAACCGCAAAATGTGAAATTTAAAAGTGTTTCTGTAATTAAGTTAAAAGTGAAGAGTGATGAGTTAAGAGTGACAAATCAACGAATAACAAATAACGAATAACGAAATTTAAAATGTAAAACTTAAAACGTAAAATGAAAAAGTATTTTCCCTAACACCTAACACCTAACACCTAACACCTAACACCTAACACCTAACACCAAAAAAACTATTCCTCCAACAAATCTGGACGTAACTTTTTGGTTCTTTTATACGCTTCTTCTTCTCGCCAAGCTTCTATTTTTGGAAAGTTTCCTGATAATAAAACTTCGGGCACTTCCCAATCGTTGTATTTTGCAGGTCTGGTGTATACTGGCGGAGCTAATAAGTTGTCTTGAAACGAATCGGTTAGGGCAGAAGTTTCGTTGCCCAACACGCCAGGAATTAATCGAATGACTGCATCACACAAAACCGCTGCGCCCAATTCTCCTCCCGAAAGGACATAATCGCCAATAGAAATTTCTCTAGTGATAAAATGATCGCGCACACGCTGGTCAACACCTTTGTAATGTCCGCACAAAATGATGATGTTTCCTTTTAACGAAAGTTCATTCGCAATACCTTGATTCAAGGTTTTGCCGTCTGGTGTCATGTAAATTACTTCATCATACTCTCGTTGCGATTTTAGGTCAGAAATGCAACGGTCTATCGGGCCAACCATCATCACCATGCCTGCGCCACCGCCGAATTGATAATCGTCAATCGATTTGTAATTATCGGTAGCATAATCGCGTAAATTGTGCAGATGAATTTCCACAATGCCTTTATCAATTGCCCTTTTTAAAATAGAAGCTTCAAAAGGACTTTTTAACAAATCGGGAACTACGGAAATGATATCAATACGCATTACTTACTCAGATTAGCTTTGTTTTTGTTTATTTCATCTTGCAACTTTCTACGGACTTGTTGCTCGCGCTCTAAGGCACGTTTTCTGTGCTCTTCAAATTCGTGCTCTGTTTCGGCTAATTTTGCTTTTGCTTCTTTGGTAACAGCATTACTCGATTTGAATCGATACGCAAAAAACAACCATAAAATCGCCAACACACCAATAATTCCCCATATGAGCGATTGGTAACTGCTTTTGCTCAATTGCAAACCTAATAAAGAAATACTGTCTTTTTCGTTGTTTAAGTCTGTAATTTCTTGTTGCACAGCAGCCAAATCAGCTTTCAATTGTTCAATTTCTGTTTGTTGCGATGCTACTTTTGCGACTTCAGCTACAAAATCTTTTCTAATTTCTTTGATAGAATCGGCTACATTTTTTTGTAATTGTTCAATCCAAACGCGCTTTACAACTTTGTAGTTTTGATATTTGTTAGAATTTTTAAGAATAAATTCAAATTGCTCCGAGATTGGTCCTTCTTGCAATTTTAAATTGGCGTTTTTAGCTACATTTTGCGCATTGGCAAACATAGAAAAACAAAGTACAAGTACTGGAAATAAGTGTTTCACTTTCATCATCTTTTCGGTATTAATAAGAGTTGACAAATAAACGAAGATATTTTTATTTATTGTGTGAATTTTAAAGAGATTTACCAACAAAAAAAGAGCCTCACGTTGGAGACTCTTTTGTAAAAAACTATTTTTTCTATTAATAGTAGGTATAACGTCTAACTTTTGAGATGTATTTTGCCAATCGCATTACTTGATGCGAATAGCCGTATTCGTTATCATACCAAACATATAATATAATATTTTTTCCGCCTTCGCGAACGATAGTAGCTTTGCTGTCAAAGATAGATGGTGCCGAAGAACCCACAATGTCAGAAGACACCAATTCGTCGCTCAACTCATACTTGATTTGCTCTACCAAATCACCTTCTAAAGCGTACTTTTTCAAAATCGTGTTGACACCTTCTAAAGAAGTTGCATTTTCTATTTCCAAGTTCAAAATAGCCAACGAACCATTTGGAACAGGAACACGAATTGCGTTCGAAGTTAATTTTCCTTCCAAAGATGGCAATGCTTTTGAAACCGCTTTTCCTGCGCCCGTTTCTGTAATGACCATATTTAAAGCTGCAGCTCTACCACGACGGTATTTTTTGTGCATATTGTCTACCAAGTTTTGGTCGTTGGTATACGCGTGAATCGTTTCTAAGTGTCCGTGACGCAATCCGAAAGAATCTTCAATCACTTTTAACACTGGCGTAATTGCATTGGTAGTACAAGAAGCTGCTGACCAAACTTTTACTTCATCAGGATTATGCTCTTTGTGATTTACACCATATACAATATTCGGTACACCTTTTCCAGGTGCTGTTAATAATACTTTTTCGGCGCCGTTTGGCACCAAATGTCTTTCCAAAGCTTCTTTATCTCTAAAAGCGCCTGTATTATCAATGACTAACGCATCTTTAATTCCGTATTGTGTATAATCAATTTCTTCTGGTCCGTTTGCAGAAATGATATGAACCGTAGTTCCGTTGATGATTAACGCTGAATTTTCAACGTCAACACCTACAGTTCCAGGGAAATCTCCGTGAACTGAATCGTTGCGTAATAGAGAAGCTCTTTTTTCTAAAACGGTTTCATCAACTTTTCCGCGTGTTACAATGGCACGTAAGCGCAATTGACTTCCACGTCCTGTACGTGTCATCAATTCTCTGGCAAGCAAACGACCAATTCGTCCAAAACCATATAAAACCACATCTTTTGGCGTGATTTCAGAAGAATTTTTAGCGTCGTTTAATTTATCAACCACAAACGAAGTTGCGTTGGCATACTGATTGTCTTCTAAATGATACTCATACGTTAATTTCCCGATATCAATTTTAGAAGGTGGCAAATCAATCTTTGCAATGGCTTGTGCAATTTCTACCGTATCAAAAATGGAGATAGGTTTTTGTACAAATTGACCTGCATATTCGTGAAGATTCAAAATTTCACTAACATTTCTGTCAATGAGTTGATTTCTAAAAAGAACAAGCTCAATAGATTTATCGTACCATAAATCGCTTACATTCTTTATAAATTCAACAGTAGCACGGCGTCTATCTGCTTGAAAAGTGAGTTCCTTTTCGTAAATTTCATTAAAACTCATAGTCTTACGTTTGTATAGTTGTGTTTACAAATTTTGCGCAAAAGTATACAATTTCAAACGTTTTCGTAAATAAATAAAAAAGTTTTTTGTTGCGCTTAAAATAATTCGTGAAAAGCATTGTAAAATTTTTTCTTTGTGTGATAGATAAAAAAATAGCGCCTCAGAAACGTCATTCTGAGCTTGACTCAGAACCCCACAACACTGATTACCAATGTTTATAAGAAATCGAATCGATTTCGGTTTGATGAGATTAAATTTTTAGACTATCCTGTAAATGCATAAAAAAAAGCGAGGCACGTTAGCTGTGTCTCGCTTTTCTACATATATAAATGGCACTTTTTTATCTGTTGTAGATAAAACGCTCGTATTGTCCGTTCGTGCTTCTAAATGTTAAGGTTCGGATTTTGTCTTCGCCATATTTTTCTATAAAAGCTTGTAACGCTTTCGCAGATTGCACTTTGCTACCATTCACTTCTAATAGAATATATCCTGGCGTGATACCTGTTTCGCTAAAATCTTCAGAACTTTTTGTTACTAATAAGCCGTATTCCAATCCGTATCTTGCAGCTTCGCTAGAACTTAAGCTTTTTAGCTGCATGTCTTTTAATGTGACTGTTACAGGTTTTTCTTTGGTTAAAGCAACAGGAAATGTTTTATAGTCGTCATTGCGTAATACGGTAACATTGACCACATCTCCAGGACGTTTAGAACTTAAATAACCAGAAAGGTCAGAGAATTTAGAAATTTCCACATCATCCAACTTTTTGATGATATCGCCACTTTCAATTCCAGCCAAACCTGCACCTGATTTTTCATCTACATCCACAACATACACGCCGTCAACTTCATTTAAGCCATTTTCCATCGCGTATTGCGAATTTCTTCTCAGTGGATAAATTCCCAACAATCCTTTTTGAACATCGCCAAATTCTAACAAATCAGTTACAATTTTTTGGGCAATATTACTTGGTACGGCAAACGCATATCCGATATACGAACCAGTTTGTGAAGTAATTGCGGTGTTGATTCCTATCAATTCACCATTGGTATTGACTAACGCACCACCAGAGTTTCCAGGATTTACCGCCGCATCAGTTTGAATAAACGATTGACGTAAATTATCGCCTTCATCTAAATCTCTTCCTTTAGCACTGATGATTCCCGCAGTAACGGTGGATGTTAAATTGAACGGATTTCCAACCGCTAAAACCCATTCACCAATTTTCGCATTGTCAGAATCGCCAAAAGAAATATATGGCAACTCTTCGTCAGCTTCAATCTTTAACAACGCAATATCCATGCTTGGATCGGTTCCAATGAGTGAAGCTTCGTAACTTTTATTATTATTGAGCGTGACTTGAATTTCGTTGGAACCTTTAATAACGTGATTGTTTGTAACAATATGTCCGTCTGGCGAAATAATCACACCAGAACCAGTTCCAATCTGAGTTTGTGGTCGCCCAGTACCGTTGTATAAATCCCAAATACTTCTTGGTGCAACAGTGGTAATTTTATTTTTCACGTGAACTACCGCGTTCACAGTTTTTTCCGCAGCAATAGTAAAATCAATTCCTGCAGTTGCTGCTGCTGCAGATGTGTTTTTTGTTGGAGTATTGACAAAGTTCGTAGGAACGTACGGTGTTTTCTCAAAAACTGAAGCTTGTTCAACTTTTTCAGGGGATTCTGAAAAGAATTTATAAGCTCCAATACTAATGACGCCTCCTAGAACAGAAACCAATAGTAAACTTGCAAATTTTTTCATATCTATTTTTTAGTTTTTGTTTGTTTTTGTGATAATTCTTAGTGTTTATGTCGTTTTTTAACACTTAAAATTACATATTTATTGTGGTTAGCTTTTAACTTTAACGACACTTTAACAACGAAGAAAAATCAATACTTATTTGTACTTTTGTCGATAGCAAACTGATATAATGAAACTATCTTTTTACAAATATCAAGGAGCGGGAAATGATTTCGTGCTCATTGATAATCGACAACACATATTTCCCAAAAATGATACCAAACTCGTTCGACAGTTGTGTGACCGTAAATTTGGAATCGGCGCTGATGGATTGATTCTTCTAGAAAATGACGATACGCACGATTTTAAAATGGTTTATTACAATTCCGACGGAAATGAAAGTACCATGTGCGGCAATGGCGGTAGATGTATCGTGGCTTTCGCGAATTTTCTTGGTGTAATCAATAGAGAAACAACGTTCATTGCCATAGATGGAACACATTACGCAACCATTGAAGATGATGTTGTCAATTTGCAGATGCAAGATGTTTCTGAAATTGAAACGCACGCACATCACGTCTTTTTAGATACAGGTTCGCCGCATCATGTCACTTTTTCAGAAAACATCAGTCAAATTGACATAAAAACAGAAGGAGCGGCAATTCGCTACGGCGCGCCGTATTTTGAAGAAGGTGCAAATGTGAATTTTGTAAAAAAACTTTCAGATGCTGAGTTTAAAGTACGAACCTACGAAAGAGGCGTAGAAGACGAAACACTTTCATGCGGAACAGGCGTTACGGCTGTCGCTTTGGCAATGCATCATTTAAAAGAAACTGCGTCAAATCATGTGGTATTGCAAGTGGAAGGTGGTACATTAGAAGTTTCTTTTGAACGCGATGCGACTTCATACAAAAACATCTTTCTCAAAGGAAAAGCAACACAAGTATTTAAAGGAGAAATTTCATGCTAACATTGACAGGCGAAAAATTACACTTACGCGCTTTAGAGCCCGAAGATTTGGATTTTATCTACGATATTGAAAATGACGAAACTATCTGGGAAATCAGTGCGACGCAAACTCCGTATTCTCGATTTTTAATCAAGCAATATTTGGAAAATGCGCACATGGATATATACGAAGCCAAGCAATTGCGTTTGGTGATGATGAATCACAACAAAGAAACGATTGGGTTGATTGATTTGTTCGATTTTGATCCTAAAAACAAACGAGTCGGTGTCGGATTGCTTATCGCGAAAAGCGAATTCAGACACAAAGGATATGGCAAAGAAGCTTTGGAGTTGGTTTGTAACTACGCGTTTAAACACTTGCAAGTACATCAACTCTATGCAAATATTGATGAAGAAAACGCTGCGAGCATCAAACTTTTTGAAACTGCGGGTTTTCAACAAATTGGCGTTAAAAAAGACTGGAATTTTGTCAATGGCAATTTTAAAAATGAATTATTATATCAAAAACTTAGCTAAATGTATATTCGAAGTATTATTGTTGGAATTTTAATCATTGGGATTCTAATTGGAGGCTATTTTATGTACAACATTACACAAACTATATTTAAGCCAATTACTGCGTTTAACAATGAAGTTGCGTATATAAATCTTCCATCCGATGCTAAATTTAACGATGTTATTGTCGAATTAGAACCTCTGGTCAATGATATTGAATCCTTTAAAACCTTGGCTAAAAAAGTTGGATATATTGACCGTATAAAAGGAGGGAAGTACGTCATTCAAAAAGGCATGAATAGCAACGATATTATCAAAGTGCTCATTGCAAATAGTACTTGGGTAGATGTGATAGTTCCCGAAAATACAACGACGGAAGAATTGGCGCAAAACATTTCCAACCAAATAGAAGCAACGAAAGATGAATTGTACGAAATATTGAAAGATTCCGTAATTGTAACGCCTGGCACGTACATAATGCCTTGGAATACTTCTGCCAAAGAATTCATCGAAAAAGTACAATCTTCTTCCAAACAATAAAGTGCAATTGTATGAAGAAACGCTATAGTGTATTCCTTTTTCTATTCTGTGTAAATTTTCTTTTCGGACAATTAACACCACCAGATTTTTTACAAGCTTCTGATACGCTTCACAAACCGCGCCGCAATTTTGTCGCTATTTCTGAAGCTTCTTTGGCAACAGTAACTTTGATTGGTTTGGACAGAATTTGGTATGCAGATTTTGAACGTTCTTCGTTTCGTTTTATCAATGACAACAACGAATGGTTGCAAATGGACAAAGCGGGACATGTATTTGCAGCGTATTACGTGGGAAACATTGGCGCAGAGGTGTTGAATTGGGCTGGCGTTTCTAAAAAAGATCAGCTTATTTATGGTGCAACGCTCGGATTTGGCTTTTTAACTGCTGTAGAAGTCATGGATGGCTTTTCAGCTGAATGGGGAGCTTCTTGGGGAGATGTGCTCGCAAATGGACTCGGAACAGGCTTATACGTCGGGCAAGAGTTATTATGGAATGAACAACGCATCAAATTAAAATATTCTTTTCACCGAACACGTTTTGCTGAAGTCCGCCCGAGCAAATTGGGAAGTGGCTTTTTGGAAGAGAGTTTAAAAGATTACAACGGACAAACCTATTGGTTGAGCGCAAACATTCATTCCTTCTTCAAGCAGAAAAAAATACCAAAATGGCTCAACGTTGCTTTTGGGTACGGAGCTGAGAATTTAGTGGCAGGAACGTCAGCAACACAACGCGAAATTTTGCCCGAGCTAAAACGTTTTCGGCAGTTTTATCTCAGTATTGACGTCGATTTGACCAAAATTGAGACAAAATCGAAGTTTTTAAAGAGTGTTTTTAGCGTTATAAATTTTATTAAAATTCCTGCTCCAACATTGGAAATCAATAGTTTAGGAAAATTTAAGTTCCATTATATCTACTTTTAACGTAATTTTATCAGAAAAATTTGGTTTTTAAAAAATGCGCCGTATATTTGCACGCTGAAATTTTAAGCGAAGTCCTCGGATTTGTAAGTCTTAAAGAAATTAATTTTTATGGTAAAAAAAGCAATAAAATTTTCAATTTTAGTAGCTGTTTTGACATTCGTAAGTTTAGGTTTCACTTCAAAAAAAGAAGCCAACGTTCTTAAAAATACAAATACAAAAAATATCAAGTCATCTGAGCTTAATCAAGTAAACCCCACAGATGACAACTTCTTCCAAGAAGCGCCAATTCCGTTTACAGGACAAAGTTATTTGGGCTTTAAAGAAGCAGTAGCATTCAAAGAATCTCAGGGAAATTACTTTGTGGTAAATACCTTAGGTTATCTCGGAAAGTATCAATTTGGAAAAGGAACATTAGAAATGATCGGAATTTACAATCCGCAAGCATTCTTAAAAAACCCAAAACTACAAGAGAAAGCCTTTGAAGCAAATGCCTCAAGAAATAAGTGGATTCTTCGAAAAGACATTCAACGCTCCGTAGGAAAGCGAATCAACGGTGTTATTGTGACCGAGTCAGGAATTTTGGCTGCAGCACATTTAGCAGGTCCAGGAAGCGTAAAAAAGTACCTTAGAAGTGGTGGAAAACAAGGGTTTTCAGACGCGTATGGTACTACAGTGAAATATTATATGAAGCGATTTGCTGGATATGATGTTTCCTCTATTAAAGCCAATAGAAAAGCAAAAGCGAGAGTGTAAACTCAAAACTTGGTGAACATTATAAAAAAAACCTCAGTATAGCAATATGCTGAGGTTTTTTAGTTTAGAAGTTTATGTTTTTATTAGTTTAACGTGTCTAAAATCTAGTAGCGAAGCTATCTATCACAAACATCGTTGGTCGTTTTTGCAAACTTATTTCCCTTCTTTTCCATTCGCTAATGGTCATAGTTTTAATGAATTCTGTGGGAAGTGTAATATCACAAGCGACACATAAACGCGTATTTCCTTGAAGAATGGTTGTTAAATCTGCTAAAAGCTTATCGTTTCTATACGGAGTTTCCATAAATGCTTGCGATTGCTGCAAATCACCAGCACGTTTTTCTAACTGCTTGATGGCGCGTTTGCGTTCGTCTTTGTCAATAGGAAGGTAACCGTTAAATGCAAAATTTTGTCCGTTCATACCAGAAGCCATAATTGCCATTAAAATAGACGATGGACCAACCAACGGAACCACGCGAATTCCTTCATGATGTGCAATTTTTACAATTTCCGAACCTGGATCGGCAACACCAGGGCAACCTGCTTCGGACAATAAACCTACATTTTTTCCTTGATAAATAGCTTCCAAAAAAGCAGGCAATTCTTGTGCTTGTGTGTATTTGTTTAGCACGTACAATTCTAACATAGGCTGTGCTTTTTTAGGAGTTATCTTTTTGATAAAGCGTCGCGCCGTTTTTTCATTCTCCACAATAAAATGATTCGTGTCTTCAATCACTTTTTTTACAGATAAGGGAAGTACTTCTAACGGCTCGTTATCGCCTAAGGTAGTGGGAATTAAATATAAAATTCCGTTTGGAGGTTGCATATATTTAGAGTTTGTTTATTTAGCGTTAATCTTATAAAAATATTTCTTCTCAAGATAAAAAATGTAAACAACTAAATTTCAGCTTTTTATTTTCTTGTTCTTTGCTTGCCCAAAGAAAAGAAACAAAAGAAAGGGCACTTTTAGTTCGTGAGTTTTCTATTTTAATAAAGGAACTCATGAATCTTTGATTTCCAGAGGTGTTTTTGTTTTTTCTTTTGAGAGAAAAACCAAAACCGTAGGATTTTTCTAAATTTCTTCCAAGGCTTCAGAAATTTTTAACGAAAAATTCCTGCTACACTGCGGAAAAGATGAAATCACTGTTGTCTTTTTATATCGAATTCACATTTGTTTATTTACAAATAAAACTAATTTTTGACTAATTTATGATAAGAAACCGCATCATTGTTTGAAATTAATTGCACAATGTAGATTCCTTTTGCGAGTTGATTGGTGTTTATTTTTTGTTGTTCTTGAGCGATTTTTGTGGATGAAATGAATCTTCCGCTAAGCGAAAACAGTACAACTTCCTGTATCTGAGCAGCATTAGTTTGATTGTTGATTTGAAAATACGCTTTCGCGGGATTTGGAAAAATGCTGTAGTTAGATGCAAGCGAATTTTCGTCAATACTCAATGTTGGATCGTATATCTTGTAAATCTCGCCATTCAACCCTGCGGCATATACTTCTTTATTTGCATCTTCGCCAAAAGTTGTAATATTTGGAGAAAATCCAGAACTTGTTAACGATAAATTCCATGTATTTCCTGCTGCGGGCACTAAAGTTCCTAATTCATTGCTACAATAATCCGCAAAAATATACCATCCTTGAATGTTTGGATACATACTTCCTCTGTATCGATAACCGCCTGTAATCGCACAGCGAAAAGGAGATCCTCCATAATTATATTCACCAACAGGAAAAGTAATACTTGAAGCTGCTGGGCAACCTGCGGTATCAAACGTAGCATTTCCTTCATAACATTTCCAACCAAAATTATATCCCGAATTCACAATAGTAACATTGTTAATTTCTTCACGATTGCTTTGTCCAACATCGCCAATCCAAAGTTCGCCATTATCACTGTCAAAGGAAATTTTCCAAGGATTTCGAAGTCCGTACGACCAAATTTCGTCCAAACCTGCCGGATTTCCCACAAACGGATTCGTGGCTGGAATTGTGTATCCTGTAGCGCCGCTGACATCAATTCGTAAAATTTTCCCTAAAAGTGATTGCAAATTTTGTGCATAATTCTGCGGATCGCCCGCACTTCCGCCATCGCCTAACGCAATATATAACAATCCGTCAGCGCCAAAAGCTATTGAACCGCCATTGTGATTGGTATACGGTTGTGAAACTGTCAGTAAAATTTCCTCAGAAGTTGCATCAGCAATATCAGGATTGGATGAAGTAGTAAATCGAGAAATTACAGTATCACCACTATTGTTGATGTAATTGATATAAAAACGATTGTTGGTTGTGTAATTTGGGTCAAACGCCAAACCGAGCAAACCTTGTTCATTTCCAGAAGAATTAACTTGTGCGTCAATGTCTAAAAACGATGTTGTATTTGTGCTTCCGTCAGCATTTAAAATTTTAATAATTCCATCTTGTTCCACAATAAATAGTCGTGAATCATTTGCGTGTTTGATATCGATAGGTCTGGAAAATCCGCTAGCGAATGGTTGCAATGCCACGGTTTGCGCAGAAATAGCTAATGGAATTACTATTGTGAGTAGTAAAAATAATTTCTTTTTCATGGTAAAGTAGGTTGGCAATTTTTATAGTAAGATACAAAAATTAGCAAATACTTTAGGTTACGAAATTTTCTCAGCAAAAATAGTGCAGGCTTCGTCTAGCATTTGATATACATTTTCAAAACCTTGCTCGCCGCCATAATACGGATCGGGAACTTCTTCGTTGGAGTTTGGAGAAATTTGATTTAAAATCATGTAAACTTTATCACGATCTTCTTGTGTTTCTGCCAAAGCGAGAATATTGTTGTAGTTCGATTTATCCATCGCAAAGATATAATCGAAGATTTTAAAATCACCTTTTACAAACTTTCGTGAACGTTGATTTGTGATGTCTAATCCGTGTTGTTTTGCAGTTGCAATTGAGCGTCTGTCAGGAAGTTCGCCATTGTGATAACCTGAAGTGCCCGCAGAATCGACCATAAATTTTGAAGCATCAAGTTTGGATGCTAGAATGCCTTCCGCTAAAGGAGAACGACAAATATTTCCTAAGCAAACCATTAAAATTTTCGTCTTCATGAGGGAAATTTTAGAGCGAAAGTTTTTTAGTCAAATCCTCAACGTATTTGCGGAATTGCTTGTCAGTAGAAGATAAGTTATCTACTGTTTTACAAGCGTGCAATACCGTAGCATGATCGCGCTTTCCGATTTGAGAGCCAATACTTGCCAACGAAGCTTTTGTAAATTTCTTTGCAAAAAACATTGCTAATTGTCTGGCTTGAACGATGTGACGCTTTCTGGTTTTGGATTGTAATGTAGAAACGTCCATTTGGAAATAATCGGACACTACTTTTTGGATATAATCGATAGAAACTTCGCGTTTCGTGTTTTTTACAAATTTTTCAACGACTTGCTTTGCCAAATCAATCGTAACTTCTTTTTTATTGAAAGAAGATTGTGCGATGAGTGAAATAATAGCGCCTTCTAACTCGCGAACATTCGATTTGATGTTTTTAGCGACATATTCCACGATATCATCAGGCATTTCAACGCCGTCACGATACAATTTATTTTTCACAATAGAAACACGTGTTTCAAAATCGGGTGTTTGCAATTCGGCAGAAAGTCCCCATTTAAAGCGAGATAATAAGCGTTGCTCAATATCTTGCATGTCCACAGGTGCTTTATCAGACGTTAAAATCACTTGCTTGCCATTTTGGTGTAAATGGTTGAAAATATGGAAGAATACATCTTGTGTGCCTGACTTTCCAGAAAAGAATTGCACATCATCGATAATTAACACATCTATTAACTGATAAAAGTGAATAAAGTCGTTTCGTGTATTTTTCTTTACAGATTCAATATATTGTTGTGTGAATTTTTCGGCAGAAATATATAAAACTGTTTTTTCAGGGTATTTATCTTTAATTTCGACACCAATTGCATGTGCGATGTGAGTTTTTCCCAAGCCAACACCACCAAAAATTAACAACGGATTAAATGATGTTCCTCCAGGTTTATTTGCTACAGCCATTCCAGCGGAACGTGCTAAGCGATTAGAATCACCTTCCAAGAAA
>SMNH02000008.1 GCA_006383075.2 Kordia sp. TARA_039_SRF
AAACCACATTGTGTATGTGTTGGTTTTGTTTTACTTTTATAAAAAATAACAAGACGTTTGTCTAAAATTAGCTCCTGTGATTTACCACATTTAGTATAAAAAACAGGAATTCCTGTTATACATACATTGGACACAATGTACAAACAACTCTGCGAAAGAATTTAAATTTCGTAAATTAATTAAAATTTAAGAACTTATTGAAATTATATAAATTGAACAAAAAAGAACTTGTAGATTACTGCAAATCTCTAGGAATTGAGACAAAAGGAAAAACCAGAAACACTTTAATGGAGGAGGCAGAAACATATGGCAATCAACAAATCCTACAAGCGAAAAAGGATGGAACAGACTATGAGTTACTATATTCAAAAATTGAAGAACTTTCCAATAGATATGCTGAAACTCTAAACGGAAAAATAGAGGACAGAAAAGAAGAAATGCTTGAAGATGATAATTCACATTATCTAATTTATAGAGTATTAGGAATTTCTAATGAGAGAGGTCAATTAATCGATGTTTACCAAAATACAGGTCGATTTCTCTACAAATATGCAGGCTCTTTTTTGGAGGAAGCAACCGTCCTCTGTTTCAAATTTAACAACTTAAAAGGTAAAAGAACACTTGTAGATAATACAGTAGGTTCAAAACCTAAAACATTTGAAATTGACTTTTTGGATGGTAACAACGCTATTGAAATCAAATGGCGAGATGCAACAACAGATGGAGACCATATAACAAAGGAGCATACAAGAGTTGAGTGTATAACTAGCTATGGTTATAAACCAATTCGAGTTATGTTTTACTATCCTCAAAGGAAACAAGCAATAAAAATTCAAAAAATACTTGCTACTTACTATAAAGGTGTAAAAGGAGAATATTATGGTGGAGATGAAGCTTGGAATTTTGTCAAAAAATATACTGGATATGACTTATTAGAAATTCTAACTTCTATCGCAGATAAAAAAACTAGTGCTGATGGAAGTAAATAAAATATATCAAGGAAATTGTATTGATAAATTGACAGAATTAAAATCTAACTCTGTTGACTTAATATATTTTGACCCACCTTTTTTCACTCAAAAAAAACATTCATTAGTAACTAGAGATGAAACAAAAAAATACGAATTTAGTGATAGTTGGGATTCATTAGATGACTACCTTGATTTAATTGAGGCTTGTTTAAAGGAATGTAAAAGAGTTTTAAAAGAAACAGGTAGTGTTTTTCTTCATTGTGACAAAGTTGCCTCTCATTACATCAGAGTAACACTTGATAAAGTTTTTGGTATGAAAAACTTCCAAAGTGAAATTATTTGGAGCTACAAAAGATGGTCTAATTCAAAAAAAGGTCTTTTAAACTCACATCAGAATATATATTTCTATTCAAAAAGCAAACACTTTAAATTCAATCAATACTATACAAATTACGCTGCTACAACAAATATTGACCAAATCTTACAAGACAGAAAAAAAACAAATAACAAAAAACAAACAACAAACAACCAAAAACAATACCTTCGCAACATGATTAAAGAAATCCAATTGCGCGTTACACTGGAGGAAGAAACGCAGGACGATATTTTGTTGCAAAAAGCAGTGAAAAAACTGCGTTTGAGTAGGGAAGAAGTGAGCGGTATCAAAGTATTGCGAAAGTCCATCGATGCTCGGAATCCGTTGATTGTGTTCAACTATAAAGTCGCGGTGTATATTGGCGAAACGGTTCCCGAAACGAGCGACTACCAATTTGATTACAAAGATGTATCAAACGCAAAGGAAATTCACATTGTCGGTTTTGGTCCTGCAGGTATGTATGCCGCGTTGCGTTGTATTGAATTGGGTTTCAAACCTGTGGTGTTAGAACGCGGAAAAAAAGTGCAAGAACGTCGTCGCGATTTGCGTGCTATCAACCAAGAGCATTTTGTCAACGAAGATTCCAATTATTGCTTTGGCGAAGGCGGCGCAGGAACCTATTCAGATGGAAAACTATATACTCGAAGTCTGAAACGCGGTGATGTTCGTCGTATCTTTGAAAATTTAGTCTATCATGGTGCTACTGAACAAATTCTGATTGATGCGCATCCACATATTGGAACGAATAAATTGCCAAAAATTGTGCAAAACATTCGCGAAACCATCATCAACTACGGTGGCGAAGTTCATTTTGAAGCACGCGTGACCGATTTCATCATCAAAAACAATGCAATACAAGCGATACAACTGCAAGACGGACGCGAACTAACGGCAACACGTGTCATTTTAGCAACAGGGCATTCTGCGCGAGATATTTTTGAATTGCTACACAAAAAAGAAATTGCACTGCTAGCCAAATCGTTTGCGATGGGCGTTCGTGTGGAACATCCACAGGAAATTATTGATAATATTCAATACCATTGCACAGGCGAACGTCACGAATTGTTGCCTGCTGCTGCCTACAGTTTGGTGCATCAGGTGCGCGATAGAGGTGTGTATTCGTTTTGTATGTGTCCTGGCGGATTCATCGTTCCCGCTGCGACGGCAAATGGAGAAGTAGTGGTCAATGGCATGTCTCCTTCGCGACGTAATAATAAATTTGCCAATTCGGGAATTGTGGTGGAAATCAACGCAGAAAAAGATTTACACAAATACGAACATTTCGGCGTATTAAAAGGCTTGGAATTTCAAAAAGACTTGGAGCGATTGGCGTTTACGGCTGGCGGAAGAAGTCAAGTAGCACCAGCACAACGATTGACCGATTTCGTGGAAGGAAAATTGTCCAACGACTTAAATCCGACATCGTATCAACCTGGTTTGCAATCGTCTCCGTTACATTCGTTATTGCCAAAAACCATTGGTGGACGTTTGCGTAAAGGATTTGCAGCCTTTGGCGAAAAAATGAACGGTTATTATACCCATCAGGCGAATATTGTCGGTGTGGAATCACGGACGTCTTCACCTGTCAATATTCCAAGAAAAGAAAACTTAGAGCATCCACAAATAAACGGTTTATTTCCGTGTGGTGAAGGTGGTGGTTATGCGGGTGGAATCGTTTCTGCAGCCATGGATGGAGAACGTTGTGCAGAAGCGGCGATTGTTGGATTGTAGTTTTAGACGAAAACAGCAATAGTACCCTTGTTGATATGGGGTAATCCCATGCATTATGCTTTTAAACCATTACATAACTCCTTGCAAGAAGTAAATTACTATTTTTAAGGGTTACATTCATGTTTATAGTAAATACATTAATGTTTAAAAATGCTTATGTAACGCTTTTTAACGTCAAAATACTGCTTACAAATAGTAAATCAACACTTATAAATATTAAAAAAGGAATTAAAAACAATTGCGTTCGGCTTTTATTGTGAAGAAAAACAATTGTAAGTGTTAAAATATTCAGTTATCTTGTTGACAGAAAATTAAATTAAAATTCCGATTATGAAAATTTTGAAAAAACTCTCGTTTGCGTTGGTAGCACTGATGCTTTTATTCTCTTTTACAGCTCCTGGTGGTGACCACGTTGGAAAATGGAAAGGAAAAGATAAAGGAGATATTGGTTTTTTAACCTTATCAAGTGATGGTTATGCTACTTTTGAATTCAATGGGCAAACGATGGGTGGTAAATCGTACAATCATCAAGGTACCACAGCTTCTATGAAATATACGGTAAACAACGGAATGAGTCCTGCGGGAATCGATTTTATCATCGTAGAAAAAGCTTCAAAAAAAGAATTAGGTCGTTTAAAAGGCATCATTAAAATGAAATCGAGAAACGAAATGCAAATGGCATTGACGTTTGGCGGCGGCTACGGCAGACCCAAAGATTTCTCCACTGATGCTATCGTTTTTAATCGCGTCAGATAGCTAGAAAAAATTATAATACATTACAAAGCCTTGTCAATTTTGATGAGGTTTTTTTGTGTTTAATTTTCAATGCTAAATGTTGGATGTTGAATTGTTTTGGCTGAATTATAAATGAACAAATTAAATACCATTGGTACATTTTTAAATTTTCAAATTGACACATTAAAACCGTCACTTCGAGTGGATTTGCTGCTCATTGAGCCTGTCGAAATGAAGCAAATTTGTATCGAGAAGTGCTTTGAAACTCAAAATTTCTAAACCGTAAAGCAACAACTTAAAACCATCTTTGAATCCTTTAATTATTTAATCTTTCAATCAAAAATAGATTCCTGCCTCCGCAGGAATGACATGTTCTTTCCAAAATAAAAATGCAGAATGCATTAAAAAAAGTCTAAAAATCTAACAGCAAAGCAGTCTAAAACTCTAAAAGCGATAGCGGTCTAGATTCTAAAAGCGATAGTAGTCTAAAAATCTAGCATCAAAACTTTTCAAAAACACCTAATCCAAACAATGCAAAATCATACTTTACCGGATCGATAGCATCTAGTTTTCGCAAGTTGGTATCGAGTTCTAGCAAGGCTTTGGCGTCGTTTTGTTTGCGTTTTAACAAGCCTAATTTACGTGCCACGTTTCCAGAGTGCACGTCTAACGGACAGGATAATTGTGCAGGAGAAATTGATTTCCAAATACCAAAATCGACGCCTGCGTTATCGTTGCGCACCATCCAACGGAGAAACATATTGATGCGTTTTGCCGCACTTCCTTTTTTTGGGTCAGAAACATGTTTTCGCGTACGTTCAGGATGCGGAATACTAAAAAAAACTTCTTTAAAATGTGAAATGCTTTCTTGCAGATTTTCTGTGTTAGCATTCGCGAAAACTGCTTCCAATCCGCCGTGATTTTTATAAATATTTTGCAATGCTTTTACAAAGAAAACAAAGTCAGTTCCGTTAAATGTTCGATGTACAAACGATTGCAAGTTTTCCAAGTCTTCTTTGGTATGATTTATGATAAAATCGTAAGGAGAATTACCGAGTAATTCCATCATCTTTTTGGCATTATTGTTAATCATTTTTCGATTGCCCCACGCAATGGTCGCCGTTAAAAAAGCAGCAATTTCAATGTCTTCTTTTTGGTGGAATTGATGAGGAATTTGAATCGGATCACTTTCTACGAATTTGGGTTGATTGTATTCCACCACTTTTTCGTCTAGAAAGGATTTCAGTTCGGCTTTATTCATAAGATTTCAGAATCTTTTGGCAAAAATAATTATTTTTAATGACTCTCAATCAAACAACCACTATGATAAAAAACTACGCTTTATTATATCTTTTTACAAGCCTTTTTTTCGTATCAACATCACACGCGCAATCCTTGGAAGGATTTGTGTTTGATAAACAAACCAAAGAACCTTTATACGGTGTTTCTGTATATTTTGACGGTACAACGATTGGAACTTCCACTAATGAAGAAGGTAAGTTTTCTATCAACTATCAGGCTTCTACCAAATCGCCTTTAGTAGTCAGTTTTATCGGTTATGAAACCTTGTTGTTTGATGTGCGAAAGTTGGAAAATGGCGCAAAAATTTATTTAAAATTAAAGCCGCAGGCACTCGGAACAGTGTATTTGGAAAACGATCCGTGGTCACGGGCAAAAAAGTTGGCGATTTTTAAACGTGAATTTATTGGCACTTCAGTAGAACCGTTTCAGTGTCGCATCCTAAATTTAGATGATATCAAACTGACCTACAATCCTGCGACACAGAAGCTTAATGCATACTCAGAAAAACCTATCATGATTAAAAATAAATATTTAGGTTATATAGTTTCGTACACGATGGAAGAGTTTGAAGCTGATTTGCGTTTGACTAACACAGGACTTGTATTGACGCGCAGTGTGTACATTGAAGGTGCTACATTTTACGAAGAACTCCATAAAAAAGTCCGCAGAAGACATCAAAAAACCAGAAAAAAAGAATTTGGGCAATCGGTGTTGTATTTCATGCGCTCATTGGCAAAAAAACAATTGACAGAAAACGGTTTTCAAATCTTTCACAAAGGATTTATTGTGCCGCCGTATAAGTATTTTAACATCAAGCCGATGGGCGACGATACACATGTTACATTAAAGGCAGATAAACTTGTTATTGTTTACAATCGGTTTGAAAAATCGTTTATGACCATTTTAGACAAGCAAAAAGATTTTGTCATCAACAAATACGGAAATTATTCGCCTCCAAGAAGAATTTCCTTTGGAGGCGTGTTAGGAGACAAACGCATTGCAAACACGCTGCCGTTGAATTATGGGTTATAAATTTTATATTTAAAGGCTTGAAGTAAGTTTTATTTTCTAACTTTGTAAGAAAATAAATTAATTATGTTAAAAAGTATCTTATTATTAAAAGGAGTGTCCTTACTTAGTAAAAAACAACAAGGAAATATTATAGCTGGTTCTAATATTTGTAGAATCACAATAATTTATCCAGATGGAGGAAGAGATAGTGTAAATGTTTATATTTCAGGTTCATCTGGTCAAGAAATTTCTCAAGGAGCTAATAATTTTTGTTTGAGTGAAATTTATAATGAAGGAGTTTCAAGGTGTTTTTATGATTGTGAATATGATGGTTTTGGACAATAACAATATTTATGCGCGTATTTCGTAAAAAAAACAGAGGGCAATTTGTTTATCTGTTTTGTTTTTTAATCATTTTGTATGCTTGTCAAGAAAAAAAGGCAAGTAAAATTGCTCATGAAGTAACTAAAAATAATACGAATATAACAACAGATTCTTTAACGATATCTATTTCTTTTAATGAGAAAGGCTTTACCGATTTAAATTTGATGGATGCGTATCTTCATTTTGTGGAGCTAGAATTTAATAACAAGAAACAAGAGGATACGATAATTACGCATAAGATTAAGAAAAAACATAACAATCAAGTTATTAGTTTTTTAGGATTTTCTATCATAAATGGAGTTCCTAAAAAGCACAGGCATCATTATTTGATTCGAAAAGAAACTACTAATTTGTCTTTTAGGTATTACAAAGGAAATATTCTCTTAGAAGATTCTCGAGAAGGCATTTTACTTGATTCACTTTTTGATACCTATTCAAAAATTTCTTTCTCCATAAAAAACTCAAAAAAGGACGATAAAAAATGGTTGCGCAAAACCTTGGATAGCCTAAAAAATGATTTTAAGAGAATTTATGCCATTAAAAAAGATACTGTTTTACAAACACTGAATGATTATCTTTACTTTGAAGAACTTCAGCAGTTATATCCTTATGATAAGAAAATAGATTCCTTTGTTCAAAAAATCTCAAAGCCAATAGCAAGTAGAGCTTTGTCAAATCTATTATTTTATTATGTAACGAATAGAATTGAACACTTTAATTATAAAAATCTTACAACAAAAAAATATTCAAAAGGTTACCTAAATGTGCTTGCAATTGGAATATTTAATTTTTTGCGGCATGAAAATAATGTAGGAAATCCTAAATATGATGCTGCCATTTCGTGGTTAAAAACTACAGATTTGTATAATAAAGAAGCTGACTTAGTTCGAAAACAAATAAATCCTTTAGACAATACAAAGTTTAAGCAAATGTTTGGAGAATTAGAGATGTTTACGAAAGATTTTAAAAAAGTAATTCTTTCAAAAGTTATAAACAGTAACGAAGCAAATTATTTTTTAATAGATTTTTGGGCAACTTGGTGTAAACCTTGTATTGAAGGAATCAAATTAATGAATACTAAGAGTTTACCCGAAAATATAAAAGTTATAAGTCTCAGTATTGATAAAAATGAAAAGAGAGAAAAATGGAAGCAAACTACAACTAATTTAGACCAGAAAATCACATATTTGATAGATGAAAATAATCCAAAAAACACAGATTTTTTAGAGCTCATAGGACTAACATCAATTCCAAGATATATTTTGATAGACAAAAATATGAATCTTATTGATGAATACTTTTTACACCCAAATGAGTTTGATTTTTTTGAAAAATTAAATGATATTGAGAATGCTAAGTTTTAGTAATTTTTCATTATTAAAACATCAAAACAGTATCAACTAAAAATAGATAATACTGTTCTGATTTTATTATAAACTTCCTTCCAAATCATCTTCCAACGAATTCATAAAAGCAATAATTGCCTTGATTTCTTCTGGAGTTAATTCCAGCGCATCTGGCGGAAGTGTTTGGTTTTCCAATTCAATTCCGATTCCTGCGCCGCCACCGAGATTGTAAAATTTCAATACTTCTTCTAGCGTATCGTACACACCATTGTGCATGTATGGTGCCGTTTTAGAAATGTTTCGAATGGTAGGTGTTTTAAAAGCGTGTTTTTTTAATTCCGCTTGTGCGTAATTGTAACGTCCTAAATCATCATCTACAGTAGCATTTTTCCATGCTTTTGAATTTGGTACGCCCAAAACTTCCAATTCACTTTCGGCAAAAAATGGCGGAACAGTTCCGTTAAACACAGGCGCAAAGTGGCACGTAGCACATTTTGCTTTTCCCATAAATAAATTAAAGCCCAATCGCTCTTCTTTGGTAAAGCTGTCTTCTTTTCCAGAAATATTTCTGTCAAATTTGGAGTTGAAAGGTGTTAATGTACGAATATAACTTGCAATTGCATTTCGAACTGATTTGTGATTGATGCCTTGTTTGTACAATTTTTGAAAACGTGCTTTGTAACGTTCTGATTCAGTCAATTTTTCAATGATTTGCTCCGTATTAGCGTGAAATTCCTTTTCATTGTTGATAACATCCAAAATTTGATTTTCCAAATTATCAACACGTGCATCGTAAAACTGTGCTTTTTGAATGCCCGAATAGAGTAGCGTAGGCGAGTTGCGTTGTACAAAATTACCTTCGTTATCTTTTGAAAAACGCATGCCATCGGTAAACGCTTTTTCAGGTTGATGACAGGAAGCACAATTCATCGTTCCCGAATTGGAAAGTGAAGCGTCAAAGAATAAATCTTTTCCTAATTGTGAAATTTCATCAGATACTTTTGGACTGTGACTTGGTTTGAAAGCATTGATGTTGAACGTTGTTGCGTCGTAAAACGAGTCGATTCCGTAGTTGAGTTTTTGTTGTAACGGAAATTCCACTTGCCAATCGGTTACAGTTTGATTCCACAATGTGAGCATTGGATGCAGATGATTTTTTATAAAACCATAACGGTCAAATGCATTAAAATTTTCTGTTTCTTCAAAGATGCGTTGCGCTTCTTGCAGTGCGAAAATCCAGCTTTGGTATAGTTTTGCATCACTAAATTGTGACTTGTAGAGGTGAAAATAATTTTCCAAACTCGCAAAAACTTCTTTATTTTCTGGTATTGAAAGCAATAGTATAGGTGAATCAAATCCTGAAATTCCCATCGACATGACTCTGACCAAAGCTTGTCTTGTAAGCCATAAAAACTTATAATTGGTATGCTTCCGAATGGAATTGTGTTTTTGCTCCAATTGTAATTTATTGTAAATATCATTTGCGTACGCGTGAACTTTTACAGTATCCAATTCAGCTTCAGCAATCGCTTCTTCCAAGGCTTGAAAACCAGATGCTTCAATCACTTTTTCGGCATTGTCTCCTTCGTCTACTTTGGGTAAGTTAGCTTTGTTCAGTCCATAATAATTCGCACTATTATAAAAGGATAAAATCGGCTCCATGCGTTTGAAATCGCGTCGCGCCGCTTTAAAATAGTGCAAGATGCTGTCGTTGGAAGTCGCTTCGCGCAAAGCGTATATATCTGCCATACAATTTTTTAAATCGCTTGCATATTGCGCCTTTATAGTTTCTGTAATAGCATTGCTTTCGGTACTTGGAATTACAACCGTTTCCTCTGTATTTTTACAAGAAAACAATAGATGTATGCATAGCATAAAGAGGCTTACTTTACAAGCAGCCTCTTTAGCAAAATTGTTATTTTTAAACATGATTTATCGTGCAAGTCCTTTTACTACTAATAAAATACTTCCTTCGTTAGAACTGTTCGCATCAGTTCCTGCATTGTCAGGATTTAAGAAGGCATCATTTTTCCATGAGTGCGCTTGTTGAATGAGTAAGAAAGTATCTGGCTCACCAATTACATCCGATATATCAATCATTCCTGTCAATTCCCAACGTCCCCAACGGTCGTCAAAGCTCGCATATCCATTGTCTACCGCTTCTACAGTTCTGTGTGCAGATTCTAACACAACTTTAAAATCGCCAGTATTGAGGTCGTATTGGTATAAATAGGCATCGTGTTGTTTTACCATATCGTCTACATATCCGTTTGGATCTTCTTGAATGTACGCATAGTTTTCAGTTACTAAGATGTTGTCTGGACTGTGGAATGTTTTAGCTTTTCCAGCCAAATCGTCGCCATTAAGCACTAAAGTTAATTTCCCTGTTAACGGATTGTTTTCGTCTAAAACGAGTTTGTAGGTACGACCATATTTTGTTCTGGTGTCAGAGTTAGATGTGTGTCCTGTAGCATTGAAATAGATTTCTCTGTTTGCTGCGGCAGAACCTTTTCTGTAATCGATATCTTCTACACGGTTAAATGCCATCACGCCTTTTGCTATGCTTTCGTTGTTTAATTCGTTGTAGGTTGTTTGCTCTAATTGAACAAATTCTACATTGTACTCAGTTCCTGTGATTAAATCATTGTCTGTAATGGTTCCGTCACCCACTTTGAGTCCGTATAAGTTTCCACCGTGTAAATCTCCTACGGTATTTGAAACGTACATAGCTAATTGTCCACCAGCATCGCCGCGACTGTCATCACCAATCATCACAACGGTTTTGTTTGGATAGGCATCTTTTCCAAGTGCAACTGCGTTTTCAATGGTCCATTGTCCCATAGCAGGCAATACTTCCGCAATGCTTGCATCATTAGCAGATTTGTATGGATCAACCACAAAAACATTGTTTGTTGGCATTGCGCCCCATTCGCCACCACTTAAATATACAGGTCCAAAACCATGTTCTTCTGGCGTGATTAAACTTCCAGAGCATTGTGCGGTATTTCCTGTTGCTTCAGAGTTTAAAATGTATTCTCCTTTAACTGGTTTGAATGTTTCATCTAAGGTAATGCGTGCAATTGAGTAGTCAGCTTCAATATTATTGATAAGCGTAAATGTTCCATCTTGGTTTCTCAACAATCCACAGCCATCAGCCATACTTCCGTATACAAAGTTTGGCGATTGCTCTAAAGCATCTTCCGAACTTAAAATGCTGTATACTTCTATGTTATTAAATTCCGATTGCTTTGTAACAAAAGCAGGTGTTGTAGAGTGATTTTTAAGGTCAATAACACTATTATTTTCTCCAGGAAGCGTTATTGTTCCGTTGTCGTCACTATCACATGCAGCAAAAGTTATCAATCCTGCGAGTGCTAAAATTTTTGAAATGGTTTTCATTGATTTGTTAGTTTGCGATTTTTTGTTTCGTCAAAACTATCAATGTTGTGTTAGTGAATTTTTAGCCAAATATTGTTTTACGATTACTTGTATATTAAGTTAAGGTTTCGAGTTTAAGTTTGTATAAAATTACCATGAAGCTGTTGGTAGCGTTTGTATTTTTTTATTTTATAGTGTTTGCCTTCGTAGATTTTACTCTGTAAAGGTTATTGGATTTGTGGTACGAACTAGTTCTTCACCATTTTCAAATACAACAGTAAAAGTAAAACTTGCGGTTGTTTCGGCAGGAATTTCAGTATCAAACGAAAGATTGTAATCGAGATCCGATAAATCACTATTCAATTTTAGTAAAAACTCGTTCATGGAATGTTGCACGTCATCTTCATATTGAAACTCCACCAACACACGTTCGTTTAACGATTCTCCAGCAGGAATGCCAAACAACGGAACATTGGCAGTAAGTGTAATTTCTTCAACATGATTGATAAAAGTATAATCATCCATGCAAGAAGTAGCGTAAGCTGTAGGAATAAAGCCTGATTTTGTAGATAGAAGTGAGGCTAGCTCGTATCTATAATAAGGAGTTAGCAGCAAATTAAAATCAGTGTTTGAGGCGGTTGTATTGTCATCATCGCCCAAATCTTCAGCCGAAAATTCAAAGGATTGCATATTGACATTAAATTCGTCGCCACAACAAGCGTATAAGAAAATCTGAGCTATAAAAACAAGCATAAAGATTTTAAAGACTTTACTTTTCATGTTTTACGTTTTTAATGTAGATGCAATATTGTGGAAAAGGTTGCGTACGTTGAAATTCTAAATTTTAAATGTAAAAGTGTTTTTTCATATTCAGCTTAAATATATTGGGCTAGGCGTTATTGTGTTTTTAAGAAGTTAGCTATTAGTACTGATTATTGAGAATTTTTTAAAATAAAATAATAAAATTCCAAAGCGTCACTTCGAGTGAAATTTTGAAAAGATTTAGTATCGAGAAGTGCTTAGTTATTTTATATTCACTTGAAGTTTCAAAGCTGTTCTCGATACAATTTTTCTACGAAAAATCACTCGAACTGACGCTCTGTTATACCAACACCTAACACCTAAAACCAAACACCTAATCAACAATATCTCCATCACGCATTTCAATGGTTCTATCTGCCATTTCTGCGAGTTCTTTGTTGTGGGTTACGATAACGAAGGTTTGTCCAAATTCTTCACGAAGTTTAAAGAAAAGATTGTGTAAGTTTTCTGCCGATTCAGAATCTAAATTTCCACTAGGTTCGTCCGCAAAAATGATGGAAGGTTTGTTCATCAACGCTCTAGCAACGGCAACGCGTTGTTGTTCGCCGCCCGAAAGTTCATTGGGTTTGTGGTGGTAACGGTTTGCCAATCCTAAAAAATCTAGCAATTCTTTGGCTCTTTTTTCGGCATACGCTTTGTCTTTATGTTGAATAAATGCTGGAATACACACATTTTCAATCGCGGTAAATTCGGGAAGCAATTGATGAAACTGAAAAATAAATCCAATATGGTCGTTGCGAAACTTTGCCAGTTCTTTTTCGGAAAGCTGTTCGGTTTTTACACCATTGATAACAAGTGAACTATCGTTGCTGGGCGACATTTTATCCAGCGTTCCTAAAATTTGTAATAACGTAGTTTTTCCCGCGCCAGAAGCACCAATAATGGATACAATTTCGCCTTTTTCAATCTGCAAATTAATGCCTTTTAAGACTTCCAAATCGCCGTATTGCTTGCGTATATTTTTTGCTGTAATCATTCAAAAAGTGTAATAGGCGTAAATGTACTATTTAATGCGCTGTTGCACAATTTATGAGCTGATATTTGTTGTTCTTTTTCTACGCTTAAAAAGACTTTTGACATTGTTGAAGTCAATAAAATATACCAAACGGATAGATAAAGTATGATCAATCGGTTCGTCGAACAATCTGTTTAAACTGTCAAAGTACGTAGCCTTAGAAGCTTCTGTCTGATTGAAAATTTGATTTCTATACAATGCAGTTAAAAAGCTTCCAGGACCAAATTGCCATGTATAACTCAAATCTAAATTCCAAGTGCTAAAATTGACGTTGGAATTTCCCAAACCAAGCGTTTCAAAGGAACTTGACGATTGTACGACACGACCATTTTCCTGCAAAAAGTATGGTGTATCGTCATAATCAACCGTAGTCCAATAGTTTCTAAAAGTCAAATTAAGCGCATGCAAAGCATTGAAGCTGTAATTGGCAGAAATACTGTTGACCAATTCAATTTGGTCGCGTTGTCCGAAAATAATTTCACCATCCAAATCATTAGAATCGTTGGCGTAACCTCTTCGGTTGTTTTCTACATTTAGTGACGAACTGTATACCAAAATACACTTATCATTCACACGAACTCTAGGTTCTACACGCACGCGGTATCTGGCAAATCCTTGCTCATCTTCAAAAAATGTGGCAAAATTAGCATTCAAATCCAGCGCAAAGGTTTTGTTATAGTCTGTAGAAATAAATCCGCCAGCATAAAATTCGTTTTCTCGAATAAAGAAACGTCTATTTTCAAAATCGCGCGGCTCAAAATAATCGTATTGTTTTCCTGGCGCAAAGCTAGCATCGGCACCAAAAGCCATCAAACTTTTCTTTGCTACCGCAAATACATTTACGCCAAAATTTGTTCCTGTAAACACATTCGGATCGTACAAACGATTGTAATTTACCCACGAATTGATTCTAAAATTATTCAGCTTTTCCGTCGGTTCAAAAATTTGGTATGATGCATCAATTCCAAAGTTGTTGAAATTGTTTCGAAAGTTCAATCCTAAATCGTTGATGTCGTATTTGGTATTCGAAAAACTGTGGTCAAAACTGTACCTAAATTTTCCGTTGATTTTACGAATGGCAAAAAATGAATTCAATCCAGTTTCCGTGCCTGTTGGGAGATTTCGATTGCTCATTCGCAAGCGTGCATCAACGCCAATGGTATTTTTTTTGTTGACTAAATCTGCCACAATTCCAGTTACATTAGCGTCTCTAAAACCGCTTCCATCACGCGTAACGTTTGTATTGATAAGACTGATAGACGAATTTTGATTGAACTGTTGGTCAACTACCAAAATATTATAATTGGTCAACGGTTCTACAACTTCTTGTCGAAATTCGCCCGTATCGTTATTTCGAACAGTTGCTTTGGTAACTTCGGTAATAGCGTTAAAAAAGCCAATTCCCAAGCCATCTTTGGTACGCCCAGAAACTTTGATAGCGTTGATTAATTTTACTTTTTCTGGCGAATTTACCAATTCTTCATTATCGGCCAACTCTACATCTCCAGAAGGCGCATTTCCAATACGACGCGAAAAGAATAAATTTCCTTTATTAAACAAATCGACGCCTTCGGTAAAAAATTGCCGTTGCTCGGAAAACGTTTGTTCAAAAGGTCCCAAGTTCAGTTGCAGATTGTCAAATCCAGCTTGACTGAAATCGGGCACGAGCGTAGCATCTAGCGTAAAATTTTCGGTAATTCCATACTTTACGTCCATTCCAAAATTATATTCATCTGTCGTAACGCCATCAAACGAATTGATAACGGTAGACGCAAACGGATATAAAATTAAACGTGTCGGCGGCTGAATGTCTCGCAAACCTCTCATTTCTCCCGCGTACAAGCCAATATACCCTTTCGTAGGATCAAACGGATTCCATGTATATTGCTTTCGTGTTTTTCGAAATTGTCGGTGAAATTGAATTCCCCAAGTTGGATCTTCTTGATTGGTAAAACGAAGTGCACGATACGGAATTTTCACTTCAACAATCCAACCGTCAGCCACAACTTTCGTAGCATTTTGCCAAACGGCATTCCAGCTATAATCTTCTCCAATAGACGGATTGGCAATCGCATCTGCTTGTCCGCCATTAGGAAACACTACAAAATATGTATCATTTTGTCCGTCATTATTCGGATTAATCGCGATGATAAAAAAGTCATTAATTCCAAAATTATCACGACTTGTAAACTGACGCATGATATCTTCAGGCTTATCACGCAAATACGCAGCTACATAAATTGCTTTATCGTCGTACGTCATTTTTACCGTGGTTTTCTGATAATCGGGAAGTGCATTTCCAATGGCTGGTCGAAACTGTACAAAATCTGTAGCTACATCGGCATTTTTCCAAACGTCATCGTCTAAAACACCATCAATTTTTGGCGGAGTTGTTGTACGTTTAATATTGTATGTTTTTTTTGAAATACTATCTTGAGCAATGCAATTTATAGTAAAAGAGAAAAGTAGTACGAATACTAAAAAACGGCTCATTTCTTTGTTTTTTTGATTGAAGTTGTCTTAAAGATTAAGGGAAATACGGTTTGTTACAGTAAGACATCGCAAAGCTACCGCGAACCTTCACTTTATTATCCTAAAAAAAAGTTAAATCTCACGTAAAAAAATGACAATACGGATGATTCTTGTGAGTTTGATTGGATTTTTTTTAAGTATCTTTAACCGATTTGAAAAATTGAAAGAAAAAGCATGTCTTATAGAAAACTAGAAGAATACGACTTACAAGTAACTAACGAAGTAAAAAATAGATATAAAACCATTATAGAAGAATTGGGCGAAGACACCAATAGAGAAGGCTTGTTAAAAACGCCTGAACGTGCCGCAAAAGCGATGCAATTTTTAACGCAAGGATATGATATGGACGCTGCCGAAATTTTAAAAGGAGCCATGTTTGCGGAAGATTATAACGAAATGGTGATTGTAAAAGATATAGAGTTGTATTCGTTGTGTGAACATCATATTTTGCCGTTTTTCGGGAAAGCGCATATTGCGTACATTCCGAATGGACATATTGTAGGATTGAGCAAATTACCTCGTGTCGTGGATGTTTTTGCGAGACGATTGCAAGTGCAAGAACGCTTAACGCACGATATTTTAGAATGTATCAACAATACGCTAAAGCCAAAAGGTGTTGCTGTTGTGATAGAAGCTTCTCACATGTGTATGATGATGCGCGGTGTACAAAAACAAAATTCCGTGACCACAACTTCAGGATTTCGTGGAGCCTTTGAAAGTATGGAAACACGCAACGAATTCTTAAAACTTATTAGTTCCGATTTATCATAAAAAGTACGTTTGAAAAACTTTAAAAACATATTCTTTTTCTTCCTGTTGGGGCAAATTATTGTCTTTGGACAAAATGCTACAATGGACTGGAAAACCTTTGAAACTTCTTTTGCAAAAGACTTTCAACGCTTGTACATTTCTGAATTGCGAATTTCATACATTGACAATTTAGAACTCATTCAAAGCAGGCGCAATGTAGACAAGCAAGAAAAAGTACTACTTCACTATCAAAAAGCATTACAAGCCATTGACACAAAAGCGTTGACCAAAGCAGAAAAGTTAGACTATGCGTTGGCATCGTATGAAATCAATTTGCATTTAGAGCGCGTAGCACTTGAAAAACAATGGTTGGAACTAAAACCGAGAAGAATTCCCAAAGACGGACTGAAATATGTACCTATGGGAAAAGAGTGGTACGTCTATTTTCTCAAAAAATGGGTAGATGTAAAAGCGACACCAGAAGCTATTTTCCAATTTGGATTGTCGGAAATCAATCGTGCCAAAAAAGCAATGAAAGCCATTGAAGAAGCTTCTGGTTTGGATAGTGTAGCGTTTCAAAAATATATAAACGATGCGCGTTTTTTCCACACAGATGTTTCTAGCATTCAACAAGGTTTTGAAACGTATAAAAAAGCAATTTTACCCAACTTGATTGGCTATTTTCCAAAAGTACATCAATTGCCAGACGTGAAAATTGAAGAAGGTAAAAACGAAATGTATGCGCAAGTGCCAGCATATTACAACGAATTTGAAAGAACGTTTTATTATAACTTTTTTGATAAACCATTTAACAAACGACAAGTCGCTTGGATTTACATGCACGAAGCCGTTCCAGGACATCATTATCAAATACAATACGAAGCGCAATTGGAAAAAACGCCTATTCAACAGCTATTTTCATACAACGGTTACCGCGAAGGTTGGGCGGCGTATGTAGAAGAGTTGATATACGAATTCGGTCCAGAAACCACGAAATATGATGCGTTGGGCAAATGGGAATGGGATATTATTCGTTCTGTACGTGTTGCGATGGATGTTGGATTGAACTATTACGATTGGAGCGACGAAAAAGCGCTCGAATTCTGGCAACAACACATTCAAGGAAAAGATGATATTGCGCGGCGAGAAATCAATCGGATGAAACAATGGCCAGCACAAGTCATCACGTATAAATATGGCGCGAATCAAATTTTACAATGGAAAGCTGCATTGGAAGCTACGTTGCCAAATGAAAAGGAATTTCCTTGGTTGGCGTTTCACACCAAAATTCTTCAAAATGGCGCGTTGCCTTTTTCGGTTTTAGACGCTGAGGTTTTTGGGAATTAACGCAATTCGGCTATGATTTGCCGTGTTTTCAAGGCGAAATATCACTAAAATGTATTACAATTTATTTTTTAAAGATGCTATAAGGACGTTGTTAATAGTGTCATTCGCGAATATTGTGTAGGTTTGTAGGTATGAAATTTTCACCTGTTTTCTTTTTTCTTTTTGTTATGCTTGGCGCGAATGGACTCGCACAACAACCAACGAATCATGTGTTTGTACCATCTGAAGCAAGTTCTTCTGAAAATTACACATCCATGACATTTAACGGTATTTGGTGTTGGTTTTCTGATCCGAGAGCTGTGTATTTTGAAGGAAAACACAAAAGAACCTACGCAGGTTGGATTGATAATTACGGCGATGTACATATTGGGTATTATGACCACGAAACACAAGCGATTGCTTCTAAAGTAATTTATGACAATCTCGAAATTGATGACCATGATAATCCTTCTATTCTAATTGATGATGATGGGCGATTGTTGGTGTTTTTTAACACACACTTGCAAGATGAGCGTCCGTTATTTTTTTGCAAGTCTCTTGCGCCAGAATCGATACAAGATTGGTCGCCTGTAAAAGAGTTATTTTTAAATGACGAAGAAAAATACCGAACAGCGCGCATTTTAAAACATACCTATACCAATCCTGTACGATTGTCAAAAGAAAAAGCTATGTATCTTTTTTGGCGTGGCGTGGATGTAAAACCTTCGTTTTCAGTTTCAAAAGATAACGGAGAAAGTTGGTCTGCTGGTAAAATTTTGTTCCAACCAGAGGAAAAGCATGATTTGAAAGTGCCATATACCAAAGTGTATTCGGATGGAGTTTCTAAAATTCACTTTACGTTTACAGATGGCCATCCAGCGAAAGAAACGAACAACAAATTGTACTATATGTACTATGAACAGGGCGCATTTTACAAAGCCAACGGACAAAAAATCAAAGCGGTTTCTCAATTGCCAGTATTGCCATCAGAATTGGATGTAGTTTTTGCTTCAGACAGTATCAAATCGTGGAATTGGGACATTGCGCAAGATGCAAAAGGAAATCCGATCATTACCTATGCAAAATTCCCAGATACAAAGACACATATCTATGCGTATGCGACGTTTACCAACGGACAGTGGAAAAGTTATGATATAGTGGAAGCAGGCGGATGGTTTCCAAAAACAAGAGAGAATTCTGAAGAACCTTCACCGTATTATTCAGGCGGTATTGTGATTGACCATGAAACGCCAAATACAGTATATCTTTCTGTAAAAAGAAACGGTGTTTTTGAAATAGAGCAGTGGACAACGCAAAATTTAGGGAAATCTTGGAAAGTTCAAAAAATTACGGAAAACTCTACCAAAGACAATATTCGTCCGTTTGCCATTCGCGATGCGAAATCTGGAAATCCGTTGCAATTGTTGTGGTTGCAAAGCACCAATTATATCTATTTTGCACATGATACGCGTGGTAAAACAAAAGAAATTGATTTTAAAGATCGTTTTCATACTTCCGTGAAAATGACCTTAAAAAAGCCTTCGCTAAGCACTTCATTAAACAAAAAAAATGTCCTTCACCTTTTGCGACAAATCACAGCGCAACTTCTTGAAAATCCAGACCATTCAATTTCTAAGCAATGTTGGAAATTCGGAATGTGGTATGCGGGAATTGAAGCTTTTTACGAAATTACCAACGAAGCACGTTATAAAAATGAATTGCACAATATTCAACAGTATTTTGGGGATACACTAGAAGATGTAGACGAGGAAAATACAACTATTTTTGACGTGATTTGGTCATTTAACGCAAAGAACAATCGCAAGGCATTGCAACAATTAGAATCGTTACAATTAGCTGATTTTGATGGAGAAGAAGCAAGTCTATCGTTTGCTTCACAAATTCGCGTCATAGAGCAATTTGAAAACGATATTGTAACCATAGAAACATTCAAAACAAGTATTTCAAAAGAAATAAATACTTTTTTAAAACTGTTACATTCTAAACATGTTGGTGATACTTTTCAAATTAGAGCTTTGATGATTTACAGTATCGCCGCAGGAATTCGCAATGGTATTTTTGACAAAAAGTATATAGACGACGTAAAAAAATCGTGGAAGCAACTGCATTCAGAACTTTTGAAAAATCAGCTTTTTAAGAAACTTGATACAGAAACTAGTGCTGCTGTTTTATTAGCGGGAAAAGAAATTTACAGTTTGCTGGATGATTAAATCAAAAAAGCCATTCACGTTGGTACGGAATGGCTTTTTTAGCTTTTATGAGAAATTATCTCAAATAATGATGATAATTACTGAATTGTCACATCAAACGTAACTTCGATATCTGTTTCTCCACCAGCATCAGCTACACTAGTATTTGGCTTCATTGGCTCGTGAATAAGTGTTACGGTGTACGTTCCAGTACTTGCAGCTCCTGTAGTTACGTTGAACGTAGTACCTAAAATATTTCCATCAGAATCTAAATTAAAACCATTTGTGGTGATGTCTAAATTTCCTCCAGCCACAAAGAAAAACTGGTGTTCTAAATCTTCTTCAACTACTTCTAATGTAATATTTTCCGCTGGAGTTTCTGTTTCGTTTAGTACCACTACACTTCCAGTGTACGTAGTATTTGCTGCTAAATTTCCAGAAATATCAAAAACGGGTGCATCTGGACCGTCACCATCCAAATCTCTAGAAGTCAACGTAACTGTAGAACCAGTAGTTGGTACTAAAGTAACAGTTAATGTTGTAATTACTTCTTCTTCATTTACTGGCGCAGGTGCGTCGTCGTCGTTAGAACATCCTGTAAAAACAAGTCCTGTAATGGCAATTGCGGCTAAGATTGAAATTCTAAATTTTTTCATGTTCGATTTTTTTTAATAGGTAATTTTTAAATTAATTGAAATGTTTCTGCCCAAATCATCTGCGTAATACCGCAAACGGTTTAGATAATTTCGATAGTTAGTATCGAAAATATTGGTTACTGACAATCCTACATTAAGCATTGAATTTTTGCTCAGTGAAAAGTCAGCATTAGTGTGTAAATGCAATAAATGATACGCATCTGGTGGCGTACTTACATCTACCAACTCAAAAGAGTCAGTTTCAGGAATAAACGCTTGAAAGTTATTGTTAGGAAATTCATTTTGTCTAAATGTATATTCGCTTTGCAATTCAACTCGCAAGTTTTTTAATTCCTTATTTTGATAAACCAATCCGTTCATAGTATTTACGGGCGGCATATCGATTAATGGCAAATCGCGTGATTCGTCATATCCTTTTACCAATGAAAATTGATGATAGAAATTCCAGTCATCGCTCAACGTAACCGATGCGTCAATATCCACTCCTAAAAGCGTTGCGTTGGTTTGTCGATATTCCCACACTTGGAAGTTTCCACGAATGGTTTGTCGGATTTCTGTAGGTTCTATAATGATAAAATTATTGATAAAATTGATATATGGATTCACTGAAAAGCCGAACGTTTTCCCTTGTTTTTGCAAGGTTATCGACACTTTGTGTGCAATTTCCGAGTCAAAACGCAAATCTCCTAATTCGATTCGTGAAGCGGAATGATGCAAACCTTCGCTAAACAATTCAGATGGATTCGGAGCGCGCGAAGCCAGTGAATAGTTTGCGTATAATTTGTAGGCGTCATTGAATGTGTAGCGTGTTCCAAAGGTTGCCGAGACGTTTGAAAAATTCAACTTCGGATTTGTGAGGATTTGATTTCCGAATTCTTCCACAATAATTTCTGGAAACAATTCGTCGTAATTTCTATCTTCCCAAAAAGAACTTCTATAAAACTTTTGGGCGTCTATGTGAAAATAATCAAATCGGCCACCAACTTCGACCAAAAAGTTGTCCGTTATTGAAACATCAGCAACACCGTATAGTCCTAAATTAAATCGCTCATAATCAGGAATCAGTCGTCGTACACCTGTACTCGGATCGGCTACATTTTTTTGATATTGGGCCATGAGTCCTGTTTTCAAGTTGAACAAATCGGTATTGTCTGTATCTAAATCCAAACGCAAGGTTTGTGAGGTTAATGCTAAATCCAATGAAGCTCTATCGTCATCATTGCTACTTCGACGAACATCAAATTCGAGACGTTCGTTTTGTTGAAAATCATATTGGAGCGTTACTTTTCCTAAATTTTTCAAATTTTTGAATCCACGCACTTTAAACAAATGATGAGTTACATCTTGTTTTGGAGCGTCAATATCGTACGTGAAATCTCTAATAATTAACGGAATTCCATTGTTGATGGAGCGCACCTGATCGCTAGCACCACCAATGTGTGATGCACGCAAAATGCCGATTTCATTTTTAAAGAAAGAATAATAGGCTTCTATACCATATTCAAAACGATTGATACCAACACGCCCAGAAATACTACGTTCAAAATTGCCTGTATTGCTCAATATATAATCAGGCGCTTCATAATCGCCAAAGCGACGAAGCGTTCCTTGAATTGAGCCGTACCAACCATTGGTGTAGCTTTTTGTGAGTGTTGAGGTTATAGAACCACCACGACCGTTTGTAGCAGCCGTAACATGCGTTTTTCCGTACATCGTATCTTTTACCGCAATTTTAGAAGCTTCTGTAACAATGATTCCACCAACGGCATCACCACTGTATTTGAGTGCACCGGCACCTTTTATCAGTGTAATGTTTCCGATGGAATTGACATCGATACTTGGAGCGTGTTCAGCTCCCCATTCTTGGTCTTCCATACGAACGCCATTATTCATGACGACAACACGACTACTATGGACACCATTTATAATCGGTTTTACCACCGCATTTCCTGTATTGAGAGAAGATACGCCACTTAGCGTATTGAGTACTTCGCCCAAAGAAGCGCTGCTAAAACGATCTAATTGCTTTTCAGTTACTTTTTGCTCAAAATTGGTTTTTGTTTTGCTCCCAAAAATTGACGCACGTAATGTAATAGCATTGAGTTCTTCTAAATGATGCTCTAGCTTAAAATTCCGTTTTGTGTCACCCGAAACTTTCACCTTGAAAATTTGAGTTTCACAATTTGGATGATATACTTGTAACGAATAAGTTCCGTCACATAAATTGGAAAATTGATACTTTCCATCAATATCTGATTCTGCTGTTTTTCCTTCGCCAATCATAATTAAGGTGGCTCCAGGAAGTACAGAATTGTCGTGTAAATCAATGATTTTGCCTGAAAGTGTATAGTTACAGTCTTGACTTTGCGCAACCATAGTACTACATAACAAAATCATACACAAATATGTACGCATGTGTATTCTTTAATTAATAATGAGTGTATTTTGAAATCAATCAAGAAAATGTCGGCGGAGCGCGAAGTTGCGTATTGGTACGCGGTAAATAATAACATAAAGGCGTTGTACTGCCAATAGTAGTTTGAGAAATAATTGGAGTAAGTATCGTTGCTTGATAGCTTAAAAACTCAAAGTAAAAACTAGTAAAATGGAAGTCACAAATATCACAATGTACAGCGTTTTCATGTACGTGATCGTTTTGCTCAAGGCAAATGGTAAATTCGTGTTCTTCTTCTAGTTGGTGAGAAAACTGTATACATGAAGGTAATGCGAGCACTATAAGCAATGCGCTTGCAATAAGTATTTCCTTTATGTTGGTTACGGTTTTCATTGGTATTCCATCTTTATTGGGTGTGTGATGAAATTTTCTCAAATGTACTAAAAGGTTTAGTGTAAAAAAAATATGTCTTTGTCTAATTAACAAATTCTTAAGAAGAATACACGAATTATTTGATGATTCGCATGCGTTTGAGCATTTTCTTTTCAAATTCCCAGAAAAATGTAAACTGCCCGAAAAGCGTTCCGAAAAAGATTAAAAGCAGTTGATAAATAGGTAAAATGATGACAATACGTGCTGTCCAATACAAAAAACTACCCAAAAAGCCATCAGCAAAAATGTTTCTGTTAAATCCAAACCAATAGAGTAGTGGCTTGGCAATACGCATGGCGGTAGTTCCTGTAATGGCAAATACTAAAAATATCGCAATCATTTCCCAACGATAATTGGTTTTCCATTTCCCTGCTAGTTTTTTAAAACACCACAAAAAGAAACGCAACATAATTACGTAAAATATAACAATTGCCACCGCAAGTAGCGCATAGTACAGAAGTCGTTGTTCATGACGGTCAATAAAAGAGCGAATGATATTTTTTGAAAAAAGATACGCGGTGTAGAGTAACGAAAGTATTCCTAAAAAAGGAAAGATTAGTTGCCAGTTGTGTTGAATTTCCCAACGTTCTTTAAATGAAGTCATTTGTGTTTTTTTGCGCTGCAAATATACACAACTTCTCTCTTAAATCCGAGCTGGAAATGGTGCTAACTGTTGTTTGTATTTTTGTTGAAAGAATACAAAATAATAATACAGTTGATAATTAATCTCATAACCGTAATCTACATTGAATCGGTAATTGATTTGTTGCTGATACAAATCGGGGTTGTAGCGTGAAGGTTCAATGCATCGCAGATTCCATTCGGTAACATAGATGCGATTTTTTCCTTCCAAAAAAGATTGAGAATAGTAATCTCTTGGTCGCGCATACCCTTGCATCCAAGCACTAAATCCGGGTTCAAAGATGATGATTTCATATTCAGAATCTTCGTTGGTAGCGCCAAGCGTAAATCGGATGGTATCAGACACTTTTTGGTTGACGTCTTTTTTTTGGGTGATTTTTTTTTCTTGAACGGCACAGGAAAAGACGAAAAATCCAGCGCAGAACATTAAGAAAAGTACTTTTTTCATATTATATCATTTTATATAAAGGTACGATTTTTTAAGGAGTTGCTAAACGAGAAGGAGTAAAGTAGCAGTTTGAATTCGTGAATGTGACTTTTCAATGATTTTAGTTTTTTTATCATTTTTATTTCAAAAAAAGCATACCTTTAAAAACTCTCTCCAAAATTTGATATAGCCAATCAAATTATAAACCATAAAACTTTTTTACATGTTTAAAAAATTAATTTCTTTTTATAGAAACTTATCGAGATTGGATAAATTAGAAATTGTTCTTTTTGTTTTTGCTTTATTCTTATTTTTAGAAATTTCTAACTCTTATAGAAGAGAATATATAAACGCAATTTTACTTTCAATTTGTATAATTTCCTTTGTATGGATAGAAATTCATCGGTCAACTAATAAAAAATAGTAAAGCTTGCTTTTTGAGTGCTTTTAATTTTTAATGAAAAAGATAAGACCCTAGTACACTGAAAGTTTCCAACAAAAAAAAGCATCAACGTTTGTCGATGCTTTTGTCTATTCTATGTTGGAATACTTTTATTTTCCGCCAAACAATCCGCCTAACAAACCACCAAGTCCGCCGCCGCTATTGTTATCATTATTGTCTTTTTTATCATTTCCTCCAAAAAACATTCCTGCAATATCATCCAATACACTTCCGTCATTATCACCATCTAAAATAGACTCGATAAAACTTTGTTGTTGTGGAGCTTGTGCTGTTGCATTTCCACCTAGCAATCCGCCAAGTAAATCACCAAGTCCGCTTGAACTTTCTACCTTTAACTGACGTTTTTGTTTTCCTAACATTCCCATTAAAAGAGGTGCCGCTACTTTTAAAATGTTTCCGATAGAAGAAGTATCAACACCAGACTTCTTACTGATAGCATTTTCAACATTTTGTCTGCTATTTCCTAAGACATGACCTAAAATTTTGTCTCCGTCCTCTTTAACTTCTCTATTTACGCCACCACCAAAAAGGCTGCCTAAATTTTCTAAGATACTTCCGTCATGCTTTTTTTCTAAAGCTCTGTTCAATCCTTCTGCACCTTCAGGAGAACTTGCATTTCTTTTCATTGCTCCCATCAATACAGGTAGTGCCATGCTCAATACTGAAGCTGTTTTATTTTGGTCTTCTCCAACTTCATTACTTACACCACCAATGATTTGTCTACCCAAATCACTATTTAATAAATCTAAAATTCCAGACATTAAAAATGATATTTATTGTTAATAATGAAAACAAGATAGTGATATTCTATAAAATGGATTGTATGAATAGGTGTTTTTTGTGTTAAATGTATAAAATGCAAAAATATCGGGTGAACGGATTTTTTTGAGCGTTTAAAAACATAAAAAAGGTCTAAAAAGTAGAGATTTAGTCAAACCGAACTTGATTCGGTTTCCCATAACAGTTGAAAATAAATGTGATGAGATTCTGAGTCAAGCTCAGAATGACGTTAATTAAAGCTTTATAGTTTATTTTAATTTTTCAAAAGATTGCGAATCTGCGAAGCCAATTCCAAACCAATTCGATCTTGCGCTTCGTTGGTTGCTGCACCAATATGCGGTGTTAAGGATACATACGGATTCATCAATACTTTGATGGCTGGCGTTGGTTCGTTTTCAAAAACATCCAATCCTGCAAAGCTAAGTTTTCGTGCATCTAATGCATCTATCAGCGCAACTTCATCAATGATGCCGCCACGCGATGCGTTTACAATTCCTGCACCTTGCTTCATCATATTGATTTCTTTTTTTCCAATGATGTACTCTTTTTGAGCTGGTACATGTAGCGTGATGAAATCTGCTTTTTTCAACACAGCTTCCATAGCTTCCGTTTCGATTTCAAAATCAACCGATTGTCCGTTGAAAAAGTTTACGGAAACGGTTGCCTTTTCAATATATACATCAGACGCAATAACATTCATACCTAATCCAAGTGCTCGTTCTGCCGTTGCCTGCCCGATACGTCCGAAACCAATAATTCCTAAGGTTTTTCCGCGTAATTCTGTTCCTTTTGCATACGATTTTTTTAAGTCTTTAAAGCGTGAATCACCTTCTAATGGCATGTTTCTGTTGGCATCGTGTAAAAAGCGAACACCAGTAAACAAATGTCCAATGACCAATTCCGCAACCGAACTTGAAGAAGCTGCTGGCGTATTGATGACGTGAATTCCTTTGCTTTTAGCGTATTCCACATCAATATTGTCCATCCCAACACCACCGCGACCGATGAGTTTTAAACTTTCACAAGCGTCAATAATATCTTTGCGAACTTTGGTGGCACTGCGCACTAAAAGTCCCGCGATTTTATGTTCATTAATATAATTGATAAGTTGTTCTTGCGCTACTTTGGTGGTGATGACTTCAAATCCGTCATTTGTCAGTGCATCAATGCCGCTTTGCGAGATTCCGTCGTTTGCTAGTATTTTCATTTTGTTTTTAATTGAAAGATTTAATGATTGATGATTCAATAATTAAATGATTTTTAAAATTAGGCTTTATGTTCTAGTGCTTGCATCACATCTACCAACACTTGTACACTTTCTAAAGGTAATGCGTTGTACATAGAAGCGCGATAACCACCAACACTTCGGTGTCCGTTGAGTCCGTTAATACCAGCTTCTTTACACATCGCATCAAAGGTTTCGCTCAACGTGTCGTTTGTCAACGTAAACGTAGCGTTCATGTGACTTCTGTCTTCTGTAGCAACGATGCCTTTAAATAATGGATTTCGGTCAATTTCGTTATATAATAAGGCAGATTTTTGCTCGTTGATTTTCTCAATTGCAGCAATGCCACCGAAATCTTTTAACCATTCTAAAGTCAACATAGATACATATACAGGAAAAACGGCTGGCGTATTGAACATACTATCTTTTCCAAGATGCACTTTATAATCTAGCATAGAAGGAATGGTTCTACTTACTTTTCCTAAAATGTCTTCTTTTATAACGACGAGTGTTGTTCCTGCTGGTCCCATATTTTTCTGCGCGCCAGCGTAAATCAAATCAAATTTTGAAAAATCCAATTGGCGCGAAAAGATATCCGAACTCATATCACACACCATTGGCACTTCAGTTTCAGGAAAATGTTTGATTTGTGTACCAAAAATAGTGTTGTTACTCGTACAGTGGAAATAATCAGCATCTGCTGGAATGCTATATTCTTTAGGAATGTACGTGAAGTTTTTATCTTTTGAAGAGGCTACTTCTACCAAATCGCCAAACAATTTTGCTTCTTTGATGGCTTTTACGCTCCATGTTCCTGTATTTAAGTAGGCTGCTTTGTTTTCTAACAAGTTGTACGCCGTCATTAAAAATTGCGTACTTGCGCCACCTTGTAAAAATAACGCTTTGTATCCTTTTCCTTCCAAACCGAGCAATTCTAACGCCAAACTACGTGCTTTTTCCATCACAGCGACAAAAGGTTTGCTACGGTGTGATATTTCTAAAATAGAAAGATGATCGTTATTGAAATTGAGTACTGCTTCAGAAGCTTTTTGAAATACTTCTTGTGGTAAAATACAAGGTCCTGCGCTAAAATTATGTTTTTTCATTGTGTTTTTTTCGTGTGTTGTGGTTTTCTGCAAATTTCTTAAATATTCAACGATTTGTTGTTATGGTTTTGCTAATATTTCAAGATAAATTACTTAAAAATTGCAAGGTATCCACGGCATCGGCATAATCGTGTAATTGCGGATGTTGCGTTTGCCCGAATGCAATTTCGTTTTCCATGCCAATGTCTGCTACAATGCATTGAATGTGTTCTGCTTCAGCATTTAGTTTTGCTTGAAGCGAATCTAAATCGTCATAATATTCATAAAAAACCGTTGCGATAGGCGAAGCGTACTGTGCATCTTCTTTTATCATCAAAAAGCCGTTTTCCAAAATATCGAACAGACTCATTAAATACACCGCTTTGTTGTAATCGTAATTGTTGGCGTATTTAGCATTGTTCATGATGTCGCTCTTGTTGTACATGCCGCCAAAAAAATCTTGAAAATCATAGCCTTTCGGGACAAATAGTTTGGAAACACTTCGACAACCCAATCCGAAATAGGTAAAAATATCGTCGCTTAAGGCTTCAAGTTGCTCCTTCGTTTCGTTTCCTGTTAAAATAGCAACCGAATTTCTGTTTTTACGGATGATATTTGGTTTGTCTTTAAAATAATATTCAAAATAACGCGCTGTATTGTTGCTTCCTGTGGCGATTACGGCGTCAAAATCCGTCAATTTTTCATCGGTAAATTCAATTTTCCCTTTGAATGATGGAGCAACGTATTCTAAGTATTTCGACAAATAGGGCAGTAGGTGTTTATCGTTTGATGATTGTTTTACTAACACGCTGTGTCCAGCAATCAACGCTGACAAAAAATCGTGAAAACCTACTAACGGAATGTTTCCTGCCATGACAATTGCCACTTTTCTAGATGCGATATTTTCAAGTGCGTACTTAGCTGTCCAGCGTTCCAAAGATTCTTTTTGCAGTGCGTTTGCCCAATTACCAATCGCGAAGCGTAAATTTTCTTTCGTAAACCAGCTATTGTGTTCTTGTGCGAGTTTTAGTTGATGCTTCATTCCATCAAAAAAGAGTTCATTAAAAGCAACGTCCGAATTTGCCTGCGGAACCTGCGTAGCAAATTGTTTTAAGAAGTTTCCAAGTTGTACAAAAGCGTTAATTCTTTCTGCTAAAGCCATCTGAATTTGTTTATGAATAGTTTAGGCGTTATTTTTGTGTTTTATAATACCGCTGACTTATTTTTTGGCGAATTTATAAAACTTTTACCGCATAAGTGGTAGAACCTAAAAAGATTGTAAACGAAATATAAAGAAATAATGGCTATTATTATAACTGACGAATGTATCAATTGTGGCGCTTGCGAGCCAGAGTGTCCAAATACAGCAATTTATGAAGGCGCTGACGATTGGCGTTACGCGGATGGAACTTCTTTAACTGGAAATGTAGTACTTCCGAGTGGAAAAGAAGCTGATGCTGACGAAGCACAAGAACCAATTTCTGATGAAATTTATTATATCGTTCCTGATAAGTGTACAGAATGCAAAGGATTCCATGAAGAACCGCAATGTGCTGCGGTATGTCCGGTAGATTGTTGTGTGCCAGATGAAGATGTCGTAGAAACTGAAGAAGAATTGTTAGGAAAACAATCATTTATGCATCCTGAAGGGTAATTTAGTTTATCAGTTGAGAAGTTTACGCTCAGTTTTTGAACAAAAAATATAAAGTCACTTTTAGTTTTGAAAGTGACTTTTTTTATGAGTGATTTTTTCATGCTTTTGTACTGCCTTAAATTAGACAATTTAGGGTGAAAGCACTTGTTTTTAAAGGGTTTCGTGTTGTAAATTTAGGGTATTATTAATCATTTAAAAAAGTTAAAACATGTTACAAAATTTAAAAAAATTGCAAGGTGCAGTAGAAATTTCTAAGAAAAAGCAACAATTTATTATGGGAGGAAATGGTCAACCATTTAACAATCCTGCGTATTTTCAGTGTATACGAACTTGTGGAGGATCTTGTAGTGGTTACGGAACTTGCTACGAGCAAGAGAAATAATCTTTTCTCATAAACATACAAAAGCCACTAACAATAAACTGTTTAGTGGCTTTTTTCATTTTGGGTTGGTTATGATATTTTAAATATCTTCGAAGTTGATGTCTGTGAATTTTTCAACATCTTTTTGGTCTGTAGAAGTAGTATCTTCTGTATTGTATTCTTTCTTAAAATCTTTTTGATGGCGTTCAGAAATCACTTCTTCTCCTTTTTCGTCCACAATATACTGCGTCATTTCGCCTAAAATTTCTGAGAAGGCGGTAAAATCTTCTTTGTACAAATAGATTTTGTGTTTTTTGTAATGGAATGATCCATCGTCGTTGGTAAATTTTTTGCTTTCAGTAATGGTTAGGTAGTAATCGCCAGCTTTGGTAGCTCTGACGTCAAAGAAATAAGTTCTCCTTCCTGCTCTCAATACTTTGGAGAAAATTTCTTCTTTCTCCAACAAATCTTTGTCACTCATAATCCCTTTTTTCTAAAATTTAGTTGTTTGTTAATCTCCCTCAAAAATGTAAAAAAAAAATTAACTGAACAACAAAATTTTACAAATCTTTTTCGGAGAGCTGTTTTAAATAGAGCTCTTTAAAGTATCCGTCTTGCTCAATAAGATGGTCATACGTACCATTTTGAATAATTTTTCCGTCTTCCAGCACAATAATTTTATCCGCATTTTTGGCAGAAGAAATTCGGTGACTCACAATGATGGTTGTTTTATTTTGGGTGATACGTTCGATGTTGGAGAGAATTTCTTCCTCCGTTTCTGTATCAACTGCAGAGAGGCAATCGTCTAGTAATAAGATGTTTGGGTTTTTAATGATGGCTCTCGCAATGGAAACTCGTTGTTTTTGTCCACCACTCAATGTAATTCCGCGTTCACCGAGAATGGTATCGTAGCCTTTTTTAAATCCGACAATATTTTTATGGACAGAAGCAAACTTAGCAGCGGCAATGACTTCTTCGTCGGTAGCGTCTTCTTTTCCAAATTTTATATTTTCCTTGATAGTTTCCGAAAATAAGAACGCATCTTGCGGTACAATGCTAATCGCGTTTCGCAAACTGTTTAGATTGAGTTTTTTAATTGGTGTATTATCAATTTCAATCACACCATTGTCGGTATCATACATGCGACTTATCAAATCTAAAATAGTACTTTTTCCTGATCCTGTTTTTCCGATAATTGCTAGTGTTTCTCCTGAATTCAGCGTAAAAGAAATATTCTTTAAAGCCGTAATATTGGTGTCGTCATACGTAAAAGAAACATTTTTAAACTCAATATTTCCTTGTATTGACGAAGCTTCTAGAGTATTGTTTTTAATTTCTGGAACGACCTTTAAAAACTCGTTAATTCGTTCTTGTGATACTTCTGCTTGCTGTATAATGGAAGTTACCCAACCAATCGTTGCTACAGGCCACGTCAACATATTCACATACATAATAAATTCTGCCAATACACCAAATTCAATTTCGCCGTTGATATATTGTTGTCCGCCAATATAAATCACTAAAATATTACTTGCACCAATCAGTAAAATCATCATCGGAAAAAACCATGCATTTACTTTGACCAAATCCATGTTTTTTGTTTTTCCTTCAATCACCATTTCGTTGAACGTTTCTTTAATTTGAGGTTCAATTCCGTAGGCTTTAATCACAGAAACACCCGAAAATGATTCTTGTGTAAAAGTGGATAATTTTGATAAAAACTTCTGCACAATAGCACTGCGTTTTTGAATGGCGCGACTCAACTTATAAATTAAAAATGATAAAATAGGAAGTGGAATCAACGTGTAAATTGCCACTCTTGGCGCAGTGATAAACATTAACGGCACCAAACATGCAAACAGCGTAATGGTACGAATACTGTACATAATAGCTGGTCCGGCATACATACGAACCTTTCCAACATCTTCACTGATACGATTCATCAAATCGCCTGTACGGTTCTTTTTGTAAAAATTGACGGAAAGATTTTGGTATTGCTGATAGACTTCATTTTTCAAATCATATTCCACATAGCGAGACACATTAATAATCGTTTGTCGCATCAAAAATGTAAAAAAACTTGCCAAGGCTGCAGCGCCAATGATGATAGCAATATTTTGCCAAAGTTCTGCTTTTACAACGGCTAAATCGGTAATAGTCCCGTTGTTATATTGATCGACAGCCGTTAGTGAATTACCAATAAGTTTTGGCGTTACCAATGCAAAAATTTGTGCAATTATTGTAATTAAGATTCCTAAAAGTAATTTTCCTTTATATTTGAGGAAATATTTGTTTAAATGTTGTAATTCTTTCATTCGTTAAAAATCGAAACTCAGTTGAGGTTTTTATTTTTGAAAAATATTCATTTTAACAAGATGTTCATTGCATAATTTTGAATTATCACTATTTTTGCAGACAATTTTTTATAAATATTATATTTTTAATACATAAAAGCCTATGGTTTCAGACGTCGTTAACACTAGTGAATTGCACAAGGTCGATCCTGTTTTCGGACAATTATCTTTTGATAATCATGAACAAGTTGTTTTTTGCAACGACAAAGATACAGGATTAAAAGCAATAATAGGAATCCATAACACAGTTTTAGGACCTGCACTTGGAGGAACTCGAATGTGGCAATATAAAAATGAATGGGAAGCCTTAAACGATGTCCTTCGATTATCTCGTGGAATGACGTTTAAATCAGCAATTACAGGTTTGAATTTGGGTGGTGGAAAAGCCGTAATTATCGGTGATGCCAAAACACAAAAAACACCTGAATTGATGCGAAAGTTTGGTGATTTTGTACATTCGTTAAGTGGACGCTATATTACGGCCGAAGATGTAGGTATGGAAACGAGCGATATGGACATAGTACGTGGCGTAACTCCGTATGTAACTGGAATTTCAGAATCAAAAGGAGGTGCTGGAAATCCTTCGCCAATTACTGCCTATGGTGTGTTTATGGGAATGAAAGCCGCAGCAAAATACAAGTTTGGTTCGGACATTTTAGAAGATAGAACGGTATATGTGCAAGGAATTGGTCACGTAGGTGAAGCCTTGGTTGAACATTTGAGCAATGAAGGTGCAAAGGTTGTTATTGCAGACATCAACGAAGAACGTTTGCAGTTGGTCAGTGAAAAGTACGGTGCTGAAATCTATCGCGGAGAAGATTTGTATACCGAAGATATGGACATTTACGCGCCATGTGCTTTAGGAGCAACTATTAATGACGATAGCATTTACAAGTTAAAAGCGAAAGTTATTGCAGGAGCAGCCAACAATCAGTTAAAAGATGAAGCCAAGCATGGTGAAATGTTAAGAGATAGAGGTATTGCGTATGCGCCAGACTTCTTAATCAATGCAGGAGGAATCATCAATGTGTATGCTGAGTTGGAAGGATATGGAAAAGCGGAAATTATGCGTAAAACAGAAAATATCTACAATACAACCTTAGAAATTTTCAAACATTCAGAAACAAACAATTCAACAACGCACAATTCAGCATTGAGTATTGCTTTGAATCGAATTGAAACACGAAAAAAAGAAGCGAACAAATAGTAGCATTCTTTTAAAATAATTATATTTTTGCGGGCGAAAGGAAATAGTTCTTTCGCCCGTTTTATTTTTTATAAAAACTAAAGTTCTGACGCAGATGCTAACAAGAAGACATATTCGAGTTAAAGTAATGCAATCTATTTATGCATTGTCACAATCACAAAGTGATCAAGTAGACAAGGAGTTGAAGTTTATCAACATGAGTATCGCGAATATGCACGATTTGTATGTGCTTACGCTAGATTTGTTTGTGAAATTGAGCGAATACGCTGAAAATCAAATCGAATTATCTCAAAAAAAGTATCTGGCAACATCTGCAGATAAAAATCCTAATAAAAAGTTTATTCAAAATGCTATCATTCGCCATTTGGCAGAAAATGAAGCGTTAAAAGATGCGGTAAAAAACCGTAAACTGGAGGATTGGGAAGAAAACGACGAGTATATTCGTATCATTTTTGACGACATGTTGCAAAGCGATTTGTACAAAAAATACATGGAAGATGCAGATACCAATTACGATAAAGACCGTGCGTTTGTAGCAAAACTATTTTCTCAAATTATTGCGCCAAACGAAAAATTATACGAGTATTTTGAAGACCGAAAATTAACGTGGATTGATGATTTGCCTGTGGTAAACACACTTATCTTAAAATCGATTAAACAAGCTAAAAAAGGAAAGGAGCGTATTTTTCTATCAGAATTATACAAAGATGATGAAGACAAGGCTTTCGTGAGAGATTTATTCAGAAAAACGGTGTTGAACGATGAAATGCTGTCTGCGGAAATTCAAGGGAAAACACCAAATTGGGACAAGGATAGAATTGCGAATCTTGATTTAATTCTCTTAAAAATGGCGATTTGCGAATTCTTAAAATTTCCTTCAATTCCTGCAAAAGTCACGATAAACGAGTATATTGAGCTCGCAAAAGAATATTCTACATCAAAAAGTAGTATGTTTATCAACGGAATTTTAGACAAGTTAATTAAAGAGTATAAAAAAGAAAATAAGTTAAATAAAATCGGTCGCGGTTTGATGTAACGAAAACAATTATTAAATTTACCCTCAAAATTTTAAATACTATGATCAAAAAAGGATTTTTACTATTAGGAGCTATGACGCTCGTTTTGTTTACTTCATGTAAAGACGATGCTTCAAAAAAGATACAAAGTGCTAATGTTGCTGATGCAGCAAAAAGAGATGCCAACGCTACAAACTTTGCAGCAATGACATTTGACAAAACAGAGCACGATTTTGGAACTATTAACGAAGGTGACCAAGTGGAAACTGTGTTTAAATTTACAAATACAGGAAACGCACCATTGTTAATTTCAAACATTAAAGGAAGTTGTGGATGTACTGTTCCTAACGATTGGCCAAGACAACCAATTGCACCAGGAGAAACTGGAAAATTTACTGTAAAGTATAACTCTAAAGGAAAGCCTAACTTAAAAACGAATACGGTAACCGTTACAGCGAATACTGAAAAAGGTAGAGAAATTGTACGTATTAAAGCAAATGCTACGCCAGATCCAGCAATGGAAGCACAACGTGCCAAAGCAAAAGCAGAGAGAGATGCTCGTTTGAAAAAGCAGCAAGCAGCGCAAAAAGCAGCAGCGACTAACAATGCAAAAACGCAGCAAACAGGTCACGAAGGACACAATCATTAATCATTTATTTTAGAAAAGATTGGAACAGATTTTACCGTTATTATTGATGATTGCAGTGTTGTATTTTCTCATCATTGCACCGTCGATAAAAAAACAAAAAAAGGAGAAAAAATTCATGGCATCCGTAAAAAAAGGTGATCGCGTGATTACCAAAAGCGGAATTCATGGAAAAATTGTTGAATTGAACGATAAAGATTTTACGTGTGTCATTGAAACTGGCGCCGGAAAAATAAAGTTTGAACGTGCAGCACTTTCAGTAGAAGCTTCTGCCAAGCTCAACAATCCTTCAGAAAAAAAATAAAATAACTTTTTATAAAATCTCTAAAAGCATCGTTTTCACGGTGCTTTTTTTGTTTGTTAGAATTGAAAGATTCAACGATTATAAAAGGAACAATGTCGGTTTAGCGAAAAAGTTCAAAAACAGCTTTTGCATTTGTTTTGCTTACGGGAATTTGTTGATCTGCAATGGTCACGGAACGAGTTGCTTTTGAGAAGGTACGAAGGTGTTTGGTATGAATCATCCAACTTCTATGCACACGAATAATGGCTGAATGTTCTTGAAAAATTCCCTCGTAAAAATTGAGTTTGTGCGATTGTAAATAGGTAGCATCTACCGTTTGAATACAGGTATATGCTCCTTCCGCTTTAAAATACAAAATATCAGTAACATTAATGATTTTATAACTGTCTTTGTATTTTACAGTAAGTGTCTGTACTTCATTGGCTGCTAAATTACTCTTTAAGCCTTCATAATGCAATGCTTCTTTTTCCGTTTGTAGTTGATGGATGATACGTTCAATAGCAATTTGCAAACGCTCTGGTAAAATAGGTTTCAATAAGTAATCAACAGCGGAAGCTTCAAAAGCTTTTACCGCAAACTTTTCATAAGCTGTGGTGAAAATGATTTTAGATTTGTATGTTTTCAAACAATCAATCACATCAAAACCATTGCCGCCAGGCATTTCTATATCCAGAAACACAAAATTAGGTGCATGCGTAGCAATATCTTTTTTTGCTTCATCAACACTGCTTGAAACATGGACAACTTGCAATTGCTGCTTATATTTTTCAAGCAAATTAATAAGCACGCGTTGTGCAAAATATTCATCTTCAATAATTCCAACTCTATACATCTGTAATTTTATTTCATTAATGGAATTTGGATAGCCACTTTTGTACCAAGACTTTCTCCATTAGCATTCACCAAATCTTCATATTCGTAATACATGTGCATGTTGTGATATTTTTTATATAAATCAAAGCGTTTTTGTACGGAAGATGTTGCCATGTGTAAATGTGCATTTTTTCGGTTTTGTGACAGCAATCCTGAGGCTTTTCTTCCAATTCCGTTATCGGTGATGATACAAGTAATGCTTTCTTTTTGCGTTAAAAACCGTACGCGTAGCTTTTTGTCGTCTTTCTTGTGAAGCAAACCGTGTTTGATAGCATTTTCAACAAAAGGTTGTAAAATCATGGCAGGAATTTTATAAAAACGATCGTCCAATTCGGTGTCGTCAATTTGGTAGTCTAGTTGATTGTTAAAGCGTTTTGATTCAATTTTTAAGTAGGTTTCTAAGAATGTAATTTCTTCTTCAAACGTATTAAAGTTTTTAGAAGAAAAGTCAATACTCTTGCGAAACAGATTAGAGAAATGTGCCAAGTACGTATACGCATCTTCTTTTTTATCGTCTAAAATCAATCCTTGTACGGTATTCAACGCGTTAAACGTAAAATGCGGATTCATCTGACTGGTGAGGTTTTGCAATTTGGCTTCCGCCAGATTTTTTTCTAAATCCAATTGCTCTAGTTCAAAATGTTGTTTGGCTTTTATCTTACCTAAATACAAACGCAACATCATAAAGATAATTCCCAAAACACCTAAGGAAATAAGCGCGAAAAACCACCATGTTTTCCAGTAGGGCAGCAGTATGGTAAATTGAATATTGTCTTGGTGAATGACTTTATCATTTTGTAAGGTTTGATAGGTCAGTGTATAATCTGCAGGCGATAAATAACTTAAATAGATTGGATTTTTGATATCGGAAATGGTTTCCCAATTATCGGAAATAGTATTGAGTTTGTAGCGAAATGTATAACTATCTCTTGCTGAAAAATCTTTGTTTCTCAGGAATATCTTAACGGAATTCTGATGGTGTGAAAGTGCTGTTAACTCTTTTGTGCTTTTAGGTGTTTCATTAATTAGAATTTGTTGGATTACAGTTGTAGCAACCTTATTTTTTAAGCTATCTCTATGCAAAGAAATTTGTAAAATACCTTGATCAGTTGTTAAAAAACAAGTTTTTTCGAAAACTTCAAAGTCAACAACTTTTATGTTTTTTAGTTGCGATGAAATATTTTTTATCAAATCTAATGAAAGTGTTTTTTCATTAATTTGAAATAACTTTCCAGCTTCCAAAACATACATCACATGATTTGATTTTTTTACAATTGCATTTTTTCCTTGCAATTTAGAAAGCTGCTGAAACGTATTATTTTTTCCATAAAAAAGTCCTTGATTCTTCTTGAAAGCCCATAAATAATCAACTCCAGCAAGCAAACGATCTGTATATAAAACTTCATTTTGATAGGTGACAGGCGTAAAACGATTGTTTTGTATGATGAATGTACCATCTGCAAAAGCGCCATAGAGTTTTCCATTAAATGAAGCTACAGACAAACATCTTTTTTCTCTAATTAGTTTCTTTTCAGTAGTACTTTGAAAGTTATCAACTTTAACCAAACTGTATGAATGTCCAATGAAAAATCTGCCTTGATGAAAGGTAATATCTTTTACAGAGGAAAATTTAAAATCTTTTAAGGCTTGTATGCCGTTATCAATTTGTAAGATGTTATTTTCATTCCCAATAACATAAGCTTTCTTGTCAAAAGCAAAAAGTCTTTTCAATTCTTGTGTACTTTGCCATTGATTTCTTAGTTGTAATTGACCATTTAGTTCATATTTGTAAACCTTATTGGTGAAATCTGTTACAATGTATTGTTGCGCATCCGTCCGTATAATATGATTTAGGTTGTTGGATTTCAAACCTGATGTATCTGCTTGATATTTAAAGTTTTCCTGTCCATTCCAATAATAAATTCCGTTGTTGAGTGTGGTAAAAATATAATTGCCAAAATCATCTTCTAGTATTTTTGATACTTTCGAGTTGTGCAAAAAGGTGTATTTTTCCACCAAAGCATCTGCCGTTTCTTCTAAGACAAAACCGCCTTTTTCTGTCCCTAAGTATAACAAACCTTTGGAATCTTTGTACAAATCGTACACTTCTAGTGTGAGGGCTTTAGGAATGGAGAGTTGTGTAAATTTACCTTTTCTTAAAACTGATATATTGATGAGTTTAAAATTACCATCGCGGCGGAGTATGTACAATTCTTCCCCGAGTCTATATATTTTCGGATTGCTTCCTTTGAATGATAGCGGAAATCTTTCTACACTATTGGTCTTTAGGTTTTGCTTGTAGAGATGATTTAAATTATGATAAAACAAATCGTCATGCAGTCTTGTAATATTTGTTTGTTCTCCAATTGAATCGGTCAGTATTGTTTTTTCTTTGGTGTCAAAATGATACTGAAACAATTTGTTGTTATCTATTTTTACGAAGAGGTATTTTTGATAAAGTTCGTATGTAGGCAATTTTCCAATCAATTCATCTGCGACATCGATAAAAAATTCTAATTTACCTTTTGCAGGATCAATCACAAAAAATTGACCGTTCAAACTATTACACCAAATTCGTCCAAAATCGTCTTCCTTCAAGTTGAATAACGATTGACCGCGTTGTTCAGGATGTGTGTAATGTGTAAAATGCATTCCGTCAAAACGGTACAAGCCAGAATCAGCGCAAAACCAGTAATTTCCGTGAGAATCTTGCAATACATCATAAAACTCATTATCAGGCAAACTCGCCAATTCTGCTACATTTTTTGTAATTATTTCTTGACCGTAACTTAGGGTAAGTCCAAAAAGAAATATCCAACAAAAATATTTAGCAAAAAACGTATTCATAAAAGAGAGTTTACAAAAGAAATCACAAAGTACATTAAAAGTAGCAGATACAAAACAGAGACTGTTTAAAAGTATTTAGTAACGTCATTCTGGACTTGATTCAGAATCTCATTATGCTGATTCTCAATTTTTATGAGAAATCGAACCTGATTCGGTTTGACGTTCTTTCAATCTTTTGAACAATCTCTGTTTCTACTAAAGCTTCTAAAAATTATTGTTTCACGATTTTAAAGCTTGTGTTTGGTGCGTTTACTTGTAAAATATACACACCTGACTGTAATCCTTCAATAGAAAAGCGATTGTTTTGCATGCTGAGTTTTTGGGAATGAATCAATCTTCCACTCATATCATATAAAGCACCACTTTTTACTGTTGTAGGTAGGTTAGAGAGTATAACTTCTGAATTTGAGGTAATAACTTGAATCTTTTTTGTGTCGAATTCTGACGTGCTTAAAACAATCGCATCGTTTCGTAAAACGGTCATGAAACCACCAGGATTCGCGCCACCGCCATTATTTCCAACAATAATATCCATATCTCCATCTCCATCCAAATCGGCGGATTCAATCCAAGTTGGCGAGTTTAAAGATGAACTTAATACGGAAGTTGTTCCAAAAGAAATATTTGTAGTAGTAACGCCACTTGAGGCATTATTTGGAAATAGTAAAATTTCATTTGTAATATTATCAATAGCAACAATATCTGGCACATTATCATCATCAAAATCACCACTAGCAATTGAAATTAAATTGCTACTTCCACTGGTTGACAAATAATGTGAAGTTTCTCCTTGCGAAGGATTATACGATTTTATGCTTGTTGTTGTGCCAGCTGCACTCACTGCAATAAAATCGTTTACTCCATTTTCATTAAAATCGTCAACTACAGTTTTTCGAGTACCAGCAACGGTATGTGTAGCGTTTGTAATTAGGCTAATCCCAAAGTTATATGAAGGACTTTGTAATGTTTTTACACCATTGGTATTACTAGTACTGTTATTAGTTTCAGCTCCTGTGCCAAACGAAGAAAAGATTAAATCTTGAATGCCGTCGTTGGTAATATCTGTTGAAGTAATGTGTAACGGTCTTCGGTTGGCGTAATAGCTCAGTAAATCTGTAGGAGTTCCAGAAGTGGAAATGTTTAATATTTTTAAATTTCCATTAGAATTGTTATCGCCAGCAATAGCTAATTCGTCCCGCGCATCGGTATCAAAATTTGCTTTGTAGATTCCACGGCAGCGATCGTGAAAACGTATCAGTTGAACCGCGCCAAAAGTTCTACTACCATTATTTTTCATCCAATACACACCATCAGTAGCATTGACAGTATTGGCGTAGTTTGAAAATACAATATCATCTAAGTTGTCTTCATCGATATCCATCAAAACTACTGTCCATGGTTTCATGTTGCCACTGACAGTTGGATCGACTAAGGTATATCTCACGGAAGTGTACGTAGACAAATCGCCAGTACCATAAAGTACACTAATACTACTGTTGGTATTTTCTGGAACAATGATGTCCATATTACCATCGCCATCAATATCACCGGTAGTAAATTCTCTTGGACTAAAAAGAGTTTGGCTGGGAACCGAATATTCTGTGAATTGTTGTGCTTTTAAGCTATTAGCAATACAGCAAAAAAGAAATAAAAAGAGTAATAGTTGTTTCATAATATTTGTGAATTTAATCACAAACATAGCATGAGAAGTTTACCAATTAGTATGTACTTCACGAACGGAATCTTTTTTTTCATGAATAACACGTAGTGTATATTGTCTTGTGAGCGAATGTATTATTTATATTGATCATTCAATCCTATGCCATCTAGTATCATAGGAATGATTTTCTCTAAACGTTTCTGTTTGGTAGCATCGCGTTTTGCGGTTTCAATATATTCTGAATATTCTCTTTGTTTCGAAGGTGATAATTTTGAAAAAGCAGTTTTTAAGTCTGTTTTACTATGTAAGGCTTCTTGCAAAACTTCTGGAATCTGAACAGGTTTATTTTTTCGTTCGGGTTTAACTTCTTTTCCTTCTTTTTGATTTTGAATGGCTTCTAGTATGTATGTTCGTACTAACTCAGGTTCAATCTCAGTTATGGAACTAAACCGCCATTGTCGCATTGCTTTCGTTTTGCCTTCTTGCGCGTTCATTAATACGTTTGACGTATCTTTTAAAAAAACACCTTGAAAAAACCACAATCCAACATAAGACTTAAATGCGCCAAGTCCTACAATATTTTTTCCTTTAAATGTGTACGTTGGCGTGCCCCATTTTATAGTTTCGTCTAAAGTTTCTATCTGTAAAATGATATCGCGCAATTTTTGAAGTTCGGTTTCCCATTGGGGATAGCCTTTTATAAAATCTGTAGCAGAGGTATATCTTTTCATAAAGAAGGTTTTCGCTAAAATAGGGAAATTATTAGTCAACTACTTCAAAGCAAGCCCACGAAGCATCAAGTAGAAACTATTGAAACATTTCGACGCAAGCGTCGGAGCATTTTTAATCTCGATTATCGAGTAAATTTAATCCATGAAATTCTTAAAAGTCTTAGCAGTGATTAATACTGTAGTATTTGGCATAAAAACCTATCTACTTATTGACGGAATCAATTTTACATTGGGAAAGAGTTTGGAGCAATTTTTAATTTTCGAACGTGTTCTCTTATGTGTTTCTGTAATTTTAGGAATCATTTTTATACAAAAAAGAACCAAGCTATTTTGGATAATTTTTAGCTTGATTCCTTTTATAATGTATCTTGTTTCTTTGTTTTAGACTTATGCTTTATACTTTTCCGAAGTCAACTCAGCAATCTTAACAATTACGTCAATAGCACTTTGAATGCTTTCTACAGGAACATACTCATAACGTCCGTGGAAGTTATGTCCGCCCGCAAAAATATTTGGACATGGCAATCCCATAAACGATAACTGCGAACCGTCTGTACCACCACGAATTGGTTTGATGATTGGTGTAATTCCTAAAGATTTCATCGCTTCTTCCGCAATTTCTACGATATGAAATACAGGTTCTACCTTTTCTCTCATATTGTAATACTGGTCTTTGATGGTGAGTTGCACAGGATCATACGTGTAGCGACTGTTGATATCAGCAGCAATTTTTTCTAACAATTCTTTGCGCGCTTCAAACTTGTCTTTATCATGATCGCGGATAATATAGGCTAACGAAGATTCTTCTACGCTTCCTTTAACAGTATGCAAATGGTAAAAACCTTCACGTTCGGTAGTTTCCTGTGGAATATCATGTGGAGGCAACGAATTGATAATTTCATTCGCAATCAAAATTGAATTGATCATTTTTCCTTTCGCATACCCAGGATGTACAATTTTTCCTTTAATTTCAATCGTAGCACTTGCGGCGTTAAAATTTTCGTATTCCAATTCACCAATCTGACTTCCGTCCATTGTATATGCCCAATCTGCACCAAACTTTGCGACATCAAATTTATGCGCACCGCGACCAATTTCCTCATCTGGCGTAAAACCTACACGAATTTTTCCATGTTTTATTTCTGGATGCTGGATTAAATATTCCATCGCAGAAACAATCTCGCAAATGCCTGCTTTATCATCTGCGCCAAGCAACGTGGTTCCATCGGTTGTGATTAAAGTTTGTCCTTTGTAGAGTAACAAATCATCAAAATAATCTGGCGAAAGCACAATATCTTCTTCAGCGTTTAACACAATATCTTTTCCGTCATAATCGCGAACAATCTGCGGATTCACATTTGCACCTGTAAAATCAGGAGATGTGTCAAAATGTGATACAAATCCGATAGTTGGCACTTCGTGGTCTACATTGCTTGGCAAAGTCGCCATAATGTATGCGTTTTCGTCAATAGTGACGTCTTCCATACCAATTCGTTTCAATTCGTCCACTAATAAATTGGCTAAATTCCACTGTTTTTCAGTACTTGGAGTTGTTTCAGAAGTTGGATCAGATTCGGTATCAATCGTAACATAACTGATAAATCTGTCTATAATATGTTGCATAAAATTCGTTTTTTTCAAAAATACGGGTTTCTGAAAATAATAGTAAATACAATGACATTTCTTTTCAAAAAAAGTCTATTCAAAGTAGTATATTTTGATAATTTGGTATAGATTAGATTGTTTAGAGTTCGTTTAAAATAAGTTTAGTGAGTGTTCTTAAAAAATACTTTACAAAAACTGAGACCTTCTAAAAAATCTACTATTTTTGCACAAACCATACAACATGTACCAAATTCTCGTAAAACCTATTCTTTTTCTATTCGATCCAGAAAAAGTACATCATTTTACCTTTTCGCTTATACGAACTTTGTCTAAAATTCCAGGTGTTTCTAGTATATTTAGAAGTATGTATGTGGTACATGACAAACGGTTGGAACGCACGGTTTTTGGATTAACGTTTAAAAACCCCGTGGGATTGGCGGCAGGATTTGATAAAGATGCCAAATTGTATAATGAACTGTCTAATTTTGGATTCGGTTTTATAGAAATAGGAACGTTAACACCAAAACCACAAGCAGGAAATCCTAAAAAACGACTTTTTCGTTTGAAGCAAGACGAAGCCATCATCAATCGTATGGGATTCAATAACGGCGGCGTTTTTGAAGCTGTAGAACGTTTAAAAAAGAACAAAGGTGTGCTGATTGGCGGCAATATTGGAAAAAATAAAGTAACGCCTAATGAAGATGCGGTAGAAGATTATAAAATCTGTTTTGAAGCGTTGTTTCCACATGTAGATTATTTTGTGGTGAATGTAAGTTCACCAAATACACCGAATTTACGTGCATTGCAAGACAAAGAACCGTTGACCAAATTGTTGACGACTTTACAAAGCATGAACAAAGCGAAAAATGCTCCAAAACCTATTTTGCTCAAAATTGCACCTGATTTAACCAACGAACAACTCGAAGACATCATCGAGATAGTGGCAGAAACGAAAATAGCTGGTGTTATTGCTACCAATACGACCATTTCCCGAGAAGGGTTACAATCCGAAGACAAAAATGAAGTTGGTGGATTGAGTGGAAAACCATTGACTAATCGTGCTACGGAAGTCATTCGCTTTTTAGCGGAAAAAAGCAACAAAGCCTTTCCAATTATTGGCGTAGGCGGAATTCATTCTGCCAAAGATGCACTTGAAAAATTAGACGCTGGAGCTGATTTGGTACAAGTATACACAGGATTTGTGTACGAAGGACCAAAACTCGTTAAAAATATCAACAAAGAACTTCTAAAAAGGGCTTAATACTTGAACATAGAAATACTCATAGGATTTGTCACTGCTACCTTTTTACTAGCCATTTCTCCTGGTCCCGATAATATTTATGTGCTGATGCAAAGTATTGTCAACGGACGAAAATATGGTATTGCCACCGTGTTAGGATTGATGACAGGTTGTATCATACACACTTCTTTGGTGGCTTTTGGAGCTTCTACTATTCTCAAGCAAAATCCGACGTTGTTCTTTAGCATCAAGCTTTTAGGCGCCTTGTATTTATTATATTTGGCGTACAAAGTCTACAAAAGTTCTGGTGCTATTGAATTGGGCAACGAAGCCGTTCCTAAAAAATCGGTTACAGAACTTTTCAAGCAAGGATTCATCATGAATGTGCTCAATCCGAAAGTAACGTTGTTCTTTCTAGCGTTATTTCCTGGCTTTCTCTTTAGTGATACGATGCACAAAATAATGCAGTTTTACATTTTAGGATTTTTGTTCATTCTGGTATCATTTATAGTTTTTGGCGCGATTGCTGTTTTTGGAGGAATTATCTCAGAATCTATCCAAAAAAATAAAAGCATTGGCATCTATATGAAATGGCTGCAAATTATTGTTTTTGTGGGAATCGCTATTTTTATTATGCTTACCTAAACTGTTGTTTAATAGTTTTTTGCGAGACTTTGTTTTCTTATCAAACAAGAGTAATTTGCTACTTACAATTCATAAAAACCGAGCGATATAGTTTTTAAAAGCGTGAATTCATCAATACATTTCGTCAACAAATTTAACTTTCAAAACTCAGTAATTATGAAGAAAAAGAACTTAAAAAGTTTAAAGTTGACTAAAAAAACAATTAGCAACTTTAAGCGCAGCGTTACGGGAGGATTAAAAGATGCGCAATCAGAAATTTTATCTTGTTTGCCACCGCCACCACCGCCAGTAACAAGACCATACACAGGTTGTCAAGATACTGTAAACAACTGGTGTGATTCTAGATTTGGAGGTTGCCAAACCTATTATTGTCCAAACTAATATGTAAAATATCATAGTTCAGTACATTTAAAAACAGCTTATACACTAAAATAAGCTGTTTTTTTATGTGAAAAATGAAAGCTCACACGAAATCCTTATTTTTATACAATGACTATAAAAACATGATTCGTTTGCAAATACATTGGACATACTTTTGGTGGTTTGTGTTAGGGTTTTTCATTGCAACCATTGTAGGCACGCAAACACACGAATTGGGACATATTGCGGTGGCAGAAAGTTTAGGGTATGAAACAAAACTCAATTATGGTAGTATGAGTTACAATCACCAAGGATTTTCCAGGGATGAAGATGTAATTGCATGGCGAAAATTATTTGAAAAACATGGTGATTATGACAATTTCACCGATACGCAAAAACGAGTATCAAATCTTCTATTCGATAAAATAAAGAAAAAATATCCTACCAATACTACATATAGCTTTTACATTACACTTGGCGGACCAGCACAAACAATTTTGACATGTTTTATTGGACTTTTCATTTTAGCATATCGAACCAACAATCGGCAAGAGTATTTTAAATTACTGGATTGGTTTGCTGTTTTTCTATCACTGTTTATTTTGCGTGAAGTATTTAATACCGTAATGGCTGGCGCGAGTTATGTGATACAAGGCACTTCCTATTTTTCAGGCGACGAATTCCGTATTTCTCGGTATTTAGGACTCAATTCGTGGACAATTCCAATACTGACAGCAATTTTAGGAGCTATCATTGCGAGTTTTGTCATCTTTATGATTGTTCCTAAAAAGTATCGTTTCTCCTTTATATTTGCTGGTTTTGTGGGAAGTATCAGCGGATATATTCTTTGGTTTGATTTTTTTGGTCCTTGGTTGTTTTAAATATTTACAAACAAGTTATTTAAACACGTATTAGTATCAGATACTTTATAAAGCATCAAAGCAGAACGTTTGTAATTTGATGATTTTCAGTTTAATTCGTATCAAATTATAAATCAAAAATTTTTTACTTATGAAAAAACAACATCTTAAAAGCACACTCCGTGTTCACAAAATTAGTATTGCAAGCTTAAACAAGAATGAAATGGATGCTATCGTTGCAGGTGGGCCAAAACGTTCTATTCGACTCAATGGAGATTGTTTATATTCTAGAAACCATTACACGCAATGTACATCTGGAGATAAATACTCAAGGGCTTCTGTTTGTGTAGAATGTTCATAGTGACATATTTTAGCTCAATATTTCAAAAAAAGGACAGTATTTTAAAAGTGAACCGAAGTTCACTTTTTTAATTTTTTTATCTACAAAAAGATTCCTAAAACGTTTTCGTTGATTATCTTTGACGTTCTATGGAGAACATTAAAATAATAGAATGTCCACGCGATGCCATGCAAGGCATCAAGATGTTTATTCCTACAGAAAAAAAAGTACAATACATTCAATCCTTACTGCGTGTTGGCTTTGATACGATTGATTTTGGAAGTTTTGTGTCACCAAAAGCCATTCCACAAATGGTAGATACTGCCGAAGTGTTGTCAAAATTAGATTTGTCTACTACAGAAAGTAAATTGCTGGCAATTGTGGCGAATGTTCGTGGCGCACATGATGCAAGTACGCATCCAGAAATTCAGTATTTGGGCTATCCGTTTTCAATTTCAGAAAACTTCCAGATGCGAAATACACATAAAACCATTGCACAATCCATAGAAACCTTACAAGAAATTTTAAACATCGCTACCAAAACAGGAAAAGAAGTGGTGGCGTATCTTTCTATGGGATTTGGAAATCCATACGGCGACCCTTGGAATATGGAAATTGTGGGGCAATGGACAGAAAAACTCTCCAAAATGGGCGTTAAAATTTTATCGCTTTCTGATACAATTGGCTCTTCTACGCCAGATGTGATAGCATATTTGTATTCCAATCTCATTCCAAAATATCCAGACATAGAATTTGGTGCACATTTACACACCACACCAAGTTCATGGTATGAAAAAGTAGACGCAGCTTACAAAGCAGGTTGCAGACGTTTTGATGGCGCTATTCAAGGATTTGGCGGTTGTCCCATGGCAAAAGACGAACTCACAGGAAATATGCCAACGGAAAAAATGGTTTCGTATTTCACTGCAGCAAAGGCAAACGCAAACATTCAAACCATGAGCTTTGAATCTGCCTATAACGAAGCTTCTAAGATTTTTAATTATTATCATTAGTAGAGGAGAAGTTTATAAGGTTAGTTGTTTAACTTTCAAACAAATCGTCAAAAAGCAAATAGCTAAAACTCTGTAACAACCAAAAAAAAGTAGTATATTTGCACGCAATTATATTTTAATTGCACAATGACAGCACACAACAACAAAATTCTGGGCGAAGGGTTAACTTACGACGATGTCTTACTCGTTCCTGCGTTTTCAGAAGTTCTTCCAAGAGAAGTCAACATCCAAACAAAATTTACAAGAAACATCACGATTAATGTACCAATCATTTCAGCAGCGATGGACACGGTAACGGAATCGGCAATGGCAATCGCAATGGCGCGTGAAGGCGGAATCGGCGTTTTACATAAAAACATGACGATTGAGCGACAAGCCCAAAAAGTACGTAGAGTAAAACGTGCAGAAAGCGGTATGATTCTCGATCCTGTAACTTTGCCACTTACGGCAACTGTTGCAGATGCCAATGCGAGTATGAAAGAGCACAGTATTGGCGGAATTCCAATTGTAGATGACAAAGGAATTTTGAAAGGTATTGTTACCAACAGAGATTTGCGTTTTGAGCACAATAGCAGACGTCCAATTGTGGAAGTGATGACTAGTGAACAAGATGGATTGGTCACTTCTTCTGAAGGAACATCGTTAAAAGATGCTGAAATTATTCTGCAAAAACACAAAATTGAAAAACTCTTAATTGTAGACGATTCGTATAAATTAAAAGGATTGATTACGTTTAGAGATATCACTAAAGTCACACAAAAACCAATTGCAAATAAAGACTCGTACGGACGTTTGCGCGTGGCAGCCGCTTTAGGAGTTACGGCAGATGCGGTTGATAGGGCAGAAGCACTAGTAAAAGCGGGCGTAGATGCAGTGGTAATTGATACGGCGCACGGACATACCAAAGGTGTGGTAACTGTGTTAAAAGAGGTAAAAGCAAAATTTCCAGACTTGGAAGTTATTGTAGGGAACATTGCTACAGGTGCTGCCGCAAAATATTTGGTAGAAGCTGGCGCAGATGCTGTCAAAGTTGGAATTGGTCCAGGTTCTATTTGTACAACACGTGTTGTGGCTGGTGTTGGATTTCCTCAGTTTTCAGCGGTTTTGGAAGTTGCGGCAGCGATCAAAGGAAGTGGCGTTCCTGTCATTGCTGATGGTGGAATTCGTTACACAGGTGATATTCCAAAAGCAATAGCTGCGGGAGCTGATTCTGTGATGTTAGGTTCATTATTAGCTGGAACCAAAGAATCGCCAGGAGAAACAATAATTTACGAGGGAAGAAAATTCAAATCGTATCGTGGAATGGGTTCTGTAGAAGCCATGAAACAAGGTTCGAAAGACAGGTATTTTCAAGATGTTGAAGCCGATATTAAAAAGCTTGTGCCAGAAGGAATTGTTGGTCGCGTACCGTACAAAGGAAATTTGGACGAGAGTATTCATCAATTTATTGGCGGATTGCGCGCAGGAATGGGTTATTGTGGAGCTAAAGATATTGAAGCACTCAAAGAAAACGGACAATTCGTACGTATTACTTCAAGTGGAATCAACGAAAGTCACCCACATGATGTTGCCATTACGAAAGAAGCGCCAAACTATTCAAGAAGATAAATTTATCAATACATAACATAAAAAAGGCTGTCATTCTCAAAGAAAAATGACAGCCTTTATCGTTATACTAAAGTCCTCTTATGGTTCTGTAGTTGTTGGTGCACATTGAATTGCACAAACTCCCTGATAGCTTGTTTGTACTCCGTAACATAAATCTACAAAGCGACTTGTGTAAATGTCAGAAGTTCCTGTTCCTCCTTTTGCTGCTTTTTCAGAAAGTGACGAAATGGTTCTTTTTTGTAGGGTTAAACCATTTTTCAAATTTCTTTTTTTCATAATCTTAAAAATTTAATAGTTAATTAATTTTGGACATTTCCTTAAAGATACCAAATCAATATGGCTAATGAAAAAAATAATGGTTGAGAAACCAGAAAAACTTCCTCAAATTAATGAATTTGACATCAAAATACGTCATAAAAAAAGCCTTGTATTTGTTTAAAATACAAGGCTTTATCATTATGTAATTATAGATTATTTCTTTTCGTCTATTTTGAGTCCAAGTTTAGCGGCAGTTTTTAACGTAATATCATATTGTGGATCTATGTACGCCAATTCATTTCCGTCAAGCGTAAAAACTTGTGTATATTTTTCTTCTTTAGAAACGGCTGCTACAGCGTCACCTACCTTTTTGTACAACGGGCGCATCAATTCATCTTGTTTTAATTGTACCAATTGCACAGCATTTTGACGAAACTTTTGAATATCGTTCTCTAAGTCGAAAATTTCTTTCTGTTTTTTCTTTTTAGCTTCGTCTGTCATGTTTGCAAAAGCAGCATTGGCAGCTTCTACTTCTTTTCCGTATGCATCTAGTTTTGCTTTTAAATCGGCTTGTAACTCTTTTTCATACGCTTCCATACCTTTTTGAACTTCTGCAATTTCTGGTAATTTAGAAACAAGAACATTGATATTAACAGTACCAACTTTTGTTTGAGCGGAAACTGTGTAGGAACAAAATACAATAGCGAATGTGTAGAGTAAATGTTTAATTTTCATCAGATTAAATTTTTTATTTTTCAAAGTTGGCTAAAGTAATGAAAACATCATACCAAAAAAACAAACTTGCAGAAAATTAACGTTTTTAAAGTGATTTTTTTACGAATTGAAACCGATATTAATTGTTGAAACAGCGTGAAATTAATGATACGTAACAAAATCATTCTACACGTTGTCCGCGATGCGGTTGTAATTTTTCTCGCATAAATGGCACATCTTCCTCGTTGATAATCATGGTGGCAGCAGCGTGCATTTCGGAGAATTCTACCACTTTAATAGCTTCTCCGTGTCTGTTTTCCATTTTGATAAAATCGTGTAAATGTATACAATGATGTTCGGCAGTACGTTTTCCGTTTGGTCCTCTAAAATCCCAAATAAGTTTCACTTTTCCCATGTTTCTTTTTTTGCAAAAATACGTATCTAAAATCAAAAGAAACTAAAAATAAAGAGACTCTCTAAAAAGTTTTAGAAGTGTCATTCTGAGCTTGACTCAGAATCTCATCGTTTTGATTCTTAACTGTTATGAGAAACCAAATCAAGTTTAGTTTGACGAAATTTATACTTTTTTAGAAAGTCTCTTGTAATAAGTATTGTAATACTATTACTTTGTTGGACAATCGTCAGTTGCACACATTGGACACACTGTGTTAAATTCAGATTCGCCTCGTCTTGGTGCAGCTAATCCTCCGTGAATTTCAAATTTTGAAATAGAAATTTTGTTTAATTGTAAACTTTGTAATTTTTGTTTTTTCATGATTTTAAATTTTAAGTTAATCCTTAAAATTATAGAAGTTCATGATTTTTGTGGTACGGTATTACCGTATTTCTTTCCATTTATAATTACGACATTTTCCGTACAGGTTCAGGAAACAAAGCTTCAAACGTATTCAACACTTCATACGCATTTTCGCAAATTCCTTGTGTTGGGTGATGGTTGGAAGCGTAATTCCAGCGTAAAGCAATAATACTTTTGTACACATCCACAAACGGAATATCTGTATTCACATAATATTTATAATATAAATACAACGCCGTAACTGTTACGGAACGACTTCCACCGTCATGACAATGAATGATTAAATTCCCTTGCGCGTAAAAATTGACCAATCCGTCCGCTTTTTGTTGCGTTGGCGATGGAAAATTTAGCAATTGTTCTGCTTCTTGCACAGCTGCGACTAAGGTCATGATATCATTGTCACTACCGTCAATCAAGCCGACTTTGCTAAGCTGATTCAAATAATAATTTTCATTAGGAGCTTTTTCAAAAGGTAACGCCGAGCGTTTGTCTATTTGTGGGTCAGAAAACGGAATTTGCAAATCCTTCTTATCATTTACATCATAGGCAACATTCAAAATAGCTGCAATTTGGTTATCGATAATCGCTTGTTCATTCAACAAAAAACTCGCTCCTACAAAAATATATTGCTCCGTTAATCCTTCAGGAACATGCGCTTTTGGAACCTGAAAAATACAGGTCATTGCCTGATTTGGAAAGTTTCCTGCGGGAATTGGAGCTTGTGTTCCAAACAATTCACGCGGATCAATCGTTTGCAATTTCTCACAAAATGATTTTTCAATAGGATCAACAATTGTTTGGTCGGTATCACCGTACATCAATAATTGCGGAATTTGTGTCAGTGTATAGGTTGTATCTCCGTTATACGTAAGTTTCCAAACCAAATCAAAACAGCTTTCTGGCCAAAGGCTTGTAGGAACTTCTTTGGCGCCAAACGCATTGGCAATGGCTTCAATATTGGTGTGTTGCCATGCAATTGCAATGACAGAATCATTGTACGTATCGTCATTCAAAATATGTGTAACCATATCTTGATACTGATATTTTAAAAAGGAATCGTGAATTTTCTTTTTTAATCGCTCAGCCAATGGCGTAACGGTTTCTACGGGACGTTTACTCGGACTTTTCAATCCGACACCAGCGGCAAAAATATGATGTATGTCACCAAAATTTGCAGGTACATAATAGGAGAGTGCAGCGGCTCTTTCGTAACCTTTGGTTGATAAGTTTTCATTAGAAGAATCCGCAGGTTTTTCTGCGTGACGTATAATTAAAATTTCTTTCGGATATCCCATTCGAATTATTTTTCCCTAAAAGTAGCAAAATATCTGAAAGTGATGTTAGCGTAGTTTCACGTAATTTTGTCAAGTGAAGAAAACAATTCCACAAATCAAAATTCATACATTTACGCTTGAAAAGCGATACACTTCTTTTCTACATTTATCAAGAAATAAAATAATGCCCATGAAAAAACAACATTTCTTTTTACTTTGTTTACTGGTTCAGTGGAGTTTTGGACAAACTACCAATACAACGACCAAAAGCAATAGCATATTTAATGACTTTTATCCAATTGCAGTAAAGCCATCATTAGGTTATTTATCAAACCTAAATGCGGAAGAAGATATATTGCTTGATGCGAAACCAACGGTATATTATAGTGTTGTGAATAATATTATTGAAAATATGCAATCGGAAGAAAACAAAGCAGGAAATGCTTTTTACATGAGCTTTCAACCGCATATTCGGATGTATGCAGAAAACTCAAAACCTGTAAAAATGCCTTCGTATCGTGTATTATTTGGTTGGCAACACATGATAAAAACGAAAAGTAACAACTTTTTTACGTGGGCAATAGAAAGCGGGCATTATTCTAACGGACAATCGGGTTGTGCCTTCCTTTCGGGAGAAGATGACGAATCGATGGCATGTATGGATTCACATGCCATGATTACAGACCAAAGCAATCTTTCGCAATTATTGAACAGAGCCAACGGAAACTTTTCCACCAATACGACAAAACTTTCGTTGAATTTTCGGTTCAACGAACTGAATACAGCCAATGAACCGTATAAAATTCACTCGTTTACGACGTCTTATGAACTATATCACAATCGTTTTTTTGGAATGTTTAAAGTTGGCGGTTATACCGATTTTGACATTAGTATTTATGGCAGACATCGTTTTGGATTGGGCTATGAATATGTACATCAATGGAAACCAAAATTGCGCTATTCTTTAGAACAAAAAATTGAACTTATCCATGGAGCGCATCCTTTTGTAGAACCGCTGCGAAGTGAAACGACATTTACCATTTATCCATTCAATCGCAACATCGGATTCTTTGGGACGTACGTGTACGGACACGATAATTACAATCTCCGTTTCGTAGATTCAGGTCATCAAATCGGATTTGGCGTCAGCTGGGATTTATTTCAACCTTTTCAAATTACGAGAGCTAAAACTACAGATTTGTAATTTTTCTTTTAAGTTGAGGTGTTTGGTGTTAGTTAGATTCATGGTTATTTGTTTTCTGTTATTTGTTATTCGTCGAAAACAACAAATAACCCAAAAACAAGTCGCCAAACCCAACACCTAAAACCCAACACCCAAAACCTGAATAAAAAAGTTGTAATAGCGATGCGAGAGTGTTATTTTTGAGGTTACTTATGGAGCAAGATATTCAACACTATATTGCGCAGCTAAATGATGCACAAAGAGCGCCAACCATTCACAAAGATGGTGCGTTGATGGTAATAGCAGGCGCAGGTTCTGGGAAAACGAGAGTACTTACGTATCGCATTGCGTATTTAATGAGTCAAGGCGTGGATGCATTTAATATTTTGGCGTTGACATTTACCAACAAAGCCGCACGCGAAATGAAAGAGCGTATTGCGCGAATTGTAGGTGGAAGCGAAGCAAAAAATCTGTGGATGGGAACCTTTCACTCTATCTTTGCCAAAATTTTACGTTTTGAAGCTGATAAATTAGGCTATCCGAGTAACTTCACGATTTATGATACGCAAGACTCCGAACGTTTGATTCGCTCCATCATCAAAGAAATGCAGCTGGACAAAGATATTTACAAGTACAAGCAAGTGCGTTCGCGAATTTCATCGTTTAAAAATAGTTTAATTACAGTTAGAGCCTATTTTAACAATCCAGAATTGGTAGAAGCTGATGCCATGGCGAAACGTCCGCGTATGGGCGAAATCTATAAGGAATATGTAGATAGATGCTTTAAAGCTGGCGCGATGGATTTTGACGATTTACTCTTACGAACTAACGAATTATTAAACCGTTTTCCAGATGTCTTGGCAAAATACCAAGACCGTTTCCGTTATATTTTGGTAGATGAGTACCAAGATACCAACCATTCGCAATACTTGATTGTAAAAGCGTTGGCAGATCGTTTTCAGAATATTTGTGTCGTAGGAGATGATTCGCAGAGTATTTATGCGTTTCGTGGCGCGAATATCAACAATATTCTCAACTTTCAGCAAGATTATGATGATGTTGCGATGTATCGCTTGGAACAGAATTATCGCTCTACCAAAAACATTGTAGAAGCAGCCAATTCGGTCATTGAACACAACAAAACCCGATTGGATAAAGTAGTTTGGACAGCTAATGAAGCTGGACCAAAAATTAAAGTCAATCGTAGTGTTACCGATGGAGAAGAAGGTCGTTTTGTAGCGAGTTCCATCTTTGAAACAAAAATGCGTGAGCAAGTCAACAATGGTGATTTTGCCATTTTATATCGTACCAATGCACAATCAAGAGCAATGGAAGATGCCTTGCGAAAGCGCGATATTCCGTATCGTATTTACGGTGGCTTGTCGTTCTATCAACGTAAAGAAATCAAAGATGTATTGGCATATTTACGCTTAGTCGTTAATCCGAAAGATGAAGAAAGCTTAAAGCGTGTGATTAACTATCCAGCACGTGGTATTGGACAAACTACAGTTGATAAATTGGTCGTTGCCGCTAAACATTATGGTCGTTCCATGTTTGAAGTGATGGAAAATATTGCCAAAATCGACCTTAAAATTAACAAAGGCACCAAAACGAAGTTGGAAAATTTCGTGACGATGATTCGTAGTTTTCAAATTATGAATGAAGGTTCCAATGCTTTTGAATTGACAGCACACATCACCAAGAAAACAGGCTTAGTTCAAGAATTGAAAAAAGACGGAACGCCAGAAGGTGTCGCACGAATTGAAAATATTGAGGAATTACTCAACGGTATCAAAGATTTTGTGGAAGGTCAAAAAGAAGTTGCGGATGCTACAGGTGCGTTGGCAGAATTTTTAGAAGATGTAGCGTTGGCAACCGATATGGACAATGATAAAGGCGATCCAGATAGAGTTGCGTTGATGACGATTCACTTAGCAAAAGGACTGGAATTTCCGTACGTGTACATTGTCGGAATGGAAGAAGATTTATTCCCGTCGGGTATGAGTATGAACACGCGAAGCGAATTGGAAGAAGAGCGTCGATTGTTTTATGTTGCTTTGACAAGAGCTGAAAAACAAGCGTATTTAACGTACACGCAAAGTCGTTATCGCTGGGGAAAATTGGTCGATGCCGAACCGAGTCGTTTTATAGAAGAAATTGACGAAGCATATTTAGATTACATCACGCCTGTAGATAATTATCGTTTTAAACCGTTGATTGATAATGATATTTTTGGCGAAGTGGATAAGAGCAAGTTGCGTTTGCAAAAGCCAAAATCAGGTCGTCCGCCTGTAGTTGGAAGTCCAACACCAGAGCAAATTCGAAAACTTAGAAAAATTAAGCCACAAGCCTCAGAAAGCAGTCCGCCAAGCGGCAGTTTGTTAGACGAAAATTTAAAACCAGGAACACTAGTAGAACACTCACGATTTGGTCGCGGAGAAATTCTACGTTTGGAAGGCGTTGGTGGCGACAAAAAAGCAGAAATCAAATTTCAAGTCGGTGGTATTAAAAAGTTGTTGCTTCGTTTTGCGAAGTTGGAAATTGTGAAGTCTTAGGTTTTTTTGTTTAGTAGTGAGGTATGAGTATTGAGTAGTGAGTAGTGAGTAGTGAGATTTCTGGATATAAATTCGCTTCGCGAATTCACTTGAGGACAAGAATAGAATTCATGAATCGTCAAGCTGAACTTGATTCAGCTTCCCACAAGCAGCTAAAAAACTACTACACTTTATTATGTTATGTATGCTTTCTTAGCTTCGAACACTAAAAACTGAAAACCGACAACTAAAAAAACTACGCTTCCACAGCTTCAAACATTTCACTTAAAATGCCTTTATAGTGCGAGGATGCCATTTCCATTGCTTGCGCCATTTTGGAGATTAAATCCAATTCAGAATCGTCTACATGTCCATCCGCCGCAGCGACAGATAACGCACATTTAATCACCGTTTCTTTTCCGTGTTCGTTGAGTGATGGACCAATGCGTTTTAAATACGTTGTAACATCTTCGTTTTCACGTTGTACTTTAGCGATATACGCATCCAAATCTGACATTGATAAATCGTTCGTTCCAAATTTGTTGATGATTTTCAACACTTGGTCTTTTTCGTTTTGATCAATTTCACCATCGGCAAGCATTACCAATACCATTGAATGTCGGATTGCTTTTTCGTAATACGCCATAAATTCGTCTTCCGAAGCATTGTCATGATTGAGAATTCTAGGAATAAACGTACCCTTGCAAGTGCCGCATTCTACATATTCGCCAGCACTTCCCAAAGGAATTAACGGAATAAAATATAGGGTGAAAAATTTCGTGACTTTGCGATGTCTGAAAGGTTTGCTTTGTTCGCATTGTGGGCAGTTAAAATTTCCTGATTTAATCGTAGATTTTACGCCGCGAGTTCCAAAAATAATCATGTGTTTTTAGGGTGTGAATGGTTATTGTTACTAAGTTTCGGAACTCAATATACAATATTTTTTGAATTGAAGCTTTGTTGTGATGAATAAGGAATTGAAAGTTTTACGAAAAACTACCGAATCATACACACCGAATTTACATGACCTTTTTCGTCATATTCTTTTACAGGATTTGCTGGATCGAGCATCCATTCGCCATCCACAATAAATTTATACTGATGTTTTCCGCCAGAAAGTAACACGGAAAGTTCCCAACCATTGTCTGTTTTTGCCATCTGAAATCCATCTTCCGACCAATCGTTAAACGAGCCAGAAAGTAAGACGTTTTTAGCAGTTGAATGTCCTGAAAGTGTAAACGTATGATAGGCTTTGACGTCAATCACAGAGTTATATTCGTTGAATTCATTCGGTTTTTTATTCGGATTGGCTTCGTCCGCAATCCAAATATTATCTACAATAAATTTGTATTCGTACACGCCAGGTTTCAATTGTAACGTTAAATGCCAGCCATCGTCCGCTTTTTTCATCTGAAACAGTTCCTTATTCCATTTATTGAAAGAACCGCTTAAAATCACTTTTTCAGCTTTTTGATAGCCTTTTAAGAAAAAATGAGTATTTCCCGTATCTGAAACATGCGCGGTGTACATTTTAAGATTGTACACATGTAAATCTTTTCCATATTTATTTTTAGCTTTGGAAATATTTTCAATGTCACCTTCAGGTTCTGCCCAATATTTTTCATTGATGACAAATTTAAACTCCCAAGAAAATTCATCGGTAAAATCGGCTATCTTTTTGCGTAATTCATAACGATTTTCGTCAATTTTCTTCATAATCCAACGGTCTTCTGCCCAATCGTTGAATTCGCCCGCAACCGCAATCATTTCAATATCAAAATCGTCGTCATCCATCAATTTACGATGTTGATACAAACCGTGTGTCACCTGTGAATACTCGCGTTTGTCAAACGTAAACACCACTTCGTCACCTTCAATATGATAGCCTTGCGTTTTCTTCTGCGCTAGAAGACTCGCTGAAAAACAGAAAGTTAGTAATAATGTGATATGTATTACAATTCGATTCACGGTTTAAATATAGGTGATTTGATGAAATATAACTTTTCTTTTTTGTAATTAATGATTGTACGCTTGTATTTTAAAAATTCGTAGCCCAAAATCCCATCTACGGAAGTGCCATACGCGTCTCGCATCTTTCGTAAATTCGTCACAATGGTGTACATGGGACCAACGCCGTTGTGCTCGTTCAGTCGGAAATCATACAACTTTCCTGCCAAAACACGTATTTTTTTATTGCCCGCGCCAATCATGGACAATCGCTTGATAGGACGAAATTTTTCCAGCACTTTTTTAGAACTGTTTTTATTCAACTGATTGAATTCGGCTCCTGTATCTAAGGCAAATCGCACTTTTTCGTCATTGACAAAGCCAGAAACGACAATGGTGTGTTTTTTTAACTCAAAATCCAAGCTGTCGGTAATGGTTTCCGCAAAAACTTTCGTGTCTAGCTTCGTACCGTATTTGTCGGTTTTTGCGAGTGTGATTTGGTTTAGATACAAATCGATAAAAATCTCGTAATCCTTCAGAATATTGTAACCAATAATCCCGAGCAAGTGCATTTTTTTACTCTTTTCGATGTGCGAAAGGTCAATCACGTCCGACTTTTTATTTTTTAGGCTAAAATTATGTAGGATAAACTCGCTGAGCTTTCGTTCGTACGGCTGATCTATGATACGCGTGACGCCTGTCATCTTGCCTTTCTTTTTGGATAAAATATGTCCTTTCGGGAAATGGACTTTGTTTAAAATCAGTCGTTCCGCGCCCGTGTCAATGATAAAGTCGCCTTTTTGGTTGAGGAATTCGGCTTCCACAACAATTAAATGGTCAATTACCTTAAACGGAATTCGCGCTGTGTGTTGATTCAGAAACTCTGCTTTTGGAAACAAAATTTCGATAGGATTTTCCGCTGCATTCGCCCAAAGACAGTGAATAGACAAGAAGAAAACCAACGTAAAAAAGATAAGTTTTCGCATAATTTTTGATTGATGATGTTACAATATAGACGATTGACTTGGCAAATTGTTCCAGTTTAAGAAAGAATTAGGAAGGTTTTTTATCAATTTGAAAATTTGATAATTCGCCAATTTGTTGATTGATTTTTTATTGTTTTGATTTACAAAGCGTCAGGTCGAGTGAAATTTTGAAGAATTTTTTGTATTGAGAGTTGCTATGAAATCCAAACTATTCTCAATACAAAAAACGTCAACTAGCTTAGCAAATTGACGTTTTTTAGTTTATAAAAAGTCTACAATTTTAAAACCTATAAGAAACACTCGCTTTTGCAAAAAATGGTACACCTGGCGTAAAGTGAATTTCTTCTACCGATTGTGTTTCGTTTTGTAAACGAGATTCGGTAGCGAATTGGGTTTCGTTCCATTCGGTATCAAACAAGTTTTGAATTTGCAAGCCGAAACTCATGTTTTTCCAGTCGTAACCAACATTGAAATCTACAACCGTATATCCTTCTGCTACGATGGAATTGTCTTCATTTGCAGGTCTGTCTTTGATATGTCTGAGTTTGAATCCGCCATAAAAACCATCTTTTAACTGAAAATTTAAACTACTTGACAACGTAAAATCAGGCGCTAGCGGAATGTAGTCTTCACCATTTGGCGCTTCTGTGGAGCGTGCATGTGTGTAATTGGTATCAACATTCCAAAATAACCATTGAAACGGCTGATAACGAACGCTGAGGTCAATTCCTTGTCGGCGCGTTTTTCCACTTGGTTCTACAATTCCGGCATCGCCAACGTACACAAATTCTTGCTCTAAGTACAATTGCCAATAGGCAGTATTTAATACTAATTCAGGAATTGGTTTCCAGATAAATCCAGCATCAAAACCATACGCCGCAGGTAAAATTTCTCTTCCGTTTTGCGCTACTACGACGCGTGTGTCGTTGGAATGAAATCCTTTTCCTGTTTTTAGGTAGACTTGTAAATTATCGGAATAGTTGTATAAAAAGTTCAGTTTTGGACTGAGAATCGCTTTTGTTTCAGACTGTGTTTCGTATTGGGTTTGTAGAAAATCGTTGTATTGAAAGTCAAAATAATCTACGCGAAGTGCAGGATTGATAGTCCATTTTCCAAACTCCAAATTTGCATTTACAAACGCTCCAACGTTTGTTTCGTCAATATCACCAAATTGCGTTCTGGATAGGATTTCACGACGATTTAACGTTTTGGAAAGCGCATTGTCAGTACTCAAATCTTTACGTAAGCTGATGCCCGCATTCCATTCACCTTCAAAGGAATTTGTGCTAAATGCACGCGAATATTCACTTTTAAAACCGAATAGAGTTCTGCTTTCTTGCTGTTTGATTTGATCTCCATTTACAGGATCATCTAGGAAAAATGTAAAATTAGAATAGAGAGTAAAATCGTATTTGCTGTAGAAAAAACTATTTTCAATGGAAGCATTCGGCGAAAGCCTTTTGTCATAATTTAGTAAAAGATTTGTTCTACTAGTCGTGCCACCTTCCGTATCATCAATCGCGCCGAAGCGACTTATCAATCCACTATTAACAGCGCGTTGCGGAATTTGTCCAGAAGCATCCCACGTACTTTCAAAGTGTGAAAGCGTTACGCCAATACGGTCAGTTTCGGTGATATTTCCTGTATATTTTCCTAATATATTAAAACGATAAAAGTTTTGCGGACTTTCAAAAGGACCATCAGTTGCTAAATATTCACTGGCGATATAGGCAGCATGCTCGCTTGTGTTGAGAATATTGAACATTCCTAACATTCGGTAGGTATCAAACTGTCCAGCTTCTAGCTTTATCATGCTTTCTTTTAGACGTTTCTTTGTTTTAAAATCTACATAACCAGCCGTGTTAAAGTTTCCTTGATTGGCGTAATACGGCCCTTTTCCGAAGTCAATTTTATCTAAAGTTTCAGGAATTAAAAAGTGTAAATCGGCATAGCCTTGTCCGTGCGCATGCGATACCATATTTACAGGAATTCCGTCTGCTGTAATGGCAATATCGGTTCCGTGATCAATGTCAAATCCGCGAAGGAAAATTTGCTCTGCTTTTCCGCCACCAGCGTGTTGCCCGATAAATAATCCAGGAACTTGTTGCAATACTTCTTGAGAAGAATTTACAGGATTTACCTGAATATTGATATCACTCATCAAATTCAGTGCATCCAATTCTGGCGTGATGACAACTTCATTTAGTGAAATGGCTTTTTTCTCTAAAAAAATATTCAGTTTTTCATTTAAGGAATTTACGACAATATAGGTTGTTTGATAGCCAATATGTGAAATTCGCAAGCTGTCGCCTACAGAAACATTTTCTAATACAAACGTTCCGTATTCGTCGCTGTGCGTATGTTTTTTTGTGTTTTCATTGAAGATTTGTGCTTCGGCAATCGGGATTTCGTAAGAATCGGTTATTTTCCCTGTGATGGATTGCGCTAATGTAATGATTGGAAAAAATATGCAAAGAATGCAGAATTGTAAATTGGTCTTCATTTCGTAATTTTTGATTTGTTTTCACTAACACGTACGAAGAAGAAGAACATTTGGTTTTTTATTTTTGGAAGAAATTTCAAAAACGACTTAAAAAGAAAAAAACCAACTGTAAGGGCGGCAGATGGTTTTTTCGATCAGATTAATAACAACACTTTACAATCAATTATTATGAGATTTCGTTGTTTCAGCTATATATACGAAGTAAGTTTTTGGATGGTTTTATTTTTTTTGAAAAAAATGTAAATTATTTTTTAAATAACTGATATTCATATAAATAAAGTTTAATATTTTTTCATTTTTTTTAAAAACTTACTTCTCTACGCAAAAAATGAGTATATATTGTTTACACTATATATAAGATTTAAGAGATGAATAAGTGACAATAATATAATGTTTCTAAGTACAAAATATTACCTAATTAAGTTAAATTGAACTTGTATTTTGTCAATCTCTTATCTCCAGTTTTAACTAAAATTTTTTGTTCTACTGCCCATTTTAAATCTCGGCTTGCTGTGGCTTGACTAATGTCTTTGTAATTTAATAAATAATCTTTACGTTTAAAATCATTGTCTCCAATAATATCTTTATAAAGTTCAATCCTTTCTTTTACTGTAAGGGTTCTATTTTGTGTTTTTAAGAGGTTTTCTAATGCTTGAAGTATTATGTTTAACATAAACTCTATAAATGGCGTCGAAGTCGCCTTTTTATCCGACATACTCAATGCTTTATAATATGCATCTTGGTTTTCTTTTATCAGACTTTCAACTGGCAGATACTCAAAGACTGGGTACTTCTGCATTAAGATTAATGTTTGCCATAGTCTGCCCATTCTACCATTTCCATCTAAAAAAGGATGAATAAACTCAAACTCATAATGAAAAACACAACTTTTAATTAGCAATATATCTTTATCGTTTTTAAGATAATCGAACAAATCATTCATTAAACCTTTTATCATATCTCCACTTGGTGCAACGTGTTCAACTTTTGAACCTTTTACAATGCCAACATTTTTAGTACGCAGTTTTCCAGCATCATCAATCAAACCTTTCATAAGGATTGCGTGTACTCTTTCTAAATCCTTTACATTATTAGGATTAAACGCTCGTAATTGCTTATACACTTTTATAGCATTCTGAACTTCTAAAATATCCTTTTGTGGAGCAATAACTCGTTTATCGTTTAAAAGTGCTGTAATCTGCTCTTCTGTAAGTGTATTGCCCTCAATTTCTAAAGAAGATTGTATTGCTTTTATACGGTTCTTTTTTCTTAGTTCTGTTGGAGGCTTGTATAAGTGTGTAGCATTAATTTCACCCAAACGTTCTGAAATGGCTACAACTAATTTTAAAATGGTATCGGTAATCTGATAAGGCGGTTTCATTTATGATAGTATCATTTGATAGTATCACAAAGATAAAAGATAATATTTAAAATGGCGATATTTTCTAAAGTCACTTTCTATTCCTTATTACTCTACACTTGAGTTTGATATTTTGACTTGAAACTAAATTGTAAGAGCTAAACAAGGCTTTAAATATTAATAGTCAACTATAACTACAATAGTTTACATCACTTCATCATCAAAAATCACTTCCCAATACAAAAATTCGCAAAGATATTTCCGAGTAAATCATCGGTTGTGATTTCTCCTGTGATTTCTCCAAAATGGAATAATGCTTGACGAATATCAATTGCCATTAAATCGCCTGACAATCCAGATTCGAGTCCGTAATGTACTTTGTCGATTTCTTCCAACGCTTTTAATAAGGCATCGTAATGGCGTGTGTTGGTAATGATGGTTTCGTTGTTTCGTAACGCGCCTGTATTGACGAAGGAAACAAGTTTTTCTTTCAGCGAATCTACACCAGTATTTTCTTTGGCAGAAAGCAAATGTACATCTTCAATTTCCGCTTGCAGTTGTTCAATTTGGGATTGTTGAAGCTTGTCGATTTTATTAGCAACAATGATAAGTGGTTTTTGAGGATATTTATTTTTAATTTTTCCAATTTCCGTTTTAAGCAATGCCAAACGCTCATCTGTTAATTGTAGACTGTCAATTAAGTAAATAACCACTTGCGCTTGTTCAATTTTTTCAAAAGTCTTTTGAATTCCGATGCTTTCTACGACATCTTTGGTATCACGAATTCCAGCGGTATCAATGAATCGGAAGCCAATTCCGTCAATGACCAATTCATCTTCAATCGTATCTCGTGTGGTTCCTGCAATGTCAGAAACAATAGCGCGTTCTTCGTTTAATAAAGCATTTAGTAAGGTAGATTTCCCAACATTCGGTTCGCCGACAATTGCTACAGGAATTCCGTTTTTAATAACGTTTCCAACCGCAAACGAATCAATCAATCTTTTTAGCACAAATTGAATACGCTCAATTAGCACTTTAAATTGTGTACGATCAGCAAATTCGACATCTTCTTCGGCAAAATCGAGTTCCAATTCAATTAAAGAGGCAAAATTCAACAATTCTTCTCGCAGATTCTTGATTTCGTTACTAAATCCGCCACGCATTTGTTGCATTGCCAATTGATGTGAAGCTTCGGAATCGCTCGCTATCAAATCTGCCACGGCTTCTGCTTGTGACAAATCGAGTTTTCCGTTGAGAAATGCACGTAAAGTGAATTCGCCCGCATTCGCGTTTCTACAGCCGTTTCGCAATAATAATTGAATGATTTGCTGCTGAATGTACACTGAACCATGACACGAAATTTCAATCGTATTTTCGCCCGTGTAGGAGTGTGGTCCTTTAAAAACAGACACCAACACTTCATCCAAATAGCGGTTTTCATCCACAATATGACCTAAATGAATGGTGTGCGACTTTTGCTTTGTCAATTTTTTATTACGAATCGATTTAAAAAGCGGTTCGCAAATCGCAATTGCTTCTTTTCCCGAAACGCGAATCACAGAAATCGCGCCAGCTCCCGAAGGTGTTGCCAAAGCCACAATGGTATCATTTGGAATCATAGATTAAATTTTGTGCAAAAATAGGGAAATTTATCGGGTGTTTGGTGTTGGGTTTTGGGGCGCTTCGCTTTTTGGTGTTTTTATGTTCGTTATTCGTTCTTCGTGTTTTGTTCTTTGTAGTTCCCGAATAACGAACAAACAACAAAAACAAAAAATCCGCTACACACACTTGCATAACGGATTTCACTATATTTTTCAAAAGGCTCTTGGGAAAAGCACTAAAACCTAACACCCAAAACCCAACACCTAATTATTCAACATCACCGGCATCACCAACATTGTAATATGTTCTCCTTCGTCTAGACCGTCGATTGGCGTTAGAATTCCTGCTCGGTTTGGTAAAGACATTTCTAAAGAAACATCGTCAGAGCTTAAGTTGTTAAGCATTTCAGTCAAGAAACGCGAGTTGAAACCAATTTGCATGTCATCACCTTGATAATCGCAGGTTAAACGCTCTTCTGCTTTGTTTGAGTAATCGATATCTTCTGCTGAAATATTCAATTCTGCACCAGCAATTTTTAAACGAATTTGATGTGTTGTTTTGTTAGAGAAAATGCTCACACGACGAACCGAGTTTAAAAACTGATTACGGTTGATTTCTAATTTATTAGGATTCTCTTTTGGAATCACCGCTTCATAGTTTGGATATTTTCCATCAATCAAACGACAGATTAATACGGTGTTGTCAAAAGAAAATTTCGCATTGCTATCATTATATTCAATCAATACTTCGTCTTCGCTTCCGCCTAAAATTCCTTTTAAGAGAGTTAAAGGCTTTTTCGGCATAATAAATTCCGCTACTTGTGAAGCACTTAAATCTGCACGTTGATACTTTACTAACTTGTGTGCATCGGTAGCAACAAACGTTAAATTTTCAGGAGAAAACTGGAAAAATACACCGCTCATCACAGGACGCAAATCATCGTTTCCAGAAGCAAAAATTGTTTTGCTAATTGCTGTTGCTAACACATCACCTTCAATCGTAGTTGAACTTGGTTCTTTCAACTCTACAGCAGCAGGAAATTCGTCTCCATCAGCATACGCCAAGGCATATTTACCATGATTTGAGCTGATTTCAACCGTATTATTATCTTCCACAACAAAAGTCAACGGTTGCTCTGGGAAGGTTTTTAAAGTATCTAATAATAACTTTGCAGGTACTGCAATATTTCCTGTACTGTCAGATTCTACGGTTAACACAGAAGACATCGTGGTTTCTAAATCGGATGCAGACACTTTCAATTCATTTTCGTTGAGTTGAAAAAGGAAATTGTCTAAAATAGGTAAGGTATTGCTGTTGTTGATAACGCCGCCCAAAACTTGCAGCTGCTTTAATAGATATGTGCTTGATACAATAAATTTCATGTGATTGTGTGCTATATTAATGTTCAAAAATAATTCTTCCCAATCAAATTACATAGCTTTTCAGTTGCAAATTGAAGTGAAAAGAATCACTTTGTGATATTCTTACAAATATATCTCAAAAGTCATTGTAAAGAAAGGAAACTTATTAACAACTATTTTGCGTATTTGCGCTTGCGAATATAGTTAAAAACGACACCAAAAATAGCAAGGATAGCCAACGGAAAGCCAATGTTTATCCACTGCCAGAACCCTTTTTCGTCTGTTATTTTTTGATTGTCTAAAAAGGCTAGTTTTAATTCTTTGGAACGAATGTTTATAAGTCCGTTGTTGTCCAACAGGTAATTTACCGAATTTAACAGGAATTCTTTGTTTCCATATTGACGTTGTGTGATGATGTCAAAGCCTAATTCTTGTGGTCGTCCACGCGAGATTTGATTTTTGATAACGTCGCCGTCTGCCACAACTATCATTTTAGATGCTCCTTCTGTTTTTTCGTTATCGAGCTGGAACGGTTTTACACGATTTTTGTATACAGATTGAAAAGTTCCTGCTACCAACACGGCTAAATTCTGATTGCCTTTTCCTTGATAGGTTTCGGCTTCAGGCTCGTTTTCGATGATGTTTAACGAAATTTCTTTAGGAATACCGACCAATTTTGAACGCGGTGAACTTTTAAGTAATACCGTTTTTTCAGGACCTTTTGGCAACACATCAATTTGATTGGCAAACTCAAAGCGAACCAAGTTGATATTGTTCGTAATTGGATGATTCAAATCGGTTTGTGCGAGCGGATTGTAACGCCATTGCACAGGCAAATATTGCGTGTTGCTACCTTCGCCAAATTCCATTCCGATGGCACCGCATTGCATGTCGTTCACCAATTTCGGATTAACGCGAATTCCGTGATCTAGAAAATAATCTGTCAATCCTAAATCTCTTGGAAATGCCAAGGTTTTTCCTTTTTCGCGAATGCTGTCTAGTTCTGCTTGCGCCGTTTCCACCAACCACAACGATTTTCCGCCTTGCATGGTGTATTGGTCTAAAATGTATTTTTCTTCGTCTGAAAATTTGGTTGTTGGTTTTGCAATAATTGCCAAATCAAAACGGTTGAGGTTTTCCAGTGATTTCTGTGGGTTTTCTGGAAACGCTTTAATGTCAAACGGTGCAATTCGATAGTATTCTTTCAAACCTTGCAAAAAACTTGCAATGTAAATATCGTCCAACTCGCCATTTCCTTTTAAAATAGCGATGGTTTGTTTTTCCAGCAATGTCAATTTGGAAAACGCATCTGCAAAAGCATATTCTAAATGTTGAACAGAATTGGCAATTTGCTCGTTTTCCGAATTAGCAAGATTGTTTTTGTACAAAGAAACATTGACAATTTTATTTTCGTATTGTGCAATTGCCCACGGATACACGACTTCTTGCGAAACTTTATTCGCGACTTCTTCGGTAACGTATCGCGGTGGCATTTGGTTTTCTTTCAAATAATCAACAGCATTTTCTTCAATCGGATCTACAAATACGTATTCAATATTGTCATTATATGCTGCGAATTCTTCTAACAATTGCACGGTTTCATCTGCCAAACGCTTGTATTCTGTTGGCAAATCTCCTTTTAAGAAAATGGTAACTCGTAATGGTGATTGTACTTTGGTAACAGTATTTTTTGCGGCTTCTGAAAGTGTGTAACGCTTATCTTTGGTTAAGTCGAAACGTGTAAAGATACTGCTCGAAACGACATTTAAAATAATCAATCCGACCAAAACCAAGAGTATTTTTACAGGAATAGAAATTTCTTTTTTCAAGCTTATCGTTTTTTGAGTTGCACAACTGTTAGAAATAAAAAGAATGCGGTTACGCTTAGGAAATATATCACATCACGCGTATCAATCACGCCGCGCGCTATACTGTCGAAATGACGCTTCATGCCGATTTTCTCAACCGTAGGATTCAAATCGCCGAACACATCTGCGGAAGCGATACCTTCAAAGCCAAAATACATGACAAAACAGATAAAAACCGCTGCGATAAACGCTACAATTTGATTTTGCGAAAGCGTTGACGTAAACACGCCAATACTTGTATACGCCGCAATTAAGAACAGTAAACCAAAGTAGGAGCCAAGTGTGCTACCAACGTCCAAATTTCCTGTAGGATTTCCCAAATTCCAAACAGTGTATATGTATAACAATGTTGGAATTAGCGCAAGAAGAATCAACACAAACGCGCCCAGATATTTTCCCAGCACAATTTGCCAACCTGAAATAGGTTTTGTCAATAACAATTCGAGCGTTCCCAAGCGTTTTTCTTCCGAGAAACTTCGCATGGTAATTGCTGGAATGAGAAAGATAAGAATCCACGGTGCTAGCGTGAAAAATGGCGTTAAATCTGCAAATCCGTAATCGAGGATGTTGAATTCGCTTTTAAAAAACCATAAGAATAATCCGTTAAGAATTAAAAAAATGGCAATCACCAAGTATCCTATCGACGAGGAAAAAAACGAGTTGATTTCTTTTTTGAGTATGGCTAACATGTAGTGTTATTTCTTTTGAATGTGTAACGTTTGCTTCTGTATTCTAGTATTTTTTTAGGATAAACTTACCAATTTGTCCACACTCCACGCGTACGGTTTGTCGTTAAACATGGCTTTGGTTTGCTTCCATACATTTTTAAACAAATCCGAATTTCGATAGGCTTCCAAATCATCTACATGTCGCCAATGACTGTAGGTAAAGAAGATTTCAGGATTGTTTTTATCTTGATACAACTCCAAAAATTCACAACCTTCACGATTTTTGATGGACTGTTTTTTTTCTTCAAACATTGCCAAAAAATCGGGAATGTATTTTTGGTGAAAGCTCATTTTTACGATGCGTACAAACATATTAAGAACTAAAATTTATGGTTATGGTATCTCTGAATCGCAAACCGAAAAGGGTAGAAGCGCTTCCAACCGTTTGCGGATTGCTTTTATAAATTGCCAATTCTAAAAAATTTGCCGAATTGAACAACGCTAACTTTTTCCCATCTTCTTCGCGTTTGTGTTTTTCTAGGTTGAAATTTATCGCGTCGCTGTAACATTCGTGAATGGTTCTAAACTTGTAATTTCGTGCTGAAATCTCGAATTTTCGACCTTTTCCAACGTCTTTAAACAACTTTCTTGAAACATTCGTAATCACGTTGCCATAATTGTCAATATAAATCACATTTCCAATAATTTGTGTTTCATCCGTATTTACTACAGGTTTGATGCCTCTTAAATGTTTTATGTTTTGAATGGTTTTTCCAATTACTTCCAACGTTCCACCACGTGCAATGTGACAGGCAACTTGCACAAACACATCCAACACGGGAAAATTCGTCTCAATCCGATCGTGAATATTAATTTCTACAATCTTTTCAGGGACAATCTCAGAAGCAATCAAACTCATAATGCCATTATCGGCACACACAAAAAAATGGCCGTCCAATTTGAGCGCAATATGCTTATTTTCAGGATTCAACTCTGAGTCGATTCCGATAATATGAATACTACCTTTCGGGAAGCTATTAAAGGCATTTTGAATAACATACGCCGCTTCCGTAATGCTAAATGGATTGATACTGTGTGAGATATCAACAATACGAACATCGGGTAGCTCACTATAAATAGCTCCTTTAACTGCGCCCACAAAATGGTCTTTTTCCCCAAAATCAGTTGTCAAAGTTATAATTGCCATTGGCGAATTGTTGATATTTTTTTAAGTTTAATCTATTAAAAAATGGTAAGTTTGCTTTGCAAATCTAAAAAAACAAAACGGAAATCTAATCTTTAATACGAGTCGCTTTTGAACGAAATTATTTTTGAACTTTCAGAAATCAGTCCACGAGAGTTTTTTGGTCATCAAAACACCAATATAGAATTGCTTAAAAAATACTTTCCAAAACTAAAAATTGTCGCTAGAGGAAATAAAATTAAAGCCTATGGCGATGAAGCATTATTGGAAGAATTTGATAAGCGTTTGACCATGTTGATGGAGCATTTTGCCAAATACAATAAAATAGACGAAAACGTCATTGAACGCGTATTGACAAGTCAAAGTTCCAAAGATTATGATACCTCAGAAGCGAGTGGAGAAGTGTTGGTACATGGTTCCAATGGAAAACTCATCAAAGCCATGACGGCAAATCAGCGCAAGTTGGTAGAATTGATGAACAAAAACGATATGGTGTTTGCCATTGGACCAGCAGGAACGGGAAAAACGTATACAGGAGTGGCTTTGGCAGTAAGAGCGTTGAAAAATAAAGAAGTACGACGCATCATTTTAACACGTCCAGCCGTTGAAGCGGGCGAAAGTTTAGGTTTTTTACCTGGCGATTTAAAAGAAAAACTCGATCCGTATATGCAACCATTGTACGATGCGTTACGCGATATGATTCCGCCAGAAAAATTAGCAAAATATATTGAAGACGGTACCATTCAAATTGCGCCAATGGCATTTATGCGTGGACGTACGTTAGACAATGCGTTTGTCATTTTAGATGAAGCACAAAATACCACGCATGCGCAAATGAAGATGTTTTTGACACGTATGGGAAAAAATGCAAAATTCATGCTGACGGGCGATCCGGGACAAATTGATTTGCCTAGAAGGGTCATTTCTGGACTAAAAGAAGCGTTATTGGTATTGAAAGACATCAAAGGTATCGGAATAATTTACTTGGATGATAAAGACGTTGTACGTCACAGACTCGTGAAGAAAGTAATTGAGGCATATAAAAGTATAGAGCATCAGAATTGATATTAGAAGTGAGATGTTTTTAAATAAAAATATATGATTCTAAAACGTCACTTCGAGTGAAATTCTGTCATATCGAGCGCAGTCGAGATAGATAGAATTTAGTATCGAGAAGTACTTTGAATCGTAATTTTAATATCAAAGCACTTCTCGATACAATTTTTCTACGAAAAATCACTCGAAGTGACGGTTGCTTTCAATCAAAAAAACAAACAACAAGAAGAAAAAAGAGTCAGGATTTAAGAGTAAAGACGAATCGACAAAAAACAAACAACAAAAAACCTAAAACCAAACACCCAAAACCCAACACCTAAAAGAAAATGAACACCATAACAGCAACAAATTTTAACTTTCCAAATCAAACAGCAAAATACACAGGAAAAGTACGCGAAGTGTATACGATTAACGATGATTTGTTAGTCATGATTGCTACCGATCGTTTGTCAGCCTTTGATGTCGTGATGCCAAAAGGAATTCCGTTTAAAGGACAAATTCTGAATCAAATTGCGACGAAAATGATGAAAGCTACGGAACATTTGGTGCCAAATTGGTTGATTGCCACGCCAGACCCGAATGTAGCAATTGGTCACAATTGTGAGCCTTTTAAAGTGGAAATGGTGATTCGTGGGTATTTGTCGGGACATGCGGCGCGTGAGTATAAAGCAGGAAAACGTACGTTGTGTGGTGTAGCCATGCCTGATGGAATGATTGAGAATGATAAGTTTCCGTCACCAATCATTACGCCAGCCACAAAAGCAGAAATGGGCGAACACGATGAAGATATTTCTAGAGAAGATATTTTAGCACGCGGAATTGTTTCTGAAGAAGATTATATTCAATTAGAAAAATACACGCGATTACTTTTTGAAGAAGGTACAAAAATCGCCAAAGAACGCGGTTTGATTTTAGTAGATACCAAATACGAATTCGGAAAAACAAAAGATGGTACAATCGTGTTGATTGACGAAATTCACACACCAGATTCTTCTCGTTATTTCTATGCGGATACGTATGAAGAGTTACAGGCTCAACAGCAACCTCAAAAACAATTGTCTAAAGAATTTGTGCGCCAATGGTTGATTAGCAACGGTTTTCAAGGAAAAGAAGGACAAGAAGTGCCTTTTATGAGCGATGACTACGTCAACTCTGTTTCTGACCGTTATATTGAATTATACGAGAACATTACAGGTGATACATTTGAAAAAGCTGATGTTTCTGATATTTTGAGTAGAATTGAAACCAATGTTGTTGATTTTTTAGATAATCATTTTTAATTGTAGCGACTTTAGTCTAAATTGTATAGAATTATGCACAGAAGTGATTTTTAATCGGAAAAGTCTGTATTTCCCTATTATTTCTTAGTTGATTGTATTGTGTTGAGCATCAGTTTTTTTAGTGATTTTTTAAAAAAAGACGCTAAAAAAGCTTCGTTATATTTATAAAAAAGTATATTCTTATAGCATATTTACCAGATGATGAATCGCTTTTTTCTATACTACCTATTATTTTTTCTAATTATTGCTTGTGGAGATCCATCTTTGCAAGAAGGAACAAACAGTACAAAACAGTTATTGGAAGAAGCAGAAGAAGCGGTGTTGAATTATCAAGGAATCGAGACGGATTCCATCATGCAACTTCGCATGGAATATTACCACAAAGCTTCTACATTCAACGATTCTGTTCATACGTATCGCGCACATTTTTATTTGGGTGAATTTTACCAAAGCAGAGGCATTTACAAAGATGCGATGTCCGAATATGAAAAAGCGTTACAACATATTTCTGACGATGCCGACAGCGCTCGCTATGTGCAAACCAAAATTGCCATTGCTACCACCGAGATTGAACTGGGAAACAAATACAAAGCAGGCGAAATTTTACTAGATGCATACGAAGTCGCGCAACGCAACAAACGCACCATGCAACTCATCAACGTGAATGGAAACATGGGAATTTTGAGTTTGGATTTGAAAAACTTTCAAGACGCTAAAAAAAGTTTCAAAGAAGCCATTCAAACGATAGAGGAGAAGCAACTTATTGCAAAAGATTCCATCAATTATGTAGAAGATTATATCAATTATCACATGTTTTTGGCAAAAGCATATCAAGCTGAAACAATGTTAGATTCTGCCATGTCCTATATTGACAAAGGAATTGTCATTGCTGATTTTTACAAGGATATAGAAGGAAAAGCCTATTTGTACGAACTAAAAGGGAAAACATATACCGCACAAGAAAAGTATGAGGAAGCACATGAAAATTTGACCGCTTCCAAAGAAATTTTCATCGATTTTGAGAATGAAAAGCAAATTTCTAAGATTATGTATTTGCTTGCTAACAATCATTTTCAAAAAGGCGAAACCTCTGAAGCACTAGAATTGCTAGACGAGTTGGAAGCGCGTTACCAGCAAAAATTTCTTTTAGAAACAGATTATTATGACGCTTTAGTGTTGAAAGCTAATGTGTATAAAAGCACAAAGCAGTTTGAGAACGAATCTGTTTATCGTCAAAAATCAGCAGACTTACAAAAAGAAATAGCAGAGCGACAAGATAAAACCGCGTTTTTTCAAACTGCTACGCAATACGAAATTGAAAAACTCAAAAATAAATTTGAAGCGCAACATCAAAAAGATGAAAAGCGTTTTTACAGTTTTCTCGCAATCGCTATCATCGTGATTGGAGTTTTTGGCTTCTTACTCTACAAACAAATCTCAAAGAAAAAAGTAGTAGTTGTTCCTGCTGTAAAAAGCGAACCTGAAAAGACAGCTTCAATTCCTCCTAAAAAAGAAAAATCGACAACGCAAACCAGCATTAAAAGTGATAAAACTGTTGATGAGATTCTTCAAAAGCTAAAAAATTTAGAAGCACAAGAGTTTTACTTGAATCCGAAATACAATTTATATGCAACGGCGAAAAAAATAGATACCAATACCACGTATTTGTCCACCATTTTGAACACGCACAAAAAAATGACGTTTACGGAATATCTAAACAATCTTCGCATTCAATATACGCTCAATCGATTAGCGAATGATAAGAAATTTCGGATGTACACTATCAAAGCAATAGCTAAAGAAGTAGGCTATAAAAGTCATGGTTCTTTTTCACGAGCATTTAAAGCGAAAACAGGCGAAAACCCATCTACATACCTCAAAAAAATACGTTAAAGAAGTCTGTTCAATTTATAAATTAGCAAGACTTTTTTTGACGAAAAAAGCGAGTTGTTGTGTATCTTGAATAAAACTAATAAATATACTTATGATGAAAACAAATCGAAAACCACTAGCCTTTAACAAAATAAAAATCGCAAGAGTAGATTCTTATTCAATAGTTGGAAGAGGAACAACCGCTGCCAATACGGTATATCCACAATGCAATCCTGATGAATCAAGAACTCCGAAAGGAGGTAGAACACAATCTACAGACGATACAAATAATTGTGCCTAAACTTACTTCTTAAAAAAGTAGAAAATTAAATGTATAAAAAGGCTTCTTGCAATCACTCAAGAAGCCTTTTTTTGTAAATAAATTAATCTAAATAACTTCTAAAATTACATTGTTACGTCACCACACGTATATACTTGTGGGCATGCAATATGCCAGTTGCAATAGAATGGTCCAGTAACGCGTCCTGCGCAGTCACATCCACATTTTGATAAATCTGGATTGCTACCAATTCCACCGTTAATTTGACTTTGAGCAGCTTTAGAAATTTTAGTAGCTCCTTTGATGTTTAAAATTTTACTCATGATTACGAATTTTTATGGTTAATTTTTGTTTTTACACACTAAAAGTTACACACAGTTCTATAAGAATAAAAACGGAATAGTTTTCATTTTAAAAATTGTAGTTGTTTATTTTATAAAATGAATAAACCGAAAACAGGCTAATTAGAGAATAATAATCGAAAAGGCTTCATAATAGTTTGTATGAAGCCTTATCTTTCCCCTAAATATAGTTGTACTTATGAATAACTATATGATGATTTGATTTTATGTTCTAGGTGTTGACTTAAATTGTGTCATTGCAAGTATACACTTGTGGACAAGCAATATACCATCTGCAGTATTTTGGTCCTGTAACACGTCCTGCGCAATCGCATCCGCACTTAGATAGGTCGTATCCTGCTCCACCATTAATTTGGCTTTGTTGCTCTTTAGAGATAGCAGAAACACCTTTGATGTTTAAAATGTTTTTTTTCATTGTTTTAAGTTTTAAGTTAATATCTAAATCATAAATTACAATTGTTTTAAGCCACTCATACATAATTTATGATATTCCAAATGTAATAGGAGATTCTTTTTAATAAAAGGACTCTTATGTCTGTTTTAAAAATTGGGCTGTTTATTTTATAAAATAGAAAGGGTAAATTCGCTTCAAAGTATACGTCTTTACAAGAAAAGAAGGCTATATTTGCCACGTCAAAAATGAACCTGTGATTTTACAAAACTACACGAAAGAATTTAGGTATAATCTTAAATTAGCGTCCCCGATTATCTTAGGAATGCTTGGACATACCTTTGTTAGTTTTGTAGATAATGCCATGGTGGGACAATTAGGTACCGCAGAGCTTGCGGCAGTCTCTTTGGGGAATAGTTTTCTCTTCATTGCGATGTCGCTCGGAATCGGATTTTCTACAGCAATCACCACTTTAGTTGCTGAGGCAGACGCGGCAGGAAACAAGAAAAATGTCAAAAGTGCCCTAAAACACGGTTTGATTCTTTGTACCATCATAGGAATTATAGTGTTTTTTGGCGTATTACTCGCCAAACCGTTGATGTACGAAATGAAGCAACCTGATGAGGTAGTCGTACTTGCAATGCCATACCTAAACTTAGTTGCGGCTTCGTTGATTCCGTTAATCATGTTTCAAGCGTTTAAGCAGTTTGCAGACGGATTGTCACAAACAAAATACGCCATGTGGGCAACCTTGCTAGCAAATGTGGTGAATGTCATTATCAACTACTTCTTAATTTTCGGAATATGGATTTTTCCTAAATGGGGAATCATAGGAGCTGCGGTAGGAACGTTAGCATCGCGAATTATTATGTTGGTCTTTATTTGGGCATTACTGCGTTACAAACAAAAATTTAGAGCGTACGTTACAAATTTTGACTTTAAAAGCATTCAAAAATCTGTATTGAAAAAAATCATTGCTTTAGGCTTTCCGTCATCGTTACAAATGCTGTTTGAAGTAGCAATATTCACGGCTGCCATATGGTTGTCAGGTATTTTGGGTAAAAACGCGCAAGCGGCAAATCAAATTGCGCTTAACTTATCTTCAATGACGTTTATGGTCGCGATGGGATTGAGTGTCGCCGCAACCATCAGAGTCGGAAACCAAAAAGGATTAAAGCATTTTTCAGAATTGAGACGTATAGCTTTGTCACTTTTGTTATTAGTATTGATTATCGATATTTTCTTTGCAGGAATGTTTATGCTATTCAACGATTGGTTTCCAACGCTATATGTTAACGAGCACAACATCATCAATATGGTGGATAATGAAGAAGTAATCACTACAGCAGCAAAACTATTACTCGTAGCAGCATTTTTTCAAATTTCCGATGGAATTCAAGTCGTAGGTTTGGGCATTTTACGCGGTTTGCAAGATGTGAAAATTCCAACACTCATCACCTTTATTGCGTATTGGATTGTTGGTTTTCCAACCTCGTATTATCTCGGATTACACACCGAATATAAAAGTGCTGGAATCTGGATTGGTTTGTTGGCAGGATTGACGACTTCTGCAATATTATTGTATATTAGATTTAATTATTTATCCAAAAAACTTATAAATAAGCAACTGACGCATGGAGCTTCCTAAATTTTTATTGGGCGATAACACTGATTATCCCAACGCAATTTTCATTGTACACACTGAGTTTCCACGATTTATCATCAATTTAGAAAATGATGACGTAGAGTGGTTGGAAGAATTTGACAAGGAAGACGAAAAAGAATTGGCTTCTGAAGCAGAAAATTTATTTCAAGCTGCCAACGATTTCTACGACCGTGAATTGGCACGTTACGAAGAATAAACTCAATAATCGAGATTTAAAATCGGCAAAGGCTTATATGCTTAAAAAACGAAACGTATACGACCAGTTTTTTTGAGTAATTTTGCAGTAATTCAAGCATTATGATTGACCAACTGATACAATTTGATAAAGAAGTTTTTCTATTTCTCAACGGACTCGGAACGCCCACTTGGGACGGTTTTTGGATGTTTATCACCAATAAATATTACGCCATACCGTTGTATGTTTTTTTGTTGTTTCTCATCCTAAAAACACACAAAAAGAAGGAAATCTTTTTTACTTTGGTATTAGTCGCGTTGCTAATCACAATTACTGACCAAACGGCAAATTTGTTTAAAAAAACACTCTTTTTACGTCCAAGACCTTGCTATACTGAAGATTTGATGGAGCATCTCCGTTTGGTCAAAGATTCTTGCGGCGGCGCGTATGGATATTTCTCAGGACACGCTTCTAACGCGATGGCGTTGGCGGTTTTTATTGGATTAGTCTTAAAAAAACACTTCAACTATATCTTTCCTTTCCTGTTAATTTGGGCAGCTTTTGTTGGCTACAGCCGAATATATATTGGTGTGCATTTTCCTGGTGATGTACTAACAGGCGCGATTGTTGGTGTAATTTATGGAACGCTTCTGTACAAACTACGTCAATTTTTGATTCGAAAATATGCTTGATGATTCAAGTAAATTCTTATAAAATTCTGTTAAGGTACTCCTAAAATAGAAATGGTTGCCACAGTGAATGATTATCTTTAAGCTTTAGTAACTTAAAATTTAAACCATGAAAAAGCAAAAATTACAAACCTTACAACTGAACAAAAAATCAATTTCAAGCCTAACGCAAAACCTTTTAAAAGGAGGAGAAGATACAACATTATACGGCTGTCGTTGGACGGAAAACTCGTGGTGTGATTGTCCAACTGAGGTAGATTGCACCGATACCGAATGTCACACCGTTTGGGATTGCGAATTGTAATATATTGAAAATGAAGCACAAGCGAACTTCGGTTCGCTTTTTTTATAAAAGAACGCCACCAAACCTATTTTTCTGTATCTTATTAGAAACGTATTTTTCTTATGAAGAAATTATCACTTTTACTGACGATATTCATTATCATTTCTTGTACTGATGACGAAACACCTGAAACGCTTGAAACCTTAACAGGTTCATGGAAATTAACTGAAGTTTTGCTTGATCCAGGTGATGGCAGTGGCGAATTTCAATCTGTTGAAAGTGATAATACGTTAAATTTTTCTACCGATGGAGAAACGGTGACTTCGAATTACTCATTTTGTAATCCCAATCTTAATGAGCAAACTTCAGCAATATATTCAGAAGCAGCGGGAACAATTACGCTAGAAAATGGTTGTGGAGACACGCCTTTTTTGATTTACTTTGAAATGCAGGATTCAACCTTAATTTTAAATTATCCTTGTATTGAACCGTGTCGTTACAAATATGTAAAGCGATAATATTTACAGCAATTTCAATAACTGTTGTGCCGCATTAAATGGCGAAATTGTGCTATTTTCTGTGGCTTTTAAATAATCATCCAACACACTTTTTACTTTTTCGTTGGTGAAAAAATTGTGTTTCAAGCGTTCTTCGATGGTTTGTAAGAGCCAAAAACGATTCTGTTGTTTTCGGTGATTTTCAAAATAACCGTTTTTTTGTGTGCTTTTGCGGAACTCTTCAATCATTTGCCATACATCGTCAATACCATTTTTTTGCAGTGCCGAAGCTGTCACCACTTTTGGTTGCCATTCGGAAGCTTTTTGCGGATAGAGATGTAATGCTCGTTTAAATTCTGTTCGAGCCATCTGCGCACGCTTTACATTATCGCCATCAGCTTTGTTGATGACAATCGCGTCCGCCATTTCAATAATGCCACGTTTGATGCCTTGCAATTCGTCTCCCGCGCCAGCCAATTTCAACAGTAAAAAGAAATCGACCATACTATGTACGGCAGTTTCACTTTGTCCCACACCAACGGTTTCGATAATAATCGTATCAAAACCACAGGCTTCACACAAAATAATGGTTTCGCGTGTTTTTCGAGCCACACCGCCAAGCGAATCGCCAGAAGCGGACGGACGAATAAATGCATTTTCATCTTTTACCAATTCTTCCATACGAGTTTTATCGCCTAAAATGCTTCCGCTCGAAATTGAACTACTTGGATCCACTGCCAATACGGCAACTTTCTTTCCTAAACTTGTCAAATGCTTTCCAAACGCTTCAATAAACGTACTTTTTCCCACGCCAGGAACGCCTGTAATACCAATCCGAATGGATTTATTAGCATGTGGTAAACACTTTTCAATAATCTCGGTAGCTTTTGCTAGATGTTTGGTGTTTTTGCTCTCTACCAACGTAATAGCACGACTCAGTGCGACTTTATCCTGATTCAAAATTCCAGCCACTAACTCGTCCACAGAAGGTTGTTTTCTTCTATTTTTTTTGATGGAAGCAATGGACGATTTATTCAACGATTCAGGTTGCGAAACGCCATCTTTTTCGTGTAAAGCAGAAGTATGTGTTGGTTTTGAACTCAAGGAAATTGCCTATTTTACGTTTGTAAACGAAATTACGATATAATTTTTGATTGGAAAATTAAAAGATTGAATGATTGAAAAATCTTGTTTTTTTAAGTATATCTTTAGTAAAAGAGAAGTTCTCAATACAATTTTCTTCATTTCATTACGAAAACCACTCGAACGGACGCTTTTTTAATGTGCAAATTTGATAATTTGAAAATGTACCAATGGTTTTAATATATGATTATGATAACGAATTCAAAACGTCACTTCGAGTAAAATCTTGAAAAGATTTTGTATCGAGAAGTGCTTTGAAAATCTAAAAGTCTAACATTCTAAGAAAGTCCAACAATCTAACAAAGTCTAATCTTCTACCAAAAAATGAAACGCATCAAAAAAAACGTCGTCTTTACTATAGAACACAAACCAACAACATGAACCAACGGCATTTCGAAATTTTAAAAAAATGTAAGCAAGGCAATCGAAAAGCGCAAATGCAATTGTACGATTTGTACGCAGATGGCATGTATGTGGTGGCTTGCAGATATATTTCTAATCGGGAAGATGCCAAAGATGTGATGCAAGAAGCCTTTTTAAAAGCCTTTACGCGTTTGTCGCAATACAAAGAAGAAGTTGCTTTTGGTGCGTGGTTGAAGCGAATTGTCATCAATCAATGCATTGATACGTTAAAAAAACGCTCGTTGGTGTATGAAGAAATGGACAATCAAACATTGGCGATTGTGGACGACGATGCTTCTTGGGAAGTTTCCGTGAATGTCACCAAACAAGAGATTCTTCACACCATAGAAAGTTTACCCACAAAATACAAATACGTATTACAATTGTATTTGATAGAAGGTTATGACCATCAAGAAATTTCAGAAATACTGGAGATTCCTGTGCGAACCTCACGTACGCAACTGATGCGCGGAAAGGCGAAGTTAAAAGATAAATTACAAGACATATACAAACATAAGATATCGTTATGAACAATATAAAAGACATCTTACACGAAAATGATGCTCCTAAGGAAACACCAACATTGCCCAAAGGACATCGCGCTGAATTTTTACAAAAATTATCAGCAACCGAAACGAATTCCAATTTCGCAAAATTATTTTTCTATTGGCGTGCCGTAGCAGCTGCATGTGTATTGTTGATAGCAATTGGAGCTTTTGTATTTGCAAATTATGGTGAAAAAACTGCGCAACCTTCACTATTTGCAGAAATGACAGCGATTGAAGACGAATATTTACAAAATATTGCTTCAGAATGGGAAACGTTTCAACTCTCAGCAAATGACAGTTATTTAGTGAAAAAGTACGAAGAACGCTTGCAACACTTAGACGCGTCGTATCAAGAATTGAAAGCAACGTTCTTAGTACAAAAAAATAGCTTGACAACGCTGGAAAAAATGATTCAAAACTTGCAAATGCGCTTGACATTGTTGCAGGAAATTCAACAACATTTAAAACGATTAAAAAATGAACAGCAAACCTTATAAAATCCTTCTAGTACTTGTATTTTTTACAGTTGGATTGACCGCTCAGACACAAAAAAAGTATCAAAAAACATTTTCTGTTACTGAAAAAACACAACTAAGATTTCAAACGAACAATATTGACGTCACTTTTAAAACGTGGAATAAAGATGAAGTAAAGGTTGATTTTTCGATAGATTTTAAAAATTATTCCGAAAAAGAAATCAAAAATATCTCCGATAATATAGTTGTATCAGCACGTATGCAATCGTCTATGGATAATGTCGATTATTTGCAAATTGAGAACAGTTCACCAAATTCAGTTGGAAGACTCAGTTATCAGTTGAAATCTGGGGAAATTCGCTTGGAAAATCTTTCGTGGGATAGCGATTCTGAAAAAAAGCACAAATCGGTTTCGGATATTCATCGCGAAATTGACACGAGTGATGCTGGTTTTAAGGATTTAGAGGGTTATGTATTGTTTGAAAATGGAGAAAAAGTTCCGTTGAAAGACATTGATAACAGTTCCAACAAGCAAATTTTGAGTATTCGTTCGCGGTATGTGGTGTATGTGCCTAAATATATGACGATTGATATGATGGCAGACAATGCAACTATCACTTTTGACGGAACGTTTACGAATGCAATTCATGGCTCTTTCAAAGAAGGAAATTTACATGCGGAAACGCTTCAAAATGAAAACAATAACATGGCGATTATAAACGGGAACCTCAAAGTAAAGCAGATTTCAGGCGGAAGATATATGCTAAGAAACATCAGCAATGGTTTGATTGGCGAGCTGGAAAATGCAATGATTGATACAGAATTCTCCAAAATCTCTATAGGTGAAATCAAGAAAAACATAAAATTTCGCGATTTCAAGAGCAAATTCTTCTTTTACAATTTGGGAGAAAACTTTGAGTTGATTGAAATGGTTTGCGAATATTCAGATATCAACATTTTCAACGATAAAAAGTTACACTATTACTTAGAAGCTTACGGACACGATGCTATTTTGAACGATGGCGGAACCAAAATCGTTGCACAACCAAGTCGCGCCGGAGAAAAGTCAAAAATGTTTACCATTGGAAAAGACAATTCAGAAACGCGGAAAAATACGTTTAAGCTAGATATTGTACATGGTTTTGTGACACTTTGGTATTAGTTTTTTTGCTAGTTACTAGTTTTTGGTTGTTCATTATGTAGTAGTAAACCAGAAAATTACATTCGATTCGACGAAAAACAAAAAACAAAAAACAAAAAACGAATAACAGAGAACAAAGAATCAAACCTAATGATGCTCCTCAACAAACTCTATAAATTTCACCCACGTATCAATCGCGTTTACGCCTGTCCAGCCGTGACCTTCTTCTGGATAAAATGTAAATTCGTGTGTAACGCCAAGCTGTGTTAAACGATTGCTTAAATCGCTTCCTTGCGAATTTGGAATCAACGGATCTTGTCCGCCGTAAAACAACGCTGTCGGTGGCGCAGCAGCAGTAACTTGATGAAAAGGACTGTAGGTTTCCAAAAACGGAATGACAACCTCAGAACCCAACACATCAATATATCCTTGTATGATTGGATCGGCAGTATTCAAATAGGCTTCATCAGCCAAGTTTGTCGGTCCAACAATACTTGCCACCATTTTCACATTAGCTTGCGTATCATATGCATAACTCCACAATAACGATAAATGTCCGCCAGCACTCGTGCCTAAAAACGCATACGCTTCCGAAATAATATACTCTTCATTGCGAGATTTTAAATCGTTGATAATCATTGTAATATCTTCCAATTGCATCGGAAAAGGCGAAGTCGTATCGTTTGCCAAACGATAATTAATATTTACAATGGCATATTGCGGCAAATCATTTTGTATCAATTCTACAAAACTGCTCATATCAGACTTATCGCCGCTTGTCCAGCCGCCGCCGTGCACCAAAATAATCACTTTCGTATCTAAAGTTCTGTTTTGCGGTAAATAAATATCATATTTCTGATTTACATCTGCACCATACGAAACATCTAACAACGTAGTGGCAGCAATTGTAGACGGATTGGTAGGCGAAAGAGTATCATTCAAGTCCAAATCATCCGAACTACACGAATAGTTTAGCACCACAAAAAGACTCAAAACAAAAAAGGAAAGTGTTTTTTTCATGCGAAAGGTATTTAATGTCAATGATAACGCAATATCTCAAAAAAAAGTGTGCACAACTCTTAATGTTCCCTTAAAATTTGAGTGTGGCATTGTTTATGAAAACAATTAAAAATCAGGAAATTAATTTTAAACAAAGTTGAATTTTAATCTAGAATTAGCCGATTCTATCAGAAATACGTTTTATAACGAAAAATCAATTACTTTTGTATATACGTAATCGTCCGTAATCATGGCAGAATTTATCAAACTATACAACGAAAATCCGAATCCACGACAGGTAAAGCAAGTGGTGGACATTCTTCGCGATGGCGGTTTGGTCATTTATCCTACCGATACTGTCTACGGTTTGGGTTGTGATATCACAAATGCGCGCGCGTTGGAACGTATTGCACAGATAAAAGGCGTAAAGCTAGAAAAAGCAAAATTCTCTTTTATCTGTAACGATTTAAGTCATATTAGCGATTATATTCGTCAGATTGATACGGCAACCTATAAAATTCTCAAAAAAGCGCTTCCTGGTCCATACACGTTTATTTTAGCGGGAAACAACAATCTGCCAAAAGTATTTAAAAAGAAAAAAACGGTCGGAATTCGTGTGCCAGACAATAACATTATTCGTACGTTGGTGCGCGAATTGGGAAATCCGATTGTATCTACTTCTATTCGTGACGATGATGATATTATTGAATATACAACCGATCCAGAATTAATTTATGAAAAATGGGATCATTTGGTAGACGCCGTGATTGATGGTGGTTATGGAGACAATGTCGCTTCTACCATTATCGATTTGTCTGGTTATGAACCCGAAATAATTCGTGAAGGAAAAGGAGACATTGACATCATTCTTTAAAACTGATTAGTGCATATTTATGAAGAAATTTAAAATAATTGGATTGCTATTGCTCGTGATTGTAATTGTTGTCGGAATTATAATCTATCCAAAAGCTTCCATGTATTTATATGGTGAAAAAACAGCTTCCAATACAGAAGATGTGTCATTTTATGTGCCCACAGGTGCAACGTTTGATACGGTTATGCAAGATTTGAAAGCAAAAGGCATTGTAGAAAATATTGAAAAATTTCAAGAATATGCAGCACTTCGAAATCTAAAAGAAAGCACGCTGGAAGCTGGAAAATATGTCTTTCCCAAAAATGTAACACATGGCAAAATTGTAGAAGATTTACGCCAAGGAAATGGCGAGCAAGAAACGCAAGTAACGTTCAACAATGCACGTACCAAGCAAGAACTCGCTGAAAAAATTGCATTGACAATTGAACTCACAGCGGATGATATTCTGAAACTCATTTTAGACGAAAAATTTACGAGCAAATACGGTTTTACGCCAACAACCATCAACACGATGTTTATTCCGAACACCTACAACGTGTATTGGGATATTTCTGCGGAAGATTTAATTGCGAAATTGGCAAAAGAATACAAACGTTTCTGGACGCCATCGCGTAAAGCCAAGGCAAAAGCCTTAAACATGTCACAAACGGAAGTGTCTATTTTGGCTTCTATCGTGGTTTGTGAAACCATTATGATGGACGAAGCTCCAAAGATTGCTGGCGTGTACGTAAACCGCTTAAAACGTGGAATTCCGCTTGATGCTGATCCGACTTTAGTCTGGATTTTGGGCGATTTCACCATCAAACGTGTATTAAACAAATACAAAGAACTCGATTCTCCGTATAACACTTATAAATACAGAGGTTTGCCGCCAGGACCCATTTACATTCCTTCTGTGCAATACATTGACGCGGTGTTGAATTATGAAAAGCACGATTATATCTTTTTCTGTGCGAAAGAGGATTTTTCAGGCTATTCCAACTTTGCCAAAACCAATCGTCAGCACGAAATCAATGCGAGAAAATATCACAAAGCATTAAACGAACGTAAAATCTATCGTTAATGGCGAATTACAACAGAAAAGACTTTGCAAAGTTAGTGGTCTTAGGCGGAATTGGATATACGGTTTTTGCCTGTGCAGAGGATGCTAAAAAAGACAAAACAAGTAAAGAAGATACGGCACCAAAAATGCCAAAACTGTTGCCAGAAAATGTAAAACTCTACCAAAAAGCTGATGCGGAATACCAAGAATTAGCAGTACGATTTAACAAACGTTTCCAACAATCGCCAACGTATATTGCGCAGTGTTTTACGACGCAAGGCGTTGCAGATGCCGTAAAATTTGCAAGATTTAAAAATTTAAAAGTTGTTGTAAAAAGTGGTGGACACAGTTTTGAAGGTTTCTCAAGTACTAACGACGGTTTGGTCGTTGATGTTTCTGCCGTGAAAACGATGGAATGGACGCCCGATCACAGTTTGACGGTTGGCGCAGGTTGTATTTTAAAAGAATTGTACGATGAATTGCTACCCAAACAACGCATTTTGCCATCAGGTTCCTGCGCGACTGTGGGAATTGCTGGCTTAACGCTTGGTGGCGGTTATGGTTTTTTCAGTCGCAAATACGGTTTAACGTGCGATAGTTTACAGGAAATCACTATCGTAGATGGCAACGGAAATATTCTCCACGAAAGTGGCAATTCGGCTATTTTAAAAGCTTGTAAAGGTGGCGGAAATGGTAATTTTGGCATTGTAACCCGCATGAAATTTAGAACTTACCAAGCGCCGAAATTCTTTCAGGCGTTTCGTTGTAAATCGTATAAACTAGACACCAAACGCGCCAAAGAGTTGTTGCAAACATGGTTTGAATACACGGAAAAATTACCCAAAACAGCTTTTTCTGCTTTTGTACTCAACGGAAAAACCTTAACGATTCTCATCACCAGTTATTCCGACGACGACAACGATGTGCTGGCAATGTACAACGCACTCAAAGCGAAATCGGATAAGGCAACCATTGGAAGCAAACGGCCGCTAGCAAAGGCATTGAAAACATTTTACGGCGTGCAACATCCTATCTATTTTAAGAACGCTTGCGCGGGATTGTACCAAAATTTTGCAGAAATTGAAGGTTGTATCGACGACGTTATTTCCAAAGTAATTTCGTCTCGTGGACTGATTTATCAAGTGAATACGCTTGGTGGTAATATCAATTCGGTAGCTGCAGAAAAACGCTCCGTTTATCCGCATAGAAGCTATCCGTATTTGTCTGAATTACAATCGTATTGGGACAAACCATCGCAAGAGGCGAGTCGATTAACGGCGTTTCAAGAAGTACAAGATTATTTTTACCAACACGGAATTCGCGCGCATTACCGCAATTATCCAGACATCAATTTCAAAGATTTTGAAACTGCCTATTACGGCAAGTATCTTCCAGAATTAAAAAAAATCAAACAACAATTGGACCCTGAGAATCGCATTCAGCATCCGCAAAGTATTTAGCTTCGCTTCGCTCAATTTAAGGATGTAAAGATTCAATGATTCAAGGTTTTTTTGATGTCGCTTCGCTCCTTAGACGTGCTTTGCTTTTAGATTCGCTTCGCTACTAGATTTTAGACTTTTTTCTAACGCTTCGCTCAATTCAAGTTTTTTATTGTTTTTTCTTCACTTTGATTACTATGACAAAAACAAGCTGCTATGATTCGTCATTACAAGGAGTTTGCGACGTAGTAATCAGTTTCTTGTACAGCACAATTGTACTTTGAAAGTAACAGATTGCCACAAATTTCTATGAAATTCTCGCAAAGACGAATCAAATAAAAAAACATTGGTATATTTTCAAATTATCAAATTTGCACATTAAAAAAGTATCACAAAAGTTCTCAATACAATTTTCTTCATTTCACTGCAAAAATCACACAAACAAATATTATAGCAACCAACTCAAAAGGGGATTTTTCTTGGCTTTATAATTTTTACACGGTATAGAAAGGGTTTTTTGACTCTTTTGTAACTATTTGATTAAAAGTAGATTAGAGTATTACTAACTATTAAATATTTTAATCATGGCAGTTTTTAAAGCTATTGAAAAAAAGGCTAGCGCAATACGAGATGCATTGCGAGCCGCAGAACTTATTGTAAAGCATTTGACAAAAGTACTGACATTACTGAATGTATTATTAAAATCCGTCAAACTACTGCTTACGTTGGCAAAAAGAGTAGTGCGTTTTCTGCGGAGAATCATCAGAGCGATTTTATCTGTACTGAAACGTGCAGGGAAATTCGCAGGACCTTTAAAAGTCATTATCAAACCGTTGCGACTCATTTTAGCAACGCTACAAAAAGGCTTACGTGCTTTTGAGAAAATTGTGCAGGAATTGAGTGAATCTATCAGAATTTTGAATTTAGGGTTGAAATATGATGGTGGTGCTCGTAATAAAAAGAAGCTATTGGATGATTTTTTGAAAAAAGTTCGTCAAAAAGCAGAAAAAGTTCAAGAAATCGCGCGATTGTTGGAAAAGCAACAAAAATGGCTCGAGAAAGTATTGCCGCCAGCTTTAATTAAAAAGCTTTGGGATTTGGTAAAATCGCTCACAGCTCCGTTGAATCGAATCGTGAAAATTACCAAAAAAATTATCAAAGCACTAGAAGATTTTATTAAAAAATTACTCGGAATTCAGAAAGTTGTGGACGATTTAAAAGAGCAATTTAAAGAACTCAATAAATGGCTTAATGAAGTGCGAAAAGTAACGGATACCATCAACTGGATTATTACTGAAATTGAAAAATTCTTAAAGAAAATACCTGGAATTGGTTTTGTGATTAACATTTTACAACTTATTGGAGCGTTTATCGATTGGCTGATTAAAAAGACAGGTGTGGAAGCTTTGTTAAAGTGGATTTTAGACAAATCTGGAATTATTGATGCCTTGGCAAACGGACTGAAACAAATTATTGGTGCCATCAAAGGATTGGTAAAAGACTTTAAAGCTATTATAGATGACATTGGAAAGCTGTTAGGCGAATTGAATAAGGTTTTAGGAATTCTGACAAATTTAGAAGGTTGGTTACGTTTGATTGCCTTATTTAAATGGTTGTTTGGTTTTCAAGTTCCAAAACGCTTTCAAGAGTTTGAATTGGGACTACAATTGTTAGCAAATCCTGAGATGGAAACACCGTTTATCAGCAGTGAAAATTCAGTAGTGATAAGTGTTGAAGCTATTACAATTAAAGGAAAAGGCATTGGAAACGATTGGAATTTCACGTTCACGTTAGGCGACGATGCTACAGAAATCACAGTGACCAAAAAAGGAAATAGAATCAATAGAACGAATACTGCAATTTCTTCTCAAACAGTGAACAATTCTAAAGCACTTATTGAGAATACGTTGACAGTTGTAGCGGTAGAAAATGATCCTGTTTTTGACGATGTCGGAATGCATTCTGAAGTCATACGTATTGAAAATTCACCCCAAGAAACAACGCAACAAGTAGAATTTACCGTGCAGGCCAGTGGAGGCGATAAAGGTGCAACCGCTACCATTACGATTCAATTGCAAATTGTGGTAGAAGCCGTTGAAGATGTGTTGGTTCCGTTTAGTGAATTGGGAAGAGAAAACGTCGGCATCAATTATTTGGAGCATACACTGCATAATTTAAAAACCGATATTGGAAATACAATTATTGCACCAGCATTGATGGCAAAACAGCATGCATTGCATCAATTTATAGTAAAGGCTGATACTTTGATTAATTCATTAAAAGATGCTATCACACATGGAAAAGAACAGCAAGGTATTATAGAAGAATTTTTGGCTGTTATTCAACAAAGTCGTCAAGAAATAGTACCAGCGGAAGAAATGAATTTTGAGGTGAGTTATTTTATCGAATTGTTCGAGAAAAGCAGTCCGACACCTGAAAAAGAACTCTTCTTTAGCTTGTTTACGGGAGAAGCGGAACTTTTGGAAGATGATACTGATATTGAAATATTGGAAGAGGAAGATCCATGCGCGCCTATTTTGACGACAGATATTGCCGATCGTCCTTTCGATTTGGATGATACGTTTGATATTACAGATTTTATCAATATTGATGTGGACAATCCGTTGCGATAAACCGTTGTAATTTCAACAGATTCCATAAAAAAAGCGTTCAAGAATATTCTTGAACGCTTTTTCAATATGTTTTCGCCTAATACGGTTTTACTTTCCTTCCGCAGAAAGGCTTTTCATTTCTTTTTCAATCATATCGTAGAATTGGTCGATTTTTGGTAAAACGACAATTCGTGTACGTCTATTTTTAGCTCTGTTGGCTGGCGTGTCATTTTCTACCAATGGTACATAATAACTTCTACCCGCAGCGATGAGTTTTCCAGGATCTACTCCTAATTCTTGCAGTACGCGAATAATAGAAGTTGAACGTTTTACACTCAAATCCCAGTTGTCAAGTAAAATATCACCTCTTTTGTACGGTACATTGTCGGTGTGACCTTCTACCATACATTCAAAATCTGGCTTGCTTTTTACCACTTTTGCAACTTTCGCCAATACTTCTTTCGCTCTAGAGGTTACGTTGTAGCTTCCACTTTTAAATAATAATTTATCTGCGATAGAAATAAAAACTACACCTTTTTCAACATTAATTTCAATATCTGGATCGTCAATTCCAACTGCTTTTTTCAAGCTAGAAACAATTGCCAAAGTAACACTGTCTTTTTTGTTCAATGCATCTTGCAAGCGTGAAATCTTTAAATCTTTTTCTTTCATGCTTTCCAATGACTTTTCAAGATTGTCCGCTCCTTTAGATGTCAAAACCGTCATTTCTTTCGTGTTTTGAATTAATCCTTCATTGGCTTCTTTTAAGTCATTATTGGCTTTGCGTAAATCTGCAACTCGTCCTTCCATCGCTTCAACTTTAGCTGTTGCAGAAGCTTTTTCTTCAAGACAAGCATTCAGTTTTACAGTGGCAGAATTTAATAAATCTTTTGTTTCTTTATGTCTTGCTTCCAAATCGGCAAATTCCTTTTTAGAAACACAAGATGACAACACTAGGGACGCTGTAGCTGCCAATAAAAAAATCTTCTTCATAAGTCTGTATTTTATATATTTAAGTGGTTTGTTCCAAAAATTTACTCAAAAGTATTAAAAAAGCAAGGTATTATAAAAGTATTAACAAAGTTTTAAAGGTATCTTTCCTCGATTTTTTAACATTTTAAAAAGAACTACTTTATATTAAAAATATTGTGTGATTTAATGATGAACTTTCTAAAGAAATTTCTTTTTCACCATTATACAAATAGCTGTATAAAAGCTCAAATTGCTTAATTTGAGTTAGTAAAAGGTGTTTTTTTACAAGAATAGGCGTATTTTTAAGAAATTAACAAACCAAATATACTCTTATGAAAAAAAGAAATTTGAAAACATTAGAACTTAACAAAAAATCTATTTCAACATTACAAGGGAATGCAAACAATGCGATTAAAGGTGGATCATGGGTAACTCTTTGTGATTGTCCAGTATCCGTTGGACCGCTTTTATGTGGAGCAACAAGTGTATATCAAAAATGTGCAGCTGCGTGTCCTACATTACCTGAATAGAACGTAGATTACGATTGTCTAAAAAGAGTTTTACAAAAGCTTTTTTTAGACAATTTTTATAATTCGGAGAATATTTTTTTTCCTTTGATAAAGTATGAATACACAATCGATTTGTGTTGAAAATACTGTTTATTTTGATGCGAATCACGCTTTTTCATCATATTAGAAAAACGCGCGTAAAAGTGAAAATGCGCTTTGATAATCGCCCAAAAGTGTTTGAATTTTAATTGAAATATAAACTGAATTCCCGCAATTCCATCTAAAATTAATCGCGTAAATATGATGGAGAATAGTTTTCCTTTCGGGAGATTTTTTGCCAGCATGCATAACGAATTTCGAAAATTCAAATAGGTTTTCTGTGGATTCGTATTGCTCAATGTCGCACCGCCAACATGATACACCACACTTTCTGAAATATACGTTGTTTTATAGCCTTTGTTAAACGCACGCCAACACAAATCAATTTCCTCTTGATGTGCAAAGAAATCTTCGTCCAATCCACCCAATTCTTCAAAAACGGACTTTCTGATAAACAAACACGCGCCTGAAGCCCAGAATATTTCTTTGTTGTCGTTATATTGCCCTTTGTCTTCTTCAATAGTATTGAATACACGTCCGCGACAGTACGGATAGCCATACTTATCTAGAAATCCACCAGCGGCGCCTGCGTATTCAAAATGTGTTTTTTGTTTAAAATCTAAGATTTTTGGCTGAATGATGGCAGTTTCAGACTGTTCTTTGAATGTGGATAGAATAGGAGAGAGCCAGTTTTCCGTGACTTCAATATCGGAATTTAGCAGACAAAAAATTTCTTCTTTCACAAAAGGAAGCGCATCGTTGTAGCCTTTCGCATATCCGCCATTTTCCGTATTTTGTATGATTTTCACCGTTGGAAAATTCGCTTCAACATAAGCAATGGAATCATCTGCGGAAGCGTTATCTGCCACATAAATTGTTGCGTCGCCCGAAAACTGTACCACTTTCGGTAAAAACTGCGCTAACAGCCCTTTTCCATTCCAATTGAGGATGACGACGGCGATGTTCATTTTTTTTAGGTTTTTGGTGTTGGGTTTTGGGTGTTAGGTTTTTTTGGTTGCTGGTTCTTCGTTTTTTGTCTGTAGCAGCGTACTCAGTATTTTTAAGCTGAGCTGATACTTTTTAGTTTACAGGCTTATAAGTTTAGTAGTTCATGATAATTCAACATTTCAAGTTTTAAAGCACTTCTCGATACATTTTTCCTTTGGAAAAACACTCGAAGTGACGTTTTGATTTCAAGTTCTAGTTCAACTTCCTTTCAGCACATTTTCAAATTTTCAAATCAAACAATTGTTACATTTAAAAATTGCTCACGGATACATTAGCATTAACGTAATTCCGCGCCCAATTGCTTTTCGAAACTTTGCTGTAGTTTGTTCATGATTTTATCAATTTGCTTGTCTGTTAGGGTTTTGTGTTCGTCTTGTAGCGTGAAACTTACAGCATAACTTTTCTTGCCTTTTGGCAAATTATCTCCTTGATATACGTCAAATAAGTTCACCTCTTTTAACAAATTACGCTCGCTTTGTTTAGCAATGTTGTGAATTTCGGCAAAGGTTGTGTTTTCGTCAATCAACAGAGCAAAATCTCTTCGAACTTTTGGAAATTTCGGAATTTCTTGGAATTTTATTTTTTTGTTTTTCACGACTTGTAACACGTTATCCCAGTTGAAATCTGCAAAAATAACCTGTTGTTTTATGTCGAATGATTTGGCAATTTTACGCTTTACAATTCCAAATTCTACCAACTTTATTTTGCCTAAGCTCAAGGTAATTCCTTCAGAAAATAACTCGTTTTTAATTGGAGAAACTTTCGTTGAATTGATGCCTAAACGTGTTAAAATTGTGTTTACAATTCCTTTTGCATAGAAGAAATCTGTAGCTATAGGTTTGCTTTGCATCCACGTTTCAGAAGTAGCATTTCCAGTAATAAATACTGATAAATGCTTGAATTCTTCACGTTTTCCTTCACTAAATTCATGATAGGTTTTCCCGAATTCAAACAACTTTAAGTCACTATTTTTTCGGTTGATATTGTGTGAGATTGCTTCCAATCCAGAAAATAATAACGACTGACGCATCACCGATAAATCGCCACTGAGCGGATTTAACATCGTAATATTGTGTTCAGCTTTTAATTGCTCCGAAAGTTCAACATACGAAGCATTTGTCAACGAATTGGACATGATTTCATAAAAACCTTGCGATACCAATTGCGTTGCGACTACATTTTGCAATTTATAATCTTCAAAACGTGATGTATTTGAAATGGACGTATGCCATTTTTCATCAAATTGGATATTGTTGTAACCGTACACACGTAAAATTTCTTCAATTACGTCTGCTTCACGCTGAACATCTACTCTGTAAGCAGGAATCGTTAAACCTAATCCGCCATCTGTTACCGAATTGATTTTAATTTCTAAAGATGATAAAATATTTTTAATCGTTTCGCGGGGCAATTCTTCACCAATTAATTTCGTGATATTGTCATAAGAAACCCGTACTTGAAAGTCTTCAATTTTTGTTGGATAACTGTCAGAAACATCACTTGTAATTTCGCCACCAGCCAACTCTTGAATCAATAATGCCGCTCGCTTTAATGCGTATTTGGTGATATTTGGATCAATACCACGCTCAAAACGGAACGAAGCATCAGTGTTCAGTCCGTGGCGTTTTGCCGTTTTTCGAACAGAAACAGGATTGAAATAGGCACTTTCCAGGAATACATTAGTTGTATTTTCGGTTACACCCGATTTTAATCCGCCAAAAACACCTGCAATACACAATGGTTTTTCCGCATCACAAATCATCAAATCGTCTTCGTGCAATTCGCGTTCAACTTCGTCTAACGTGGTAAATTTTGTGCCAGTTTCTAAAGTTTTTACAATGATTTTATTCCCTGAAATAAAATTCGCGTCAAACGCGTGTAACGGTTGTCCTAATTCGTGTAACACATAATTCGTAACATCAACCACATTATTTTTAGGCGTCAAACCAATTGCTTTCAAACGATGCTGTAACCATTCTGGCGATGCTTTTACTTGTACGCCTGAAATTGTGACACCGCAATAGCGAGGTGCTAAGTTTTTATCTTCAACATCTACATCAATTTTTAGCGTACGGTTGTCCACTCTAAAACTACTGGTAGATGGTGTAATAAGTTCAATGTTGATATCTTTTTGAAGCAATCCCGCTTTTAAATCGCGCGCCACTCCGTGATGACTCATCGCATCAGCTCTGTTTGGTGTGAGTCCAATGTCAAAAACGGTATCATTTTCAATGTCAAATACTTCGTTGGCAGGCGTTCCAGGTTTTATATCGTCGTCTAACACCATAATTCCGTCATGACTTTCGCCCAAACCAAGTTCATCTTCTGCGCAAATCATTCCGTTGGAAACTTCGCCACGAATTTTCCCTTTTTTAATTTTAAATCCGTTGCCATCTGCATCGTACAATGTCGTTCCAGCAGTTGCTACAGGCACTTTTTGTCCAGCCGCTACATTCGGCGCACCACACACAATTTGTACAGGTTCACCGTTGCCTAAATCAACCGTAGTTACCTTTAAACGATCGGCATTTGAATGTTGCACGCAGGTTAATACATGCCCGACAACAATACCTTCCAATCCACCTTTTACAGATTCATATTTTTCGATGCCTTCTACCTCTAAACCTAAGTCTGTTAAGAGTTCGCCCGTTTTTTCAGCATCCCAGTCAAGTTGAATAAATTGCTTTACCCAATTGTATGATATTTTCATTAGTATTCGTATTGATAGTCTGCAAAGATAAGATATTGCGTAAAGTTGGCAAATTATGTTTGGGTTAATTAGGTGTTGGATTTTGGGTGTTTGGTCGCTGCGCTTTTAGACTTGTTTCTGCTTGCGCGGAAATCTTTTCAGACCGCTGGCGCTGTTAGAATCTAGATCGCTTCGCTGCTAGATTTTAGACTTTTTTCTGCTTGCGCAGAATTTTCAGATTGCTTTGCACTTAGATTCTTATAATAATTTGAAATGTCTTTGCGAGTATTTGTAAAATGCGTGGCAATCTTTTTCTGGTGAAATGTAGGATTTTGTTTGGAGTATAACATCTCAAAAGCAAAACTTGGAAATTTGATTTTATAAGAAACAGATTGCCACGTCGCTATGCTTCTCGCAAAGACTCATTAAACATAAATAGTGATAAAGAAATCTCGCGTAAGCGAGAAAAGAAAAAATCTCAATTCTAAAATCTCAATTCTCAATACTAACATCAAAGAATCAATTCCTTAATTTTATTCGCGTAGCTACGACTGACTTTCAATTTTTCGTTATTTTTCAAAATCAAAATATAGCTTTTTCCGTATTTTGAAACTTCTCGTACGGCGGTTAAATTTACAATAATGCTCCTGTGGATGCGCATAAAGTGTTTTGGATTGAGCTTTTCTTCCAATTGCGAAATGCCGCGATTGCTGAGATAGCCTTCTTTATCGTCAAAGATTTTGGAATAGCTTCCGTACGCTTCAATATAGGTAATGTCTTCTGTGGCAAGCGTGACGTATTTGCTGCCTTTTTCCACAATAATTCTATCAGGAAAGCTGTCTTTTGACAGAATGTGTTCATTTGCCAATGGCACAATTTGACTCGGAGAAATGTCTTTGAGTTTGCTAACAGCGATATTAAAACGCTCTTTGGTATACGGTTTTAATAGATAATCTACCGCGTGTACTTCAAAGGCTTTTAGCGCGTATTTATCATACGCAGTGCTGAAAATGATGGTAGGCAATTCATGTAAGTGTTCCAACACGTCAAAACCTGTCATACCTGGCATTTGAATGTCCATAAATACCAAATCGGGTTGAAATTTGTTGATGATTTTGATAGCGTCTACGCCGTTATTGGCTTCTCCAACCAAAATTAATTCCTTGTGGTCTTCTAAATATTCTTTAATCAGCGTTCGTCCAGATTTTTCGTCGTCTACAATGATTACTTTTTTCATACGCTTATAGTTCAAAATACACTTTAAGTCCGCTTGGTAAATTATCAGAAAATTGCAGTGAAGAGTTATACATTTTTTGCAAACGCTTTTGCGTGTTACTCAAACCAACACCTAGGTTTAAAATCCGTTCTTTGTTTTGTACACCAACGCCTGTATCGTTAATTTCAAAGATAAGTTTATCGTTTTTCTCATGAATACTAATTGTAATTTTTCCGCCTTGTACCAATGGCGAAATCCCATGTTTTACGGAGTTTTCTACCAAGGGTTGTAATAGCATTGGCGGAATTTTTCGCGATAGCAATTCATCAGCAACGTCAATGTCAATTTGGAGTCGATCTTCAAAACGCCGTTGTTCTAATTTTAGATATTTTTTGACAAAATTGAGTTCTTCTTCTAATGTCACCAAATCTTCACGACTAGCTTTCAGTTGATAGCGAAACAAATCGGACAACTCGGCAATCATTTCACGCGTATCTTCCATTTCTTTGGGCACACTTGCATTAATGGTATTAAAAACATTGTATAAAAAATGTGGATTCAATTGTGCTTTAATGGCGCTCAATTCACTTTTTAGTGCTGTATTTTTCAATTCAATTTCATATTGTAACTTCCGTTGATTCATCACATAATATTCGTACGCGTGTAACAGCGAAAATTGTATCAAATAAATCAACATCGGAATGTAAATATCCCAAATTTGCCCTGAACCGCCAAGATGTCTAAAGCCAATTGCTTCACAAATAATGTAAAATAATTTCCAAGAACACAACACAAAAAGGGGCAATCCTACAATGTGTAATAACAATCGCTGCCAAAGTTTCCAATGTTTACAAATTTTAAAAACAACAGTCCAAATGACAGAAGCCACCACAAACATAATAACATACTGCAATCCAGCATTGTCAAACCAATCGATAATACTGAAAAGCCTAGCAGAACTTCTACTTTCTTCGGGAGTATTGAACCAAATAGTCGCATGATAAATGACAGAAAGCACAAAAAACCAACCCAAAAATGCGAGAATTTCAGAAACTTTGATATTAAAAATTCGTGTATTCATAATGTCTATTTACGGTCAAAAACCCACCAAACTTTCTTTGTTTTTGGGTGATAGCTAATTTTTAGATCGCCTTTAGGTGTTTCAACTATATACTTGTTTTTAATTGGAAGCGATTTGCCATTTTCCCAAGCTGCCGCTTTTCCATCGCGAAATAAAAAAGTAACACCGTTAGAAAATTCCAAACTTGCATTATATCCGTTGGTTTCATCATACCCAAAATAACGCTTTTTTATCAAATACACGTTGTTGCTGGTTATATGTTTGTCTTTCGCAAGCTTTTTAACAACCGTATTTTTTGGCGTGGTATTTTTATAGGTTCTATCGGTTTTTTCCATAGATAGCGTACCACTTTGCAAATCATACACATCAGGTTCTTCATTCCAAGTGGTAAACACATACAAGGTAATCGGATTTTCAATCGTGTAAGTTTGTACTTGTGTTAGTTCTTTTTCGGTTAAAATGGTATTTCCATCAGTATCAGACACTAAAAAATTGGTTCCTGGCGGATAACTAACATAGTTACTGTCGCTTAGCGAAATTTTTAAGTACAGATTTTGATGAATTTCAGAAGCCGTCATTCCAACAGAAACAATGGTTAATAAAACGGTCATTAGTAATTTTTTCATAGTTTTAATTTTTTTAATTCACTTCAAAACTATAAGCATAGCTATACATATAAAAGAAGTTTTCCACGAGTCGCCATATACGTTTACGAATGGTCCTTGGACAATTCATCCGAAAATAGGTCAACTCGTTCATTATATATTGTAATATTGTCGTTTGGGAAGCATCTTTGCTCAAAAAAATATAATTATGTACGCTAACACTACATTTTGCACACTACTATGTTGCTTGCTTTTTTCACTTTGCGTGAAGAGTCAAACTTCCGAAACAACCGTTTTGACGGGAAAAATTGTCTCTGAAAACAACGAAACGCTTCCTTTTGTGAATGTATTATTAAATTCTCTAGAAGGTGAATTGATCAAAGCTACCATTTCAAACGAAAGTGGAATTTTTACCATTAAAGATATTGAGCTTAAAACCTACAGTTTGAAAATTTCTTTTGTCGGTTATACCACGCTTTCGCGCGAAATTACACTGAAGAAAGGAAACAACGACGTAGGAACATTGCAATTACAAGTCTCCGCAGAATCGTTGGAAGCGGTGACCGTAGTGGCTGAAAAACCCATCATTCAAGTAGAACCTGACAAAACGGTTTTTAATGTATCAAACGCTGTGGGAAGTGCTGGAAACAACGGATTGGAATTGCTACGAAAAGCACCAGGTGTGCGTTTGGATAATGACAATAATATCATTGTAGAAGGCAAAAATGGGGTGCTAATTTACATTGATGGTCGTCAAAGTTTCTTGGCTGGTGACGATTTAACGTCATTTTTGCAATCGTTGCAAGCAGATACCATAGAAAGTATCGAAATCATTACACAACCATCATCAAAATATGATGCGGCTGGAAATGCGGGAATTATCAACATCAAACTCAAAAGAGAAAAAGGATTGGGAACGCGCGGAAGCATTTCAAGTACGGTAACTGTTGGTGATTATCTGCGAAGCAACAATTCCGTTTCGGTGAACAGTCGTTTTAAAAAATGGACGTTTTTCGGAAGTTATTCCAACTTTTTTGGGCGTACTACAGGATTTATCGATTTGTTTCGAACGCAAGGCACAAAAATCTTTGACGCACAAACTGATTCTGAAAACGAATCATTCGCCAACAATTTTAGAACAGGAGCTGATTACTATCTATCAAAAAATAGCGTGTTGGGAACAGTTGTAACAATCAACATAAACGATGCTGAATCAACATCCAATACAGTAACTCCAATTATTGACCGAAATACAAGTGTTGTAGACAGCATTTTGCGTGCGCCGAATAGTTCTGAAAATAACAGTATCAATCTTAACGCCAATATTAATTATCGTTATAAAGATACCTTAGGTACAAGTTTTAGTGTCGATTTGGATTACGGACGTTACACGAGAGAACGCTTTAACAATCAACCAAACTTTTACACAACGCCTGATGGTGATATTTTAAATGCAAACATTACCTATCAAGAAACGCCGATTGACATTGATATTTATGCTGGAAAAATAGATTACGGACAAAAAATAGGAAAAGGCTCGTTTGAAACTGGCGGAAAAGTATCAAAAGTAGTAACGGACAACACATTTAACTTTTTTGATGTGATTAATGGCGAAAATGTCCTAAACATGAACCGAAGCAACCGATTTGAATACGACGAAAAAATCTACGCGCTGTATGCAAAATACAACTTCGGATTTGACAAATGGAAATTCCAAGCAGGTTTGCGTATGGAAAGCACTGATTCACAAGGAAGATTGACCGCTGAAAATGCCGCTCAAAACCAAGTCGTTTCAAGAAAATATACGGACTTTTTTCCATCGGCAGGCGTAACGTATCAAGCCAATCCTATCAATTCATTTGCGTTAAGCTATAGTCGCCGAATTCAACGTCCGAATTATCAAATTTTAAATCCATTCGAATTTCAACTAGACGAATTGAGTTTTAGCCGAGGAAATCCTTTTTTACAGCCACAATACACGGACAATTTTAAAATTTCGCACACTTATAAATACACGTTGACTACAAGTGTAAGTTACTCGTATGTGTCAGATTTTTTCGCTCAAGTTACAGAGGCCGAAGGAGAAAATAGAAACTTCTTAAATACACGAAACGTAGCCGACCAAGAAGTGTATAATTTGAGTATTTCCTATCCGTTCAAAATCAACGATTGGTGGCGTGCGTATGCCAATGTGTATGGTTCGTACAATAAATACACGGCTACTAATGAAGCTTTTATCTCCATTGACCAAGAAACGTTTGGTTTTTATGCGCAAAATACATTCTCTTTACCAAAAGACATCAAATTGGAAGTTAGTGGTTGGTACAGTAGTCCGTCTATTTGGGGCGGAACGTATGAAACGCAAAGCTTAGGTTCGCTCAACATCGCGGTGCAAAAATCGTGGGGAAATTGGACAGGGAAAATCACGATGAATGATGTGTTGTACACTATTCCGTGGCAAGGAAGCACACAATTTGGAGACTTACGCATTGACGGTCGCGGTGGAAGTGACAGTAGAAATATCAATTTTTATCTCCGTTATTCGTTTGGAAACAGTGATGTGAAGAAAGCACAACAACGTGACGGAAGTTTAGAAGATGAAAAGGGGAGAATTGGTGGATGATTCGCTTCGCTTCGCTTTGCTCAATTCAAGGATTTAAGGTTTTTTTGTTAGACTTTGTTAGATGTCTTTATATAGTTTGATTCGCTGACGCTTTAGACTTTTTCTCTTGCGGAATTTCTTAGACTGTTTCGCTTTGCTCAATTCAAGGTTTTTTGTTGGATATTTTTAGATGGTTAGATGTGCTTTGCTGTTAGAATATAGTTTGAACTTATTAAAATTTAATTGTGTTGAATTTATCATTCCTATGTGTCACATCGAGCGCAGTCGAGATGTATAGGATATCTGATGATTTTTTTGTCAACTACTATTGAGGTGAGTTCACGAAACATTTCAACGCAAACGTCAGATCATTATAAATCTCGACTATCGAGGAAATAAACCTACTAACTTTATAGAGTTTTGTGAATTATTGTAATTTGTAGGCGATAATTCGAACCAAATCATTTAACCATTACTTTACAACATGAAAAATCGTCACAAATTTTATATAATACTTTTTGGAATATTGGTTAGTTCCTGCGGACAGAAAGCATCAAAAAAAGAAGTAATTACATTACAAGAAGGAACTTGGCGCGTTGCCTTAAAAGTACAAGACAACAAAGAATTGCCATTCATTTTCACAACTACCGATAACGGTATTGAAATTCACAACGCAGAAGAGCGTATCCCAATTACCGATATTACACTTAAAAAGGATTCTATCACCATAAAAATGGACGTGTATGAAGGCGTTCTTAACGGAAAGTTTGTAGATAAAAACACGATTACAGGCGAATTTGCCAAAAAATCTCTTGATAGATATGTTCCGTTTACGGCGACTTTTGGCGAAACTCAGCGTTTTCCACATGCTGACGGAAAAGCTGCAGCAACTATTTCAGGAAATTGGGAAACGGTTTTTAGTCCAAACTCAGAAGCAGACCGTTATATTGCAAAGGGAATCTTTCAGCAAAACGGCAACAAAGTCACAGGAACTTTTAGAACCACTACAGGCGATTATCGCTATTTGGAAGGAACGCTTTATGACAATCAATTGCAACTCTCTACTTTTGATGGCGCACATGCGTTTCTGTTTACCGCAACGGTAACTGATAGTACGATGCAGGGCGAATTTCAATCTGGGAATCATTGGAAAGAATCGTTTATCGCAAAACGCAATGAAAATTATGAATTGCCAGATGCCAAAACGTTAACCTACATCAAAGAAGGCTATGACAAATTTGACTTTTCTTTTCCAGATGCTAACGGCAAAATGATGTCACTTTCGGATGAAAATTTACAAGGAAAAGTTCGTATTGTACAAATCATGGGAACGTGGTGTCCAAACTGTTTGGACGAATCTACCTACTATGCGAAATTTGCACAACAAAATCCTGAAATAGAATTTATTGCGTTGGCTTTTGAATACGCCAAAACAAAAGAAAAAGCTTTCAACAACATACAACGCTTGCAACAACGATTACAAATTCCGTATCCTATTCTTTTGGCGCAATTTGGCACTTCGAGCAAACAAAAAGCACAAGAAAAACTACCGATGTTAAATCACGTATTATCTTATCCGACAACCATCTTTATAGATAAAAAAGGAAAAGTACGACGCATTCATACAGGATTTAACGGTCCTGCTACGGGAAGTAAATATGTAGCTTTTAAAAAAGACTTTGAAAACTTCGTTTCAGAACTGCAAAGTGAATAAATAGTTACGGTTTAACATATTGATTAGTAAGGTGTAAACGTAAAATTGCGTTCTAAATGGAAAGCCAACAATTTGTTAACATGAAATTAGTAAAATAGAAGTAAAAACAAAAGTATTTTTATAAGGTAGAAACAAAACCCAACCAAAAATACTTAACATGAAAAAACTTTTACTTTGGCTATTTTTAGCTGTTAACATTACTGCGTACGCGCAAATTCCATCGTATTACAACGATGTAAATTTATCACTTACTGGAACTGATTTAAAAGACGAATTGGCCGTAAAAATCATTGCGACACATACTACTTTTTTATCGTACACGCCTGGCGTTTGGAATGCATTACAACAAGCTGATGTCAATCCAAACAACAGCAATGAAGTCATTTTAATTTATGGTCATAATGACAATGATGGAAATGTGAAAACCGACAGAACACGAGGAAAATTTGACAACGGCGGAAGCGTTGGCGATTGGAATCGAGAACATGTACTTGCAAAATCGCTTGCAAATCCTGATTTGGGAACTTCAGGTGCAGGAGCCGATGCGCACAATTTGCGACCATGTGACTTTCAACAAAATTCTACGCGAAACAACCGTAAATTTGGAACTGGAAGTGGCGCAGCAGCATTTATCAATTCCAACGGCGATTGGTATCCTGGCGACGAATGGAAAGGCGATGTAGCACGTATGATTATGTATATGTACTTACGATACGATTCTCGTTGTTTGCCTGTAGATGTTGGAACAGGAAGCTCTGTAAGTATTGATACCAACATGATTACACTATTTTTACAGTGGAATGCGGAAGATCCTGTTTCTGCTTTTGAAGCGAATAGAAATGATGTATTAGCAGGAATTCAAGGAAATCGAAATCCGTTTATTGATAATCCTGCGTTTGCTACACAAATTTGGGGCGGACCGCAAGCTGAGGACAAATTTGGAAATGGCGGCGGCAATCCTGACGACGGCGACGGAGGTAATCCTGGTGGAGGAAGCACGGACGATTTATTCTTTTCAGAATACATTGAAGGTTCTTCGTATAACAAAGCATTAGAAATTGCCAATTTTACAGGAAGCAATGTAGATTTATCTAATTATTCTATAAAAAAGCAAACCAATGGTGCTGGAAGTTGGTCTTCTCCATATAATTTATCAGGAACGTTAAGCAACGGAAATGTTTTTGTCATTGCGAATAGTTCGGCGAATTCAACCATACAAAATCAAGCAGATATTGTTACAGGAAGTGGTATTGTAACTTTTAATGGAAATGATCCTGTCGGATTGTTTAAAAATAATGTGTTGATTGATATTATTGGTGATTTTAACGGCGGAAGTTCCAATTTTGCACAAAATGTGACATTGCGAAGAAAATCAAGTATTACAAGTCCAAATACAAGTTATACAGTTGCAGAATGGGATGAATTGGCATCAGATACCACATCCAATCTTGGTTCGCATACCGTAAATGGTGGCGGAAGTTCTAATGGAACGGCAGGAAGTACCACAGTATTACACGAAGGCTTCTTCGAATCTGGTTTTGATGGCTGGGTTGATGGCGGCGGCGATTGTGCTCGTTATTCAGGAAGTTATTCGTATGAAGGTAGCTATGCTATCCGTCTTCGTGATGATGTTGGAACGGCATCTTCTATGACGTTAAATGATATTGATGTTTCATCGTTTGATACGGTTGAAATCGATTTTTATTTTTACGCAAATAGTATGGAAAGTGGTGAAGATTTCTGGGTGCGCTATCACAATGGTTCAAGCTGGCAAACGGTTCGCACGTACGCAAGCGGTTCAGATTTTGAAAATGGTCGTTTTTACAATGCCAAAGTAACCTTAACTAGTACGAGTTATAACTTTGTAAGTAACGCAAAATTTAGATTTCAGTGTGATGCTTCTGCCAATGCTGACCAAGTTTATATTGATCAAGTAACGATTACAGGTATTGTAAACGCTTCCGCGAGAATGCTTACACAGTCAACAAAAGACACTCCAAGAGCTCTTTCTGCAGTAGCAAACACAGACGAATTGGAAACTGAAGAAGATTTTACCATGTATCCAAATCCTGCGTCCAATCAACTAGAAATTCGAATGTATGCAGCTGCTTCTGCAAAGTATCAAATTCATACATTAGTTGGGCAAGTAGTAAAAGCAGGAACACTGGACAATAACATCATTGATATACGCAATTTAAAAACAGGAATGTATATTTTGCAAATAAATGATGGCGATGAAATTTTAACAAAGAAGTTTGTGAAAAAATAAGCTTTTTATAAGCTATTCAATCAATAAAAGCTGTTTGGGAAACTATTTTTTTCAAACAGCTTTGTCATTTATAATCGCTATTTTTACGATATGAGAATACTATGTTTTTTAATCGCAATTGTATCCGCTATGACACTACAGGCACAAGACTTTCAAAACCATCAGTGGAAACACCGAATTATAATTGTAAAAGGAAATGATGCAGAAAGAAGTTCTTTTTTGGTGCAATTTCACCCAACAAAGCAGAAAGAACTCAAAGAGCGCAAAATAGTTATCTATGCTGTAGGAAGGACTACCACACTTATCAATCACGCAGATGGTGAAAATCCTATCATGTTTCCTGATGTTAAACTGCCTCAAAAGTATGCAGAAATGTTAGAAGAGGACGCAGTTTTTGAAATCTTACTCATCGGTTTGGATGGCGGCGTAAAAATGCGAAAAACAAGTACAGTCACACCTCAAGAATTGTACGACAAAATAGACTCCATGCCGATGCGTAGAAGTGAGTTAAGGAAAAATGAATGAGTATATGTTTTTAGTTTACAGTAGTTTATGCTCAAAATAGGAGCAAAGAAGGAAAGCTAAAAACTGAAAACATAAACTGAGTACTACAAGAGAAAACAAAGAGTAAAAAAATAGCATCAAAAACTAATAGTAGCTATGTCTATTTTAATAACAATCCATTAGAATTTGCTCGTTATTTTCAAACTCATTCAAAGGTATTTCTAATATAGATTTTGTAATCGTATCCAATACATTGAGTACTTGATTTTGCATTGCGACAGAACCACAAATCATCACAACACCATCGTTTTGTAAAACCTGTGCGATAAAATTTTGCTGTTCTAGTAAAGCATCTTGTACATATTGTTTTGGAGTCGTTTCTTGCGAATAAGAAATATGCAGATTTGTTAGTCGATTCGAAGCCATACTTTCATCAAGAATTTCTTGGTAAATTTTAGAAGAAGCTTTCGTCCGCGTTCCCCAAAAAAGATGGAGATTTTTTGCATATATATTTTCGTCAATCATTCCTAAAAACGGCGCGATTCCCGTTCCGTTGGCAATCATAACAATATCATTTGTATAGTGTGGAAAATGAAAATCAGGATTCCGTTTTATAGTCGCCTTTGTGATGTCGTTAGCGCTAAGCTGACTTAAATAGGAAGAACATACTCCAAATTTGTGTTTTTTGACGCTTAGTACAATTTCATTGTTTACTTTTCCGATAGAATATTGTCGCTCCACGAAATCTTTTTCAGGATAAAAACTTAGTAAGTCGCCCGATTGAAATTTTTGTTTTTTCGTGGGTTGCAAGCGAATTAAAAATGTGTCATCTTCGTTAAGTTCCGAACGTTTAGTTACTTTGAATTTGTCTAATTTTTTTAGATTGATGTTTGCTTTTAGTTTTTGTAACACGATTGGAATCTCAGTACGATTTGCCCATTGATTTATCCAATCCTCAAAAGCTGTAAACGATTGATTGTTAATTTTATACATAGGAATTGTGGCTGTAAAATCTGTGTGTTTTTGAAGCATTTCATCAACATCAACTGCGTATTTGCAATATTCAGGATACATTAAAGAGCCAAATCCGACAACGGAATATTGTACTTTTTGGTCAAAAGAAGTTTCTTTTAACAACGATTGAAAATTACTTGCATTATTTGGAGCTTCACCTTCTCCGTAAGTTGCAGTCATCACGATGAGGTGTTTTGCATTTTTGTATGCTTCAAACGTGTTCATTGACGTGATAAAAGCCTTTTTTCCATTCGCGATAAGCGCATTAAAGAAAAGCGTAGCAAAGCGATACGTATTTCCTGTTTCTGAGCCTACTAAAATGATAAATTCGGCGTCGTCTTTGGTGTAAATGTTTTTCGGAATGAATTGCTTTTTCGTACGTTTGAGTGTCATCGCGAAACCCGAATACATAAAGTACAGCAACGCGACACAGGCTAGCAATAGGACAATTGCCCACCAAATACTTCCTTGTCCTGTGTGCCATAATAAGCTCCATTGTGATGCCAAAGTGACCAACGGAAATTCATACGAACTTAAAATTTCGCCAGTGTATTGATGCACGTGCAATTCTTTATCTTTTAATTCTAACAAAAAATAATCTTCTGGCGCATCGGAAAAAGGGAATTCTATTGTTTTGACATTGGCTAATGATGTGTTTTGAAAAATTGTAAAGTCAGAAGTTGGTATTTTTTCGGAATTGGTTTCAGTGATTTCTGTGGTTTGATGCGTAACTTGCTGATTAGGCAACAACGAGAATTTTTCCAGCGATAAATATACACCAGTCAAAGTAATGATAGCGAGCGGAATCCAAAAGAGCTTTCCGAGTTGTACATGATAATATTGCTTAGCATCTTCCTTGACTACTTTGGAGAAGAAACGCTTGAAACCGCCTTGTCGCTTGGCAATAAGAAGTGTTCCTGTAAGGATAATTAAAAACAAAAGAAAAGACACAACACCAACAATAAAACGACCTGTACTTTTTAAAAATAAAGAACGATGTAGATTGGTGGCGAATTGAAAAATAGCTTGCTTTTCAACAATTTCACCGAGTTTTTTACCCGAACTTGGATTTAGATAAAAGGTTTCGCTATCGCCTTCGTTTGTAATGACAGAAGCAATGACAAAATCATCATTGGTTACTTGTACATCTATAATTTCGTCATACTTCAATTGCAAAGCTTCTACGGTTTCTGCAATGGAAATTTCGTCCAAATTAGACATCGCATACGGTTCTAGCTGATTTGAAATCGGTTCAAAAGCTAAAATAATTCCCGTTAAGGAAGCAATCATGATAAATAAAGAAGAAGATATAGCCAATAGTAAGTGGCTATATCTCCATATTGAAATTGTCATGTAGTGGTAATTTTTAAAAATATGAGATTCTCTACTGCATCTCGACTGCATCTCGACTGCGCTCGATGTGACACGCTCGATGTGACACGCTCAATGTAACACGCTCGAATTGACACTTATTTTTGTGGTATCATACGAATGTATCGGATAAATCCTTTTCCTTCCACTTTGCTTTTTACACTTTCTGAAGTCAATTCAAATTGTACATCGTCAGTATAGTATTCTTGATCTTCCACAGCAGTTTCAAAACGAATTTTGTAACCTGCGTCAATTTTATCATTTGGAATTTCAATAATACTTATTTTACGCTCGCCACCGCTGATGGTTTCTCCTGTAATAGCATCAATGTCAGGACGTCGCTTTCCGTGAAATTTCCACCATTCGGTAATGTCAGCATACCATTCATCATCATTTCCTTGTACGTATAACGTTTGTTGATATTCGCCGTTTGCATCTAACAATGAAATGACTATATACGCACCTTCGCCTGTGTAATTTTTCATCTGAATCATGCACTTATATTTTGTGCTTTCAACCGTAGTAAAACTCATGAATACAAACATTGAAAGTAGACTAACGATTCCTAAAATGGCTATGGTTGTTTTTTTCATTGTATTATTTTAAAAAGTTGAGATTTATATTTTCCTGTTGCAAGAGTTCATTTTCTTTGGCTAAATCATAAGCTGTTTCGTCAAAATCTGTCTTCTGAGATTTGTCCGCACCAATAGAGAGCAAATACTTGATGATTTTGGTGTTTTTTGCTTTCATAGCCGCAATATGTAACGGCGAAATACCTTCGTTATTTTTCTGATTTACATTCACGCTAAGTGACTGAACATATTTTAGTAGATCAAGATTTTGACTATCTACTGCGACATGAAACAACGTATTTCCATTGGGTTGCGGTTTGGTGAAATCGAATCCTTTTGCGGTTAATAAAGCAAGTTTTCGGTTGAAATTATCGTTGTTTTTGGTGGAATAATTCTTCAATAGATAATACCCAAGATTGTGCTGTTCTTTATCAACAACATGAACATCTGCGCCTTTTGTAAGGAGAAACGACACGACTTCCGCCGAGTTTCGATAGACAGCATTTGTGAGGGCAGAACGTCCTTCTTTATTTTGATGATTGATGTTTTTTGTGAGCGATGCGAGATAGCGCACGACATCATCATCATTTCCGTAAGCTGCATTGAGCAACGGAGTGTTTCCATCTTTGTTCGCTTGATTCACATTCACACCTTTTTTTACAAAGAATTTAAAAGTTGCTAAGTCTTCCGATTTTGAGGCTAACGAATGCAACGGTGTTTCGCCATCAGTAGTTGTCACATTAGGATTGATTCCCAACGAAGCTAGGTACTGAAACGTTTCTAAAGAATTGGTTTTTCTTCGCAAACCACGACTGGCAAATAGGATTGCATTTTCTCCTTTTTTCCCAACAGAGGTATAATCAACCCCTTTTTTTACCAAGCTTTGAAGCAGTGCAATGTTTCCGCCTTTGGCAGCATAACTAAAGATTCCGTTTCCGTTGTTGTCCGTATCTTTTAGGCTTAGTCCATTAGATACGAAGTAATTGACAATTTCTAGATTTTTAGCAAAAGGTACTACTAACAACAATGCGTTAGCACCATCATGGTTGGTTTCTTTAGAAAAATCTGCACCGTATTCGAGACAAAGATTATACAACTCAGGATTTACCTGACCTGTAACGGCTACAAAATTTACTAACGAATATCCGTGACTGTCTACATGAGCTGTGTTCGCACCTTTTTCAACTAAAAATCGCATCATTTCGAGATTGTTTCTGTAGGCTGCCCAAAAAATATACGTTCTTCCATCATGAGTGAGTTTGTTGACATCGTTGCCTTTTTTGGAAAGCATGTATTTTATAGTTTGATTGTCTACTTTTTCAATCAATGCCATAGAAACAGGATCGAACATGTTTCGGTCAAGTTCAGAAATATCGTTTCCATTCGCTATTTTCTTGTCAATATCAGCAATGCTCGGATTTGTTCTCCAATAGGCTCTGCTCAAAAAATCATTTGATTCTTGAGCAAAGCTAATGGAACTTACAAATACTAAAAAACAGCTTAAAATTAAGATATGCTTTTTCATAAATTACTTTTTTACAAACGATTCGATTACTTCGTCAATGTCTTTCTCTTTCGTAACTTCATCAGCAAATAGATGTTTGTATAAAGCTTTGTTTTCTACTTTAGTTTCAAGTGATAGGTCTGTATTTCTGTTGTATATTTCTGCCCATTTTTTGCGAACAGTTGCCCATTTTTCTTGGTGTTCTTGCCACCAATCTGCAGCAGCTTGGCAACGACTATCGTCTACTTTTTTGTATACATTGTATCCTTTTTCACTAGCAAGAATCACGTCTTCTTTTCCAGCTTCACGAACTACTTTTAGGTTGTCTTGATCGTGAATCCAACCGTCATCTGTAATTTCATGTCTATTGCCACGAACGGTTACATTGTAGTCGCTTCGTTGGGTATATTCACGTCTTGGTAGTGGTGCGTCTGTGGTATTTTCCCAGTAGCTTTTTCCGTCTACGTGCACCCAAGTTCCTGAGCCTTCGTAGCGTGGACTGTCATCTACCTGATATACTTTTTGTGTCCACTGTTTTTTTACATCTGATTTAGACTTTTCTTCAAAAACCCAGTTGTTATCGCCATTATATCTGTAAAAATCAGTGTTCTCATACAACCAATCTTGACGCCAATGCTTTACAATATGTGGATTGGCAGGATTTCCTACTTGTAGTAAATGTTGAATGGAAATTTTGTTGTTATCATCTACAACTAGCGTTGCCCATTCCAAACCTGATGCTATCTTGCTTTTAGAAGGTTTGTATAAGGAGTCTTTTGTATGTTGAAATGTCTCTGCAAAATTGAACGTCACTTCAAAACAACCACACATCTCTTTAATGGCGTTTCTATCTTTTTTCTTCTTGCTTTGCGCGAATGTAATGTTAATAGCTAACAAACTTAGGATGAAAATTGTTGCGATTTTTTTCATGATAGTTGATTTTTAAAAGTTGGTCACGTTGTCGTTTGGTTGATATACATAGTTGAATGTAAAGTAGCGGCTTTCATCAACAAAAGCATCTGGGTTTTCAGGCGCGTCTTTGTAGTAGCTTAAGATTTCTACTTTTGCATATTTTCCATCGTGTGTTCTAATCACTAATATTTTTCCTGGAGTTGGATTGATTAAGTGTGATGGTGGTCCTGCATAGGTATACCAACCATTTCCGCTTCCAGTGGCAATTGCATAGCTTGAGCTACTGTCTTGCACTAAATTTTCAGTAACAACTTCCGTTACTGTACTCATGCTTCCATCAGCAATATACACAGCGGCATTTCCAGTACGTGCTGGCTCGTCTGTGGTTCCTAAAGAAGTTCCGCCATTTACAATGATGGAAGTTCCTCTAAAAGCAATGTCCCATTCGGTATCACTAGTAGTAGTTTCTCCCGTTTCAAAGTTGAATTTTGCAAACGCTCCAGAAACTGGCTGGCCTTGTCCGCCGTTTTGCGGTGCATGTAAATTGCTTACCGTTTCAGAGTTTACAGGTAATAGCGTAGGAGTTGAGGTGTCATCGTCACTGCTACAAGCAAAAAAACTTGTACTTACTACCACTAATAATAAAAGTTTAATAGTCTTCATGATACTTTAATAATTTGAAATATGTTAAAATTGAATAGTTAAGTTTCCGTATATAATGCGTCCAGCAATATTGCTGATGTTTTGTGAATCGGTAAAGTCAAATATGTTGTCAATACCAAATCCGAACGTGTAATTGTCGTATAGAGTTTTGTTGAATGCGATATCCCAAATCGCGTATCCGTTTACAAAATCATCATACTTGTCTAAATAACCGTTACCGTTAGAATCTGCAATTCCGTACTTACTTCGGTATACTGTTCTAATGTTTGCGTTGGCATTCCATGTTGGAATTTCATAGAATAGTTTTCCATTCGCCATGTGTCGTGAGCGATTGAACAATCCGAAGTAATCGGAAGATGCTAGTTGAAACGATGGCGAACTAGGGTTTTCGCGTGCAAACACTTGTCCGTTGTCAAACGCTTCTTCTGCGGCTTTGTCTTTCGCAAATAACAATTGATATCCTGCGGAGAATTTTAAGTTTTTCATCAATTTCCACGTAGATGAAAGTTCCAAACCTTGTGTGTATACTTCGTTGATATTGGTATAGCTAAACACATTTTGACCGTTGGTTTTATTCGCGATAATGCGTGTGTCAATTAAATCATCAATCGTATTTCTAAACAGATTGATTTGAAGTGAAAGTTTTTTGGTTGGTTTATAATCAAATCCCACATTAATCGCTAACGAACTTTCAGGTTTTAATTCATCAGAAAATGCACTTACAGGGACAATTTGATTTGCAATTTGTCCTTCGGCTTCCAGTTGCGCAATGGCTTCTGGAACCGCATCATAGCCTATCACCGTATATCCAACAGTTGCATTGGTAAAGTTGAAATACAATTGTCTAAAATCAGGTGCTTTAAAACCATATCCTGCCGAACCTTTTACAGCAAGTTTAGGCGTAATTTCATAACGAAGTGCCAGCTTTGGGCTGAATTGTGATTGATAGACATTGTGATTGTCGAAACGCGCACCGAGAATCACATTGAGCTTTTTCAACGGATTTCCGTCGTATTGTGCGTATGCATACGGCGCTTTAAATTTGGGCGATTCACTAAAGTAAGTACGATTCAACGTTTCGTAGGTATATCCAATGCCGCCTATAAAAGAAGCGTTGTCAGAAGCTTTGTAAACCGTTCGCAGTTCAGGTCGGATCATGGTTTGATCGAAAAAAGCATCGCTAAAACGTGTGTTGTTCGAGTTGTCGTTTAAAAATTCGGTTGCTTCATAATTTGTAGCATAGAATTCCAATGAACTTTCCCACTTTTCGTTAAACGTATGATCTAACTTGGAGTGAACATTCCATTCGTTGATGTTGCTTTCGCCTTCTAGTATTTCGGAAGCAACGTTGTCTTGCGATTGTGTGAAAAATCGTCCCGAAAGGAACAGCTTTGTCTTTTCTGAAAAGTTGTACGTAGCTTTTGCTGAAATGGTATAGTTTTCGAATGGCTCTACGGTGTTTCCTGTGGTATTGCTGTTGAGGTCGAAACCGCCGCTACTGTAACGATTGACAAATCCTGAAATGCTAAGCGCGTCATTTTTATAGCCAACATCTGCGCGCGTGTCATGCGTTTCAAAAGAAGCGGTACGTTGTTGAATGCTTCCGTTGATGCCGTATTTTGGCGTTTCTGTAATGATATTGATAACACCGCCAAGTGCCTCATTTCCGTATAATGAAGACGATGCGCCTTTAATAATTTCAATTTGTTTGATGTTTCCAACCGTAATTCTATCTAAATCTAAAGTACCTGCTGAGCGACCAATCATAGGAACGCCGTCTACTAAAATAAGTGTATAAGCAGCGTCTAAACCTTGCATCTGAATTCCTTCGCCGCCGCCGAAATCAGATACCGTGATTAGTCCGTTTTGTTCATTTAAAATATCACTCAGGCGAACAGCATTGATGGTTTTTAAGTCTTTCTTAGAAACAATAGTGGCAGGAAGTGGAAGTGAAGATAACTGGCGTTTGGTTCGTGTTGCGGTAATTAACACATCTTCTAATACTTCTGGGAGAATGGAATCTTTTTCAACTACAGGTTGTTGTGCGTTGGCAATTCCTAAAACAATTAATAGCAAATAAACTAAAATATTATTTTTACTTAGACTCATTCTATATAATTTGATGGCAAATATATAAATTATTTTTATTTAGAATGAATTAAAATAATAGATTATAGGATAAAAATTTTAAGTGATTTTAAATTTATTGACATACAGTAATTTACAGTTGCATCTTTTTTTGAAGATTACACTGTACAAGTTGATGTATGACTTATAAAGGAATACTTTTTTACAATATTGGATGTATTTCGAGAATGAAAACACTTCGACAGGCTCAGTGTAAACGAATAACATTTCCACAAGCTAAATGTAAACGAGTAACATTTTCGGCAAGCTCAGTGTAAACGAGTAACATTTTCGACAGGCTCAGTGTAAACGAGTAACATTTTTGACAAGCTCAGTGTAGGTAAATAAAAAACGACAAGCTTAATAACTCTTCAACGTCAAGCCAAAGGTTAAAAACTGATCTTCCTGTTTTTGGTCAGCAACAACCACACTTTCAAACGTATGCAGATAATTTACTTTAAAGTTTAAAAACTTCCAAATTGGCAGTTCAATTCCGACATCTGCTTGCCAGCGAAAATTATTATTATAACGAATAGAAGGTTGAAAAAAGCTTTCATGACTCAAAATGACCTTATCCTTAAACAGATGATACTTTCCATTAATCCAAATGGTGCCGCGTAGTGTGTTAATCGTGCCACTTCCGTCAAATTTATCTTTGTTAAAATCGGTCATCGAAAAGCGCGTATATTCGTATTCGCTCGTCAAGGAAACTTTGAGCCAGCGTTTTTTATGTGTTAAAATTTGATACGTAACACCGCCGCCAACCAAATAGCGTAAATCAATTTCTCTACGAAAATTTGTACTGATAAAGGCTAATGCTTGTGGATAAAATCGCTTCTTAGGATTTAGATATAAAAAATTCAGACTTAAAATATCTTCATCTGCTTTTTCCTTGCCAAACTCTTGATACACGTATGAGTTTTTTGTTTTAAAAACCCATTTATTAAAAGGTTTAAAAGCAACTTCCGATTTCGCTCTAAAAATAAACGTATCTACATTTCCACCTTGCCAGAAGCCTGTTAATGACAAATCGGCTTTTACTTTTAAAGAATCACTTTCATTAATCTGTGCTGTTAAAAATATGGGGAACAGGCACAAGCAATACCAAATCTTTTTCATCTCAAATTCCTATTTTTAAAAACGCTTGAAAGATACTAAACATTTTTTAGAACAATTTCTTTCCTACAAATGTTAATTAACATTCCTAATTATAAGATTAACAAAGCTATAACAAGTAAGATAAACTTGAAACTCTAATTTGGTGTTGCCTAATTAACACAATCAACAGATGAAATTAAAAATTACACCAATCGCCAGCATAAGTTTTATATTATGCGTCTTCTTTACTACGACAATTTTTGCACAAATTAACACGCCGCGCGGAAGTCAAAAAGCGACTGTATCGCAAACTGTCGGAATTTCTGAAATCTCAGTCACGTATTCCAGACCGAAAGTACGAGAACGCGAATTATGGGGTAAATTGGTTCCGTACGGAATGAACAATCTCGGATTCGGAACTGCAACAGCATCTCCTTGGCGCGCTGGAGCCAATGAAAATACAATCATTACGCTTTCGCATGATGCAACGATAGGAGGAAGACCTATCAAAGCAGGAACTTACGGATTGCATATCATCGTAAAGGAAAATGACAAAGCAACCATCATATTTTCAAGCAATAGTACTTCTTGGGGAAGCTACTTTTACAAGCCAGAAGAAGACGTATTACGCGTAGACGTAATCACCACAAACATTCCACATGAAGAATTATTAACATTCGATTTTATTCAAGTTACGCCAAACGCAGCCACATTGGCATTGCAATGGGGAACCAAAGAAATTCCATTCAATATCAGTTTTGACGTTACCAATATTGTATTGGCAGATATTCGTGATAAAATGCGCGACCAGCCAGGATTCAATCGTCAAACTTGGGAACAAGCGGCTTCGTATGCGCTCAACAATGGAGGTAATTTAGACGAAGCTCTGACTTGGATTAACAACGCTATTGCGGGACAATTTTACAGTCAGCAAACATTCGCCAATACACAAATTAAGGCGGCAATCTTAATGAAACAAAACAAGAAACAAGAAGCCATCGCAGCTATGGACGAAGTAATGCCTATTGCAACAGCGTTGGAAATTCACGGATACGGTCGTCAATTAATTTCGTTAGGAATGAAAGACAAAGCTTTAGAAGTGTTTACATACAACGCCAAAAAACACAAAAATACATGGCCAGTACATTACGGAATGGCAAGAGGATATTCTGCTCAAGGTAACTTTAAAAAAGCAATAAAACACTTAGAAAAAGCATTACAAAACGCACCAAATGCACGTAGTAAAGCCAATGTTCAATCAAATTTAGACAAACTTAAAAACGGAGAAGATATCAATTAACGTGAGTTCAATGTAAGAATCATTATAGGACTCTAAATTTACTGAGAAATAGTTTTTGTCGGTTCGAGCGCAGTCGAGAATACTTAAAAAAACTAGAATTTCATTTGAATCTCGACTACGCTCGATTTGACACTTATGATAAGTAGTTAAGAATTATTTGAATATTGAATAAGTCATATCTACTCATGTAAATTAAAAAAACAAAAATTGCGACATGAATGAGAAACCATCGCCGTCATTCATCACCTAGAAAAAAGCGTCTATCATTTTTGGTAGATGCTTTTTTGTTAGTTGTCAGTTGGTCGCTTTGCTCCGTTGTGGGTTGTCAGTTGGTTTCAATTTAGCAATCTAAAATCTTCAATCTACAATCGTTAATTTTTTGTTGTCAGTTAGTTTTAATTCAACATTCAACATTAAAAATTCATTAATTCAAAGCAAAAAAATACCAAAAATACTAACAGCAAAGCGATACAAAAATACCAAGAGCGTCAGCGAGTCTAAAATCTAGTAGCAAAACGGTCTAGATTCTAAAAGCGTAAGCGGTCTAAGAGCAGAGCGCATCTAAAACATCATACATGCTGATCTACCAAAATCACATTTCCATCCGGATCGGTAATTACTAAGCTTGTTGGTCCTGTGGTGGATTCATCTGCTTCACGGGCAAACTCAAAATTTTTGCTTTTCAATTCCTTTTGAATCTCTCGAATATCGGTGAACGATTCCAACGGTTGCGCATCCTGATTCCAACCTGGGTTGAACGTGAGCAAATTACCTTCAAACATGCCTTGAAACAAACCAATGACAATATGCTCGTTCTTCATAATCAACCAATTCTGATTGATATCTCCGTGAAACTCAGAAAATCCTAAATCTTCATAAAAAGCTTTGGAAGCGTGAATGTCTTTTACGGAAAGACTCACCGAAAATGCACCTAATTTCATAATTGTTGTTTTTTTGTTATCTGTTATCTGTTATCTGTTATCTGTTATCAGTTGTCTGTTGTCTGTTGTCTGTTGTTTGTTGTTTGTTGTTTGTTGTCGGTTGGTCGCTTTGCTCCGTTGTGGGTTGTCAGCTGGTTTCAATTCAACAATCTAAAATCGTTAATCTACAATCGTTAATTTTTTGTTGTCGGTTGTTCGCTTTGCTCTTGACTCTTGGTTCTTGAATCTTGACTCTTGGCTCTTTTATCAGTTTTCAGTTGTCGGTTGTCAGTTTTCAGTTATTTTCTAAATCTAAAATCGTCAATCTACAATAGTTAATCTTTTGTTATCGGTTGTCAGTTTTCAGTTAATTTCAATTCAACATCCAACATCTAACATCCAACATTTAAAATTAAAAACCCAGATGCTAACATCTAAGATATATAATTCCAAATATTTTTATGTTTCACCAATTGCGAGTATGTATACCGAACAACTTTATGCTCTGGCAATGCTAAACTTGGATCAGATTTCAGTACTTTTTGTGCGTAATAGCGAGCGGTTTTTAAAATATCATTGTCTTTTACAATATCAGCAATTTTCAAATTCAACACGCCGCTTTGTTGTGTTCCCATGATGTTTCCAGGACCGCGCAATTTTAAATCGACTTCTGCAATTTCGAATCCGTCGCTGGTTCGTACCATCGTTTCCAAACGTGTTTTTCCGTCGGCGCTTAATTTGTGACTCGTCATGAGAATACAAAAACTCTGTTCCGCACCACGACCTACGCGACCGCGCAACTGATGCAATTGTGATAAGCCAAAACGTTCGGCACTTTCAATAATCATCACAGAAGCATTCGGAACATTCACGCCAACTTCAATTACAGTGGTGGCGACCATGATTTGCGTTTCGCCTCTAATAAAACGATTCATCTCAAAATCCTTATCCGCAGGTTTCATCTTTCCATGTACAATCGAAATTTGATAGTTTGGCATCGGAAATTCTCGCGCAATACTTTCGTAACCGTCCATTAAATCTTTATAATCCAACTGTTCGGATTCTTGAATCAACGGATACACAATATAAATCTGTCGTCCTTTGGCAATCTCATCCCGAATAAACTTAAACACTTTCAAGCGATTGCTATCGTATCTGTGAACGGTTTTAATCGCTTTTCTGCCAGGTGGCAATTCATCAATCACAGACACGTCCAAATCGCCATACAAACTCATCGCTAGCGTTCGCGGAATCGGAGTTGCGGTCATGACCAAAATATGCGGTGGCATCGTATTTTTTCGCCATAATTTTGCTCGTTGCGCCACACCAAAACGATGTTGCTCGTCAATAATTGCCAACCCGAGGTTTTGAAACTGTACTTTATCTTCCAAAACGGCATGTGTTCCAATCAAAATGTGCAGCGAGCCATCTTCCAACATTTCATGAATCACGCGACGTTCTTTGGTTTTGGTTGAACCTGTCAATAACTTCACATTCAATCCCAATGGTTCTACCAATTCCATAATGCCGTTGTAGTGCTGAATCGCCAAAATTTCTGTTGGTGCCATGATGCACGCCTGAAAATCGTTGTCAATCGCGAGAAGCATAGACATCAGCGCGACAATCGTTTTTCCTGAACCTACATCGCCTTGTAACAAACGATTCATTTGTGCATTGCTGCCCAAATCGTTGCGTATTTCTTTAATTACGCGTTTTTGTGCGTTGGTGAGTTCAAAAGGCAGATGATTTTTGTAGAATTCATTAAACTTCTCTCCAACTTGGTCAAACGGAAATCCTTTTATTTTGCTTTTATGGATGAGGTTTTTCATGATGAGTTGCACTTGTATGTAAAACAACTCTTCAAACTTTAGTCGGTATTGTGCTTTGGCAAGCAATTCTTGATTTTTCGGGAAGTGAATGTTGAACAATGCTTCACTTTTTGAAATCAATTTGAGTTCTTGTAAAATTGTTGGTGGCAAGGTTTCATAAAACTGCGTGCGCGATTCTATAAATAGCTGTTGCATCAACTTGTTAATGACTCTGTTGGTAATGCCTTTGTTGTTTAATTTTTCTGTGGAAGGATACACAGGTTGCATGGCGGTTCGCAAACTGGCTTCGTGTTCTTTCAACAATTCCATTTCGGGATGTGGCATCGAGAACAATCCGTTGAACCAATTCGTTTTGCCGAAAATGACATACGGCGTATTCAGCTTCAAGCTATCTTTAATCCATTTATGCCCACGAAACCAAACCAACTCCATTTCGCCAGTACCATCCGTAAACGTTGCAACCAAGCGTTTACCACGTTTTTGTTGTACCATTTTAATATGCACTACCTTTCCCACAACTTGCACTTCCGAAGAATTTCGTTGTAACTCGTTGATTTTAAAATAGCGTGTTTTGTCAATATACCGATTCGGAAACAGATTGATAAAATCTTGATACGTATGAATTCCCAACTCCTTGCGTAGCAAATCCGCACGATTCGGACCGACGCCTTTTAGGTAATCAATAGGAGTTTGTAATACGTTTTTGTTCATCCATTCAAAAGTAAGTTTTTTGATTGAAAGATTAAATGATTGAAAGATTGAAAAATAATTTGACGTTCATTATTTGTTGTCGGTTGTCAGTTTTCTGTTCGTTTCAACTCAACATTCAACATTTAAAATCCAACATCTAAAGAATAACAAAAAAACAAAAAACAGTCTAAAATTCATAAATCGCTACGCCGCTGCGCAGTTTTGGTTCTATGTAAGTGCTTTTGGGTGGCATGGTGAGTCCTTCGTCGGCAATGCGTTTCATTTCTTCTACATTTACAGGAACGAGTCCGAAACCAACAGCAAATTCGCCTGAATCGATACGGTTTTTCATTTCGATGACGTTGTGTTTGTCGTAACCATAATCAATTCGGCTATCGTTTCGCAAATCGGTGATGCCTAGAATTGGTTTTAAAATGGTGATGTAGAGAATATGTGTGTCCAATTCGCTGAGCGAATCTGTAAAGTTATAATGTGTTTTTCGTAAATAAAGTGAGTAAAATTCACCATCTAAATACATGCTAAAGTGATGTTTTTTAGATGGTTTGTATAATTCCAAGCCTCTGTTTTCTATACGATAGATTTGATCGAGTTCCAATAAAAATTGTTCTTTCGACAAGCCATTTAAATCTTTAATCAGACGATTAAATTCATAAATACGTAACTCCGATTCCGGAATGAGATAGCTCATAAATGAACGATAACTTTCCTTCTGCGTATCTTCACTCAACAAAAAAGAAGATGCCGAACGATGATGTCCGTCCGCAATATATACATCACCAATACGCGTAAATTCATCTTGAATGATTTTGATGTCATTCGCATCTTCAACCAACCATAAATAGTGTGTATCGCGATAGGTTGTGGTAAATTCAAATTCGGCGCGTGTTTCTGTGTATTTTTCTAGAATGTTACTGATAATATCCGAATCGGGATAGGTGAGAAGTACAGGTTCGGCATTGAAACCAACAGTTTTTAAATATTCTTTAAATACTTGTTCTCGGTATTCAATCGTATCTTCGTGTTTTTTGATGACATTATTTTTGTAATCTTCTGTGCTAGCTGCAGCAACAATTCCTGTAAATACTTGTTGCTCACGATTTACCACTCGGTAAATGTATAAACACGGCGTTTCATCTTGCACAAAAATGCCGTCTTCCTTAAATTCCAAATAGCGATTGCGCACCAAACCGTAACGTTCTTTTCCAGAGATTTCTTTGTGATATTTGTAGCCTGGATTTACAATGTGCAGAAACGAAAACGGATTGTAATCCAATCGTGCTTCGCGTTCGTCTTGCGTATAACTTTGATACGAGCGAGAAGCGACAAGACTTACCTTATCTCGCGTTGGTCGTACTGCTTTGAATGGATTAATCTTTGCCACGTTAATTGCTATTTGATTTGATAAATGTTGTCGGATTTAGAAATCCATTTGTATTTGTACTGTATCCACCGCCAATTTCCATGAAAATATCATCACGAATTTCTAGATGTAAATGTGCATAATAAGCGCCATCTGCGTTGCCAATAGTTCCAATTTGCATGCCTTTGCTAACAAATGTACCTTTTTTTACCATAATCGTGTCACAATGCGCATAAAGAGATTCATAGTAATTTCCGTTGTATTGATGCACAATACGAATAACATTTCCCCAACCGCCACCTAGGTTTTCAGCAAAGTTTACATATCCATTCCCAATTGCGTACACAGCGTCGCCCAAATCAGAGTTTCCGCCGCCTCTACCATTCCAATCTTCCCCTAAATGATTGTTTTCTGTGAATTTTTGAGCATTGTAGTAGCCTTTTGCATTGGGTTTTCCAACAGGAAAGTCAAAGTTTTTGGCAACATAGCTTGGGTTTTTCTTGAACAATTCATCAAAAGCAGCAAATTCATTTTTAGAAACTGTGGTCGTTTTGTCTTTGCTTTTAGGCGCACTTTTTGACTTCGTTTTTTGACAGCCAAGCAAGCACAAACATAGTATGACAGCAAGTTGTTTCAAGCGTTGATGTAAGTTTCAAATTTTTTTAAATCGTCTTCCGAATAAAAAATATCTTTAGCAATGTAAATGTATTTAGTTTTTGAAACATAAATCAGCCAATAATCGTCTTTGGTAATTACATTTTTCAATGTTCCGATGCGAAATGACTTTTGTTCACCAGTTTGCGTAAATTGCAGCGTGTCTTCGTCAAAATGCAATTGTGTTTCCGAAAAGTACGGTTCCATGTTTTTGACATAGGTCAAAATCAAGTAACTGAATCCCACAATAATTAACACAATCAAACTATATAGCGCAATTAAACGACCTACTTGCCAGCCAAATAAGAGCGTCCATACAATTAAGAATGGTAATAATTGAAGTAGGCTTCTTCCAAAAATAAAAAAGAATATATCACGGTATTTTTCTCGCGTTAAGCGATACGTTTTCGTAGCTATCATTAGCTAAACATTTTTGCAACTTTTTCAGCTTTTCTACTTTCTGAGTAATCGTAAAAACCTTCTCCAGATTTTACACCCAATTTCCCAGCCATTACCATATTGACTAATAATGGACATGGCGCATATTTTGGATTTTTGAATCCTTCATACATCACATTTAAGATAGATAAACATACGTCTAATCCAATAAAATCTGCCAATTGCAATGGTCCCATCGGATGCGCCATTCCTAACTTCATTACGGTATCAATTTCTTGCACACCTGCAACGCCGTTGTATAAAGTTTCAATAGATTCATTGATCATTGGCATTAAAATTCGGTTTGCCACAAATCCTGGATAATCGTTAACTTCTGTTGGAACTTTGTTGAGTTTTTTAGACAATTCCATGATGGTATTTGTCACCTCATCCGATGTGTTGTACCCACGAATAATTTCCACCAATTTCATAATTGGCACAGGATTCATAAAGTGCATTCCAATCACCATTTCTGGTCGCGATGTTACGGCTGCAATTTGCGTAATAGAAATTGAAGATGTATTGGTTGCCAAAATGGTATCTTCTGGACATAATTCGTCTAAATCTTTAAAAATTTGCAGTTTCAAATCTACATTTTCCGTAGCTGCTTCTACGACCAAACCAGCATATTCAACACCTTCTTTTAAGTTGGTATATGTAGTAATATTGTTGAGTGTATTCTGTTTGTCTTCTTCCGAAATTTTTTCCTTTGCCACCATACGATCTAAGTTTTTCGTAATGGTTGCAATACCTTTATCTAAAGAGGTTTGAGAAATATCAATCAGTTGTACTTTAAAGCCAAATTGAGCAAACGTATGCGCAATTCCGTTGCCCATAGTTCCCGCTCCGATAACAGCTATATTTTTCATAGAATAGTGTGTATTTATTTTGTCTGTAATTTTAGTTTTTTTCCGTGTATTGGACAGAAATTCCAAGTTCCATTATATAATTTTTGGTCTTCTGGACATACTTTCTTTTCTACCATAGAAGCTAATGGAAGCATAAAATTAAATTCTTCTTCATTCAGTAGAATTGTAAATTTTCCTTTGCTTAGCGGATTGCAGATAAGCGTACCATCTTTCGCTTTTTTAGAGAATACATGAAACTCTAATTGTTCTCCAAATTGTCCTAGCATTTGTGCAATCATAGGTTTCATTAGCGTTAATGTTCCTTTAAAATCATCTGGAATAAGGCTATCATCTAATGGCTCATAAATAGTTCCTTTTTGGTCTTTAATCCTAACCGTAGATGATTTTTTCTTTAAGTTGCCAAACATTCCCATTTCCGTATTGATAACGCACACCAACGTAAACTCTCCAAAAGAAGCAATCATTTCATCAATATATTCACTTTCGCTATCAGCAAGGCTACTGTCTTCTATTGAAAATTTCCAGTATTCTTTTGGAATCCACCAAACCATTTTAAAGGCTTCGTTGTCCTTACTCATTATTTGTGTATCTTTTATAAAAGATGTGATGTCTACTTTTTTAGCAGGAATGATTTTTTCTTCTTGCGCTAACGAAAACGATATCGAGCAAAAGCAAAACAGTAATAAGGCGTATTTTAGTGAATACATGAAAGATTATTTTTCGAAAGTTTCTATAATTTGAATCGCAACACGCAATGCTTCCGTGGCTTCTTCAAGCGAAACAATTGGTGTCGTATCGTTATTGATAGCGTCTGCAAATGTTTCTAATTCGTCCAAAATGGCGTTGTTTTGCGAAATATCAGGGTTTTCAAAGTAGATTTGCTTTTTCACGCCTTCAGCATTTTGAAGAATCATGGCGTATTCATCCGCTTTTTTAGGCGCGTCTTTCATTTTTACGACTTCTACTTTCTTCTCTAAAAAGTCCACAGAAATATACGCATCGCGTTGAAAGAAACGACTTTTACGCATGTTTTTCATGGAGATACGACTTGACGTCAGATTGGCAACGCAACCATTTTCAAACTCCAAACGCGCATTGGCAATGTCTGGCGAATTACTAATTACCGAAACACCACTCGCGTTGATTTGCTTTACAGGTGAATTCACTACACTTAAAATGGCATCAATATCGTGAATCATCAAATCTAAAACTACAGGAACATCTGTACCACGCGGATTGAACTCAGCCAAGCGATGTGTTTCAATAAACATTGGCGTATCAATCTTATCTTTTACCGCCGTAAACGCTGGGTTGAAACGTTCTACATGTCCAACTTGCCCTTTAACGTTATGTTCTTTTGCCAGTGCGATTAATTCTTCGGCTTCTGCAACCGTATTGGTAATCGGTTTTTCAATAAACACATGCTTTCCTTTCAAAATGGCTTTTTTAGCGCATTCGTGATGCGAAAGGGTAGGAGTTACAATATCAATAACGTCTACAGCATCAATCAGCGCATCTATAGAATCGTAATATGTATAGCCAAATTCTTTGACGATTTTCTTTGCATATTCAGGATTGGCATCATAAAAACCGACAAGTTCGTATTGGGAAGATTGTTGTAATAAACGAAGGTGAATTTTTCCTAAGTGTCCAGCACCTAAAACTCCAGCTTTAAGCATAAAAAAAGTGTTTTCCACAAAAATAATTTATTTTTCCAAAACCTTTTGCCTAATCACCAACAATTATGTAATTATCTGCTAATTTTTAGACCTGTTTTTGACAAATTATAAATTTTTAGCAGAAACATATTCGTTGTCAATCAGTTGTATTTTTACTAATTTTTTTAGTTTGATAGCCAAAAAATACTATTATTTTTGTGAGCAAATGAAAGATTCGTTCAAACATAAAGGCATGCGAAATCAGTTGGCACAAATTGTTGCTAACAAAGGAATTACCGATGAAAACGTGCTAAATGGCATTCGAAACATTCCGCGACATTTGTTTATGGACTCAAGTTTTGAAGCACATGCGTATCAAGACAAAGCCTTTCCAATTGCAGCCGACCAAACTATTTCGCAACCGTATACAGTTGCATTTCAAACACAATTGCTCGAAATTAAAAGCGGAGATACCATTTTAGAAATCGGAACGGGAAGTGGTTATCAAACGGCTATGCTACTCGAGTTAGGTGCTAAAGTGTATAGTATTGAACGACAAAAAGAATTATTTAAACGTACGAGTTTATTCCTACCAAAATTAGGTTACCGACCTAAAAAACTCATCTTTGGCGATGGTTATAAAGGTTTGCCAGAACAAGCTCCTTTTGACGGAATTGTAGTCACAGCAGGTGCGCCATTTGTACCGAAACCTTTATTGTCACAATTAAAAGTAGGAGGGAAATTGGTTATTCCTGTAGGCGAAAAAGCGCAAATCATGACGTTATTCATCAGAACTTCTGAAAAAGAATTCACCAAAAAAGAATTTGGAGAATTTCGTTTTGTACCGATGTTAGAGGATAAAAATTAACAATATATCTTATCTTTACAAAGTAATAAAAAACTGTACTCATCATTTTTAAGAATTAAGCATAGTACACAATAGTATCGGACTTCCCTATAATCCATCTGACTTTAAAAAAACAAATAACAATAAAGAAAGGTGATTATGAATACTACTTTACCAGAAAAAAACGATATACTCCAAACGACAGTTTGCGGTTTAATACAGCAGCAAATGCTCTGTAAACCTAAGGAACTTGCCATTATTGACGGAACCACAACTATAAATTATGAAACACTTCAGCAAAAAGTAAACGCCGTTGCAGGCGAATTGCAGCATCGAGGAATAGCACAAGGTTCGTTAGTTGCCGTTTGCATGAGTAGGTCTTGGGAATTGATAGCTACTTTGTTAGGAGTTATGCAAGCAGGTTGCGCATATGTTCCGTTAGATCCTAACTATCCGAAAGAACGAATTGATTATATGTTATCACATTCCAAAGCCATTGCTGCTTTTGTGGATGATGAAAAAACCGCTGACTTATGTGCAGATGTAAACAAAATAATTAGAATAGATTCCGTTGGAGCGCACATAGAGAAAACCATAAAAGCCACTGAAAACGACTTGGCGTATATCATTTACACTTCGGGCTCTACAGGAAAACCAAAAGGTGTTGCAGTAGCGCAGAAGAACGTGGTGGCTATGGTAGCAGCAACTCGTACTGTATTTAGCGATGAAGAATTGTATGGAATGTTAGCAGCAGCTTCGGTATGTTTTGATACTTCAGTCCTAGAAATTATAGGGACATTAGCGTTGGGCGGAATGCTCATTTTGGCGAAAAACGCGTTGGAAGTCACACAAATTCCAGCAGCGGACAAATTACGAACAATTGTCATGGTGCCATCATCAGTGCAAGCGTTGTTGGCAACAGAAGATTTACCCAAAGGCATACAAACGTTGGTTTTTGGTGGAGAAGCCTTAAAGCGTTCACTCGTAGCACAAGCGTATGCACAGCCTTCCATTACAAGAGTATTGAATGCGTACGGACCTACCGAAGATACCGTATATTCTACCATAGCGGAAGTTTCTAAGGATACCGAAATTGTAACGATTGGAAAGTCACACCCAAACTCACGTTCATATATTTTAGATGAAAACTTAAAGCCTGTAGCAACGGGAGAAGCAGGAGAATTGTATTTGGCAGGAGCAAAATTAGCACAAGGATATTTACACGATACAAAACAAACCAAAGCACGATTTATAACTATAGAGCCAAATGATGAAATTCAAGACAGTCGTTTGTATAAAACTGGTGATGTTTGTCGCCGATTGCAGAATGGAGAGATTGAATTTTTAGGAAGAGCCGATCAGCAAGTAAAAATTAGAGGATATCGTATTGAGCTGGAAGAAATAGAATCGGCACTCGAAACTATGACAGGAATTATTGCGGTAGCAGCGGCAGCAATTGAAGGTGGAATTGGTCAAAAAATACTAACAGCGTATGTTGTAACTAAAGATGCCTCTATCACTGAAGAAGCCATAAAATCATATGCTTCTGAGCAATTGCCAACATATATGATTCCGCAAGTAATTACATTTTTGGAAGAATTACCTTTGCTGCCAAATGATAAATTAGATCGAAAAAAACTACAAGAATTAGCAAGCGTAAAATCGCCAGAAATAGCAGAAAAGATACAACCTTTAGATATTTTGACTAGAACTGATGACGAAGTAAAAGCAAAAGTTGTGACTAGTATTATCAAGGAAACTCAAAAAATCTTAAATATTGCAGATGCTCAAACAATTGATTCCAATCAATCTTTTGCAAGTCTTGGCTTAGATTCGCTCACTACAGTAGAATTTAGCAATCGCATTTCAACTTTAGTAGGAAAAAAAATAGGTGTACGCGCTATTAACGAACACAACACGCCCAATAGTTTGGCAGATTTTATAGTTCACAAAGCAAATTCAACCAATGAAACAGTAAGCACCACAGAAACTTTTAGCAATACATTGGCTGATTTTCAAACCAATATTCAAGAAAGTTATCCTACGTTTCAAGCAGCAAATGCAGCTTCTTGGAGTGCCGATGATAAAAGTAAACTCATCAAAGAAATATTACGCACAGTAAACGACAACCGAAGAAATCCGTACGGAAAAGTGTTACGAACAGGAAGTGCAGCCAGAGGCGTTGTGGGCGATGCTTTTAACGATGAAGAACAAGAAGCAATTATTTGGTCTACAAACTTATATTTTGGTTTAAATCGCGACTCGAAAGTAATTGAAGAAGCAAGCAAAGCGTTGGAACAATTTGGAACAGGCATGGGAATTTCGGCATCTGCTTCGGGAATGACCAATCAGCATTTAGATTTTGAAACAGAATTTGCAGAATTGGTAGGAAAGGAAGACGCATGCTTATTTCCCACAGGCTATACCGCAAATGTAGGAGCTATTTCAGGAATTTTAGGAAAAAATGATATTGTGGTAATTGACCAATTATGTCACGCTTCTATTGTAGATGGTGCGCGTTTGAGTGGCGCCACTATCCGAACGTTCAAACATAACAATGCGTCCGATTTGGAAGAAGTTTTACAGTCTGTCGTATCGCCATACAGAACTGTTTTGGTTGTTTTAGAAAGTGTGTATAGCATGGGTGAAGGAACGGCACCAGTTGCAGAAATAGTTCGTATGGCTAAAAAATACAATGCATTAACGTTTGTAGACGAAGCGCATTCGTTTGGCTTTTATGGTAAAAATGGTGCAGGAATTTGTGCCGCGCAAGGTGCTACGGAAAATGTAGATTTTTTAATGACCACATTGAGCAAAGCTTTGGGAAGTATTGGCGGAGTTATTGCCGCAAGCAAAGAACACATCGGATTGCTCAAAGCATCTTCCAGAGCTTATATTTTTCAAGCGTCTATAAGTCCAGCGGACATTGCTGCAGCATTGACTTCGTTACGATACTTACGTACCGATGAAAGCTTACGAGAGCAGTTATGGGATAGAACACGCTATATGCGTCAACGATTTGAAGAAGCTGGTTACGATTTGGGAACAGGCGACGGACCAATCATCACTCCACATTTTGGCGATAAAGAAACGCTGTATGCCATTGTTCAAAATTTATACAAGCGCGGCGTGCAAACCTTAGCCGTTACGTATCCGATTGTAGAAATGGGTCGAGGGCGTTTGCGATTTATTTGCTCTGCGGCACATACGCATGAAGATATCGACAGAACACTAGCAGCGCTCCAAGAAGCGGAAAAAGAAGCCAAAGCACAGATGAAAACGGTTAAAAAACTACAAAAAGATACATCTGTTATTAAAGCAGATATATTGCCTTGGGCAACAGAATTTTCAAAATATTTGAAGCGTTGGATAGGTAATGTTTTGTTACCAGTTCCGAATTTGGGTATTCGTGTACATGTTGAAGGAAACGCAGAAGCTATCAATATTTTGATAAAAGATAAAATCGTAACCCTACAAGAAACACTGGAAAATGTGCCAACTTGTTCATTAGTATTAAAAAACGCCAAAGCTGTTAAAGCATTACAATCAATAGATGTACAAGCTTTTTTAGATAGTATATTCAAAGGAACTTGCGTACTCAGTGGACAAGTAGAAGCCTTTATCTGGTTTTTTGCAAGATTGGTAGATTGTCAAAAAGAAAAACAGCAATCAGAAAAAGATGCGGAAGATGTATCAAAATTAGAAGCAGTTTCAAATTAAAATTATATGTTCCCTTTTGTACAACATTATTGCAAAAGGGAACTTTTTTCAATAATCGAGATTTAAAATGCTTCGTGGATTTATCGCAAAGTAGTTTAACTAGCGGAAACTTTTCTTAATGCGATCTAAATTACGCTTATTATCACGATCTTTAATCGTTTCACGCTTATCGTGAAGCTTTTTACCTTTAGCTAAGGCGATGGTAAGTTTTGCCAATCCGCGTTCGTTTATAAACAAACGCAACGGAACAATCGTTAAACCTGAGTTTTTAACTTGTTTATTCAGACTTCGCAATTCCTTCTTATTCAACAACAACTTACGCGTGCTTCTTGGTTTATGGTTGTAATGTGTGCCAAAAGCATATTCTTCAATATACATATTCACTACAAACAGTTCGCCACGCTCATTAAACTCACAAAAACTTTCGGCAATAGAAGCTTTGCTCATTCGAATGGATTTAATTTCCGTTCCTGTGAGTACAATTCCAGCGGTATACTTATCTAAGATTTCGTATTGAAAACGCGCTTTTTTATTCTGTATGTTGATGTTTTTTTGCATGAATTTACAAAGTTACTAACATTTATTGGAATGACAAGTATAACCGCACTGAAGCTTTAAGAATTGAGAAAAGTATCTTTCAATAAACTATGACTTTTGTCATTTTTCTTGGAGAAAGTCGCACATACATTTGTGTCATAATTATTAAATAATAGACGTATGAAAAAAGCAATTTTTAGTGTTTTTTTAATGTTAGGAATATTTCAACTAACAGCACAAGAAGATGTACAACAAAAAGATCAAAATACTTTTAAAAAGTGGCAAGTTCGCGCTCGAGTTATTTCTATAATCCCGAATGAAAGTGCTTCCATAGAAGCCATTGGCGGCGATGTTTCTATTTCTACAGCGTATGTGCCTGAATTAGACTTTACCTATTTCTTCACTGAAAACTGGGCAGCAGAATTAATTTTAGGAACCGCAAATCATGATGTTGAAGCTGTAAATACAGCCGCAGGAAATATCGATTTAGGTGATGTTTGGTTGTTGCCACCAACATTAACATTTCAATACCACTATCCAATAGGAGATTTTAAACCGTATGTTGGTGCCGGAATTAACTATACCATTTTTTATGGAGCCGATGAAGGTCCTGTTGCAGATGATGTAGATTATGACAATAGTTTCGGATTTGCTTTTCAGGCAGGATTTGATTACGCTTTAAGCGAAAAATGGTTTTTAAACCTCGATGTTAAAAAAATATTGATTCAAACAGATGCTACTGTCAATGCTAACAGCGCACTAGGAGCAACAGTAGGAGCAGACGTAGACATCAATCCGCTAGTGATAGGATTTGGTGTAGGATTGAAGTTTTAACTACTTTCACACGAAATATTTGTGTACTAAAAAAAGCTGTCTTTAAAGTTCCATTTTTTATCAAACCGAACTTTAAAGACAGCTTTCTTTGTTAAGATGGTCAACTCGTTAATTTACCGTCAACAATTGTGCAGTTTTAGAATCGCCTGAAATAGTGACGATGTATAAATTTCCGTTATTATCATCGGCAATGGATTCGTAATCTTCTCGTTGCAATAAACGATTTACAAAATACGGCGTGGTATTGCTATGTCCGACAATTAACACAGTTTTTCCTTTGGTTTCTTTTAAAAAACGATCCATTTGCAAACCTCTAGGGTCGTAAATTTTAATAGGCAATTTTTTAGCATCTGCGGTTGGTTGCGCAGTTTGTTTTGTTCTGTTGTAATCTGTGGAATAAATAGCGTCAAAAGGAACTTTTTCAAATACGGAAGCCCAATATGCCGCTCGGTTATTTCCTTGTTTGGTCAAATCGGGATTTCTATTTTCCTTATCAGAACGGTCTTTTTCTGCGTGACGAATTAAGTAATACACAGAAGTTTGTGTTTCTGCAGACTGATTATCGTCTTTTTTTTCTTGTGCAAAACAATTGAGAACTAAGAAAAGGCTCAATACGAGCAATACATTTTTTTTCATAAAAGGTGTCTTTGTTGTTAACTGATAGCAAGCGCAATGTCAATCATTTCATTAAAAGTTTGCGCACGCTCTTCGGAAGTTGTGCTTTCATGTGTCACCAAACTATCCGATATAGTGAGTAAAGATAGTGCTTTTACTTGAAAACGCGCTGCAATGGTATACAAAGCAGAAGTTTCCATTTCTACACATAAAACACCGTATTTTGCCCATTTTTTATAATAATCAGCGTCTTCTTGGTAAAAAATATCACTGGTTAAGATGTTTCCCGCTTTTACAGGAATGTTTTTTTCTTTGGCAGCAGCAATCGCATGCATAAATAATTCAGCATTGGCAGTTGGCGCAAAGTTTTCTCCCGCAAAGGGCAAATCGTTCATACTATTGTTAGACGAAGCTGACATGGCAACGACAATATCTCTAATTTTTACGTCTTTTTGGTACGAACCAGCGCTTCCTACACGAATCAGTTTTTGTACATCATATTCGTTGATGAGTTCGTGTGCATAAATAGAAATTGAGGGTGCGCCCATTCCCGTTCCTTGTACAGAAACAGGTTTTCCTTTGTACGTTCCTGTAAAGCCAAACATACCACGAACATCGTTGTATAGTTTGGGGTTTTCTAAAAAAGTTTCCGCAATCCATTTGGCACGCATCGGATCGCCTGGTAATAAAACTGTAGGAGCAATGTCTCCTTTTTTTGCGTTGATATGTACGCTCATATTTTAATAGTTATTTTGTGCAGAAGTTCCTGAAACAATGGCAATTCCGTTAGATGTTCCAATACGTGAAACTCCAGCATTGATGTATTTGATAGCCGTTTCCGCATCGCGAATTCCGCCAGAAGCTTTTAGTTGTGCTTTTCCGTTGACAGCATTTTTCATGAGTTCAATCGCTTCTAAAGTCGCGCCGCCAGTTCCAAAGCCTGTAGACGTTTTTACGAAATCGGCTCCAGCTTCTACTGCAATTTCAGAAGCTTTTACAATTTCTTCTTCCGAAAGGTAACAGGTTTCAATAATGACCTTTAAGATAGCAGTATTTGCGAGTGTTTTTAAACACATGATTTCGTGCTTTACTTCTGCAAATTTTCCAGATTTTAACAAACCGATATTGATGACCATATCAAATTCGTCTGCGCCATCTTCTTTGGCTTGCAACATCTCGCCAATTTTCCCTTTAAGATTCATCGAGCCAAGCGGAAAACCAATCACACAACAAACTTTTACATCAGTGTCTTTTGGAAGAAATTCTTTCGCTGTTTTTACATACGAACTGTTGACGCAAACCGAGAAAAAGTTGTGTTCCACAGCTTCTTTACACAGTTGTTCAATATCTGCAATTGTTGCCGTTGGTTTTAGCAATGTATGGTCAATATAGCGATGAAGATTCATGAAGTCTTTTGTTTGGCGTAAAGATAGTTAAAAACAAACTTTGAAAAACTGATAAAAAACAGCTCTTTCGATATAAATTTAGTTTCGACTTAAAAAAACGTGTAAACAATACAAATTTAGCTTCTTACTTTCGTTTTCTTTGCTCGCCCAAAGAAAAGAAACAAAAGAAAAGGCGCTTTTCCAGAGGTGTTTTTAGTTTTTCTTTTTTGGAGAAAAACTAAAACCGTAGTAATTTTTCGAAATTCTGATTTGTCAAGCTCTATTTTTCAGTTTTGAAATTTATATAGTAATCATTTATAAATATTCGATAAACTTCTACGAAAAATTACTACTACACTGCGGAAAAGAACGAAATCTAACTTTTTTATTTATCACGAAACCATTGCCAAGCGTAAACTTTTTATGCGTTCGTCAAAAGTTGATTCTTCTACAGGAAGTTGTACGTTTTCGAATAATTCTAAGAAGTAATCATTGTGTTCATGTGCTTTTCCTTTTAAGACGTTGAAGTGAACAAACGAGCTCCACATGACAGCTTTGAGTACTGTTTTATCTTTGTTGTACATGCGAATTTCCACTAACAATTGCTTTTTTCCGTAGTGAATTAATTGTGATTGAATCGTGACGGTTTCCATGACCAATGCGGGACGTATATACGCGATTTGATGCGAGCCCACAACCCAAGTAGTGCCCGTGTTTTTAGCATTTTCGAATATGTTTAGATTGTATTGTGCAATCAATTGGTCTTCACGCGCGTTGATGAGATAATCCAAGTATTTACTGTTGTTGAGGTGATTTAACGGATCGCAATCTTGAAATCTTATAGTTGCGGTGCTTTCTAGAATTTTAGGTAAATCTTTCATAGTATGTGTTTTTAATATACCAATTGGTATATTTTTAGGTAAAAAAATAGTGTTATGCTTTTAATTGCTGTTGTATCATTTGGTCAATTTGGTTCATGGTGTCTTGAATGTAAAAATCGTCATCCATCGTATACGCCATAAAAATAGCGCCTTGTATCATAGTATCAATTCGTTTTGCTGCATGCATGGCATTGATTTCATCTGAAATTTCTCCACAGGCAATACCATCTTCAATAATCGTTGCCAGTTGGTCTTGAATACGCTGAATAATCGTGCGGACTTTTTGCAACAACAGTGTATTTTGATTGTTCGCGTCCACGCCGACATTTAAAATAGGACAACCGCCCATTTTGTTCGTGTATAAATAATAATTGCGATAGAAATCGGTAATTAAATACAACTTTTCAATAGGAGAGTCGCTTTTGTCCATGTGCTTTACCAATTCTTTCATCAGCAGTTTTACCATGTACTTAAATGAAGCAATGGCAAGTTCTTCTTTATTCTTAAAGTTGCCGTAAATCGCGCCTTTGGTCAAACCTGTTGCGTTGGTAATATCCGAAATACTTGTCGCAGCATAGCCATTTTTATTAAAGATAGGCGCAACGGTTTCTATAATATATGCAGCAGTTTTTTCGGCTTTGGTAATCATGTGGTAAAGATAGTTAAAAAAATATACCAATCGGTATAAAATAAGTTTTTATTGTAAAAACGTAGTGGAAGTATTGTTTCTGTGTAGTTGTAAGTGTTTGATTATTAGTAAATTTATATAACTTAATTTAAAACTCACATCATGAAAAAAAGACATTTGACTATAAAGTTAGCTTTGAAAAAAAATGTAATAGCTTCTTTAGCTGCTAATAAAGTTATGGGAGGAACAGCCAATGCAACTCCTGTTGACGATCCTCTGACGCATAATAGCTTATGCCCAATTGAAACCTGTTCGTGTACCGATCCTAAATTTGATAATTGCAAGCCAATTGAAGTATAACAAATATTGTTTTATCTACAGAAAATATATTTAAAAGCGTACTATAACGACATGAAAAAAAAGAATATAAAATTGTGTTTACGAAAAAGCCGTATTGCTTCTTTTAACACAAAAATGATACGAGGAGGCGCAGATGCCTACAGTCCACCAATTACAGTGGAACCAGATGTGTGTCAACCATCCGATATATGTTCAGATGATGCTACGTGTCCTTTTGTTTGTATTACTATGCGTGAAGATGCTTGTTATACAGATAAAATTTTAAGTTGTGAACCATACGTCTGTGGAGATGTTGGTTAATATGAATTTAATTTAAAAATACCACCATGAAGAAAAAAGAATTGAGTGTGAAATTATCACTAAAAAAACAGAACGTAGCTTCTTTTGAAGTACAAAAAGTAATAGGAGGAAACACGGCTGATTGTCCGCCGCCAACATTGTCGTGCAATTGCAATCCAACAAATGATTGTGGTACCAATACTGGTCGCGTCGATTGTTATACTCTGAATGTTGAAACTTGTTTTTCAGCTCCTGAATTAAGTTGTACACCAGAAGGATGTGGAAATTCTTTGTATAACTGCTAATTAGAATTATATCCTACTATATATAATTATCAATTTTGAGTTAGTTAAGGAAGATAGAAGTGTAGTTTAGCATATGCTTCTATCTTTTTTTGATTGAAAGATTAAATAATTAGTCGCTAGTTTTTTTGAAAACATAGAATTTCAGAGCACATCTCGATACAATTTTCTAGCGAAAATCACTCGATGAGACGATTTTTTCAATGTAGCAATTTGATAATTTGAAAATGTACTGATGGTTTTTATTTAACACGAGTTCGACTTAAGAAATCACTAATTGTCAGTTCGAGCGCAGTCGAGAACAGCTAAGAATTGATAATTTTAAAGGAATCTCATAAGCTATGCTCGGTATCTACGATAATGCTCGATTTGACATTTAGTATAATATGTTAATAATCAGTAATATGATTAAATAGTTGTATCGAACTCACGTTATTTAGAATTTGTAGAACCTAAAGAAGTAAACTCATAAACTATTCAACTTATAAACTTGGTTCAACCGTAAATAATTCTTTTAAAGTTTGTTTTCCGCGTAATTCTTGGATTCCTTTGGACTGAACGTTAAATTTTGATTCGAGTGACAGTACTTCTTTTAAATCTTTCGAGATAAGAATGTCTGTACTCAATGTATTGCAAAGCGCTTGAATGCGCGCTGTGGCATTCAGAACATCGCCTGTGAAGATGATTTCTTTTTTGACAGCACCAATTTCGCCTGTAGTGACGGTTCCTAAGTGCAATCCCGCTTTGAATTCGGGAACTACGCCAAATCGTTTGTTAAATTCGTCTTGCTTTTTTTGTAAATCCGCTTTCATCTTAAAGAAACAGGCAATACAATTGTTGTTTTGAATACCATTTTTATATTTCCACGAAACCACCATTTCATCACCGACATACTGATAGATTTCACCAGAATGCGCAATCACAGCATCCGAAAGCGTATAATAGTATTCTTTGAGCAGTTCAAAATAGGTGACATGTCCTAGTTGTTCTGCAATTGTGGTGGACGATTTCATGTCTAAAAACATAAAAATTCGGTTTTCTTCTTTAGGTCTGTGGTATTTTCCTCTGATAAAATTTACCAACACGCCGTGACCGATATTTTCGCTGATTTCCGCATAGAATAGGGAAGTAGCTAAGGAAATAAACATTTGAAAACCAGTGCTTATAAACGTGATGCTCTTTAAATACTCGTAAAATTTGTTCCATACAGCAGGATGAAAAAAGCCCGTTTGCAATTCCATACTTGCCGCTATGGGATACATGATAACGATAATCACAAATAAAAAAAGCGAGTAAATACTAAGCTTTCCTAAGATGGTTTTTAAGAAACTACTCTTCGCGAAAAGCTTATTGAGAAACAAAACTTCAATAGTTCCAATAAGCAAACCCACCAAAGTCACTGCAAACATAGCAAACACAAAGACTTGCAGATTGACTTCAATAACACCTTTCGGACGATACGCGTAATCTTTCGTTGCGGCAATTTCAATCAATAAAAAGATGATTCCAAAAAGTAACCATATTACGCCAAATGGCAGAATTTGAGTGAGATATCTTTTGAATTTTGGCGTAAGCATGAATGCGAATAATGATTGTCTGTTTGCTAAAAGTAGTCAAAAGATTAAAAACTGAATGATTCAACAATGAAAAGATTAAAAAATTGTAGTCAGTCAATACATTATCAGAAAAGCATAAAAAAAGCGAAACTAAGTTCGCTTCAAATGATTATGCTGGACATTCTTGAGGATTTTCTGTAGGCGGAAATTCACACATTACTTTACACATATTTGGTTGTACAGATGTGAGTCCAGGTCCTGTAGAACAAGGATAGGTAGCGCCACCGACTACTTTGTCATATTGAAGACTGGAAATCGATTTTTTGTTAAGTTGTAATGACATTAGGTTCTTCTTTCTCATAATTAAATTTTTTAAAATGTTGAATACTAAACATACAAAATAACAATCTCAATTGCTTACGGGAATTCCGTAATTAACAGTATATCAGTGGTTTTTTAATAATTCTTAACGAAAAATTCCAGCTAAACTGCGGAAAAGATAAAGCCATTGTTGCTTTAAGATAGAACTCTGGTTAAGCAATTCTCTTCAAAAATAGAATTCTCAAAACTTTAACGTTTCCTCGCAAAATAAAGCCTTTTACCAAGCGTTTTATTAAAGAATCTTGTAGTTCAGGAGATATAAAGTTTCCTGTCTTTGTTAGTAAACAAAAAGAGCAGCTTTCCGAAAAGCTGCTCTTAGTTTAGTATATGTTTGTATTTTATCAATTCTCTATCAAATCTGTTTGGTTTCTGAATACCAATTCGTCATTGAATTCATCTAACAAAATGATGCTGTCAGCCGTAACTTTTCCACTGAGAATTTCCTTAGAAAGCGCATTCAACACTTTACGTTGAATGACACGTTTTACAGGTCGCGCACCAAACTGCGGATCAAATCCTTGTTGTGCTAAGTAGGTAATTGCTTCTTCGGTAGCATCTAGCGTGATTTGCTGTTTTGCTAGCATTTTGATAGTTTTCTTTATCTGCAAACGTACAATTTCCTTAATGTCATTTTGCGTTAACGGCGTAAACATGACAATATCATCAATACGATTTAAAAACTCTGGTCGCACTGCTTTTTTCAGTAAGCCTAAAACTTCCACTTTGGCAGCTTCCGTAGCGCTGTACATGTCTTGCATCGCTTTGAATTTTTCTTCAATGATATGACTTCCCATGTTTGACGTCATAATGATGATGGCGTTTTTGAAATCGGCAACGCGTCCTTTATTATCCGTCAAACGACCTTCATCCAATACTTGCAATAAAATGTTGAAGGTATCAGGATGCGCTTTTTCAATTTCGTCTAATAAGACTACAGAATACGGTCTGCGTCGAACGGCTTCTGTCAATTGACCACCTTCGTCATAACCTACATATCCTGGAGGCGCACCAACCAATCTACTTACCGAATGCGCTTCTTGGTATTCGCTCATATCAATTCGCGTCATGGCGTTTTCGTCATCGAATAAATAGGCTGCCAATGCTTTTGCCAATTCGGTTTTACCAACACCTGTCATTCCCAAGAAAAGGAAGGAACCAATTGGACGATTCGCATCTTGCAATCCTGCGCGACTTCTACGAACAGCATCCGAAACTGCAGTGATGGCTTCTTCTTGTCCCACCACGCGTTTATGCAATTCATTTTCTAGCTGTAACAGTTTTTCGCGTTCGCTTTGCAACATTTTGGTTACTGGAATTCCTGTCCATTTTGCTACGACTTCTGCAATATCTTCATTCGTAACTTCTTCTTTGATAAGCGCGTGTTCTTCTTGCGTAGCCAAATCTTGTTGCAGCGTATCTAGTTTTGCTTGTGCTTCTTTGATTTTTCCGTAACGCAATTCGGCTACTTTCCCATAATTTCCTTCACGTTCGGCTCTTTCCGCTTCCGCACGATAGTTCTCAATAGCTTCTTTCGTAGCCTGAACTTGGTCTACAACATCTTTTTCCGATTGCCATTTGGCGAAAATCTCGTTGCGTTCATCTTTTAAGTTCGCCAATTCAAGATTTAAGGCTTTCAATTTGGCTTCATCATTTTCACGTTTAATCGCTTCAATCTCAATTTCCAACTGCATAATGCGTCTGTCCAACACATCCAATTCTTCAGGTTTTGAGTTGATTTCCATGCGCAATTTAGAAGCTGCTTCGTCAATCAAGTCAATGGCTTTGTCTGGCAAGAAACGATTCGTAATATATCGTTGCGAAAGTTCCACAGCGGCAATAATTGCTTCGTCTTTGATACGAACTTTGTGATGTGTTTCGTATTTTTCTTTGATTCCTCGAAGAATCGAAATTGCACTTTCCGTATCAGGTTCCGTCACGGTAATTTTCTGAAAACGACGTTCTAAGGCTTTGTCTTGCTCAAAATATTTTTGGTATTCGTCCAACGTTGTCGCACCAATCGCTCTCAGTTCTCCTCGCGCTAGTGCAGGTTTTAAGATGTTTGCTGCGTCCATGGCACCTTGTCCGCCACCAGCGCCAACCAGCGTATGGATTTCATCAATAAAAAGAACAATATCACCATCAGATGAAGTTACTTCTTTGATAACAGCTTTGAGACGTTCTTCAAATTCTCCTTTGAATTTCGCACCTGCTATCAACGCGCCCATATCGAGCGAGTAGATTTGCTTGTCTTTTAAGTTTTCTGGAACATCTCCTTGAATGATACGATGCGCCATTCCTTCTGCAATAGCAGTTTTACCAACTCCAGGTTCACCGACCAAAATTGGGTTGTTTTTCGTTCTACGAGAAAGAATTTGCAATACACGACGGATTTCTTCATCACGACCGATGACCGGATCGAGTTTTCCATCGTTTGCCAATTGATTCAAGTTATTTGCGTATTTGTTCAATGAATTATAGGTTTCTTCCGCATTTGCAGAAGTTACACGTTCGCCTTTGCTCAATTCTTGAATGGCAGCTTTTAAGCCTTTTTCAGTAACACCTTGATCTTTTAAGATTTGTGCAATTTTACTATTCGATTTGAAAATAGCAAGAATCAAATGTGAGGTAGAAACGAATTCGTCATTCATTTCTTTCGCAACAATAGTTGCATCAGTCAGCGTTTTTCCCGCGGCAGGTGATAACATAATATTCGCGCCGCTGACTTTAGGAAAGCTGCTAAGCGTGCTATCCAAAATTTGATTCAACAACGATACATTTACGTTGAGTTTCTTTAATATGAAAGGCAATACATTATCGTCTACATCAATAATTGCTTTGAATATGTGTTCGTTTTCAATTTGTTGATGTCCGTATGTTTGCGCCAGTTGCTGCGCTTGCTGCACAGCTTCTTGTGATTTTATAGTGTAATTGTTAAAATTCATAGCGTTGAGTTCTGTGTTTTTTGGTAGTTTTGCAATAGTTATTCCAATTGAAAATACAAGACAAAATGGCGGTTAAACCTAGAATTTACAAGACATTTTGGCATTTTCGCAAGTTTTCAATACAATGAACGACTCATACTTTAAATGTACAGATACTTATGGGAATATTCAATAAAATATTTGGAAGTTCAGAAGCTTCCGAAACACCAGAACCTTCAAAAGTTCCATGGATTCCACTGACAGAAATGGCACAATTGGATACAATTGAAGAAACGTCAAAAACGACACCTGTGGCTATTTTTAAGCACAGTACGCGTTGCGGAATTAGTAAAATGGTTATCAATCAATTTGAGCGTTCGTACGATTTGGAAGCAAACCAAATGCAGGTGTATTACCTAGATTTGTTGAATTACCGTCCAATTTCCCAAGAAATAGCGGCGCGTTTTCAAGTATGGCATGAAAGTCCTCAATTACTCATTATAAAAAACGGTGTTACCGTTGCGCATGCGTCTCATAGTCAAATCAATACAGTTGCATTAACACAGTTTGTATAGTCTTTCTTTTCGGTAGTTTTTTTGAGAATTAAGAGTTTTTTAAGACAGATTTTACGGTCTATTTTGTACTTTGAAATCACATCATTCAATCAATCAAAACTCGTCTTAAAAACTACTGCTAATGAATTCTTCCACTATTGATATATGGATATTGCTGTTTTTTGCATTTGCCATTCAAGCTTTTGTGCTCGGAATTTTATTTTTTCTTAAACCCAAAGGTGATCGCGTCGCCAATAGCATATTTGGCGTTTTTCTACTGCTTTTCTCGTATAACCAATTGTTCAATTGTGCTTTTTGGACAGATTATCAAAGTTCGTTTTCTGAGCATTTGTCGTTTACCAATTTTATTCCGTGGGTTTCCTACGGTCCTTTATTATATGTCTACTTAAAACGTGTACTTCGCAGTTCTTTTTCATGGCGCGATTTGGGACATGTACTTCCGTTAGTTTGGATATTTTCTGTATATGGACGTTTTTATTTTTTATCACATGATGTCAAAGTTGCACTAGCTTCGTCAAATGGTTATTCTGCGTATGTCAATTGGTGGCCAATTCCTCGATACAATATGGTTGATGTGGTAACATTACTGATGGTTTTTTACGCCGCAAAAATGTATATCTTGTATCGAAAAGAAAAAAACAATGTGTCAGAAGCCAAGCGTCTTTGGATTAAATCGTTGTGGTTGTGTTTTATGGGATATGCCTTTGTATTCTTTTTATATTTTATTTTGATTTATTTTCGACTGATTACACCGTATAAAGATTATTTAATTGGTTATGCGATGGTCTTTTTCATTGGAATTGTGTCGTATTTCAGTTTTATGCAACCCAATATATTTTCAGGAGCGGTTAAAATTCCGTTTGTAAAGTATCAAAACAACGGTTTGTCTTCATCTATGGCAATTGAAATGAAAGATAAGCTGACTGCGTTGATGGAATCGGAAAAGTTGTATTTGGACAGTGCGCTTACGCTAGATGTGTTGTCAGAACGTTTGAATTTATCGCGACATCACACGTCACAATTGATTAACGAGCATTTTCAAATGAACTTTTTTGAATTCGTGAATACGCATCGCATCAATGAAGCCATCAAGCTATTGCAAGACAAGCAAAGCAATTTAAACATCAACGAAATCATTTACACAGTCGGATTCAACAATCGCACTTCTTTTTACAATGCTTTTCGAAAAAAAACAGGAATTTCACCAAAGTCATATCGAAGTCAACAAGCTTGATTGTTTTTCATCACTTGAAAGTATATCTTTGATTTGTGAAGCTAAAGCAAGCCCTTAAATACCCAAAAATTGGAACTTATTGACATCTTAGACGCACATGGAAACCCAACAGGCGAAATACTTCCCAAACGAGAAGTACATCGTTACGGACATTTTCATGCGTCTACGCATTTGTGGTTGTATACCAACACAGGGAAAGTCGTATTGCAATTGCGTGCGGCGACAAAACCTAATTTTCCAAATCGCTGGGATGTGTCGGTAGCGGGACATATAAGTAGTGGTGAAACTGCCAAAGAAACTGCTATTAGAGAAGCAGCGGAAGAGTTAGGAATCAAAGTCTCGTCAACAAAACTACAGCACATTGGTCGCTTCCGAATTGATTATCAACATGCAGACGATTATCGCGATAGAGAATTCATCACCATTTTTGCTTGTGAAATTCCTGATGCACCTTTGCAGGTAACGCTACAAGAAGAAGAAGTTGCGGATGTTACATTAATTTCACTAGCAAAATTAGAAGCAGAACTTGCAGATACCAAACTTGCCCAAAAATATGTACCATTTAACAAAGCTTATGCAAAAGAAGTCTTTGAAAAGTTGCATACATTATTTGATTAGTTTTAACTCTCTTTATTTTGGTTTTTAGTCTATTTAGTTGATTGAGTTGTTTTTAAACAAATAAATTGTAAGATAAATTACGAATACGACAAAGACATCATTCAAAACTAAATTCTGTCAGATCTCCATTCTTTTTTTAGCGATAAAAATGTCATTTTTTACGACGAAAAGGCAGGGGCTAGAATAGTTGGTTTATTTTAATAGCTTTTTTACTACTAAACAGTATTTTTTTTATTACAAAAGGTCAAAAAGCGATAATGACATTTTCCAAACCGTTTTATCTTTTTTAATAACTTTTAAACGTTTTCTTGTGATTTTAGCACTAAAAACCAATAGATTACGGTTTAACCATAATCATTTTGTGATTCTCCCTTTTTTATGGTTTTTAGGGTGTCTTTCGGGAAAAAAATCTACTATAATTGTATATGAAAAATGATACATCAATTCAACTATTTTGATGAATTGATTAAAAGTAATTTTAAAAATTTCTCACACTTAGAATTTTATGAAAGAGCACCTCATGTGACTGAGGAAAGCGAAGCTTTGTCAAAAATTAAATTAAATAATCAGAAGAAAATTAGCTTAATGATGAATCAAAAGTATCTAGGCTGGCATGTTCTTTATGTCAAGTCTCGTCATGAAAAAAAAGTTTTAGATGCATTAAAAAAATTATCGCTCGAAGCTTTTTTACCATTAGTGAAAACAAAGAAAAAATGGAGTGATCGTACCAAAATTGTAGAATTGCCTTTAATTCCTTCCTATGTATTCGTAAACTCAAAATCGCCTAAAGACTTTCATAGAGCTTTATCTGCAGATGGCGCATGCGCGTATATCAGATTTGGAAGTTCATTTGCAAAAGTTTCAGAAAAAGAAATTGTACAACTGAAACTCTTAGCCGGATCAGAAGATGCTATGAATATAGAAGTCGGTTCACAAGTTCCTAAAGTAGGAGAATTAAGAGAAATAGAATTTGGAGCATTACGCGGTTTACAGTGCGAAATTCTTGAAGTAAATAATGTCAATAAAATTGTAGTACGGATTGAACAGCTACAGCAAAATATTACCGCAATTCTTCCTTCATATTACTTCGAAAGCGAAGCAGTTGCAGTATAATTCATAACACCTGCATACCAACTACTGAACGTAAATTTGTTTTTAATTATTGGATTTCAGAAGCTGAAAAAAACAGACGGTTTCTGCAAAAGAGCAATTTCAACTTGTAACTACTGAAAAGTTGTTGATTCCTACTGAGAATATTGCATATTGTCTAAAAATCACCAGAAACATTTATTGACGATTTATTGTCAGAAGGATTCAATTTGGCAACAACGCCACTTTTCAAAGAACCACTCATCCAAAAGAGTGCTACGAAAACTATTTTGAAGTGGCTATTCATCACATTATTAGCGATGGTTGTCACTTGAGGTTTTTACGAATAGAAATCATTAAAAACTATCTGCAAGCAAGCAAAAGAATCGCTGCGACATAACTCTGTTAGGAATTCAATTCAAAGGACCTGTTTCAGAAAATCTTCAAATTGATGACGAATGCGTATCATCTAGTTTACAAATTTTCACTATCTAAGTCAAATCACAAACTACTTCCCAGAAAATATCAACACACAAAAAGTTTATTTTAGGATTTTTATGTGCAGTCAGTAGAATCGTTACGTTAAAAAAATGATTTTGGGCGTATCCTTCGCAAGCTCAGGTCGGGCTTTCGCAGTCGCTCTTTCCGTTACACTACAAGGAGCTCCAACAAGCGCTCAATCCCTTACGCGGAATTTAATTACCATTTAGATTCTTAAGGTAACTTTGTTGTATTTATCAAAAACAAAACATTTTTGTAAATTAATGTCACTTTTTAAATTCAAAAAATTTTGACACTAAGTAAAATACAGTACTACTTTCAACAACAGCATCCGCTAATTGATGATACAGCGTACTATCGCAAACTCGCGATTATTGTTGGAATTGTACTTACAATTTTCGTTTACATCTTTGATCCGTATGATAATTATGTTGCTATTCCGAAATTTGAAATTCCTATCAAAATCATTCAACTAGGTTATGGAATCAATACTACGATTGTCATTTACGGGTTGTATTGGCTGTTATTCCGAAAGTTGAAGTTTTCCAAAGGAAATCGACCTTGGAAAACATACCATCATTGGTTATTGCTCGTTGCTATTTTGGCGATTGCTGGTTTTATTGGCACCGTATACCATCGTTTTATGATGGATGTTGGAGAAGTAGATACACACTACTATGTATTTGTCACCATTCCGCGCTCCATTGTCATTGCTATTCCGTTGTTTGTCATTACCTTACTTTTAGATAGACTGTATACTTCACAAAATACAAAAACAGTAAGCACAACCACGATTTCAGCAATGCAAAATGGTAAAATAAATGATATATCGGATAAAAAAATAGTGCTTCAATCGCCTGTGGTCAATCAAAATATTGAACTACAACCTTCAAAAATAGTATACATCAAAGCTTCTGGGAATTATGTTGAAATTTGTAGTAGTGACGCTAACAAACCACAATTACTACGCGCTTCCTTACGATATGTTTCTGAATGTTTAACTTCGTATAGTTTTCTTGTGAAATGTCATCGACAATACTATGTGAATATTCACCAAATTCAGTCTTACACAGGAAATTCACAACGTATTATACTTCATCTACGAACGTCAAAAGAACAAATTCCTGTCAGTAGAGGATATGTTAAAAAAATACTTTCTCACATAAAAGAGCTTAAAAAGTAGCTATTCACTCATCACAAAGTACAGTCATTCGTCACAATCTTTTTTAATTTTCTTGATTTTGTCTTATTTTTAAATGCTTTTTCGGTAAAATAACCTACAATAATTTACTGTGAAAACAACAAAAACCTAATTTATAAACCAAAAAACTTAAATCATGAAAAAAAAGAACATCAACAAATTAGCATTAAAGAAAACAGCTATTTCAAGACTCGATAATTTACGAGGAGGAATGGTAGCAGCTAACGCCGCTAATGCTAATGTAGCGTCTCCAACCAATGTATGGTCTAATTGTGAAGAATGTGAGTCGCTTCGTAATACACAATGCAAGGACAAATGTCCAGACTTCACAAAAAAGCCTTGTGAAAATGTAGTGGCAGTTCCAGTAGATACTGCAGTAAACAATGCAGGAGCTATTTAAAAATAGAATCATAAGCGAACTCTTGGGTTCGCTTTGCTTTTTTAGGATCCAAAATACCTACAACTGATATTTCAAAAAGTAAGTATCAACCATTAAAAACCTTTAAAATCATGAAGAAAAAAAACCTAAACAAACTTAACCTCAAAAAAAGAGCCGTTTCAAGATTAGATCATATCTCAGCTGGAGTTGCGGCTGCCAATCCAATTGCGAGTTCAAACCCACAACCTGTCGGAACTAATGTATGGTCTAATTGTCAAATATGTGATTCGCTCAGAGTGACACAATGTAAAGGAGCTGATTGTCCAAACTTTACAAATGTGTGTAATGATAAGGAAGCACAACCAATTAATGGTGCACTATAATTTAAAAACAAGCAAAGCGAATCTTTAGGGTTCGCTTTACTATTTTAATAATTCAATATAATAATCAACCATGAAAAAAAAGAATCTTAAAAAACTAACACTAAACAAAAGTGCAGTTTCAAACCTAGAAAAAATTAATGGAGGAGCACCAGCACCAGTACCTGCAACAAATGTTGCTTCAGGCTGCCCAGACATATGTCAACCACTCACAAATAACAATTGCGCTACGCAAAACAATCAATGTGCAAGTAGTGTAGTGGCTTGGTGCAACATATCATGCTTCATCTGTTAATCTAGTTTAACGATTTTGAAACTAAGCGGGCTCAGGCTCGCTTTTTTTGTAAATCTTTTTTTGATAAACAACGAATACATAATTTCGTCTAACAAGTCTAACAAGTCTAACAAGTCTAACAAGTCTAACAAGTCTAACAAGTCTAACAAAAACCTTGAATCGTTGAATTTTTGAATCTTTGAATCTTTGAATTGAGCGAAGCGAAGCAAATCTAACAAGAAATTCCTATATTGAACCATCAACAAAACCCAAATACTATTGAAAAAGCTAGGCTATCTACTTTTGGTTTTTCTATGTGTACAATGCCAATCGGAAGAAAAAACTGAAAAATCATCAAAAACAGTCCAAAAAGAAGCAAAAACAGCTCAAAACGATGCAATTTCTACCAAAATAACAACGTTAACACTCGAAGAAGCAAATCGTTTGGCAGCGTTGCCTTTGCATTGCATGCAGGAAGAATATCCTAACAAACTCAATCAAACCATTGGAAGTGAAGAAGATTTGCAATCGCCCAAAATGCTGCATCCTGCATTTTACGGCTGTTTTGACTGGCATTCTTCCGTACACGGACATTGGTCGTTGGTAAGTCTTTTAAAACAATTTCCCAATTTGGAAAATAAAGATGAAATCAAAAGAAAATTAGCAGAAAATATCTCCAAAGAAAATATCGAAATCGAAATTGAATATTTTAAAGGAAAATATAACAAATCCTTTGAGCGCACATACGGTTGGGCTTGGTTGCTAAAACTCGCAGAAGAATTACACACTTGGAACAATCCGCTAGCACGCGAATTGGAAGCAAATTTACAACCATTAACAGACATCATAGTACAAGGATATTTGGACTTTTTACCAAAATTAAACTATCCAATCAGAGTAGGAGAGCACACCAATACGGCGTTTGGACTCACATTCGCGTACGATTATGCCAAAACTGTCAACAATACAACCTTACAAAACCTCATTACAAAACGAGCAAAAGACTTTTATTTGTCGGATGAAAACTGTCCAATTTCTTGGGAACCAAGTGGATTTGACTTTTTATCACCATGTTTGGAAGAAGCCGATATCGTGCGCAGAGTGCTGACAAAAGACGAATTCAAAAATTGGCTACAAACGTTCTTACCACAATTAGCAGACAAAAACTTTCAATTGGCACAAGGAAAAGTATCGGATAGAACCGATGGCAAATTAGTACATTTAGATGGCGTAAACTTTAGCAGAGCGTGGTGTTTGTACGGAATTGCCAATGAATTTCCAGAATATGCACATTTAAAAAATATCGCGAATCAGCATGTAAATTATTCGTTGCCAAGCATTGTAGACGACAATTACGAAGGAACGCATTGGTTAGGTTCGTTTGCTATTTACGCTTTAAACACTACAGCCAATGTTCAAATGGATTAAAAATATCGGTCCAGGAACGCTCGTAGCAGCAGCATTCATTGGACCAGGAACGGTTACAATTTGCACCAAAGCCGGCGTACAATTTGGTTACGGATTGTTATGGGCGATGTTGTTATCTATCATTGCAACGATTGTATTACAAGAAATGGCAGCACGCACAGGAATCGTTACGCAAAAAGGTTTGGCGGAAGTTATCAAAAACCAACTTACAAGTCCGTTGTTACGAAATTTGGCAATCTTTTTAATTCTCGGCGCGATTGTTATTGGAAATGCTGCCTACGAAGCAGGAAACATTAGCGGCGCAGCTTTGGGAATGCAGGTTTTTGGAAAAGAATACATAACAATCTATCCAATTTTAATTGGTATAATTGCGTTCATCGTACTATTTATAGGCAATTACAAAATGCTCGAACGCAGTTTGGTTGCGCTAGTACTTGTGATGAGTATTTCGTTTTTAGTCACCGCCATTCTTACCAAACCAGACATCTTGGCGATGCTCAAAGGGACGTTTGTGCCAACCATTCCTGAGAATAGTATTTTTATCATCATTGGCTTAATAGGAACAACGGTTGTGCCGTATAATCTATTTTTACACGCATCTTTGGTGAAAGAAAAGTGGAAAACGAAAGAAGATTTATCAAGTGCTAAAAAAGACACGTTTATCTCTATTATTTTAGGCGGAATTGTCTCTATGGCAATCATTGTCGCAGCTACAGCGACCACGAATGGAAATATTGCAAACGCTTTCGATTTAGCAAAAGGATTAGAACCTTTATATGGTGAATACGCTAAATATTTATTAGGAATTGGCTTGTTTGCGGCAGGAATCACTTCTGCAATTACTGCGCCTTTAGCAGCCGCTTATGTAGCAAAAAGTTGTTTTGGCTGGAATGGAACGCTCAAAGACTACCGTTTTCGCGTTGTTTGGGTAATCATTCTTGTTTTGGGAGTGGTGTTTTCCTCGTTACAATTCAAACCAGTAGAAGTCATCACGTTTGCACAAGTCGCGAATGGCTTGTTACTTCCAATCGTGGCAATATTTCTCGTTTGGATTGTTAACAAAACCGCTATTTTAGGAAGCTATAAAAACACGTTGTTTCAAAATATACTAGCCATTACCATTATTTTAATTGCGATAATGCTCGGAATCAAAGGAATTTACGGTGTGTTCTAAAACTCCAAAGGAGTAAATCTAAAAATCTAACAAGTCTAATAAAGTCTAAAAGAGCTAAGAAAAATGATTCATCTCAACTGTGATGTTGGCGAAGGCGAAGATAACGAAGAAATCTTGATGCCGTACCTAAACGCTTGTAATATAGCGTGTGGTGGACATGCAGGTGATATAGAAACCATGCATGAAGTAGTTGCGTTGGCTAAAAAATATCAAGTTGAAATTGGTGCGCATCCTTCATATCCTGATTTGGAGAATTTTGGACGTGTCTCGATGGAATTAACCGAAAAGGAACTCATCAAAACGATTCAAGAACAAATTACCAATCTGGAAGCAGTTGTTTCGTTGCATGATGTAAACATCAATCATATCAAACCACATGGCGCGTTGTACAATGATGTTGCCAAAAGTGAAGAAAAGGCAATCGTATTTCTAAAAGCAATATCTATTTACAAAGACGATTATAAACTCTATGTGCCGTATAATTCTGTCATAGAAAATCTAGCTATCGAACAAAATTTTGAAGTAGTGTATGAAGCTTTTGCAGACCGAAATTATAATGACGATGTAACGCTCGTTTCTCGATCAAAAAGCAATGCTGTTTTAACAGAAATTGAAGCCATTATTTCACATATTTCCACTCTGAAAAATGAGCAAAAAGTACAGACGATTTCTGGTAAAAAAGTAACCCTCAAATCAGATACATTTTGTGTGCATTCTGATACGAAAAATGCGGTTGAAATTGTGCAGCAATTACATACCTATTTTACTACTGAAAGCGAACATGTTACACCTAAATTTCCAACGTATACGATGTATGGGAATAATGGTTTATTGCTAACTTGGGAGGCAGAAATGACACAAAAAGTGTTGTATAGCGTGTTGGAATATCAAGAAAAAATCATAAAATTAAAACTTAAATTAATACTTGATGTAATTCAATCAAATAACTCATTATTAATAATTTATGATTTTAAAAAAATAGGTTTTAAATCACTCCAACATTTGTTGGAACGGCTTTTTTCGTTGTTTTCAGACACCATACAACTCCCGAAACAGTATTGTTGGGAAATTCCAGTATGTTATGATGCATATTTTGGAATTGACTTAGATGAAATTACACAAAAAACTACACTTTCCAAAGAAGAAATTATACAACTACATACAGCGCCAACCTATCAAGTTTTTTCGATTGGTTTTTTACCTGGTTTTTTATACTTAGGCGGACTTGACAAACGACTCCATATTGACCGAAAATCGACACCGAGATTAGAGGTCAAAAAAGGAGCAGTTGGGATTGGCGGAATGCAAACAGGAATCTATCCAAAAACGAGTCCTGGCGGATGGCAAATTATAGGCAATTCTCCACTTAATTTTTTTGATGTTTCCAACGAAAAACCCTGTTTTGCCAAAGCAGGCGATTTTATCAAATTTGTAGCTGTTTCTTTGGAAGAATATCATGAAATAGCAGCTGCAGTTGAAAACGGAAAATACACAGTAAAATCGACTATATGTTAGAAATTGTTCATAGCGGCTTGCACACTTCTATTCAGGATTTGGGACGATTGCAGTATCGAAATGTTGGCGTTCCTGTTGCTGGTTTTATGGATGAATATCATGCGAAATTGGCGAATCAGTTGTTGGGAAATGATGAAAACGCTGCGGTAATGGAAATGACGCTACAAGGAGCGACAGTACAATTTCATGAAGCTACACAAATCGTGATTTGCGGTGCGGATTTATCTCCGAAACTTAATCATCAAGCAATTCGATTGAACGTTCCTGTGGCAGTTAAAAAAGGCGATGTGCTTGAATTTGGCAAACGTTTGTATGGTGTTCGTACGTATCTGGCAGTAAAACATGGTTTTCAAACAGAAAAAATAGTACAAAGTAGGAGTTTTTATGACGGAATCACACCAAAAGCAACCGTTTCTAAAGGCGATATCATTCTGTATCAAACCAATTCAAATCCTGTAATGGCTCGTGCAAACATCGCGCTACAGCAAGCATTGTTTACCGATACTGACATCCATGTGTATGCAGGTCCTGAGTTTGATTTCTTATCCAAAAGCCAACAAGAGAAGCTATTCAGCATCAAATTTTCCATCGGATTGAACAATAGAATGGCGTATCAATTGGAAGAGCGTATAGCTAATGATTGTCCGTCCATTATCACATCAGCAGTATTGCCAGGCACCATTCAACTAACGCCTTCAGGAAAGTTGATTATTTTAATGAAAGATTGTCAAACCACAGGCGGTTATCCAAGAATTTTACAATTAGACCAAAAAAGTATTTTCAAATTAGCACAAAAATACACGCGAGATACGATACAATTTAAGAAGCTCTCAATTTCGTAATATCGATTTCTTCCGAAAGCAATTGTAAAGCATCTTCTTCCGTTAATTTGCCCAAAATGACCTGTGTACCTTCTTTAAAACCATCATGATTTCGAAACAAACGCCACAAAGCGCGGATAAATTCTGTATAATCTAAGCCATCATTCCATTGGATAAATCTCTCAGTGACGGCTTTATCAATATGCGATTTGATAATACTGCGCGAAGCATTTTTGTTTCTATCAAGGGAAGTCATTCGGTCTAAAAATCTATGGTTAGTTAAAAAGCGAATTTAAGTGCACTTTGTGAAGCTAACAAGAGGAAAGAGCCTTTATTGAAAGGGGATTTTTCCCCTTTTTAAAAGGAAAACCCCTGATATTTTTTAGGTGTTTTTCAGTTAAAAATCTAAAAATCAGTTTCTTAACTTGCCAAACGAGAATATGTTCGTTTTTTTGATTTTTAATTGTAATTCTTTATAGATAACTTGGCAGTATAATAAACAATAATATCAAGTAATGAGTGACTACAAAACCCCTAAAGACAAACTTATCAGCAGTGAACAAGCGACGGCATTAAACGATAATTTCAAAGCCAAGCAAAAGAGTATGTACAGTACCGAAAATAATAGTAATTTTTCATGTTCAAGCTGGTATTCGCTAGAAGACTTGGAAGGTTATATTAATTACGTAAAAGAGCAAGCTTTGGCACAAAAAATTAACGTGGATGGAATTCGGTTTTATTTTGGAGTGTACCCAGAAAACACAAAAGATAAAACCAAAGCAGGACAAAATACTTTGTTTATGTGTCCTACCAAGAAAAGCGTAACAATAGCGGAAGGACGATTTAGTGAAGAGGAAGGAAGTGATAGTAAAGATATTACTACAATTTCTGCAATGAATTATGGAAGTACTGGAAATCCTCCTAAAAATGATTATGGAGAAAAATAAGAAATGATTGCATTAGAAGAATTAAGATCATTTACAGGATATTTGGCATTGGCTACTTTGATTTATGGTTGTATTTCGTACAAGAATTATTCAAAAACTAATGCCAAATATTTTATTTATTGCATACTGTTTTCGGTTATTGTCGAATTCGTAAGCCTATATTTTGAATCTTTTGGGAAATGGTATTCCTCAATTTTTGGCAATACCAACTTTCCAATAGCTAATATTTTTACAATTGTTCAGATTTCATTTTTTCTTTGGTGGATTCGGTTGATTTTGAATTCAAGAAACAGAAAACGTATTGTTGGACTTTTATTGAGTGGCTATTTACTTTTCGCTGTATTAAATACCATCTATGGTCAAGTGTTTATGACAGGATTACAGACGTATACGTACGCTGTAGGTGTCATTTTTTTGCTTATCGCGATAAGTTTTTACTTTGTTGAATCTTTTAACAAGGAAACAATGTTACGTATTACGGACTCCATTAAATTTTGGTTTATTCTTGGAGTTTTACTGTTTTATGGAACATTTATGCCATTTTACTTTGCATTTCATGTATTTCTCAAAGGAGATCAACGCATTTTGAGCTTAGTGTTATTTGTTTTGAATGCTATCATGTACATCTGTTTTTCAATAGGATTTTACAAATCAAACAAACAAGAGAAAGTAATTAACTACTAGAGATGACAGAGGAAGAGATTCATATATTAGTATTTTTTTGCGCTTCAACGATTTTTGTTGTAGGAATACTTCTAGTTGTTACTTTCGTTGTTTTACATAGAAAAAAGCGAAAATTCATCGACTTAGAATCAAAATTAGAGACATTTCCTTAAAAGGTATTATTTGAAGAAATCTTATGAACGATCAAGAAGTATATATGCTTGTAGCGGCAACATCCACAGTGTTGCTTATTTTGTTAATAACAGTGATTATTTTATTTGTGTTCTTTCAAAAACGTAAACTTAAGTTTATTCTTGAAAAGAAAGAAGCTGAAAAGCGATACATGGAAGAAATTGCAAAATCACAAATTGAAATTCAAGAACAAGCCTTGCAAAATATGAGTTGGGAATTGCATGATAATATCGGACAATTGTTGTCGGTAGCACGTATGCATATCAATATTTTAGGAACACAACTAGCACAAGAAAACAAAGGGAAACTCAATGATATTAGCGAAATTGTTGGCAAAAGTCTGCAAGAAATTCGTTTGCTCTCCAAAACCATGAATACGGAAATTATCCAAAACATGGGATTGATTAAATCGATAGAAGTAGAGTTGGAGCGTTTTAATAAGCTCAACTTTTTAGTCGCAACGCTAGAAGTTTCTGGAGAAGAACAAGAATTAGATATCAAAGAAGAAATCATTCTTTTCCGTATTTTACAAGAGTTTTTCTCCAATGCTATCAAGCATTCCAAAGCTAAAAACCTCACTGTAACCTTACGTTATGAAGCAGATTGCTTGCGTATTTCGGCTCAAGATGACGGTGTTGGTTTTGACGAAGGAGAAATTGAAAAAGGCTCAGGATTGATCAATATGAAAAGTCGCGCTGCGATTATAAATGCAGAATTTGAGATGAAATCCGAAAAAAATAAAGGAGTTTCCTTAACTTTATCATATCCCTATAAATGAAAATAATGAAAAAACATTCTGTTGTAATTGTAGACGACCATTTGCTCTTTGCACAATCTTTGCAAGGTTTGGTCGATGCATTTGATGAGTTTGAGGTTTTGTACCATGTAAAGAATGGAAGCGAACTGATAAAAAAATTATTAGAATCTGAAAATGTCCCAGATATTATTTTGTTAGATATCAATATGCCCGTAATGAACGGTTTTGAAACGATGGAATGGATTAAAGAAAACCGTCCAAGTATTCAAGTATTGGCATTGTCAATGGACGATCATGAAGAAACTATTATCAAAATGTTGCGCTTGGGCGCGAAAGGATATTTGCTAAAAGACATTCATCCAGAAATCTTCTACAAAGCCCTAAACGAAGTGATTTCAAACGGAATTTACTATTCCGAACGTGTGGCAACCACTTTGCTAAATTCCCTTCACGGTAACGATGAAAAAGAAGCTATCAACGGAAAACAGTTAAAAGACACCGAATTAACCTTCTTGAAGTTAGCCTGTACGGAAATGACTTATAAAGAAATCGCACAAGAAATGTGTCTGAGCCCGAAAACCATCGATGGCTACCGCGAATCTTTATTCAAACACTTCAAAGTAAAGAGCAGAATTGGCTTGGTGTTATATGCTATTCGAAATAATTTGGTGAATAGTAAGTAGTTATAGGAACTAGGAATGTAGGAATTAGTTTTTTAGTGAATAGGCTTTAAAACTATAAGTCTTCTAATTTAATTTTTTGCTTTTTGGATTTTTTAAATGCTGCTTTCAAATTTAGTTTTACCACGTTTTTATTGCTCAATTTATAGAAAAGCACAAATTCATTGTCGGTAAAAACTAATACATATAATTGAAAGAAAAAATAATATTACAGCTCAAAATAAGTTGCATCAAACGGAACTCGGAAACGCGGACCGTAAATACCGTTTTCACTACGAACGCCACAACCAATCACCATATTGATTTCCGCGCCGCGTGGTAAATTTAAAATCTTTTTTACGCGTAGGGTATCACTTCCTTCCATCGGACAGGTATCATAACCAATCGCAGCCATGCTTATCATAAAGTTCTGCGCAGCTAATCCAGCACTTTTGTGTGCCACAATGCGTAAATCGCTCAATCGAACTTGGCGATACACAGGACGAAACAATCCGATGACATTAAAAACAGTATATTTCAACCAACCATAAATTCCTAAAAAGTCAGGATAAATCGTCGGAATGAGTTTTTTGTAATAATTAATGGCAAACTTTTCTCTTCTAGAATAGTCCTCTTTTGGTTTGTCAAAAAGTTGTTCGTAAAACTGAATATTCGCTTTTGCACGTTGACGCCATTTGTCTTTTCGTGTTACAACTACGACTAATTGTTTCGCTGTTTTGGCAGCATTCTGTCCCAAACACGCTTCGGTCATTTGTTTTAAAACAGTTTCATCCGTAATATGATAAAGCTCCCACAATTGTAAATTACTACTCGTAGGTGCTAACACAGCGTTTTTAAGGCAATTTTTTACCTTTTCGGTATCAATCTCAATGTCTTTATCAAAAACGCGCACAGAGCGTCTGTATTGAATAGCTTCGGAAACTGTTTTTTCGGGATTCATCTGTAAATTGTTTTGGGACTGATATTAGAAATACTTCAAAAAAATCTTTAAAAGCTTCAACTTTCCTTTGTATGGCGCATAACGCATCGGAACATCTAACCATGTTTTTTTGTTTGTGATGGATTTTTTGTGTGAAAAGGTATCAAAACTGTGTTTACCGTGATAGGCGCCAATTCCGCTGTGACCAACGCCACCAAAAGGCATTCGGTGATTTACAAAATGTGTAACGGTATCATTAATAGCGCCGCCGCCAAAGGAATGACGTTCAATCATGCGATTGGCAAATTTTTTATCGTTTGAAAACACGTATAACGATAGTGGTTTTTCGTATTTCGCAATCATGTTTGAAATATCGTCCAACGAAGAATATACTTGAATCGGCAGAATCGGACCAAAAATTTCATCTTGCATCACGTCGCTATCTAACGAAGGTTCATCAAGCAGTGTAGGAGCAATGTACAAATCGTTTTTATCCACTTTTCCACCATATAATACTTTTTCTCCTTCTAACAAGTCTGCCAATCGTTGAAAATTCTTTTCGTTGATGATTCTCGGATAATCGGGCGATTCTTGCGGATTGTTTCCATAAGCCGCTTCAATTTCGGCAATGAGCGCTTTCATAAAATCAAATTTCACCTGTGCTTGTACAATTAAATAATCAGGTGCAATACAGGTTTGTCCAGCATTTAAAAACTTTCCCCACACAATTCGTTTGGCTGTCAGTTTAAAATCAGTGTGAATATCAACAATACATGGATTCTTTCCGCCTAACTCCAACGTTACAGGCGTTAAAGTGGGTGCTGCGGCTTTGGCTACAATTTTCCCCACATGCACACTCCCTGTAAAGAAAATATAATCCCAACGCTCTGCTAGCAACGTTTCCGACGTTTCAACGCCACCTTGCACTACTTTTACATGTCTATCATCAAAAACAGCTGAAACGATTTCTTCTACAATTTGCGAAGTGTTTGGCGTAAGTTCAGAAGGTTTTAAAACTACGGTATTTCCTGCTGCTACGGCACCAATTAACGGCGCAATTGCCAATTGATACGGATAATTCCAAGGCGCAATAATCAAGGTAGTTCCGTACGGTTCTGAATGAATACGGTCTTTGGATGGAAAATTGAGCAAGGCTGGCCAAACACGCTTTGGTTTTGCCCACGATGTTAGTTTTTTTATCGCCAATTTCAACTCAGAAATGACAATGCTGGTTTCGGTAATGACCGATTCAAATTTTGGTTTCTTAAAATCAGCATACAGCGCATCACAAATAGCATCTTCGCGTGCTTTGACTTCTTTTAAAAGCTTTTTTAGTGCTTCTTTTCGATAAGAAATGTCATGCGTTTGTCGCGTTTTATAAAAGTCTTTTTGTGCTTGAACGATTTCGGAGCAATTGTATTTCATACGTTTTGATGCTTTATTCTAATGTAAGCGTATTTTTTGCATTTTGCTTGATTTCTTCAGTGTTCATCATCATTTTGCGAAATTTTCCTTGTACATACATTTCTGCTTGATCGTCATAATGCGCGCTGAATGGATTTCCAGATTGTCCTGTTGGCAAAATACTCATGCTGTTTTCAATATCAGAAAAGTCAACCACACGGCGGGTAGACGGACCAAAATACACATTGTATGTTCCAGAATCATTATAGTGAAATCCTAAATTGTTAATGGTTTCACTCGTAGAAGCAATTTCGAACGGACCGACGTTAAAGTACGAGCGTAACATTTCTACCTTTCCAATTGGATGTTCGTGCTCCACAGTGTGTACTTTATTCCAAGTCCAATCTTGTATATTGTTACCAAATTGAACTTCCAGCAATACGACCATTTCCTTAAAAGATTTGAGTAAAATGTCTTTTCGTGTTTCTTTTTTGTCCGTTGCAATATTGTCATACCAAATAGATTCTTGGAAGAGTAGTGGCGCCGTAAAACGTTTGCTAAGATGTGTTTTAAGTAACATTTCAAAGGTGGCAGCATCCAATTCGTCACCAAAAGTATTTTTTAAATATTGATAGATAAATCGATGATACATGGTTGGAGCAATATCCGTTAGTTGGTTTTCACCATTCCAATTTTTTAAAACCGTTGCGACTTCTTTTTCTTTGATAGATAAACCTTCATGCTCAACAACATTCACGACTTCTTTGATTGCTTCCGCGTGTATTTTTGAAGTATTGTCGAGCAACATATTCATCATATCATTTTTGGTGAATTTGTCGTTGGCTTCAATCAATTCCACAATACGTTTCGCTCTGTTTTCGGGTAAATAATATCCTGGATAGAAACTTCCATTAATACTATCAGGCTGATTGTTGGCAGAATATACATAATTCCACGGCGGATTGGTCGCGCGAGGATTTTCAGTAGTGTTTAGAAAGCGAATGGGTTCATCTTTTCCAGAAGCACCATTGAGAATTAGTTTTGAGTTCACATGTGCAGGTCGTTCAATGAGTTGTCCTGCCGCGTACCAACCAATATGATCTTCTGCATCGCCATACATGATGTTGAGTCCTGGCGCATGAATTTTAGGAATGCTTTTTTCAAATTCTGTTTGATTGTTGGCGTGCGACATTAAATAGCAAGCTTCTAACAATTCGTTTTTTCGCTGTGTGTAAATCCACGACATCGCTACAGGTTGTTCAAAATCGATTCCATCCGCAATTCCGTTTAAAATCGGTCCGTGATGACTTCTTTTTACAGTAACAGAAACATCGTCAGCATCTTTTACTTTGATGGTTTTCGTTACTTGAGAATAGTCTGTATATCCGTTGGCAGTTTTGTATTGTGCCGCATTTGCGGGATTGTTTTCTTCCCAATAAAAATCAATATCATCATTTTGAAACATGGTCATTCCATACGCAATTTTACGATTGTGCCCTAACAATGGAAACGGAGTTCCTGCCAAGTGATATCCGTATATTTCGTAGTTCGGTGTATGTACATGCGCTTCATACCAAACAGATGGCTGCGCAAATCCGATATGAGGGTCGTTAGCAAATAGTACTTTTCCAGTTGCTGTTTTTTGTGGTGCCAATACCCAACTATTACTTCCGATAAACTGTGGAATTGGTAATGGTTTTAATAGTTTATCAACGGCAACGGCAAATTCATTTTGAACTTTGGTAGTGTCTTTCGCTTTTGGCGGATAGTTGTGTAAAAGGGTTGTGTTGGGATTAGTTTTTAAGCCTAAATCAGCGAGATATTGATTGCCTAATTTTTGGTGAATACTTGTGACGAGCGGATCGGTTTTGTGTGCCATCGCGAAACTGAATGCCATATAGCCAAAAATATTGTGTATGTCTTTTATGCTGAATGCTGTTTTGTCTATTCCCGTAAGGTAAAATTCAATTGGCGTGGCGCCATGCGCTATAAACTCGTTAATTCCGTCAATATACGCTTGTGCTAATTGATAACTTTTGGAGTTTTTATCCATTGTTTCAACCGTAATTTCAGACGCTTCATCAATTCCAAGTGCTGCAAAAAAGCGGTCGGTATCAACCGTAGCTTCTCCAAATACTTCTGATAATCGAGCAGGAGCAATTCTACGAATAATTTCCATTTGCCAAAGTCGATCTTGCGCATGTACAAATCCTAACGCGGTAAAGGCATCTTTTTCGTTTTGCGCATATATATGGGGAATTCCGTAAGTATCATAATGAATAGTAACTTCTTCTTGGATGTTTTCAATATCGAAGCTTCCATCATAAGTGGGAAGCAACATTCTGTAAAAAATAAATCCTACGATGAGGAATATTACGATTATGACTCCAATAATTTTAAGGGCTTTTTTCACAGGTTGTAGTTTTGTTTAAAACTACGAAAAAATGTTTAGAGTGTGAAGTGTTAATTTAAAAGAAAAAACTCATTAAAAATAAAGTTTTTTCTTTCTTTTTATGGTAAAACCGTAGTCTATTTTCTTAACTTATAACTATCTTTAATACGTTATTAATTAAAAAATACTACCATGTTAAAACAAATTACAAACATTTCGGGAGTTACACAACTCACTAAAAAAGAACAACAAAAATGTAAAGCAGGATCTCTGAACGATTCATATTATTGTGTTGGAGGGGCATATTTGACAGGAGAACCAACTTGTCCTTCATCACATCCTTACATGCATCCGCAAGGGCATTGTCTTTGTTGTAAAAATGAATGGAAGAGTACTTTGATTATAGATGAATAAACCAAAAAATAACCATATTGCACCACATTAAAACATTACAAACATTATAAAAATTACAAAACTGTCTAAAAAAGAACAACTACGCTTTAAAGCTGGAATAACAATAATTGGCAATGTAACTTGTCCAGAAATACATTCGAAAGGACATTGTATTTGTTGTAGTACACGCTGGTATAAAACAGCGAATACAGCTACAACGGTTTGATGATTTTTTGGCTTATGGTTTTGATGTTAGATTGAAACCGTTGTTTGTGAAAATGAACTAAATTTTAAATTTTATAAGAAGACTATTTTATTTGTAATTTACTGAATAACAAGAGCTTAATTAGTTTTGTTTTTAAGATTTGTAATTTGTCCAAATTCATAAAACACGAGTATGTTACATTGTTTCTTCTTTTAGAGATTTATAAATTGAGACTATTATTAACTTAATTTTTAAATTATGAAGAAAAGAAATCTTAAATCGTTGAAACTAAACAAAAAGTCAATTTCAAGAATTAACAATCATGAACTTACAGGAGGAACAGGTCTTACAGCTGTTGAATTAAGCTGCCATTGGTTTACATGTCATTCTGTAAACAACGATTGTCCTTCAGCAAATGTAAAGCCTTATTGCTTCGTAAAGTATACTGAACAAGTTGATTGTGAAGGATAAAAAAACCAAAATATTGATTGGAAAGCGAACTTCGGTTCGCTTTTTTTGTGTCCAGAAATTATAAAAAATTATTCTTCCTCTTCTAATGCTTCAAAACCTGAGTCTATAATTTTGCCTGCTTTTTCATCCAATTCAGGCGTTAATTTTTCAGCTTTGGCAAAGCTAGATTTTACAATAGAAAATTCAGCATAAAAAGGTAAATGATCAGAGCCAATATCAGATAACGTAGTGATTTTGTGTACTTTTATTTCTTTAGAAGTAAAAAGCAAATCAATTGGGAATCGTATAAAAAATGGACGTACAGGAAATGTTCCGTGAATTCCTTTTCCGATGCGAGAATCTTCTAAATCCGCCACTTTGGCAAATAATTTAGCACTTTTCGACCAGCAAACATTGTTGAAATCGCCCGTAACAATACTTGGCGATTTTAATGAGCGCACCAATTTAGCGACCTTCATAAATTCTGCTTCTTTCTGTTTGGAAGTAGGTTTTTCGGTTGGACTCGGCGGTGGCGGATGAATTCCTAAAAACACAAAATCATTTCCTTTAGTGTCGTATAAATGCACTTCCACGGCAGGTCTTTCTTCCGAAATAAAATAATGCGTTTGCGCACTTTCAACTTTAAATTTGGTGTAAAAATGAATTCCGTAACGGTTTTCCTTTGGTACTTTATGCGAGAATGAAAATTGTGGTTCTATGGCTTCCAGCGCTTTTTCCCAAGCTTTGTTAGTTTCCAGCGTCAGCAAAATATCTGGCTGAACTTCGTTTATCAAAGAAATCAACCGCTCATAAGAAGAATTGCTTTGGAGTACGTTGACACTGAGAATAGAAATAGTATCGTGTGAAGCATCTTTCTTCTTGAAAATATTGTGAGTAGGTAAGTAGGGAATGATGATGATGGCTTGATAGATAATGGTAATTCCCAAGAGAATGATAGCGGTAAGAATGTAGTAATTTTGACTATCAAACATATATACATTCACACCTAAAAAAATGATTTGAATGACCAATAACTGAATTCGAAGATAATCGCAAATACGAAATGTCCAATGCGACACGGGAAACGCAGGTAAGTAGCTTACCAACGAAAAGATATAAGATAGTATGGCAATTGTAATGGTCAAAAGAAATATGTTTAATAAGCGTGAAATTACTTATTTACAAAGTAAACTCTTGACTCATTTGCGGTTTATTGTAATTCTTTTTGAAAATTGTTGAATTGATGTATTTGTGGAAGTAGGCATACAAGAACGAAAAGATTTAGGGGAAAATCTATCTATACATTAATACCAGAAGCAGTAACCGTTTCCGCCACATCTTCCAGCGTCGCAGAATGTGAATCCGCCACTATATGGCTGACAACACGTGTTTCCAGACTGTTGGTAACAACCTCTAACAGGTCGTCCACCACTGATGTTTTGTTGTTCAGATTTACTCAAAACAGTTCCTACTTTTGAAATGTTTTTTAACATGATATAGTATTTTTTGGTTAATAACACAAAAAGTAAGAATTATATCACTAATCAAACTACGGTTACACCGTATATTTTCTTACAGGAAAGAAAAGTAAATCTATATTTATTGAAATGTTTTTTATGAGTGTAGTGTCGTTTAGAAAAACTGAAAACCAACTTTAAGCATCTTGTATGGCAATCATCGAAATTTCTACATTGACAAACTTTGGTAAATTTGCCACTTCAACGGTTTCTCGTGCTGGTGCAGAAGCATCATCAAAGTATTCACTATACACTTCATTGATTTGACTAAAATTGTGCATATCGCTAATAAAAATGCTTGTTTTTACCACATGTTCAAAAGTCATATTTGCTGCGGCTAAAACGGCTTTCATATTCTCCATCACTTGCTGAGTTTCCGCTTTGATAGAATCAAGTACAAGTTCTCCAGTTTTTGGATTGATAGCAATTTGCCCAGAAGTATACAAGGTTCCATTTATCAAAACAGCTTGATTATATGGTCCGATAGGCGCTGGCGCATTTGGTGTAGTGATGATTTGTTTTGGCATTTTTTCTAGGTTTTAGGTTTTTGGTCGCTTCGCTTTTGGGTTATTGTTTTTTGTTTTTTTCGCTATTCGCTATTCGCTATTCGCTATTCGCTATTCGCTATTCGCTATTCGCTATTCGCTATTCGCTATTCGCTATTCGCTATTCGCTATTCGCTATTCGCTATTCGCTATTCGCCATTCGCTATTCGCTATTTGTCAATTCGTCGATTTGTTTTTTCGATTTTATATGATAACTTCTCAATACTCAATACTAATATCTCAAAAAACAAAAAACAAAAAACAAAACACATCAAAGTCTACGATCTGGTTCGCTTCGTTGTTCCCACTTCACGTCACGTAAGATGGAAGCTTTGATTCCTATAAAGAAATACCAAGAAGCTCGTGCGCTGAAAGGAACCCAATTAAAGTTGATGCGCCAACTCTTCAAATCACGCTCAAAACGCATTTGTGTAAAGGTAAATCCTTTGTTTTTAAAGTCGTAACCAGAAGACACTCCGACTTTCCATTGCGGCGTCAATTCTACGTTTCCAGAGAACATGACAGAGTTGTTGGAAATTTCATTTTGTCGATTGCTGTTGAGATACGTAACTGTATACGCGACTCGTAAATCCCACGGAATTTTGGCTCGATAGGCTTCTACATCTTCTTTTTCTTCATCGTCGTCACTATCGTCATCAAAGGTTTGTCGATTGCTAAAATCTTGCGCTTTTCCGAATAAATCATCATCACGTCCACCGCTTCTGGTATTATCGACATTGTTTCCGCCACCTTCAAAGTTTTTACTTGAAAAAGAATAGTTCAAGTTCAAATTCGCACTCGTCAAACGGAATAAACTTCCGCCATTATTAATGTTAAATTTGTTGATGCGAATCCCTTGATTGTCAATTGCGTATGGGTCTAAACTTGCGCCAAAGTTTACATTCAATTTGTTGTTGAACAACACCGTACTTCCTGAAACACGCACAGGCGACCATGCTAGAGAATCTGCGGCAATATTGTAACTTGTAGAAAAGTTTAAGCTGTTTAATAGCATTACCTTTTTCGGTTCTGTTTGCGTAGAATCTTTTTGGCGAATTTTCGCTTCAACCGTATTCGCAACATTAATTCCTATGGAACTAGCAAAAGTTCTCCCTGGTACACCAAAAAGTCCATCTTCAAAACGCGTATACTGTTGTTTGGTTCCGTTATCCGCATCTACAATATATTCGTCATAATATTGATCAAAAGCAGGATTGTAACTATAACTAATAGAAGGTCGTAACGTATGTCGAATTGCCTGTATTTTTTTGTCTTTTCCACGTTCAAATGTACCGTATATCGTAGTTCCGACACTCGCGCTAAAATTATACGTTCTGTACGAGTCAAATCCAGCAATGGTATCTTTTACGGAAGCAATTTGCTCACCAGTAGTGGCGTCGATAGTTGCATCGGTACGATTGGTAGTTTGAAAAGTCCAAACTTCATCATAATTTCCACCCATACTCACACTAAGGTATTTCAATACTTTAAAGTTGGTACTGATAGGAATGCTGTGTTGCATACCAAATTTAGCATCGTTAAACATTTCTTTGGTCAAAAAGAGTGAATCTGTCGTATTGATTCTGTTTTCTCCGCGCAAATTATATTGAAAGTTGATATTTTGAAAAGCACCCTTTTTGGGTTTATCTTTTGGTGCGAATGGAAAAATACGTTCTACACTTGCTTGTAAGGTTGGAAGTGTAAGATTGACGCTTTCCGTTTGTGTATTTTGCGAATGTGTTGCCGTTAACGAAACATTTACCGATGGATACGACGGAAATGTTCTAGAATAGGAAACTGATGAATTTAGCGTATTATTCAAAAAGTTTGGCGTATTCAACTGGTTGATAGAAGCCTGATAAAACTGACTACTACCTAAGTTTACCGAAGCAGAAAAACGTGAATTCGGATTGGCTTTGGCATCTTGATTGTGCGACCAGCGAATGTTGTAAATGTTCGATTTACTGTAATCGGGAAAACCACGTTGACTGTTAATCACCGCTTCAAATCGCATACTTAAATTTCCGCGGAAGCGATATCGCAATGCATAATTCGATTCGACTCGAAAGGCATAACTTCCATTCGTATAATAATCGCCCAAAAGCGCCAAATCGACATAATCGTTAATCGCGAAATAATACCCACCATTTTGGAAGAAATATCCACGACTGCTGTTTTCTCCAAACGTTGGAAAGATAAATCCGGAAGCTCTATCGTCCGTTAGCGGGAAATATGCAAACGGAAATCCAATCGGCGTTGGCACATCGGCGATATACATATTGGTTACGCCAGAAACAATTTTTTTGTTAGGTACCAACTTAATTTTTCGCGCCAAGAAATAATACTCTGGGTTCTCAATATCTTTCGAAGTAGTGAACTTGGCATTTTTAATAAACACCACAGAATCATTTTCCTTTTTGGTCAATTCACCTAAAATTTGTGTGCCGTTTTGTTCCGTGCGTGAATTCCAAATTAGGGCTTTTTCGGTATCAAAATTAAAGCGAATAGAATCGGGTTCTACCACATTATTTCCTTGTTTAAAATACGGCGCTTGCGAATATACACCAGCAGTATCTTTCAATCGCCCAGCATACACTTCGTTTTTTTCATAATCTAAAATGATAATTCCAGATTTCAGCTCAGTATCTTGATAATACAGTTCCGCTTCATTGTACAAGTATATTTTCTTTGTTCGCTGACTGATTTTTACATAATCTTTCGATTTGTATTTCACCTGATCGAGTAGAATTGGTTGTTTTTCAGGAACGGAATCTTTTTTGATTGAATCATTTTTGATGGAATCTCTTACTTTACGTGTACCAATACGAATGGTATCCTTTGCGTTCACTTTCAAGGTGTCCATTGGCTGTGTAGTTTCCTTTTCTGGCTTAAAAGGAAGTTGCTTTCGCTTTGGAAGTTCTTGTGAAAAAGCAACGGCACTCATGAAGAGTAGGACGAGTTGTATTCCTATGTAAAATCTCTTTGTTTGCAATGGTCTAAATCCAATAATCTTAATAATACACAAAAGAAAGCTTTCTTTTATGAATAATCAACTAACTTTTATATTTTCGTTTCTTATTCGAAAGCCGTAAAAGTATGGCTCAATATTTGAAGTGCCAAACCTAGTCGTGTATTTTTATCATACATTTATGATAATTTAATCATAATTAACACAATAAGGAAAGCACAAATCGCATTATTAAGTAACAAACGAATACAAATCGATAGTATGTATAAATCTTTTTCAATTTTAATTCTTTTTCTTTTTTCTTCTAATTTGATGCTAGGAAACGAAATGCCTTCGTCAGAAATCACAAAAAAACGAAAGGAATTTGTCGTAATGATTGATCCAGGTCACGGCGGAAGCGATACAGGAACACCAGGAACCAGACGTTATAAAACCACCGAAAAAGACATTGCACTTGATGTTTCGCTTGCGCTAGGAAAAAAACTGGCAAAACTTCCCAATGTGAAAGTAATTTACACACGAACTAAAGATACATATCCAACATTGAACCAGCGAGCTGTAATGACCAACAAGAAAAAAGCGGATTTATTTATTTCAATTCATTGCAATGCACAACCTGGAAAAAATGGAAAAAAGTTTGGTTCTACAGCGTATGGAGCAGAAACGTTTGTGCTGGGTTTGAGTAACAATAAAACAAACTTAGAAGTTGCCAAACGTGAAAACTCGGTGATTTTCTTGGAAGATAATTATGAAGAAGTGTATGAAGGCTTTGATCCAAATTCGCCAGAATCTTTAATTAGTTTAATTATTTTACAAGAAGAATATTTAGACCAAAGTATTGAAATTGCTTCGTACATTCAAAAAGAGTTTAAGGTAACGGCAAAACGTAGAGATAGAGGCGTAAAACAAGCAGGGTTTTGGGTATTGTCAAAAACATACATGCCAAGTGTATTGGTGGAATTAGGTTTCTTAACGCATAGAAAAGAAGAAGATTTTTTAAATTCCAAACGCGGAAAAAAAATCATGACGCAGTCGTTGTACAATGCGGTTAAAAAGTATATTGACTTACATTCAAAATCTATCACAATCATCACGGAGAACGATATTGATACGAACGATTTAGAAATCGAAGTTGACAATACAGAAACAAAAGCATCTAAAATTTACAAAGGTGTTACTTTTAAAGTACAACTTTCGGCAAGTTCAAAGAAAATAGCAACAAAACCATACAACTTCAAAGGATTAGATCAAATTTCTCGAGAAAAATCAGGAAACATATTTCGTTATTTTTATGGCGAAACTTCTGATTACGAGGAAATAAAACGCTTTAAAGAAGTAGCAAAACGCAAAGGATATACCGATTGTTATGTTGTGGCTTTTAAAAATGGAAAAAAAGTTCCATTGCGCGAAGTGCTGAACTAATGCTAAATTAGACGTATTCTTAGAAAAAAAATAGCTAATTTTGTGAAGTTCACAAATACCCAGAAATTGAAAATATCTAGAGAAATTAAAACAGCATTGCTAGCAATTACTGCGCTAGTACTCTTATACGTTGGAATTAGTTATTTAATGTCAAAATCTGTTTTTGCAGGCGGTAGAGTGTTTTATGCAGAATATAATGACGTTGGCGGTTTGGTGCCCGCAACCAAAGTGATGATTAACGGTTATCAAGTTGGGAAAGTGCAAGACATTCAATTGCAACCTTCAGGAAAATCAGTTGTTACCATGGCGTTAGACCACGATTTTCAATTCTCCAAAAACAGTACAGTTCAATTGCAAGAAAATGGTTTTATCGGTGGAAAAACATTAGCAATTCTATTAACGCAAGACAATTCTCCCTTAGCCGTTTCTGGCGATACACTGAAAACTTCTGTAAGTCCAGGGATGATTGATGATATCAAAAGTCAACTCACACCACTACAAACCAAAGTAGAAGGAATGGTGGTTAGTGCCGATTCTCTTATGACATCGCTCAATGCGATTTTGGATAAAGAATCGAGAAACAGCATCAAAAACAGTTTAAAAGAACTGAATACTACGATTGCCAACTTTAAAAATGCTTCAGCCACGTTTAAAACAATTTTAGACGAAAACAAAGAAAAGTTGGGTAACAGCATGGCAAGTATGGAAACCATCACAGAAAACTTTGCAAAAGTGTCCGATTCGTTATCTAAAGTTGAATTTAACAAAACTGTCAATCAATTACAATCTACCATAAAAAGTCTCGATAATATCGTGGCAGGTATGAAAAATGGTGACGGTTCTATCGGGAAGCTTTTAAAAGACAAAGAGTTATATGAAAACCTAACAGGAATGACTTTTCAGCTAGAACAGTTGTTTCAAGACATGAAATTGAATCCGAAACGATACGTACATTTTTCATTATTTGGAAAAAAACCAAAACCGTATAAACCACCAACGGAGGAAGAAGAAAAGAAAAACTAAGCGAGAAACTAACCATCAAAAGATTTACTACTTATGGAGTACATTCCTAATATTCTATTTGCCATTCTTTTAATTGCTGGCGTAGGCTATTTCACTAAAAATGTTCGAAAATTAACGCGTAACATCAACCTAGGGAAAGATGTAGACCGCTCTGATAATAAATCAGAACGTTGGAAAAACATGGCAATGATTGCTCTTGGACAATCAAAAATGGTGCGCAGACCTATTGCAGGGTTTTTGCATGTTATTGTCTATGTGGGTTTTGTCATCATCAACATTGAAGTACTGGAAATTATCATTGACGGACTCTTTGGAACACACAGAATCTTCACCAAAGTATTGCCAGATAGCGTATACGGCTTCCTTATCGGAACATTTGAAATATTGGCTGTATTAGTATTAATTACGGTAATTATCTTTTGGTTGCGAAGAAATGTTATCAAGCTAAAGCGTTTTTTAAGTGCCGAAATGAAAGGTTGGCCTAAAAGTGACGGAAATATCATTCTCTATTTTGAAGTAGTATTAATGACATTGTTTTTAATAATGAATGCTACTGATGTACAATTTCAAGACATGAACTCTGGAAACATCATAAGTAAGCATATAGCTGGATGGTTTGGTTCAGGTGACCATTTACATACGATTGAAAGAGCTGCTTGGTGGCTACACATTGCAGGGATTTTAGTATTCCTAAACTATTTATACTATTCAAAACATTTACACATTCTCTTAGCATTTCCAAATACGTGGTATGCCAACTTAAAGCCAAAAGGAGAATTTAAGAATGATGCAAATGTGACGAAAGAAGTAATGCTGATGATGGATCCTAATGCTGATCCGTTTGCCGCTCCAGCAGAAGGAGAAGACGAAGGTGAACCCGAAAAATTTGGAGCTTCAGATGTGCAAGATTTAAATTGGGTACAATTGATGAATGCATATACGTGTACGGAATGTGGTCGTTGTACGAGTGAATGTCCAGCCAATCAAACAGGGAAGAAGCTATCTCCACGTAAAATCATGATGGATACGCGTGATCGTTTGGAAGAAGTAGGAAAAAATATCGACGCCAACAAAGGCACTTTTGTAGATGATGGAAAAGCACTCTTAAACGATTACATTACACCAGAAGAATTATGGGCGTGTACGTCTTGTAATGCTTGTGTAGAGGCATGTCCTGTAAATATTGACCCGTTGTCCATTATCATGGAAATGCGTAAATATTTGGTAATGGAACAATCGGCAGCACCATCAGAATTAAACGTGATGATGGGGAATATTGAAAACAACGGCGCTCCTTGGCCGTACAATCAAATGGACAGACTTAACTGGAAAGACGAAAACTAATACAACTAAAAAAATACGAAGATGAAAGTACCTACAATGGCAGAATACATGGCTGAAGGCAAACAACCAGAAGTACTTTTTTGGGTAGGTTGCGCAGGAAGCTTTGATGATAGAGCCAAAAAAATAACCAAAGCTTTTGTAAAAATACTAAACAATGCAAAGGTAGAGTTTGCAGTATTGGGAGCAGAAGAAAGTTGTACTGGTGATCCTGCCAAACGCGCAGGAAACGAATTCCTATTTCAAATGCAAGCCGTGACGAATATTGAAGTCATGAATGCGTATGAAGTAAAAAAAGTTGTCACAGCATGTCCGCATTGTTTTAACACGATTAAAAACGAATATCCTTCACTTGGTGGAAATTACGAAGTGCTACACCATACACAATTTTTAAAATCGCTATTAGATGATGGACGATTGACAATTGAAGGCGGAAATTTCAAAGGAAAACGCATCACTTTTCACGATCCTTGCTATTTAGGTCGCGCTAATGATGTATACGAAGCGCCAAGAGAGTTAATTCGCAAGCTTGATGTGGAGTTGGTCGAAATGAAAAACTGCCGTAAAAAAGGCTTGTGTTGTGGAGCAGGTGGCGCGCAAATGTTTAAAGATGCTGAACCTGGCAACAAAGAAGTAAACATTGAACGTACGGAGCAAGCACTTGAAGTAAAACCAGATATCATTGCGGCGGGTTGTCCGTTCTGTAATACGATGATGACGGACGGAATTAAAAATAAAGAAAAAGAAGATAGTATTGTGGTACAAGATATCGCAGAATTAATCGCGAATGCGCAAGATTTATAATGATGAAAAAAATTAGTTTACTCTTGTTTTTGTGCATGGCTGTAATGGTAAATGCACAAACGAAAGACTCTAAAGGTGCGGTATTAGAAGACATTACCAAAGACGTATGCGAATGTGTTTCTAAAAAAGTAGATACAGGAATTTCTCGAAAAGAAATTGAAGTTCAATTGGGATTGTGTCTTATCAATTCGTATGGAACTTACAGAGAACGTATTGAGAAGTTTATGGAACTTACGTTTAGCGATCCAGAAGCGATGGAGAAATTTGGAGAAGAAATCGGCATGAAAATGTTGACGGTTTGTCCAGATACCTTTATGGCTTTTGCGAAAGACTTAATAGAGGAAGAAGTCGAAAACTACACGACTGAAAACGAAACAAACTCAAATATTTCTACAGTTTCAGGTAGTGTTGTAAAATTAGAAAAAGATCAATTTAATATGTTAATTTTTAAAGGAACTAACAAGCGAACGTATAAACTTCTTTGGCAAGAATACTTTGAAGGCGAAGAATTGTTATTCGACTTTAAAAAATTAAAAAACAAAGACATTAATGTTTCTTTTGAAAACAAAGAAATGTACGATCCGAGATTGAAAGACTATCGTACGTACAAAGTATTGCGAAAAATTGAAATTGTAAATTAAAGACAGATGCTTGTAGAATTTGACAACATTTCAGACGACGCTAGAGTTTGGATTTACCAAGCCAATCGCTCTTTTAGCGATGTAGAATTGGAGGAAATCAATACAAAACTTTCCAACTTTATCACGCAATGGACAGCACACGGAAGCGATTTAGAAGCAGCTTTCGACATTAAATACAAACGCTTCATCATCCTTGCGGTAGACCAATCTAAACAAATGGCGACAGGTTGTTCTATTGATGCTTCGGTACATTTTATTCAACAATTAGAAAAAGACTACAATGTAGATTTGATGGACAAAATGAACGTTTCGTACAAACAGGGCGAATATGTTGCCTACAAAGATTTAAAAGCCTTTCGAAAAATGGCAAAAGATAGAGCTGTTACAGGAAACACCATTGTTTTTAACAACTTAGTCGCGACCAAAGCAGAGTTTTTGGAAAACTGGGAAGTTCCTGCAAAGGAAAGTTGGCACGGACGTTTTTTGAGTTAACTCATCAAATAAATTCATAAAATTATACCAAAAGACATGCTATACAAAGCATGTCTTTTTTACTATATAAAATTCATATTTTCGACGCAATGTGAATACTTTGTTGAAAAACACCAACAATTGAGCTCTTTTTTTCTTAGATATATAATTTTCAAGTAATTGAACTATGGAATTGCCGTAAAAGATTGATTTTTAAATATGCTATCTTTATAAATAAGATTTAATGCAAAATTAGCATGGAAGAAGCATTTAGTATCTAATTTACAAGCAGAAACTGTAAAAAGAGCTGGAACATAAGATACGTGTAACAATTATCAAATACCGACAAAAAAATACCCTTGTCCAACAGCCAACACGCGGTGATTGGACTTGTGGTTGTCCAAAGTAATAAAAACATATCTCTTTATCCAACTTCAATATGTTTATAAGGAAACCTAAAGTAAGGATTCAATAATTTGGATAAAAGAAGAAAGCCTTGTTCCGCAAAAGAACAAGGCTTTTTTATGAAACAAAATATACAGATAACACAAACACAATAGTAGCAACAAACTATTGTATTTAGTCCCTTTTTGTGATTTAACTCGCTAAAACTGCGTTGCTAAATTGGTAATTTGGATCGTTACACATTCGCTGATAAATTTCACTATCTACCGTGACAGGAATGTCTAAATGTGGGAGTTTAATTTGATAACTTTCTCCTTTTTTGGTAAGTAATTGAACTCTTAAAGGTTGTTTCTCCATAATCTATAAAATTAAAAAGTTAAACCATCTAAAAACACAATCAGAAAGGCAAAATATATTCCAATTCTGTAGTTTAAAATTAAAAAAATATTTTGAAAAACACAATAGCTAAATTGCTGTCAAAATGACATAATTCGTTTGTACCATTGACTTTGCAGGAAAAAAGCAACATAAAATTATGACAGTTTTTCAAGAAAAATTACAAAAATACAAACTAGAAAAAGCAAAAAATAGACTGGCATTTTATTTGTAAAATATGAACTGAAATTTTGATTATTGTTTAACTGTTTAAATAGAAATCTCATGAAATATCTAACAATGATGTGTGTTTTTTTGACGTTTCTCTCTGCGAAAACAGTCAATGCACAAACCAAAGACAACCCAACACAACCTGACGAACGTGTAGAAGTGCACAAAGAATATGACGAATATGGCAATCTCATTCGTTTTGATTCTGTGTATTCGTATTCTAGCGGAAACCTAAAAGGACATTCTCTACAATTGGATTCTTTGATGAAAAACTTCTTTCCAAAGGAATTCTCCAATGCATTTCCAAAAATGTCTTTAGGATTTCAAGCAGATCCTTTCGGCATGCTGCAGCAACAAGCTACCGATTCTATTTGGAAACAACGCATGCAAGCACATCAACGTTTTATAGAAGAGTTCTTAAAACGCTCGCTGCCAAAACCAAAGAATGAAGCAGCAATCAAACGAGAAAAAATTTGATACTAATAAAGCTGTCTAAAAAGTTTTTGTATTTGTCATTCTGAGCTTGATACTGAAATAAATTCAGTACAGGCTTCAGAATCTCATCAGATTGATTTTCAACTGTTATGAGAAACCAAATCAAGTTTGGTTTGACGTAATTATGTACTTTTCAGACAGCTTTTTTTATAAGTTTTAACTTCGATGTATGGTGAACTGCTATTGAGTTAGGCTAAAACCTTATTGACGCTTACAACAAGTAGCAACCAAAAACCATTTCTAAAAATGATGTTAAATTCCGTCTTTGCTTTTTTCTATGCAATAAAGTCAGTACTTTTAAAATTACAATGAAAAAGCAGTGAGCATGGCATCTTTTTTGTCCTGCAAACACTATCAATGTTAGTGAAATACCCTATGAATAAATTCAGCATCATCCTTATCATCATACTTTCTCTTTTTATAACTGGCGCGAAACAACCACATTTTGCCAACAAAGTTGCTTTTGAAGCACAAGAAAAATGGGTTGATAGCTTGTACACCAACATGACGCAAAAAGAGCGTTTTGCGCAATTACTTACGATAACGGCGTATTCTGATAAAGATTTAGCGCATGATAATAGAGTAAAACTGCAAATCATGAAGCAGCATGTGGGCGGAATTCACTTCATGGGCGGAAATCCAACGCATCAAGTGGAATTGACCAATCAGTTTCAAAAACTTTCAAAAGTTCCGCTTCTGATTTCCATGAACGCTGAACAAGATTTTGGCAAAAAACTAGATTCTACACACACATTTCCCTACAATTTAATGTTAGGCGCCATAAAAAACGATACCATCATTGAAAACATCGGAAAGCACATTGGGCAACATAGCAAGCAATTAGGAGTACATGTTGTATTTGCTCCGCAATCTGTAGTGCAAACAGCAGACAATCGCATATTTGTAGGAAATCAATCCTATGGAGAAGCTATCGAAAATGTGACCAAAAAAGTAGCTGCATTTACCAATGGAATTCAAAGCACAGGAACGATGGCAGTTGCGACAAACTTTCCAAGTTTCCCGAATATAGCAACAAACACAGAAAGCATACCCGAATTGACACTTTCTGTAGAAGCACTGGACAGCATTCAGTTTCCTGTGTATAAAGAACTCATCAAACAAAAAATTAGCGGCGTGCAAACAACGCACATTCTAGTGCCAAATATGACCTCTGTATCAAGTTCACCAGCTTCGTTTTCGCACAATGTTGTCACCAAAAAACTAAAACACGAACTCGGTTTTCAAGGATTGACATTTTCTCCATTGTTAAACGATGAACGTTTGCTACAAGACAAAGAAATCAGCGAAGTAGCATTGGCAGCTTTTTTAGCAGGAAATGATGTATTGCTGTTGCCAGGAGATGTGCAGCCAGTCATATCAAAATTTGAAGAAGCCTACAACGAAGGCATGATCAAAGAAGCGGACGTTTCTCGTGCAGTAAAAAACATACTACGCGCCAAATACAAGGCTGGTTTGCAAACGTTTGAACCGTTATCGGAAGTGGCTGTTGCAGAAAAGCTTTCAAGCGGGAAAGACAAAGCAGTGCATTACAAAGCGGTAAAACATGCCATAACGGCGCTAAAAGTTGACAATTCCATATTGCCCATTCGAAACTTGGCGCAACAAAAAATCGCGTATATAAAAATGGGAGATGCAAGCGAAGTAGCTTTTGTAAATACCCTACTAAAATATGCCGCAATTGATGTTATTGAAGAACAGAATCTCGCAGACCTTACGGAAAAACTGAAAAATTACACAACCGTCATTGTCGGATTGCACAAATCGGATGCAAGTCCTACGGCAGCGTATAATTTTACAGAGAGAGAAATCGTTTGGTTGCAAGAACTTTCACGAGAAAGCAAAGTGATTCTAGCCGTGTTTGCAAGTCCGCACAGTTTATCCAACATAAAAAGTTTTACCAATATTGATAACATTTTAGTCTCGTATCAAAACAGTGAATTTTCGCAAGAAGTCACTGCACAAATCATTTTTGGAGCTGTCAAAGCACAAGGAAAATTGCCTATAGCAATTAAAGACGAATTCCCAATCGGTTCAGGTGTCGAGACACAAACCTTAGCACGTTTAGGATACGATTTTCCAGAAGCAGTTGGACTCAATTCTAAGAAGTTATCTAAAATCGATTCGCTGGCGGCTTTGGTAGTTTCGGAAGAAATGGCGCCAGGCGTACAATTACTCATCGCCCGAAAGGGAAAAATCATCTACAATAAAAACTTCGGATATCATACGTACGAGAAAAAACACAAAGTCACTGATTACGATTTATACGACGTGGCTTCCATGACTAAAATTTTAGCGACATTACCGTTAGTAATGAAGTTGGAAGAAAGCAAAAAAATGTCGCTAACGTCCAAATTGGAAGACTTATTACCAATGTTTAAGGAAACCAACAAAGACACGCTCAAAGTTGTGGAAATCTTATCCCATTATGCACGTTTAAAACCTTGGATCCCTTTCTATATCAATACTTTGGATAGTGTTACAAAAAAACCAGACAGAAGATGGTATCGACGTAAAAAAACAAAGAAATTCAATATAAAAGTTGCCGACAAGTTGTACATGAAAGCGGAATACAAAGACTCCATGATGCAGCGAATAATAGACAGTGACTTACTAAAAAGACATCGCTATCGTTACAGCGACTTACCATTTTACATTCTAAAAGAATATGTAGAAACTATGTATAATTCTGATTTAAATGCAGTTACACAGCAATATTTCTACAAATCCTTAGGTGCGCACAGAACGACGTACAATCCGTTGGAAAAATTTTCAAAAGATATGATAGTTCCTTCTGAAAAAGACGACTATTACCGAAATCAGGTAGTGCAAGGGTATGTGCATGACATGGGCGCGGCGATGCAAGGCGGCATTGGCGGACATGCGGGATTGTTTAGTACCGCAAATGATGTGGCAAAAATGATGCAAATGTATCTGCAAAATGGCGTATACGGCGATGTAAAATACTTGGATGCAGCAACGATTGCTAAGTTTAACAATTGTTACTATTGCGACAAAGACAACCGTCGTGGCGTAGGATTTGACAAGCCGCAATTAGGCGATGTTGGTCCAACCTGTGGCTGTGTGTCGATGAAAAGTTTTGGACATTCTGGATTTACAGGAACGTACACGTGGGCAGACCCAGAAGAAGAAATAGTTTATGTATTTTTGTCGAACAGAACCTTTCCGACCATGTCGAATCGAAAACTGATTAAAACCAATATACGAACCGAAATTCAACAGCTTATTTACGAAGCCATTGAAAAGTAAACCAACTAGATTTGAAAATAGCAATTGTATGTTATCCAACCTTTGGCGGAAGTGGCGTTGTAGCGACTGAGCTCGGAATTGCCTTGGCAAATAGAGGACACGAAATACATTTTATCACCTACAAACAGCCCGTACGTTTGGCGTTATTGGGCGAAAATATTCACTTTCACGAAGTATTTGTGCCAGAATATCCATTGTTTCATTACCAACCGTATGAGCTTGCTTTGTCGAGTAAATTGGTGGATATGGTCAAACTTCACAAAATAGATTTATTACACGTGCACTATGCAATTCCGCATGCATACGCAGGTTATATGGCGAAAAAAATGTTGGCGGAAGAAGGCATTTCCATTCCGATGGTGACTACGTTGCACGGAACCGATATCACCTTAGTGGGAAGTCATCCATTCTACAAACCTGCGGTAACGTTTAGTATCAACCAATCGGATGTCGTAACGTCTGTTTCCGAAAGTTTAAAGCAAGATACGTTACGTTTATTCAATATAAAAGGTGAAATTGATGTCATTCCAAACTTTATAGATGCTTCTAAATACGATCACGATTTTACCGATTGTCAACGTACAATGATGGCAACACAGGATGAAAGAATCATTACGCACATTAGTAACTTCCGCAAAGTAAAGCGCATTGATGATGTGGTGAAGATTTTTTACGAAATTCAAAAAGAAATTCCTGCCAAACTCATGATGGTTGGGGAAGGTCCAGAAAAAGAACATGCAGAATTGTTGTGTGAAGAACTCGGCATCGCGAATAAAGCAATCTTTTTTGGAAATAGTAACGAAATAGATAAAATTCTCTGTTTCTCCGATTTATTCTTATTGCCATCAGAAACCGAAAGTTTTGGATTGGCAGCGTTGGAAGCTATGATTTCGTCAGTTCCTGTGATATCAAGTAACACAGGTGGAATTCCTGAAGTAAATGTACATGGTGTTTCTGGATATTTGAGTGATGTTGGAGATATAAAAGACATGTCGCAAAACGCACTAAAAATCCTAAAAGACAAAAAAGAACTCAAAAAATTTAAAGTTGCAGCGAAAAAGGAAGCGTTGAAATTTGACATTAACAAAATTGTGCCTGTGTATGAGTTTATCTATCAAAAGGCGTTTGAGATGGCGTAGTTTTAGATTCGCTTTGCTGTTAGAATCTAGACCGCTTTGCTTTTGGACTCGCTGCGCTCATAGAAGTTAGACTTTCTTTATGATTTTTTGTTTTTTGATGTTACTTGCAAATACAAACTGAATAGTTACATTTAAAATATGAACAATCGAAAGGTATATTTTTTTAGTAGTTTACTCATTACCATAATCGTTATATTCCTTTTAAGCACAGGTTCTTCTGTGTTAACAATTGCTTTAGATAGTAACAACGCTATTCCATTAGGTACTTTTATCACTTGGATAGGGTTGATTTCGTTGCCTTTTACCATATTTTTTGGTATTAAAGAAATGCGAAAACCTTCTAGGAAACTAAACAAACTACTTTCTAAAATTCTAAAAATCACCATCATTTTGGCAATTCTTTGGGTTCCGATAGCGTATCTATTAGCAGGAAACATGTCGTTTACATTTACCGAAAAAGCAACATTCCAAGGCGGACAAGAAGCGATGAAGTGGTTTTGGCGATTTACCTACGGAATCGCGATTGGAGCTTTGGCAACGCTGTTTGTGTATTGGATTTCGTTGTTGTTTAAGAACCAATAACAAAGTTATTTCTCAAGGAACATATACTTCACTAAATATTTAGAACTGCTGTGAGGCTTTAAGTTAGTTGTCAGTTGTCAGTTGTCAGTTGTCAGTTGCCGGTTGGTCGCTTTGCTCTTGACTCTTGACTCTTGACTCTTGAATCTTAGCTCTTGGCTCGGTTGTCGGTTATTTTATTTAATTCAACAATCTAAAATCGTTAATCTACAATCGTAAATTTTTTGTTGTCAGTTTACTATTAGTTTCAATTCAACATTCAACATTCAAAAAAAGCCATTCCACGTATTTACCCCTACACAACAAACAATTCCTACAATTTTTCAAAGACACGTACTTTCTACCTTAAAAAAGAAGGTGTTTCGTAAGACATTTGTAATGTAATCATCAACAAGATTTGATTTTGTAGCTACAATCAATTTTACATGTAAGGCGCCATCCGAAAAGCCTTTATTAAATAGAGTAGGAACTTAAAACATAGAAATTATGGCAGCAATAGGAATCACCATAAACAAACAAGGATTAACTACCATTGACCTAGATGTATTTGAATGGACCAAATTGTATGTAAATGACCAACCTGTTACAGGAACAAAATTTACTCAAAAAACACCAGGAACGTTAACCTTTAAAGCGTATGCAACAGGAGAATTAGTACCTGTAAATCCGCCAGTCATTTTGGAAGTAAAAAATGAAGACAATAGTAACCCATCAACAGGTATTCTCAACTTCAGTGCAATTTCACTAACAGACGGTTCTACCTTATGTACAGGGTTAATTACCACCGAAAAAGGATACACAAAAAACGCTCAGAAAGGACCATTAGCATTTAATCAAGGTAGAATGACGGGAGTATTCACCTATGAATCGTAAATGTGCGTTTCAGATAACAATCAATTTCATAAGTAAGGCGTCATCCGAAAAGCCTTTTTCAATAGAGTAGGAACTTTAAAATTTAATATCATGTCAACAATCATTATTCAAGGTATCATGGGAAGTACCGTAAACTTAAATTCCCCAATTGTGAAATTCAACTTAACTGCTGACGAAGAAACACATCAAGTGCACGGAAGCGTAGAAGTAACCTTAGGAAATCCAGAAGACAAGCCATACAGAGGCAATGTAACAGGAACCTTATATCCAACAGGATTTAAGCAATTCGATAAAGTAGTTGCAATTCACGGAGCGCTTCCATCGCACAATCCATTAACACCACTAAACTTTCCTTTTAATGCAAACATGGGCTTAGAAGCGAACGGTGAAGGCATTGGAGGAATAAACTTCAAAGGACAACACGATGAAGAATTACCAATTACCTATAAAATCATGGAATTATAAGATGCTACATCACAATCAATAAAAAACCAATATCATGAGCAATATAACGCAGTGGTATTGGTTTTTGTCTTTATAAAAGGTTACCTTTTAAACAAACCTGCCACAAAAAGTACCACAACAGCACCAACGGCTCCTTGTAAAATATCTCTCAGCATGTGATGCATTCCAGAAAACCAATTGATATCAAATTCTTTAAACAACCAGCCAGCAACTACGCCGCCAATAATTCCAAGAATAATATTCAATAGCAAGCCAAATCCGCCGCCTCGCATCAGGCTTCCTGCCAACCATCCAGCTAAAGCGCCAACTAATAAAGCATATAATAAACTCATAATATAGGTGTATTTTAGTGTTTTTTTAAAGGTATAGAAATATTTAAGAGGAAGCAATGTTTTCTAAATTCTTAAACTTGTGAACACTTTTTTTTTGTAAGATTTTATTTCTAAATTAGAAACTCTTACAAAAACTTTTATTTAGCATGGATGATATAGGAAAACGATTAGCTATATATACTCAAAATATAGAGAATGGAATTGATTTATCAAAAAATTATTTTCAAAGGGGAAATGTTTTTTATGCAATAAAACAATATAATTTAGCCTTGAAAGACTTTGATAAAGTTATATCTTTAGATAAAAATAACCTATGGGCATACAATAATAGAGCACTAGCATATCTTTTTTTAGGAGAATTTGATTTATCGTTGAGGGATTTCAATCATATCATAGCATTAAATAAAAAATCAAAAGGATTTTATGCTAATAGGGCATTATTATATAATTATATGGAGCAAAGTAAATTGTGTATTTTAGACTATAACAAAGCAGAAAGTTTGGGTTATAAAAACATAGATATGTACTATAATAGAGGGTTGTCATATCATAATTTAAAATTATACAAATCAGCACTAAAAGAATACAATCAATGCTTAAATATCAATAGAAACTATTTTAATGCATACTTAGAAAGAGGGAAAACCTATATTCGAATGGGCTCATATAGGTTAGCATTAAAAGATATAGATTACTTCATAGAAAACCAACCAAATAATTCAGATGCTTATAATACCCGAGGATTAACTTATTATTATTTAAAAAAATATGAAATCGCATTAATAGATTTAGACAAGGCTATAAAGTTAAATAAAGAGGGTAGACATGCTTACATGAATATTGCTGCTGTATATTATGATTTGGATAAGATTATAAATGTAAAATTCAATTGTGAATTATATCTATATTATTCTTTCAAAGAAAAGCGTATAAAATTTAATCCTATACTTATAGAAATATGGGAGTATGATATTTATAATTTTATATTCCTTTTAGAAAATTTTACTGTTGATTTTGATAGTTTTTTGTTTGTCAACAATAAAAACAAGATTCAACTAATTCAACCAATTGAAAACTACAATTCTTTTCTTTCAGTATCAAATTCAGATAAACGTATACAAGAAAGTCAACGTGCTATTTTAAATTATTATCTGGGAAGTCCTGTGGCAGCCTATATTCTTTATGATGAAGTTTTAGATGTTAAGTATTACCCGTTGACAGCACAAGAGTTGTATTATTATGGATTAACGGCAGATATTTTGAAGTTAGATCAAGAAGACATTCTTGAAGATGCTATAGAGAAACTTTTGTTTAGAGAAGATAAGTCTGTCAAAGATTGGTACTATTTGGGACAATTACATTTGTTGAATAATGATGAGCAAACAGCCATTACATGTTTTCAAAACTCACATGATTTTGTCCCTTCTTTTATAATGCTAATGAGTTTCGAAGAAAATACAGCAATACAAGAGCAACATTCAGAAAAATTACAAAAACTCGATCAAGATGTTCTGATTAAGTACTTTACAGGATATCCCAAAACAGCTATCAAAACAGAATATAGTTTTGAAACACAGTTTGAACACTATTTTTATGCGACTGAATTGTTTACGGCAGTTTCAAAAATCAAAGAAAAATATCAACTTCCTGAGTATTTACTAGGATATACCCATCTGAAAATGTGGGAAGCTTTTTACCTTTCAGACGTGGAGGAAGCCATTATTGATAAAGCTTTACGAAATCATAAGATTCAGCAATTGATTAATACGATTACTCAAGATTTAGACGTAAAACTTGTGTCTATTGACGGCCATGACAAAACAAATTATTTAGAAAAAATAAAACACAGTCTCCGAGAAGATCAAGATTTAGATATCAGAGAAGCGTTTGACTCACTTTTAGAGACGCTGAGAAACAATGGAAATGTCGAAAATCATTTGGGACAAATGATAGAAGCATTTCGACTGGAAAAGGCACAACTGTATCTGTATTTTATCTCCTATTTCTATTTGCAAGGAAATCTAAATAGTTACCAAACTTTTGTATTGTTCAGTTATTTAATTGATATCGTAAGTACAAAACGATCCAAAGCGATTAAAGAGTCTATCCAATTATTAATACCAGAAAAAATTAGAGAACAATTTTTAACTACTTTAGGTTTGAGTAAGCATTTTTATGATTTGATTCATGTATACAAAGCATATAACATCTTCTTTGAAGATTACAATGAATATCAACTACAAAAGGAATCAAAATACATAACGTTTAAAAATAACTTCAATGCGTATATTTCCATGAACAAAGAGACTTTATCAGAAGAAATGTTTACCAAAAAGTTTCAATGTTTTCCTGCTATTTTAGATCACAATTTGGAGAGGATATAATTTTTTATCAGATAACTATTACCGAAAATTGCTCTTTTTCAAAAACTCTTGATGATTCAGGCTAACAAAAAATTGGATAAAGCGCAAACGACTCGTTTTTGTTTAAGTATCTTTGTAAATAATTGAACAATCAACTAAACCAACTCACTGAATGAAAGCAGCGGAACTTTTTGTAAAAGCATTAGAAAATGAAGGTGTAGAATATATTTTTGGACTTCCAGGCGAAGAAAACCTCGATGTATTAGACGCCATTCGAACATCAGATAAAATCAAATTCATCCTCACCCGACACGAACAAGGTGCCGGATTTATGGCAGCCACCTACGGACGACTCACAGGAAAAGCAGGCGTTTGCATGTCTACGCTCGGTCCAGGAGCTACCAATATGGTCACGCCAGCCGCGTATGCACAATTGGGCGCAATGCCGTTGGTGATTATTTCTGGGCAAAAACCGATTAAAAAAAGCAAGCAAGGAAACTTTCAAATCATAGATGTGGTGGAAATGATGCAACCAATTTCCAAATACACCAAGCAAATTACCAATGGCGATCAAGTTTCGTCGTGTGTTCGCGAAGCATTTCGTTTGGCACAAGAAGAACGCCCCGGAACGGTACATTTGGAATTCCCAGAAGACGTGGCGAGAGAAACCGTAGAAAATCCGCAAATATTTAAAGTAACGGACACTAAAATGTCGCACGCGGAACCTTCAAGCATTGAAAAAGCGGCACAAATGATTGAACACTCAAAGATGCCATTGCTATTAATTGGAGCAGGAGCCAACCGAAAACGAACATGTGAAGCTTTAAACGAATTTGTGGACACTTTAGGCATTCCATTTTTCAATACCCAAATGGGGAAAGGAATTATTGACGAACGCCATCCGTTGTATTTGGGAACAGCGGCACTGTCTGACAACGATTTTATTCATGAAGCGATTAAAAATGCCGATTTAATCATCAATGTGGGACATGACACGGTGGAAAAACCACCCTTTTTCATGCATCCAGAAGACGAGCGAAAAGTGATTCATGTGAACTTTTTCCCTGCGGAGATTGATGAAGTGTATTTTCCGCAATTAAATGTCATTGGAGATATCGCGCATAGCATCAAACAACTGACACAATCGTTGCAATCAGTTGCGAAATCGTGGAATATCGATTTTTACATGCATGTAAAAGAACATGTGGATTCGCGATTGGCAAAGTATGAAGCGGATGACCGTTTTCCAATCTTGCCACAGCGTTGTGTAAAAGTGATTCGTGATTTCATTCCCGATGACGGAATTGTAACACTTGACAACGGAATCTACAAAATTTGGTTCGCTAGAAACTATCCAGCATACATTCCCAACGGATTATTACTCGACAACGCACTTGCCACTATGAGTGCAGGATTACCGTCTGCCATGGCAGTAAGTGAGTTGTATCCTGATAAAAAAGTTATTTCTGTAAATGGCGATGGTGGATTTATGATGAATTCCCAAGAACTAGAAACCGCCGTGCGTTTACAATTAAACCTTGTCATCATTATTTTAAACGATAACGCGTACGGAATGATTAAATGGAAACAAGAAAAAGAAGACATTAAAAAATACGGACTCGATTTTGACAATCCTGATTTTGTAAAGTATGCCGAAAGCTTTGGTGCTTCAGGCTACCGACCAACATCAGTAGCAGACTTTGCTTCCGATTTGGAAACGGCGCTACAAACTGACGGTGTACACTTAATAGATTTGGCAGTCGATTATTCGCTAAATCACGAAATCTTAAACGTATTACTCAAAGAATATTCAGAAAACTTAAAAAAATAAACTATGGAAACCATACAAAGCATAAACCCAGCCACCGAAGAACCCATTGCATCCTACGAGCGAATTAGTGCCGAGGCTGCTATTGAAAAAGTAAACAACGCCAACGACGTATTTCAATCGTGGAAACAACACTCTTTTGAACATCGGGCAACCTTGATGCACAAACTTGCGGACATTTTAGAAGAAAACACCGAAGAATACGCGCAATTGGCAACCCAAGAAATGGGGAAAATCATAGAACAATCGCGCGGAGAAATCAAGAAATGTGCTCGAATTTGTCGATACTACGCAGACAATGCAGCAGAATTATTAGCAGATTCGCCTGTAGACACGGAAGCCAGCAAAAGTTACGTGGCGTTTCAACCGTTGGGCGTTTTATTGGCAGTAATGCCTTGGAATTTTCCGTTTTACCAAGTCATACGTTTTGCTGCTCCCGCATTGATGGCAGGAAATACCTGTGTTTTAAAACATGCGTCCAATGTACAAGGTTGTGCATATGCGTTGGAAGAAATGATTGAAAAAGCAGGGTTTCCAAAGGGAATTTTCGCCAATTTAAACATCAATACTAAAGATGTAGAAAAAGTGATTGAACATCCACATGTAAAAGCAGTGACCTTAACAGGAAGTGAGCCTGCGGGACGTTCGGTAGCATCCATTGCTGGAAAAAACTTAAAGAAAACAGTGATGGAATTGGGCGGAAGCGATGCGTATATCATTTTAGAAGATGCTGATTTGGAAGAAGCTACCGATTTAGCCGTGTTTGGACGATTGCAAAACAATGGTCAAACCTGTATTGCCGCAAAACGCTTTGTGGTAGTGGAAGCTATTTATGATGATTTTTTAGAAAAGTTCACAGAAAAAATGCAATCTAAAAAAATGGGCGAACCTACCGATGAAGACACTTATTTTGGACCGATGGCACGTGTCGATTTACGCGACGAATTGCACGAACAAGTAGAAAAAAGTATTTCACAAGGCGCACGATTGGTGATTGGTGGCGAAATTCCAAATAGAAAAGGAGCCTACTACCCAGCCACAATTTTAGCAGAAGTGGAACCCGGCATGGAAGGTTTTGACAATGAATTATTCGGTCCCGTAGCTTCTGTCATCAAAGCCAACGACGAAGCGCATGCCATTGAACTTGCCAACAATTCCAACTTCGGATTGGGTTCAGGCGTCATCACAGGAAATAAAGAACGCGGAGAAAAAGTCGCACTACAACTCGAAGCAGGAAACAGTTTCGTAAACAAACTCGTAGTTTCCGACCCACGATTACCGTTTGGCGGTATCAAAAACAGTGGTTACGGACGCGAGCTTTCGGGCTATGGAATTAGAGAGTTTACCAATACGAAGTCTGTTTGGGTGGAGTAGGTTAGGTGTTGGGTGTTGGTTGGTCGCTTTGCTCCGTTGTCGGTTTTCGGTTGTCAGTTATTTATTTAATTCAACAATCCAAAATCGTTCATCTACAATCGTCAATCTTTTGTTGTCGGTTGGTCGCTTTGCTCCGTTGTCGGTTGTGAGTTTTTAGTTTTCGGTTGATTACATTACTCTTAGCTCATGACTCTTGGCTTTTATCAGTTTTCGGTTGTCAGTTGTCAGTTTTCAGTAGGTTGCTTTGCTCTTTGCTCTTTGCTCTTTGCTCTTTGCTCTTGATTCTTTTATCAGTTGTGAGTTTTGTGTTATGAGTTTTTGGTTAGTTTCAATTCAACATTCAACATTCAACATTCGTTTTCAGTTATTTTCTTTTAATTCAACAATCAAAAATCGTTAATCTACAATCGTCAATCTTCTGTTGTCAGTTGGTCGCTTTGCTCCGTTATCGGTTTTCGGTTGTCAGTTTTCAGTAGGTTGCTTTGCTCTTAGCTCTTGATTCTTTTATCAGTTGTGAGTTTTGTGTTAATTTTAATTCAACATTTAACATTCGTTATTCGTTTTCAGTTATTTATTTAATTCAACAATCAAAAACCGTTCATCTACAATCGTAAATTTTAGGTTGAGTAAAACACAATTCAATATTCAAAATTCAACATTCAAAATTCAGCATCCAACACCCAACACCTAAAACCCAAAACCCAAAACCCAACACCCAACACCCAACACCCAACACCTTTAACATACAATTACAACTTCAAACCCTACATTTCCGTTCAAAAATTGACGCTTATTTAAAAAATGCTACGCTTATAAAGTTATTAGCGGGTTCTATTGATTTTTTTCAGAGATTCATAGTATCAAACAGCAAAGTTTCATGCTTTCCAAAACAAAAAAAGGCTAGTTGCACGCTTGCGAGATAGTTTTGTTGCCGTTGGAAAGTCTGTTGCAGCTCTGCGAGACGTTTTCCAACGCATTTGAAAGCTTCCTGCAGCTCTGCGAGACGTTTTCCAACACGTTTGAAAGCTTCCTGCAGGTCTGCGAGACCGTTTCCAACGCGTTGGAAAGCTTGTTGCATTGCTGCGAGACCGTTTCAAACGGTGTTTTATTGCGAATTCTTAAATAAAACACCATGAAATGATAAAAATATTATGAATTCTTTAAAATAAGCGTATTATGGAAGTACCTGTTTTTTCTCGCTATAGAAATAGCGAATTTTTACAATACATGAAAGATGTATTAGAATTGGTCAACGCACAAGATGTTGACGTATTGCAGCTCACAGCGCAACGAGATGCTTTAGCAACTGTAACTAATCAAATAGACGATTTGTTTCAGCAAGAAAAGAGTAGTGGCATTACGCAAGAATTGATTGAACTTGATACCCGACGCGATAAAGCATTTATGGGAATCAAAGCAAACCTTGAAGCGTATAGTTATCATTATGACGCACAATTGCAATCGGCAGCAAAACGTTTGTTATTTAACTTGAACAATTACGGCACTAACATTCCACGAATGAATTACCAAGCAGAAACCGCTATTATTGATAGTATGATTTCCGATTGGGAAACCGAAACGGATTTGGTAAGCGCTGTTTCAACGGCTGAACTTAACGATTGGGTAGCCGAACTGAAAACTGCCAACCAAGCTTTTAATCAACGGTATTTGGCTCGTGTTTCAGAGTCAGCCGCCAATCCTGCTACGAGTTTTACTTCTATCAGAGAGGTAGCCACAGATGCCTATAAAAGTTTAACAGCACATGTACAAGCACATGCCACGTTAGGAAGCAATACCACACATCAAGAATTGGTGAATGAGTTTGGCATCTTAGCCAAGCAGTATAACCAAACCGTAGGATTACGATTAAATTCGGGAACTGATACTGAGGAAGAAGCTCCTTTGGATGAGGAAACCACGGGGACGAGTGATGTATAATGTAGTCTTCACTTCGACAAGCTCAGTGTAAATACTTCGGCTACGTTCAGTGTAAACTTTTCGGCGATGCTCAGTATAAACACTTCGACTATGCTCAGTGTAAACACTCAGACTACTGTTTTGGGAGTTTCAGAATATTATTAAATACCATAATGAAATGAGGGCTGAGGCACTCGAAGCCCGAAGCCCGAAGCCCGCTTCATCCTCGTTGATGTTCCATAAAAAACAACACCATGCCCAAAGGATATATGTACATATTAGAGTGCAGTGACGGAAGTTACTATACAGGAAGCACCAAGTATTTAGCAAAGCGTTTTATGCAACACTCACGAGGAGAAGGAGCCAACCATACTAAAAAGCGGTTGCCTGTAAAATTGGTATATGTAGAAGAATATGATAGAATTGACACTGCTTTTTACCGAGAAAAGCAAGTACAAGGCTGGAGTAGGAAAAAGAAAGAAGCGTTGATTGCAGGGATGTACGATACGCTTCCCAAATTATCTATTGCGTATCGGGACAAGTAGCCTTCGAGAGCCTCAGGCTACTGATTCTGTTGAAGTTTAGGCTATTGATTCTGTCGAATTACAGGCTACTTAAATCCTATTATTGAGTTTATCGAAGCATGCTGCTGAGTTTATCGAAGCACTGACTTTTCAATTTCTTAAAATAATCATCGCATGAGGGCTGAGGCACTCGAAGCCCGAAGCCCGCTCAATCCACTATGATGTACTATTCATTACCATCCATTCCGTTTTTTATACGAGCGGTTTGGGTGGTTTTTTTATAGTCTAAAATACCTCTTTATGCGATTAAAGTTTTTGATGATGTTTTGCTTATCTATAAAATCATAATGGGTTTTTATCTTTTTGATATTAAAAGGGCATTATATCTTCTTGTTATTACTTTTAGCTTTACATAGTATTCTGCATTTAGCCTTACAGATGTATCTAATTTTTTATATGGATGCGTCGCATATTTCACTCTAAGCTGTTTCTTTTTCTATATATAGTAAAGCAGCTTCCTCGTTTTTTTCTATGGCAATTTCAACAGCTCTTTTTGCGGTTTCTAATAAATGCTCACTTTGTTTTTTTAATGCGAAACTTTCTTCTACTAATGCTGCAATTTCTTTTTGTTTATTTTCATTAATGTATGGTATCGGGATATTTAAAACATCATAATCTTTTATTACAGGGTAACTTGTTCCTACATTAAACTTTAGTAGCCAATCTTTATATAAATCTGTTCTTAATAAAACTTTTAATACCTCAACATTATATATAGATTTTACATTTCTTCTTAATACAGTAAAGGCAGAGCTTACAATTAAATTATTAAATTCTGAATTAACAATAGTCACAGCTCCTCTGTAGGGTCTAACATTTGAAATTAAAAGATCCCCTTTTTTTATTAATATTTTTGCATTTGCAGGTAACTCTTCAGTTTTTATATAATTTGAGACACTACTTCCATCTCCTACATTCACATCACTAATTTCGATGTAATTATATCCATCTTCTTCTTTTTTTGACTTTTTATTAATATGGATATATTCGTCTTTTATATAACTATATTTATCTTTTTTGATTAATTGTTCGTAATCTTCATACTTTGGTTGATAATATTCAGCATCCAATCTTCCTGTGGTCGCAAAACTATTTGAGAATGTTTTTATATTAATTCCTTCTGTACTTGGGGTAAAGTTTTCTAAACCTATTTTTTTCAATAAGAGATTTTCAGCTTCCCGATATACTTTTTTTGAGTTGTATAAAATTTTCTGGCCGTTTAAAATAATCTTCTCAATTTCATGTTGAAAATTATTTGATGGTATCGAAATAAGAATATCTTTGAATTCGATTAACTTTATTTCTGGTCTAGAAACTTTTATCCCTCTTCTTCTAAGTTGTGAGTAACCAAAACTTGAATTTAAAAAAGTTGACAAATAATATGAATTAATATTTTTTTTAGGAGTAATTTTTGCAACGTGAGCACTTGTGTTTGCTACCTTTATTTCATTTGGAATAACAGCACTTTTACCAAAATACACACCTGTTTTAGTAACCACAACATCTCCTTTCTTGAGTTCAGACCTTTTTAGAGAATCATTTAATTTTTCAGATATATATCTTGTACCAACCGATAGGTCGATATATCCTTCTTTAATAGACTCACTAAGTAAGTATAAAATGCCTTTATCTTGATATTTTGTAGTTCCATGGTCCCCATCAGTTATTAAATCTGTAATATTATTTAATGTGTCAAAACTTATATTAGAGTTTTTAATTTTACTTACGACATTAATAAATTGTTTGGAATAAAATTCAGCTCCAATAGTTAATTCATTCTCTAATTTAGATAGTTTTAAATCACTTATTTCCAGCCCTTCCAACAATGCCCGATACCGTGCTTCGCTAAAAGGGCTTGTTACTTTCCCACAAAAGAGAGCTGTTCTTTTTTGGCAAATTCTATAAAGGCTTCTGCAATACCATTTTCTGTAAGTCCGTCATGGTTGTACAGATCGTGCTTTACTATTAAGTGCCCATGTGTGTCCAGCAAGTATTCATCCGTGTTTTCAGGGAGTTCGTTGTAATGGTCAATAGGATCGGCAACCTTGTCATCATCTGCATTTATGTGTGCCGTTTTTGCTTTGGGGAAATCACTTTTCTTTACAAATATTTTTTCTCCGCTGTTGTCTTTGCTCGGCTCTTGCATGGTGGCAAAGAAAATAGGATAATCGTCTACCTTTGGGCATAAGTCATCATCCCACTTTTGTATAAATAGCACAGATGTTTTGGTACCTGTATGTGGTTTAAATACGTTGCCGTGCAACCCAACTACGGCTAATATTCTACAATGTTCTGCAATGTACTCGCGTATAATTTTGTCGCTACTGTTATTAAACCTTCCTTGTGGTAGTACTACTGCCATACGACCACCAGGCTTTAAAAAATCTAAGTTTCTTTCTATAAATAATATATCTCTCCCTACTTTGGTTTGGTACTTACCGTTTGGTTTTTTACCTAGTTCGTATTTGGCAAGTATTCTACTTTCCTTAATGTCGCCCGCAAAAGGTGGGTTTGCCATCAATACATCAAAGTTAAAATCACGATTTGAGTCTTTTTCTGCACGGTGTTTGCGTAGGTTTTTCCAGCCCGTAAAATAGGTGTCCTGCCAGTTGGTGTCGTCAGTTTTTTCATCCCAACGCTCATAATCCAACGTGTTAAGGTGTAGTACATTGGTTTGTCCGTCGCCTGCAATAAGGTTTAAGGTTCTTGCTACACGCACGGCTTTTTCATCAAAGTCAATGGCAAATACATTATTTTGTACATAGTCTGTACACTCTACAGGCTTTTCTTCAGCGGTAAATAAATGGCTTTTGTCAAGCCCTTTTTCTTTAAATATTTGTTCCCATACATGGAAGATACTGTGTACAGGAAAGCCGCAGCTACCCGCTGCTGTATCAATGATGGTTTCATCTGCTTGCGGATTGAGCATTTTTACACACATATCAATTACATAGCGCGGCGTAAAATATTGTCCTTTTTCTCCTTTACTACTTTTATTGATTAGATATTCAAAGGCTTCATCAACCACGTCAAGATTGGAATTGAACAACTTAACATCTTGCAAGGAAGACACGCAAACGGATAAATGCGAAGGCGTAAGGCGAATACGTTCATCTTCTGAAAATACACCTTCCCACTTTTTGTTGGCTTTTTCAAAAAGGTTCTGAATTTTTTCTTTAAGCTCTGTTTCCGTATCACCGTAGTTTCTAAACACTAAATGGCGTGTTTTATTACGCACACTTTCCATCTCGTCATACAGTTTGGTAAAGATGAGCTTAAAAAGTTCTTCAAAGACATCAACACCTGCATTGGCAAGTACTTCATCTTCCATTTCCAAAATCAAATCTTTAAGTGATTTCTTTTCAGTAACCAGCTTGTCTTTTTCTTCTAAGTCTTTAATTGTCCAACGTTCGGAAAGTATGTCAGATAGTTTTTCGTTGGCATTAGGTATCGCCGAGATATCTTCAAAGTAGTTTGGGTCTTTCCTGTGATAGTAAGAAATAGAATCGCCATTTGTCCAAACACCAATAGGCGCACCTGTGGCATTGCAATAGCTTTTTAGTTGTTCTTTACCATCTTTTAGTTTCGGTTTTTTAAGTTCTACTATGAGGTAAATAGCTCTGGTATCTTGTTTATCAAACAATACAATATCTGCACGTTTTTTTTGGCGACCAAAACTCACGGCGTGTTCTAATTCTATACGATCAAGAGGATAGTTATAATCTTGATGTAATACAAGCAGATATAATTGACGAATAGCTTCTTCGGGAGTGACCTTGATATCTTTTTTTCGCACCAAACATTTTACATACGGCGCGTTTTTGCCTCTAACTTCTTTTATAAAGATGTTAGCTTCTAGTTGTTGTATATGTGTTTGTTGAAATTGGGTAAGTTTATAATTGGAGTCTTTTAGTATTTCAGCTAGTGTCATGTTCATTTCTATTTAGAGAGCCTAAAAATAGAAATCTTTTGTATAAGATAGGTACTAAAACATTGTTGAGATATTAACAACATATAAGACAGTACGTTTTTAATGCAGCTATTTAGTCATTACGCACGCTTAATATCCCGAATATACAAACCTGTATATTTCTTTATAGTTTGGTTATCAATACCATCAGCTTTCATTCTACGTGCAATCTCCATCGCTTTTTCTTTTTCTGATTTCTCCTTCTCAAAACGTAACTGCAACTCTTTCATAGCTTCACTTTCGCGGCTTACTACTTTGTACAGTCCGCTTTCTTTGAGTTGCTTTATAATGCCTTTGTCTTTAAAGCTGGTAAAACCACTTTCGGAAATAATGAGGTGGTCTATCACTTCAATGTTTATGAGTTCGCCAATCTTTAGGAGTTTGTCCGTAAGCGTTTTGTCGTTAGCAGAAGGGCGTAAGTTGCCGCTAGGGTGGTTGTGTACTAAAATCATACGTACCGCAAGCTTGTAAATACCCATACGGAATACATCGGGCGGTGACACGTTTACATAGTTTTGCGCACCAATAGAAATCAACTCTACAAATAGTATCGTATTGTCTGCTTTGAGTCCCACCACCCAAAAGTGTTCTTGTGCGCGGCGTATTTTGTTTTGGCGCAGGAAGATTGGATGCTGAATATTATCAACCAAAGTATGAAGATTACGAACAATTA
>SMNH02000009.1 GCA_006383075.2 Kordia sp. TARA_039_SRF
GCAGCTTTCGATTCTTGTCGCGCCGAATCCCATGCAGGTTTTAAGTCTTCCGGTTTCCAAACGGCACGCATTCCTTTTCCACCACCACCAGCAGTAGCTTTCAACATCACAGGATATCCAACTTCTACGGCTAATTTTTCGCATTCTTCAAAACTAGCAATGATTCCATCACTTCCAGGAACACAAGGAACGCCAGCTTCTTTCATGGTCGCTTTAGCCGTTGCTTTGTCTCCCATTTTAGAAATCATTTCTTCACTGGCTCCGATAAATTTGATATTGTGTTCTCCACAAATTTTAGAAAATTTGGCATTTTCTGATAAGAATCCGTATCCTGGATGAATGGCGTCTGCATTGGTAATTTCTGCAGCTGCAATAATGTTAGACATTTTAAGGTACGACTCGCTACTTGGTGCAGGACCAATACATACGGCTTCGTCAGCAAAACGTACATGAAGGCTATCAACATCGGCTGTAGAATAAATAGCGACGGTTTTGATACCCATTTCTTTACAGGTTCTAATTACTCTTAAAGCAATTTCACCTCTATTGGCAACTAATATTTTTTTAAACATCTTTTGAAATTTTAAATTTTGAAATTAAAATCTATACTTTTTAAAGCACTGAGTTGATGCCTTAAATACTATTTAAAATTTCTTAGGATGGATCTACTAAGAATAATGGTTGATCGAATTCTACTGGTGAAGCGTCATCTACTAAGACTTTCACGATTTTTCCTGAAACTTCTGATTCAATTTCGTTGAAAAGTTTCATTGCTTCAATCACACACAATACACTTCCTTCAGAGATAGAGGCTCCAACCTCAACAAATGCAGGCTTGTCTGGAGATGGTTTTCTGTAGAAGGTACCAATGATAGGTGATTTTATAGTAATATATTTTGAGTCTTCGCTAGCTGCAGGTGCAGGAGTTTCTGTTGCAGCAGGCGCTGGTGCTTGTTGTGCTACTGGCGCTGGTGCTTGTTGTTGAGGGATTCCAGCCATTGGAATTTGTTGCACCACAGTTGTTGTTTCGCCTTTAGAATCGCCACTTCCTGTTTTGATGGTGATTTTTACATCTTCCATTTCAAGTTTTACTTCACTTGCTCCAGATTTGGCTACGAATTTAATTAAGCTTTGAATTTCTTTTAAATCCATGAGATAGGTTTTAGTCGTTTCTAGTTAGAATTATATGCCCATTTAAGGTAAATAGCGCCCCACGTAAATCCACCACCAAATGCAGCAAATATGAGGTTATCTCCTTTTTTGAGTTGTTTTTCATAGTCATGCAAACAGAGTGGCAACGTTCCAGAAGTAGTATTTCCATAACGTTGGATGTTCATCATCACTTTACTTTCATCTACGCCCATACGCCTTGCAGTGGCATCAATGATACGTTTATTGGCTTGGTGAGGAACCAACCATTGTACGTCTTCATTCGTCAGATTGTTATCTTCCATAATTTTAGCACTCACATCTGCCATGTTGGATACTGCGAATTTGAAAACGGTTTTTCCGTCTTGAAAAACGGTATGTTGTTTGTTTTTTACAGTTTCTTCAGAAGCTGGCAATATAGAGCCACCAGCATCAATTTTTAGGAATTCGCGACCAATACCATCACTTCGTAAGTATTCGTCTTGCAGTCCTAATCCTTCTTCATTTGGTTCAAATAAAACCGCGCCAGCACCATCTCCAAAGATGATACATGTAGCTCTGTCTTTGTAATCGATGATAGAAGACATTTTATCCGATCCAATTAACAATACTTTTTTATAGCGTCCAGATTGAACATAGCTTGCTGCAGCAGACATTCCATATAAAAAACTAGAACACGCCGCTTGTAAATCGAACGCAAACGCATTGGTAGCACCAATTTCAGTAGCTGTATACACTGCGGTTGAGGCAACAGGCATGTCTGGCGTAGCGGTAGCTACAATAACCATGTCTATTTCCTTTGGGTCTAAATTTTTCTTTGCTAAGAGGTCTTGTGCGGCTTTGATTGCCATATATGAAGATCCCGCGCCTTCTTTTTTAAGAATTCTGCGTTCTTTGATACCTGTTCGAGTCGTAATCCACTCGTCATTCGTATCAACCATTGTTTCAAGTATCTTGTTGGTCAATACATAATCAGGAACATAGGCTCCTACAGCGGTTATTGCTGCTGTAATTTTGGTCATACCTTAACGTTAGTTTTTGTTGATTTTTAACAAAAATTCATTAAAAATTAAACGAAATTACTAAAATTCTCCGATAATCTCGGCAAAATATGTCGTTTTTACATTTTTAACAAAAAAACGAGCAAATAAAAAACTCTCACGAAAGTGAGAGCTTTTATGACGAAACATGTGTATGTTATGCTAAGTTTTCTTCTGTTGTATTATCAATCAATACTTTTCCTCTGTAATATAATTTACCTTCGTGCCAGTGTGCTCTGTGATATAAATGTGCTTCACCAGTCGTTGGGCACGTAGCAATTTGAGGAGCAGTAGCTTTATAGTGAGTTCTTCTCTTATCTCTTCTTGTTTTCGAGATTTTTCTCTTAGGATGTGCCATTTTCTATATTATTTATCCGTTAATAGTTTTTTTAATGTATTCCAACGAGGATCAATTTCCTCTTCAGTTTCTTTTTTTTCTGTACCAGGTTGTAATTCTTCTAGCTTTTCGAGTATTTCAGATTGTAATGTACCATCTGCAATACCAGGATGAATTCGTTTGGAAGGAACTGCCAATACAATCATTTCATAAATGTACTGCGCTACGTTAATTTCATATTCGCCATGAGGAACAATCAAAATTTCTTCATTTTCATCGTTGTATTCATGTCCAAATTTTACAATTAAGTCTAGCTTTCCTTCAATAGGCTGCTCGTAAGGTTCATTAGTTACATCACAATTTACATTGACCGTACCTGTTGCTTTGAATGAAAGCTCTAGCATGGTTGTTTTTTTGTGAAAGTCTAATACAACGTTTACAGCGGCATTATTAAATTCATCAAAATCAAAAAGTTCAAAGAACGTATTATCAATTTGATAATCAAACTGGTGTTTTCCTTCTTTTAATCCTATAAAAGGAATTGTAAAGTCCTTTAGTACCATCATCTTAAACATCAGTTTCGAGCGTGCAAAGATATAAATTTTTTAATAGCAACGTAAAGTTGTCAACATTTTTTTGTTTATATCTTGCTTTGCTGCTTTTTTAAAGGGTTTTTTGCAATCTTTTTATACAGTTCTCGGTTTCTAAAAATCTGTATTCCAGTAAATACTGCTTCTTTGAACGAATTATGGTCGGCTTTATTTTTCCCAGCAATTTCGTATGCCGTTCCATGATCGGGCGACGTGCGCACTCTGTTGAGTCCTGCCGTAAAATTCACACCGTGTCCAAATGACAATGTTTTAAACGGAATTAAGCCTTGATCGTGATAAGCAGCCAAAATAGCATCAAAGTTTTTATAATTGCTCGACGCAAAGAAGCTATCTGCCGCATACGGTCCAAATACCAACTTGCCTTCATTTTTAATTTTTTCCAAGGTTGGTTTCATAACCTCATCGTCTTCTATACCAATGACACCATTGTCGCCTACATGCGGATTGATACCTAGCACCGCAATTTTTGGCTTGCTGATGCCAAAATCCTGTTGTAGTGTTTTGTAGATAACGTTTACCTTCTTTTCAATCAATTCTGGTGTAATGGCTGCGGAAACATCTTTTACTGCAACATGGTCAGTCAACAATCCCACACGAAGCGTATTGTTTACCATTAACATTAAACTGTCGCCTTCTAAAGTTTGTCCTAAATAATCGGTATGTCCAGGAAAGGTAAATTCTTCCGATTGCACATTGTGTTTATTTATAGGAGCTGTCACCAAAACATCAATCGTTCCTTCTTTCAAAGCATTAGTAGCTTCCACAAACGATTTTATGGCAAACTTTCCAACTTCTTCTGTGGATTTTCCGTATTCAATCGTAATTGGATCTTTGGTAATATTTACCACATTTATTTTTCCATGTTGTGCGTTTTCAGCGCTTGAGACACCATGAAAATTAGCTTGTACGTTGAAATGCTTTTTCTGAAATGATAGAATTTTTGTAGAGCCAAAAATAACAGGCGTACACAACTCTAGCATTCTATTATCTTTAAAGGTCTTTAAAATAACCTCTGTTCCAATACCGTTTAAGTCACCAACCGAAATCCCTACTTTTATTTTTTCCTCTTTCTTCATGTATGTGATTCAGACTTTTATTTCTTAATTTTGACTGCAAATTTAACGAAATTAATACGATGTTTACAGGGATTATTGAAGAATTAGGTATCATTACACAATTAAAACGCGAAAAAGAAAACCTTCACATTACAGTACAAAGTAGTTTGACGCACGAATTGAAGATTGACCAAAGCGTAGCGCACAATGGCGTTTGCTTAACCGTAGTCGATAGAAATCTTGATGAAAATACCTATGTGGTAACCGCCATTCAAGAAACACTCGAAAAAACAAATTTAGGAACTTGGCAAGTGGGTAATCGTGTCAATTTGGAACGTGCTATGAAACTTGGTGATCGCTTAGACGGACATATTGTTCAAGGACATGTAGACCAAATTGCAACCTGTATTTCCGTAGAAGAAAGCGATGGTAGTTGGTACTATTCGTTTGAATATGATGCTTCACTAAATAATATCACCATTGAAAAAGGCTCTATTACCGTAAATGGTACAAGTTTGACCGTAGTAAATTCGGGAAGAAATACGTTTTCAGTGGCTATTATTCCATATACATACAGCCATACGACTTTTCAGTATTTGAAAGTTGGCTCAATTGTAAATTTGGAATTTGATGTTATAGGGAAATATGTTGCAAGACTTCAAGGGCTAACGAAGTAGTTAATTTTTCAATTTTTTCCGTATACCATACAAAACTCCAGCAGCTAGTACACCTACGAGACCAGCATCAATCGGGAAACCCGGTGGTGGTGGTGGTCCTGGCGGTGGCGGTACGATTTGGGCGTGTGTCTGTGTTACAAAAGCAACTGCTACTATAACAAAACACAACAGGGACTTTAGGTTTAATTTTGCCATAACGGTGTAAAAGTATAAAATTATGGGGTTTGACAAAACATTTTATGTTATATCATTGCAAATTTATCCATGAAATAACGTAAAATTTCGTCGAATGCGTCTTTTTCTTCTATTTTACATACGTAATTTTCTTAGTTTAGGATTTTTCTATCTACGAAATATAAAAATCTTTCCTGTTTTTTTGGCGATAAAACTCCTAAAAAAACATTTTGTATTCATTTTTTCATTAATTAAGTTTTTTTTAAGAAAGTTAGACATAAGTTATAGATAAATTTGCAGTCTAACCATCTAAAATATTCCCATCAGATGCGAAAAGTAATCCTTTCGATAGTAGGATTGTTATTTATAGTTGGCGCATTTATGTATGCTCAAAAGTTGATTGCCGACAAAAAACGACCTAAACCTGTCCCAAAAAAAGTTGTTAAAACCGTCTATACAGACACGATTACCAATACAACAATTCCTATTGTGGTTCCCGCAAACGGGAATTTAGTCGCCAAAAGACGTGTAGAATTGTACGCAGAAGTACAAGGCGTTTTTAGAGGAAGTAACAAACTTTTCAGACCTGGACAAAAATACCGTCGAGGCGAAGCGCTGATTCGTATTGATGCTGCCGAATACCGAGCTAGTGTGCAAGCTGCCAAAAGTAATTTGTACAATTCTATCGCGGCAATTATGCCCGATTTACGATTGGATTTTCCAGAAATATACCAAAAATGGCAAACGTATTTAAACAGTTTTGACATCAACAAAACAACGCCAACGTTGCCAGAAATGACTACCGAAAAAGAAAAATACTTTATCACTGGTCGCGGGATTGTTTCAAGCTATTACAACGTTAAAAACCAAGAACAACGTTTGGTAAAATATACAATTCAAGCTCCGTTTTCTGGAATTTTAACCGAAGCATTGGTTACAGAAGGTTCTCTAGTTCGAAACGGGCAAAAATTAGGCGAGTTTATTGACGATTCTGTTTACGAAATGGAAGTCGCGCTCAGCAAAACCTATGCTACTTTATTGAAGGTTGGCGAAAAAGTAACGCTAAACAATCTTGAAAATACAGAAACATTCTCAGGAACCGTTTCACGTGTCAATGGAAGTATTGATCCTACCACACAAACTATTACAGCCTATATTGAAGTGCGCGATGACAAATTGAAAGAAGGAATGTATCTAGAAGCGCAATTGAATGCAAAAGACGAAGAAAACGCTATTGAAATTAGTCGAAACTTACTATTAGAAAGCGAAGAGATTTTTGTGGTGAGAGATAGTATTTTAGATCTTATCGACGTAAAACCTATATACTTTTCAGACAAAAAAGTGGTGTTGAAAAACATTCCAGATGGTACAGTCATTCTTTCCAAACCAGTTCCTGGAGCGTATGCAGGAATGGCAGTAAAACCTTTTGGAGCGGAAGATAAGGAAGACAAAAAAGAAGTTTCTGCAAAAGATTCATTAAACACTAAAAAATAGGACATGAGAAAACTAATTGCCTATTTTATCCGCTATCACGTAGCTGTAAACGTGTTTATCATTGCGTTTTTTGCTTTTGGTATTTTGGGAGTACTATCGTTAAAATCGTCCTTCTTCCCATTGGTCGATTCCAAAATTATCAACATCAACATTACCTATCCTGGCGCGTCTCCACAAGAAATTGAGGAAGGAATTGTGCTGCAGATTGAAGACAATTTAAAAGGATTGAAAGGAATTGACCGTGTAACTTCAACTTCACGAGAAAACAGCGGAACCATTACCGTTGAAATTGAAAAAGGAGAAAATATTGACTTCATGTTACTAGAGGTCAAAAATGCGGTAGACCGTGTGCCGTCGTTTCCAACAGGCATGGAACCGTTAATTGTTGCCAAGCAAGAAGCTGTGCGCGAAACCATCTCTTTTGCGGTAAGTGGTGATAATATTCCGCTGGCAACACTCAAACAAATTGGACGTGCTATTGAAAACGATTTACGTGGTATTGATGGCATTTCGCAAGTAAACCTCTCAGGATTTCCTGCTGAGGAAATTGAAATCGCCGTTAACGAAAACAGTCTGCTGGCGTACAATTTAACCTTTAACGATGTAGCGCAAGCCGTAAGTACTGCCAATATTTTGGTGACTGGAGGAAACATTAAAACAGATGTAGAAGAATATTTAATTCGTGCCAACAATCGTTCGTATTATGGGGACGAATTGTCCAATATTCCTGTAAAAGCACTTCCTAACGGAACAACAGTTCGACTCAAAGATGTAGCCATTATTCGCGATCGTTTTTCGGAAACGCCAAATGCTTCGTATTTCAATCAAAAATTATCGGTTAACATTTCTATCACGAGTACCAATAATGAAGATTTGATTGGTTCGGCTGATAAAGTGAAGGAATATATTAAAGAATACAATCAAAAATATGACAATGTGCGTTTGGATGTCGTTCGCGATTTATCCATAACGTTAAATCAACGAACCGATTTATTAGTAGAAAATGCTGTTATCGGAATGTTATTGGTGTTGGTTTTTCTATCCATCTTTTTAAATACGCGACTCGCATTTTGGGTGGCTTTCGGATTGCCCATTTCCTTTTTGGGAATGTTCATCTTTGCCGGACAATTTGATGTAACAATTAATGTGTTGTCCCTTTTCGGGATGATTATCGTGATTGGTATTTTGGTGGATGATGGAATTGTGATTGCGGAAAATATCTATCAACATTACGAAAAAGGAAAATCACCGATAAAAGCTGCGATTGACGGAACCATGGAAGTAATTCCACCTGTAGTTTCAGCTATTGTGACAACTTTATTAGCCTTTTCACTTTTCCTATTTTTAGATAGCCGAATTGGTGAGTTTTTCAGTGAAGTTTCTGTTATTGTAATACTGACCTTGTTAGTTTCGCTCGTAGAAGCATTGATTATTCTACCAGCGCATTTGGCACATTCCAAAGCCTTACGAAAACAAGAAGAAGAGGAAAATCCGTCCAAAATAAAGCAGTTTTTCTCCAAAATGCGCGCTATCAACACATTTGGCGATCGTATTATGAGTTTTTTACGAGACAAAGTATACACGCCTGTGTTACGATTTGTTTTGAATGCTAAACTATTTTCATTAGGTGTTTTTGTGGCGTTGTTAGTACTCACGTTTGGATCTATTGGTGGCGGAATTATTGGAGTGACTATTTTTCCAAGAATTGCTAGTGACCGTGTTTCTGTTGAATTGGACATGCCGAATGGAACAAACGAAAAAATCACAGATTCTATCATTTCCATGATTGAAGAAAAGTCCTTTTTGGTGAACGAATATTTCTCAGAAAAATACCTAAAAGGAACAGACAAAAAACTTTTCGAAAACACCATTTTAAACATTAAAAGTAGTTCTAGCGCCGAGCTTATCATCAATATGTTGCCTGGAGAAGAACGTCCAGATGCGATTAATTCGCAGTTAGTCGCCAACAAATTACGCGATACTGTTGGTCCTGTCATCGGTACAGAACGTTTAATTTTTGGTTCAGGCGGAAACTTTGGTGGAAGTCCTGTTTCGGTGGCACTTTTAGGAAATAATATTGAAGAACTGAAAGCCGCCAAAAAAGAACTGAAAGATGTTTTAGAAAAAAATCCGCTGTTAAAAGATATTGAAGACAACGATCCTGCAGGAATCAAAGAAATCCGCTTACAACTCAAAGAAAGTGCGTATTTACTCGGCTTAGACTTACGAACTGTGATGTCGCAAGTACGTGCTGGATTCTTCGGCGCACAAGCACAACGTTTTCAACGTGGACAAGACGAAATAAGAGTGTGGGTTCGATATGACAGAAGCAACCGCGCTTCTATCAACGATTTAGACGATATGCGTATTGTAACGCCAACAGGCGAACGCGTTACGCTGAAAGACATCGCCACATATACGATTGAACGTGGAGAAGTTGCCATCAATCATTTGGAAGGACAACGCGAAATTCGTATTTCTGCCGATTTAAAAAATCCAAGCGAAAGCGCTACGGATATTTTAGACGACATCCGAAACAATACAATTCCAGAATTACAATCAAAATATCCAACAATTTCTGCTTCTTTTGAAGGACAAAATAGAGAAGCATCCAAACTAAACAATTCGTTGGCAAAAGCGGGAATTCCTATTTTAATTTTAATTTACATTGCCATTGCGTTTACGTTTAGAAGTTACAGTCAGCCAATCTTATTAATCTTATTGATTCCGTTTAGTTTAACGGCGGTTGCTTGGGGACACTGGTTGCTCGATTTTCCTGTAAATGTGTTGTCGTTGTTAGGAATTATTGCGTTGATTGGAATTATGGTCAACGACGGACTCGTCTTAATTGGAAAGTTCAACAGCAATCTAAAAGAAGGTATGAAATTCGACCTCGCGTTGACGGAAGCTGGAAAATCGCGTTTTAGAGCTATTTTCTTAACCTCATTAACGACCATTGCTGGATTAGCGCCGTTATTGTTGGAAAAAAGTAGACAAGCACAGTTCTTAAAACCCATGGCAATTTCTATTTCGTTTGGAATTGGCTACGCGACTATTCTAACCTTATTGGTATTACCTTTATTCTTAGCATTTAGCAACAATATTAAGAAAAACGTAAAATGGTTAGCATTTGGCGGAAATGTCACCAAAGAAGAAGTTGAACGCGCTATTAAAGAACAAAAAGAAGGTGCTGAGTTGCTCGAGCATGATGAAGAAACTATAGCAAAAAGAGACAACACTATGATTGTATATACAGTTCAAAAAGAAAATTCAAATCTTGATAATTCTCAAAATCAAAATGAAGCAGATGAATCGTAACATTTATATCACCGCTACATTGGTTTTTTTAGGCATGTATTTGAATGCGCAAGAACTGCTTTCGCCTGATAAAGCGGTTCAATTGACATTGGAGCATAATTACGGAATTCAAATTGCCAATAATAATGTAGAAGTTGCAGAAAATAATACGAGCGTTTTAAATTCTGGTTACTTACCAACATTGACAGGAAACGCTGGCGCTACGTACAATTTGGACAATACGGAAGCCGAATTCTCCAATGGAAACTCTACTGTATTAAACGGAGCAGAAAGTTCGCGCTACAATGCTTCTATCAACTTAAATTATACGTTGTTTGATGGTTTGGGCAGATTGTACAATTATAGAAGACTGAAAGAGCAATATCAATTGTCTGAGTTGGAAGCGCGTGAAACTATTGAAAATACGATGTTGCAACTGTTTTCGGTGTATTATTCTGTAGCGCAACTTGCGGAAAATACGAATGCTATTAAAGAAACGTTTCAAATTTCTAAAGATCGCTTAACGCGTTCGGAATATCAGTTTGAATATGGTCAGAATACAAAATTGGATGTTTTAAATGCGGAAGTTGATATCAATAATGACAGTATTAGTATCGTCAATACGGAACAACAACTCATCAATGCCAAGCGCGATTTAAACGTGATTATGGGCAATAAAGTAACAGGCGATTTTGACGTAGACACCGATATTTCTTTTCTGTTTGATTTGAATAAAGACGAATTGTGGACGAAAACGAAAGCAAATAATGTGTCGTTGTTGCAAGCAGATAAAAACATTAATATCAGTACGTTGGATGTAAAATCGAATCGTTCGCAGTATTTACCAACGGTTGGATTGACAGGAAGTTACGGTTGGAACCGAAATAATAACAATGCCGCAGCGTTCGTAGCAGTTTCTACCAACACAGGATTGTCTGCAGGCGTAAGTTTGACTTGGAATTTGTTTGATGGCGGAACGACGATTACACGTGTTAAAAACGCAAAAATTACGCTAGAAACACAGCAGCTTCAAAAAGAACAAATTTTAATCGATTTGGAACGCAATTTCAACAATGCTTGGGACGATTATCAAAACAAAGTGCTGATTTACCGATTGCAAGAAGAAAACATCAAAACGGCTGAAAATAACTTCAATCGTACGCAAGAAAAGTTTAAAATTGGACAAGTAAATTCCATCGAATTCCGACAAGCACAATTGAATCTTCTAAATGCAGAACTCAATAGAAATCAAGCAAAATACAATGCAAAATTGGCAGAGTTGGTCATATTGCAATTGAGTGGTGATTTGTTGAATGTTCAATTTTAGGTGTTAGGTTTTGGGTATTAGGTATTAGATTGCTTCGCTATCGCTCTTGGACACGGCTTTGCCTTTACATGTTAGATCGCTTCGCTGTTAGACTTTTTCTTGCTTTGTCATTCCTGCGAAGGCAGGAATCTATTTCAAAGTTGAATCACACTTCGATAAACTCAGTATAAAAATTCAACTTGACCTTTAGTTTCATCAAAAGAAATTCTAACAATCTAAAAATTTCCGCAGCAAAAGAGTCTAAATGTCTAAGAGACGGCTTCTACTTTAGATGTTAAACTTTTTTCTTGTTTTGTCATCCCGCGAAGGCGGGAATCTATTTTGAAGTGTTACTCACTGTTATGTGAAGTTGAATCAAGTTCAACTTGACGTAATGAATTATATGCTCTAAAACTCTAACTAGTCTAAAGGGAGAGCCGTGTCTAAAAACTTCTTGCATGCTAGAGAACGAGTCTAGCTCCCTAGCTCCAATTTATATCCAACACCATGCACATTGGTAATTTTAATGCGTTCGTCGTCTTTGAGTTTTTTGCGGAGTTTGGAAATGTAGGTATCTAAGCTTCTTCCGACAATCACGCCGTTGTCTTCCCATACTTTTTTTGTCAATTCATCACGCGTAACGACTTGATTGAGATTGTCCGCAAATATTTGCAGCAATTCACATTCTTTTTTGGAAAGATTGATTTCCGTAGCTTGTTTTACGAGTTTGTTTTGTGTCGGATAAAAATGAAAACTTCCGATGGCAGCGTAATTTTCTAGTGTTTCATCGCTCGTTTTTGGCGTAGCATTTTTGGTGGTTTTCTTTCGAAAGAAAAACAATTCCATCACAATGAAAAGCAACAACACCAATCCATATAATATGGTAGACGTCGTAAATATAGGATTGCTTTTTTTCGTAAATCGTAATTGTATCGTGTAACAATCCATCGGTAACCAGCGTCCTGAACATGGAATAATCGTACTTTCTTCGTGTTTGGTCATTAAAAAACTATACGCCACTTGCTCCGTGCTGCATTGTAGTACTTCTACAATATATTCTGAGGGTAGTTTGGAGCGTTTAAAGCTGTTTTCTATCGTTGAAACCATAATCATCGGTTCAAAAGTTAAGTGATTTTGAAACGAAAGCTCGTAGGTAAACGCGGCAATTTCTTTGATGGGTAAAATTAAGGATGTAGAATCTTTTTCAGATAGTAAAAGTTTATTGCCCACATCGCGCAACGCCACTTTTACGCTTTCAGAGAATTGCTTTTGGTGTGTACTTTTTGGCAAAAACAACCAAATACACAGCAATGCAATTCCAAAAAAACTATATGTAATAATTTTCTTTTTCCTCATAACGGCTGTAAATAACAGACAATTTCGTGACTTTTTACAACTGTTGACACTTCTTTTACACTTTTTTGACATTTTTCACCACGACTCCACGCTAGTTTTACTCCACAATTCAAAAAATACATACAATTTAAAAAACGAACAGATGAAAAAAATTTTAGTTTTTATCGCCTTTTTGGCAATAACACAAATGAACGCGCAAGAGCAACTTCCTATTGACACGTCTAAAAGTAGTATTAAATGGTCGTGCGATTATAGTTTTTATTTTAACGGACATTATGGATTTGTGAATTTTGAAGAAGGGTATTTTATCAAAACTGATGATAAAATTTCGGGTGGCAGTTTTGTGATTGACCTCAACACAATTCAGGCAACTGATATGGGCAAAACAGGAAACGAAAATTTAACGGAACATTTAAAAGATCCTGATTTTTTTGATGTGAAACGATTTCCAAAAGCAACATTGGTTATTACGAATGTTGAATATAATGATGCAACACATTTTAGAGCGGAAGCAGACATGACGATTAAAGGCGTTACGCAATCGGTAAATTTTCAAGCAGAACTCGATTTTACTACTAAAACCATGAAAACAAAGTTTAAAATTGACCGCACACGTTGGGGAATTAATTACAACAATGCTTTAAAAGATAGTGCTATTTCAGATGCGGTTGGCTTTGAAGTAACTATTAGTTTGTAACTTGACACGCATGAAAAACAATATACTTCTCATTTTTGTATTGGTTACTTTATGTGCATTTGCGCAAGAGCAAAAACCAAATTTATTACAAACTCCTGACGATTCTTGGCAGGAAGAAAAAATACGCATGCCACTACATTTTGCACCGCAAATTCCCTATGCAGGTGAAGAAGAATTGCGCTTTTCGAAAGATTGGTCAAAACAGGGAACAGCTGGTTTTTGGAGTTATGCCTTTGTTTGGGATATCGATTTAAAAACACTGTTGACTTCGCAACAATTAGAAGCTGATATGCAATATTATTTTGACGGATTGATGGGCGTTGTGAATAAGGATAAAGACAAAAAACTACCAAAAACCATCGCGTTGTTTTTAGAAAAAGAAGCCAAAACGAATTATGTGTCGTTTGTGGGAAAGCTTCAAATTTACAATTCATTTCATACCAAAGACGTCATGATGCTCAACTGTACGGTTCAACAATGGTATTGTCCTGCAAAGCAAAAGTCGATGGTTTTGTTTCGTTTTTCTCCAAAAGAATTGAATCATCCTATTTGGGACGAATTACAAAAAGTTACGCTGAAAGAAAAGCCTTGTAGTCATTGATACATAGTGAAAACTCTGCACATTTGTGTGGAGTTTTTTTATGCTATTTTTCCTGTTTTAAATTTTCTATGAAATCAACTTGATTTTCTTGACTTTATAGTTGATTAATTATAGTCACTTTTATGGTTTTTTTGTAAACACCTTTGTCCAAAAAGGAATCAATACATATACCATTAAAGGAACAAGTATAATTGTAAGAATGAGCGTTCTTACAGCTAAATGAAGCGATTGTAATTGTTCACCAAAAAAATATAAGATGATGGTTAACGGTGGATAAATTGCAATCCAAACAATAAAAGTTCTGAGTAATTTTTTCATTTTTCGTTACCTATTTTTTAACAAAAATTATAGTGAGAATTCAAAGGTAATTTTCAAAACTGCAAAGTTACATCATTCTAAATTGAGCACAGAATCATAAAAGACAAAATTCTTCCACAAAAAAAGCTCCTAAATTTCTCTAGAAGCTTTTAACGTTTTAAGAAGTGGCCCCATATTTCGGAACGCTCAATACGGCGACTAGGCTCACCTCTAATTACTGTGTAAGGCGCTTTCGCAAAAAAATATATTTTTCTTCTCAACCAATGCTCAGCATAAACTTCTCGCCAGAAGATTTCTCCCATAAAAAAACCTTCCAGAAGAACTGAAAGGCTTTCAACGTTTTAAAAAGTGGTCCCATATTTCGGCACGCTCAATACGTCGACTGGGCTCACCTCTAATTACTGTGTAAGGTGCTTTCGCAGAAAAATATATTTTTCTTCTCAACCAATGCTCGGCATAAACTTCTCGCCAGGGAATTTCATCCACAAAAAAAGCTTCTAAATCTCTCTAGAAGCTTTCAACGTTTTAAAAAGTGGTCCCAACTGGGCTCGAACCAGTGACCCTCTGATTATGAGTCAGATGCTCTAACCAACTGAGCTATGGGACCGTAAAACGGGATGCAATATTACTACTTTTTTTACTTTCGTAAAAATTTAATCTGTATTAAATTCTTTCCTGACACAACTCTATCAGCGTACCATTGGTCGATTTTGGATGCAAAAAGACAACCCATTTGTTGTCCGCACCTTTTTTAGGCGTTTCGTTTAGCACAACAAAACCTTCTTCTTTGAGTCGCGCTACCTCAGCGTTGATGTCCGTTACATCAAAGGCAATATGATGAACACCTTCGCCTTTTTTGGCAATGAATTTTGCGATGGGACTGTCGTCACGAGTAGCTTCTAACAGTTCTATTTTGCTTTCGCCCAACTGGAAAAAAGAGGTTTTTACACCTTCACTTTCCACCTCTTCCATTTTGTAATGTTCTTTATTAAAGAGTTTGGCAAATAATTGGTTGGACGCGTCAATATCTTTTACCGCAATTCCAATATGTTCTATTTTGTTCACGATTTTTTTCTTAATTTGATTGTCAATTCTATTGTATTGAACGCTAGAAAATTGTCATAAGACGTACTTTCTAGTGTTTTAATTTCAATTATTACGTAAAGTTATTGCAATTCCACAGCAATGTCAACGTTTTGTGGCGTTATTATTATATTTTTGCAAATTATGAGTGATATAGAAAGTAATAGACAGAAAAAAATAGCAAGTGTTCTCCAAAAAGATTTGGTAGACATTTTACAAGGTGCAGCAAGAAGTGGCGGACTGACAAACGTGATTATTTCAGTAACAAAAGTGAATGTTACGGTTGATTTATCTGTCGCGAAAGTATATTTGAGCATTTTTCCGCATGATAAATCGAAAGAATTATTAGAAGGAATTAAATCAAACGCGCCATTAATTAAGCACGATTTGGCACAACGCGTGCGTCATCAACTGCGAAAAGTGCCAGATTTAATCTTCTTTGTAGACGATTCTTTGGAATACATCGAAAACATAGAAAAGTCATTAAAAGGCGAAGAAAACCCTATTGAAGATCCTGATTTACTAGACAAAAGAAAGAAATCTTAATTGAAATTTCCGTTGTACATAGCCAAGCGGTATTTGCTATCGAAAAGTTCGCAAAACGCTATCAATATTATCAACATCGTTACGAGTGTCGTGGTGGTGATTGGTGCGTTGGCTTTGTTCATTGTTCTTTCTGGATTTGCAGGATTGAAAACCTTTAGTTTGTCTTTTAGCAATGATTTTGATCCTGATATTAAGATTGAAGCGGCTACTGGAAAAACCTTTCGCGTCAACGCTTCACAATTGAAGGAATTAGAAGAAATTCCAGAAATTGTTTCGTTTTCAAAAGTTGTAGAAGAGCGTGTGGTGCTGAGTTTTAAGAACAAACATCACATCGCCAATATTAAAGGTGTTGATGCCAAGTTTAAAAGCGTAAATGCCGTTGATAGCATTATGTATGTTGGCAAGTGGATTGACCCAAATCAGTATCAAGATGCGGTGATTGGTATTGGAATTTCGAATCTTTTAGGCGTCATTGCGAATGATTATACAGGTTTGCTAGAAATTATTGTTCCGAAACCTGGTACCAAAAGTATTACAAGCAGTTCCAAAGCGCCGTATGAGCAGGTAAATGTGTTGACTTCGGGTATTTATCGCATCAATGAAGATTTGGACGATCAGTTTGTGTTTACCAATTTAGAATTGGCGCAAGAACTTCTCGAATTGGACATAGACCAAGTCACGCATATTGAATTTGATATACGTCCAGAAGCTGATGAAACCGTAGTGAGAGAAAAAATCACGACGGTTTTTAACAACGAAGTAATCACCAAAAGTCGTATTGAATTGAACGATGCGCTTTACAAAATGCTAAATACTGAAAACATCGCTATTTACTTGATTTTCACTTTAGTACTCATTCTTGCGTTGTTCAATGTAGTTGGTGCCATTGTCATGATGATTTTGGACAAACGCGGCAACTTAAAAACGCTTTTCAGTATGGGAACGACTATCAAACAGATAAAACGTATTTTCTTTTTTCAAGGTATCATTATTACTACCTTAGGAGGATTGTTGGGTATAACACTTGGCGTGATAGCTGTATTTTTACAGATTAAATTCAAGTTAATTTATATTACCGCAAGTTTGCCTTATCCTGTGGAATTCAAATTCATGAATTGCGTTACCGTATTTTTAACAATTACGATTTTAGGAATTCTAGCTTCCTATTTGGCGAGTAGACGTATTTCCAAAGGGTTTATTGCGAATTCTTAAGTTTTTCGCTACGCTCAATTCAACGATTTAAAAATTCAATGATTCAAGGTTTTTATTGTTTTATGGGAAGCTGAATCGAGTTCAGCTTGACGAAATATATTATCAAATTGATAGATTGAAAAAACCGTCACTTCGAGTGAATTTGCTGCTCATTGAGCCTGTCGAAATGAAGCAAATTAGTATCGAGAAGTACTTTAATATTGAGAGTTTCCCAGCACTTCTCGATACAGTTTTCTGTCGAAAACCACTCGAAGTGACGGTTTGATGATTCTATTGAGATTTGTTAGAATTTTAGATGAACTCTTTTTTAGAATGAAAATATGGGTTTTGCCTATACTGAATCAAGTTCAGCACAAGCTGCAGAAATGACAAAAAGTCTATACGAATTGATGATCACCAAACTTCTCATACACTTCATCCAAAACTTGAAAAACACCTGCAGAATCGTCTGTAGTGACTAAGCGTTGACGGTATTCTTTAAAATGTGGAATTCCTCTGAAGTAATTGGCATAATGACGACGCGTTTCAAAAACGCCTAAACGTTCACCTTTCCAATCGACAGACATTTGTAAGTGGCGGCGTGCTGCCTCCACACGTTCTTCCATCGTTGGTTTTGCCATGTGTGTTCCTGTTTCAAAGTAATGTTTTACTTCTCTAAAAAACCACGGATAGCCAATACTTGCACGACCAATCATGGCGCCATCCAAACCAAATTCATCACGCATCAACATGGCTTTTTCTGGAGAATCTACATCGCCGTTTCCGAACACTGGAATGTGCATACGTGGATTGTTTTTAACCTCAGCAATTGGTCGCCAATCCGCTTCACCTTTATACATTTGAGCACGTGTACGTCCGTGAATTGCTATAGAAGCACAACCAACATCTTGCAAACGCTCTGCTACTTCTACAATTTTGATAGAATCATGATCCCAACCCAAACGCGTTTTCACCGTTACAGGCAATTTGGTATGTTTTACCATGGCTTCTGTCAAGGAAACCATTAAATCGATATCTTTTAAAATTCCTGCACCAGCACCTTTGCTTACTACTTTCTTTACAGGACAACCAAAGTTGATGTCAATAATATCAGGATTCGATTTTTCTACAATCTCAACCGATTTTAGCATCGAATCTAAGTTTGCACCAAATATTTGAATGCCGACAGGACGTTCTTTTTCGTAAATATCAAGCTTCATGGTACTTTTGGCAGCATCGCGAATCAATCCTTCCGAAGAAATAAATTCCGTATACACCACATCAGCACCTTGTTCCTTGCACAAAGCACGAAAAGGCGGATCACTTACATCTTCCATCGGCGCCAGCAACAAAGGAAAGTCTGGCAATTCTATGTCTCCTATTTTTACCACAATTTATAATGCTATAAAGATGGCGCAAAGATACAGGAAAAATTTAAAGTACTAAAGTATCTAAAAGATAGGTTTTAAGCTATTTAAGAGCAATTGCTTACTCCTTCAAACGCTCTTGCTCTGCAGAAGATTTGGTACGCTGATTGGTTTGTAATCGCGTATTTCCGAAATTGTATCGAAAGCCTACACGAATGGTTTGCGTATCGTAGTTGGTAAAATAACGACTGTTTTGATTGACAAAGCGTGTTGTATTTGTAAATTCTTGTCCGTTTAAAATATCATTCAACGTTAAGGAAATTGTTGCTTTTTTATTCCACAATGTTTTGCGAAGTGATAGATTTACAAAGTTTCTATCCGAAACTTGTGAAAGTCCTTGAATGTTAGAAGATATGTATAAAATAGACAGATTTGCCGTTAAACTTTGGTCTTTTAAAAAGGTAAAATTATTGTCTAACGTTGTATATAACGACCATTTGCGCTGCGTGGTTTGCACATTGTCTCCTAGCGTAAATGTATCACTAATATTGAAGACAGACGATACAAAAGATACGTCCCATGTATCGGTTACAGGAAAATACGTGACAAAATCTAGCCCATAGTCGACACTTTTTTGAATGTTTGAAGCGATATATTGTATCACATCATTTTGGTTATCTTGCAAAGTAAGTTCAAAAATGGCTGATTTATTGTAAGCATAATAGGCTTCTATAAAGAAGGTATCTTCAATTTCAACACCAACTTTGTATCGATTGGTAATGGCAGGTTGCAAACGCGGATTTCCCGTTACAAACGAAAAGTCGGTAAAATTATAACGAAACGGATTCAAATCGTCAAAGCTTGGTCGCTGAATTCTTCTGCTGAAATCTGCATATAAATTCACTTTTTCAGAAACTTTATGACTCAAATACGCACTTGGAAACAACTCAAAGTAATTTTGTGTATTGGTTTGATTGGTACTTTCAGAAACACCTTTGATTTCTGTTTGTTCACCTCTAAATCCAATTTTTAAGCTCCAGTCTTCCCAACTTTTCGCATAACTTACATACGCTGCGTAAATAGATTCGTCATAATCAAACACATCAGAATTCGTCACATCCAACACCGAAATACCATTTTCAATATTGTACTGCCATAAATTACTTGTGGTATCAATATTGGCAACCTTGGCTCCTGCTTCAAAATTTGCCGTTTCACTGATTGGCGATTGATAATCTACTTGTCCACTTAAAATATTGGTGTGCTGATTGGCGTGCGTCGTAAATGCCGTTGAAAAATCTGGACTTGATACAACCGTGTATTCTGTTGAAACATGCTGATCATCTGCTTTGTCATAATCTGTGTAATGTGCATTTACGGAAAGTTGTGCTCCTTCTTTTTCAAACTTATGAATATAATCAATATTCAATCCCAAATTATGCATGTCACGATTTGACTTATTGATTGCCGCTAACGAAAAGTCTTCGTTCATCATCGTCTGGTCATCTACCGTGGAGTTCGTTATTGTATTTCGTTTCCAATGTGGCAGATACAACAAGTTTCCAGAAAAACTTAGCGTATTTTTAGCATCAAATTCATAGTCAATATTCAAATTCACATTATGCTGATTAGACCATGTATTTCGATTGATAAGTGAATTCCACACAGACGTTGTAGCCATATCATCCAAATAGTTAATCACCTCATCATTATCTCTATTTATCTTATTGTCTGTGTAATTGTAATTTCCGAAAATATTGAACTTTCCACGCTTGTAAAATTGATTGATTCCCGCATTATAGCGAGGAAAAACTCCTTGTGTAAAGTTTCCATACACACTTCCGTGATAACCAACAATCAAGTTTTTTTCCATCACAATATTCAAAATTGTGCTTCCTTGCGCATCGTAACGCGCTGGCGGATTGGTTATCACTTCAACCGATTTTACCGTTTCTGCGGGCGTTCCTTCTAACAGTTGATATACTTCACTATCGGAAAGATGTACTTTTCTATCGTTAATATAGACGATTGGTGTGCTATTTTTAATCGATAATGTATTGTTGATAATAATGACGCCTGGCGTTCTACGCAAAACTTCCCACGTATTTTCTTCGGTAAGTGCTGTTCCTTGAATATTGAACACCAAACGGTCAATTTCACGTTGTAAGGAAGGTTTTTTATTCGTAATCGTCACGCCATCTAACGCTTCTGTATCTTTTTGAAGAATGATGGTACCAAGATTAAAATCGCCTTGAACTTCTATACTTTTCGTGTACGTTTTATAGCCTAAAAAACTAATGTTAAGTTCGTACGTTCCTGATAAGATATTTTCTATCAAAAACGTTCCTGAAGCTTCGGACGAACTTCCTTTCACCACAATACCTTCTTGAAGTAATACCGCATTGGCAAACGAGATTGGCTTTTCTGAATCAGAAGCAATCAATTTCCCTGTGACTTGATACGTTTCTTGTCCTACAGCGGTAAAAAATGTAAAAAACACAATTAAACTTGTGATTTTTAGGTTCATGGCTTTGGTTTGGTTATAGAGCGCAAATATATTCAATTTTATCAAACGTAGAAAAAAAGCTACATATTTAATTAAAAAATCTTTGCTTCTCTCTTAGAAACGTGTGTTTTTGGTAGTTAAAAGAACTATATTTGCAAAATATTAGTGATGAATTAGATGAAGCACATTAGAAACTTTTGCATTATTGCGCATATTGATCATGGAAAGAGCACGTTAGCTGACCGTTTGTTAGATTTTACAAACACAGTTACTGAACGCGAAAAGCAGAATCAATTACTAGATAGTATGGACTTAGAGCGTGAGCGTGGCATCACGATTAAATCGCATGCTATTCAAATGGAATATACATACGAAGGACAAGAATATATTTTAAACTTGATTGATACTCCAGGACACGTAGATTTCTCGTATGAAGTATCGCGCTCAATTGCTGCCTGCGAAGGTGCGTTATTGATTGTTGATGCCGCACAAAGCATTCAAGCACAAACCATATCGAACTTATATTTGGCATTAGAAAACGATTTGGAAATTATTCCAGTCTTAAACAAGGTAGATTTACCAAGCGCCAATCCTGAAGAAGTAACGGACGACATTGTTGATTTATTAGGTTGCGATCCTGAAGAAGTCATTCACGCAAGTGGAAAAACTGGTTTTGGTGTCGATAATATTTTAGCAGCCGTTATTGAGCGTATTCCTGCGCCACAAGGAAGTCCTGACGAGCCATTACAAGCGTTAATTTTTGACTCTGTATACAATCCGTTCCGAGGTGTGGAAACCTATTTTAGAGTGATGAATGGTGCTATTAAAAAAGGACAGGAGATTAAGTTTGTCGCTACTGGAAAAAAATATTATGCTGATGAAGTAGGAACTTTGAAGCTGAATCAAGTTGTTAAGAAAGAAATCAAAACGGGCGATGTTGGATATTTAATCACAGGAATTAAAGATGCACGCGAAGTAAAAGTAGGTGATACCATTACCGATGCAAAAGAACCAACAAAAAACGCCATTGAAGGTTTTGAGGATGTAAAACCAATGGTTTTCGCGGGAATTTACCCTGTAGATACGGAAGATTATGAAGAATTGCGTAATTCGATGGAAAAACTGCAATTGAATGATGCTTCATTGGTATTTACGCCTGAAAGCTCTGCCGCGTTAGGCTTTGGTTTCCGTTGTGGTTTCTTGGGAATGTTACACATGGAAATCATCCAAGAACGTTTGGAGCGCGAGTTTAATATGACCGTGATTACAACGGTTCCGAACGTATCGTATCATGCGTTTACCAAGAAAAATCCTGAGGATATTATCATTGTAAATAATCCTTCCGACTTACCTGAACCTTCAAGTTTAGATCGTGTGGAAGAACCGTATATTAAAGCAACTATTATCACAAAATCTGACTTTGTTGGAAACGTGATGTCGTTGTGTATTGAAAAGCGTGGGCAAATTACCAATCAAACCTATTTGACCACAGAACGTGTAGAATTGTCGTTTGATATGCCATTGGCTGAAATTGTATTTGACTTTTACGACCGATTAAAAACGGTTTCCAAAGGTTATGCATCGTTTGACTATTCGCCAATAGGAATGCGTGCTTCTAAATTGGTTCGTGTAGATATTTTATTGAACTCACAAACAGTAGATGCGCTTTCAGCATTAATTCACTTCGACAATGCCTACACTATCGGAAAAAAGATGTGTGAAAAGCTAAAAGAGTTGATTCCAAGACAACAATTCGACATTCCAATTCAAGCTGCTATTGGTGCAAAAATTATTTCTCGTGAAACGATTAAAGCACTTCGTAAAGACGTAACTGCAAAATGTTATGGTGGTGATATCTCGCGTAAGCGTAAACTGTTAGAAAAGCAGAAAAAAGGTAAAAAACGCATGCGCCAAGTAGGAAATGTAGAAATCCCACAACAAGCATTTATGGCAGTGTTGAAACTGAATGATTAAATCATAGATTCAAGATTTTTAGAGTCTAGAATCAAGATATTTTCTAAGTAAAATAACAAGCGCGAGTTTTAAAACTCGCGCTTGTTATATCTAAAAATCTAAAGCGAAACGTCTCTAAAAAGTGAAACGTTCTAAAGATCTAAATTAATTCGTTTCTGTAATCTCAACATCAAACGGTTTTCCTAAGTAGACAAGCTTCCAATTTTTACCAACTTCTTCCAATTCGGTATCTTTTAAGGAAATAATATCCAATTCGCCATCTTCCTTTTTAATAAATAATGGAATCGTATACTTTTCATTGTTAGTTTGCTCGATGAGACTTTTGTAATGTGCCGCGTCGTTGATGTCAATTTCTTGGATAGAAGGATATTTACGCGTTACTTCCGTCAATGAATTGTAATCGTCTGTGCTAGAAAAAAGTCCCTCTACAGGATTGTTATTTTCGTCTAGCATTTCTTCTTTGGTCACCAATCGGAACGAGCCATTTTCTCCAAACTCAGCACCAAACTTATCTATTGCATATTTGTTAATTCCTGAATTTCCTGTAAGCGCAATTAAATAGCCGACATCGTTCAGTTCAATATTGTCTGTCAATGTGTTGGAATAAATATCTGTGCTAATGGCTTCTAAGCCAAGTTCTTTTGCTTTTTCTATATTGGTTTTATTACTGTCAATCAATACGACATGACGACCGTTGCTTTTAAGATAATGTCCTAGCAAACGAGATACTTTGGAAGCACCTACAATCAAAATTCCTTCTGATTTTGTTAAAAATACGCCTACCAATTTCGCAAACAAACGCGCTGTGGTTGCATTTAATAATACTGTTCCGAGCACAATCATAAATACCAAAGGCGTAATGTATTCCGCGCCTTCTACACCTTGTTTTGCCAATTTACTTCCAAATAGTGAAGCAATTCCTGCTGCTACAATTCCGCGTGGTCCAACCCAACTGATAAATAGCTTTTCCTTGGTTTTAAGTTTTGAATTCATTGTACTGAGAAAAACACCTAGCGGACGAATTACAAAAACCACTAAGGCAAACAAAATTGCGGTTTGCCAGTTGTACAACAATTCCAAATCTTCCTTATTAATATTCGCAGCAAGCAAAATGAACAGGATAGAAATCAACAAGACACTGAGTGATTCTTTAAAGTATAAGAGTTCTTTAATATTTTCTAGTTTTCCGTTTGCCAATACCATTCCCATCACCACAACTGCCAATAAACCAGATTCGTGTGCAAAGATTTCCGATTCAACAAACACCAATAAAACGGTTGATAACGAAACTACATTCAACAAGTAATGCGGAATCAATTTTTTGTTAACCGCAAACGCCAACGCGTGCGCAAACGTAAATCCGAATGTTGTACCAAACAAGATGATTTTTCCGAACTCAATTAAGGCTGTTTTGGTGAATCCGCTATCGCCGCCGACACTGATAAATTCAAACATTAAAACGGCTACCAAAGCTCCTATAGGATCAATCAAAATTCCTTCCCACTTTAAAACGGTTGAGATGTCTTTTTTAAGCGGAATATTGCGAAGAATTGGCGTAATTACCGTGGGTCCTGTAACAATAATCAATCCTGAAAAGAGAAAGGATAATTCCCAACTCAGATTAAAGGTGAAATGCGCTACAATGCCTGCTCCGAAAAACGTGACAGCGGTTCCTAGCGTGATTAATTTGGTAATTACGGGACCTACATTTTTGATTTCAGCACGTTTCAGCGTTAATCCGCCTTCAAATAGAATAATACTAATGGCAAGCGACACAAAATTGAACAAACTTTCTCCGGGAAAGAGTCCTTTTCCTTTTTCTTCGTCCCAAATCGGTTCAATCCATTTGGTTCCGTCTTCTGATAAAAATTCTGCAGCAATTGGCCCTACTAACAAACCAATCAATATCAATGGTAAAATTGCCGGAATTTTTAACTTCCATGCAACCCATTGTGCCAATATTCCTAAAATAATAATTCCCGCGAGTTCGAGCATGTATGCGTATTTTTGTGAATTGTAAATTTAACAATTAAAATAGTATAAAAAAGCCATCTAAAGTTAAACAATGTCAAAGGAAGAAAAAAGTAACTTGTCTACACTTAAAATTACTGATAATATTCATTAAAAATCACTTTGGTATTTTAATCTTTACCATTTCTCTTCTCATTTTCTTAATAAAACCTTAATAAACACGCATTTTTGTCGTGGTTTTGTTAATTTGCAAGCTAAAACTCAATTATCTATGAAGCTGTATCCTATTGAAGCTGGAAACTTTAAATTAGACGGAGGCGCTATGTTTGGCGTTGTTCCAAAATCTTTATGGCAACGCACCAATCCCGCAGACACACATAACATGATTGATATTGCGGCGCGCTGTTTGCTAATTGAAGATGGAGATCGGCTAATTTTGATTGATACAGGCATGGGAAACAAGCAAAGTGATAAGTTTTACGGTTATTATCATCTTTGGGGCGATGATTCTATCGAGAAATCACTTAAAAAATACGGTTTTCATAAAGATGATATTACCGATGTGTTTATGACGCATTTACACTTTGATCACTGTGGTGGAAGCATTCAGTGGAACAAAGACCGAACAGGCTACGAACCTGCGTTTAAAAATGCACGCTTTTGGAGCAATGAAAACCATTGGCAATGGGCAACCATTCCAAACCGACGTGAAAAAGCTTCTTTCTTAAAAGAAAATATCATTCCGATGCAAGAAAGTGGTCACCTCAACTTTATTGCACAACCCAAAGTGGATATTTTAGAAAACTCTGCGCTCGGATTTGATGTGTTTTTTGCGAATGGACATACCGATAAGCAAATGATTCCGATGATTCACTACAAAGGAAAAACCATCTGTTTTATGGCAGATTTATTGCCTACTGCCGGTCATTTACCGTTGCCATTTGTTATGGGATATGACACCAGACCTTTGCTAACCTTAGATGAAAAAGAAAAATTCTTAAACATGGCAGCCGATGAGAATTTTTATCTCTTCATGGAACACGACGCGCATAACGAAATTATTACCGTAAAACACACTGAAAAAGGTGTTCGACTCAACGAAGTTTTTACGTGTAACGATATACTTTAAAAATAGAATTTACAATAATTAAAATAGCATAATGAAAATACTAAAACCCTCAATTTTTGCTGTATCATTGCTTGCATTGGCAAGTTGTACCTCTACAGCTCCTATTTTATCAACTCCCATCGAAAATATTGACGCTACGCCACTAAAAGAGCGTGCACTGACCGATGAAGAACTTAAATCGTGGGGACATAAAGATTTGGTAACAGACACCATTCCTGGAATGAGTGTGGACAAAGCGTATGCAGAAATCATCAAAGGAAGAAAAGGAAAAAAAGTCATTGTAGCCGTTTTGGATTCTGGAATTGATATTGATCATGAAGATTTGGATGCTGTCATTTGGACCAATTCCAAGGAAACTCCAAATAACGGGAAAGACGATGATAACAACGGATATGTAGACGATATGCACGGCTGGAACTTTTTAGGCGATTCGTACAATGAAAACATGGAAAAAACACGTATCGTAAAAAAAGGACCGAGTCACCCAAGGTATGCTGAAGCTAAAGCAGAAATAGAAAAAGAATACGAGGAAAAAAAGCAGCTTAAAGTACGAGTAGAACAGGTTTTACAACAAGCAGAGCAAACGCATCAAGCACTTACAAAATACTTTAAGAAAAGTGATTATACGAAAAAAGAAGTAAATTCCATTAGCAATCCAAGTGAGGAATTGAAGCGATATGTTGGTGCTGCGAAATACTTTTTAAGTATCAATCCAAAAAATAATACCATGGAAGAAGTAATTGCAGAACTCAAAGATTATGTTCAAAATGCAATTACAGATTACCTAAACTACTATCTAAACCCAGATTTTGACGGTCGTACTGTTGTAGGAGACAATCCGTATGATATTACAGACACTAATTACGGAAACGCAAATGTAAAGCATTCGGTAAAGTCAGAATCACATGGAACACACGTTGCAGGAATCATTGCGGCAGAACGTAACAACGGAATCGGAATGAATGGTGTTGCTAATAATGTAGAAATTATGGCGGTTCGTATGGTGCCAAATGGCGATGAATATGATAAAGATGTAGCGTTAGGGATTCGTTACGCGGTTGATAACGGTGCTAGAATCATCAATACAAGTTTTGGTAAATACTACTCTCAAAACAGCGAATGGATTCGTGATGCCATCGCTTACGCGGGAAAAAATAATGTGCTTATTGTGAATGCAGCAGGAAATGAAAATACCAATTTGGATGAAAAAGCCGTATTTCCAAACGACCAAACACCGAATGGAAGTGAAATTTCAGATACCTTTTTAACCGTTGGTGCATTGACCAACGAATACGGTTCACAAATGGTTGCAGAATATTCTAACTACGGACAAAACAATGTAGATGTTTTTGCGCCAGGATCAAGTATTTACTCAACATTCCCTGAAAACGAATACAAATCGATTGGAGGAACTTCAATGGCAGCTCCAGGTGTTTCAGGTATTGCAGCATTATTGATGTCACAATATCCAAAACTAACGGCTGCACAAGTAAAAAAGATTATCATGCAATCTGGACTTTCCATCAACAAAAATGTAATTCTAGATCAAACAAAAGAAGCAATGCCGTTTTCTAAATCCTCTAAAACAGGAAAAATAGCAAATGCATACAACGCGCTTATTTTGGCAGACAAAGTAAGTAGAGGAAAAGTACAATTATAATCACTCAAAAACCTAAAAATACATGAAAATAGTAACCAAATTAAGTATGCTGTGTGTGTTAGTTGCTTTTGCATGCAAACCACAACAGGGAACTATTGCTGGAACTAAAAACACTACTTCAAACAATACTTCATCGACCTATTGGCAGCAAAAAGTCAATTATGACATGAGTATTGATATGAACGTAAACAACTACCAATACACAGGAACGCAAAAGTTGACATACACCAACAATTCACCTGATGTGTTAGACAAAGTATATTATCATTTATATTTCAATGCGTTTCAGCCAGGAAGTGAAATGGACGTACGCTCTAGAACTATTGCCGATCCTGATAGACGTGTGGGCGATCGTATCAGTAAATTGTCTGATAGTGAAATTGGATACTTACGTGTAAATTCGCTTACGCAAGATGGAAAAAGTCTTTCGTATACGACAGAAGGAACCATTTTAGAAGTAACCTTGGCAAAACCTATCATGCCTGGCGCTTCTACTACGTTTGATATGAATTTTAATGGACAAGTTCCTGTACAAATTCGCCGTTCAGGTAGAAACAACAGTGAAGGCGTGGCGTTATCTATGACGCAATGGTATCCAAAGATGGCAGAATACGATTTTGAAGGTTGGCACACGCCACCATACATCGGAAGAGAATTTCACGGTGTTTGGGGAGATTTTGATGTAAAAATTATCATTGACAAAAACTATGTTTTGGGTGGAACAGGTTATTTGCAAAATCCAAACGAAATTGGCTATGGTTATGAAACTGGAACTGTAAAAAGACCAGCTGGTGACAAACTTACATGGCATTTTAAAGCACCAAACGTTCACGATTTCACTTGGGCAGCCGATCCTGATTATGTACACGATACTTTCAAAGGACCGAATGATGTTACCTTGCATTTCTTATACAAAAACGAGCCTGAAATTAAAGACAACTGGAAAGAACTACAGCAAAAAACTTCTGAAATGATGGTGTATTACAATGAATACATCGGAGAGTATCCATATAAGCAATATTCGGTAATTCAAGGTGGCGATGGCGGAATGGAATATGCAATGTGTACCTTAATTACTGGAAAACGAAGCTTTGGAAGTTTGGTAGGTGTTACAGCGCACGAGTTAGCACACACATGGTTTCAATTTTTATTAGCAACTAACGAATCTAAACACGAGTGGATGGACGAAGGGTTTACAAGTTATATCTCCAATCGTTGTATGAATCATATTATGGATTTGAATCGTGAAAATCCTCATAAAGGTTCGTATAATTCGTATTATCGTTTGGTACAGTCTGGAAAAGAACAACCGCTTACCACACATGCCGATCGTTACGAATACAATAGAGCGTATGGAGTTTCAGCATATAGTAAAGGTGCAATTTTCTTAGCGCAATTAGAATATGTGATTGGAAAAGAAAATCTGGAAAAAACGCTTAGAAAGTATTTTGACGATTTCAAATTCAAGCATCCAACACCTAATGATATTAAAAGAACGGCTGAAAAAGTTTCTGGAATTCATTTAGATTGGTATTTAACGGATTGGGGACAAACCACCAACACGATTGACTACGGCGTTAAAGAAATCAACGGAAGTGATATTGTGTTAGAACGAATTGGTTTAATGCCAATGCCTATTGATATTACCGTGAATTATGCTGATGGTTCTAGCGAAGAGTTTTACATTCCGTTACGCATGATGCGTGGTGAAAAACCAACCTCCGCAACCATAAAACCAGATTGGGCTTGGGCGTATCCAACTTATACTTTACAAACTGGAAAAACAGTAAAAAGTGTAGAAATTGATCCGTCAGAATTAATGGCTGATGTCAATAGAGAAAACAATGTGGCGCAACAATAGTGTCAACAATTCATAGGAATAAAAAAAGCGAAATCATTATCTGATTTCGCTTTTTTTATTGTTGTAAGTTCTTTTTAACAATTATCACAACTTTGATAAGGTTCACAACTCATACCTTGCCAAGAAACTATTGGGGAGGTTGGTTTTGTAGTCCATCCGCCTTTTAGGTTTTTATTTTCAAGACTAGAAATAGCTACTTTTTGCAGTTTTAATGTTTTAAAATTCTTTTTTTTCATAATATATAAGGTTAAATTCTTTCTTAAACTTAAGAAAAAGCTTATTATTTAATTTATGGTAAAACCATAAATTAAATAACCTTATAACTACTTAACTCTTTTGTTATAGCATGTATTTTTTAATTTTTCTGTCGTAAGGCATTTTCTAGCAGCACTATCTTACTCTCTAAATCGTGCAATCTATCATATACATCTACAGGTTCTGGCATTTGTTTGGAAGCAAACATCGTTACGTACCAAACTTCCATAACTTCTTCTGCATTGATGGTATATGTTGGATAGTTTCCATCTTTATTATCAGACTTTAAGATAAGTTTTCCGCGTTCTTCTATTCTATTAATGACACGTTTTAGTACAATTCCATCGTTTCGGCTTACAATCACATACACACGACCATCTTTGATATCGCTTAAATCTTCCACATATTTCCCAAATACCAAGTCGCCATCAAAAAAAGTTCGCACCATCGAGTTTCCTTGTACTTCAAAACAGCGATACGTTCCATTTGTTAAATGCGGCATACTAAACGAAGGCAATGTTTCAATATAATCGGCATCGCCATATCCATCTAAATATCCTGCGCGTGCTTTGATGGGAACATACACTACATTTTCTTCTCCTTCTTGATTTACCGCAACTACTTGTGGAATTCCAGCATATGTTTGAAGTTCTGCTTTGTTCGATTTAAACATTTGTGAGCTTTTACCAAATAAATAATCTGGATTGATGTCAAACTCGTTGATAATGCTTGTTAGTAAATCATAGCCTGGTTTTGTTCTTTTTCTGGAACCATCAGGTTGTGGTCTTCCATTGGTAATACTATCAATGGTAGTACTTGTGACACCGATTCGTTTGGAAAAAGAATTATTATTGAGTCGAAAATGATCTATGATTTCCTTTATTTTTTCATGTATTCCTTCCATATATAGCTCCGATATTTAAACATTTTACAAATTATTTCTGTTTTATGTTTGAATTAATCTGTAATTTGTTTATATTTGTACTGTAATTTGTTGCTAATATACGAATTTTTATTGAAAATCAAACATTTGTGAGGATATTTGTCGGTTTTATTCTTCATAAATACAAAAAAAGCGATACAATATAGACTGGCGGTTACGTATTTGAATGCTAAAATTCACATACGCTTTTTTAAAAAAGTAGAATAATAATAACACATAAAATAGTACCATGAAAAGAAGTAAAGAGCTATTAGACAAAAGAAAGAAATTCATTCACAGCTACGTAGAAGACAATTCTGCAAAGCAAATGAAAGTCATCATCAACGAATTAGTGGATAGACTGTTCATTTCGGAAAAGACGATATACAATATTTTAAAACAATAGGAAGCTAGTCACTCAAACGTATTAAAATATGTATAGCTGGAAAGCTCCTTTTCTAATAAGGAGTTTTCCTCTTCAAAAAAATACAAACATATCCTGCAGTGAATACGCTTATTGTAGTATGAAAAAGTTCTTAGGGTTAGTTATTCATATTCATCACTACACTACGTATTCAAAAAATCCCTTCGCGTAAGGGATTTTTTTTCAGCTTAACATTTATTAAAAACATACAAATCATGAAAAAATCAATTCAAGAATTAAAATCCTATTTTGAAACAGGAGACAAACCGACAGAAGCACAATATAAAGACTTGTTAGATAGTTTAGCTATGCCAATGATTGGAGAAATTAAAACAGTGAGTTTTGCTACTGTTCCAAGTGGTTGGGCAGCTTGTAATGGGCAATTATTAAATATTGCTGAACACGACGTGTTATTCAGTTTGATAGGAACTACCTATGGCGGTGATGGCACCACCACATTTGCATTGCCAAATTTGCAAGGAAAAACCATGATTCATAACGATTCAAATTTTGCATTAGGTCAATCCGGAGGAATTTCTGAAAATACATTAACGGAAGATCAATTACCAGCGCACAATCATGCAGTTGGAAATTTGGCGGCTTCTCACAACTTAACAGGAACAGTGAAAGTTAACGAAGAAGATGGTGAATCAGAAGATCCACAAAACAAAAATTTTGGAGTTTTTACTGGTTCTATACCTGATTTTATATACAATCCATACATCAACGATAAGTTAATGGCAGCAGACAACGTTCAAATTGATGGAGGTGTAACACTTTCAGGAAGTACTTCACAAACAGGAAGCGGAACTCCTGTTAACAATATGCAACCGTATGTATCAGTCAATACAATTATTGCCCTAGAAGGAATTGATCCTTTAGCAAGTTAAATTTACCTGTAAAAAAGCGTATTCAAACAAAAAGCAGAAAAAAATAAAAGAATTTTGTAATATGTTTGTTTTATATTGTAATATGTTTTATATTTGAACTCGCTTTTCTAATGAACAGTACATCATTTTGTACGATTCGTATATTAAAATACACTGTTGAGAAGAATCTTATAAGCATGCAAAGCCCTATTCTGGTTAAGAAAAATACAAAAATAAAGTTGCATCAAATCTAAGTTTTTTATTCTCAAATTAAATTCCAACATTTTCATGAATATATAAACCACGCACTGATTATTCAGTAGCGAAGGCACTGCTTTTGTTCTTTTTTGAAATGATAAAAAGTAGCAGTATTGCCAAATATTAAAAAAAAATTGAAACTATGAGCTTAATTCAAAAGGCATTATCTCAATACGGAGTTACAGAGGTTGACGGTAAAGCAGATAATCCCCAAATTATACGATATTTTGAAATTATAGGATTTGATGGTAGCAAACTACAAGATGAAACTGCTTGGTGTAGTGCATTTGTGAATTGGGTTGCTAAAACGGAAAACTATACATACAGCGGAAAATTAAATGCTAGGAGTTGGTTGAATGTCGGTGAATCTACCGCATCGCCCAAACAAGGAGATATTGTTGTGCTATGGCGCGAATCTCCAAGTAGTTGGAAAGGTCATGTCGGATTTTTTGTAAAGCAAACAAAACGATATGTATACATTTTAGGAGGCAATCAAAACAATAGAGTTTCTATTAAAGCGTATCCTAAAAATAGAGTATTAGATTACCGGAAACTAGTAAAGCATGGAGAAATTTAAACCGTATTTATTTTGGTTATTTACCTTAATTGCACCTATTATTTCTGTAATGTTAACTGTTGGTTTTTTAATCGTTGTTGATTTTATCACAGAATCGTATGCTGGAATTAAGAAAAATATTCCTATTTCAAGCGAGCGTATTGGAAATACCATTTCAAAATTTTTCATTTATAATCTAGTGGTGTTATCTGCTTTTTTAATGGAAAAATATATTGTAAATGAAATTCCCTTTATGCGCATTATTGCTGGATTTATAGCAATTGCTGAAATTAAATCCATTATGGAAAATTTTAATAACATCTATGGTATTGACCCTTTTAAAGCTTTGATAAATTTAATCAAAAAGAAGGCACATATCAATTTTGAAGATACCATAGAACATCTTGTGAATAATTCTGAACAAGATCAAAAAAATCAAAAAAAATGAAACAATCATTAGAAACATTAAAATCTTATTTCGAAACTGGTGACAAACCAACGCAAGGGCAGTATGAAAATCTACTAGATAGCTTGGTGCATGTTAATTTAGTCCCTGTTCCCGTTCATACAGCAGAAGCATCTTCTAATTATGCAAGTGCTGCGTACAGTCCTATTTTTCCATTTAGCAATAGTATACAACCAAAATCAGGATTTACCAACTATCATTGGTTAAGTGATCCAGGACAAACAACCAATCAGCGTTTGTGCATTTACTTTAAAAACCCATGTAGCATTTCAAAATTTATCTACATAAATGCAGGACAAAACGCTACCTCTAAAGGCGGTATTAAAACCTGTAGAATGTATGGTATGACTGAAAGAATGATGTATGCTACCACGCATGGAACCATTGTTCCTGAAATGACAGATGTATTATTTAGTGGGGATTTAGATCAATATACTGAAAGCCAGTTTGATAACGGTGGCGTAAGTGTCGAAATTCCAAAAACGCCTGTAATTTATGGAATCATATTAGATATGGACGATAAACACAGCGGAGAAGCATACATTGGTTTAAAATCAATGAGTTTCTACCAATAATTTCCACTCAATATTGTAGAATAATTACGGAGCCTTTGTTATAAGCAAAGGCTCTTTTTTACCTGTAAAAATCATGAAAAAAATACATTTATCAACCGATCGCATATTACTAATTATGATAGCACTTTTGCTTTGGTATAGCGCTTTACTGAAAGCCTGCGAAAGTGATAGTGACGTAAGTTTAGAACCCAAAATAAGTATGGTAAAAGAAATTGTTTCGCACGCAAATTTACATCGCAAAGGAATCCGTAGAAAAAGACGATAGTTCCCCCTAATAGTTATCAAATTGAAAACAACAACATAATAATTAATACAATCAATACGAATGTTAAAAACTCAAAGACAAACGGTTTTCTCTTAAATTTTTCCAATGTATTGAGGGTTTCTTCTGATTCTTTCTCTTTCAAGCATTCATTGACATGCTCTACAAAAGGCAAATCTTTTTCTTGAAAAAAATACTCTGTAAACTTTGAATCGGGAATTTCTCTTTTTACAAAATCAATTTGTTGTTGTTTTAATGCATTATCAAAAAAAACCTCTGCTTCATCATTCGTGAATAATTTAAAATAACGCTCTAAGTTTACTTTTTTCATTTGCGGTCAATGTCTTATAAAGATACGAATTACAATCTTATTTTCTATTTTTACCGAGATTCAATACATATACATGAAGTATCGTTTTCCGAAAGAAGAAAAATTAAAAAGTAAAAAATGCGTAGAACTCCTTTTTAATGAAGGAGCTGCCGTAACAAAATTTCCGTTACGCCTTGTTTATATTGCGACCGATTTACCCAAAGACGTTCCCGTACAAGCTGGTGTTTCTGTGGCGAAAAGACGGTTTAAAAAAGCGGTAACTCGCAATCATATTAAAAGATTGATGCGAGAAGCCTATCGTTTGCATAAAAATGAGGTTTTTAACAGAATATCAACATCCTATGCTTTCATGTTTTTGTATATTGGAAAACAAGAACCTACTTTTGAAGAAGTAGAAACTTCAATGGTTCGATTGTTGGAAAAGTTTATCGAAAAAATTGATGCAACAAATACGCTTAAAGACTAGTTATATAAAAGTTATCTTGTTAACTATTAATGAAGTAAAAAGATGAAGAAACTGTTAAAAAAACGAATTATTATTCCCGTATTGGCAATCACATTGCTATTTGGTGCGGTTGGATTTAAAAGTGATTTCTTTGAAATTGCCAAGCAAATTGAAATATTCACAACCATGTTTAAACAATTAAACATGAACTATGTAGACGAAACTAATCCTGCAGAATTGATGGACGATGCCATTAAAGAAATGCTGAACGATTTAGATCCGTATACAAAATTCTACAACGAACAAGATGTAGAAGCTGCCAAAATCCGAAATGCCGGTGAATACTCTGGAATTGGCGCTTCTATCCGTAGAAACAAAAATAAAATTACCATCATTGAACCTTACAAAGGATATCCAGCAGACAAAGCAGGCTTGAAAGCGGGCGACGAAATCATTAAAATTGACGATATCGTCATTGCTAATTTTAAAGAAGATACAGGCGAATTGTTAAAAGGTGCTGCCAACAGCAAAATAAATATTGTATACAAACGTCAAGGAAAAGAATACGAAACGGAATTGACACGAAGCAAAGTAGCAGTAGATGCGGTTCCTTTTTATAAAATGATTGATGACAAAACGGGTTATATCGTCTTGGCGAAATTCAACAAAAAAGCTAGTGCTCAAACCAAAGATGCTTTGGAAAGATTGAAAGAAGACGGCGCAGAACGCATTGTGCTCGATTTACGCGGAAACCCTGGCGGATTATTACGAGAATCTATTGCTATTGTTAACTTATTTGTGCCAAAAGGCGAAGTTATCGTTACTACAAAATCGAAAGTAAAAAAATACAACAGAACGTATAAAACTAGAAAACAACCTGTAGATACGGAAATTCCGCTCGTAGTTTTGGTAAATGGAAAAAGTGCTTCTGCAAGTGAAATTGTTTCTGGAGCTTTGCAAGACTTAGATAGAGCCGTTGTTATTGGCGCGCGTAGTTTTGGAAAAGGTTTGGTGCAACAACCAAAAAAACTCACCTACGGAACACAATTAAAAGTGACGATTTCAAGATATTATACACCTTCAGGACGTTGTATTCAGGCGTTGGATTATTGGAATAGGGACGAAAATGGAAACGCTGTTCGTACGAGCGAAAAAGATTATAATGCTTTTAAAACGAAAAAAGGAAGAACTGTATATGATGGTGGTGGAATCAATCCTGATATTGTAATTGCTTCTCAAAAAACAAGCGATTTTACACGTGCTTTGGTCGGAAATTTGGCAGTTTTCAATTACGCAACCGAATATTACAACAAAAATACGTTTGCCACTATGAATGATTTCTCTGCGGATGCGATTGATTATGAAACGTTCAAAGAAAATATGGAAGCTTCTGGCATGGACTTTTACGAAACCAACACCGAAAGAGAGCTCAAAAAAATCATGAGTACGCAAGAAGCAACCGATTTTGGTAACGAGGTTTCAAAAGAATACAAAGAACTATTGGAATCTATTCAACAAAGCAAATTAGACGCTCTAGACACCTATAAAGAACAAATTGAGGTAGAACTTCAAAACGAAATTTTAAAGCGTTATTTCTATCGTGAAGGCATGTACGAGTATCAACTAACTCATGATGAAGCTATCAAAAAAGCTACAGAGGTTTTAGCAAATACTACGGAGTACAATCGTATTTTAAACTAGAAAAATAACCTTATCGAATCATAGCAATGTGCGGAATACCATCTTCAAGGTATTCCGTTCCTATTTGTGTAAATCCGTGTGCGTTGTAAAACTTTCGCAAATAGGTTTGTGCCGAAATTTTAATGGCTTCTGTGTGATAATGTGTTTTAATCGCTGCAATAGAAGCTTTTATAATTTCATGTCCATAACCGAACGCACGTGCATCTTTTGAAACCACTACTCTACCGATACTAGCTTTTTCAAAATAATCGCCTGCATCAAACAAACGTGTATAGGCAACAATCTTTCCGTTTTCGTCATTGCCAACTACATGAAGTGCTTTTCTATCTTTCCCATCTACATCTTGATACACACAATCTTGCTCCACTACAAAAACTTCGCTTCGTAGTTGGAGTACATCGTACAATTCATCAATAGTAAAGGCTTCAAAGGGTTTCACAGTTATGGTAAGCATACAATCAAAAATCAATTAAAAAAGAAACTACAGGAACATTTTACATAAAATACTGTAAAATGATTCCTAAGTATTGTAATATGTTATATATTTGTGTTGTTATTTTAGCATAAAGCTACAAAATAAAGCAATAATGGCTAATAATACGAATCTTTTTTATTTTGTCTAAACACAATTCAAACATTTGATTGAATTACAGGTAGCACAAAAATTAGTTTTTAATCGTACAAATGCAGTACTGTCATTAGAAAAGCGGCAACAGTTTATGCAAACATATTTAAACGATTAAAATTAAAAAGATGAAACAAAACATCAAGAATACCTTGTACAGATTCGTCACCATGCGCGCTCCAGAACTTATTGGAGAAACTGATAAAGCATTGGGATTTGTACAATTTCCAACAAGTGAAACGAGTGAATTTATTACTCCTGCCACGCAAGCAGCCACTCCAGAAGCTAGAAAAACAGCTATTGAAACTGCTGTTACTGGCTATACACCTGTATATGCTTCAAAGGCAGCTTTAAAAACTGCAAATTCACACTTTTTTGAACTAGCAACTTGGCTTACTGCCAATAGATCAAAATTTACGGTTACTGAGCTTACCGCTAAAGTAGACGATTTCAATCAAACAGGAGCTGCGATTCCTAATATGGTAGAAATTTGGGATGATTTACATTACAACATTCTTACTTCGGGTGATTCATATTTAAGAGATGTACTTCTATCCTATTTAGTAGCAAAATTCTTTCTTGATAATCAATTAAAAGTTGATGCCACAGCGAAAGATTTACAAAAACTAGCACAAGCCAGAGTTGTCATTGATAAGATATTATTTAGTTATGAAGTTTCGCCAACGCAACCAAGAACGCCAAAAGTAGCAGAAAAACATTTCAAAAAAGAAATGAATGCGCTTACAGCAAAGCAAAACGTAACGGAACTAGAAGCTATTGCAAAAGAGATCGAAAAAGCTAAAAAAATATATACCGCAGAAAGAGCTAGAGCCAAAGCTGCTTATCAAAAAACGCATGACGATGCTGTTGAAGCCGCTTATGCAGCAGCTACTTTAACAGAAAGAGTCGTTACCGACCCTGATACGGGAGAAACTTCTGTAGTAAAAGAATATACAAACTTAAATCTACCAGAGTATGACTTTACCTATGTTGAGTTAGACGAAAATAAGCTCGATAATAGATTGAGTGAGCCTGCATCGCAAATAGTCTCTGATTATATAACACAAAATGGCGTAACAACATTCCAAGAAGTTGAAGATCTAATTGCTATTGATATTCAATCAAATACTGACGAGTTGTTTGACAATGTTGATTTAACGTCTTCAGAAGTAGTACTACCAGGTGGTGTTTCTATTCCTGTAACTGGAAATGCTCCTATTGCACCTTTCTCATATAGCCTATGTCCAAAACAAAAAATTGGAACATCGTTATATAATTTGTTGATGACAATAAATATTCCTAATTCCTCTTATGATGTTGTGGATGTATTAATTGATTTTAATGGTCAGCCATATTCTGACTTTGAAGAATTTAGATCAAATTCAAAAATTTCTTTAGTACTTTGTTCTGAAGGTATTGACTTAAGTCTAGCTTCAGAAATTGATATTGAGATTGAATTTTCAAATGGAGAAAGATATGATGATAATATTTTAGATATTGTACCTAAGGTCTGTAAATTAGGTCAACTTCAGCCAATATCAGTTAGTCCGTCAACAACAACAGAAGCTCCTGTAGTGTATGGAATTCAACGTTTGGGAATTGCCGATTATCGCAAAGTAGAACAAGAAGTATGTTGCTATGTGCCAGGAGAAGTTTCACATATTGAAAACATTATGGCGCGTGAATACAAATCGAAAGATGTAAGACGTACACGTCGTCAGGAAACTACAGACACTTTTTCAAGCGAAACCGAAAGAGAAAACCTTACAGAAACAACGTCTACAGATCGTTTTGAGATGAACCAAGAAATTGCTTCTATGACAGCACAAGATCAGTCTACAAATGCTAGTGCTGGAATACATTGGGGTAATGGCAATAGTTTTGGAGGAAATGCTAGTGCAAGTTTTGCTACCAACACATCTTCTGAAGAATCTGAAAGTCAAGCTATCAATCATGCTAAAGAACTCACAGAAAGAGCATTAGATAGAGTGGTTCAAAAAGTACGTGAAGAACGTGTTACAAAAATTGTAGAAGAATACTCTGAAACCGCTTCGCATGGTTTTGATAACCGAACTGGAGATAAACACGTGTCTGGTGTGTATCGCTGGGTTGATAAAATTTACGAAAATAAAATCCTCAACTACGGCAAGCGCTTGATGTATGAATTTATGATTCCAGAACCTGCTGCTTTCCACGAATTAGCCATAGAAATTACGGATAATGAAGACCTATTGGTAAGACCTGTAGATCCAAGAACCGAAGCAGCAGCTTTGCAACAAATGAAAGATTATACAGATATTACCAAAGCAAATTCAAAACACTGGGCAGCAATATACAATGCTGAAATTAACCCAATGCCAGCTGAAACTGTATACGTTTCCAAATCGTATAGTGAAAGTAACATGACTGAAAATTCTGGAAGATGGGCACACTCTGGACATGAAAGTGTAGAAATTCCTGAAAATTACTATGCATCCAAGTATAGCGGATTTTTTACTGCAGAGCACGGGCATCGTGAAGATAATGGTCCAACTTATATGCGAGGTGCTATTAGTATTGGTGGAGACGATCACTCAATGAATGCAAATCAAGGAAGTGCTATTAGTATTGACGGTGATTTTCCAAATGAAAATATGATCAATTCCTTAGATTTTTCTGTGGCTTCTTGGGATATGGGAGCGTATGCTTTCAACCTTAAGGTAGAATGCAAATTACTTCCTGAAGCCGAAGAAGCATGGCAGTTAGAAACTTTCAATGCTATTATTGAAGCTTATGAAGCACGTTTGGCAGCGTATGAAGAAAAATATGCTGCACAAAAAGCGAAAAACGAAGAAAAAATCAAGATCAATCCTGGATTCTTCCGCGAAGTTGAACGTACAGTGTTACGTAAAAACTGTATCGCTTACTTATTAGGTCATGAAAATATGGGACTTGATTTATTGGAAAACAGACATACTGCATCTGAAGTTGTTCCTAAATATTCTAGTCCAGCATTAGACGAATATGCAGCTAAAGTAAAGTTCTTCGAGCAAGCATTTGAATGGAATATTATGAGCTACTATTTCTATCCGTTCTATTGGGCTAAAAAAGATAAATGGACAAAACTATATCAAGTGCGAAATGACGATCCGTTATTCAAAGCCTTTTTACAAAGTGGAATGGCACGTGTTATCCTCACTGTTCGTCCAGGGTTTGAAGAAGCTGTAAACTGGTATATGGCGACAGGACAAATTTGGAATGGTGGACAAGTACCAACACCAAGTGATGAAGAATTTGTATCGATTGTGGAAGAATTACGCAATCCAGAAGGCATGGTGGAAGAAACTTGGGAATCACGTGTACCAACTTCGTTAACGGTTATTCAAGCGGGTGCTATCGGACTCAATGTAGAAGGATTACCATGCAATGACGAATGCGACGATTGGTTAAGATTTGATACTGACGGAAATCCTGTAGTAGACGAAAATGGAAACCAAATCTCAGACAATCCAATTGTACAAAGCGATGAGCTCATAGGCGGCACACAAAGTGGCGTTGGAAGTGATGTAGTAGGAGAAACTACGGTACAATAACAAAAAATTAATCACAGATTTTAATAAAAAAAGACGTCCCGAATTCGATTCGGGACTGCTTTTTTGATGCCTTATTTTGGCAAAAATCAAAATATCAAATTTTAAAAAATAAAAATTATGTATGTATACGAGTATGGAGTATCAAATTTTACCAGAACATATAAGCCTTTTAATCATGTAACTGTATTTAATGATATTTATGATGTGCTAGATATTGATGAAAATAATATCACTGGATATGGTTTTTATATAAAAGTTGCACTAGATCCTAATGATGAAAGTGTTGCTAGAGCTGTAGTAGACGAAAAAAGTGGCGGTCATATAGTTTTTCGTGCTAGAGTTTTTGAAGAATATCTAAAACATATAAATCCATATTACGAAGTTGGTTACAGAATAGTTCATGATACTGGGATTAATTATGGTCCTAATCAACAACTGGATGCCCAAGAGCTTGGAGAAGTTAAAATTGTATCTTATAATGGAGAATACTATGCTTTTATTGATGTTAATAAAGGACTTGAGGAAGTAATTATAACCTATAATAAAGAATCAAATTCTGTTCAAACGAAACCACAAAATAATATCGTTAAAAGACTTAAAGCTGCTCCACGATTTAAAGAACTAGAAGAAGATTTAGCAAGAGAAAATATTTCAGTGATTTTAATGATTTCAGATGATGGTGCTAAAATTGAAAATACTTTCCAAAATACAAAAACCTTATTACCTAACGAATTAGTAATATATGTTGAAAATGATAATGGATTTAATTTTACAGGATCTGTTTTTAGAGTTCGATCTGGAAGTGATGTCACCAAAGATTCCAAACTTCCATTCAATGTAATTGCTAAATTATGCAGATTTTTTGATGTCAATATTTCCAAAAATAAAATAGTGGAGTTTTTGACAGATCATGTGACTACTAAAAATGAAGAAATAGGCTATTTCAGTAGAGCTGGCTTAAAACTTATAAAATTAGCTTCTGAATTTGCATTAGACTCTGTTGCAGGACTTTTTGATTTAACAACTCAAGGAATAAATTATCTAAGAATTGAAAATCCCAATTACTGGAAAAGATATGATGAAAACGGTAACATAAATAACGAGTATAAACCTTTATTACCTGGCTACGAATATATCAAAATATTACAGGCAATGTTTTATGAACCACCTAAAACAAAAGAAGAGAAGAAAACTAAAAAAGAGACTGAAAAACAATTAAATAAAAATATTTCCGGAGGATCTCTTTCTTCTATTGGAGGTGACATAGAAAAATCAGAAAAGGAACTTCGATCTAGTATCGACGGACTTGGAATTTCTTCTCTTATCAATTTCGTAAAACAAAAACTTCAAGGTGTTTTTAGATTTTTAAGTGAAGTCAAAAGCATTATTAAAAAAGTCATTAAATATATACTTGATGCACTTGAAAAGGGATTTATATATTGTAATGCGTTCATTGTTGGCTTATATAATAGTTTAATTGATACCGTAACAGGAATACTACAATTAATTAGTATGATATGTAAAGGTGTAAAATCTCTAGTTAATACTGGTGCTGAGGTACTCAAAAATCCTACTACGTATTTTAGTATGTTTTTAGAAATGTTTGAAAATGGTATCGAAACTGTTGCAAAATTATTCTCATGGAAAAATGTAAAAGCGTTTGTTGGATTTATAGTTCAACTGGTAAAATTTTATCTTTTTCCAACTAGAGAAAACAGTAAATTTCTTGATGATATTACTGAGAAAGTGAAAAATAAATATAACCAAGCAAAAGAAAAAATTTCTGAAATTAATACAAATGTTAGCCTCACGTATGATCAACTTGGATATGGTGTAGGATACATAATCGGTTTTATAGTTTCAGAGGTTGCGTTTACAATAGCTACAGGAGGTGCAAGCACAGTTTCAACAGCATTAAGAGTATCAGCTAAAGGGTATTTATCAATTCTTAAAGGTGCTGGTAAAATCACTACGACTGCTGTTAGAGGTGTTTACAAAACTATTAAATTTTCATTTCGCTCAGTTATCAACTTTATGAGATATCTAAGAAGTTTAGTTGTCAAAATACCTCAATTGCTCAAAAAAATGGTGAATTGGTTTAATGAAGTAGGAACAGCAGCAAAGAACGTTGTAGATGAAGTATTTAAAAAACTATTCCCGAACGAAGCTATGAGAAATAGAATTTTAGCTGCTGGATTCAAACCTACTAAAGTAAACGCTGCTGGAGATATTATAACGTTTTGCCCCATAAAAAACATACTATGAGAAAATTATTAAAATTTCTCATACATGTATGGGAATTAAAAACAATAAGTAAAATTGATTTTTTACTAATAAAAATAAAAGATACATCTATTATATTAGGTTGTTTTAATGTCGTTTTTGGATCTAAGAAGTTTAAATTCAATTTGTATGCAAGAAAAACAGGTGTTTTATTAGAAGAAAATATAAGAAAAAGGCAACTTGATTCTTTAATGAAAAAATATAAAAATAAAGCTAAAACAGCGGGAAAAACATTAGATGAATATTTTGAAGAATTAGCAACAGCCGTTAGGAATGGAAGAAGTCAGAATATAATAGCTAAATTTGTAAAAGGTGCCAAACTTGAATTAGTTGGATCAAGATTTAAAAACCTTTTTGGAGGAGGAATTATTGTATTACATCCTGAAAGAACAGTTGCTGTTACAGGAATTTTAGATGATATGAAAATAATAAAAGGTCTAGGTTTAAAAAATTTGTGGAAACAAGGAAGTAATATTGGAGGATTAGATATATTATCTTCTCCTGTTTGGAAAAAGCTTAAATTAAAATATAAGGCTTTAGAGAAAACTAATAATAAATTATATTGGAAAAAAATAACAAAGGATTTCTGGGACGAAGTAAATAAACCTTGGTTAGATGATATTATAGCTAGAGGTGATGATGTTAGATTTATTTCTGATCCAAGTTTAGAAACCTCTAAGTATGTATTTGATGATAAATTAAGAATGTTTGCTACAGATGAATTTGGAAAAAAAGTTCCTACTATTTTTAGTAAAGAAGTTGAGTATTTAAAAAATAATGGCTATGAAATAATTGGCCACATAGCTAGAAAAATAAATTAATATTATGGAAGAAGAATTATACATCCCAAAAAGTTATTTAACTGTACAAATAGTTCGTGATGTAATGGCTGAATTTGAATGGCCGGTATCGTATGAATTAATAGATTTAATAGAAGATTTTCAAGCAGTTATAATTAAATTTAAAAGTTGTGAAATTGAATTAGAGGAAATTCCTGATAATGGAATCAATTTGGTTTTTCGATCTTATGATAATGGAAAAAAGTTAGATGCTAAATATGGAAATATTATAAAATATCTTGATAATTATAATCCAGCAGAACATTTGGATTTAGAATACAATACATATACAGATCCAAGACTCGATATCATTACATCTGTTAGGAATGATATGAAAAATCTACAATACTATCATATGGATTTTATTACTGGTAGAGATTATTCTTGGGCTAAAAAGTATTTAAAAGAAATAAATTAGGTAAAGTAAAGACAAAAAAAACACCGCTGGCTTTTGAAAAAGTTGGCGGTGTTTTTTAAATATCTAAAAGTCCAACAATCTAAGAAGTCTAACTACACCCAATCTTCTCCACTCTACGCTGATGTCGTCCACCTTCAAATTCAGTGGTTAAAAAGGTATCTACCATGGCAATGGCTTGTGGTAACGAAGTAAATCGTGCGGGAATGCTTAAAATATTGGCATCGTTGTGTTGCCTGGCAAGTGCTACAATCTCTTTGGTCCAACAAAGAGCGGCACGCACATTTTGATGTTTATTCGCAGTCATGGCAGCGCCGTTTCCACTTCCGCAGATGATAATTCCAAACGGAACTTTTTCAGTTTCGACATCTGAGGCAACTGGATGAATAAAATCCGGATAATCAACACTATCATTCGTGTTGGTTCCGTAATTTTTAACAGCATAGCCTTTCGATTCCAAATATGCAACAATAGCATTTTTATAATCAGTTCCTGCGTGATCGTTTCCGATGGCAATAGTTTTCATAAATAATTGTGTTGTGTTTGTTGAAAACAAAGGTATGAATCGACTTTTAAACATCCGAAAAAAGTCACTGTTAATTATAATTTACAATTCCTTAATTTTGAGTTGATTATAAAGTAACACACATTGTTGATATTTAGTGATTAGAAACTAAGAAGAAAATTTTGTGAACACAGAATATTTTCCAATATGCACAAATTTTAAAACTTCGCAATTTATTTAGCACTTCTTTTTAGAAAACTTTTCAAAAGTCATTTTCTTGATTGTTAACAATTTTTTGAGACAATTTTATCAAAAAAAAGCTGTGAATTTTAGTTGTTAATAGCTGTTGATAACCTAGCTAATAAATCTTAAAACGAACCACTTAGCTTTTTCATAAACTGTTGATGAAATGCTACAACAAACAATTCCAACAAAAAAAGAAAAAAGTTTTACTACCTATTCACAAGCTATTATAATCATCATTATTTTTTTAAAATTTTAAAAGAAAAGAAATCTGTATATAATTATTGTTTATAATATTTTTTTGTGTTGTCTCTTTTTAAATTGAAAATTAAGTGGTGTTTTTAAATAGTTTCACTTTCGTGAGAAATAAAACGTGAACTGTTAAATGTAAAACTGAGCATTACCTTTACTTTAGAAGAAGTCGTTATTTCGAATGAATTTGCTGCTCATTGAGCCTGTAGAAATGAAGCAAATTTGTATCAAGAAGTACTGTGAAACCAAAAAAATCTCACTACTCACTACTAAAATCTCAAAACTTTAAAAAACTACACAATCCGAAGATGCGATTGCTTGCCATAAAACTCATCCAAAACCTGTTTGGTGCGTGCTACGTCGTTTTTATGGACTTTTAATGAAATACCACCAATAGCATTCGAATAGAACGGGAAAACGCTTAACATCATGTCGTTTTCAAACACATAATGAATACCTTCCTGATCTAAAATAATACGCAAAATTGCATACTCAAACGAGTACGTAAACGTAGCTACTGTGACGAAATTAGTCATATACTAAAAAATAAAATTCTAAGTACTTAAAAATAAGAAAACTAGTTTAAAAAATACATGTCAACAGCTGCATTTTTTATAGAATCATTCGGAACTTCCACAGCTCTGATATCATCCTTAAAATCAGTTTTAGTTTTCAAAGAAGAGTTGATATAACTACCAAACGAGAGTACACCGATTAGAAAAATCGATACAAATAGCAGAATAACTTTATACACTCGTTTCACTTTTTTGACTTTAGTTCTTGTTCTATAGACGAAATAATAACGCAAATGTTACACTTTTATTAAGATTTTTTTAACTTTTTTTAAGAAAATCTTGACTCAAATGATAGTACAGTCCAATTTTTAAACTCGGACTAACAATAAGAAACTTAGATAGTATTGAGTTTTTTAAAAATATAATCTATTGAAATTCAGTAACTAAACCGTCACTTCGCGTGAAATTCTGCAAGAATTTTGTATCGAGAAGTACTTTGAAACTACCTGGTCAGTTCGATTTCCAACTCAATTTGTTGGTTCGAGTTTCCAACTCGGACTAACAACAAATTGTAATTTTTTAGATAAAATTTCAGCCACAAATCCACCAGTTCCAATCAATTCGCCGTCAGCTTGGATATAGGTGTTTTTTTGAGAAGTTTCAATCGTAATCGCATCCGTTTTAAAAGTTTCCACTTCTGGATGATTGACAATTTTTCCGTTAAACAATCGCACAACATTTCGTATCAACGTCCAAAAAGAAAAACGTTTTGCCATCGAAACATCAAACAAACCATCGGTAGGATCTACGTCTTTAGTTAATTGCATGCCGCCACCAGAAAATTGACAAATTCCCACAATCGTTAATAAGGATTTGCTGGTAATCTCTTTTTCTTTGCTTGTAATCGTAAATTCGGAAGCTTTATAAGAAATCAATCCTAAAACAGTAGAGACCAAAAACGACATCGGACCTAAAAACTTCAATCGTTCATTTCGTTTTACCACATAACCGTCAAAACCCAAACCTGCCACATTGTTAAAAAACACAGTTGTAGGTTCCTGCAGCAGTGAAAGTTTTCCAATATCTTGAAAAACTGTATGTTCATCTTTAATAATTTGCACAGCTTTGGCAATATTTGTTGGAATTTTATAGGTTTTTACCCAATCATTTCCGGTTCCTAATGGAATTACTGCCAATTTAATTTCTTCCAGGGAAACCTGTTGTTGTTGCATCAAACCGTTTACAATATGATGCAATGTGCCATCGCCGCCAACGCAGACAAACTTTCGATAACCTTTCTGCAAGGCTTCCAATACAAGCTCGTATTCATGTTGTGGTTTTTGTGTAAATGTAAAATCATACGGAAGTTCATTCGCTTCAAAAGCAGCTGTAATTTGTGTCCATTTTCGCTTTCGCGAGAAACTTCCTGAGGTCGGATTCACAATCAAAAACCAAATATCTTTACGCATACATAACAACAATTTAATGCGGCACAAAATACAAATTGTAAAATATTTCTATCTTTGCATCAGAATTATTACTGCTTCTCTCCTATTTTTATGTTTCAAACTGAAACTGTTAATTTCCTAGAAACATAATTTTCCTGACATAAAAATGTATAATTTTAAAAAAGTAAATTCGGTATGCTTTTTTTAAATTTTTAATCAAAAATAACCAACCGAATATATGCGTAACAACGTATAAAACAGTATGATATAATGACAAGAAAGAAAAAAAAGAAATCGCACAAAATACCAAACTTAACGGATGCGATTTTACAGATATTTAAAAAATCTTCCAACAAAGTTTATAACTACAAACAAATAGCTGCCAAACTGAATATTACAGATACCAGCGGAAGAAATCAAATCATAAAAACACTGAAAAAACTCAAAGCGAAACAAAAAATTGAAGAAATTGATCGCGGAAAATATCGTGTCATCGGCACTACTGAATATTACACAGGAATTTTAGACATGACCACGCGTGGACAAGGCTATGTCATTTGCGACGATTTTGAAGAAGATATTTTTGTTCCAAGTCACAAACTCAACCGCGCTTTAGATGGCGATGAGGTAGAAGTTTATGTGTACAAACGCAGACGAAACAATCGTCCAGAAGGTGAAATTACGGAAGTAGTCAAACGTGCCAAAACAGAATTTGTGGGCGTGTTGCAAATGCAGAAAAATTTTGCGTTTGTCGTAGTTTCCAATCAAAAAATGTACACAGACATCTTTGTGCCAAAAAGTAAAATAAACAATGCCAAAGATGGCGAAAAAGTAGTCGTTGAAATTGAAGATTGGCCAGCACGAGCCGATTCTCCTTTTGGAGTCGTAACGCAAGTGTTAGGAAAACCAGGCGAACACGATACCGAAATTCATTCCATTTTGGCAGAATACGGTTTGCCATACGAATTTCCAGCAGCGGTAGAACGATTTGCAAACAAATTAGACACGTCAATTCAAGAAGAAGAAATAAAAAAACGTCGCGATATGCGCGATGTGTTGACATTTACGATTGACCCAAAAAATGCGAAAGATTTTGACGATGCGTTGTCGTTTCAAGTGTTGGAAAATGGCAATTACGAAATCGGAATTCACATTGCAGATGTTTCACATTATGTAGAACCAGGAAGCATTTTAGATGACGAAGCGTACGAACGTGCAACTTCTGTATATTTAGTAGATCGTGTGGTACCGATGTTGCCTGAAATTCTTTCCAATGGTGCGTGTTCATTACGTCCAAATGAGGAAAAATATACCTTTTCAGCGGTGTTTGAAATCAATAACAAAGCAGAAGTCATCAAGCAATGGTTTGGACGTACGGTTACCTATTCAGACAAACGATTTGCGTATGAAGAAGCGCAAGTGATTATTGAAACGAAAGGCAATGAAATTCCAGCAGATATTTCCCTTACGGGAGAAGCCTACAAAGTTTCTGATGACATTGTACAAGCCACATTAAAACTTGATGAATTGGCAAAAATCATGCGTGCAAAACGTATGCAACAAGGCGCCATTTCGTTTGATAAAGTGGAAGTTCGCTTTCATTTGGATGAAAACAACAATCCGGAAGGTGTTTATTTTAAAACACAAAAAGATGCCAACAAACTGATTGAAGAATTCATGTTATTGGCAAACAAAAAAGTAGCGGCATTCATAGGAAAACAAGAACCTGAAAAAACCTTTGTATATCGTATTCACGACGAACCAGATTCGGAAAAACTAGCCAATTTACAAACCATCATTTCCCGATTTGGGTATTCTCTAAATCTAAAAACGAGAAAAAGTACGACTTCTTCTTTAAACAAATTATTAGAAGATGTACAAGGAAAAGGTGAGCAAAACATGGTAGATACGCTGGCAATTCGAAGCATGAGCAAAGCAAAATACACCACTAAAAACATTGGTCATTACGGTTTGGCTTTTGATTACTATTCGCACTTTACCTCGCCAATTCGTCGTTATCCTGATGTAATGGTACATCGTTTATTGCAACACTATTTGGATGGTGGAAAATCAGCAGATGCAGAAGCGTATGAAGAAAAATGTGAACATTCGTCCAAAATGGAAGCATTGGCTGCGAATGCCGAACGCGATTCTATCAAGTACATGCAAATCAAATTCATGCAAGATCACAAAGACGAAGAATTTGTAGGTGTAATTTCTGGTGTGACGGAATGGGGAATTTACGTGGAAATCATTGCCAACAAATGCGAAGGTATGGTTCGCATTCGCGAAATCAAAGACGATTACTACACCTTTGATGAAAAGCAATATGCGTTGGTAGGCGAAGTCACCAAAAACATGTATCAACTCGGTGATGAAGTTGTGGTAAAAGTGAAAAATACGGACTTAATAAAGCGTCATTTGGATTTTGATTTGTTAGGAAAGCGCGTTGAGGTTGATTGATTTTTTCAATTTGTTAATTTGAAGATTTAAAAATGAATACTTTACTTATTTAATGATTGAATCTTTCAATTATTGAATAAGTATCAGAGCGTTCCCGTAAACGGTCAGGCTATCGGCAGTCGCTTTTGCGTCATGCTGAACCAAGTTCAGCATCTCACAAAGAGCTCCAACAAAGCCTCTATCCTTAACGCAAAACATTGTAACATTTTAAAAAACTACCTACTAACATATCAAACAATCTAAAATCGTTTATTAACAATCATAAATTTTAAATACTATGATATTCACCACTACAGATTCATTCCAAAACAGAGAAATTATAGAATACGTAGGCTTAGTTTCAGGCATGACCTACAATATCAATTACAGTTACAAAGGCATGTCGTTTAAAGACATGTTTAGCATGAAAAAATACTACTCACATGTAGAGTCGGCAATAGAAGATGTCAAGGAAAAAACATTCCAAAAGCTCAAAGAAAATGCTGAAAAACTCCACGCTGATGGTGTTGTAGGAATCCATGTAGATATGGAAGTCAGTGCAGGCGGCGCTGTCATGGTCAGTATTACAGGAACTGCTGTAAAATTGAAGTAAAAACTATCATTCTGGGACATAAAAGGGACATATTGGTCTTTTTAAATAATAAAAAATAGAATCTTTACAAAACAAAAAACCCTGATGTACATACATCAGGGTTTCGTTTTATAATGTTTAAAAGATTAATAATCTTCATCTAAGCACAAACACGCTACTTCGCATGCGTATGGTCCAAAACTTGTTGTTGGTCCTGCACCACAATACAAATTAGGGTGAATTGTAAAATAACTTCCAGTTCCGCCTGTAACTTCTTCATGGTTTAATTCAGAAACTTTCTGCTTGTTAAGCTTTAACGATTTTAAATTCTTTTTTTTCATGATTAAAAAATTTTTAAGTTAATACAGCTAAAAATACCAAACATTCATTAATCAAGAGTATGGTAAAACCGTAATTCACAAATAATTATAAAAAAATCAATAAAAACTGTAACAAAGCGTTTTGTACAGACTCTTTACTGACAAACACTAAAACCAAAGAGTATGAAACATATATTCACATTTATTTTTTGTGTAATTACCTATACAGTTTTTGCACAAACACCGATAGAAAAACAAGTAGGAGATTTTGATGAGGTCAAAGTATTCGATTTAATAGAAATCAACCTGATTAAATCCAACGAAAATAAAGTAGTCATTACAGGAGCGGATCCTGAAGATGTCGAAATCGTAAACAAATACGGAAAACTCAAAATTCGCATGAAATTCGACAGAATCTTTGATGGCTCAGAAACGTTTGTGGAAGTATATTACAAAGATATTGACATTATTGACGCAAACGAAGGCGCTGTAATTGTAGCAAATGAAACCATGACGCAACCGTACTTAAAATTAAAAACTCAAGAAGGTGGAAGAATCATTGCCAATTTGGAAGTTGATAACTTAGACTCAAGAGCAGTTTCTGGTGGAATTATTGAAATCTCAGGTAAAGTAAAACATCAAGAAGTAGTGTTGAATACTGGTGGAATTTACGAAGGAAAAAAATTGCTAACAGAGCAAACCAAAGTGAAAGTAAGTGCTGGTGGCGAAGCCTACGTATCGGCTTCAGTATTAGCAGATGCCAAAGTAAGAGCTGGCGGATATATAGAAATTCACGGCGATCCAACTACAATCAAAAAAGACAAAGTTTTTGGCGGAAAAATCAACGTAAAATAAATTGAGCTTGACATTATAGGCAACAGTGGTTTTTCTTTTCCGCAGTGTAGTAGGGATTTTTCGTAAAGAATTTCTGAAGCCTTGGAAGAAATTTAGAAAAATTCCTGCGGTTTTGGTTTTCTCCTAAAAGAAAAAGCAAAAACACCTCTGGAAAAGTGCCTTTTCTTTTGTTTCTTTTCTTTGGGCAAGCAAAGAATAAGAAAATAAGCAACAGAAATTAAGATGATTACATTTATTTTTCTTGATAAGAAATACTTTTTTTCGTAAAAATATATACATAACTAATGTTAAAATAACACAACAACAAAACAATTCATCAATCAATTTCAGAAAACGTTCAAACTGCTATTTGGACGTTTTTTTATAAATTGAATTTTTCAAGCGTAAATTCACACACAGAAAAACCTTCAAAACACAAAAAAAGAAGGAAAAGCAAAAAAATAACTTCAGAAATGAAATATAAAAAGCCGTAATTACATCTCTTTTACTACATTTGTTATATGGTTGACGGATTACAATACGCAGTGTTATACGGATTATTTTTATCCTTTGTTGCTATTGGACCTATATTTTTTCTTCTGTTAGAAATTAGCATCACCAAAGGTTTCCGAAGTGCGTTGGCATTCGATTTAGGAGCAATTTTTGCAGATATCATCTTTATTATTTTTGCGTATTACAGTACGTCAGGCTTGATTGAAAAAGTAAAAGATGATCCCAATCTCATCATTTTTGGAGGCTTGATTCTGTGCGCGTATGGCGTTATTTCCTATATAAAAACCTCAAAATCGTTTCGAAAAATTGTGCGCGAACACTACAGCGTTGACACAAGAAAAAATCTTTTCGGATTGTTCATCAAAGGTTTCTTTCTCAACTTTATCAACTTTGGCGTATTGGCAGGTTGGATTGTTGCCATTGCTACCGCAAGTAAAATTACAGGCGATACCAAATACGGATTGTTCATTTTCATCACCACTATTTTAGTGACCTTGTTAGTCATGGACATTTCCAAAATAATGCTGGCAAAAAAATTAAAAAGTAAAATGACACCGCGTTTTATCTTTAAAGCTAAAAAATGGGTGAGCATTATCATCATCGTTTTTGGCATTATTATGATAATAAAAGGCGGCTATTCGCGAATCGTATAAACATCTCAAAAACACAGATACAAAAAAACCTTCTGATTATCAGAAGGTTTTCTTTTTTTTGGAGGCGTCGAGCGGATTCGAACCGCTGTACAAGGTTTTGCAGACCTCTGCCTAGCCACTCGGCCACGACGCCAGTTGTGAATGTTGTCTGCAAATTTAACTAAATTTCTATTGTATGCAACAAAAAATAAACATTAAATCACCTTAATTATTGCTAAGAAAACCCAACGATTTTGTTAAGTCCCAAAAAGTTCTAACTTTACAGAAAATAATCACCCTTGTATCAAATTCATAAAAAAGAATAATTTTCACCACCAAAAACCTCTTTTTTATAAATTCCCTTAAAAAAATGAATATGAAAAAAATACTATACATAGCAATATTAACACTCATATGTTCTTGTAATTCAGATGATAATGATAATAGTATTGTTGAGACACCAGCAGAGGATGTTAATACAATACCTACAAATTACAGACTCACTAAAGTGGAACATTTTAACTCGCTTACCAGCACAGTGCCGTATGCAACAACTTTTTATGAATATGATGCTGAATTAAGAATCATTAGAATAAAAGATGAATCTGGAAATATAAAAAAACAATACAACTATGAAGGTGATAAAATCGTTTCCATTGAAAATGCTGTATCTACGATGTATTTTACTTATAATGAACAAGACTTAGTGATTTCAAGTTCAGAATTAAGGAATGGATTACTAATTGAATACGAGCATGAATACAATAATTTAGAACAACGCGTAACTTATACACAATACTTAGATGGTGTTTTTCAATGTGAAATAAATTTATCATACGATACTGCAAACAATGTAGTTTTAAGAGAAAATTCGTGTGTTTCTTACAATGTAGCATATGAACACGATACGATGAACCATATTAATATGCTATTGTTCAGTCCTCAAATGAGGAAGTACTTTGGAAGCGCAAGTAATAACACAACTTTAACTAGATTAGGAAGTATTTCACAAAATCAATTTTTTTACGAGTACAACGATCAAGGATTTCCTAGTGTTATCAACAGCCCTGGCGACCAAGAAGGTGTAAGATACAGACAAGAATATACGTATGAATTTTTATAGGCGAACTGAATTGAGCTTTACGAACGCTGTGAAGTCATTTCAATAGTCACCATTTGTACATTACCACCAATTGGCGGATTGATTTTAGATACTTCTACCGTAGCTTCATTTGCAATCGCCATTTCGTCAAAAATACGATTCAAAATACGTTTGGCAACATGTTCTAAGAGTTTGGAAGGAATCGCCATTTCTTCCTTTACAATTCTGTTGACATGCACATAATCGACTGTGTCTTTCAATCGGTCGCTTTGTGCAGAAACTTGCAGATTAGCTTTTACTGCGACATCAACTCTATAATCGCTTCCAATTTTACTTTCCTCTTTCAAACATCCGTGAAAAGCATACGCACGAATGTTAGTAACACGAATAATTCCCATACTAAATACTTAATCGTGCAAAAATACAGCATAAATGGCAGAATATCAACTTGTGAATTCACTGTAAAATGTAGTAAAAAACACCATTACATTTCTATTAAAAATCGAATAATTGGCAAAGGTTTCTGGAGTTTTATTCCTATCAAAATCAAAAATTAACTCGTAAAAAAATCAAAAACATTGCTAATAGCACTTGTTTTTGTCTTGTAAAACTCTGTATACGAACAACGTTCGCACGTAACGGAAGTGTACTTCTGGTTTTGAATGTCAAATATTTTAGAAAACGTGCCGCCTGTAGCTCTCAACTCTCCTACTTTAAAGGTTCTATTATGACATTTTGGACACGAATAATTACGATGTTGCATGATTTTTATAATTTATGTTAAACAATACAATCAATTAGTGCAATTATACTCGCAATTGTTACAACTCACCTTTTCTCTTAAAAACACGAAAAAGCTTCATCAATACAAGTTTTAGCAATCGTAAGTAAGAAAGGGTTTTATTATAAATATTCGCTTGAATTCCGTATTTTTGACGTTCTATTTTAACAAGTATTTCAAAATAAAATAATGTCTGAAGAAACAAAATCACTCAATTTCATTGAGCACATTATAGAAGAAGATTTGGCAAATGGAATGCCAAAAGAACATCTTCGCTTTCGATTTCCACCTGAACCCAATGGTTATTTGCATATTGGGCACACAAAGGCAATCGGAATAAGTTTTGGTTTGGGCGAAAAATACAACGCGCCTGTAAATCTTCGTTTTGACGATACCAATCCAGCCAAAGAAGAGCAGGAATATGTAGATGCTATCAAACGCGATATTGCGTGGCTTGGCTATCAATGGGCAAACGAATGTTACTCTTCAGATTATTTTCAGCAATTGTACGATTGGGCAATTGAAATGATAAAAGACGGAAAAGCCTATGTTGATTCGCAATCGTCAGAAGCAATGGCGGAACAAAAAGGAACACCGACGGAAGTTGGCACCAATAGTCCGTACAGAAACCGAAGCGTGGAAGAAAATTTAGACTTGTTCCAACGTATGAAAAATGGCGAATTTGAAGCAGGAACACATGTATTGCGTGCCAAAATAGACATGGAAGATCCAAACATGTTAATGCGCGACCCAATCATGTACAGAATATTACACGCACATCACCACCGAACTGGAAACGATTGGTGTATTTACCCAATGTACGATTGGACGCATGGTGAAAGTGATTACATTGAGCAAATTTCGCATTCCTTGTGTTCATTAGAATTTAAACCGCACAGAAAGTTGTACGATTGGTTTAAAGAGCTAGTGTATGCGTATAGTAAAGACGAATATCCATTACAACCAAAACAGCGCGAATTTGCACGTTTAAATCTCAGTTATACCATCATGAGCAAGCGTAAATTGCTCCAATTGGTTAATGAAAAAATCGTAGCTGGTTGGGACGATCCACGCATGCCTACCATTTCTGGCTTACGCCGAAGAGGATATACGCCAGCAGCCATTAGAAAATTTGTGGAAACGGTTGGTGTTGCCAAACGTGAAAATGTGATTGATGTTTCTTTGTTGGAATTTTGCATTCGTGAAGATTTAAACAAAACGGCAAATCGTGTGATGGCAGTGTTGAATCCTGTGAAATTGGTCATTACGAATTATCCAGAAGGAAAAGAAGAATGGCTTGATGCTGAAAACAATCCAGAAGATGATAGTGCAGGCAACAGAAAAGTGCCATTTTCTAGAGAATTATACATAGAGCGTGAAGACTTTAAAGAAGAGGCAAGTCGTAAATTTTTCCGTTTAACGCTTGGAAAAGAAGTGCGACTCAAAAACGCATACATCATCAAAGGAGAATCGGTTGTCAAAGATGCCGACGGAAACATCACGGAAATTCGCTGTACGTACGATACAGATAGTTTAAGTGGAAGCGGAACGGAAGCAAGTTTACGCAAAGTAAAAGGAACTTTGCACTGGGTTTCCATTGCGCATGCTGTCAATGCTGAGGTTCGTGTGTATGATCGTTTATTCTCAGATGAAGCGCCAGACGGTCACAAAGACAAGGATTTTATGGAATTTATCAATCCGAATTCGTTAACCATTGTCAATGCGTTTGTAGAGCCTTACTTGAAAGAAGCAACCATTGGAGAACGTTTTCAATTTCAGCGTTTGGGCTATTTTTGTGTGGATGAAGATAGTAAAGAAGATACGCTAATTTTCAACAAAACAGTTGGATTGCGTGATACTTGGGCAAAACAAAAACCAAAGGCAAAGCAACCTCAACAACAGCCAAAATCACAAAAAAATCAACACCAACGACCTCCGATTGAGGAAATTAAACAATTAGGAAAAAAATATACCAACCTTCCAGAAGAAAAGCAGCAACTCGCAAAACAAAAGATTCAAGCTTTAGCTGAAAAGGTTACGTATGAAGATTTAGAACCCTTATTTGGAACAGCAGCTAAAAAAGTTGGAACTCGAATTGCGGCAATGCTAACACTAGGTGTGTTGTTGAAAAACGGTCAAAAACGTACCGAAAGTATCAACCAATTCATAGAAAAAGCATTGGAAGACCAACATGAATTATTAGTTGCAGAAGCAAAACAAGTATAACAAATTACACATCATATTTTTGAAAAGACTGTACCAAAACGTGCAGTCTTTTTTTGTTTAAAACTACTTCACTCCTCTTCTACTCATAATTTAAAAAAAATCATCACAAAAAATGAATTCCATGTGATATTTATAAAAAACGCTAAAAAAATGCATAACTTTTATAGAATTCTCACTATATCATATCTTTCATAAGACGCGTGTTTCTCTAAGCTAAAAGGGAAGTAAGCACAAAACATAGTATAAAAACAACAAATCCTATCTTAGAAATGATTATCTAGCAACAAAAAAATCAAGCTAAACGCCTAAAAAAGATGAATATAAATAAAGGGCATCACCAAAAATCTTAACAATTTTTTGCGAACTAATCATTATATTAGCGAGCTAAATACATTTTTAACAAAAAAAGTTATCAAAATATCGATAATGAAAAAGAAAATAAATTTGTACCCTATTCAAAAACTAAATTAAAATTGTCATGAAAAAAATTACGCTAGCAAAGAGCTTTTTTGGTTCTTTCATTCCTATGTTAGTGGCAGTAATTTTCCTAAACTGTACCTTTTTGTCTGCACAAAATACCGTGTATTTTCAAGATGAGATTATTACAATGCCAACTAATATTGCATCATTCAATTGGAACATGATGCCACAATCCGCCAAGTTTGATAATGGATATTTTGCCTGGGTTCGCTTTAGCGAAACACCTACACAAGCCATTCAAAATCAATTTGCAGAAAGAAATCTAAGACTTATTGAGTATTTCCCTGAGAAAACATACTTGGTTCATTTTCCTGAAAATACGGCGATTTCATATCTGCAATCTTCAGGAGTTATTTCTATCATTCCTGTAGAAAACAACCTTAAAAAATCATCAAAAATAAAATTCAACAACATTGACGACCACGCTATTGAAGGAAACAATGTTGTCGTGATGTTGGAATATTATGATTTTATTGACAAAAGCTATGTACTTCGTCAACTTTCAAACATTAACGGCGTGTACATCAAAGAAAATTATACATCTAGCAACTATATTCAAGCATCTATTCCAACAAATGCAATGGACGATGTGGTATCAAAACCATTCATCAAATGGGTAGAATTAATTCCGCCACCAGCAGTTTTAGAAGATGATAGAGGTAGAAGCATTCACCGTTCGTCAAACTTAGACACACAAACACTTGGCGGAAGAAACTACACAGGAGCAGGAGTAGGCGTTTTAGTGCGCGATGATGGAGTAGTAGGACCGCATATTGACTTTCAAGGAAGATTAAACACTTTGACAACTTCTAACGGAGGAACACACGCTGATGGTGTTTCTGGAATTATGGCTGGAGCTGGAAATTTAGATCCAACCAACCGCGGAATGGCAGCAGGAAGTGATGTGTATGTTACGACTATCGCTGTTTCTTTCCTAGACGGACCAACAGTAAGTTTACTAAACAGTGGTGACGTTCAAATTACGAACAACTCGTACGGAAATGGTTGTAATGGAGGTTATACAGCTGCTGCAAGAACTGTTGATGAGCAAATCAGTACCATTCCAGCTGCATTACATGTATTTTCGGCAGGTAACTCAGGAACATCCAACTGTGGATATGGAGCAGGAGCAGGCTGGGGAAATATTACTGGTGGAGCAAAACAAAGTAAAAACGGAATTGCTACAGCAAACACATTTTTTAATGGACAATTGGTAAGCTCTAGTAGTCGTGGACCAGCGTATGATGGACGAATCAAACCAGATATTACAGCACACGGACAAGGACAAATTTCAACAACAACCAACAATAATTACCAAACATTTGGAGGAACTTCTGGAGCAGCACCTGGAATTACTGGAGTAGCTGCACAGTTGTACGAAGCGTATGCTAACCTAAACGGTGGAAACTTACCAGAATCAGGTTTAATTAAAGCTGCAATGCTGAATACTGCAAACGATTATGGAAATGAAGGTCCAGACTTTAGCTACGGTTGGGGAATGGTCAACGGATTACGAGCAGCAATGCTTATTGAAGACGGACGTTTTTTAGATGCAACAGTTTCTCAAGGTGCTAGCAATTCACATTCTATCACAGTTCCAGCAAATACGAGAGAAGTTCGTTTTATGGTCTATTGGGATGATGCTCCTGCAGCTTCTGGAGCAGCAACAGCATTGGTAAACGATTTAGATGTAGTAGTTACAGATCCAAATATGACAACGCATCAGCCTTGGGTATTAGACAATACAGCAAATGCTGCGTTTTTAAATTTACCAGCTTCAAGAGGAACGGATCACTTAAACAATATGGAGCAGGTTTTAATTGACAATCCAGTAGTAGGAACATATAATGTTAATGTAACAGGATTCAATGTTCCTGTAGGTCCACAAAAATATCACTTAGTATATGAAATCATTACAGATGGATTAACACTTACATATCCAGTTGGTGGAGAAAAATTAGTTGCGGGTTCTCAAACCGTAATTCACTGGGACGCTAATAATGCAACAAGTAATACTCTCATAGAAATCTCTGAAGATGACGGTTCTTCATGGTCAACATTGACTACATTGCCACCATCTTCAACTAATTATGAATGGAATATTCCATCAAATACTGTTTCTGGTGAATGTTTAATTAGAGTTACTAACGGTTCATTAACAGATCAGTCAGCATTTAACTTTTCTATAGCGCCTCGTGTTAATTTTTTAAGTATTTCACAAGTATGTCCAGATGGTGCTACAATTAGTTGGTTAGCAGTTCCTGGTGCAAGTACATACGATGTATATATTTTAGGAGAAAAATACATGGAAGTTGTAGGAAGTACAACAGCGACGAGTTTAAACGTTGCTATTCCAAATCCATTAGATCCGCTATGGGTTTCCGTAGTAGCAAAAGGAGGAAATGGATGGGAATCTCTTCGCTCTAACGCTGTAACTGTGAATCAAGGAAACGGCGGATTGTTCAACTGTCCATTAGCAAAAGATATGGCGGTAACTACCATTAATAATACAGAAAGTGATTTTGATAAACTTTGTAATGCAGACCCAATCATCATTTCGGCTGATATCGAAAATGAAGGTACAGATGCACAGTCAAACTTTATGGTTTCGTACCAAGTAGGTTCTGAGGCAATTGTAAGTGAAACATATACAGCTACATTAAATGCTGGTGAATCTGATACGTATATGTTTACAACACCAGCAACCGTAACAAACAATGGAGATACAACACTACGTGTATGGACATCTTTGACGGGTGATGAATTCTCTAATAACGATGAAGAAACTTTTAACTTCAACGCATTAATTAGTGGAACGGCCATCAATTTTTCGGAAGATTTTGAGACTGCAAGTGTTATTCCAGAAGACTGGACAGTAACCAATTTTGACGGTGCTACTACGTGGAATTCTTCTTTCAATATCACTGGAATTGACGGAAATAACACCAGCGCAGTATTTATTGATGCGTATAACTATAACAACGCTTTAGGTCAGCAAGACTGGTTAGTTACAGAGTATTTTGACCTGACGAGTGTAACAGATGCTTCGCTAATGTTCGATTTAGCAAAAGCACAATACAGCGCAGCAAATTCAGATGATTTACGTGTAGATATTTCTACAGATTGTGGAGTAACATTTACGGAAATCTACTTTAAAGATGGAGCCGATTTGGCAACAGTTCCAGATGATACAAATCCTTTTACACCAACAAGTGCTTCCGATTGGAGAACAGAAACAGTAAGTTTAGATGCGTATATCGGAAACAATGTTATATTGCGTTTTGCTCATATAAACGGTTTTGGTAACAATATGTATATTGATAATGTAAAAGTAGAAACTACATTATCAGTTGGCGAAAATGAATTAGAAGGCGCAATTTCTATGTATCCAAATCCAGCATCAAGCAATGTAGATGTAGTTATCAACACGACTGTTGGAAATACCTACGAAATTGAATTGTTAAACAGTATTGGACAAACTATCACAAAAATTGAAGAAACGCGTTTCAACGCGAGTGCGCGTCAAAAATTAGATGTTTCTAGATATGGAACAGGATTATATTTTGTAAAAATTAAAGTGGGCAATCAAATGGTAACAAAAAAATTGATTGTCAACTAAAACGATAAACACCAATCCAACCATTTTAAAAAATCCTAAGAGCCATTGTGTTCTTGGGATTTTTTTTAGCCAAAAAATGCGTGATAATTTTTATCAATAGATTTCACTAAAACGATGTGTAACAACTATCAAAAACGACTTCTATAAAAGTGTTTTCTTGAATGATAATTTAATTTTAAACTACTTTCATGAGAAGCAACAGAACCGCGCTAAAAACCACTTAAAAATGAGAAACGGTGAATATAAAGTCTAATGAGAAATATTTTGAATCCATTCATAAAAAAAGACTTACTTTTTTAGATTTAACGAAGATGCCAGAATTTTTGTGACCATCGTTTTATAAAAAAGTAAGCCGAATTTTATACAGTACTTTTCAATCAATTCGAAAAGTATCAGAAGCATCTCAAAAAATTACTCCTTTTTAATATCTTTCATTTCCATTGTATTTTCAGGAATTTTCATGGACGTTTTAAAATCTGGAAAATACATAGCTACCGAACCTGTATTTTTCATTTCTTTAGCTTCTACAAACGTCCATTTTTTAGTTGTTTCGTTATAAAAGCCAATCATATAACTTGTAGAAATAATACGCTTGTCTTTCATTCTCATGACATTGTAATTTTCCACATAACAACGATATTCTCCTTGTTCTTTTACAATATCAGAAACTGATTTTGTTTCGGCAATTTCAAATTTAAAACCACCAGCATTCATTTCTGCAAAAGTTGATTTTAAAAACTCTTCCATGACTTCTGCGCCGCCAGCAGCTTTTAAAATATTAGGATGTGTATATGTCAGTAAGGTTTTAAAATCTTGGTCTAAAGTGGCTTTACAAGCTGCATTTGCATCGCGTAGCGCACTTGCTTTCAAGGTACTCATATTTTGAGAAAACACCTGTGTAGCACAAAAAATAAATAGGAGGAAAGTGATTTTTTTCATCAGAGTTGTTTATTGTTAAGGATAAATATACGTATAAAAAAGACTGTTTTTGAAAGTTAAGTTTCGTCAAACCGAACTTGATTCGGTTTCTCATAACAGTAAAAAATTAAGATGATGAGATTCTGAATCAAGTTCAGAATGACGTCTGAAAAACTTTTAAAAAACAGCCTTTTTCGTGTTTTATAAAACTTTATTTTTCAGATTCTCCTTTTTTGCGTTTTGCTTCTTTCATGGCTTCTCCAATTTGGTTACTTGCCGTAAAACTCGCTACCATATTGTTGAGCATATCGCTTCCCGCTTGCGGAGAATTTGGTAATAAAATCAAATTGCTATTGGTTTCTTCACCAATCGATTGTAAGGTATCGTAATGCTGCGTTACCACTATCAAAGCAGATGCTTCTTGTGAATTGATACCAACTTTGTTCAACACTTCGACAGACTCTTCCAAACCACGCGCAATTTCACGACGCTGATCGGCAATACCTTGTCCTTGCAAGCGCTTGCTTTCTGCTTCTGCTTTTGCCTTTTCCACGATTAAAATACGTTGTGCATCACCTTCATATTGTGCCGCAATTTTTTCACGTTCTGAAGCGTTAATTCGGTTCATCGCCGCTTTTACCTGTGCATCAGGATCAATGTCAGTTACCAGTGTTTTAATAATATCATATCCATAGTCCATCATCGCATCGTTTAATTCTGTTTTCACAGCAATCGCAATATCATCTTTCTTCACAAAAACATCATCTAATTTCATTTTTGGAACTTCGGCACGAACTACATCAAAGACATACGACGTAATTTGATCGTGCGGATAATCGAGCTTATAAAAAGCATCGTATACTTTATCTTTAATCACCATGTATTGCACAGAAACTTTCAATCGTACAAAAACATCATCTAAGGTTTTGGTTTCGACAATTACATCTAACTGCTGAATTTTTAAACTTAATTTTCCTGCAATTCTATCCACAAGTGGAATTTTAAACTGCAATCCTGATTGACGAATGCTTTGAAAACGACCAAAGCGCTCAATAACGGCAGCCGTTTGTTGTTTTACAATAAAAAAAGTGGCAATCAAAAAAATGACTCCCAAAACAATCAGAACTATCAAAGAAGGACTTATTGGCATAATGTGTAGTATTTAAAATGTTAGTGTATAAAAATAAATTTTTTTGCGTAAAAAAAGGATACATTTGCGAAGTTTAAAAAATATACGCTCCCCAAATGCAAAAACCTACTTACTTTTTATTAGTAGCAACACTACTACTTTTTGTTACAAATTCATTCGCTCAAGGAAGATATGATAGCTATAATCGTTTGGGGATTTCGGTGGGAATTCACCAATTTGATATTAAAACAGACGATTTGGTAACTACAAAATCCACAGGTTTTCAAGCAGGATTATCTACACGTGGAACGGTTGCTCGACACTTCGATATGGTGTATTTTTTACACCTAAACTTTCACGAAGTCAATGTCTTGGGACGACAAACCTTGCTATCTGAAAATGTAGAAATTCCGTTTGAATTGTTAGCGGCTAAAATTGGCGTGTTGGGAAGTTATAAAATCAGCGAGAAACATTTTAGTGTGGAATTTGGTCCAGCATTGCAACTCTCAGAAAAATTTGAAATTGACAGCGAGTTTGAAGATTATATTTTACAAGGATATGACACGTTTACTGCTAAAGATGCGCGACAAACCAATCGCTTAAACATTATGGGAATTATAGGCGTTTCGGCAGGATTTCAATCATTTAAAATATCGTTGCAATACGAATATGGATTTTCCAACGTTCTTAGTAAGTTATCTGTGAATAATCAACAATTAAAAGGACATATAGAACAGTTGAGTGTTTTAGCCACTTTCTATTTGTAATTAATACGAAAAGAGCGCCATAAGCGCTCTTTTTTATTTTCATCTCGTCATGCTGAACTTGATTCAGCATCACAGAACAGTAAGAAATTCATGTAGTATGAGATTCCGCATCAAGTGCGGAATGACAGTATTCTCAGTTTTTACAACATCCCCAAAACCTTCTCAATACGCTTGATGGTTTCTTGTTTTCCAATCATAAACATAATGGTAAACAAATCTGGTCCGCTGAGTGCGCCAGCCAAGGCAAAACGCAACGGTTGCATTACTTTTCCAAAACCAATTCCGTTGTCAGTTATCCAACCTTTGATATTGGTTTGTAAGCTTTCTATGGTATACTCTTCTGTAGACTCAACAATGTCTATCAACTTGCGTAAAATATCGTCTGTGCCTTCTTTTAACGCCTTTTTCTGTGCTTTTGCGTCAAATTCTGTTGGTGCTACAAAGAAAAAGTGACTTTCATCCCACAATTCTTTCACAAACGACACACGCTCTTTTACAATACCAACTACCATTTCAATATACTGAATGTCAATTCCGTTCAATTCTGGGCGTAATGCTTGAAACGAAGCTGCTAATTGCTCGTTCGGTTTATGATGCATATACTGCTGATTGAACCATTGCATTTTGTCAATATCAAAACGTGCGCCTGCTTTGTTGATACGCTCCAATTCGAATGCTTCAATCAGTTCTTCCAAACTGAAAATTTCTTGTTCCGTTCCAGGATTCCATCCTAAAAAGGCTAAAAAGTTTACCAATGCATCGTCAAAATAGCCTTCTTCTTTAAAGCCTAAATACAGTTGGTCTTCCTTATCATCATGCCATTCCATTGGAAATACTGGAAAGCCAAATTTAGCGCCGTCACGCTTGCTGAGTTTCCCTTTTCCTGTTGGTTTTAAGATTAATGGTAAATGTGCAAACTGTGGTGCTTCCCAACCAAATGAGCGATATAATAAACAGTGCAATGCTAACGAAGGCAACCATTCTTCTCCACGAATAACATGTGTAATTTCCATCAAATGGTCGTCCACAATATTAGCTAGGTGATAGGTTGGCATTCCATCACTTTTAAACAATACTTTATCATCTAAAATATTAGTTTCAATTTCTACATCGCCACGCACAATGTCTTTTAAATGCAACGTTTCATCTTGTGGCGATTTAAAACGAATGACATACGGTTCGCCCGCTTCTAGTTTTGCCTGTACTTCTTCCGCAGAAAGCGACAAAGAATTCGTCAATTTTAAACGGTTGTGCCAGTTATAGATAAAGGTTTTACCCTTCGCTTCATGCTCTTTTCTGTGTGCATCTAATGCTTCTGCTGTGTCAAATGCGTAGTAGGCATGACCTTTGGCAATCAATTCATCGGCGTATTGTTTGTATAAATGTTTGCGCTCGCTTTGTCGGTACGGACCAAATCCGCCATCTTTTCCAATGCCTTCGTCAAACGGAATTCCACACCATTCCAACGCATCTACGATGTATTGTTCGGCGCCTTCTACAAATCTGTTTTGATCGGTATCTTCAATACGTAAAATAAAATCGCCACCGTGTTTTTTGGCGAATAAATAGTTGAATAGGGCGGTTCTTACGCCTCCAATATGTAATGGCCCTGTTGGACTCGGTGCAAAACGAACACGAACTTTTTTAGTCATAGATTTTTTGGTAAATGATTATAAACGCAAAGGTAATTGTAAAAGTGAAACCCTCAAAGTTTTAATTTTTGAGGGTTTCGAGTGATTAACTAAAATAAACCAAGTTTTTTATTCCTTAATAAATTTTTCAGTGTGTTGAATGCCCGATTGTGTAGTAACAGTTAAGAAATACATGTTGCTACTTAATTGTGATACATCAATTTCTGAAACTTCTGTGGCGTTGCTTTGAATCAATCGCCCAGAAATGTCTGTGATTTTATAGGAAACTATCGGTTCGTCACTGCGAAATTGCAACACATTAGTAGTTGGGTTTGGAAACATGGTAAAGTTGATACGATCTGCTTCTTCACGTCCTAACGTGCCGCTTTGTGTTTCGCCCATCACAAATAATGAACGCAAATGGTCTTTTACTTCGTCCGTGAAAACATTAAACGATTGTGAAGATGAACTTTCGGTACTTAATGTAATTTGATACGACCAATCTTCATCGTAGCAACTATCACAACAAGAAGGCACATACAACCCAATAACGTACAGTTTATTTGGATCAAAGTTATAGTTTGGAAATGTCGTGGTTAATCCCCAAACTGGATTTGTAGAGGTTGGTAATTGGTTGTTAAATCCACCAATATTACTAGACCATGCAAAAGTATTTGGAACCATATTAATAAAGTCTAGTGGATTTGTAAATGGGAACGAAGAATATTCTAATTCGTATACAAACCAAGTATATTGATATCCATTGTTTTGCTCGGTACAAACATCATTTACAGCCAACGAGTCATCGGTAGTATCAATACTATTTATTGAGCCTGTAATTTGTAGTGGACTTCCTTGATGCAATACGCTAATGTTGAGGTTTTGGTCAAGTTTTTCTTGGAGTGAAATATCGTCGATTGCTAAGTCATTTCCGTCGCCTAAACCGTCTTCTTTTAAGTGAATTTTAATGTCTAACACATCATTGTCACCTTCAAAGCATTCTGAAATTTGTTGCCAATCGCAAGGGTCGTCACTGTTGGTGTCAATCGTAATCCAATTGTACAATTGTCCGTTTACTTCCAAACGAATTTCTGGTTTGATATTGAACGTACATTGTGGCAAATCTTTGAAGTTTGCACAGAATTTATATACTTTCTCAGGATCAATTGGAATGCTTTGTTCCCAAATTACGGAAGTAGTTCCCGCAGGTTGTGTGGTACGGCCGTTTACTAATAAGAAGTCTGTATTGTTGCTGTATTGTTCAGGATCAGCACAGGCAGAATGGTCAGTAACAGTTGTTCCAAAAATACTTGCATCGTTTGATACATGATAGGCTCCTGGAAATAAAGCTGCGTCTTCTACATAGTCGCTACCAAATCCGTTAGCACCATTTTCAAAATTTCCATTTTCAACCAAATTGTCACCTTCACAACAAAAAGCACCTTCGTTATTTGGTTCGCCAGTGTCAATGTCACATTCTTGAATACAAATATTGTCGTATCCATATTCTTCTGTTGGACTAGAAGTTAAATCTAAAAAGAATCGGATTCCAGAAATATTACTAATTAAATTGTTCCAATCGCTACAATCAGAACCAGTTGCCATTACCCATTGCCCGTTTTCGTTAGACGGTAAATCTGTGCCTTCACATATATTAATTGGTGCACACACATGTACCCAACCACCACCTTCTGTAGCTTGTACGTTTGCTACAAAAGTTGCGCTTGCTGTCGGACTCGTTGGAGGGCCTGTGTAAATAATTAAGCGTGGTGAAACAGGCTCACCAAAATTCCCATCTTCAATTACTTGAAAATCCCAACACAAACATTGTCCGTCAAATTCACGCCAATCACCTGCATAATCGACATTGTTATAAATGTAAGAAGCTCCCTGGTCGTCATAAGAATGTAAAAAGATATCATCTGCGGTTCCGCTTGGTCCAAACGGATCGGCAGTATTGGCTCCTGCGGCTACTCCAAGCCAGTTAGCGATATCAGGATTTCCATCGTTAAAATCTTCGCAAAATTGTCCAAAGCTTACTCCCCAAGCGAGAAGTAAACACATAGTAATTGTGTTTTTCATACTGTAAAATGTTTAAGTTTCTATAAATTGTTTCAGGGCAAAGATGCGCCAAGAAGCAACAGTAGGATAGCAGCAAAGCACTGAAATTAAATTCGTGTTTTACCTAAAGAATTTATAGAAAAACCGTAAGAAGAACAGGAAAAACACCCTTACTATGTAGTAGAAATCATTTCTTTTGGAATGCGTTTGTTCATCACTTTAAACCATAAAGGCGGAATGAGTGCCATAACCATCGACGTTGGATAACCAAAAGGCATTTGCGGACTTTTCTCGTGACAGTCCAGCAGTTGATATTTTTTTGAAGCTTTGTAATGATGATCGCTATGACGTGTAAGTTCGTACAATACAATGCGCCCAATGACATGATTGGAATTCCAAGAGTGAATCTCGCGTACACGCTCGTAACGTCCAGAAGCGAGTTTTTTTCGTAGCAACCCGTAATGTTCTATATAGTTGATGGTTTCTAGCAGTAAAAAACTCACCACAGCACTCGCTAAGGCAAATAGAAGCGCCAAACTTCCCAAGAAAAACAAAATACTCGCCAAATAGCCGATCTGCAGCAGCGTAAACCAAAACATGTTGTGTTTAAACGAGAAAAAAGAGAAGTTTCCGCGTTTTTGCAAGTTTTGTTGAATTTTCCAAGCATTCACATATTGACGAACTGTTGAGGTAATCCAAAACGAATACACAACTTGATTGTATCGCGCCGTTGCAGGATCTTCTTTGGTAGCCGCATGTAAATGATGTCCAAAATTATGCTCTACAAAAAAGTGCATGTACAGCGAAGGCAAGAGCAGTAATTTTGCCATCAATTGCTCGTATTTAGTTTGTCGGTGACCGAGTTCGTGTGCGACATTGATACCATTAGAACCCAACACAATTCCCGTAGAAAAGATGAGTCCGATGAGTTCATAGGTTTCATACATTCCGCTAGAAACATTTAAAAGCGTCACAATCAACAAGCCAAAAACTACAGGAATATTTAAGTATAATAACCAATCAAAAATTGGATTGATTGACTTTTCTTCGACTTCTTCTTCGGTTAAATTTGCCGTGCTTTGTGAAAAAATCAATTCCATGATGGGAATCATTCCAAATGCATAAATGGGCGTCAAAAACGTGTAATAGCCTCGTAAATACAAGGCAATTACGGCAACCAACGGTGTAGAAAATGCCGCTATATATTTTAAATCTTTCATGGTTTCATTTCTAAGTTCAAAGCATTTAAAAATACCATTTTTTTCTTTGAAATGAAATCACAACTTAAAACCGTTTGTACAAACCAAAAGTCAACGCGGCTTGTTTGGCAACATTGTTTCCAGAAAATGCGCCGCCAAAGGTTACAATTCCACCAAAAGAATCGTTGATTTCTCCAATGGCTTTTAAGCCAAACGCACCGTATTCTTGATTGTTGACGTATAACGCTGTCACGAGATTGGACAGTGGAAGCGTAACATCGCCATCGTTGAACGATTTTACGATATCTACAAAACCAATTAACCAAATTTTTGAATGGATTTTCGTTCCAATTTCGCCACCAACCTTAAAATTGTTACTGTAATTGTCGGTTCTCAAATCAATTCCCGTAAAGGCTTGAATGTAAAATTTGTCAAAACTACGCCCCAAATTTAGCGTAGGCGTAAAGCTCCAAGCATCTTCTCCTGTTCTGATTCCCGAAGCAATATCAAAAGTACTTGTATTGGCTTTGATGTCTAATTGTCCCGAAATAATCCACTTTTCTTTGTAAAATTGATGACGAATTCCCACCGAAATATTTCCAAAAGCCGTTTCGGAATCTTCAGTAATAAAAGCGGATCCGCCAACAATATCATTGGTACTAATCAACTTTACAGGCACATTGACAATCAACGTAGTGTTGTTCGATATTCCGTATTCTCCATACAATTGTAGCGTATTATCGGTAATTTCTCGGTCGGTTTGATAGTCTGGATCACCAAAAATTTCATCATAATTTGAAATGGAAGTAAACGAAAGCTGCGTGTAAAATTTTCCTTTTTCTTGTGTCCAAGGACTTTGCGCAGACACGATACCTAAACAAAAAAGTGCGATAATAGTATAAAAATTTCTCATAATTGGCTTGTTTATGTTGCCTTAGTAGGATGTTTTTCAAAAATCTTACAGAATCTTTAACAAGTTCCGCATACTATTAATTCGCTAAATATGTTATTTTTATCAGTTATATGATGAAGGCATACGAACACATACAAAAGAAACTAAGTCAGTTTGTGACCAAATATTACACAAACGAACTCATAAAAGGAGCGATACTATTTTTTAGCATCGGACTCTTATATTTTATCATCACGTTGTTGGTGGAACATTTTCTATGGCTAAGCACAGGTGCGAGGACAGCGTTATTTTGGATTTTTATTGCGGTAGAGGTATCGCTTTTCGCGAAATTCATTGTGCTGCCATTGACAAAACTGTTTAAGCTGCAGCAAGGAATCAGTTTCAAAGAAGCATCTACCATTATCGGGAATCATTTCCCAGAAGTGAACGACAAATTATTGAACGTTTTGCAACTGTCAGAAACGTCTCAGGAATCGGAATTGCTGTTGGCAAGTATCGAACAAAAATCGAAAGAACTACAACCGATTCCGTTTCAAGTAGCGATAAATTTCAAGAAAAATATCAAATACGCGAAATATGCAATTCTCCCACTAGCGATTGTACTTTTTGTGTGGATTTCAGGAAATAGTTCTTTATTCAGTCAAAGTTACGAGCGCGTTGTCAACTACAAAACGGCGTATGAACCGCCAGCGCCTTTTCAATTTATGGTGGTAAATGATAGTTTGCAAGCTATTGAAAATCAATCATATACTTTAAAAGTGCAAACTTTAGGTGATGTCATTCCAGAAGAAGTACAAATCAATGTGGACGATGAAACCTATTTCCTTCAAAATAAAGGAATTGGAACTTTTGAATACACATTTACACAACCAAAAGAAGCTACAACCTTCACGCTCAACGCGAATGAAGTTATTTCAAAACCGTATACGCTGAATGTTGTAAAAGTGCCGTCATTGGTTAATTTTCAAATGGTGTTGGATTATCCTGCGTACACCAAACGAAAAGATGAGGTATTGCAAAGTACAGGAAATGCTACCATTCCTGAAGGCACTAAAATTATATGGCAAGCAAAAGCAAAACAGACTAACAAGCTAGAATTGATTTCAAAAGATTCTACGTATACGTTTGCTAAAGAGGCAGACGAATTCAAGCTTGAAAAAAGCATTTTTCAGCAATTGGATTATCAAATAAGTACGAGCAATGATGAACTCCAAAATTATGAAAACTTAGGATTCAACATCAACGTGATTCGTGATGAATATCCAAAACTGGAATTGCAATCCAAACGCGATTCTATTGATGGAAGAACGATGTACTTCTTAGGACAAGTTTCGGACGATTACGGATTAAAGCGTTTGCAGTTGATTTATTATCCAGCAGAAAGAGTAGAGGCGAAGTCCAAAGAAATTATTCCGATTAGCACGTCAAATATTGACCAATTTCAATATACGTTTCCAGGGAATCTAGACTTGGCAAAAGGTGTGAATTATGAATTCTATTTTGAATTGACAGATAATGACGGAATTCGCGGAGGAAAAAAAGTCAAAAGTGAAGTATTTAACTATCGTAAATTGACGGATACTGAATTGCAAACAGAACAGTTGCAACAGCAAAATGAAACCATCAAAGATTTAGATAAATCGCTTGAAAAATTACAAAAGCAACAAGACGAGCTGAAAAAAATCACGCAAAATCAAAAAGAGAAAAGTGAGCTGAATTTCAACGATCGTAAAAAGCTGGAAAAATTCTTGCAACGACAAGAACAAAGCGATGAAATGATGAAGAAATTCTCAGAGCAATTAGAGCAAAACTTAGACGAATTTCAAAAAGAAGAAACAAAAGATGATGTTGATAAAGAATTGCTAAAAGAACGTTTGGAGCGTCAACAAAAAGAATTGGAGAAGAATGAAAAACTGATGGAAGAGCTGAAAAAATTAGCCGAAAAAATCAGCGAAGAAGAATTGCAAGAAAAACTTGAAGAACTTGGAAAGCAACAACAAAATAACAAAAAGAATCTGCAACAAATTCTAGAGTTGACCAAGCGTTATTACGTGACGAAAAAAGCAGAAAAAATTCAACGTGAATTACAAGAATTAGCCAAAGAACAGGAAGAACTTTCCAAAAAATCTGGTGAAGAAAACACCAAAGAAAAGCAAGAAGAACTCAACAAAAAATTTGAAGATTTGCAAAAGCAAATGGACGAATTGGATGAAGAAAATAATAAACTCAAAAAACCATTAGACTTAGAACGCAGCAAGGAAGACGAAGAAGACGTTAAACAAGAACAGCAAGAAGCCACGGACGATTTAGAAAAAAGTGAAGAATCTAAAAGTGAGCAGCAAAAAAGTGAGCAACAGCAAAGTGCGAAACAAAAGCAGAAAAAAGCAGCTCAGAAAATGCAGCGTATGAGTAAAAGTATGCAAAGCGCGATGCAAATGAGCGGACAGGAAAGCATTCAAGAAGATGCTGAAATGTTGCGGCAAATTCTAGATAATTTGTTGCTATTTTCGTTTGACGAAGAAAAACTAATGAACGATTTCAAAGAAATTGACAACACCAATGCAGCTTATGCAGCGCGATTAAAACGTCAAAAAGAACTCCGAAAAATGTTTGAACATGTAGATGATAGTCTATTTGCGTTATCATTACGTCAACCAACCATTTCAGAGCGTATTAATGGAGAAATTACAGAAATTTATTACAATATTGACAAATCCTTAGAACAATTAGCAGAAAATAATGTCTATCGTGGCGTGGCTTCTCAGCAATACGCACTGACATCAACCAACAAACTTGCGGACTTTCTCAGTGCTGCTTTGGACAATATGAATCAAAGTATGGGACAAGGTCAAGGGCAAGGCTCCAATGGCATGGGACAAAGCGGACAAAATCAAGGCCAAGGAAAAGGTTTTCAGTTACCTGATATCATTCAATCGCAAGAAGAATTGAACAAGCAGATGCAGCAAGGCATGAAACAAGAAGGACAAGGAAAGGAGGGAAAAGATGGTAAAGAAGGCGGAAAGGAAGAAGGCGATAAAGGCAAAGGTGGTAAAGAAGGTAAAGATGGAGAAAATGGAAAAACTGGCGGCGGCTCAGGTAGCGGCAGCGAATACGAATCTGAAAAACTCTACGATATTTACAAGCAACAACAGCAATTGCGCAATCAATTAGAGCAGCAATTAAAAGATAAATATGGAGAAAAAATTAACGATCCACAAGCGCAGGAATTGCTGAAACAAATGGAGGAAGTAGAAACTGAATTGTTAGAGAAAGGCTTCAATGATGAAACCATGAAAAAGATGATTGAGCTTAAATATCAATTGCAAAAATTAGACAAAGCTGCCTTTGAACAAGAGAAAGAATCTCGACGAGAATCGACTACAAATCGCAAAGACTATAACAACACTACAAACGAAAAAATGCCTGATGTGCGACAGTATTTCAATCAAATTGAAATATTAAACAGACAAGTATTACCTTTGCGGAATAATTACAAAAAGAAAGTACAAGAGTATTTCAAAAAGAAGGATGATTAGTTTTCATTATGAAACACAATTTGAGCTTCCAAATGAGGCGCAAATTGAAGCTTGGATTGGCAAAGTAATCGCATCGGAAAACAAGCGTGAAGGTGATATCAATTACATATTTTGTGACGACAATTATTTACACAAATTGAATGTAGAATTTTTAAATCACGATACGTTGACAGATATCATTAGCTTTGACAATACGGTTGGAAATGAATTGCATGGTGATATTTTTATCTCAGTGGAACGCGTTGCTGATAACGCAAAAGATTTCAAAGTTTCATTTGAGGAAGAATTGCGTAGAGTGATGGTTCATGGCGTATTGCACTATTGCGGATACAAAGACAAAACAGAAGCAGATCAAGCTGAAATGACAGCGAAGGAAAACGAAAAACTTCAAATGTTCCACGTGGAACAATCGTGAAATACTCAAAAAAAAATATAAGAATTTCAATCGTTAGAATATGTTTACTACGGAATATGATGTGATTGTGGTTGGTGCTGGACACGCAGGTTCAGAAGCTGCGGCTGCGGCTGCCAACATGGGAAGCAAAACGTTGCTCATTACGATGAATCTTCAAAACATTGCGCAAATGTCTTGTAATCCAGCTATGGGCGGAATTGCAAAAGGGCAAATTGTGCGAGAAATAGATGCACTTGGTGGTTACAGCGGAATTGTCACAGACAACTCTGCAATACAGTTTAAGATGCTCAACAAATCCAAAGGTCCTGCCATGTGGTCGCCACGTGCGCAAAGTGACCGAATGCGTTTTGCAGAAGAATGGCGTATGATGCTAGAGCAAACCAAAAATCTTGATTTCTATCAAGAAATGGTGCGCGGATTAATCATAGAAGGTGGAAAAATTAAAGGTGTAAAAACCTCGTTAGGATTGGAAATTCGTTCCAAAACGGTAGTCTTAACCAATGGAACATTCCTTAATGGTTTGATACATATTGGCGATAAAAACTTTGGCGGCGGAAGAGCAGGAGAGAAGGCAGCCACAGGAATTACGGAAGAGTTAGTCGAACTAGGTTTTGAATCAGGCAGAATGAAAACAGGAACGCCACCACGTGTGGATGGTCGTTCGTTAGATTACTCTAAAATGATAATTCAACCAGGCGATGAACAACCTGATAAATTCTCCTATCTAAAAACAACAAAACCGTTGGAAAATCAGCGTGCGTGTCACATGACGTATACGTCTCCAGAAGTGCATGATTTATTGCGTGAAGGTTTTGACAGATCGCCCATGTTTAATGGAAGAATTAAGTCGATTGGACCGCGTTATTGTCCTTCGATTGAAGATAAAATCAACCGTTTTGCTGACAAAGATCGCCACCAATTATTTGTGGAGCCTGAAGGTTGGAATACGGTGGAAGTATATGTAAATGGCTTCTCAACATCACTTCCAGAAGACGTGCAATTCAAAGCCTTAAAATCTGTGGCTGGGTTTGAAAATGTCAAATTCTTTCGACCTGGTTATGCTATTGAATACGATTACTTTCCACCTACACAATTAAAGCATACGCTAGAAACTAAAATTGTAGATGGATTGTTTTTTGCTGGACAAATCAATGGAACAACAGGATATGAAGAAGCCGCTTCACAAGGATTGATGGCAGGAATAAATGCAGCATTAAAAGTGCAAGAAAGAGACGAATTTATCCTCAAAAGAAACGAAGCCTATATTGGAGTTTTAATTGATGACTTAATCACAAAAGGAACGGAAGAACCATATCGTATGTTTACTTCTCGTGCAGAATATAGAACGTTATTGCGTCAAGATAATGCCGATTTCAGATTGACTCCTGTGGGTTACGAACTTGGTTTGGCAAGTGAAGAACGTCTACGCGCGATGGAAGATAAGAAGCAAAAGTCGGATGCATTTATTCAATTCTTTAAAGATACGAGTGTGACCACGGGAGAAATAAACCCGATTTTGGAGGCTAAAAACTCGTCAAAAGTAAAGCAACAAGATAAGATGTTTAAGATATTCGCACGTCCAAATATCACGATGGATGATATGCGAAAAGTGGCTTCGGTTTCAGAATATATTGCAGAACATGATTTGAATAAGGATGTCCTAGAGCAAACCGAAGTACAGGTAAAATATGCAGGTTATATCAACAAAGAAAAAAGCAATGCGGATAAATTAAACAACTTGGAACGTGTCAAAATTCCAGCAGATTTTGAATATGATGGTTTGACGAATTTATCAATGGAAGCACGTCAAAAGTTGTCTAAAATTCGTCCTGTAAACCTATCACAGGCATCACGAATCAGTGGTGTTTCTCCAAGCGATATTAGTGTGATGTTGGTATATTTGAACAGATAAAAACATAAGTGTTCCACGTGGAACACTTTTTTTATGGAAATAAAACCTTTAGCACATACGCCGATTTCAGAGATTGTTGCAACGCTCAATCACGCTTTTTCAGATTATTTTGTGCCTATCAATTTCACAGAAGAATATGTGAACGAACGTTGGGCAGCTTCTGGCGTAGACTACAAATTATCCTTTGGTGTTTTTGATGAGAATAAACTTGTGGGATTCCTTATTCATGCAATCAATTTTTACGGAACTACGAAAGTTGCCTACAATGCTTCTACGGGAATTATTCCGAAATATCGAAGACAAGGATTGCTCACAAAATTATATGACAAAGCAATCGTTGTTTTAACAGAAAACGGAATTCAGAAAAGTACGTTGGAATGTATCACTAAAAATGAACGTGCCATTGGAGCATATCAAAAAGTAGGTTTTTCAATTGACAGAAAATATCATTTATATAAATTTGATTGGAAAGGCATCGAAGTTGAAACTGAACTTGAAATCGAAATTAAAGCGATAACTGATTTTCAGTTTTCAGACTTTAATCATTTACAGAATTATATTCCTTCAATAGAAAATCAAAATCATTTTTTAGAAAAGTACAAACAGAATTTAACCGCGATTTCAGTTTTTGACAAAAATGAAAACGTTGCGTATTTAATTTTTCATAATACCTCTAAAAGAATTCACAGACTCGGTGTAAAAAATAATAACTGGAAAAAATACGGCGCTATTTTATTTTCAGGTTTGCAAAAAGCAAATTATAATATCATTAACATCGATTCAGAAAATAAAAGTATGCATAAGTTTTTCAAAAAGATGAATTTTGACAATTATATCAATCAATATGATATGAGTTTTGATTTTGTTTAATTTTAATTGTAAAATAAAATGTTCCACGTGGAACAATTCCCAGAAAACTAACAATGGAAAATAAGAGCGTAAAAGATTATTCCGTTTCAGGAGAAGAATTTCAATTGGTTTTTGATGCCGTTTTAGAATTATACAAAACGGAGCCACAACCAAGCTTATCAAAATTGGGTTCGTATTACGAAAGTGAAGATTACATTTCGCATACAGACGCCAAACGAAATCTTTTTGAGAAAATCTATCATTGGGTTCGCTCGTATATGCTTTCCAAAAAAATAAAGCTTGTAGAACAACACACGAAAAGTGACACTAAGAAGTTACTGGACATTGGTTGCGGAACAGGAGATTTTTTAGCAATCGCCCAAAAAAGACATTGGGAAATTTCAGGAGTAGAACCAGATGTGCAAGCTCGAAAAATTGCTTCAGAAAAAACAACTACTAAAATTGAAACCAACGAATACCTTTCTCAAATTCCAAACGAAAGTTTTGATGCGATTACAATGTGGCATGTGTTGGAACATGTTCCAAATTTGTCCGAGCAGATTCAAATCCTAAAAAGATTGCTCAAACCAAAAGGAACTATTTTTATTGCCGTTCCAAATTTTAAAAGTCACGATGCAAAACATTACAAAGAATTTTGGGCAGCGTATGACGTTCCACGACATCTTTGGCATTTCTCTCAAAAATCGATAAAATTACTTTTTGCGAAAGAAAATATGAAAGTAGTAAAAATCTTACCAATGAAGTTTGATGCGTATTATGTAAGTCTACTTTCCGAAAAACATAAAAATGGTAAAATGAATCCAATTAAAGGATTTTACAGAGGATTTTTGTCAAATCTCAAAGCGAAGTCATCTTCTGAGTATTCTTCACTAATTTATGTCATTCAGAATGACTAAAACCGAATTTAAAGCAGTTTTAAGCGCAGTTTTCACGTTAAGAAGTATACTTTATTGAAATTTTCATGAAATGATGTAAAAAGCCTTCTTTTAAAACGTTTTTCAATTGATGAAAACTATATAATAAAAATAGATTATAATTTTTACTTATAGTTTTACATTTCGTAAAAAATCCCTCAATTTTCAGAAGTTGTTATGTAAACTTTATTTCTATTTTTGCGGCAACAAAAAGATGATAGAGAACATGTGGTTTCATCTTTTTATAAAATTGACAATATTTAAAAAACATACAACATGAAAAAACTCATCGTTTTAGGAATTGCAGTGATGGCATTTGTGTCATGTGAAAAACCTGCGAAAATTGGTTTTGTAAACAATGCGGAATTGATTAACGAATATCAAGAGAAAAAAGATTTGGAAGCCGTTTTTAAAACGCGTATTGACAATTTCAACAAACGAAAAGACAGCATGCAGCAAATGTTCAATTTGGAATATAAGCAAGCACAAGAAAAAGCAGCTAAAGCTTCTCAAAAAAAGCAACAAGAATTATCGATGCAAATTCAGCAATTGGGTGAGCGTTTGGATCAGCAAATCAACATTGAACAAAAACGTATTTCTGACGATAGCAAAATGAAAAACGATTCGCTCATTAGCACGGTAAAGAAATTTGTTGAAAAATACGGAAAGGATAACAACTACGATTTCATTATCGGTCAAAACGATAACACAGGAAGCTTATATCACGGAAAAGAAGAGCACGATTTAACACAAAAAGTATTGGAAGCACTCAATAAACAATACGCTGACAAGAAGAAATAAACGTTTTTAATGTATTAATTTTTCAATTTGAAAATGTACCAATTGTTTCTTTTTTTAAAAGAAAACAAGACCACAAGATTCACGTAAAAGACTTTCGAAAGAAGGTCTTTTTTTGTTTGGACTTGAAAATCTAAGAAATAGATTCCTGCCTTCGCAGGAATGACAAATAAAAATATTTGAATACACAAAAATTTTCAAATTGACACATTTTCAAATTAGCTAATTGTCACACCAACAATTCCGAACAAGTTCCAAAAAATCCGAACGTTTATTTCGCGAAACCGGCAACTTATGATTGTCCTGCAACACCACATACCCTTCGTTTAAATATTTTTCGATGTAATTAATATTGATGAGATGCGATTTGTGGATGAGGTAAAAATCGTTGTGTTGCAGTAACTTGTGAAAATGCCCGATACTGTACGAACTCACAATCGGTTTTTCGTTGCGGAAATGAATTTTGGTATAACCGTCAATTCCTTGACAGTGAATGATTTCCTCAATTTTTACAAACTCCAAACCTTCTTGACACGGAATGACAATTTTTTTCTGCTGAAACGATTGAATACCCAAATTTTCAATCAATTGTCGGTTTTTTTGCAGCGCGGTTTTATCGGAAATATTCTGCGTAGCGACAGAAACTGCCTGAATCAAATCTTGACTGTCAATTGGTTTTACAATATATCCAATCGCGCAATGTTTGATGGCTTCAATGGCAAAATTGTCAAAAGCAGTTACAAAAATTACTTCAAAACTAGGTTTTGAGATTTTCTCCAGCACTTCAAAGCCGTTCATACCAGGCATGGCAATGTCCAAAAACACCAATTGTGGTTGTAAATTTGTAAGCAATGCTACAGCTTCTTCAGCATCTTGGGTTTCGCCGATAATTTCAACATTCGGACACAAACGTTTTAGTTTATTTCTTAAAATCGCTAACGATTTATGTTCATCATCAATTAAAATAGCAGTTACAGTCATATCAATTTGGTAGTTTAAAAGTTAGGGTAACCATAGTGCCTTCTTCGTTGCCGATATCTGAGCAATCTTCAATCGTGTACGTTACGTGCCAATTGTCTATTTGTTCTAGTAATTTTAAGCGTTCGTCTAGCACTTGCGAGGAATGTGATCCTTGATTTTTTATGTTTTTGTTGGATATTTTTTTTGATTGTTTGATGCCAATTCCGTCATCTTTCACAACAACGCGTAGACTTTCGTCAGAAAGTTGCGAAAAATGAATGGTCACTTTTCCCGTAGTTTTCTTGTGAAAAATCCCGTGATTCACTGCATTTTCAACAATCGGTTGCAATACCATCGACGGCATTTCTGCATCTGTATGTACAGCATCGTCACAAACAATTTCGTATGATAACTTATCTTCAAAGCGTAATTTTTCAAGCGATAAATAATTGGAAATCAGTGCTATTTCTTCTTCAATCGTGATGAGTTGCTTGCGCGAATAATCAAAAAATTGCCGAACTAACTTTGAAAATCGCGTCAAATAATTTTCCGATTGCTCAATATCGTTCAACTGAATATAATACTGAATCGCGTTGAGCGAATTGTGCACAAAATGTGGATTCATTTGCGAGCGAAGTGCATTTAACTCAAGTTCAATCATCCTTTTTTCATACTGATTGACAGCCAGGCTTTTTTCGGTCAAAATTTTATTTTTTCGCGAGTTAAACACAAAAAGAAGAATCACCACCGCAACCGCAATCAATAATGCTGCGCCCGATAACAGCAGGAATATTTCTTCGGAAAATACTTTTGCTATGGTTTCTTTCTCAGACATAAAAAACTTTTAAAAATACAACCATACAACACAGCATTTAAAACCGTAATAACTATCGAATAAAAATTACCGCCATAATTCAGGAAACGATGAAAAATAAGCAGCGGAATCAATCCTATATAAAAAGAAAACAATCCTGTAACAATCCAAAAGCGTTGCGAAGAAGCAAACGACATGATGGTGTTCGTGTTCAGTAATTCTACAAAATAGCTAATGGTTAGGGTTAAAATGCAAAAAGAGCCTGTAATGATAGGATTTAAGTACAAATTGTAAAATACATCCTTATCAAACAAATCATACAGGTAAAAAATCAGAAAAATAGAAAGCAATACCGGAATTAAAAATAACCGTTTCCGTAAAATTTTAGAAAACCAAAAAAAGTAAAAAAGAAACGATACTAGTGTAAATACATTGTAGATGATATCATTCAAATTATTTGTAAAATATGTGTAACAAAGTCCCACAACTTCATGAATGACAACATATATCATAAACCACAAAAAATAACGCTCTGTCGAATGTTTATAGGAATGCCAATACCAAATAGCAGCAATCAAAGCTGCTATTTGGAAGCTTAAAAAAAAGGTGTTTACTAATAACTGCATACTAAAAATCAGTGTATTACATTATGGACTTGACATTTTAAAGTAGGCTCGTATTTCTTTGGTGGTCTGCGAGAACCTCCATAATTTAAAGCAGGGATTTCATATACGTTTTCATAATCATTTTCATCATCAGAATCAGCACTTTTCTTGGTGGCTACAAAAAATACGGTTGTATAATAAATACCAGGTTCATTTCTGATAGACTTCAAATCGCCTTTAACCTTATCTACTTTCTGATTGAAATCTTCTATATATTTAGCACCGATATACACACGAAAGCCCAATTCTTCTTCGTTTACATTGTGTTCTTTTGCTTTTTCTCTGAGATATGTTAAACCATCTACCATTTGCTTATTGGTAAATGAAATAACTCTATTGTCATATCCTGGATGATTGATAAAATCTTTATTTACGATATAATTATCTTCCATCGTTTGGGCATCTATAGTGCATAAAGCCGTGTCTGGTACTACCGCAAGATTAACTTTAGGAGTTTTATCGCAGCAACTATTCAATACTAAAAGTAAGAATAAAATTGTTAAATATGTTGTGTTTGTTTTCATAATTGTAAATTTTAGGTTCCGCCAATCAAAATCAGCGGAACGTTTTTAAAATGATAATTAACTCTTTATGAGTGAAATAGGAAAGCGTGTTTTTCCTGTATTATCTTGATTGATTTCAATTTGATCAATACAATACTCCACTTCAATTTGGTAATCGCCAGCTCTTGCGTTTTTACTGGAGAAATGCACTGCCTGACTTGTACAACTACATCCGCACAAATCGCCCAAGTGAATCAAACGATTCGGCACAATTTGAATAAAATTGCTGTCTAAGGTTCGGATTGTTGGCAATTCCAGCTCTGAAATATCAACCATGTCTGAAATGTTTTGGAAATCTCCAGCTTTTAAACTATCTTCAATATCACGTACATTACCAACAGAAACTTGTCCTGAAGCATTGCCAATCCCTTGAATAAGTTCACGCTTTTGCAACAAACTGATTTTGGTAATCGTCAATCCGCGCATGCGTAGATTCTTATACGGATTGCAGGCAGTAATGTAGAGAACTTCGTTATCATTATTTTCAAGTTGGTCTCTCTTACTATCGCCCCAATGTAAGTAGAAGCAAGGCTCTAGTCGTGGTAAATCAAGTTCAGAACAAGTTTCCTTTGTGTACGGAGCTTTGCAACGTCTTGAATTATTTTCGTCACCTTTAATGACAAAAGTTTTTTCCAAAGCTGATTCCTTCAACTCTTTTCGTTCGTTCTTTATAGAATCTGCACAAGTTCCGCAATGACAATTATCATCACACTCACAATCTTGCTTACAGTCATGACATTCTTCCGCAAACAATTCGCGAATAGGAAATCTAAAAATCAAAAACTCATCATGGTTAAACCCTTGAAACGGTGCGCCAGCAGAAGAATCTTTTCCTGAATCAAACCAAATAAAACGTGCGTTTTTGCTAATATCCGGATACGTTCTAAAAGGTCTTTTTCCATTCGTGTTTCCTTCGGTCACCTTTTTCCATTTTTTACAATGTGCTTTTTTGAGCTCAGTATTTATCAACTTTTCTGAAGGTCGAGTAGTGTGTAAACTAAAATTAATTCCTGTTGGAAACACTTCCCATTTTGCATTTGTTCCTGACAATGCACTGTTGCTTCCGTGAAGTTCCGCAAGCAATCCGTTTAAACCGCCATCATCACTCCAACACACAAAATAAATAAACGCTTCGCAAGTTGCTTTTGCTTCAAATTGAACGGAATCTAAAGAGCTATTACTCGCTATCTTTTGCTGAACTTGATTGCAGTCTCCTATATACACATCTGCATAATTATCGCACGAATAAATGCCTTTAAACTGTCTGATTTTTGTACATTCTTTTATATTTTTCATAATCTTTGATTGAACTTTTTACCTACTCTATTAAAAAATGGCTTTTCGGTTTCCGCCGTTGAGGTTGTGTCATTACGTAATTCAAGTACAAAGTTGACAGGATGGTTCTCAAAATAATAGTGCAGTTTTATGAAATGTGAAGTTGATTCGATAAACGGTTTTACTGATTTTATAATACTTTGTTAAAAAACTTACAAAAAGCAATCGCTCTGCTGCGAGAACGTTAATTTTGTGTAAAATGTAACAGCGTCACGTAACCTTTTGCAATTTGAATCGTCAAGATGCTACACGAATCAATCGAAAAATACATACCACACATGAAACACAGGCTAGTTTGTCTCTTTCTACTCATGACAACTTTAATCTTCGCGCAAGAAAAATTCAGCGTAAGCGGAACCATCAAAGACCAAAAAAATGGAGAAACATTACTCGGTGCAACGGTATACTTAAAAGGCACAACTAACGGCGCCGTTACCAACGAATACGGTTTTTACTCGCTCACCGCAATCGAAGGAAACTATACCTTAGTTGTCTCTTTTTTAGGCTATGAAACTGTTACCAAAGAAATCACGCTCAACGTAGACCAAACGGTAAATTTTGAAATCACGGAAGCTTCTACATCACTGGAAACGGTAGTGATAGAAGCCGAAGAATCGGAACGCGTCAGCATTCGAAAACCACAAATGAGTGTTTCCAAACTCAATGCGGCAACCATCAAGCAAATGCCAGTGGTTTTGGGTGAAGTAGATGTTCTAAAATCAATTCAATTATTACCTGGCGTTACAAATTCTGGAGAAGGAACGGCAGGTTTCAACGTACGTGGTGGCGCGGCGGATCAAAATTTGGTATTGCTCGACGAAGCCATTATTTACAATACCTCTCACTTTTTTGGGTTTTTCTCGGTGTTTAATGCAGATGCCATCAAGGATATCAAACTCTACAAAGGTGACATTCCCGCAAAATATGGTGGTCGAATTTCATCAGTGTTAGATGTACGTCAGAAAGATGGAAATAGTAAAAATTTGGAAATTAACGGCGGTGTCGGACTCATTTCAAGTCGTCTTGCAGTAGAAGGACCGATGTTTAACAAAAAAGGCTCGTTTTTGGTTGCAGGAAGAAGCTCGTATGCACACTTGTTTATGCCATTAATTGAAGAAATTGCCGATGATAAAATCTCGTTTTACGATTTAAACCTTAAAACCAACTACGAAATCAACGAAAACAATCGAATTTATCTTTCGGGCTATTTCGGAAGAGATATTTTTGACATTTCACAATTTATCAAAAACCGTTACGGAAATACGTCGGCAAACTTGCGTTGGAATCATGTATTTAACGAAAAACTATTCTCCAATCTCTCGTTTATCTACAGCGAATACGATTATGAAGTTATTCTAGATTTCATCAAACTCGATTGGATATCTGACATTAAAAATTTCAACCTAAAATACGATTTGCGCTATTACGCCAATGACAAACTCAAACTCGATTTTGGTGTTAGTGGCATCACCTACGATTTCAATCCCGGAATCGTGCGTCCATCAGATCCAAGTTCCACCATCAATTTCAGAAAGCTTGACCAGAAAAGAGCCTTTGAAGGCGCTGCATACATCAGCGCAGAGCATAAATTATCAGACAAACTCACCGCGCAATACGGTGTGCGACTGAGTATGTTTAGTCGTTTGGGCGGACAAGCATTGTCAAACTACGCTAACAATCAACCTGTAGTGTATAATGACGAAATTGGCATCTATGAAGAAGGTGAGGAAATTGGCACTACGGAATACGACAAAAACGAAAGCATCAAAACCTTTGCAAACGTTGAACCGCGTTTGGGACTGTCGTATCAACTCAATGATGAATCTTCGATAAAAGCGAGTTACACGCGCTCTGTGCAATATGTACACTTGTTGTCCAATACCATTTCGGTAACGCCGTTGGATGTTTGGGCACCAAGTGGTGAATATATTGATCCGCAAAAATCCAATCAATATGCTGCAGGATATTATCGAAATTTTAACGACAAGAAATATTCGCTAGAAGTAGAAGCATACTACAAAAATGTTGATAATCGAATTGACTATATCGACGGCTCCAACTTAATTGGAACCAACAATATTGAAACCGAAATCTTAAATGGAGAAGCACGCGCGTACGGTTTGGAAGTATTATTCCGAAAAGACAAAGGAAAATTTAAAGGTTGGATAGCGTATACTTTATCAAAATCGGAGCAACGCGCATTGGGCGGAATTGCTGGCGGACCTGGCATTAATCGTGGAAATTGGTACAATACACCATTCGACAGAACACACGACATTTCCATCACGGGAAGTTATGATTTTAGTGAAAAATGGAAATTCAGTGCAAATTTTGCTTATCAAACAGGTCGCCCAGTAACCTTTCCAAACGGACAATATGAGTATGACAATTTATCGATTGCGAGTTTCAACCAACGAAATGCCAATCGCTTGCCTGATTATCACCGATTAGACCTTTCCGCAACTTATACTCCGACAAAAAATAAAAATCGTCGCTGGCAAAGTGAATGGGTTTTTGGGTTGTATAACGCTTACGCGAGAAGAAATGCTGCATCAGTCTCATTTACACAAGATTTTAACACAGGAATTAACGAAGCACGTCGATTGTCCATTTTTGGAAGTGTTATTCCGTCAATCACATATAATTTTAAATTTTAAGAAGATGAAAAAATACATACCACACTTACTTTTAGTTTTCTTACTAACGACATTGATTTCGTGCGATGATCCAATAGATGTAGAGTTGACAGAAGCGCCACCACGACTAGTGATTGAAGCATCTCTCGATTGGGAAAAAGGCACTGCTGGAAACAATCAAACGATAAAATTAAGCACTTCTACGCCATTTTTTGACAACAATTCAGATACAAGTGTTACAGGAGCCAGCGTAAAAGTGACGAACAACGATACTAATGCAGAATTTTTCTTTACCGACCAAAATGACGGAACGTACACAACCAATAGTTTTGTGCCAATTTTAAACAACTCGTATACGTTAGAAGTTGCTTACAACGGCGAAGTGTATAACGCTACGGAAACCATGATGCCAATTACAGGCATCAATGAAGTATTTCAGTCGTTGGAAGGTGGTTTTGACGAAGAATTGCTCGATGTCAACATTACGTATGACGATCCGCAGGAACTAGGAAATCACTACATGATACGTTTGCAGGAAGTAGGTGATTTATTTCCAATCATTGAAACGCGCTCAGATGAATTTACCAACGGAAATGTCCAAGATGAATTCTTTGAAAAAGACGAAGATGATGACAATCCCAACAATCAATTTGATCCAGGAGATTCTGTAAACATTAAGCTTTTTGGGATTTCGGAGCGGTATTACAATTTCATTACTTTACTTATAGAACAGTACGATTCGGCAGGGAATCCGTTTGCAACAACGCCAGCAGAAATTCGCGGAAACTGTATCAATGTAACCAACGAAGACAACTACGCTTTCGGTTATTTTAGAGTTACCGAATTTGATCAAGTAGATTATACGTTTCAGTAGAGTGTCTTTTGTCATTCCTGCGTAGGCAGGAATCTTAGTGTAAGGAATTATAAAAGTAATTTTCAGAATCTAACGTAAAGAGTTTAGACTTTTTCAGATGTCATTTTAGTTTGTTACAGAAAGGCAGAAATCTACACTAGAAAAAAGTCTTGATTCCAGCTTCCAAAAATCTTGAATTCTTAAAAAAAGGCATAAAAAAACCTCGGTAATAGTAAGACACTACCGAGGGAAGAAAAACTAGTAAATAGGTTTTGAGATGTATTTTCTTTTTCCCGAACTTTGTGAGACAACTATCGAAATAGTTGTTTTTCTTTTTCATAACATTCGTTTTCCCATGCTAATTTTGTAAGTTCAGTTAAAAAAAGGGCAACAAAGACTTTAGCCTCGATCTCAATAGCTTTGCTGCCACTTATTTTCAACTAATAAAAAACCGACTTAATTGAACTTAATTATTTTTATGAACGTTTAGAAATGTTAAATTTCTATGTATTTAATATCTTTTTTGTGCGTTGTTTGATGATAAAACAAGCAACTTTCAAAATACCCTACCGATATTTAAAAAAAATTTAAAAATAAATTTACGTAGTTTTGAAAATCGAACATTTAGAAGCCAATTAATGACCTCAGACGATAAATCTGTTTGTGAGCAAAAACACTACGAAAGTATCTTTAATACACATGCCGAAACCTTACGGAATTTTGTGTATTATAAATGTGGTAGCCAACAGCAAGCAGAAGACATTGTACAAGAAGCATTCATAAAATTGTGGAAAAACTGTTCGAAGGTAATTTACACCAAAGCAAAATCATATTTATTTACCGTAGCAAATAATATGTTTTTAAACGAGGTGGCACATGAAAAAGTAGTATTAAAATACAAACAACAAACCAAAAGTAAAGTTTCAAACGAAACGCCCGAATTCCTATTGCGACAAAAAGAATTCCAAGAAAAATTGCAGCGAACCATTGCCAATTTGCCAGAAGGACAACGCGAAGTATTTTTATTAAGTAGGATAGACAAAAAAACGTATGCAGAAATTGCAGAAATCATCGGACTTTCTGTAAAAGCAGTGGAAAAAAGGATGCACAAAGCACTCATAACCATGCGAAGGGAAATAGGAAATATTTAAAAAAAAGTAGGGTATTTTGTATAGAAACTGTTTAATAAGCGAATCAATCACGAATGATGGAAGAAAAATATGATGATACATTTTTAGCAAGATGGCTTGCCGATGAACTTACAGAAGCAGAAAAGCTTCAGTTTGAAAGTTCTGAGGAGTATCAAGACTATCTGCAAATCATTGAAAGTGCGGATCAACTAGAAGCACCTTCATTTGATGGAAAAGCCGTGTTACAATCGATTCAACAAAAACAACAAGAAACTCCAAAAGTGCGCAAACTCCGTACTTATTGGGCATATGCTGCGGCTGCAGTCGTAGTTTTCTTTGTTAGCTTTTCGTATTTCTACCTTAATGCTTCAGAAATTGTTACTACCGATTTCGGCGAGCAAACAACGGTAACCTTACCAGATGGCTCAGAAGCGATTTTAAACGCAAAAACAACGCTTTCGTTCAACGAAAACGCTTGGGCAAACGACCGAACGGTTATCTTGGAAGGAGAAGCATTTTTTAACGTAAAAAAGGGTGAAACTTTTACCGTACAAACAGCTTTGGGCACTGTTGAGGTATTGGGAACACAATTCAACGTGCTTACTGACGACGAAAATATCTTTGAAGTAAAATGTCACGAAGGAAAAGTAAAAGTGACTTCCAAAACACAAGAAACCGCTATTTTAACACAAGGAAATGCATTTTCTTCTATTGACGGTCAAACGGCTTCTTGGGATTTTAATCCGAATCATCCTTCGTGGAGAGACGGCGAAAGTAATTTTAGAGAAATGCCGTTGCAGCATGTTATAAAAGCACTTCAAAATCAATACAATGTTAAGTTCCAACTAGGACAGATAGACGTTTCTCAACGTTTTACTGGAACATTTTCTCATAAAAATTTAAAACTTGCATTGCGAACAGTCTTTGATGCTATGGAAATTTCATATACTTTTAAAGGCAAAAAAGCAATTATACTCACAGAAGCGAAGTAATTTTTTCAATTAAAAAGATAAATTCGCAAGAGGAAGTTTTACCGTTACGTTTATGAGAACTATCTTGAGTGTTGTCTTAGTATTCATCACCTCTTCATTGTTAGCCCAAAACAATGGAACGTTCTCGTTTGAAAATGAGCCACTTGAAAACGTACTTACGGCTATTGAAAAAACGTACGACGTAAAATTCTCTTACAATGCAGCACTAGCCGAAAATAAAACGATTACACTACAAGTTACAGACGCTTCCCTCAATACTGTAATTCAGCGTTTGCAAAAGCAAGTTCCAATTGTTTTTGAAAAAGTCAACGAACGCTATTACATCATCCGAAATCAAATACAAGCTGGAAAAATTCGAATATGTGGCGTTTTAAAAGATACTAAAAGTGACGAAGCTATTGCAGAAGCGTCAGTTGTCAATATTTCACAAAACAAAGGAACAGTTACCAATACCGCAGGAAAATTCGAATTATTTTTAGCCATTCCATCAGATACCATTGAAGTTCGATTTTTGGGATATAAAACCAAACGATTGCAAGCAAAAAGCTTACAAAATACGCCTTGCAAAACCATTCTCATGGAAGCAGAGCAATACGATTTGGAAACAGTTTTACTAAGCAACTATTTAACGTCTGGAATTGACAAAAACACCGATGGTTCTATTTCCTTATCGCCTTCGCAATTGGGAATTCTTCCAGGACTCACCGAACCAGATGTACTGCAAAGCATACAACTCTTACCAGGCATTCAAAGTCCGAACGAAACCGCTTCCGGATTGTTCATTCGTGGCGGAACACCTGACCAAAATCTAATCCTGTGGGACGGAATCAAAATGTACCATTCGGGACACTTTTTCGGATTAATTTCAGCTTTCAATCCGTACGTTATTGAGGAAGTTTCGGTATACAAAAGCGGTACGGAAACTCGTTATGGCGACCGTATTTCGGGTGTCATTGACATTCAGACCGATACCAAAGTTCCTGAAAAGCTTTCTGGCGGATTTGGGTTTAATATGACACATGCAGACGCGTACTTAAAAGTACCAATTGCCAAAAACTTTGGAATCACCGTTTCGGCGCGTAGAGCATTTACAGACATTTTGGAAACGTTTACCTATAACAATTTTTCGGATCGTATATTTCAAAACACCAAAATCACAGAAAGTACCGAAATCATAGAAAATGTATTCTCAGAAACGGAAAACAACTTCTTTTTTACCGATTACACCATCAAATTGATTGGAAAACTTTCAGACAAAGACGAAATCATGATTAGCAATTTGCGCACGAATAATGAATTGGATTTTTTATCTGAAATAGAAGCTTTTGAAGAGACTTCGCGTGACCAATTGAGCATTCGAAATACCGGTTTTAGCGGACTTTGGAAGCGACAGTGGAATGCAAACTTTTCACATTCGTTGGAAGCTTACTATTCCCGATTCGATTTTGATTATTTAGGAAGATTTCGAGGAAATTTGGTAAATGCTACCGAACAAGATCAAAAACGCAACAAAATCAAGGATATTGGCTTTTCATACAATACCAATTGGACGCTTAATGAAAAAAATAGCATTCAGTCAGGATATCAATTTTCCTCCAACGATGTTTCTTTTGGCTTTTCTGGTTTTAGCGGAACAGAAGAAGAAGTCACCACGTACAACGTAGGCGAAGAAAGCATCAACAACTCACATGCGTTATTTGCAGCCTACAAATACAACAACAAAAAGGAATTGATTGTAAATGCAGGTTTGCGCGTTAACTATTTTAGCACTACAAAAACAGCCTTTTTTGAACCAAGATTGTATGTGGAAAAGAAGCTAAGCAATCTATTTACGGTAAATTTTTCGGGCGAATTAAAACACCAAGCAGTTAGTCAAATATTGGAATTCAATACCGCAAACTTCGGATTGGAAAATCAAGTCTGGGCAATTGCAAATGGAGAAGAATTTCCAGTACTGAAAAGCAGACAAATCTCAACAGGCGTTATCTTTAGCAACAACGGCTGGCGCGTCGATTTGGACATGTATTACAAAAACATTACGGGACTTACTTCGTTTAACAGAAGCTTTGGAAATACCAGTGTTTTAGAAACGTTTACGGAAGGAAACAGTCGTATTTACGGTGTTGATGTGTTGATTGAAAAAAAGATTAACAATTACAAAACGTGGATGGGATATTCATATACGGACAACAATTTTGAATTTTCGCGTATCAACAACGGCTTACCATTTGACGGAAACTACGACATTCGTCACTACTTTCGTTGGGCACATTCATATACCATTGATAACTTTGAGTTTTCTTTAGGTTGGAATTACCGCACAGGAACGCCATATACGCCTGTAACGTCGCAAACGCAAACCAATGGAGACTTATTTGTATTTATTGGAGAAACCAACAGCACGCGCATTCCAGACTATCATCGCTTGGATTTTTCAGGAACCTACACGTTCAATTTTGATAAAAAGAACAATTGGAAAGGAAAAATCGGTTTTTCACTCTTGAACCTTTACGATAGAAACAATCTGCTAGAACGTTACTACGAAATACGACCATTTCTCAACCAAAACAACAACGTACAATTTCGCCTAGAAACGGTAGATAAATTCTCATTAGGCATCACGCCAAATTTGGTATTTCGTGTGGATTTTTAGGGAAGTACAAATTATCAAATTTCACACTGAACAAACCGTCAGTTCGAGTAAATTTGCTGCTCATTGAGCCTTTCGAAATGAAGCAAATTTGTATCTAGAAGTACTTTGAAAAACAACAGCTCTAATCTATAAAGGCAAATCCTTTCGATGCAACAGCCGCGTTAATTTAATAGACAAATCCGTCAATACGATTTTCGCATTTCCGTTGCGTTCTATATGATACATAGCGTCTTGTAATTCGTTTGAAATATCCATGATATTATTTCCGTGTACAAACGGTGCAAATTTCTCTAAGAAAAACCCTTTGGTACTCGATTCAAAAAAGACCAAATCAGTTGCGGTGTAATTCTGTAACAAGGCTTGTCGGAACAAATTCAGGCAAAAACCTAAAAACTTCTTTTGTGTTTCTCGTCCTGTTTTCGCGACTTCTTCACTCCACGCAATCAAATCGCGAATAGCTGCTTTATTTCCTTTGGCTTTAAATGCTGAACGAACCCACGTAACAAACCAAGTTTCAAATAATAAATCTTCCGAATCTTGATGTACCAAATCTACCGCTTTATTATAATTTCCATTCGCTTGATGCGCAATTTTAGTCGCTTCAGCTTCCGAAACATTCAAATTTTGTATCAACGATTCTTTAATAGCTTCTTCGCCCAAAGGTGGAAAATGTAAAATCTGACAACGCGAACGAATCGTATTGATAATCTGTTCTTCGTCTTCTGCAATCAAAATAAAAAGTGTTTGATTTGGCGGTTCTTCAATCAATTTCAACAACTTATTGGCAGCTGCGGTATTCATACGCTCTGCCATCCAAATAATCATCACTTTATAACCGCCTTCATACGACTTTAACGTGAGCGATTTTACCACATCCAATGCTTCATCAACACCAATTTGTCCTTGCTTGTTATCAATGCCGAGTAATTTATACCAATCAAACAAATTGCCATAAGGTTGCTCTTTCAAAAACTGCCGCCATTCTTCTAAAAAGTGCTTGGAAACAGGATGACTTTTCACTTTATGATTTCCCGCCACAGGAAATGCAAAATGCAAATCGGGATGCGAAAAATGGTTCAATTTCAAATTACAAGCTTCGTTTCCGCCCGTATTTTCACCGTTCACATTATTACACAAAACATACTGCGCGTACGCCACTGCCATTGGCAACGTTCCGCAACCTTCAGGACCGACAAAAAGTTGTGCATGCGGAATGCGTCCGTTATCGGCACTCAATGTCAAATGTTTTTTAATATGGGTAAGTCCTAAAATATCCTGAAAAAGCATGTGACAAATATAGTTGTAAGTGTTCAATTTTTGGGTGAAAGGCATGATAAAATCCTTGAAAAAGCATACTAAAAATGTCAAAAAGGAGCCAAAAACCGTAATTTTAAGTCGCATAAGCGCCAACTAAAACGTTTGAAGGAAAAAAACTTCTCAAAAGTCCTTTTAAAAAATAGAAAACAACTTATCTTGCTTACAAATTTAAGATGTAAAACAAGAGTTTAACTCATAAAAAAGAAATACTGTGAAAACGCTGAACGATTTTAATTTTAACGGTAAAAAAGCACTCATTCGAGTAGATTTTAACGTGCCACTCAACGATAAATTTCAAGTAACAGATGATACGCGAATCAAAGCGGCAAAGCCAACCATTATCAAAATTTTGGAAGATGGTGGAAGCTGTGTATTAATGTCGCACCTGGGAAGACCTAAAGGTTTTCAAGAAGAATTCTCGCTGCGTCATATTGTTAAAAAAGTATCTGAAATTATCGGTGTAGAAGTGAAATTTGCAGGAAATTGTATTGGAGAAGAAGCCGAAAAAGCTGTTACCGGATTGGATAATGGGGAAGTTTTATTACTAGAAAATCTACGTTTTCACGAAGAAGAAAAACTAGGTGATGAAAACTTTGCTGCGCAATTGGCAAAGTACGGAGATATTTACGTAAACGATGCATTCGGAACCGCGCACAGAGCGCATGCTTCTACAGCAATCATCGCGCAAAACTTTCCAGAAAAAAAGTGTTTCGGATTGTTATTGGCAAAAGAAATAGAAAGCATTGCCAAAGTGATGGAAACGGGCGAAAAACCAGTTACGGCGGTGTTGGGCGGCGCAAAAGTATCTTCCAAAATTACGATTATTGACAATATTTTAAATAAAATTGACCATTTAATCATTGGTGGCGGAATGACGTTTACGTTCATCAAAGCGCAAGGCGGAAGTATTGGAAATTCATTGGTTGAAGATGACAAACTAGACTTGGCAAAAGAAATTATGGCAGAAGCGAAAGCCAAAAATGTGACCATTCATTTACCGGTAGATTCTGTGATTGCTGATGCTTTCGCGAATGATGCCAACACCAAAGTAGAGGATGTCACTAAAATTCCAGACGATTGGATGGGATTGGATGCTGGTCCAGCAACGCAAGCAAAATTTGCAGAAGTCATTGCACAATCAAAAACCATTTTATGGAACGGACCATTAGGCGTTTTTGAAATGCCAACCTTTGCTAAAGGAACCATCGCTTTAGGTGATGCCATTGCAGAAGCAACCAAAAAAGGAGCTTTCTCTTTAGTTGGCGGTGGCGATTCTGTAGCAGCGGTAAAACAATTCGGATTTGAATCCAAAGTAAGTTACGTAAGTACAGGCGGCGGCGCAATGCTGGAAAGCTTAGAAGGAAAAACATTGCCAGGAATCGCTGCGATTTTAGAGTAAAAACCCTATAAAATATCAATATTTGAAAAAGTCCAATTCCCGTAGTTGGACTTTTTTCGTATGCTGGAATTTCAAAATCCAACAAAAAAACACGAATTTAGCAGGAATTTCGTTTCTGTATGTAGAAAAACATGCAAAACCATCAAATTATAAGTTCGTACATGAAATATTTAGTAAGTATTCTCTTTTTATTGTTCACTTTCGTGGGAATGGCGCAAGAAGATGAAAAAAAGCCAACAATAGAAAAACCTGCGTTTAAAATTGTAAAAGACACGGTCATTTTGGACGGAAAAAAAACCGTGATGACCGATACAATTTATCTCGATACTCAAAACGAAATCAAACGCTCCGCCGATGAGGTACTTCCACAATTAGACAGTCTAAAAACAGCACCAGAAAACAATCTGCTGCAAAAAGTCAATGAAAGTTATGTGTTGCTCGACAATCAAATGGCAGCAGAAATTGACAGTTTATGGCTGCGCGAATTGGGCGGAGAAGAATTGTTTGATACCATTCACAAAGAAATCTCCGAACTCAAATACGAACCTGTCGTTTATCAAGAGTTACCAACCGATACACTCAAAGCACGCTTGGCGGAATTGAATGCTAAAACACCTTTCAACATTGAATACAATCCGTCGTTGGAAAGTGTCATTCGCCGATTTTTAAAACGACGCAAAAAATCAATGGAACGCTTGATGAAAATCAGTCAGTATTACTTTCCAATGTTTGAGCAAGAATTGGCAAATCATAACATTCCGTTAGAAGTAAAATACTTGGCGATTGTAGAATCGGCACTAAATCCACGCGCACGTTCTCGCGTGGGCGCTACAGGTTTATGGCAATTTATGTATCAAACAGGAAAAATGTATGACTTAAACGTAAGTTCGTATGTAGATGATCGTCAAGACCCTGAAAAATCAACGGTTGCTGCATGTAAATATCTAGCGAGTTTATACAAAATATTTGGCGATTGGGATTTGGCGTTGGCAGCCTACAATTCCGGACCAGGAAACGTTTCCAAAGCGATTCGACGTTCGGGCGGTTATGAAAACTATTGGAATATCCGTTCCAACTTACCACGTGAAACAGCTGGATATTTGCCAGCGTTTCTAGCCACGATGTATATTTTTGAATACGCTGAAGAACATGGTTTTCAAGTAGATAAAATAGAAGTGCCGCATTTTGCGACTGACACCATTCGCGTGAAGCAATTACTGACGTTTGACCAAATTTCGGAAGTATTAAACGTCAAAGTAGAAGACATCCAATTTTTCAATCCAGCGTATAAATTAGACATCATTCCACACATAAAAGGAAGAGATTATGCTTTGCGGTTGCCAGTACAAGAAGTTGGAAAATTTGTCAATAACGAAGAAGCCATTTACGCTTTAGCGAAAGAAGAATTGGCAAAGCGTGAAAAACCATTGCCACAACTTTTTGAAATGGACAAACGAACGCGTTATCGTGTGCGAAGTGGTGATTACTTGGGAAAAATTGCGAGACGATTTGGTGTTCGTGTGAGTGATATTAAACGTTGGAATGGTTTACGTTCAAATCGTTTGCGGATTGGACAACGCTTGACGATTTACCCTAAAAAACCAGGATTCGCCGCAAAAAAACCTTCGAAAAAACAAAAAAATATAAGCAATGCAAAAACCTACACGGTTAAGTCTGGCGACTCCTTGTGGAGCATTGCACAAAAATTTCCAGGAGTTTCTGTGAAAAATATTCAAAAATGGAACGATATTCGCGGGAATAAATTGAAACCTGGCATGAAACTCAAGGTTTCCAAATAATAATAACAAACCTAAAATAGATTTCTTGTGAAAAAATTATACATATTTTTATTCGTTTTGGCACTATTTGCCTCTTGCGAAGATCCAAAAGATAAAGACGTTGCAGCACAATATTTACCATTATCAGCAGGAAAGGTAAACATGCTCGCTGTTGTGATGGATGTTGACCAATGGAAAGGAAAAATAGGAGACAGCATCCGCAACATATACGGAGCTCCAACGGATGGTTTGCCAATGGAAGAACCGCTTTTCTCTTTAAAACAAATCAATCCAGAACTCTTTCAAAGTCCTATAACGCACTACCGAAGTGTACTACTCATTGAATCGTCCGACAAAAAACAATACGAAGTACGCGAAAATGTATTCGCCAAACCACAAAGAATTATTTACGTTTCTGGTTCGGAAGAAGAAATCATTCAGCAACTCAGTCAAAATGCTGAGAGCGCAATTGAAGTCTTTAAAAACAACGAATTAGTTTCCAAGCAACGATTCATCAATAACGCATTAAGTAATGACAAAACCTTGGAAGAAACCTTTGGTATATCTATTAATATTCCATCCGTTTACAAAATGGTAAAGAAGGAAGATAACTTTGTTTGGTACGAGCGAAAAGTAAAAAATGGTACCATGAATATCATTGCGTATACCATGCCGTATGGCAGTATTCCAAAAGGAGATACTACAGTGGATGCTATTATAAAAATGCGCGATTCAATAGGAGAAGCGTATGTGCCAGGAAAAGACCCCGAAACGATGTATATGATTACGGAAAAAGCCTATGCACCGTATTTATACGAAGCAGAAATAGATAACAAATTTGCCTTTGAAACCAAAGGAATGTGGGAGATTTATGGCTATCAAATGGCAGGACCGTTTATCAACTATGTTGTAGATGATAAAGAGCACAATCGTTTGATGGTTATTGAAGGATTTACCTTTGCACCGTCGGAAGACAAGCGCGATTTTATGTTTGAAATAGAAGCGATTCTAAAATCGTTGAAGATTCAAAAATAACAGCTGATAATACTAAAAGAATGTGAGTTCGCCTTAAGAAATCACTATGTAATTCATAATTCACTGAGGAATAACTAATTGTCAGTTCGAGCGCAGTCGAGAACAGCTAAGAATTGATAATTTCAAAAGGAATCTCGACTGCGCTCGATTTGACATTGAGTATAATCTATTAGTAATCAGTCATATAATAAAATAGTTATATCTAACTCACGTTAAAAATATTCAAAAGCATCTAAGGCATCCTTAGGTGCTTTTTTAGTACATTGCAAATCCAAAAGAAGCTTTTCAATTCTTCAATCTTTTAATTTTTCAATACAAAAAGAAATGACCTTACTTCACTACATACAATCACAATTGTCTTTGCCAGAACGAAGCATTTTAAAAACCGTTGAATTGCTCAATGAAGATTGTACCATTCCTTTTATAGCACGCTATCGAAAAGAAATGACAGGAAATTTGGATGAAGTGCAAATTGGTCAAATTGTCAAACTGAAAACTGCCTTTGAAGAGCTCGAAAAACGACGCGAAGCCATTTTAAAAGCCATTACTGAGCAAGATGCCTTAACGCCACAATTACAAGAAAAAATCGCGAAAGCGAAAACCTTAACTGCGTTGGAAGATTTGTATTTGCCGTTCAAAAAGAAACGCAAAACCAAAGCTTCTGTAGCTCGAGAAAACGGCTTGGAACCATTGGCAAAAATCATCATGAAACAACAACACCAAGATGTGGAACATGCTGCGCAACGTTTTGTAAAAGGTGAGGTGGAATCTATTGAAAAAGCGCTAGAAGGCGCGCGTTATATTATTGCGGAGTGGATTAACGAAAACGAATACGTTCGAAACAAAATAAGACGTCTCTATCAACGAAAAGCTACGATTGCTACCAAAGTAGTCAAAACCAAAAAAGACGACGATACAGCGCAAAAATACAAGCAATATTTTGACTGGAGCGAATCGCTTCACCGAACGCCTTCACATCGATTGCTGGCAATGCTTCGCGCAGAAAAAGAAGGTTTTATCAAACTAAAAATTGAAGTTGACAAAGAAGAAGCATTGGACATTATTGACAGAATGATTATCAAAACCGATGTTACTTCTTGTACTGATCAAATTTTTATCGCTATTGCAGATGCGTACAAGCGTTTGTTGTCGCCAGCCATTGTCAACGAAGTCTTGAACGAAGCCAAAGCCAAAGCCGATGCAACGGCAATTTCAGTCTTTGCAGATAATTTAAAACAATTGTTATTGGGCGCGCCGTTGGGACAAAAACGTGTATTGGCAATCGATCCTGGATTTGCTTCAGGTTGTAAAGTAGTGTGTTTGGACGAACAAGGCGATTTGTTACATAATGAAAATATTTATCCGCATCCGCCGCAGCGAGAAACAGCTCAGGCTGGAAAAAAAATTCGTTCGTTGGTTAATGCGTATAAAATTCAGGCGATTGCGATTGGTAATGGAACCGCTTCACGCGAAACGGAATTCTTTGTGAAGAAGATTCAATTTGATCGCGATTTGCAAGTATTTGTGGTCAATGAAGCTGGCGCATCGGTGTACTCGGCCTCTAAAATTGCTCGTGCCGAATTTCCGAATTACGATGTTACAGTCCGTGGAGCCGTTTCTATTGGAAGGCGATTGAAAGATCCGTTGGCAGAACTCGTAAAAATTGATCCGAAAGCAATTGGCGTGGGACAATACCAACACGATGTTGATCAAAGCAAATTAAAAGAAGAATTAGACACGGTTGTGATGAGTTGTGTAAATGCAGTTGGTGTCAATGTAAATACAGCAAGCAGCGCGTTGTTGAGTTACGTATCTGGCATTGGTGTGAATTTGGCAGAAAATATTGTGAATTATCGTTCTGAACATGGAAAAATTGCGTCGCGTCGTAGTTTGAAAGACGTTCCACGTTTAGGTCCAAAAGCGTTTCAGCAAGCCGCGGCATTTTTACGAATTACAGATGGTAAACATCCGTTGGACAATTCTACCGTGCATCCTGAAAGTTATCATATTGTAGAAAAAATGGCGAAAGACGTAAAGCTTTCCGTTGACGAATTGATTGGAAACAAAGCAGTTTTACACAACATAAAACTAGAAAAATATTGCACAGAAAGCATCGGATTGCCTACCTTAAACGACATCATAAAAGAACTTGAAAAACCAGGTATTGATCCGCGAAAAGCTGCTAAACTTTTTGAATTTGACCCAAATGTAAAAACCATTGCAGATGTCAAAGTTGGAATGTCTCTGCCTGGAATTGTCAACAACATCACCAATTTTGGTTGTTTTGTAGATATTGGCATCAAAGAAAGCGGTTTGGTACACATTTCCAAGTTGGCAAACGAATTTATCAGCGATGTTAATTCCGTTGTCAAACTGCACCAACATGTGGTGGTAAAAGTCGTTGAGGTAGATGAAGCTAGAAAGCGAATTCAGTTGTCAATGATAGACTAAACGAATAATTTTTAGCAAGCTTTTAGCAAGCAAAAATACTATTGATTTATATCCTTTCGTTTTATAATCATGAATTGTTTAAGTGCCTTATATTCAACTTCTTGTTCCCAAGTGCCGGCATAGTTTTTTAGAAGTTCCATTCCATCATCCCATTGTTCATTATTAAGCGTACATTCAATAGCAAGTTGCGCTGAATTTTGTTTGCTTACGTACAATTTCAAAGAATTCATTTCTTGACTCAAAGGAGCTGATTTTAAACCTTCTTTCAATAAATTGAATAAAGTATCTTCCTTTGGAGCTTCTATCCATTCTCCTTGACATACAGATTTACTTGTATATACCTCCCAATCTTCTGCCTTTGCGTGAAAAGAATAATTAGGAACAACGTCTGTAGTAAGAGTCTTTGTCAGTGTTTCAAAAAAGTCATGAATATATTCTTCCGTCAGCATAGCGACTTTAGTTTCAACAGAATCGCCTAAACCTGTTAAATACGTTACAATTCCATCTGGAAAATGTGTTGGATGAATGGTAATTACCATCATAGGAAGCATCATAGGATGATAATCGCCAGGCATTGGTGCTGTAGCAATTTCTATTTCATCATTGACTTCCAAAGCAGCGTATTTACTAGAAAAAGCAACTGAGTGTCCTAGTGCTTCTAATTGTGTTTTTAAGTGAGTTAATAAAAAAGCATTTACATTTATCTCTTCTTGTTTCGCTTTCTTTTTAGGTTTTAAAAAATCAAAAAATCCCATGTAATTTATATGTAATTTTGTTTTATGAACTATTTATGAAAGTTGCTTTTTAACGTCTTCAAGCAATCTTATTCCTTTTTCTTGCAAGTCTGCCTTTTACTTCAGACCAATTTCCAGAGTTGATAAAACACAGATGTTCAGCATCTATGTTTACGTAGCCGCATTTGTATGTAAGCTATTCTTTCATTTTATAATCTTAAAAAAGAATGACCTATTTCACCTGAAACGTATCAAAAATCTTTCGTGCAGTGGTTATATAGTCGTCAAAATTATCAACCGTACAAGTTAGCGTCAGTACATACGCAGTTTCGTTGATAACATAATAACGCTGTTCAAACTGTAAGTTAAAACCACTTTGTTTGCCTACATATACCAAACGGTGATAGGGTATTTTACCATTGGTAATTCGCTCACTTTGGGTAATTTTTCCACCTTTTAACATGCTTTTAATTTGCTGCTCAGAAAGTTTGGTATACGAATCAAGATTTAAGTTGTATCCTTTTAAATCTTGAACAACTACATTAATATTTTCACTAAAAGTATCGTCTGCGGAAGTTGCAGGTGCGTACAAAATCAAATCAACGCCAACATTGTTTGAAGTTTCTGATTTCCATTCGGAAGGATATTGTATTGAAAAATTGTCTAATTTCTTTGTTTTCCAAGATTTTTGAGCGTTTACAGTTACATTCACAAATGCAACTAGGAGTATAAAAAGTGTTATTTTTTTCATGTATGTAAATTTTGTCGATTGCTTAAAACTACTTCTTTCTGAGGTATAAACAAAAAAATCCACGCTATTGTGGCGTGGATTCAGTATTTTTTATATCAAATAGAAAACTATTCTTTCTCTACTTTCTTTGTATCGTCGTCTCCTTTGGTGGCGTCTTTAAACTCTTTAATTCCGCTACCTAAGCCGCGCATTAATTCTGGAATCTTTCTTCCACCGAATAATAGCAATACAACAACTACAATTAAAATAATTGAATATCCTCCAGGAATGGCTAAAAACATATGTAATGACATCATAATGATTCGTATTTAAGTTACAAAGGTAAAAATAAATAGATACCTATCGCTACAGAAGCACAAAAAAAACACTTTCATACGCTATAAACCTACTATTTTTATTTTTAAGTTTGTATCCATGGCAAAAGACAAACAAAAAAGGCAGCGACTCAAAAAGAAACTTTTGCACAAGTATCGGCTAGTCATTTTAAATGAAGATACGTTTGAAGAACGTATTTCTTTTAAACTCACACGGTTAAATGTATTTGTATTGGTTGCTTTTTCGGCAATATTGCTCATTGTATTAACAACGTTTTTAATTGCGTTTACCTCTTTGCGAGAATACATTCCTGGCTATTCGTCAACTGCATTAAAGCAGAAAGCAATTAATTTGAATGAAAAAATTGACTCGTTAGAGCAAATTGTGCGTCGCGATTCTGTGTATTTACATTCTATTCGAAATGTCCTTACGGGAGAAATAAAAAGCGAAAGCATTAACAAAGATTCATTGTACAAATCGTTTGAATTCGATCCTGAGCAAGTCAATCTGGCACCTAATAAGCAAGATTCGCTACTGCGTGAAGAAGTTGCGCAAGAAGACAAATACAACTTATTTGAAACTGCTACAGCTAAGGTCAATTTTAAGCTTTTTCCGCCTGTAAAAGGAGACATCACACAAAAATACAATCCGAAAGAAAAACACTTTGCCGTAGATGTAGTCGTACCCAAAGATACACCTGTAAAAGCCACGGCTGACGGAATGGTCATTTTTTCCGAATGGACAGCCGCCACAGGATATGTCATCATCATTGAACATCCAAACAACTTAATATCGGTGTACAAACACAATGCATCTCTGACAAAACGACAAGGTGAATTGGTTACCGCAGGCGAAGTAATTGCACGAGTAGGAAATACGGGAGAATTAACCACAGGACCGCATTTACACTTCGAATTGTGGAGCGAAGGATATTCTATTGACCCAGAATCGTTTATCGATTTTACACTATAAAAATGCATAGCTGAATTACGCAAAAAAGTACACACACATGAAATCAATCAAAGCTCTTTTAGCGAAACCTTTTGCAAAGTACATTCAACGAAAAGTGTCAAAATGGGCAAACAATCCTGTGCAAACACAGGAAAAAGTTTTTCAAAAACTCATCAAAGACGCAGCGCATACAGCTTTTGGAAACGACCATGATTTTGCAAGCATTCATTCGCATGCCGATTTTGTAAAACGTGTTCCTATTCGCGATTATGAAGCTTTGCGTCCGTATGTAGATAGAGTTGTAGCGGGCGAAAAAGATATTCTCTGGAAAGGACAACCGTTATACTTTGCCAAAACATCAGGAACAACTTCGGGCGCTAAATACATTCCTATCACCAAAGAATCTATGCCAACTCATGTAGAAGCCGCTCGGAATGCTATTTTACTCTACATTGCGGAAACAGGAAATACCGATTTTGTAGACGGAAAAATGATTTTTCTACAAGGAAGTCCTGAATTGCAAGAAAAAAACGGTGTCAAACTCGGACGACTTTCAGGAATTGTAGCGCATTATGTGCCTGGGTATTTACAAAAAAACCGAATGCCAAGCTGGGAAACCAATTGCATTGAAGACTGGGAAACCAAAGTAGAAGCCATTGTGGATGAAACGCTGCATGAAAAAATGGCAATCATTAGCGGAATTCCGTCGTGGGTACAAATGTATTTTGAGCGGATTGAAGCGCGTACGGGTAAAAAAATTGGCGAGGTTTTTCCGCATTTCAAGCTCTTTATTTATGGTGGTGTGAATTTTGAACCGTATCGCAACAAATTTGAAAATCTCATTGGTAGAAAAGTAGACAGTATTGAATTATATCCTGCCAGCGAAGGATTTTTTGCCTTTCAAAACCAGAAAGATGATAAAGGAATGTTGTTGCAGTTAAATTCTGGAATTTTCTATGAATTTATCAAAGCAGACGAGTTTTTTGATGAAAATCCAACACGAATCACGATAAAAGAGGTAGCAATCGGCGTGAATTATGTGATGATTATTTCGTCCAACGCGGGACTTTGGGCATACAATATTGGCGACACTGTCGAGTTTACCTCTATAAAACCGTATAAAATCATTGTTTCGGGAAGAATCAAACATTTTATTTCGGCATTTGGCGAACATGTGATTGGAAAAGAAGTAGAACAAGCCTTGCACGATGCGTTACAACAATCGGGAGCAAGCATCAATGAATTTACGGTGGCGCCACAAATCAATCCGATAGAAGGATTACCGTATCATGAGTGGTTTATCGAATTTGAAAAAGAACCATCAGATTTAGAAAAATTTGCGGAAATTATCGATGCGTCTTTACAACAACAAAACAGTTACTATTTCGATTTAATCGAAGGGAAAATATTGCAGCGCTTACAAATTACAAAAATCGAAAAAGATGGCTTTCAAAACTATATGAAATCCATTGGAAAATTGGGCGGACAAAATAAAATTCCTAGATTGTCAAACGATAGAAAAATAGCGGAATTGCTAACGAAACACAAAAAAGCTTAGAAATATCAAATTAACTTGTATTTTTGTGCGGAAAAACTTTTTATGAGTAACATTAAAGTACACGAAAGAACAAGAGCCCAAGAATCATCAGGAGCCATTGAACGTTTGTATATCACCATGCGCCATTTATTTAATCGCGGATTTTACAAGCCAATGGGCGTTTCTGGAGAAACGTTGCGCGAGTCTTTACTATTGTTACGTCCAGAAATCTACGGTTCTGTTGCTGATAAAAAGGCGGAAATCAATGGGTTAGCTTATGTGATTGATCGTTTGCCAGTTGGTATTGAAGAATGTCGCTTTATCAACTTAACATCTGATGAAGGATTTAAAAACTCACACTTTAAAGTCATCATTCCACCAAAAAGACGTAGAAATTGCTACCGAATTGACGAGGAGCAGATGAATATTGAAATCACGCGCGGTCGCTCAGAAATCTACGATATTTTAACGCATTTGACCTTTTTATTTATCGAATCACACAAAATTAGTGAACGTGTTTTAATCAGTGAAGATGGAGAAACTACGCGCGATTGGGTAAAATTGGCGCAAGCAGTTGATAAAAAGAAAAAGCTCACACAAGCAGAACGCGAAGTTGCCATTACGCATACCGCAAATATTTTAGGAAGAACTTTTGAAGAAATTTTAGACGCACACAAAACATTTTCGACTAAAGAAAATCCAGAGCGTTTTTTAAATATCATCTATTGGCTAGGAAAATTGGCTATCAAGGAAGTTACAACGGGTCAAAAAAGAACTATTACCTTTAGTCCGGTATTGCGTGAGCGTTTGGGACATCATATTCATGGAGAAGTTTGGGCAAACAACATCAAAAAAGTGCTCAAAGACCATCAATTATTGCACAGACCTATTCACATTATCAGTGCCAATATGCACAGTGTGATGAACTCTATATTTGCTCCAAAATTGTTGCAAAAACAACTCAACACTACAGATGAGTTTGATATATTTGAAGCGTTGAGCGCTTCTAACAGCAATGCACTTCGAAATAAAGTAGAAAAAGAAGCGTTGAAGAAGGGAATGATGTATATCAAAGACGAATCAGGAACCAATATTGACGTGCAAATTTTTGATACCGCTAAAATAGATTTCAGCAAAACCTCGTACACCTGTTGCGCAGAAAGTGACGCTGAAAAACCTGTGTTATTTGTGATGGATTATGCCTTTGGCGAACAAGCCTATGAAACCATAGATGAGTTTTTAAAACCATACACGAGCGACGACCAAACCCAGAAAGAATACTTGAACGTAGCGTCAATTTCTATTATGGGAAAAGCGGGAATTTTAGAAGGAGGGAAAGGAGATATCATGATTCCATCAGCACATATATTTGAAGGAACAGCGGACAACTATCCTTTTAAAAACGAGTTGACCAAAGAAGATTTGGACGGTCATGGATTGCAAGTGTTTGAAGGCTCTATGATTACCGTTTTAGGAACTTCTTTACAAAATAAAGACATTTTAAAGTTCTTCCACGATTCTACTTGGAATGTGATTGGACTCGAAATGGAAGGTGCACATTATCAAAAAGCTGTTCAATCAGCTTCAAAAATACGAAGAAGTATTACAGAAGATGTAAAAGTACGATATGCGTATTATGCTTCTGACAATCCTTTAGAAACAGGAAGTACATTAGCTTCTGGCGGATTAGGTACCACAGGTGTAAAACCTACCTATTTAATAACAAGAAAAATATTAGAACAACTATTTAACAACTAATAAGAAGAATATGAGCGAAAATATTCAGAATACAGAAAATAACAAACCTGAAAAGTCTACTGAAATAGATTTAGGCGAATTATTTAGAATGATTGGACGCGGATTCAGTCGTTTGTTCGCGTTTATAAGCAATACCTTTTTAGTTCTTCTCGACTTGTTAATCAAGATGTTGATAATTTTTAGAGAGCATATATTAAAATTCATAATTGTTGGGGTATTGAGTATTATCGTAGGATGGTTTCTTGATTCTAGAAAACCAACAGTGTATGGGTCTAATATGATTATAAAAATAAATTATGAAAGTGAGCAGCAATTGTACTCAAACTTACAATATTACAATGGCTTAGTAGAACAATCTGATAGCACCGCGTTAGCTACGACTTTCGATATTACAGAAGATGAGGCAAATTCTCTTTTGGGCATATATATTGAGCCTATGACTACCGAATTGCAACTACTAAAACAATATGATCAGTTTATGAAAGATACTGATAGTGTAAACGTAGTAGGTCAAATCAATTTTGATAAATTCAAAAGAAATGTAGATCCACTCACAGCTAAAACACATCGTATTAGAGTAGCTGCTTTGGAAAAAGGTATCTTCAAAAAACTAGCAGATAGATTAACATCTCTTGATGTAGAGAATGATTATGTGAAAACACGTAAAAAAGTTCTCTATAAAACGCTCGAAAATGAAGAGGAAGCATTAAAAAAACGCTTAAAGACAATTGATACACTACGAGATGTGTATAACAAAGCAATACGTAACGAGTCTAAAAAGACAAGTCAGGCGCAAACACAAATTCAAATGAGCTCTTCAGTCATTAAAACAAACGAACTGGAATTATTTAATTTAGACCAAGAAATTCTAAGCAGATTGGCTCAGATAGAAAGAGAAAAAGAATTAAATAAAAATACAGTAAATATATTGAGTACTTTTTCTGAAGGAGTTGAATTAAGAGATTTTCATGATAAGTATTTATACAAAATTCCATTTGTGACAATTGCACTGTTGCTAATTTTTATTCTATTAAGAGAATTAAACAAATACCTAAATAACTACGCAGAAAAAAAACGATTGGATGCCTAAAAACGCCATATTAATTACTGGAGGAGCAGGATTTATAGGAGCCAACTATATTCCGTATTTCTTGGAGCAACACCAAGACACCACGGTGGTTAATATTGACAAGCTCACGTATGCAGGTGACTTAAATAATTTGGCAGAAGCTGAAAATTATTCAAACTATACGTTTGTTCAAGGTGATATTTGTGATAGAGCTTTAATTGAAAAATTGTTTGAAACCTACGATTTTAAAGCAGTGATTCACTTTGCAGCAGAATCGCATGTAGACAATTCTATTGCAAATCCGGATGCGTTTATACAAACCAATATCTTCGGAACCTTCAATTTGTTGGATGTTGCTAAAAAACATTGGATGGATGGTCCAAATCAGGTAAAAGCAGGGTATGAAAACTGTCGTTTTCACCACATTTCAACCGATGAGGTATACGGAACGCTAGGAGAAACAGGGTTGTTTACCGAAGACACCTCGTATGCACCCAACAGTCCGTACAGCGCATCCAAAGCATCGTCTGATTTTATCGTACGCAGTTATTATCATACCTACGGAATGAACGTAGTTACGACCAACTGTTCTAACAATTACGGACCCAAACAACACGATGAAAAGTTGATTCCAACCATCATCCGAAAAGCGGTTACAGGTGAAAACATTCCAATTTACGGTGACGGAAAAAACATTCGCGATTGGTTATACGTATTAGATCATTGTAAAGGAATTCACCTTGTGTATCAAACAGGAACAGCAGGCGAAACCTACAATATCGGTGGAAGAAACGAGCGTACCAACGTATATATTGCAAACACCATCTGCGAATTGCTTGACGAATTACGTCCAAAAGAAACCTCATACAAAGCACAAATCACCTTTGTAAAAGACCGACCAGGACACGATTTTCGCTATGCCATTGATGCTAGTAAAATAGAAAACGAACTTGGCTGGAAAGCAGAAGAAACCTTTGAATCGGGCATTTTAAAAACGATTGAATGGTATTTGAAAAAATACGAAACAAAATAAGTTATACATGAAGGGAATAGTATTAGCCGGCGGCTCTGGCACACGATTGCATCCACTTACACTCGCAGTAAGCAAGCAACTCATGCCTGTATATGACAAACCGATGATTTACTATCCTGTTTCAACACTTATCAGCGCAGGAATTCGTGAAATACTGATTATTTCCACACCGCAAGATTTACCATTATTCCAAAAACTATTGGGCGATGGCACACAATTCGGCTGCGAATTTCAGTACGAAGTACAAGAAGCGCCTAACGGATTAGCAGAAGCGTTTATTATTGGTGAGCAATTTATTGGCGATGATAAAGTGGCGCTTATTTTAGGCGATAATATATTTTACGGCTCAGGATTGTCCAACTTATTACAAGCCAATAACAATCCTGATGGCGGCATCATTTACGCATATCACGTACACGATCCAGAGCGTTACGGAGTCGTAGAATTTGACAAAGAAGGCAATGCAATTTCTATTGAAGAAAAGCCACAACAACCAAAATCCAACTATGCGGTGCCAGGTATCTATTTCTATGACAATGAAGTAGTGAAAATTGCTAAAAACATTCAACCAAGTGGAAGAGGCGAGCTTGAAATTACAGATGTCAATCGTGTATATTTGGAAAAAGGAAAACTAAGCGTAAGTATTCTCGATAGAGGAACGGCTTGGTTAGATACCGGAACATTCAATTCATTGATGCAAGCTTCGCAATTTGTGCAAGTCATTGAAGAACGTCAGGGACTCAAAATTGGAGCTATTGAAGAAGCTGCGTATCGAATGGGATTCATCAACAAAAAACAACTAGATACATTGGCGGAGCCACTACTAAAAAGCGGTTACGGAAAACATCTATTAGAAATACAATAACTAGGTCTTGAAAATAACAAACACACCATTAGCAGGCTGTTTTGTCCTAGAACCTCAAGTATTTGGGGACGCTAGAGGAAGTTTTATGGAAAGCTATAACGAGCAAAAATTTCCAGCAAAAGTTCATTTTGTTCAAGACAATCAATCCGTTTCGCAAAAAGGAGTGTTGCGCGGATTGCACTTTCAAAAAGGTGAACACGCACAAGCAAAATTGGTTCGTGTTATTCGCGGAGAAGTATTGGATGTTGCGGTAGACATTCGTCCAAATTCTGAAACTTTTGGACAACACTTTTCCATCATTCTCAATGCAGAAAACAACAAGCAATTGTTTGTGCCAAGAGGATTTGCACATGGTTTTGCCGTGTTGGAAGACGATACTATTTTCGCGTACAAATGTGATAATTTTTACAACAAAGAAGCAGAATCGGGCATCATTTACAACGATCCTGACATTGCGATTGATTGGATGTTGCATGAAGATGAAATCATGCTATCAGACAAAGACAAACTACTTCCAAACCTGAAAACGCTCTCGCTATGAAAACGGTTTTGGTCACAGGCGCAAATGGACAGTTAGGACAGTGTATTCAAAAAATACAAACACAGCATACGGATATTGACTTTCACTTTGCGTCGATTAACGAATTGGACATTACAGACACAAAAAAAGTACAAGAATTCTTTAAAAATCATTCTTTTGACTATTGTGTGAATTGTGCTGCGTACACCAATGTTGAATTGGCAGAAGACGAAGAGGAAAAAGCATATTTGGTCAACGCGGAAGCAGCAAAACATCTAGCGCAAGCGTGTAAAAAACACAACACAACACTCATCCATATTTCAACCGATTATGTGTTTGATGGTGAAAAAACGTCGCCATACCTAGAAACGGATGCAACAAATCCAATAAGCGTGTACGGTGCGTCCAAATTGAAAGGCGAACAATACATTCAAGAAGTATTTGATAATTATTTCATCATCCGAACGTCGTGGTTGTATGCAGAATTTGGAAAGAATTTCTACAAAACCATGGTACAAAAAGCCAAAGAAAAGGCAAATTTGACCATTACCACCGAACAAACAGGAACGCCAACCAACGCCAACGATTTGGCAGCGTTGATTGTAAAAATTATTCAAACGAACAATACCAATTACGGCATTTATCACTTTAGCAACGACGGTGAAGCCACTTGGTACGATTTTACCAAAGAAATCATTCAAAATCTTCATCTGGCGGAAGCCGATCAACCTTCCTTAAAGCCAGTCGCTACTTATAAAACCAAAGCCGCACGACCAAAAAATAGTGTGTTGGATAAAACCAAAGTCCGAAATATCATTGAAACGATTTCTTGGCAAGAAAGTTTGCGAAACCTCATGAAAAACTACCAATAATTTGATGCAAGAATATCTATATACCGCCATAAAAACAGCTGTACAGGCTGGCGGAATCATTATGGATATTTACGAAAATCAAATTGTAAATGTGGAGACAAAAGCGGACAATTCGCCTGTAACGATTGCTGATAAAACTGCGAATGCATACATTGAAAAAGAATTGGCAATAACCAACATTCCTGTACTAAGTGAAGAAGGTGAACACGCGGCGTATGAAATTCGCAAAAACTGGCAACAATGCTGGATTGTTGATCCGCTAGACGGCACTAAAGAATTCATCAAGCGAAATGGTGAATTTACGGTGAATATTGCGTTGGTTGAAGACGGAAAAGCCTTGTTAGGCGTCATTTATATTCCGGCCACAAAATCATTGTATTACGCTATTACGGCAGAACAAAAAGCGTATAAACTTACGTTAGACACACACAACATTATGCGTGATGCACTCAAAAATGCTACACAAATATTTGCCGCTGAAGAAAACGATGATGAAATTACGCTGACCTCGAGTCATTCGTATACCAACAAAAAAGTGTTGGACTTAATCGATTCGCTTGAAACGGAAGGAAAAGAAGTTAATCTCATCATGGCAGGAAGTTCGCTAAAATTTTGTCTTATGGCAGAAGGACAAGCGTCGTATTATCCGCGATACGCGCCCACAATGGAGTGGGATACAGCGGCAGGACATGCCATTTGCAATGCTGTCGGATTGGAAGTCTACAATTTAGAAACCCAAAAACCACTAAAATACAACAAGGAAAATCTACTAAATCCGTGGTTTCTTGTTCGAAAAGTAGGTTAAATAACTGTGATTGAAGAACTGATTTTTAAACAAAAATAGCATTACTTATAATTTATTCGACTTCTTAATCTTTTACGCAGAGTATATATCTTTTTTAGTATATTCGCGAAGTCTTAAGTAACAATAAAAACAGGCATTTAGCTATCTAATTTAAATAAGGCTTGATTGTTTTTTGAGTTAAAATGTTTTAAATCTGAATGTAAATAGACCAATATGTTTTTCAATTCATTAGATTTTGCAATCTTTTTTCCAATCGTATTTGTTCTTTATTGGTTTTTTTCAAAAAACTTACGCCAAAGAAATATTTTCATTTTAGCTGCGAGTTATTTTTTCTATGGATTTTGGAATTGGAAATTCTTATCTCTAATCATTATCAGTTCATTTGTAGATTATTTTATTGGAAAAGAATTGTACAAAACTGAAGCCAAAAAGAAGCGAAAACTCCTGTTATATGGAAGCTTACTTGTCAATTTAGGCTTTTTGATTTACTTCAAGTATTTTAACTTTTTCATAGAAAGCTTTGTGGATGCTTTCAATCTTTTTGGAAAAGAACTACAAATAGAAACATTGAATATTATATTACCTGTTGGGATTAGCTTCTATACCTTTCAAACACTTAGTTATACCATTGATATTTACAAAGGAAAGCTGAAACCAACCAATGACATTGTTGCATTCTTTACATTCGTTGCATTCTTTCCACAGTTAGTAGCAGGTCCAATTGAAAGAGCTTCACATTTATTACCTCAATTTTTTAAAAAATATACCTTCAATTACGAGCAAGTAAAAAGCGGTATCATATTAATGCTATGGGGACTTTTTAAGAAGATGGTTATTGCTGATAGGCTGGCGTTGTTGGTTAATGAAACATACAATAATGTTGGAAGCTACTCAGGAATAGAATTTATCATCGGTACCATCTTTTTTGCATTTCAGATTTACTGTGATTTCTCAGGGTATTCAGATATTGCTATTGGAATTTCGAGAACTATGGGATTTGATTTGATGAAAAACTTTGAAAGGCCTTATTTTTCTAAATCCATCACAGAGTTTTGGAGACGATGGCATATTTCCTTATCTACGTGGTTTAGAGATTATGTGTACATTCCACTAGGAGGAAGTCGAAATGGAAAATACAGAACCTATTTTAACTTGTTTATGGTGTTCTTTATCAGTGGAATATGGCACGGTGCGGCAATGACTTTTGTTATTTGGGGAGCTATACACGGAATCATTATCGTATTAGAAAAAGCTACCGGAAAATTTCGAAAAAAGATGTTTGCATCTATACACCTCACAAAAGACAACGTATTTGGAAAAATATTCTTTATCACAATTACTTTTGTCATAGTATGCTTTGCATGGATATTTTTTAGAGCAAATTCATTAAGCGATTCAATGGTGATTATAGAACAAATATTTTCTTTTGGGTCTAGTGGAAAAAGTGTTGTTTCTGAATTAGGATTAAATCAAGTAGAATTTTATGCTTCGCTGGCATTTATAGTTTTTATGCTGAGCTTTGAATGGAGTCATAAAAAGTGGAATTTAAGTGCGTTACTACAGCAACAAAATATTTTTATTAGATGGAGCGTGTATACAATCTCTGCTATAGCAATAATTATACTTGGAGTCTATGGCTCTTTCAATGAATCTGAATTTATATACTTTCAATTCTAACATTATGAAAAAACTATTTTTAAAATTATCGTTACTATTTGTAATAGTTTTAGTTTTGTTACAATTAGGAAATAAATTTTTCAAATCTCATAAGGGTTCGGTGAAAACATGGCAACAATTCTATGAAAATGAAGAGCCAAAATATGATATTATAATTTCAGGAAATTCCATAGCATATTCTGCATATAATCCTCAAATAATTAACTCCAAATCAAGCTTAAATACTTTCAATTTGTCCAGTTCATCCATAGGAATTGAACAAGTACTTTATAATTTTAAAGAAATTATAAAGTATAATAAACCGCAGTTGTTCATCGTAGAAGCACACGCGTTGGATATAACGACAACAAATATAGGTAAACGGTTAAAGTTCAATTATCAGAATATTGACGGACAAAAATTATCGCTGAATAAATTGAGCAGCATTTACCATGTTTTTGATTCGAAAAGCACAATGGTTGAAGCGATGTTTCCCGTAGTTCGAAATCATAACAAATGGTCAGATTTTGAGTTTCTAGAAAAGAATGCCAATTATACCTACAGATTTGATAAAAAATTAGGTTACAGAAATTTATCTACCAAAGGATATAAAAAGCGTATTGCAAAAACCATTGGCAAAATGCCTAAATCTTACGAAATTCCAGAAGAGAATATACATTTTCTTAAAGAAATAGTTGACTTATGTACTGAAAATGATATAGAATTTTTATTGGTAAGAGCTCCTCAAATAAAATATCAATCCGATAAAAAACTTGTCAATCAAATTTACGAGACAACCACAAAACTATGTGAGGAGCTTTCCATAGCATATCTCGATCAGAACTACGGCTACGACAAAGTTGGTTTTAAAGAATCAGAATTCTATGATGCTTTACACTTAAATACAACTGGAGCTACCAAAGCCACGGAGTTGCTCAGTGAAGCAATTGACAAGAACTTTGCACTTACCAAAAATGAAAATATAGTGCATAAAGTCCCAAATCAGAATACTGATGAAGATCATTATAAAAACTTTAAAGGACTTCTTGAAAAACCGTTCACACCTATTGAAGGAATTATTATTGACCAAGTATATGTAAAGTATTTTGAAGATGGCACATACAGCTTTTATGTATGCTTTGATAAAAAATCAAATACTGAAACAATCTCTAAATACAAACTAGCCATGCAATTCTTCCCCGAAAAAGAAGATATAGCATCTTTGAAAAATGCTGCGGAACGAAAAAAAGGACGTATAAGTTTTGGTGCATTATCAGAACCTTACCTAACAAATCAAGAACATCATATACGCGTCATTGATCAAAAGAAACTAGACCTCTCCAAGTTTAAATCGTTTGTCATGTATTTGTACAATAGTGAAGAAGTGAGTAAAAAAGTCACCTCAAGAAATGTTAACTTACAATAAGAAATACTACCATAGGGTATATTATTGAAACGGTAAACATTAAAATACAACAAAAAAAATCTACTAAATCTCTGGCTTCTTGTTCGAAAAGTAGGATAATAAAAAAGGGGAATTAACCCTTTCCAAAAAGGGTATTTCCCCAGAAAAGTCAATTATTTCCTAGACTTATAATTTTTAGCTAGTTTTGCAGCGAATAATAGCAACATGTATCAAGAAGCATATTACCCAACACACCTACATACGCACAGTTTTTTAATCACGGGAGGCGCAGGATTTATTGGTGCCAATTTGGTGGAATATTTACTGAAACACAACGCCAAAAAAGTACGTGTATTAGATAACTTGGCAACAGGTTTTAAACACAATATTAGCGAATTTGAATCACATCCAAATTTTGAATTTATTCAAGGCGATATTCGCGATTTGGAAACCTGTAAAAACGCTGTCGCGGGAATGGACTTTGTGCTACACCAAGCGGCGTTAGGCTCTGTACCGCGTTCGTTCAACGATCCAGTTTCTACGAATGAAGTCAATATTTCAGGATTCTTAAACATGTTACTAGCTTCGCGTGATGCAGGCGTACAACGTATGGTATATGCTGCTTCTTCAAGTACATATGGCGATAGCAAAGCATTGCCAAAACAAGAAGAAATCATCGGAAAACCTTTGTCGCCGTATGCGATTACCAAGTATGTCAACGAATTGTATGCAGACAATTTTTCAACACATTTTGACTTTCATACCGTCGGATTGCGATACTTTAATGTTTTTGGACCAAAACAAAATGTGAAAGGCGCGTATGCAGCCGTAATTCCGCTATTTTTCAATGCTGGAATACATAACACAAACGTAACAATCAATGGTGACGGAAATCAAACAAGAGATTTTACTTTTGTCGAAAATGTAGTACAGGCGAATATGAAGGCGTTATTTGCAGAAATTACACAGCATGAAGTAGTTAACGTAGCTGTGGGCAATCGCATCAGCGTAAACGATTTGTGGAAAAATATTAAAGACATCACAAAAAGTACGGTAGAAGCGCATCATGGTGAAAGTAGAATAGGAGACGTACGCGATTCACTAGCCGATATTTCAAAAGCAAAAAAAATATTAGGATACGAGCCAACATATACAGTTCGTGATGGTTTAGCTATTACACACGACTTTTTTAAACAACAAGCAGCAACCAATGACAAATAAAATACTTTCCATAATAGGATTAGGATATGTTGGATTGCCATTGGCTGTCGAATTCAGCAAAAAAGGATATCAAGTCATCGGATTTGACATCAATGCGGCGCGTGTTGAAGAATTACAACAAGGAAAAGATCATACGCTAGAAGTAAGCGAAGCAGAATTGCAAGAAGCTTCCAGCTTACAATACAGCTGCAAAGCAGAAGATATTGCACAAGCAAATGTCTATATCGTAACAGTTCCAACGCCAATTACAGAGCATAAATTTCCAGATTTAACGCCAATTGAAGCGGCTTCAAGCTTAGTTGGTTCGGTATTAAAAAAAGGAGATATTGTCATTTATGAATCTACCGTGTTTCCAGGTTGTACCGAAGAAGTTTGTGTACCAATTTTAGAAGCGCAAAGCGGATTAAGCTTTAATGAAGATTTCTTTTGTGGGTATTCTCCCGAAAGAATCAATCCTGGAGATAAAAAACATCGAGTGAATAACATTGTCAAAGTGACTTCAGGAAGTACGCCTGAAATTGCAGAAACGATTGACGAACTCTACAAAAGCATTGTGACGGTTGGTACGTACAAAGCATCTTCCATCAAAGTTGCGGAAGCTGCTAAAGTGATTGAAAACTCTCAGCGCGACATCAACATTGCATTTGTCAACGAATTGGCATTGATTTTTGGAAAACTAGGTATTGACACACACGAAGTACTAGAAGCTGCGGGAACCAAGTGGAATTTTCTACCGTTTACACCAGGTTTGGTTGGCGGACATTGCATTGGCGTAGATCCGTATTATTTAACACACAAAGCCAAAAGTGTAGGATACCTTCCGCAAGTTATTTTAGCAGGAAGAAAAATAAACGATAATATGGGCAAATACATTGCAGAACGCGTGGTAAAGCTCATGATAAAACAAGAAAAACTCATCAAAGGCGCTAAAGTGACTATATTGGGAATTACGTTCAAAGAAAACTGTCCCGATATTAGAAACACGCGCGTTATTGACATTGTACATGAGTTGGAAGAATATGGAATTGAAGTTGAGGTATTTGATGACAACGTCAACGCTTCTGAAGTAAAAACAGCATACAATATTGACTTGGTTTCGTCTATTTCAAACGACACTAGAGCGATTATTTTGGCAGTTGCGCATAAAAGTTTCAATAAAATTGACGTAACTCCCTTTTTTAAAGCAGGATGTATTATTTTTGACGCGAAAAATTTCTTCCCAAAACCAATAGTAACCGAAAGATTATAGCCGTAATACTAAATAAAAGAACAAAAACAAACTGATGAAAAAAAACCTAATTGTATTTGGTACACGACCAGAAGCCATCAAAATGGCACCACTGGTAAAAGAATTTTTAAAACACCAAGACACTTTTGAAACAAAAGTTTGCATCACGGCACAGCACAGAGAAATGCTAGATCAGGTACTTTCATTCTTTGAAATCACACCAGATTATGATTTGGATCTTATGAAACCGAATCAGAATTTATATGGACTTACGTCAGATATCATCATGAATTTAAAACCTGTGTTGGAAGATTTTCAACCAGATTACGTATACGTTCACGGAGATACAACTACGACAATGGCAACGAGTATTGCAGCCTTTTATTCAGGCGCCAAAGTATGTCACGTAGAAGCTGGCTTGCGAACGTTTAATAAGCGTTCTCCATTTCCAGAAGAAATCAATCGCTGTGTAACGGGAAGTATTTGTGATTATCACTTTTCTCCAACAGAAACTTCAAAAAACAATCTGCTCAACGAAAATGTAGCAGATGAAAACATATTAATCACTGGAAATACGGTTATTGATGCGTTGCATTTTAGTGCAGCCAAAGTAAAATCAGACGGTTTCCAAGACCAAGAAATCGAAGACGTAAAAGAAGTTTTAGACACGTCAAAGCGCTTGATTTTGGTGACGGGACATCGTAGGGAAAATCACGGGCAAGGATTTATCAATATTTGTACAGCATTAAAACAGATTGCCACTAATCATCCAGACACGCAAATCATTTACCCTGTACACTTAAATCCAAACGTACAAAAGCCAGTTTACGAATTATTAGCTGATATTGATAATGTAAAATTGATCAATCCGTTATCGTATCCTGCATTTGTATGGTTAATGGACAAATCGCACATCATCATTACAGATAGTGGCGGCGTACAGGAAGAAGCACCTAGTTTAGGAAAGCCAGTATTGGTAATGCGTGATACTACCGAGCGCCCAGAAGCAGTTGATGCAGGAACCGTTTTATTGGTAGGAACCGATACTGAAAAAATTATCAGTGAAGCAAACAAATTACTAACAGACGAATCATCATATCACAAAATGAGCAAATTGCACAATCCGTATGGAGACGGAACAGCTTGTGATAAGATTGTAACATACATGTCAAAATTACACTAAAAATCATGGGAACTAACAAACCAAGCGTTGTAATGGTAGGTTTAGGATATATTGGACTTCCTACAGCAGCGTTAATAGCAAGTAAAGAAATAAAAGTAACAGGAGTTGATATTCATCAACACGTAGTAGATACTATTAACAAAGGAGAAATCCACATTGTAGAGCCAGACTTAGATGGTTTGGTGCATCATGTCGTAAAAGAAGGATATTTAACAGCAAGTACTCAACCTGTAGAAGCAGATGTGTATTTAATTGCCGTACCAACACCTTTTAAAGGCGATTACGAACCAGATATTTCGTATGTAGAATCGGCAACAAGAGCATTGTTACCAACCTTGAAAGAAGGTGCGTTGGTTATTGTAGAATCGACAAGTCCTGTTGGAACTACCGAAAAAATGCAAAAAGTCATTGAAACGGAACGTCCTGAGTTGAAAGGAAAAATATATATGGCGTATTGCCCAGAGCGTGTATTGCCTGGAAATGTTATTTACGAATTGGAGCACAACGATAGAGCTATTGGCGGAATCAATCCAGAATCGACAGAGAAAGCGGTAGCATTTTACAGACATTTTGTAAAAGGAACTTTGCATAAAACCAACTCTAAAACGGCAGAAATGTGTAAGTTGGTTGAAAACTCATCAAGAGACGTTCAAATTGCATTTGCTAACGAATTATCTATGATTTGTGATGAAGCTGGTATCAATGTATGGGAATTGATCAATTTAGCCAACAAACATCCACGTGTCAACATTTTACAACCTGGAACGGGCGTTGGTGGACACTGTATTGCAGTAGATCCTTGGTTTATTGTTTCTGAATTTCCAGCGCAAGCAAAAATTATTCGTTCTGCACGAGAAATCAACAATTACAAAACAGAATGGGCAATTGAAAAGGTGAAAAATACAGCCTTACAATTTAAAATTGACAATGGAAGAGATGCAAAAATCGCGTGTATGGGATTGGCATTTAAACCAAATATTGACGATTTAAGAGAATCGCCAGCATTGCAAGTGGTTGACAAGCTTTCTATCGATGGCTTTCAGGTACTTGCAGTAGAACCGAACATTAAAGAACACGAAAACTATACCATCTACGATATGGAAGATGCTATAGCACAAGCAGATATTATTGTATATTTGGTTGCGCATAGAGAGTTTGCAAATACTGAAAAGGTAAAACAAACGTTAGACTTTTGTGGAATATTTAAATAATAAACATACAATGAAAATTATGAAAAAAGCATTTATATTAGTTCTTGGTCTTTTTCTAGTGGCTTGCGGGTCAGAAGAAAAAAAGAAAAACAGCGAACCAATAGATAAAGACAAAACTAAAACTGAAGAGGTAAATAAAGAGGATACAAAACAATATCCTAAAGTAGAAAAGCAGTATCCTGTAAATATGAATATTATTTACAGCGGTGGATATCTTTTTGACGAAAAAATCCAGTTAGAGGAAATTGCAGTTGTTGCAACAGAAAAAGCAAATACATACGATCTTGTAATGTTTTTTAATAATAAAGCAACAGATTATGAGGTGTTAGAAAAGTATAAAGTAGGACTTATTTTATACCCTAATGACCCTAGCAAATTAGAATCTGATAGTGATAAAGCAGCTAAAAAGAAAAAATTTGGAAAGCCTGCTGATGTAAAAATGTTAGAGACGGAACATGTTATTGTGTTAGATGATATTGAAGTAGCACCAAAAGACTTCAAACAAATAAAAATATATTTATATGACTCTAAAGGTGTTTTAAATAAAAACTTCTTGAAGTTAACCAATACTGTTTTTCCATAATTCACTCATAAAATACTACGGATCTTGCTAAGATTTGAAAAATACCCGTTAGTTATCCTAATACTAATTTTTATTGGAGTAGTTGTATCTTTTTTCTTTACAAATGATTTTGCTTTTGTATTTGAAGGATACAACTACTTGATTTTTCAAGTGCTATTATTTTCCCTTGTCTTTGCTTTAAAGGATAGAGGAGTTAATTTTCTGCTTTCTCCAAGCTTTATAGCAGTTTCGTATGTGAATATAAATTTTTGGCTAGGGAGCTATGTTTTTAAAACGGGAAACGTTTTTACGAAGTTGCTTCCTACTTTTGAAGCATGGGAAAATTATGATCATCGCATTTTTTTTTTTAATGCCATAAATTTCCTGATTATACTCTCTTATTTTCTAACTATAAATTTAAGACTCAAAAGGCGAAAACTTCCTATTTTATTAGACATAAAAAGAATTAATCCTCGAAAGCTGTTCGTAGCAACAGCAATTCTTTTTCTAATAATTTCTCCTCTTAAGTTTAGTTTTTCTATTGTTCTCAAAAGCTTACTAGCAATTATATTATTCGTATTGATTTCACAACGATATTCGTTAAGGAAGCGAATTTTCTTCTATGCGTTAATCATCTTTATTTTTGTATTATTTTCAACTCATAGTAAGCGAGAAGCAATCTTTTTACTATTGCCTATTTTTCTTTTAGAATCTTATAATATAAAAATAAAGCTATCCGTAAAATTGTTTCTGAAAATTTTTGTGGGGAGTTTCATACTGCTGTATGCCATTATAGCCATGTCTATATTAAGAGGATATGGAGGATATAAAGTTGATAATTTTTATGATGCATCTGGGCATGTATTTGATTATATGACATCACACTTTTTTATGCCCGCAATTGCAAACAATTTAGAAATTTCATCTACCTATTTACACTCTAACAACTGTATAGAATATCTGCAGGATGGAAAGATGGATTATTTACTTGGAGAAACATTTATAAAGCCATTATTTATATTTTTCCCTCGAAGCATAATCACAAAGCCCAAGAGTTCTATTGGTTATTATACAGAAACACACGATCCAGGATTCCGAGCCAAAGGCGGCTCGTTCCCAATTAGTATTCAATCAGAGTTTTATTTGAACTTTGGAGTTTACTCACTATTATTAATTATTCCATTCTTTATGATTTTTAATATGATGTATAAAACAATACTAGTCATGATTAAAAATCGGGAGATTATTAATTTTGCATATGCCTTGTATATCTATCAAGTTTTTTTAAGCTTGGTAAGAGGTTCTGGTCTCGATATATTTTTAGTGTATACCATTTTTTTACTATTCTTCTTTTTCTTGTATAAAATAAGTATTAAAGTATTTACCATGCCTTTACATGTTAAAGTTTAAAAGTAACATACACCAAACTCAAATAACACTATTGGCTGTTTTTGGTCTTTTCATGCCTTTTAGCAGAATTGTAAATGTTAATATGGTATTGTTAGGTCTAGTTGTGCTATTATCTATAATCACCGCGATAAGAAAACAAAATAAACAAAACATAAGCAGTGGAAAAGAGCTTTTTAGTCTAATTTTCTTTTTTGGAATCTTATTGTGTTCTTTATTATATACAGAAGAATTTTACAAAGGTCAAAAAGTTATTGTTCGAAGTTTGCCCATACTATTATTTGCTCTGAGCTTTCTTTTGATGGAACAATTCACAAAAAAAGACGTACACAAAATTTTCAAATATTATGTTATAGGTTGTGCACTGTCTATCTTTTATTGCTTTCTTATTGCCTTTATAAACTACACAGATAACCCTTTACCATTAACGGAAGGATTTACCTATTTTACACTAACTCTAGATTTTCACCCATCATACTTTGCGCTATATATCATCTTTGCATTTTGCGCTTTTGTATCCATATTTGATTGGAACTCAAAAACTAAAAGATGGATTCCAGTTGCAACTTGGTTTTTACTATTATTACTCATACTATTTCTAAGAAGTAGAGCTCCATTGATTATCTTACTTAGTGTTACTATTTTAATGTTGCTTAAAAAGGTAAAAAAACAACTAGCATTCATAATAGTTGCAGTATTACTTATACCTGCTTTTTTTTACATTCAAGACATTTTAGAAGTAATCTCTCAGGGCAGAAGCATCACATTATCATTGGCCGATAGGTTTCATATTTGGTCAAGTACTACCGATATTATAAAAGAAAATATGTTTTTGGGTGTTGGAGTAGGCGATTATCAAGTAGCGTTAGATAAGCAATATTTCTTAACAGGGTTTGATAAAGGAATAGATGAAAAATTTAATTGTCACAATCAATACTTACAAACATTTCTTTCAGTCGGTTTAATTGGTTTGATAAGTCTCCTTTCAATATTTTTCTTCATCTTAAAAAAGGGAGTTCAAACACAATTATTTTTACCATTTTATTTCTTAATTGGTATAAGTATTTTAATGTTTTTTGACGCTGTATTAATTCTACAGCATGGAGTGTACTTTTTCTCTTTTTTTGCAGCTATATTTTTAAAATTTAAACAGAATACTCATGAATCTACATAAATTACTTACTTGCTTTTGTTTCTTCATAGGCTGTGTAGCGTATTGCCAGATAGATACTAGTAGATGTAGTGAAGTATTAAACGAAGATTTTTCGCCAAGAGTTTTCAATCTTTTAAAAAACAAACTTCTTTCTAACTCATCCAATGCTAATACGATGTATTTAGTTGATAAAAACGACTTAAAAATATTCTCGTACAATGGCAATGGCGTAGTAACAGCAGGCATAGATGAGCAACACAAAAGAATAGCAATTTCCTACTATGTAAACACTATACATGTATACAACATACAAACGCTAGACACTATCAAAAAAATTGACTTAGAAGCAAAGTGCAGCGCTTTGTCGCTACATAAAGATGTATTGGTGTACGGTTTAGATAACGGATTGGTAAAAGAATATGATTTTATCTCCAAAAAGGAAAAAACAATTGCAACGCATGCCGGTATTGTGAGAGGCGTACAGGTGCTTAATGACGGTACTATACTAAGTATTTCAAGTGATGGTGAATTAAAAATGAATCATCCAACAAAAAAATTAAAACACAAATTTCCTAAAGTGCTTACCGCAATGGCAGTTTCTTCAAGCGAAGAGATGATTGCAATTGGCACTTTTGACGGATCGGTGTATCTTTTAAATAGAAACTATGAAACTGTGGCAGAATTAGCGCCGCACACAAGTGTTATTACTCAGATAAAGTTTAGAAATAATCAAGAACTTATCACGTCTTCGTTTGACAAAAAGTTAATAAATACAGATATTACCACAAAAAAAATGACACTTATACACACATCAAAAGATTATATAATGGCGTTCGACATGAGTGCAGATAAGCTTATATTTAGTGATAGAAGTGGAACGGTTACGTTTTACAATCTTAAATGTCAATAAAGTCTAAAAGAGGTATATTTAAAATTGAATGGCTACAATAAAACAACAAATACAGAAGCTATTAAAAACGAAGTTAATTAAGGACTCTTTTTGGTCTTTATTTGGGAATGTAGCACACAAAGGATTGGCCATCGTTGCAGGAATTTTTATTGCTAGAATTTTAGGAAGAGATATTTTTGGCGAATACAGTATTATAAAAAGTACAATTACTGCTGCAGCACTCTTTTCAAACTTTGGCTTGATGTACACATCAACAAAGTTCATTTCAGAATACAACAAAAAAAGCAAAGAAGATTTAAAACTAATTGTAAAATATACACACCAAATTGTATTATTACTCAGTAGTGTTGTGGCAATTTTAATTTGCTTAAACGCAGAATATGTCGCAGAAGTGATTTTAGAGAGTGAAACGTTTAAAAAACCTTTGCAAATATTTGGTGTCTTAATTATTGTAAACTCTCTAGTATCGTTACAAATAGGAATACTTGCTGGTTTAGGGAAGTTTAAGGAAATGAGCAAAATTAATGCTATTGTTGGTGTGTTAACACTAGTACTCAGTATTGTATTTGTCTATTCCTATGGATTATATGGTGCATTAGCAGCACTTTTAATCGTTCAAGTAGTCAACTTATTACTTAGTTTTAGATTGATTGGAGCTTCACTTCCTAAAGACATTACATACAATACAGAAGAACCTGAATTGCGAAAAGCTATTATTAAATTCTCTTTTCCAATTGCTATTCAAGAAGCCGTATATTCGGTATTTAGTTGGACTATCGTATATTTAATTCTAAATGTATCATCCTCTGGTGAAGTTGGATTATACAGAGCGAGTTTACAACTTAACGCTATCATTTTATTCATTCCTGGCATTTTAAGAAATGTAGTACTTTCTCATTTATCGAGCGCAGATGAAGATGACCATAGTAAAATTATGAAAACGATATTAAAAATAAATTTTGTAGCTACCTTTATCCCTGCATTAATATTATTTCTAGGAGCAAACTACATTGCGCAACTATATGGAGAAACCTTTTCAGACTTAGGGAATCTAATTCAAATATCTGTATTTATTACTATTTTTGTCAGTATTAGTAATGTTTATGCGCAAGCATATATGTCCAAAGGAATGAACTGGACAATGTTGGCTTTTAGACTTATAAGAGATTTAGGAACCATTAGTGTATTTCTACTATTGGTCAATGAATTCCATTCTACAGCTAAAACAATGATTTATAGTCAGCTTACCTTGAGTTTTGTTTTCATGCTTATCATGATTTTTTATTATAAATACAAAAAGCATTGAATGATAAAATGATACATAAAAAAGTTAATTTAAATATTGTTTTAGGGGTAATTCTATGCTTTTTGCTTTTTGATTTAATTACCAAAATATTCCACGTATACAGAATAAGCGGATTTAATCGGTATAGTGCTATTCCTAAGCTATTTTTAGAAGTATATTTAATTTATCTGTTCTTTAAAAACAGTAAAAAAGATATAAAAGGGATTTCTTGCATATTAATATTAATTATAATATCTGGCATCAATCTGTTTTTTACAGATGAAAAAATAACCAATGAATTAATATTCAATAAAGTATATGATCTCAACAAATACATATATTCCTTTTTCTTTGCTATCGTTTTATTAGCGTATGAAAAAAATGAGCGAATAAAGGTTTTGACCTACATACGAAATGTTTTATTAGTCATAGGTATTATCAATGGAATATGTATGATTATTGGTTTATTTACAAACATAGAACTGCTAAGGTCGTACGAAGGTACAGGTAGATTTGGATACAATGGGCTTTTCGTAAAAACTTCAGAGACGAGTTATATGTATATCTTGTTCATTATATCTACATATTATGAGTATATTAAAACAAATAAAAATGGACTTCTATGTCTGTTTTTTATTTTCGTTTCCTTACTTATAGGAACCAAAGCGATTTGGTTATTTATATTATTATTGACAGGGATACACTTATTACTTCATAAAAATAAATTTATCCGAAGCGTATCAAAAGTAGGCTTAGCTCTTAGTGTACTATTCTCATTTATATTTTATGATTACATCGTAAAATTAGTAGTTAACTCATTTTCTTTTGGACCTGTTATATATGAAAAGCATGGATTCCTTACGGTACTAACATCAAAGAGAGACTTGTTACTTATGGATACCATAGCATATATAAACGAAAAAGGAACCGTATTAAATTATCTATTTGGCGGAATAAATATTAGAAAATATGGCTCTGAATTTGGAATAGTAGATATCTTTATTTTCTTTGGAATAATAGGGATTATCATATTTACTTATTTAATAAAAAGAATCTATTTCAAAGAATTCGCAGGAATTCACAAAATTTTACTACTAATTTCTCTGATACTAGTTACTTTCTTTGCTGGAAATTTTTTTATGAGTATAATGTGTAGCATCTTTGCATTTGTAGTTTTTCAGAACATGGATTATGCCAATGTTCCTAATAAGTTAGATGGCTAGAAATGATTTTTTGATAAAAAAACAAAAACCTTGATAGGTCTTATAAAACCTTCAAAATATGCAATTATTAATGTCTATATACTTTTTGGATAATATTTAAATCAACAACAAAAAAGTAAAGAATTAAACACAGTACATAATAAAAAATGAGTGTCAAAGTTCTCTTCATAACGGGTAAATTACAGCATTACAGAGTGCCTATTTTCAACTTAATAGTTAAAAATAGTAACATTGATTTAACCGTAGCACATGCCTCAAAAAAAATAACTACTGAAGATGACTTATTTGAAGAAAAAATTCTAAACGAGAAAAAACTAGGGCCTTTTACATATCACAAAGAAAACCTTCTGAAATATTGCAATGAATTTGATGTAGTAGTTTCTATGTTATACCTTCAAAAGCTCTCTTTGATGAAGTTGTTATTTTCAAGAAGAAAATTTAAACTTCTTTATTGGGGAATTGGAGTTAAAGCCTCACAAAATAGTGAGTTTGATGCGCCTACATTTCTAAATAAAATACGATATTACATTGCACGAAAAAGCGATGGAATGATATTTTATACAGAGTATGCTAAAGATAAATATATCGCTAATGGTATTAAAAAAGAGAAGTTATTCGTAATGAATAACACTGTAGAAGTATTACCTAAAATTACAAAAGCAGAAAAAAAAGAAATTTTACTATTTGTAGGAACTTTAAACAAATCCAAAAAAATTCTAGATCTCTTAAAAGCTTATAAAAAAGTGTACGCAACAAATAAAGAGCTTCCAATATTAGAAGTTGTAGGAAATGGAGTTGACTTTGAAGAAGCGAATACTTGGGTGAAAGAAAATAATCTAAGCGAAAAAATAAAAATGCTTGGTGCTATTTATGACGAATTAGAATTAGAAAAAAAATACAAAAGAGCGTTAGCTTGTATATCTCCAGGTCAAGCTGGCTTATCTGTTTTATCTGCATTTGGGCATGGAGTTCCATTCATAACAAGTAGTAATGCAATAACAGGAGGAGAAAGACTAAATATAAAAAATGGATTCAATGGTATTCTCTTCAGTACAAATGAAGAATTAGAAAACATCATTGCTGACATTGCAACAAACCCCAAAAAATATATTAAAATGGGCGATAACGCTCAAGAATTTTATCATAAAGAACGCTCTCCAAAAATTATGGCGAAAGGCTTTATAGATGCTGTTAATTATGTTCAAAACAAAGACTCATGATATCTTACTTTATCTCACTATTTTCATTAAAAAAACTGACGCACAAAGCAGTTTCATTTTTAGCGTATTGGGACAAAACTTCATCCTTTACCAAAACATCAGAAATAAGACGATTTGCAAAATTAAAATCTAGTACTGTCGGTAGATATTCTAGGATTAATCCAAACTGTAAATTGGCAAATACAAATGTAGGGAACTTTACAGCTATAGGTAGAGATACTACTATTGGACTAGGAAAACACCCAATGAACTATGTTTCTACTCAAAACATTTTTTACAAAAAAAATAACATGAATAATAGATGGGTAAAACCAATCAATATGGAGCCTACACCACCTATTAGTATTGGAAGCGATGTGTGGATTGGGGTAGAAGCCATGATTTTAGACGGGCTTACTGTCGGTGACGGAGCTGTAATTGGAGCCAGAGCTGTTGTCACTAAAAATGTACCTCCATATGCAATTGCCGTTGGAGCACCAGCCAAAATAATAAAATACAGATTTGAGCAAGAAGTTATAGATAGACTTTTAGAAATTCAATGGTGGAATTTTACTGATGAAGAAATTGATAAATATGTAGAGTTTTTTAGGGAAGAAGAGATTACACTCGAAGTAATCAACAAATATTTTCCTAAATGATTTTTTTAAATTGAAGAAATAATGAAACAAATACTACAATCCTTCAAAACAGGAGTCACTGAATTGGCAGAATTGCCTTCACCTCGTGTAAAAGGTGGACAAGTTTTAATCCAAACGACAAGAAGTCTAGTGTCTTTAGGAACAGAGCGTATGCTGGTTGAATTTGGAAAAGCATCTTTAATCCAAAAAGCAAGACAACAACCAGACAAAGTAAAAATGGTGCTCGACAAAATAAAAACAGAAGGCCTCATGCCAACGATTGAAACTGTTTTTAACAAACTAGAGCAGCCACTTCCGTTAGGCTATTGTAATGTTGGAAAAGTAGTTGCGGTTGGAAAAGGTGTCACCGATTTTAAAGTAGGTGATAGAGTAGCTTCCAACGGGCAACACGCCGAATTTGTTTCTGTACCACAAAATTTAGTAGCACACATTCCTGATAATATCTCAGACGAAGAAGCGGCATTTACTGTGATTGGTTCTATCGGATTGCAAGGAATTCGCTTAGTAAATCCTACAATGGGCGAAACCATTGTGGTGATTGGTTTAGGACTCATCGGATTGCTTACGGCTGAAATGCTAGTCGCAAATGGTTGTAAAGTAATAGGATACGACTTAGACGATAAAAAAATCGAAATCGCAAAACAAAAAGGCATCATCGCTTTCAATCCGCGAAATGGAAACGACCCTGTAAAATTTGTTTTAGAAAATACCAACAACATCGGAGCCGACGGTGTGATTATCACCGCTTCTGCTAAAACGAATGATATCATTTCGCAAGCGGCTCAAATGAGTAGAAAGCGCGGACGAATTACCTTAGTTGGTGTTATTGGATTAAACATTTCAAGAGCAGAATTCTACGAAAAAGAATTAACCTTCCAAGTATCATGTTCGTACGGACCAGGACGTTACGATGACGATTACGAATTTAAAGGAATCGACTATCCGTTACCATTTGTACGTTGGACAGAAAAGCGAAACTTTGAAACAGTATTACAACTCATCGCTGCTGGAAAACTTGAAGTAAAAAACCTAATTTCAGAAGTCGTTCCGCTAGATGAATACGACAAAATATACGGAGACATTGGAAACTCAAAATCCATTGCCTCCATCATAAAATACAGTGAAGATTCCAAACTAGAAAACACCATTGTAGTCAACAAAAAAGAACTACAACCCACCAAAGGAATCATAGGATTGGTTGGTGCTGGAAACTTTACAAAAATGACCTTATTGCCTGCGCTAAAAGGCTCGGATGCACAAATAAAACACATTGTGTCTTCTGGCGGCGTGAACGGAACAGCTTTGGCAAGAAAACACAACATTGCCCAAAGTACTACCGATTACGATTTAGTCTTAAACGATGAAGAAGTAGACTTGGTAATGATTACCACGCGTCACAACTTGCACGCTGATATGGTTATCAAAGCATTGGACAAAGGAAAACACGTCTTTGTTGAAAAACCATTAGCGTTAAATCACGAAGAGTTGGAAGCGATTGAAGCAAGCTACCAAAAAAGCCATGGAACGCTCATGATTGGGTTTAACCGTCGTTTTTCGCCACATACACAAAAAATAAAATCCTTAATCGGTGATGCGCCAATGAACATCATCGCTACGATGAATGCAGGCGCCATTCCACCAGAAGTTTGGGTACATGATATGGCAGTCGGTGGCGGAAGAATCATTGGAGAAGCTTGTCACTACTTGGATTTAATTGTATTCCTTTCGGGAAGTAAAATTAAATCGGTTTGTATGAATGCGTTGGGTGAAAATCCAGCAGAAAATACCGATAATGCTTCCATCTTAGTCAAACTAGAAAATGGTTCTACAGGTGTTGTTAACTACTTTGCAAACGGTTCAAAATCGTACGCAAAAGAGCGATTAGAAGTCTTCTCACAAGAGAAAACACTCATCATGGACAACTTTATCAAAACATCAGGTTACGGCGTAAAAGGGTTCAAAAGCCTCAAAACAAAGTTAGACAAAGGTCACAAAGCACAATTTGGATCAATAGTTAACAAAATAAAAGAAGGTGACATTGCGTTAATTCCGTATGACGAATTAATCAATGTCACCAAAGCGAGTTTTGCAGCAATTCAAAGCTTGAAAGAAGGAAAGTGGATTGAAATTGAATAATTTCACGATGTAGAAAAACAAAATACTACCATCATGATTCAAAAAATTAAAAGGATAGCCAATCTTATCTCAAATATGGGATTGCGTTATCTTTTTTTTAGAATCTTTTACACGATAAAAACTAAATTGGGCTGGCAGAAAAAAGCATTTCCTACCAATCCAAAAGTAAAAAAATACAGTTCGTTAAAAGATTGGAAAAACAACACGCCGCCATTTTTCTTTCAAGGAAAAAACATTTCCAATCTGCCCAAACAACCCGATGAGGAGCTAAAAGAAACCTACGAAGAAATTCAAAAAGGTATTTTTACCTTCTTCAACAAAACCAAAATAAAACTCGGAAAAGATTACAACTGGCTGGTCAATCCATCTACAGGATATCGTTATAACATTCACAAACACTGGTCGGAAGTAGCCGATTTGTCTAAAGAAGCTGGCGATATTAAATACGTGTGGGAAAAAGCTCGTTTCTCATTTTTGTACGACATCATTCGCTATGACTATCATTTTGAAGATGACCAATCGGAATTTGTCTTTGGCGAGATAGAAGACTTCATCGACAAAAATCCTATCAATCAAGGACCCAACTACAAATGCAGTCAGGAAATCAGTTTGCGCGTTCTCAATTGGACGTTTGCGTTGTACTATTACAAAGACTCATCTCACTTGACGGAAGCGTTATTTCAAAAAATAATGCATAGCATTTACTGGCAAATTCACCACGTATATCACAACATTCACTTTTCACGAATCACGGTACGAAACAATCATGCCATTACGGAAACCTTGATGTTGTACCTTTCGGCGAAACTATTTCCGTTCATGCCAAATGTAAAAACATGGAGTACCAAAGGTAAAAAATGGTTTGAGCAAGAAATTGCCTATCAAATCTATGAAGATGGTACGTTTTTGCAATTTTCTATGAACTATCACAGAGTTGTCATTCAATTGCTTACTTGGGCGATTCAACTGGCGAAATGCAATGATGAAAAATTCAGTCAAGTAGTCTACGAACGCGCACAAAAATCACTTGATTTCTTGGATGCTTGTACTGATCCAATCTCAGGAAAACTGCCAAATTACGGTTCTAACGATGGCGCATTATTCTTTAAATTGACCAATGACGATTACAGAGTCTATCGCTCACAACTAGACGATTTGCGCGCTGTGTTGAACAATTATGTCTATCACGATTCCAACAGTGTATTTTGGTACGGAATCAATCCTGAAAAACAATCGCGATTGGTCATTCCAGAAATCAACAAATTTGAAAAAAGCGGCTATTACATCTCGCAAGACGGTGATACCAAAACCTTTATTCGTTGTGGCGCTTACAAAGACCGACCTTTTCAATCGGATAACTTACACCTAGATATTTGGGCAAATGGTATCAACTATTTACGCGATAGTGGCTCTTACAAATACAATACTTCTACAGAAGAAGTCAACTATTTCAACGGAATAGAAGGACACAACACGGTAAGCATTGCCAAAGCCAATCAAATGCTCAAAGGCGGGCGATTTATTTGGTTTTATTGGGTAAAGAAAGCTCAAGCAATACTTCAAAAAGAAAATAACAAATTCGTTTTTGAAGGAAGCATTCAAGCCTTCAAACAATTGGGTAAAAACATACAACACACGCGAAAAGTAACCAAACCTGTCGGACAAAATAGTTGGGAAGTTACCGATACCATTCACAACAAAGGCAACAAAACCATATATCAATATTGGCATTTGAATCCTGCTTACGTAGACGCTATTGAAATTACCACAACAGACGAAGACGGCAATAAAATTCAGCCTTTAATCGAAGAAAAGTGGTTTTCTGGGTATTATGGCGTCAAAGAAAAGACAATAAGGCTTACATTTGCAAGCGAAAAGAATGTGTTTAACACTACAATACGTATCAAACAATAGATGAGAATATTACTAATTCATCAATATTTCTTAGAAAAAGGAGATGGCGGCGGTTCACGCTTTAACGAAATGACACAAGTTTGGGCAAAACAAGGTCATGAAGTTACGGTACTAGCTGGAATGGTGCATTATGCCACAGGAAAAAAAGCAGCACGATATAAAGGAAAATTCACCTACAAAGACTTGCAATTCTACGACAACGTAGACGTCATTCGAAGTCACGTTTCCGAAAGTTACAACGTCAGTTTCTTAGGACGCTTGTGGGCATATTTCTCGTTTGTGTTTTCAAGCATTTACGCAGGATTGTTCAAAGCCAAAGGAAAATATGATGTCATTGTAGTGACTTCGCCACCATTATTCGTGGGAATTACGGCGTATTTATTGTCCAAATTCAAACGAACACCATTTGTCTTTGAAATTCGTGATTTATGGCCAGAATCTGCCATTGATACAGGCGTTTTAAAAAATGGAATGATTATCAAATTTGCGTATTGGTTTGAAAAATTCATTTACAAAAGAGCCAAACTCATCAATGTATTAACACCTGCGTTTCGCGATAAACTCATTCAAGACAAAAAAGTGCCTGCCGAAAAAGTCATCTTCATTCCCAATGCGGCTGATTTCTCCTTGGCGGAAAAAGTTCAGGAAGAATTTGAAGCAGAAGCTTTCAAAAAAGAACTTGGATTGCACGACAAATTTGTCATTACTTATGTTGGCGCGCACGGAGTTGCCAATCATCTAATTCAACTGATTGAAGCAGCTGAAAAACTCACCGATACCAACATTGTATTTCAATTAATCGGAGCAGGAATGCGCAAAGAAGCATTGATTGAAGAAGCAAAAAAGCGCAATTTGTCCAATGTGATTTTCAGAGATCCTGTATCCAAGCAAGAAGTATTTAAATACATATTAGCATCGGACGCAGGCGCTTCGGTGTTGAAAAAAGTAGACACTTTTAAAACAATATACTCCAACAAAACGTTTGATTACATGTCGTGCAAACGTCCAATATTACTAGCCATTGATGGCGTGTCGCGTCAATTAGTCAACGATGCCGAATGTGGTGTATATGTAGAACCTGAAAACATCGATGACATTGTAAGAGGTTGCAAAGAATTAGCAAATAAAACAGCAGCAGAAATCAATCAAATGGGCGAAAGTGGTTATGCGTACGCCAAAGCACATTTTGACAGAGATAAATTAGCCAAAGAATACACTAACAAAATTCAAGGAATTCTAAAATAATGTATCGTCACTTTCTAAAAAGAGTCATTGACTTCGTACTAGCACTCATAGGATTTATTTTACTAAGCCCAATATTTCTTATCGTGCTAATTTTGCTGATGATTAACAATCAAGGAAAACCGTTTTTCTTTCAAAAGCGACCTGGAAAAGATGAAAAAATCTTTCAAGTAATCAAGTTCAAAACCATGAACGACAAAAAAGGCGCTGATGGCGAATTGCTTCCCGACGCCGATCGCTTGACGAAAGTAGGCGTGTTTGTTCGAAAAACGTCCTTAGACGAAATTCCGCAATTGCTCAACGTACTCAAAGGAGACATGAGCTTAATTGGACCAAGACCATTATTACCAGAATACTTACCTTTATACAACGAAACGCAAAAAAAACGACACAATGTAAAACCTGGTATCACAGGTTGGGCGCAAGTCAATGGAAGAAACGCCATAAGTTGGAAAAAGAAATTTGAATACGATGTATGGTATGTAGAAAACCTAAGCTTTCTACTCGATGTAAAAATCATATTCAAAACGATTATAAAAGTAGTTCGCTCCGAAGATATCAATACTGAAAATCAGGCAACTACGGTAAAATTTACAGGAAATGAGTAACATTTGTCTATTTGGTGCCAGCGGACATGGGAAAGTCGTCAAAGATGTAGCTACAAGTACAAAAACAGTGGTGGAAGCGTTTATTGATGACAATCCAAAAAGTGAATTTCTGCATGCAACTCCTATCGTGAGCTCTGAAAAAATGGCAAACTATCCTGAACATAAATTTGTTATCAGTATTGGAAATAACAGAGTTCGAAAAGTCATCAGTAAAAAAATAAAAAACGAATTCACCACGCTCATTCATCAATCGGCTGTTGTGTCTCCAAGTGCAACTATCGGAGAAGGTACAGTTGTCATGAATGGCGTACATATCAATGCTGATACTACTATTGGGAAACACACCATCATCAATACTGCAGCCGTTATAGAACACGATTGTATCATTGGCGATTATGTACACATTTCTCCCAATGCAACCATTACTGGAAATGTGCACATTGAAGAAGGTTCTCATATTGGTGCAGGAGCCATTATCATTCCGAATATTAATATTGGAAAATGGGCAACTATTGGCGCTGGTGCCGTAATCATAAAAGATGTTCCTGACTTTGCGGTCGTAGTAGGAAATCCAGGAAAAATAAAAAAGTACAACAACGAATAACTATGAACTCAAGAATTTGGCTATCCTCTCCGCACATGGGCGGAAATGAACTCACATACATTCAAGAAGCATTTGACACCAACTGGATTGCTCCACTAGGACCAAATGTAACAGGGTTTGAAGGCGATTTAAAAGCATTTCTCAACACAACAAAAGAAGTTGCTGCACTAGCCTCTGGAACCGCCGCAATTCACTTAGGATTAATTCTCGCTGGTGTAAAAGCTGGTGATGAGGTCATCTGCCAAAGCATGACGTTTTCTGCGTCTGCCAATCCAATTCTCTATCAAGGAGCAACACCCATATTTGTTGATAGCGAGCCAGAAACGTGGAACATGTGCCCAAAACACCTAGAGGAAGCGATTAAAGACAGAATAGCAAAAGGAAAAAAGCCAAAAGCTATCATTCCTGTACACTTGTACGGAATGCCCGCGAAAATGGACGAAATCACAGCGATTGCTAATAAATACGAAATCGCGCTGATTGAAGATGCTGCGGAAGGTTTAGGTTCTACCTACAAAGGAAAAAATTGCGGAACGTTTGGTGAATATGCTGCGTTATCGTTCAACGGAAACAAAATTATCACGACTTCAGGCGGTGGCGCAATTGTCTGTACTAACGAAGAAGCCAAAAAGAAAGCAGTTTTCTTAGCTACACAAGCCAGAGACGACGCACCGCATTACCAACACTCTGAAATTGGCTACAACTACCGAATGAGTAATATTGTAGCTGGAATTGGAAGAGGACAAATGGAAGTACTGAGCAAGCATATTGAACTTCGTAGAAGCATGCAAGCATTTTACAAAGACATTTTTAAAAATGTTGCAGGTGTTACTGTTTTTGAAGAGCCAAATGACGACTACTTCTCAAACCATTGGTTAAGCTGTATCACCGTAAATCCAGAAGTTGCCGGATTTACACGAGAAGACTTACGCTTAGCGCTTTGGGAAGACAATATTGAATCCAGACCGCTCTGGAAACCAATGCATTTACAACCAATTTTTGAAAAATATCCGTACTACGGAAGCAATATTTGTGAAAAATTATTCGAAAATGGACTGTGTTTGCCATCAGGTTCCAACCTAACCACACAAGAAAAAGAGCGTATTGCACAAGTTATAGCCGCTTTTCTAGGGTAGAAAGAAATAAATTAAGTAATTTGTGTCATCAAATAAAGAATCTGTTTTTTTGAGAAGATGAAGCCACTGAATTCTAGACGCATAAAAGAAGCACTCAAACAAGTCTTTAAATCGAGCAAAAAACGCATCGATTTTAAGAACATAGGATATTTGCCAAGATGGCTTATCTTATGTTTTGACATGTTTATTTGTTTTGTGGCGCTGATTTTAACGAGTCTTATCATCAACAGTTTAAATCTATCCACGCAACTTATATTTTCACCAAGTGCAGGACTGATTTTAATTACTAACTTACTGTTCTTTATTTTCTTTAGAACCTATGCCGGATTAATTCGTCACTCTACCTTTATAGATGCAATCAAGTTTTTCTTAGCATCTTTAGCAACACTCATTACGTTGTTGATTGTCAACTACTCACATTTAATCTTTAGAGAAAGCAATCTATTCTTAATACCGAAGTTGTTCATTTACTTTGCGATATCTTTCTCGTCGTTGTTGTTATTTCGAGTATTGGTAAAGCAAGTCTTTGAAGCGTATTTTGATTATGCAACCAAAGAAGACCAAATAAATGTGATGATTTATGGAATTGACTCCAATGCCATTGCCATCTCAAACGCACTCAAAGTAGAACGTCCTATTCGTTACAAACTCATTGGTTTTGTAGACAAAAAAGGGAAAAACCAAAGTAAGGAAATCTTAGGATTGCCTATCATACATCTCAAAAGAAAACTCTCTGTCATACTTCGTGCGTACGGAGCGAATGCTATTATTTTAGCAGACAAATCCATTACACAAGAAGAACGTATCAAAATTGTAGACGAGTGTTTAGAGCATAATATCAAAGTCTTCAGAGCGCCGATTGTTTCCGATATGGAAGACAAGGAAAACGTGAATGTGGCGCAACAAATTCAAAACGTACAAATTGAAGACTTACTCGAGCGTGAGCCAATTGTTTTAAATAATAAGCTTATCGCGAAAGAACTCTTTGACCGTCGAATTCTTGTTACTGGCGGTGCAGGTTCTATCGGAAGTGAAATTGCGCGACAAGTAGCGAACTACAAGCCACAAAAGCTCATCATTGTGGACCAAGCAGAAACGCCGTTGTATCAAATTCAAATGGAAATCAAAGCAAATTTCCCTGAATTGAACTTTGAAGCGGTAATTGCAGATGTGCGCGACAAAGAAAAGCTAGAAAACATCTTTGAACTTTACAAGCCACAAGTAGTCTATCACGCCGCAGCATACAAACACGTGCCGCTTATGGAAGACAATCCGTCACAAGCGATTTTCACCAACGTGATGGGAACAAAAAATGTGGCAGATACAGCACTCAAATTTAAAACGGACAAATTTGTGCTGGTTTCTACAGACAAAGCGGTAAACCCAAGTAACGTAATGGGCGCTTCCAAACGTATTGCCGAAATTTACGTGCAAGCCATGCAAGAGGCCTTTCAAAATGACAATCGTTATGTAACAAATTATGTAACAACGCGTTTTGGAAATGTATTAGGATCTAATGGTTCGGTAGTACCGTTATTCAAACGACAAATTGCGGAAGGTGGTCCATTGACCATTACGCATCCAGATATCATTCGTTATTTTATGACCATTCCAGAAGCGTGTCAACTAGTACTAGAAGCGGGTGCGATGGGGAATGGCGGCGAAATCTATATTTTTGATATGGGAGAAGCCGTAAAAATCATTGATTTGGCGAAAAAAATCATCAAACTGGCAGGATTTACACCAAATAAAGACATTGAAATTAAAATCATCGGATTGCGTCCAGGTGAAAAACTATACGAAGAATTACTCAACGATAAATCGACCACATTGCCAACGTACAATGAAAAAATTATGATTGCGCGTGCGGAAATGTACGATTACGAAAAAATAAACAGCAATATTGCTGAATTGATTGCTTCGGCTTCTCAATTTGAAAAAGTGGAAGTCGTAAAACGAATGAAAGCATTGGTTCCTGAATATAAAAGTATGAACTCTTCCTATGAAGAATTAGACAAAAAAGATTCGAATTCAAAAAAGGAAGCAAAAACAGTCAACTTAAGAGACAAAAAAGTTTCATAAGGAAGTAAGCAATAAATAAAAAAAGCGCTAAAAATAAATAGATGAAAATAACTGTTGTTGGAACAGGATATGTAGGACTAGTCACAGGAACGTGTCTAGCAGAAACAGGAAATGATGTACTTTGTGTTGATATTGACAAAAACAAAGTCGCAAAAATGAAAAACGGTGAAGTTCCTATCTACGAACCTCACTTAGATATACTTTTTGAAAGAAACATAAACGCAGGTCGTTTAAAATTTACAACCTCATTAGAAGAAGGACTCACGCATGGGCAAATCATATTTTTAGCGCTGCCAACACCTGAAGATGAAGACGGTTCTGCCGATTTATCCTATGTGCTAGGCGTTGCCGAAAATATCGGGAAATTGATGACCGATTACAAAGTGATTGTCGACAAAAGTACCGTTCCTGTAGGAACGGCAGAAAAAGTGACAGAAGTTGTGGCAAAACATGCTACAGTCGATTTTGACGTAGTATCAAACCCTGAGTTTTTACGTGAAGGATTTGCGGTAGATGATTTCTTAAAGCCCGAACGCATTGTCATTGGTTCAAGTTCAGAAAAAGCAACGCAACTTATGGAGCGTTTGTACAAGCCTTTTGTACGTTCTGGGAATCCTATTATCATTATGGATGAAAAATCTGCGGAGTTAACCAAATACGCCGCAAACTCTTTCCTAGCGACAAAAATTACCTTTATGAACGAAATTGCCAACTTCTGCGAAAAAGTTGGTGCCGACGTTGATAAAGTGCGCATTGGTATGGGAACAGATTCTCGTATTGGTAAACGCTTTCTGTTTCCAGGAATTGGCTACGGTGGTTCGTGTTTTCCAAAAGATGTAAAAGCGTTACACAAATCGGGGAAAGATAATCTGTACAATTTCCAGATTTTAGATGCGGTTATCAATGTAAACAACAAACAAAAAACAGCGTTGATTCCAAAAGTGGTGAGTCACTTAGGCGAAGACTTATCTGGAAAAACCATTTCCATTTGGGGACTGGCATTTAAACCAGAAACCGACGATATTCGCGAAGCGCCATCTTTATACATCATTGACGAATTGCTTTCACGAGGTGCTACACTAAAAGTGTTTGACCCAGAAGCAATGGACAATGTACGAAGAAAGCTCGGAGACAAAATTACGTATGCAGACAGCATGTACGAAGCTATTGAAAACACGGATGCGCTCATCATTTGTACCGAATGGAGTATTTTTAGAACGCCAAACTTCCAAAAATTACGTGCAAATTTAAAGCAACCTATCATTTTTGACGGTAGAAATTTATATGATATTGCTGAAATGGAAAAAGAAGGATTTACCTATTTTTCTATTGGTCGTAAAAACGTATTATAAACCCTAAACCAACCAATGCTATGCAACGAATTCTAATTACGGGAGCCGCAGGATTTTTAGGTTCACACTTGTGCGATCGCTTTATTAATGAAGGTTTTCACGTGATTGGAATGGACAATCTCATTACGGGAGACATGCGTAATATTGAGCATTTATTTCACTTAAAACATTTTGAGTTTTACCATCATGATGTTACAAAATTTGTGCACGTGCCTGGAAAACTAGATTATATTTTACACTTTGCATCGCCTGCAAGTCCGATAGATTATTTAAAAATTCCGATTCAAACCTTAAAAGTAGGTTCGCTCGGAACACACAATTTACTAGGATTGGCAAAAGAGAAAAAAGCGCGTATTCTTATTGCGTCTACTTCTGAAGTCTATGGCGATCCGCTAGTACATCCGCAACACGAAGAATATTACGGAAACGTAAATACCATTGGACCACGTGGAGTGTACGACGAAGCTAAGCGTTTTCAGGAATCTATTACGATGGCATATCACCGTTTTCACGGATTGGAAACGCGCATTGTGCGCATCTTCAATACGTATGGACCGCGTATGCGATTGAATGACGGTCGCGTTATTCCTGCATTTATTGGTCAGGCGTTGCGTGGCGAAGATTTAACTGTTTTTGGTGACGGAACACAAACGCGCTCGTTTTGTTATATTACCGATCAAGTAGAAGGTATTTACCGTTTGTTGATGAGTGATTATGTAGAACCGATTAACATTGGAAATCCGCATGAGATTACGATTGGCGATTTTGCCGAAGAAATCATCAAACTTACGGGAACTACGCAAAAAGTAATATACAAAGAATTGCCTGTGGACGATCCGCTACAGCGAAAACCAGACATCCGAAAAGCCAAAGAAATCCTAGATTGGGAACCTACCGTAAATCGTACTGAGGGAATGCGATTGACCTACGAATATTTTAAATCATTACCACAAAGCGAGTTATTTAAAAAAGAACACAAAGATTTTTCAACCTATACAAGAAGGTAACACATGCACGTAAAAGGAAGATATTCATGGCTTTTGCGACCATTTTTTTTGGTGTTTGACTTGTGCGTCATTAATATTCTTGTCTTTTTCTTTTTCAACTTTAACGACCAAGATTTATACTTTTTTGAATCGAGCTTTTGGAACAATAAGCATTTACTATTCATCATTTATACGGCTATTTTTTGGCCATTATCTGCATTTTTCCTCAAATTTTACAACGTATATCGTTTTACGTCTATTCCGCAAATATTATCGCTTCTCATCAAACAATTATTGGCGTACACGCTGATTGTATATGCGTTTATTGGAATATTTAGAAGTATTGATGTTTCCGCTTTTGTGACGTTTAAATACTTGTTGCTGAGTTTCGGAATTATCGGCACGGGAAAAATTATTGGGTATTATGGTTTAAAAAAATACCGTGCTGTGCTAGATGGAAACATTCGTCGTGTTATCATCATCGGATTCAGTGCTGGCGCGCAAGAATTAGAGCGTTTGTTTCGAAACAACAAAGAACTAGGATACAAACTATTGGGTATTTTTAGCAATAAAGACAATGAAATCATCACAGGAACAATTGAAGAAAGTTTTGATTTTATTGAAAAGGAAAAAGGAATTGATGAAATTTACTGTGCCATCGATGAACTTTCAGAAAAGCATGTGAATGATTATGTGAAATACGCTAGCTTAAACATGATTAACATCAAGTTTATTCCCAACACGAAAAAACTGATTACGAAGCGACTCAAAACGGATTATTACAATTATTTACCAGTTTTATCCATTCAAGAAGTTGCGTTGAACAACAATCTAAATCGTTTTGTTAAACGTGCTTTTGACATTGTATTCTCAATTTTTATTATCATTTTTCTGCTGTCATGGTTGGTTCCGTTGATGGCAATTTTGATAAAATTAGAATCTAGAGGACCTGTTTTTTACAAACATGTTCGCAATGGAATTAATTACAAAGAATTCACCTGTTACAAATTTCGTTCGCTAACGCAAAACAGCGATGCCAATTATGATCATGTAACGGAGAAAGACTCACGCGTAACACGTATTGGACGCTTTATTCGAAAAACGAGTATTGACGAATTGCCACAGTTTTTTAATGTGCTCAAAGGTGATATGTCCGTCGTTGGACCAAGACCACACATGATTCCGTACACGAAAGAATACGCCAAAAAAATTGATAAATACAACTTCGTATTCCGCCACAGCGTTAAACCTGGTATTTCCGGATTGGCGCAAGTAAAAGGCTATCGTGGTGAAATTAAAAACGACGAAGATATCATCAACCGAATTAAGTACGATATATTTTACATTGAAAACTGGTCACTTTTTTTAGACATAAAAATTATCTTTGAAACGATTTTAAATATCGTTCGAGGAGAAAAAAATGCCTATTGATCATGCGTCAGCCGCTCGTTTCTGTCATTACACCAACCTATAATTCGGAAGATTTCATTTCGGACACCATTGATTCGGTTCGTGCGCAAAGCTATGCTAACTGGGAAATGATTCTTGTGGATGATGCTTCTTCAGACAAAACCGTAGCAATTTTACACGAATACGCCGCAACAGACGAACGCATCAAAGTACATGCACTACAAACCAACTCCGGAGCTGCCATCGCACGAAATACTGCCATTGAAAAAGCTTCAGGCAGTTATATAGCCTTTTTGGATGCCGATGATTTGTGGAAGCCTGAAAAGCTCGAAAGACAAATCGCATTCATGCAAAAAAAAGATATCGCGGTAAGTTTTTCTAGTTATGAGCTCATGGACGAACAAGGAAATTCGTTTCAAAAAATGGTGAAAGCTTTGCCCAAAGTGGATTTTTCCAAAATGCTCAAAAGTAACTATATTGGGAATTTGACAGGAATTTACAATGCAGACAAATTAGGGAAAGTATACATGCCCAACATTCGCAAACGACAAGATTGGGCATTATGGCTCACATTGGTGCAAAAAGTAGGTTTTGCGTATAGTTTGGAAGCTCCGTTGGCAACATATCGCGTGCGCGAAAACTCTATTTCGTCCAATAAACTAAATTTATTACAATACAATTACACTATTTACAGAAAGGCGCTTAACTTTGGCGTTTTAAAATCGATAGTATATTTACTGCGATTTTTACTAGAACATTTCTTTATAAAACCACGACAAACCGTACAACTATGAACATTCTTGTGTTAGGATCAGGAGGAAGAGAACATACACTTACTTGGAAAATTGCGCAAAGTCCGCGCGTTGCAAAACTATTTGTAGCACCGGGAAACGCAGGAACTGCTGCCATTGCTAAAAATGTGGCAATGAATGTAAACGATTTTGAAGCGATTGGACAATTTTCTCTAGAAAATAACATCGATATGGTTGTGGTAGGACCTGAAGATCCACTTGTCAATGGAATTCACGATTACTTTTTGAATGATGATGTGTTGAAAGGAATTCACGTGATTGGTCCGCAAAAAGAAGCCGCCGAATTGGAAGGAAGCAAGGAATTTGCCAAAAAATTCATGATGCGTCACAACATTCCGACGGCTGCGTATGAAAGTTTTACAAAAGAAACGGTGGAAGCAGGTTGCGAATTTTTAACGACACTACAACCACCGTACGTACTCAAAGCAGACGGTTTGGCGGCTGGAAAAGGCGTGTTAATCATCAACGATTTGCAAGAAGCGCAAGATTCCTTACGTGAAATGTTAGTCGATGCGAAATTCGGAAATGCCAGTACCAAAGTGGTTATTGAAGAGTTTTTAGACGGTATTGAATTGAGCTGTTTTGTGGTGACAGACGGAAAAAACTACATAACACTTCCAACGGCGAAAGATTACAAACGTATTGGCGAAGGCGATACAGGTTTAAATACAGGCGGAATGGGCGCGGTTTCTCCAGTTCCTTTTGCAGATGAGGAATTCATGGAAAAAATTGAATCGCGTATCATCAAACCAACGATTGACGGTTTTCAGAAAGATAATTTACCGTATAAAGGATTTGTCTTTATCGGATTGATAAAAGTTGGAAACGATCCGTTTGTTATTGAATACAACGTACGAATGGGCGATCCAGAAACGGAAGTTGTCATTCCGCGTTTGGAAAATGATTTGGTAGATATTTTGGAAGCTGTGGGAACACAAACGCTAGATACAATCGATGTTCAAATTAAAAAAGAAGCCGCTACCACGATTATGGTAGTTTCTGGCGGTTATCCAGAAGCATACGAAAAAGGAAAAGAAATTACTGGAATAACAACGATTGAAGATTCAATAGTGTTTCATGCAGGTACCAAATTGGACGGTGAAAAAGTGGTTACCAATGGCGGAAGAGTCATTGCCATTACTTCGTATGCGAACACGTACGAAGATGCCATAAAAAAATCTTATCAAAACATAGCAAAACTACATTTTGATAAGATGTATTACAGAAAAGATATTGGCTTCGACTTATAAGTACGAATGCGCTGTTACATCTTTATTTTCTTCGCCGTTGTCGTTGAATTTTTTCAATTGTAATACCCAGTATACAATTGCTGCTGCACAAATCAACATAAAAATCCAATTCAATGTGTTGGCTAGTGTCCAACTTTCTAATTCTAGTGCGCGCAATGCTTCAAATGGAAGAAATAATATTTCTTCAAACAAGTAAGCAATTCCTTCAAAAAAACTTTTCATCGATAAATCGTATTATATTTACACTACAAAAGTATAAAAACCTATAAATGATAACAAGCGTTTTTGGAAAATCAAAACCGATAAATTTTATCCTCTGTGCAGTATTGCTGTTGGTGTATTTCGTAATATACTTATTTTCAGCAACTAAAGCCGTTAGTTTAGAGCTTTTGACGGCAGAACTTCCTGTGGTTTTGTTGTTGTTATTTTCGTTATTTATGGTGAATTTTATCGTGAAGAAGAACGATTTAACCGAACAAAACGATTATGCGCTGCTTGTATTCACCTTAATTATTGGATTTTTTCCTTCCATTTTTCAGCAAATTAATATCGTTTTGATACAGCTTTTGTTACTTTTTGCTTTTAGACGAATTATTACATTGGGTTCGTTGCGAAGTATAAAACAGAAACTATTTGATGCTTCTCTTTTTATTGGTTTGGCTGTTTTGTTTGATTTTTGGGTAGTACTTTATATGACAATTGTCTACTTAGGAATTTTATTGTATGTTTCGAGTGATTATAAAAATTGGCTCGTACCATTTATAGGATTTGGAGTCGTTGTGATGCTCTATATTGTATACGAATATCTTACAAAATCAACGATTCTTACAAATTCGCTGTTGGAGTTTGATGCGGAAATTAATTATTCAACGACAAACTATAGACGTATTGCACTACATTTTGTAATTGCATTTCTTTTTAGCATTAATTTTGTACTATTTTTTTTAAAGTACAAAACGTATTCTTCTCAAAAAAAACTTTCTTTTTTATTAATCAATATGCTGTTTTTTATAGGTGTATTTTACGTGTTAATTGCTAAAAATAGCATTCAAAATACGGAGTTTTTATTTGCATTTCCATTAGCTGTTTTTATGGCGAATCTTCTCGAAAATATTGAAAACAAAAGGATTGGTAATAGCATCCTAATTATACTAATGATTGTTAGTTTTTTCTTCAATGTATACCTAAAATAAGTTCAAAAACCGTAAAAATTCTAAAGTAAAAACTTACATTGAAGTAAGTTAATATATACAAAAAGTACTTTTTCTCGAATTTAATGACGTTTTATCTAAAAGAAAAACCTCTTTTCGGCATTTTAGGATAATTCCAAATATTTTTGTGTTCGAGAATTAAGCCGCTCACCCCAAACTTATTTTAAACATAATCTATTTTATTTACTTCTGGTATATATAATAGTAAACTAAACAGCAAATCAATGAAGACTAAAATTACTCTTTTGGTCCTAACTGCCTTATTAGGACTAACGAATGTTTTCGCTAATTCGATGCCAACCAGCGAAAATATTGTCGAGAATGAAATGATGACCTCCGATGGTAACTTAATTATCATTTCAGCAGGAAAAAGAATCTACAAACTCGACATGGATACGTACCACGCTACGTTATTGGCAACCTCACCTTATGTAAACGAAATTAACTCTATCGCTAGTGATGTAGCTACGGGATGGCTTTTTTACGTTTCAAACCATATTTCTAGGTACAACTGGACGATTTATGGATACAATGTGTACACAGATACGCATAAAAACTTTGGGTCGGTACGACACTTTTTCACAGGAACTGGACATGCAAACTCTTCAAGAGGTTTAGGGTCTGGTGGAGCAACTTTTTACAACGGGAAATTATATTTCGCAATGGAATATCCTGTACGTTGCTATTACCACAGAGATGGAAGAAGAACAGCGTCTACAAACACTAACCCGAAAGATGAATTGAATAATAATCCAAGAGCTGCAACGACAACTTCAACCTCTATAGGAATGTTTAGCACTAGAGGAACTACTGTTTCTACAGAAGAAGATACTGTAGATAATGGTGGAAGAGAAGGAAATGGAGAAACTCCTGAAGATTTCGTTGTCATCGAAGCAGAAGAAGCAAATCAATTAAACGATAATGTTGTTGATTACATTTCTGAAGAAGATTTACCTGAAGAAACAGAAGCAAACTCTGATGCTAACTTACAACAAAGAGGAAATTCATATCAAACAGAAAGCTACGGCTATTCTAACAGCTCGTATAACAATAATATTTACTTATTGGAAATTAGCTTTAACGGATTATCGGATACTTCTGGTCAAACAGCTTCTGTATCTAACGGAAGACCAGTATATGACAACTGGTGGTACTCTAGCTTCTTATACAGAGGAGAATTAGGAGATATCGTAGTGGGTGATAATGGACAAATGTATGCTGCGACTTCTTACCAAGTACAAGCGTATAACTTTAACACAAACCGTTACGACTGGGCAAACAATGAAGATGTGTATGCTCAAATGGCGAAGGATAAGCACAACCACCTTCAATTATTGAAGAACAGAAAGCACTACACTACATATTACTACCACGGATGCCCACAAAATACATATACAGCTAAGAGTTATGTACAAAAATATACGGCTCCTTCTAATTTAAGAACATACAATAGTTTACAATTAGGTTCATTAAATGAAATCTCTGGTTTAGATCCACAAGATGTTGGTAAAATTACTGATGCGTCTGACTATGTTGACTTAACGCCACCTGTATCTTACAAAGTAAAAGGTATCGTATACGACGATAACAACGAAGATGGAAATATTGATGCAGGAGAAACTGCTACATCAGGAATTACAGTAACATTATACGCTGACAATAACAATGACAATATGTTAGATTCAGGAGATACTGTAATTGACTCACAAACTACAGATGCTAACGGAGCATATGAATTTAACAATATCGATGTTGCTGAAACATTAGTAGCAGTAACGGTACCAAACAATACACCAACAACAACATTTACGTCAACAACTTCTGAAGTAGTAGCAATATCAGGTTCTACAAATGATGTAACTGTTGATTTTGGAATCAATGAAGCATTAATTCCTGTAAATTATGATGTTTTCGGAACTGTATATGATGACAATAACGAAAATGCAACGTTAGATGGTGGTGAAGCAGGATTGGAAAATGTAACACTTACATTATATGCTGACAACAATGCTGACGGATTGTTAGACTCAGGAGATACAGTAATCTCAACAACAGCATCTGCAAACGATGGAACATATAGCTTCTTACACGTATGTGTTCAAAACACAATCGTAGCAGTAACAGTACCAACAGCTACTGGAGAATTTACATACACATTAACAACTGCAGGAACGCAAGCTATTGATGCAATCAATACAGACGTAACAGGAGTTGATTTCGGAATCAATGAAGTACAAGTAATTGACTACGCTATCTCAGGAAATGTATATGATGACAACGACGAAAGTGGAGCACAAGATGCTGGAGAAGATGACTTAGCATCAATCACAGTAACCTTATATGCTGATAACAATGCAGACGGAGCAGTAGATGCTGGCGATACCGTAATCGGAACAGCAACAACAGCTGCAGACGGAACGTATAGCTTCTCAAACGTAACTGTTGAAAACACAGTAGTAGCAGTAACTGTACCAGGAAACACACCTGAATTTACATACACATTAACAACTGCAGGAGAAGTAAACACAAGCTCAACAATTGTAAACGTTGACAATGTAAACTTTGGAATCAATGAAGTACAAGTAATTGACTATGCTATCTCAGGAAATGTATATGATGACAATGACGAAAGTGGAGCACAAGATGCTGGAGAAGATGATTTAGCATCAATCACGGTTACTTTGTATGCTGATAACAACGCAGACGGAGCAGTAGACGCTGGCGATACCGTAATCGGAACAGCAACAACAGCTGCAGACGGAACATATAGCTTCTCAAACGTAACTGTAGAAAATACAGTAGTAGCCGTAACTGTACCAGGAAACACACCTGAATTCACATACACATTAACAACTGCAGGGGAAGTAAATACAAGCTCAACAATTACAAACGTTGACAATGTAAACTTCGGAATCAATGAAGTACAAATTATTGACTACAATATCTCAGGAACTGTATTTGATGACGATAACGAAAATGGTATAGCAGATGCTGGTGAGCGTGACTTAGAAAATATCACAGTTACTCTATACGCTGATACAAATGCAGACGGAGCAGTGGACGCTGGTGATACAGTAATCGGAACAGCAACAACAGCAAACGACGGTTCATATAGTTTCTCTAACGTAACTGTTGAAAACACAGTAGTAGAAGTAACCGTACCTGCAAACGATGCAACTTTTACATACACATTAACTACAGCTGGTTCTGTTGATACAAGCTCTTTAATTACAGACATTACTGGAGTTAACTTCGGAATCAACCAAGTAGAAGTTATCTTATACGATATCTCAGGAACTGTATTTGATGATGATAACGGTGACGGAATCAACGATGCTGGAGAAGGATTTGTAGAAGGTGTAACAGTAACGTTATATGCTGACAACAACGGCGATGGACTTCTTGATGCTGGAGATACTGCAATCAGTACAACAACGTCAAGCACAACAGCTGGAGACTATAGCTTTATAGGAGTTACTGTAAGAAATACAATTGTTGCGGTAACAGTACCAACTGATACAGCAGATTTTACATACACATTAACTACAGTAGATGCACAAGCAGTAAGCTCAACAATTACAAACGTAACAGATGTTGACTTCGGAATTGACCGCGTATTAATCGTAGACTATAGCATCTTCGGTACTGTATATGATGATGACAACGAAAATGCAATATTAGATGCTACTGAAACAGGAAGATTAGAAAATGTAACAATCACACTATACGTAGACGAGGACGCTGACGGAAGAGTAGGAAGCGACGATACATTAATCGCTACTACAACTACAGCTGCTGATGGAACATATTCGTTCTTAAATGTTACTGTTCAAAATACAATCGTAGCAATTACAGTACCAGACAATGGTGGAGGATTTACATACTTTATAACTACTGCGAGTAGCTTTAACCTAAGCTCTGTAGATACAGACATTACAGATGTAGACTTTGGTGTAAACCGCGAGCCAGCAAACTACAATGTTTCAGGAAATGTATTTAATGACGTAAACTCTGATGGAATCAACGCGACAACAGAAGCTGGATTATCGGGTGTTGTTATCAACTTATTTGATGACTTAAACCAAAACGGTAGAGTTGACAGAGGTGAGCCATTAATTGCAACAACAACTTCTGACAGAAGCGGAAACTATAACTTTACGGGCATCACTGCTCCTAATGTAATTGTTCAAATGATATTGCCTGCAAACACTTCTCAATTTACATACGTACCAACAACACCTGTTAGTGTAGTAGTAACTGGAGGAGCTTCAACAACAATTGACTTTGGTATCAACAGACAATTAGTAGTATTATACAACGTTTCAGGTATTGTTTGGGATGATGCAGATTCTGACCAACAAAAAGATTCTACAGAATCTCGATTGGAAGGAGTTGCAGTAACATTGTACGAAGATGTAAATGCAAACGGAGCGTTAGATACAGCTGATAGATCGTTAAGTACAATTACGACTTCAGCAACTGGTTTCTATCAGTTCTCTAATGTAAACCTTCAAAATGTATTGGTAGTACCAACGATTCCATCAAACGGAACACCAACAACGCCAGACAGTAGAGCTGTTTCTAGTATCAATACCAATGCAATTGATGTAGATTTCGGAATCAAAATTGCAACAACGTTATTCCAAGTAACAGGAGTTGTATTTAATGATCAAAATGCAAACGGAATCATTGATGCAGGAGAAGATTCAATCGACGGATTACCAGTAGAAATTTATGCTGATACGGATTTATCTGGAACATTTGATCCTAACTTAGACTTGTTAGTAGCATTTACACAAACATCTAACAGCGGATTCGGATTCTTAAACCCTAACTACTTAGTTGATGATATTCCAGGAGGACAAGTATTCATCGTAGTAGTTATTCCAGAAGATACCATCTTTACAACATATACACCAACATTCGATCCAGATTCAGGAACAGCAGCTCCTGACGGTGTATACCCAACAATTATGAATGCGAACTTGGTTAATATCAACTTCGGTATCAAAGTGGAAGATGCAAACTCTACCTCAAGAGCAGAAAATGTTGACGATGTAATGTTTACCAATGGTAACAGCATCGACGCAGCTCCAGAAGATGTATCTGAAAGATTGAGATTATATCCAAACCCAACGGTGAGAAGTATCGCAATCAACGCAGATGAGTTTGCAGGTGATGTAACTGTAGAAATCTACAACGACAGAGGTTACCAAGTATTAAATACTACGGTAAGTTCATTCGGAAGTGAATACAAAGTAGACGTTCAGCGTTTAGCACCAGGAATGTACTATGCAAAATTCACCTCAAGAAACAAAGTTGCTAGTAAGAAATTCATCAAGAAATAACTAATAGCAAGATACCCTTAAACCTTAAAAAGAGTCGCTTTTATAGCGGCTCTTTTTTTTGAACTAAACTCACGGTTGAAAAGTTACGGAGCGTATTCAATATATACTTCCTATTCAATACGTTTCAATTCCGTTACAAAACTCAAATATTAGCGTATATTTGCATCAAAATAATAGCATTATGTTTAGTGATCTCGCAAATACCATATTTCAAGAAAGCATTGAAAAATACCATATCATCGATAGTGTAGACCAACCTTTTGAAAACCCGTATCCAAAAGACAAAATAGAACACTTACTCTACAGAAAAAACTGGATTGACACGGTTCAATGGCATTATGAAGACATTATTAGAGATCCGAATATTGATCCTGTTGCAGCACTCAAATTAAAACGTTTGATTGATGCTTCTAACCAAGATAGAACCGATACGGTAGAATATATTGACAGCTACTTTTTGCAAAAATATAAGGACGTACAGCCAAAAGAAACGGCAACTATCAATTCGGAAAGTCCTGCTTGGGCAATTGATCGCTTGTCTATTTTGGCACTAAAAATCTATCACATGCAAGAAGAAGTTGATCGTGAAGATGCTTCGGAAGCACACAAAGCAAAATGTCAAGAAAAATTAAATGTTTTACTAGAACAACGCGTCGATTTATCAACCGCGATTGACCAATTGATTGCCGATATTGAAAACGGCGACAAATACATGAAAGTCTACAAGCAAATGAAAATGTACAACGACGACGACTTAAATCCGGTATTGTACAATAAAAACAAATAATTGTCTCACCATAGGTACACAACCATGGAACAGACTTCCAAACACATTCTAGTCATACGTCTCTCGGCCATGGGAGACGTGGCTATGACAGTGCCTGTGCTCAAAGCAATGGTTCGGGAGCATCCCAATGTGAAAATTACGGTAGTTTCACGAGGTTTCTTTCAACCGATATTTGCCAACATTCCCAATGTATCTTTCTATACAGCAGATGTAAAAGGTAAGCACAAAGGCGTTTTAGGACTTTTCAAACTCTACAAAGAACTCAAAAAACAAAACATTAATATCGTTGCCGATTTGCACAATGTGTTGCGTTCAAAAATATTGCGTTTTTTCTTTTCCCTTGGAGGATACAAAATGGCGTCGATTGATAAAGGAAGAGCTGAAAAAAAAGCACTCACACAAGGAAAAATCTTCCAGCAACTCAAAACAACACACGAGCGATATGCAGATGTTTTTAGAACAGTTGGATTCAACGTACCACTTACAAAAGAAGATGTTTTAGAACCACTAAAACCTACTGAAAACAGTCAATCTATCCTCAATAAAACCACTAAAAAAACTATTGGAATTGCGCCGTTTGCCGCTTTTGCGGGAAAAACCTATCCAGCAACTCAAATGGAAACGGTAATTGCAAAACTGGCAGAAACCAACAATTACCACATCATCCTTTTCGGCGGACGAGCCGATGCAGCGCAACTTTTCACATGGGAAGAAGCTCATGATTCAGTAACTAACGTTGCTGGAAAACTATCGTTTCAAGAAGAATTGGAGTTAATTTCCAACTTGGATGTCATGCTTTCTATGGATTCAGGAAATGCGCATTTAGCCGCGATGTTTGGCAAAAAAGTAATCACCATTTGGGGCGTAACGCATCCGTATGCAGGATTTTATCCATTCGGGCAACCAAAAGAAAATGCACTACTAGCAGACAAAGAAAAATATCCACGCTTACCAACTTCCATCTACGGAAACAAATATCCAGCAGGCTACGAAAACGTCATGGAAACCATTACTCCAGAAGCTGTTGTTGATAAAATTGAGAAAGTGTTACGTAACGGATAATCCATGGAATATCAAACGTCACTTTGAGTTACTTATTGAGAAATTTGTTTTCAGTCTCAGTTTTCAGCTAACAGTTTTCAGTTGACAGTAGTCAGTAAAACAAATCAACAAATCAATGAATAACAAAGAACCCAACACCCAAAACCCAACACCAAAAAAACTAAATATCATCATAATCCACCGCAATCGTTGGCGTGGTAGGATGTGCTTGGCAAGTGAGAATCATGCCGTCTTCAATTTCACTATCGGTTAAAATTTGGTTCTTTTCCATCACCGCTTTTCCTTCCGTGATTCGAGCAATACAACTACTACAAATTCCACCTTGACACGAATATGGTGCGTCAATTTTTTGTTTCAACGCAGCATCTAAAATTGTTTCGCTGGCGTCCATTTCAAAAGAAAACTCTTCATCATCTACCATCACGGTAACGGTTGCTTTTCCAGAAACATTTTCAGCGGCTTCGTTGATTTCTTCAGAAGAGGTAAACAATTCAAAATTAATCGCATCTTCCGAAACTTCATTATTTTTGAGCGTTTCAGAAACCGTTTGAATCATTGCTTCCGGACCGCAAATATAATAGTGCTTAAAATTAATATCCTTCATTTGATTTTTCACCACATAATTGACATACGTACTATCAATACGACCTGCCAGCGCATTTTCGGCACGTGCTTGGCTGTATACAAATTTCAAATAAAAATTAGGATATTTCTCCGCTAAGGCAATCAATTCATCATAAAAAATAGTCTCTTCCGTAGATTTATTTCCGTACAGTAAAGCCACTGTATTTCCATACTCCAACGCTGTTTTTAAAATGCTCATAATTGGCGTAATTCCGCTTCCTGCGGCAAACAACGCAATAGCACCAGCATGCGAAGAAGGTGTGTACACAAAATTTCCTTCTGGCGTATGCACATCTAGCGTTGTACCTTCGGTCAATTCTCGGTTGGCATATTTGGAAAATGTACCATTTGTTACTTCTTTAATTGCAACGCGTAATTTATTTTCTTTAGGAGCGGCACATAACGAATACGCTCTGCGAACTTCTTCACCATTTACAGTAGTTTTTAGCGTAATATACTGCCCTGCTTTAAAAGAATACGAGGGCGCTAAGGCTTCTGGAACATGAAATTCAACACTGACAGCACTTGGCGTTTCTCTTTGAATATGGCGAACTTCTAACGAATTAAAATCTGACATTCTGCAATTTTTTTAATAGATATTAGCATTTTGCAAATACGATGACAAAAATACACAATACCTAAAGGCTTTTAAAACGATTTCAATAGAAATTATACCTGAAACGAAATGCATTTTTAAAATACATAGTATATTGAGGAAGTTTTATGAGTTTATAAAAACTAGATAAGATACAATATTTTAAAAAAACAAATTGATAAATCCACAAACAACGAATAACAAACAACGAATAACAAACAACGAATAACAAACAACAAACAACGAAAAACAAAAAACACCCAAAAAACCTGTAACAAATCGCAAAAACACACACTAACTAGCTAAACTACTAATTCACATAAAAACCATGATTCAAAAATTTATCAGTCTACAATGGAAAGAATTTATACGTTCTTCCTCTTTCCAAAAAGGCGTCGCCATTAAAATATTGCTGTTTATTGCTGCTGCTTATATTGGCGGAATGGCAATAATCGGAGGAATGGGATTGTACCTTGGAATTAAAAAAATGATTCCTGGTATAGACCCAATGCTAGTGGTCAATAGCTTTATCATCTTTTGGTTTATGGCAGATTTGCTTATTCGCTACTTTATGCAGCAATTGCCTGTAATGAATATCAAACCAATGATGATTATTCCTATCAAGCAAAAAACCATTATCCACTTCTTACTCGGAAAATCGGTTATCTCATTTTTCAACCTTTTACCTTTATTGGTGGCAGTTCCATACTGTATTACAGCGTATGTAAAAGGAGATTATCCGCTACTAAACATAGTTTTTTGGCTGTTATCTATTATAGTTATAACGCTTTCGCTGAATTTCCTCAATATGCTAGTCAATAAAAGTAACACAGTATTTTATATTGTAGCTACATTACTAGTTTCGTTAGTAGCATGCCAATATTTTGGAATTTACAATGTAGCACAATATGCAGGAATGGTTTTCTACGGATTATACATGAATCCATACTATATCGTAATTCCAATAGCGCTGTTAGTGATACTGTATTATGCGAACTTCAACTATTTAAACAATCGTTTCTATTTAGACAGTGCCATTTCTAAAAAAGTAAAAGAAGTCAACACGTCCGATTTGTCTTGGCTCGACCGTTTTGGCGCTATGGCAACCTTCTTAAAAAACGACGTACGTATGATTTGGCGAAACAAACGTCCAAGACAAGTATTATTTATGTCTGGACTGTTTCTGTTTTACGGTTTATTTTTCTTTCCGAATCCAGCATATAAAGATATGCCAGCATTTTTAGCGTTTGCGTCTATTTTTATTACGGCAGGATTTTTATTCTCGTTTGGACAATTAGTTCCTTCGTGGGATAGCGAACACTACAAAATGATGATGAGTCAAAACATTCCTTACCGACAATACCTAGAATCAAAATGGTATTTGATGGTCATTGCAGTAGTGGTTTCGTTTGTACTAAGCACGCCATACATTTACTTCGGTTGGGACAAATACGCAATGATTGCCGCAGGTGCTTCGTTCAATATCGGAATCAACTCGTTTGTTACCCTATTTGGTGGCGCGTTGAACCGAGTTCCTATCAAACTGAACGAAAAAGCCAAAGCATTTAGCAATACCCAAGGATTCAATCCGACACAATTGTTGATTGCATTGCCAAAATTACTATTGCCAGTATTACTCTTTTGGTTGCCGTACTATCTTGCGAATTACAATGTAAATGCAGGTATCATCACGCTAGCAATTAGTGGAGCAATAGGCTTAGTTTTCAGAAATTATTTCCTTACACAAATAGAAAAAGTATATCAAAAAGGGAAATACAAAACCGTTGCCGCTTTCGACGAAAAATAATCAATCTCAAAAACACGAACAATGATTTCAATACAAAACATATCAAAAAAATACGGACAAAACACTGTTTTACAAATAGATAAGCTGGAAATTCCAAAAGGACAAAGTTTTGGCTTGGTAGGAAACAACGGAGCAGGAAAAACAACACTGTTTAGCTTGCTGCTAGATTTAATTCAGCCAACAACAGGATACATAAGCAGCAAAGGCATCAAAGTACACGAAAGTGAAGCCTGGAAACCATTTACTTCCTCATTTATTGACGAAAGTTTCTTAATTGGTTATTTAACACCCGAAGAATACTTTTACTTTATCGGCGATTTGCGCGGACAACATAAGTCAGATGTTGATGCTTTGTTAGCACAATTTGAAGATTTCTTTCACGGAGAAATTCTCAATCAAAAAAAATACCTGCGCGATTTAAGTAAAGGAAATCAGAAAAAAGCAGGAATTGTGGCGTCATTCATCGGAAATCCTGAAATTGTCATCTTAGATGAGCCGTTTGCCAACTTAGATCCAACGACACAAATTCGTTTAAAAGGGATTATCAAAAAACTATCAGAAGACAATCAAGTAACGGTTTTAGTTTCTAGTCACGACTTAATGCATGTTACCGAAGTCTCTGACCGAATTGTAGTGCTCAACAAAGGGCTTGTTGTAAAAGACATTGTAAAATCGGAAGCTACCTTAAAAGAATTGGAAGCTTTCTTCGCGGGTTCAGCCGTAGAAGCTGCCTTGGAAGAAGAATAAACTTCAGTATTGCTGTATTTCAAAACCTCATCATCATTGCTCGGCAAATGACGATGAGGTTTTTTTGTGAAATTAAATGTACAATGACACTTTTTAAAAAAACCAAAACAAATCTTTCTACGTAGATGAACTTGATAGTTCAATAATTTTCAACAGTATTAACACCAAATTAACAACTTTTACAAGCGAGTTAAGATACTTTTGTATTGCAACAAAAAGTGATGTAAGTAATTGATTACAAATTGTTTGAAATTAAATATTTGTACATAAAAACCTATTTTTAATATAGTCTATATTTTAGTCAAACCATCAACATTGGTACGAAATTGTCAAATTTTGATATATCTACAACAATTAACATGTAGCAAATAGAAAAAAAGTTATTTTGTAGCAATTTTTGAGTTGTCCCCTAATTCTTAAAACCTCTAATGGCATGAATATATTCAAAGGTTGCCGTGTAAAATTTGCATGGTGCCCTCCAAAAAAATACAGTTGGTTAATCATTCTGTGTTTGTTAGTTCTCAATGTAGCAAAAGCACAAACTACCATCGCTCGTCAACAATTTAATAATGGAAGTGCTACAGGGCAAATTACGGTAGCCGCACAATATTCTTCAACCAGCGTTACAACACATCAAGGTACAGACGACTGGGACTACACAGCTACTTCTACAAATGGTGTCATACGCATTGTAAACAGTTCTGTAACGACACCAGCCTCGAACGATTATTGCATGGAGTTTAAAAACTACTGGGACAATCAGCCAAACATCGTCATGGCAGACCAAGATATAAGTCTGTACAACAACGTAAGTTTTTCTATTGCATACCATTCTCTTGGCGAACCTGATAATAATGAAGATTTATGGCTAGATTATTCCTATTATGAATCAGGCGTTTGGGTAGATGCGTCAGTAAAACTTATTGATGGGGTCAATAATACTTCTGATGCGTTAGCGTTTGGCGTTGGCGGAACATACGCAAATCCATTTGTCGTAGCTATTCCAGATGCCGCAACAAATTTTAGAGCAACCATTCGCGCTACATTTCAAAATGCATCAGGCGGAAATGATAATTACTACATTGATGACATCATTCTGCAAGGAAATTTATCCATTACACCACCACAAGCAAATTGCAACGATATTACGATAACTTTAGATGCGTTTGACAATGCTACCATCACGGCAGCCGATATTGACAATGGTTCTACGGTAGACTCAGGAATGCCTATACTTTCCATTGACCAATCAACCTTTTCTTGCGATGATATTGGCGCAAATACAGTAACGTTAACCGTAGAAGATTCGTATGGATTTATGGATACCTGTACAGCAACGGTGACCGTAAATCCGTATTCAGGCGTTTTAGTTGCGCCAACGTTGCCAAATGTTACGGCATATTGCGATTACACTGCCTCAGCACAAACCATTTCCTACCAATGTAGAACCATAACACCAACAACGAGTGATGCCATAAGTTTTACAGCACCGGGAAGTTACACAATCAACTGGTTATACTATGATAGCGTTACAGGAAACAGTGCCACTGCGGTAGAAAATATTACCATCAMKWMSWYMATYGYWMYMAGCAWCWWWWYWWSMWMAGMWKKWKMYGCTAWTKYSSSWWCCATTMSSTGGRWTKYKKTKAYSRKYWKRMMTKYTTAWRWMWWMMWAKWTCGTGAAGTAGGTGCAACCAGCTGGATTTCAGTATTGGCACCAAGCAACACATTGAATATTACAGGCTTGCGTTCCAATACCAATTACGAGCTGGAAATAAGTGCTATTTGTAACGGTACAAACTCTGCGTTCTCCACAACGTTCAACTTTACAACGCCCGATCATGATTATTGCACACCAAATGTACCTAATACCAATGCCGCACATTACATCAACAGAGTTCGTTTTGGCTCACTAGCGCAAAATATTGACAATTCTTCTGGATATGACAATGGTTATGGAGATTACACAGCAAACATTGCAGATGTATATATTGGAAGCACAGAAACAATTCGTATCGATGTCAACAAAGAACAAAACTGGATGCAAGTCGGTTTTGCCGTTTGGATTGATTTTAACAATGATGGTGACTTTACAGATGCAGGAGAAGATGTTTGGTTTGTAGGAGGAACAGGAACTTCAGGAACCATTGCTGGAAATGCCGTTTCAGACAGCTTTACTATTCCAAACACTGCTCTCGCTGGACAAACTAGAATGCGGGTAGCATTTCGAAATTGGTGGCATCCTACCGACCCGTGCGATGGTTCTTTTGATGGAAACTTAGGAGAATATGAAGATTACTCCGTAAATCTTATCATCGATCCAACATCGCCAGGAGATATTGAAGTCACAGGAAATGGAGTCAATATCAATGATGGTGATGGTTTTGCTGATGCAAATACGGACAACGGAACTGACTTTTCAGTATACGACCTTTACGAAGGTACCATTACAAAAATATACACCATTACCAACAATGGTGGATTAGATTTAACACTCACAGGTTCACCAATAGTTCAAATTTCAGGAAGTACGGATTTTACCGTAACACAACCTTCGGAAACGGTACTAAGCATAGGCGAAAGCACCACATTTACCGTAAGTTACAATCCTTCCACACTAGCAACACATCAGGCAACTATAAGTATTGGAAGTGATGACAGCGACGAAAATCCATTCACATTTGTAGTTCGTGGAGAAGGTGTACAAACATTTCCAGACACTGATGGTGATGGCATTACAGACAATGTTGATATTGACGATGACAACGACGGAATTGTAGACACACTCGAAAACTCATTTTGTAACAGTTCATCAAACGCTACGCTAGCAGAAGTTGTTTTTCTCAATGAAACATTCGGTTCTAACGCAGGAACGCGCGTAGAAATAGATGCGTTTACAATTGGTGTAAGTACCACGTATTGTTTTGAAGATGGAACTGGAACCAATTGCCCAACGGGTACCAACTCAACAAGTTTAAATGACGGAGAATACACGGTATATCATCAAATTGCCAATGGTGATGGTATCGATCAAACTCCAATTGACGATATTTCACAATGGGCAGATGATTATTGGTATTTAGGTGAAGACCATACGCCAGGCGATGTTGACGGACGAATGGCAATCTTTAATGCCGATGAAGAACCTGGAATCTTCTTTGAGGCTGACATTGTCGGTGTAACACCAAATGTACCTATAACCTATGGTTTCTCTGCACTGAATATTGATAGAACAGACGCACCAGATATCGCGTCAAGATTACGCCCAGAAGTACAAATCATCATCTTTGACCCGAACGGAAATCAAATTGCAACAGCAACTTCTGGACCAATAGAGCCAACATCTCCCGCAGGAGATTGGGTTGATGTAAGTGCAACCTTTACCACTTCGTTTACACAATTTAAAGTCCAACTCATCAACAGTCAACTAGGAGGAATTGGAAACGATTTAGCCATTGATGATATTTTTGTAAAACAATTGCTGTGCGACTCTGACGGCGATGGTATTTCAGACACGGTTGATTTAGATAATGACAACGACGGAATTCCAAACGTTGTAGAGTTGAACTTGCCAGATAATGACAAAGATGCAACGCTATTCAATGATTCTGTAGCGACGTGGGTAGATTCCAATAACAACGGAATGCACGATTTATACGAAAGCATCACGATACTAGATTCTGACGGCGATGGTACACCAGATTATATTGACCTTGACAGTGATAATGACGGAATTTTTGACAGCGTTGAATATGACGGTTTAGGCGATATTGATGTCAGCGGTGACGGTATTGGTGATGGAACCGATGTAGATGATAATGATCTTTCCACAGAACCAGATGGTGATGGTATTTTGCCAATTATGGATTTAAACGATGATGGCGTAGGAAGTGATCACGGAAGTGCAAGTTACCCAACTCCGCTTGATAGTGATGGCGACGGAATTCCTGACTATTTAGATGTAGACAGTAATGACGCCACCAACAATCCAGCGAATGGAACGGACATTAGCGGAACCATCTTAGCATATTTAGATGCTGATAACGATGGTGTTATTGATGGTACCACTGACGTAGATGAAGACGGTGTTTTAGACGTCTTTGATAGTGATACCAATTACTACGGTTCTCCAAGAGATTACGAAGATAAATACACACTCTTCTTTGACGGAAGAAATGACTATGTAGAAGACAGCAACGTTATCAACGCCGGAGATGCGTCAATCATGGCATTCATCCGTGTGACAGGAAACAATGCTACTAACTCCACGCGTGTAGTTGTGGGGCAACAAAACTTTTACATCACGGTCAATACAGACAATACGGTAAGTGTATCTCTTAACGGCGCTACCATTATCACATCTACCACTACGGTGACTAATGAAATATGGACACATGTAGCGGCAACTTCGGCTGCTGGAAAAACAGCACTCTTTATCAACGGTCAAGAAAGCGGTACTGACAGTGCCGGACCTGTAAACTTAGACACTTCCAGTCTAACAATTGGACGATTGGCTGACACAGATGCCAACTATTTTGCGGGAGAAATTGATGAGGTGCGCGTGTTCAACAAAGCATTAGACAATGAAGAATTGGAACGCATGATTTATCAAGAATTGGATGACGTCAACAGTTTTGACAGTGGTAAAATAATACCGTTAGACATCTCCGCTTCTTTAGGTACATCTTTAGTCAAGTATTATAAAATGGACGCGTATAAAGATGACATCTTAGACGATAAAACTACTGCAACGGTCGATGAAAATACGGGAGCGAGAATCTACAACATCAAAAACATCTATCCGCAAACAGCGCCATTACCATATGAAACAACTGCTGATGGCGATTGGTCTACGACAGCAACTTGGCTGCATGGTGATGTGTGGGACATTACCAACGCCGCAACCAACAAAGATTGGGCTATCGTTCACATCAAAAATAATATCACTACAGCAAATCAGCACAGAGGCATTGGTTTATTGGTAGATGCAGGCGCAAAACTAGAAGTTACTAGTGACGTAGAACTTAGAAACACATGGTATCTCAATCTTGATGGTGAAATAGATTTGCAAGGCGAAGCACAATTGATTCAAACTGCAACAAGCACCATTACAGCCGGTGCCAATGGACGATTGGAAAGAGATCAGCAAGGAACCAAAAACTTGTACACATACAACTATTGGTCGTCGCCAGTACACTCTAACAATCCTAATGCGAATATTGACGGAGACGAAAGTTACGCCTTAGCAAACGTCATGATGGACGGAACCGATGCTGATAATCCTGTGGCGATTAACTTCATCAGCGGATTAAACGGAAACGGAACTACAACGCCAATTCAACTAGCAGAATATTGGGTTTGGAAATTTGTCAACAGTTTAGATGATGACTACTCACAATGGCAACAAGTACTCAGTACAGGAAGTCTATTGGTCGGAGAAGGGTTCACGCTAAAAGGAGCTTCAACCGATCCGCTGACCAACTTACAAAACTATACCTTTAGAGGTGTACCAAACAATGGTACAATTTCATTAAACATCACAGGAGGAAACGATTATTTGGTTGGAAACCCATATCCTTCTGCCATTGATGGAAATGAAGTATTAAACGACAATACCAACTTGAACGGAACCTTATACTTTTGGGAACACTATGGAGGAAACTCTCATGCGCTTGCTGAATATCAAGGGGGCTATGGACTTTACAATCTCTCAGGAGGAACACCAGCCATTGCCGATGCTGATGTGGACAGCGGCGGAACTGCCTTAAAAACACCTCGAAGATACATTCCTGTAGGACAAGGATTCTTTGTTGTGGCAGATACTGATGGCACTGTTACTTTCGAAAACGACCAGCGAATATTTGTTACCGAAGCAGGAAACACCAACTCATGGTTCTACAGAAGCAATACGGAGGAAACTGCATTTACAGAAAATGACCAAACGGAAGTACCAGAAGATGTACGTCCTAAGTTCAGAATCAAATACCATTCACCTGAAAACTATGAGCGTCATTTATTGCTTACGGTAGATGAAAACGCAACAGCGCAATACGATTGGGGCTACGATGGCGAACTCATTGAAAACAATGTGGAAGATATGTCTTGGTCGTTCAATAATTCCAACTATGTCATTCAAGGAATTGATGCGGTCAATGAAAGCACTATTTTACCGCTAAGCGTAAAAACACAAAACGGCGGAATCATAGAAATTAGCATTCATGCGTTGGAAAATGTTGAGAATGATGTCAATATTTATATAGAAGATATGTATAATGGCACGTATCACGATTTACGACAAAATACGTTTWWMRCTWSYRTWMMWGCWGGTRTTGTTTCAGAMCGTTYTYWMWTYSKWWWTKMAATCAAAATCTTGCTGAATTGCCTTACCATTGTGCGTAAAAATATCTGAAGTGTTTTTTATTTGAATCAATTCTTCATCAAATTCAATTTGGGTATACGTATCAAAATCTACCTCTTCTTGGCTTTGTGTTGTATGAAATGCCAATACATCTTCACCTTTAAAAATAGCTTCATTTTTAGAAAGATTTTTTACCTTTTCTACCAAAGATTCAGTAGGACAAAAAGAAGCATTTATAAGAATATTCTCTTCCATTTCTACCATCGGATATTTTTCTTCTAAATAATCTGCGGTAATTGTAGTGGTAGTTAAACCAAGACGTTTCTCCCATTTTTCTCTAATGGTTAAAATTCCGATTCTAATATCTGCAACGGGTTTTGTATATGTAAATGGCAATAGTGTATCTCTAACGTCACTATCAAATAAGATGTAATTCATGCTTTTTTTTATTGTACTACAAATCTACTTTAAAAAGGGCACAAAAAAAACCAATTGCTATAAATACAATTGGTTTTTTAAGATTAAAAGTTATTGAACACTTAATTTTTTATAAATTTCTGACTTCCAATTTGATCTGCCGTAAAAACTTTTAAAATATAAATACCCTTACTTAAAGCATTCACATCCATTTTATTGTTAATACGTGTCACTTTTTTAGAAAGCGCCAATCTACCTAAAGAATCATAAAATTCTACCGTAGCATTTTCAGCTCCAGAAGGCAATTGAATACGTACCTTATCTGATGCCGGGTTTGGATACATTTCAAACTTTAAACG
>SMNH02000010.1 GCA_006383075.2 Kordia sp. TARA_039_SRF
GGTTATAGAAGGCAGTTAGACAAAATCGGTTTCTCATTCGATTGGAGCAGAGAAGTGCGCACTTCCAATCCTGAATATTACAAATGGACACAGTGGATTTTTATCGAATTGTTCAACTCGTGGTACAATGTAGAAACGGACAAAGCAGAGCATATTGACACGCTTATCGCGAAGTTTGAAAAAGAAGGGAATACTACTGTAAAAGCGTTGTGTGATGATGATGTAGCCATGTTCGCTGCGGCGGAATGGAACAACTATTCCGCAAAAGAACAACAAGAAATTTTACTCAAATACAGACTCACCTATTTGGCAGAAACGGAAGTAAACTGGTGTCCTGCATTGGGAACGGTGTTGGCGAATGACGAAATTGTCAACGGAGTTTCCGAACGTGGCGGGCATCCTGTCATTCGCAAAAAAATGACGCAATGGAGCATGCGAATTTCTGCGTATGCACAGCGTTTGCTAGATGGTTTGAACGAAATCGATTGGCCACAACCTTTAAAAGACTCACAAACCAATTGGATTGGTCGCTCGCAAGGCGCGATGGTGACGTTTAAAGTAGATGGACACGACGCGAATATTGACGTTTTCACCACACGACCAGACACCATTTACGGTGTAAGTTTTATGACGTTGGCGCCAGAACACGATTTGGTAGCGAAAATCACAACTGATGGACAAAAAGAAGCGGTTGAAAACTATGTAGAAGCCACAGCAAAACGTAGCGAACGTGAACGTATGGCAGACGTAAAAACGATTTCAGGAGTTTTTACGGGCGCACATGCGATTCATCCGTTTACAGGAGAAAAAATACAAATTTGGATTGGCGATTATGTATTGGCAAGTTACGGAACAGGTGCTGTGATGGCAGTTCCATGTGGAGATCAACGTGATTATGACTTTGCAAAGCATTTCGGATTGGACATTCCAAACATCTTTGAAAATGTAGACATTTCAGAAGAAGCATACGCTGAAAAAGAAGGTGTAAAAATCGCTAATTCTGACTTCTTAAATGGTTTGACCTATAAGAAAGCCATGAAAACCGTGATTTACGAAATGGAAAAACGCGGTTTTGGAAAAGGAAAAATCAACTATCGTTTGCGCGATGCAGTTTTCTCGCGTCAGCGGTATTGGGGCGAACCGTTTCCAGTGTATTATGTAGACGGAATGCCACAAATGATTGACGTACAACATTTGCCAATCACACTGCCAGAAGTAGAAAAATATTTACCCACCGAAACGGGCGAACCGCCATTAGGAAACGCTGAGGTTTGGGCGTGGGACACCAATACAAATACCATCGTAAGTAATGAACTTTGTCATTCCGCACTTGATGCGGAATCTGCTGAGGATAACGGAATTTATCCTCTGGAGTTAAACACCATGCCAGGTTGGGCAGGAAGTTCTTGGTATTTCTTCCGTTACATGGAAAAAGCCTTACGCGATGAACATTTTGCTGGCAAAGAAGCGTTAGACTATTGGCAAAATGTAGACTTGTACATTGGCGGAAGCGAACACGCAACAGGACATTTGTTATACGCACGTTTCTGGACAAAATTCTTACACGACAGAGGTTTTGTAAACGTAGACGAACCGTTCAAGAAGTTAATCAACCAAGGAATGATTTTGGGGACGAGTGCTTTTGTGTATGCCTATTTGTTAGATTGTACAAATGTAGCAGGAGGAAATATTTCAGTAGATGTTCCCAAAAAACAACTCTTTTTAATTTCAAAGGAAGCTTATGACTCCATTTTAGAGGGTAATTCTGTTAAAGAAATAGAAAATTGGCTCATTGATAAATATGGAAAAAAAGAGGAATGGACTTTTGAAGTTAATTATAGTTCTAATCACGTTTTAAAACGAAATGTAGATATAAGCTTATTAAAAGGTGTTAGTGATGAACTTGATGTTGAGGAATTTAGAGAAGACAATAGATATAAAGATTTAGCAGATGCTATTGTTTTGTCAGATGATGGAAGCTATATAACTCATCGCGAAGTCGAAAAAATGTCCAAGTCCAAGTATAATGTTGTAAATCCTGATGAAATTTGTGAAACGTACGGCGCAGATAGCTTGCGTTTGTATGAAATGTTTCTTGGACCGTTGGAGCAATCGAAACCTTGGAATACAGCGGGAATTACAGGTGTTTTTGGCTTCTTAAAGAAATTATGGAAGTTGTATGTTTCTGACGAAGGTCCGAAAGTAACCGAAGCCGAACCGACGAAAGACAACCTAAAAACTTTGCACAAAACCATCAAAAAAGTGCAGGAAGACATTGAAAACTTCTCGTTCAATACATCGGTAAGCACGTTTATGATTTGTGTCAACGAATTGACCGATCAAAAGTGTACCAGCAGAGCGATTTTAGAACCGTTAACAATCTTAGTTTCTCCGTACGCGCCGCACATTGCAGAAGAGTTATGGTCGCGATTGGGCAATGAAGGTTCTATTGCTACCGTGAAGTTTCCAGTGTTTGAAGAGCGTCACTTGGTAGAAAGTTCCAAAGAATATCCAGTATCATTCAATGGAAAAATGCGTTTCAAAAAAGAGTTACCGCTAGATTTATCTAAAGAAGAAATCGAGAAAATAATTCTAGAAGACGAACGTACACAAGCACAATTAAACGGAAGAACTCCTAAAAGAGTGATTGTAGTTCCAGGAAAAATTATTAATATCGTAGGATAGAAAAAGCAGTTTGGTACAAAAATAGTACACAGCTTGTCACATCTAAATATAGAAAAATGAAAAAAATAGTCTTTTTTATCGCGCTGATTTGTATGTCGACTGCAGTGATGGCACAAACAAAGAAAGCCAAAGAGCGTGCTGGGAAAACATCTGAAGATAAAGTTTTTCCTGCGGAACAAGCATTTCCAAAGGAATACGTAGGTACGTATGCTGGAAATTTAAACATCGCAGATGCAACTGGCGTGCTACAAAATGTTCCGATGGAGTTAATCATTAAACCTACGGAAGATCCGAAAAAGTATGATTACATTTTGTCATACATCGTTTCTAAGAAAAGAGACGAACGTAAGTACACTTTAGTTGTGGTTGACCCTGAAAAAGGCATTTATGACTTGGATGAAAATAACGGAATCGTACTCAGAGCAAATTACATGCGTCAAACGCTGTTTAGCACTTTTGAGTTGAACAATAGAATTTTGAACAGTCGCGTAGAATTTAACAACGACGGACGCGTATTTTTTTCAATAACGGTTACAGAAAAAGCAGCATCTAGAAAAACAGGAACTGAAAAAACGCCTGTGATTAGCTATAATACGACAGTGATTCAGAAAGCAGCGTTGCGAAGAGTAGAGCGCGATTAAGAAAAACTGACAAAAATTCATATTCATGAAAACCTCGCTTATTTGGCGAGGTTTTTGTATTTTTAAAAGAGTAAAAACGAAAGAATATGATATTTGATAATGGATATCTGCTCCTTGCAGGTGCAATTATGTTAGTAAGTATGTTTGTGAGCAGTAAACTGAAAAGTAAGTTTGCGTTTTACTCCAAACTACAACTACGCAACGGAATGAGCGGTGCCGAAATTGCCAAGAAGATGCTGACGGATTATGGAATTAGAGATGTAGAAGTAATTTCGACACCAGGAATGTTGACCGATCATTACAATCCACAAAATAAGACGGTAAATTTAAGCGAAGGCGTATATCATCAACGAAATGCTGCGGCTGCCGCAGTAGCTGCGCATGAAGTAGGACATGCAGTGCAACATGCCAAAGGGTATGAATGGTTGCAAATGCGCTCTAAATTAGTGCCGTTGGTAAGCATTGCTTCCCGATTTTCACAATGGGTTATTTACGGTGGAATTGCTATGATGGCGAGTCAACAAGCGACTGGCGGCGGTGTTGGACGAACGATTTTAATTGTTGGTCTCATCATGTTTGCTTTGGGAACGTTGTTTAGCTTTATCACACTTCCTGTAGAATACGATGCGAGTAACAGAGCATTGCTTTGGTTACGCGATAAAAACATGGTAACCTCCGAAGAATTTGACGGCGCACAAGACGCACTCAAATGGGCAGCACGAACCTATGTAGTTGCTGCACTTGGTTCATTAGCAACCTTGCTGTATTTTATGCGCTATTTGGGCAGGGACTAAATTTTGAGGTGTCAATCTTACGATTAAAGAATTTAATAACGCTGAGCTTATCGAAGCGTTATACTTTAATCTGTCGGTCAATTTGCTGATTTAAGGAAATGAAGGTTTCTGTTCGTGAAACGCCTTTGATAGTTTGAATTTTATGGTTTAAAATGTCCATCAAATGCTCGTTGTCTTTACACAAAATTTTAATCAATAACGACCAATTTCCCGTGGTGTAGTGACTTTCCATGACTTCTGGAATTTCATTCAGCGCTTTTACCGCATCCGGATTTCGCATGGCTTTGTCCAAATACACACCAATAAACGCCATCGTTTTATAACCTAAAACTTTCGGATTTATGACAAATTTAGAACCTACAATCAGTTGCGCTTCTTCGAGTTTTCGCAAACGTTGATGTACGGCAGCACCAGAAATGCCAATGTCGCGCGCAATGCTCAAAATCGGAGTTCGGGCATCTTGCATCAGCGCGCGCAGAATCTTTTTGTCAATTCCGTCAATTTCTATTTGTTCATTAATTACTTTCATAGTCGTCAACTTATCATATGAAAGTCAAAAGTATTTATTTTTTTTGAATTGTAATTTTTTAAGTGAAAAACTGTATAAAATTGTTAGGTTGTGAGTTCTTTTGTTTAAGAAAAAAGCCCAAACTATTTTACAAGTTTGGGCAAAAGTGATTTGATACAATTTAAAAACAGAAACTATTTTTTAATCACTTTTTTGACAATCGATTGATGTTGCGAAGTTGTAATTTTTACAATATACATTCCGCTAGGTAGGTTGGCTAATGAGATGGATTGTTGGTTAGTTTCTAGTATTTTATGACCAATTTGAGAATACACTTCTACATTTTTAACACGATGCTGTGAATTGATATGAATTTCATCACGAGTAGGATTTGGCGCAATGGTAAATGAAATAGTTTCTAATGCTGCTACGGAAAGTGTTGCTGTATTTTCAAAAGCTCCTAAGTCTACAGTAGTGTCCAAAATTCTATTGTTAAATGCTAAATCAACGGTATTGACTACGTATGTATTGTCTCCTGTATTTACTGCTGGCGAACCATTTTGTAATGTATAATCTTTCCCTGCTACATCTGTAAATATCGGATTGTTAGTAGAAACATTATTAGTGTTAGATGCGTAGGCAAAATTGTCTTCATCAATAGTATTGGTTACAAATAGTGTTGTTGGCGCATTGAATGTGCTTCTTCCTTTTCCGATTCCTGCCAAAACAGTTCCACTTTGCCCAGAATTATGATAAAAAATAGAATTGGCAACAGTGCTATTGTGTGAACCATTATCGCGACTCAATAATAATGCAGCATTTTCGGTAATGTTGGTTTCTGAAGTCGTAGCTGAGTTTTCAGCAAATGTACAATTCACAACATTGGTGGTGCAACTTGAACTATTTCCAACTGCACGAATCCAAGCAATTCCAGAAACACCATTTCCAGTAGTTGAATCTGAAACTACATTGTCATGAAATAAAGAGTTTGAAATGGTTACCGTTTCTGTAATATTCGTATTTGAGTAGGTATATAAAGCGGCACCATATCGAGCTAAATTGTTATTGAAAATACAGTTTTCTATTGTAAGGGTAACTGCGCCACTTCCATCAAAGCGAGCAAAAATTGCTCCAGCACCTTGTCCTACATTGTTTTTAATAGTACAGTTTTTTAATGACAAACTAGTCACATCAAAGTTTTTATAAACAGCCGCACCATTTTGTCCATTCCCTGTCGTAGCACCAGCATTTCCATCTTGAATGGTAAGTCCGTCAAGTGTTATGTTGTTTCCAGCAATGGTAAAAACATGTATTGCATTGTCATTTCGTGAAGCAGAGGTAAAATCTACAGCAGTGTCATTTTGAGAACCATCACCAGAGATAATAGTTTCATTCATGCGAATATTGCGTTCAGATAGTTGAGTTTCCGTTCCTGAAAAGCCACCATAAATGGTTAAATTATCAATGTTTACTGTAATTGTGGAAGCATTTCCACCACTAACAGGCGGATAATAGGTGCCAGCGGCTAACCAAATTTCAGTTGTGTTGCTGCCTGCAACTGTTAAAGCATCGTTTATACTGGTCATGGCATTTGCCCAGCTAGAACCGTCGCCTGTTCCTGTAGCATTGGCGTCTATATAATAGCGAGTTAGTGGAGCAGGCGGCGTATATTTTAGTACTGTGATTCTATTGTTTTCGCGGTATAAATAATAAAGATTATCATTAAAATCGTTTACAGCAATTTGATGAAAAAAGCCAGCACTTGTGGTGTTTATGGTAGGCAAACTAGAAATAGTGTTCCAAGTACCATCGTAACTTTCTATAGCAACTTCGTCATTGGTATTTGCATATGTGATGTACGTTGTAAAATCACTTTGCATGTCTATATCTACTAAATGACCTTGCGTGTTTGGATTTCCTAGCGGTTGTGCAGTCGTCTTTGTAGTGCCTTGATAGTATTGCAATACATCACTTGACGCTCCAAAATCTCTAGTATGTGCAATCCATCGATTATTTATTAAAGCGTAATGCTTTGATTGTTGTGCAAAATATTTTGTAAAATTGCCACTACTTCCTACGCCACTTCTTCTATCCATAGAAGAAGTGTATACATCATCATTTGTGGTATTTGACATAAAATTACCATACTTATCCACGGTAACGGTATTATTTCGTCCTACAGCGACATTGGTTCCATTAGATCCGCCAGAATTTCCATTTACAAAATGCGCAACAATACCTGCATTTTGACTAATACCACTAGAAGCAGATAATTGTGGAAATTTATAAAAAGCCATGACAGGACTTCCAAAATTGGCATCGTAAAAAAGCCCTAAATGCTCATTGTATCTATTTTGAGAAGTATTATTATAAATGGTTCTTGCTTCCCAAGTGCTACCGTTATAGCGATATAACGAAACAAGTCTGTCAGAAGTTCGGGCATTGGCAACCCAAACAGAATTGTCGCTAAGATTAAAGGCGATACTTTCGCTATCTGCTGCATTGTTGCTCACAGTTCCTAAATCTATCCAAGAATTGCCATCAAAATAGGTAACTCGTGATCTATTGGAAGAGTTTGCATCTTGATATACAACATACGGTTCGCCATTGGGCGAGAACGCTAAGCGCGCAGATACGGCTTCATTGGAAAATTGAGCTGTTCCGACAACGTCCCATTGTTGTGCGAAACTTATGCAGTTTAGTAAAAGGAAAAAGGAGAATAGTTTTGCTTTCATGTGTATCATTTTTAAATAGTTATGAAGCAAAAATCTATGTTATATGCGCTACTTTGTTGGTTTTTTCACGAAGCGCGGCGTTCCATTTATAAAAAGTGGTTTTTTGGCATTGAGCGGTTTGGCGATTTTCTAGAAAATTGTCTGTATAATCTGTAAAAACTCATCCTTTTTATCGCGTGCAATCGGAATGGTTTTTTTATTTTCTAACACAATATAGTAGTTGTCTTTTTTCTCTAATTTAGATAGATATTTTAAATTGATAATATACGAGCGGTGCGGTTTGTAGAAGATAATTTTATGTTCTAATTGGTCTGAAAAGTATTTTAAATTTTTACTAATGAGCTGATCTTTTCCGTCTTTGAGATACACTTTTGTGTAACTTCCATCGGCTTCCAGCATAATAATATCATCCAAAGCAACAAACAACACGCCACGTGGTACCTCGAGCGCTATTTTGCTGATAGATAATTTGTTGTATAAACTTTCCAATTTTCCCAAACGATTGTTGATATCGTTGATTTCTATATTTTTTGCTGCTTTATGTATAGCAATTTTGAGTTTATCTTCGTTGATAGGTTTTAATACATAATCTACGGCGTTGGCGTCAAAAGCTTCAATAGCATATTGATTATACGCAGTTGTGAAAATAATTTGAAAATTGACAGGTTCATGCTCGAAGAAATTTAAAATTTCCAGTCCAGAGTATTTGGGCATTTCAATATCTAAAAAAACAATGTCTGGTTGGTGTGCCTTTATTTCTGCAATTGCAGTTAATAAGTTGTTGGCTTCTGCCAAAATTTCTATGGAAGGATATATTTCTTCAAGTAGCGAGCGCAACACGCGTCGAGCTTTGTTTTCATCGTCTACAATAATGGCTGTCATGTTCATGCTTGTTGTGTTGGAATGTTGAGAATTACAGTAGTTCCAGAAGCTTCTCCAGCTTCAAAATTGTCTATAATTTGTAGTATTATTGGTTGTGAATTGGTTTTGTTGAGTAAATCAATTCGTTTTTGATTTGCCATGGTAGAAAACGACTTCGGTTTAAAAGGTCTGTTTTTGTTGATGTTTTTTGAAGCCGCACGACCAATTCCGTTATCTGTGATGGTACAAGTAATGGTATTTGTTTGGGTATTTAAAACAAAAGAAATGTCTAGTTTTCGATGGTCTTCTTTGTGAAGCAATCCGTGTACAATAGCATTTTCAATATAAGGCTGAATTAGAAATGTCGGAATGGGTAATTGGCTGTTTTTTAGCGATTCGTTCACGATTAAATCATAATTAAACGTTGCTTCAAAGCGTTCTTTTTCGAGTTCTAAATAGAGTTGTAAAGCTGCAATTTCTTCTGAAATAGAAATGGTATCACGTTGGCTATGTTCAAGATACATGCGAATCAGTTCAGAAAATTTTACCAAAAAGCGTCGTGCCAGTGATTTTTCATTCTGAATAATGTAATCTTGAATAGAATTTAGCGCATTAAAGATAAAATGCGGATTCATCTGTGATCGCAAACTTTCAAGCTTCAGTCGAATATTTTCTAAATCTTTGGTTTGTTGTTTTAGCAAGTTTTCTTGACGCTCATTTTTTCGTTTGTTAATGCTAAAGAAAACGTACCATGCAATGGAAACGAGTACCATTGCGACCAAAAGATAAAACCACCATGTTTTGTAAAACACTTCCGAAATTTCAAATCGTACAGCAATAGTTTCTGATACATTTTTTCCTTCATAGGCACGCAATTCAAAGACAAATTTGCCCGCAGGCAAACTATTATACAACACTTCATTTACGCCTAAGGTTCCTTTTTGCCAATCGGTATCAACATTGGAAAGTTTATACATGTAGTTGATATTGCCTTTTGACAAAAAACCGTTGGTATTAAACTTAAATTTGAGTTTGTTTTGATGGTGAGAAAGTTGATAGACTTCTGAAGTTGGTGCGTATACGCTATCAGCAATTTCAACGGCGGTAAAATACGGTTGAATGTTTCGCGTAGTTTTAAACACTTTTCGCGTATCAAAAAAGCATAGTTTCTTTAATGTACTTACATACACTTGATGATTTTGTATTGCCAAACCTGTGAATTCATACGACGAAATACCATCATTTTTAGTTAAATTTCGAATGGTATTATTCAAAAAATCAATTTGTTGCAATCCTTTATTTCCAGCAATCCAAACTTGATTTTCTGTGGTGGCAATATAGCTGTTAAAGTTAGAAAGCAAGCCATTTTTAGTCGTATACGTGGCAACAACTTGTTGATTTTCCAATACAAAAATTCCTTTTTTAAAAGACAAACACCAAATGCGTCCGTCGTTGCTTTGTACCATTTTTTTAATGAACAGGCTTTCGTCTTTATATTTAATCTCTGTGACTTTATCAGAAGCGTCTACTACAAATAATCCTTTGGTTGTGCTATAATAGCTTTGTTGCTGCACATCATCATACAAGCAAGCGTAGGAGCGTTTATTGTCTTCGTAAATACTGTTTTTGGGCAGTAGTTTATTTGTGTGATTGGTCAAAATGGAGAAGCTCGTATTTAAAGAAACCAATATTTTTTCTTCATCAATAAAATCGTGATCTTTTATATTGATGCCTGATTTTTTATGCTCTAAAAACTGAAAATTCTTGTCGAGAAAAGCATATCCGTAGACTTCAATTTCTACATTGTATTGCTGCGTGTACGGATTGTAAAATGCATACCGAATGTCTTGCGGATACGGCAACTTGATTGTTTGTAATTCCTTTTCAGAAGGATGAAACTTTAGCAGATTATACTTTATAGTGGAAAACACCAAATGTCCGTTATTACCGAGAAACATTCGCTTAAAAGCGTCGTTTTCCGATGGAAGCGTTACAGCTTTAATTTCTGTATTTGGAATGACAAAAGCGCCATTATTGGTAGTGGTTATCCAAAAATTGTCAAAACTATCTTTGATGATTTGTGAAGTAAATTCATTTTTTAGAAAATGATTTTTAATAATCAAATCTTCGCCAACTACGGTGCAAATAAATATGCCTTTTTCAGTGGACAGCCAAAGCTCGTCATTGATGGTTTTTATACTGATAATTCGATAATCAGGAAGTTGATGCTTTAGTGAAATTATTGTGTTTTCTTTGGTAAGCTTGAAAAACTTTTTTTTTCGAACGCCCGACACAAAAAAGATAGTTTCATCGTGTATACGTGTGCCCAATCCTTGTCGAAACGAATCAAAATCTTTTTCTAGATTTCCTATACGTGTACTCTGGAATGTTTGCAGATTCATTTTGTAGAAAACCTCTTTTTTCCCTTTTATAGAAACGCCAAAATATAAATTATGCTGATACAAAAATGGCTTAACGTGAATACGAGTTTTTTCCTTGTAAACAACCTCTTTAGTGTTTTTATCAATGATGAGAATGTATTTTTCGGAGCTTACAATAATATACGTTGGTGTTGAAGTGAGCGATGCCAAACTTCCTTCCAAAAAGTCATTATAATTGCCAAAAAGTGTGACTTTTCCATCTTTTATCACAAACAGTTGGTTGGATAAATTGGTAAACCAAACACGATTATTTTGATCTTTAGTCAAATTAAAAACAGACAACCCTTTTTGTTCAGGATGACTTAAAAGTTGATAAGAAAAACCATCATAACGATACAAGCCAGTATCGGCAGCTAACCAGATAATACCATTGTCGTCTTCTACAACATCGTAAAAGGCTTTATCGGGCAAAGCGTCTTTTTCTTCTAAATGGACAAAAACAGGTTCTTGTCCAAACACAAACTGTGTTAGTAGTCCAAAGAAGAGTATCCAAATATTGCGAACAAAAAACGCCATAATCCAAAAGTACATTTTTGTTGAATTATGGCATTATATTTTTTATGTAAAGTCAAAAACAACCAATGAAGTGTATGGTTGTGTGAATTAAAGATAATCTTGTGCTAAATTTTGAAACGTATTCAACATTAAACTATGGTATCATGATTATAGCCAAAATACGGAACTTTCTTCTCTATAAATTTAATTCCGAAGGTTTCCAATTCGTCCAAAATAGGTCTGTATACTTCTTTGGTAATTGGCAATTGTACACCTGGCGTAGTAATTTCTCCATTAAGAATTTTTATAGTTGCAATAGCAACAGGCAAGCCAACGGTTTTTGACATGGCAGTATATGTTTGATCTTCACCCAAAATGACCATTTTAGAATCAATTTGATACTTTTCGCCCTCTTTTTCATAGCCAAATTTATGATACATGACAATCATATCTTTGTCTTCTGGTGCTAACGTCCAGCTATCCATCAATATTTTTTGAAGAATTTGTGCAGGCGTCGCATCTTTTAAACCAACTTTTTTATTCGGATTGAACAAGTCCAATTCGAGTAATTTTTCCCAAAGTGTATCGTCTTGATCTATTTTTAAATTGTGGCGCATTTTCAATTCCACAGAATCGGTTGGACTGTACGGTAAAAAGGAATTCACAAAATCGCGATAGCTCATCTCGGCAGAGTTTTCCATGATATAACTATCGTCGGTCATTCCTAAAATGACAAACATTTGCCAAGCTCTTGAAAAGCCAACTCTTCTAATAGTTCCTCTATATAAAGTCAGCACATCGTCCAAACCGTACACACTTCTATATTTTAAAGAATCGCGATTTGCGTAGGCTTCAAATCGTCCATAGCCTTCTACGTTTAAAAATTCAGTTCTGCGAAATAAACGGTTGTACGGAATATACTTATACGTACCTTCTTGAATAAACTTTGCCGCGCCACCTTGTCCAGCAAGCACTACATTTCTAGGATTCCACGTAAATTTATAATTCCATAAATTCGTATCACTCTCAGGAGCAACCAATCCGCCCGTAAACGATTCAAACAAAATCATTTTTCCCCCATTATCGCGAATACGGTCAATCACTTCCATCGCACTCATGTGGTCAATACCTGGATCGACGCCTATTTCGTTCATAAATACCAATCCTTTTTCTTTTACGGCGTCGTCTAAAGCGCGCATTTCGTCACTGATATACGATGCTGTTACCATATTTTTGCCAAACGAGACACAATCTCTCGCTACTTCGATATGAAAACGTGCGGGTAACATTGAAACTACAATAGCAGCTTCTTTAATGGCTGCTTGGCGACTTTCTTGATTAAAAACATCGAGCTCAATAGCCGAAGCATTCTCATGAGTGCCTACTAGTTTTTGGGCACTTTCAAGGTTGATATCTCCAACAGTAATATGTAAATTTTCGGAATGACTTTTTTCTAAAAAATATTTAATAAGGTATGAAGCAGATTTTCCTGCACCAATAATTAAAATGTTTCGCATAGTAAGTTTTGTTGCGTAAATTTGTAAAACAGCAAATATAACACGAATGTAATGAAATGTTACATTTATAAAAATAACTTCGTGGTTTATGAGAAAAAAAATACTGATTACAGGAGCAATTTTAGGTTTGTTAGCCGTTATTTTAGGGGCTTTTGGGGCGCATGCACTCAAAAAAATTCTAACAGCTGACCAACTTACGTCATTTGAAACAGGTGTTCGTTATCAAATGTATCATGCACTTTTATTACTTTTTGTGGGAATGTCCAATCTAATTTCGCCAAAAATGCTTCGACTCACGTATGTATTTGTATTATGGGGAATTATATTATTTTCAGGCTCTATTTATCTATTGGCAACAAAAGATGCTACAGGTATCGATATTACTAGTATAGGATTCATTACGCCAATTGGCGGCACCTTATTAATTGCTGGATGGATAGCATTGGGTTTAAATTTTTTCAAGCTTAAAACAGAGAAAATCAGTTAAAAAAGGAAGACTCTCTAAAAATATTTATACTTTTGCCCTTTACAAAAACACAACAAGAGTTAAAAGTTATGACGAATAACACCTTCTCAACGAAAACGATTTCGTTAAATCAATACGGAATCAAAAACGCAAAAGTACACTACCAACTTTCCTCAGAACAACTCCATGACGAAACAATACACAAAGGACAAGGTGTTGAAACATCTTTTGGAGCCATTGCTGTAAATACAGGTGAGTTCACAGGAAGATCTCCCATGGATCGATTTATTGTGAAAGATAGTATTACAGAAGATAGGGTTTGGTGGGGAGACATCAATATTCCTTTTGAGCCTAATGCTTTTGATAAATTATACGACAAAGTTGTAGCGTATTTATCTGAAAAAGAAGTATACGTTCGTGATGCCTACGCGTGTGCTGATGATAATTACCGACTAAACATACGTGTCGTAAACGAATATCCTTGGAGTAATATGTTTGCGCATAACATGTTTTTACGTCCAACAGAAGAAGAATTAAACAATTTTGAAGAAGAATGGCTTGTGGTAAACGCGCCAGGATTTATGGCAGATGCAGCCGTTGACGGAACGCGTCAGCATAACTTTGCCATTTTAAATTTTGAAAAGAAAATTGCACTTATCGGCGGAACAGGATATACAGGAGAAATAAAAAAAGGAATTTTTTCTGCGTTGAACTTTATCTTGCCAGTATTTAAAAACACCTTACCAATGCACTGTAGTGCGAATGTTGGAAAAGAAGGTGATACGGCTATTTTCTTCGGATTGTCTGGAACAGGGAAAACAACCTTATCGGCAGATCCAGAGCGTAAATTAATTGGAGATGATGAACACGGTTGGACCAACGAAAATACCGTATTCAACTTTGAAGGTGGTTGCTATGCAAAAGCCATCGATTTGAGTGAAGAAAACGAACCAGAAATTTATCACGCCATCAAAAAAGGAGCAATTCTTGAAAATGTTGTGTTAGATGAAAACAAAAACGTAGACTTCTCCGATACATCCATCACCCAAAATACGCGAGTAAGTTATCCAATCTATCACATTGATAATATTCAAGTACCTTCTATCGGAAGGAATCCTAAAAATATATTTTTCTTAACAGCAGATGCGTTTGGCGTGTTGCCTCCAATTTCAAAATTGACTCCAGGACAAGCTGCCTATCATTTCATTTCAGGATATACAGCAAAAGTAGCCGGAACCGAAGCAGGAATTGACGAACCAGTACCCAGTTTCTCTGCGTGCTTTGGCGCACCATTCATGCCATTACATCCTACGAAATATGCAGAAATGCTGAGTAAGAAAATGCAAGAAGCTGGCGTAAATGTGTGGTTAATCAACACAGGGTGGACTGGCGGACCTTATGGAACAGGAAGTCGTATGAAATTAAAATACACACGCGCAATGATTAGTGCAGCGCTTGAAGGTAAATTAGATGATGCGGCGTACCAAATACATCCAATCTTCGGATTGGCAATGCCAAAAGATTGTCCAAATGTGCCAAACGAAGTATTGAATCCAATCGATACTTGGGAAAGTGCAGTAGCGTACAATGCAAAAGCGGCAGAATTGTCAAAAGCCTTCAAACAGAATTTTGAGCAATTTTCAGAATATGCAAATGAAGAAATAATGGCTGGCGGACCAATAGGTTAGCAGCTACGAAATAACAACCAACCCAAAACAAAAAAGCGCATATCTGTAATGGATATACGCTTTTTTATTATTTGTAAATACTTTTTTTACAATTTAAAACTCTGCATTTTGTGGAGTTCTTGGATATGGAATTACGTCTCTAATATTGCTCATTCCTGTCACAAACATCACCAAACGCTCAAAACCAAGTCCAAAACCAGAATGTACTGCTGTTCCGTATTTGCGCAGTTCTAAATACCACCACAATTCCTCTTCTGGAATATCTAAGGCAGCCATTTTTTCTTTTAATACGTCTAAACGCTCTTCACGTTGCGAACCGCCGACAATTTCTCCAATACCTGGGAACAAAATATCCATAGCGCGCACCGTTTTTTCATCTTCGTTCAAACGCATATAAAACGCTTTGATATTTGCTGGGTAATCAAATAAAATCACCGGACATTTGAAGTGCTTTTCTACCAAGAAACGCTCGTGTTCACTTTGTAAATCTGCGCCCCATTCGTTGATGATATATTTGAATTTCTTCTTTTTATTCGGTTTGGAATTGCGTAAAATATCAATTGCTTCTGTGTAACTTACACGTTTAAAGTTATTATCAATCACAAAACGTAACTTCTCTGTCAAGGTCATTTCACTGCGTTCCGCTTGTGGTTTTGTTTTATCTTCTTGAATCAAACGATTTTCTAAAAACGCCAAATCATCTGCATTGTGTTCTAAAACATAACTTAACACCGATTTCATGAAATCTTCTGCTAAGTCCATGTTTCCTGCCAAATCCATAAAAGCAACTTCGGGCTCAATCATCCAAAACTCTGCTAAGTGACGTGATGTATTTGAGTTTTCTGCTCTAAACGTTGGTCCAAACGTATACACTTTTCCTAAAGACATTGCGTAGGTTTCCGCTTCTAATTGTCCAGAAACCGTTAAATTCGTTTCCTTTCCAAAGAAATCCTGCGAATAATCTACATTTCCATCTTCGTCCAACGGTGGATTTTTAGGATCGAGTGTGGTCACGCGAAACATTTCTCCAGCGCCTTCTGCATCACTTCCTGTAATAATTGGTGAATGCATGTGATAGAAACCATTCTCATTAAAATATTTATGAATGGCAAACGATAACGACGAACGCAAGCGCATTACAGCACTAAACGTATTTGTACGTGTGCGTAAGTGTGCTTGTTTGCGCAAAAACTCTAAAGTATGTCGCTTAGGTTGCATCACAGTTTCCGAAACTTCTTCAGGGTCTGCATCCCCTAAAATTTCGATATCGGTCACTTGTACTTCTACTTTTTGTCCTTTTCCTTGACTTTCTACCAATTCGCCTTTTACAGCAACGGCAGCGCCTGTACCAATGCGTTTTAACGTTTCTTCGTTTGTATTTTCAAAATCAACCACACATTGAATATTATTGATGGTTGATCCATCATTTAAAGCAATAAAACGATTTGCTCTAAACGTTCGTACCCAACCTTTTACAGTAACTTCCTGTAGTAATGTTTCTGAGCTTAGTAACTCAGCGACTGTGTATGATTTCATCTTTCTAATATTTTAGGCGACAAATATAGTTTATTGGCGAAAACTTATGAAATAAGATTGGTGCAAAGTACGCGTAGATTTTGTGAGAAGAGTATGTTTTTTTGTCGCGAGAATTCGCCGAAGCGTAGAAATACCTGAAAATAAAAGGATATTACCTACCAAAAAGGGGATTTTTCCCCTTGTCTGAAAGCCACATGTTGACATATATTTGTCATGGCTATTAATCAATTGTAATCTTAATTTGTCTTCAATGATTAAGAAAAATTAAGGTAGGTTTGGGGGAACCGAATAGAGTCTGAATGCTGTACCAACAGCTTCAGGCTTTATTTTTTATAGCTGTTTTTGCAAAGATACTATCTTTTTTCTTACAAAAGGAATATTTGTAACTACTAAGACTTCTGATTTTTATTTTTTCTACGAACTAAATCTGAAAGTTTTCTGTTTGGTTTTTCGGGAAGAATTCTAAAGTTAGGTTCTTTTAATACACGTTTGTTGGCAATGCTTCGTTCTAGCGAAAGCAATAAAGAAGGCAACAACAGCAAGTTTGCTAACATGGCAAAGAGTAAAGTTGCTGAAACCAATCCACCAAGTGCAACCGTTCCACCAAAACTAGAAATCATAAATACCGAAAATCCGAAGAATAATACAATCGACGTGTAAAACATACTCACGCCAGTTTCGCGCAACGCAGCATAGACCGATTTGCGAATTCGCCAGTGATTGCTTTGTAATTCTTGTCGGTATTTTGCCAAAAAGTGAATCGTGTCATCCACCGAAATTCCGAAAGCGATGCTAAATACCAAAATCGTCGATGGTTTGATAGGAACACCTAAAAAGCCCATCATTCCTGCTGTAATTAATAGCGGAAGCAAGTTAGGAACGAGCGAAATTAAAATCATACGAAACGAACGAAATAAATACGCCATAAACAACGAAATCAATAAAATAGCAAGCGATAACGACATGATTAAGTTGTTGACTAAATATTTGGTTCCTTTTAGGAAAACCAGTGCTTTTCCTGTCATGGTAACCTCGTATTTTTTCTCTGGAAATGTGTTGTCTATTTTGCTTTGCAAATTTTCTTCGATGCGTTCCATTCGGTCGGTGCCGATATCTTTCATAAAAGTAGTGATACGCGCGTATCTTCCTGTAGAATCTACAAAACTAGCGAGTAAATTGGCTTCCGATTTTGATTTCGCCGCGAAGGATGATATCCAGTAATTTTCGTTGGAAGTAGGCAAGGAGTAGTTTTTTGCCAATCCGCCAAAATACGCTTGTCGCGAATATTTTGCCAAACTCACGATAGACATTGGCTGCGACAACTCAGGTGTCTCTTCAATCAATTCTTCCAGTCTGTTCATACGTTTGAGTGTTGGAAGTTTGGTAACACCATTTTTATTTTTGGTATCAATCAAAATTTCCAAAGGCATGATGCCGTCAAATTCTTTTTCAAAGAAGCGAATATCTTTGAAAAATCCTGCGCGTTGTGGCATGTCTTCAATCAAACTTCCAGAAATGCGAATTTGATAGATTCCGATGATGCTGAGTACAAGTAACGCTACCGAAACTGCATAGACAGCAAATCGGTGATGGCGTACCATTTTTTCCATCCAAGAAACAATCGTATTAATCCAACGTTTGCTTAAATGATGCAAATGCTTCTTTTTTGGCAATGCCATAAAGCTGTAAATGATGGGAATAATCAACAACGATAAAATAAAAATCGCGATGATGTTGATTGACGCTACAATTCCAAATTCTTTTAAAAGTTTACTTTCTGTGATGATAAATGTTGCAAAACCAGCCGCAGTCGTCATATTGGTCATTAGCGTAGCGTTTCCAATTTTAGAAATAACTCGCTGCAACGACTTTGCTTGATTTCCGTGTTTTTTGACTTCTTGCTGATATTTATTAATGAAGAAAATACAATTCGGAATTCCAATCACGATGATTAACGGCGGAATCAAGGCTGTCAATACAGTGATTTCATAATTCAACAAACCAATCACGCCAAACGACCACATTACGCCAATAATTACAACAACCATCGAGATAAATGTAGCGCGGAAGGAACGGAAGAAGAAAAAGAAAATTAAACTCGTAATGAGCAAGGCTGCTCCAATAAATAAGCCAATTTCGTCCACAATATTTTGTGAGTTGAGCGTGCGAATGTATGGCATTCCCGATACGCGTAAATCCATGCCAGTTTCGGCTTCAAACTCTTCTATAATTGGTAAAACTTCGCTGTAGATAAAATCTTTTCGCGTTGCCGTATTTACGATTTCTTTGTCTAAATAAACGGCAGTTCGGATGGTTCCCTCTTCGTTAAACAGTAAACTTTTGTAGAAGGGTAAATTTTGAAAAAGCTCATCGCGAATGGCTTCGGCTTCTTCTTGGGTTTTGATTTTTCCTTTGACCAAATCTTCCAAATCATAGCGTTGATTTTCTTCATCTTTGATAAGTTTTTTAAGATTGTCTGTTGAAATCACAGCACTTACTTCCGATTTCGCATAAAAACGCTTGCTGAGGCGATTCCATGCGTTGAATTTTTCTGGAGTAAATAGTGAACTGTCTTTTACGGCAAGAATAATTAAGTTGCCTTCTTCCCCAAAAATATCAAGGAATTTGTTGTATTCGTTGTTAACAGGATGATTGTCAGGTAATAAATTTGCTTCCGTGTAGGAGAAACGCATGTTTTTCCATTGATACCCTAAAAATATCGTCATTCCTACCACAAGTGTCAAAATGATTATTCTATTGCGAAGAATCAGTCGTGCGACACTTGCCCAGAAGCGCGTATTTATCCATTTAATCATTGTTCCGTTTTTGCTCGTGCAAATTTAGGAAAAACGATTGAAGTCAGCTAGAATCCTAAACTAAAATAATAGGTGAATTTAAACGAGAGGTTGTCTTCAAATTTTGGCAGATGATACGCACCGTAACGATACATAAAACTCAAACCAAAACCAGCAAATAGCTGATTGATTTCAAAACCAGATTCTGAAAAACCGTGTTGTAAAGAATTGAATTGTTGTCCTAAGTGACGCTCAATATTGTCCGCATCGCCAATAGCAAAACGAGAAATCAACATCAATTCTGGACGGAAACTTTTGCCTATTTTAAACGGTTTGAATTGATGTTTTACTTGAAACATGGCGTATTTGTCAGAGAAAAATTCGTTGAAATACATGGTTTCAAAACTGTTTCTACCAGCAATGGAAAAGCGCTGTAATAACACATCTTTATTAGGATTGTTTGGTGATGTATGATACAAATGAGAGATAGGAATATCGCCAATTCCCAAGCCACCTTTTAGTAAGAATGAAGTCACGCCTTTGTCAATTGGACGAATTTCGTGTACGATGCGCGCATCAAATTTGGTATAATTGAAATCGCCACCTAAAAAGCCATCAAAACTTTGTGTTGCCTGAAACGCAAATTGTGGAAATCCACGCTTGATTTCACTTCGCCCGTGACGTGTTTGCATGTATTCGCTAAACGGATTCCACTGTACAGAAAACGTAGCTTCCGTGATTTCGTACGAGTTGAAAATTTCACCATTATTGACAAATCCGTAATCGTAGGTTGATTCGATATTGCTTTTGGAAAGCATCAAGTTTGCATGTGTTTTGGCAGTAATTTGATGCTCAATATTTCCCGTGAGTCGTCGCGTTTCATAGAATAAATCAATATTGAACAATCGCGGTTCAAACAGTGAAAAAGCGCGTCTATCCGTGATAAATCGGGAACTTCCTGTTTCTACTAAATCATCTGTATACGACAAGCCAAACCACGTTTGTGTTCGTTTGTCCAATCGCGCCGCAGCGCCAACTCCAAATTTAAAATCTTGGTCACGTGTTCCGTACACTCCATATGCATTGAGTCGATATTTGGTAGAAAAATTCGCATTCGTCACTCCGCCAAGTCCCAAGCGAAAGGCTTCGTAGTTGTTGTATTTTATCAAATAACGCAAATCCAAATCGACATACTTTGTTGGGTAATATCCACGGATTAGTTTTCGTGCGAGGTAAATATTTTTTTCGACATCTTCTTCTTCAACAATACTATCTAACACAAAATAGGTTTCTTTTCCGCGCTTGGTAATACTATCGGTTCGAAATTGATTCCAATACGCTTCATCTCGATTATGTGCTTGGTCTTCAATTTCAATTTCCAAACCGCGTCCGCGAATGGTTACAGGTTTATTGAGCGATAAATCAAAATTCTTTGTTTTGGAAATTAAATACACAAAGTCGCTCACATCTTGTTTGTTCGTATTGACTGTTTTGATGCTGTCTTGCGGTGTGCTGCGCGATACACGAACGGAAGTTCCAAAAATCGTCACAGGTTCGTCTGTTTTACCTTTTCGGATTTGAATTTCTTTGTTGGTAGGAAACCATACTTGAAAGGTTTCGTTATAGTCAAAATTTTGAACGGCTTTGATGTCAATCACACCCTTTATTTCCGCAATTCCTTTTTGCAGCGCGTATGATTCGCGGTCGATGTATAAAATTCCTTCGAGTCCTGAAGTTTCTCCTTTTTTCTTGGGACTATAATAAATCATGTACGATTCGCGATTGTTGTTGCTTACCGTATCTAGAATTTTGTATTTGTATTTGGAAAGCGCATTTCTCGCCATCGGTCCTGCATACGACGTTCCGAAAAGTTCGTATTTGTTGTTGTAGAAGGAGAATGATTGAATTTTAATTCCCAAAAGTTCATAAATTGGTTCTTTAAATCCTGCCATGCGTGTAGCTAGAATTTTTTCGCGTTTTCCTTTGGAATCTGTAAATGAAATTTCGCTGACTTTTTCCGTCATGTAAATATGACTTCGCGTAATATCTTTTTTAAAGCTGTAATTGGTTGAATCGACTTCTTTGAAGATGAGTTTGCCGTCTTTTTTGGTGTAAACAGAATCAATTTGCCCGTTGATAGAATCTGGATTAGCTGTAACCAATAGTTTATTATATGCTGTAAGTTTGAACGAGTTTAGTTTGCGTTCAGGATCGTTTTGTTTCTTTCTGTCAATGGCATCGCGCATAATTTGCAATGCAGGATTTTCTTTGTTATACAATACCACAGCGTCCAATGCTTCTTGCGAAGGTTCTAATTGTACTTTTAGATAGTTTGTATTTTCCGAAATAGGAATTACGGCTGTTTTGTAACCGATGTAGGAGATTTTAATAGATGTGACATCATCATTCAGTGTAATGTTGAATTTTCCTTCTGCATCGGTGATAGTTCCTTTTGTTTTTGAGATAGAAATATTTGCAAAAGGAAGCGATGCTTTCGAAGTTTTGTCCATGACAATTCCTGAAATTCTTTGTTGTGCAACAGCAGCAAAAGAAGTGAGCAATACAATAAAAATCAATACTGATTTTTTCATCTAGTAGGGTATGTTTTAATGGTCAGTTGTAATTAGTAAAGTCTTTTAGTGTAACTGTTTATATCTAAAGTACAACTATTTTCGTTATGCCTTTATCACAAGACGAAATTTATGGTATAATGTTACAAAAAATAAAGCGACCTCAGGTCGCTTCATTCTTAGTTTATTATAAGTTTAACGTTTTTTATACCGTCATGATTTCTTTTTCTTTTATGGCATAAATTTCGTCAATCTTCTTTACATAATTGTCTGTCAATGTTTGCACATCAATCTCGGCATTACTTTTTACATCTTCAGAAACATCTAGTTTCTTGATTTCTTTATTAGCATCTTGGCGTGCATTTCTGACACCAACTTTTGCGTCTTCTGCTTCTGATTTGGATTGTTTTGCCAATTCTTTACGACGTTCTTCCGTAAGTGGCGGCACATTGATAATGACAGATTCCCCGTTGTTCATTGGGTTGAATCCTAAATTTGCCATTAAAATTCCTTTTTCAATTTCAGCAATCATGCTTTTTTCCCAAGGCTGAATGGTAATAGTGCGTGCATCCGTACTGTTTACATTGGCAACTTGCGCCAAAGGTGTTTGTGAACCGTAATATTCAACCATCACGCTTGATAACATGGCTGGAGAAGCTTTTCCGGCTCTGATTCCCAATAATTGCTTATTTAAGTGCTCAATGGCACTTTCCATGGATTCTTTAGTAGTATCTATAATAAATTTAATGTCTTCGTTCATAGTATTTCTAATTATTCATGTGATGAAAAACCACATCTGTATCGGATTACTAATTTAAACTATTTTTTCTTTTTCGATTGCATAAAAATCAAAAACTACGCCAGTTTTAATTTACAAATTAACTTTTGTTCCTATCTTTTCCCCAGAAACTACTTTGAGTAAGTTTCCTTTGGTGTTCATATCAAACACGATAATTGGCAGCTCGTTTTCTTGGCTCAGTGTAAAGGCTGTTGTGTCCATTACTTTGAGTCCTTTTTTCAGTACTTCATCAAAAGAAATATGATCAAACTTGATAGCTTCTGTGTTTTTTTCAGGGTCTTCATTATAAATTCCATCTACACGAGTTCCTTTTAAAATAACATCAGCATTGACTTCAATAGCGCGTAATACTGCAGCAGAATCGGTTGTGAAATACGGATTTCCGGTTCCAGCACCAAAAATGACAACACGTCCTTTTTCTAGGTGACGAATGGCTTTTCGTTTGATGTACGGTTCTGCAACTTCTTTTATTTCGAGAGCGGTCATTAAACGTGTGTAGATTCCAGCATCTTCCAAAGCACTTTGTAGTGCAAGTCCGTTAATTACCGTTGCCAGCATTCCCATGTGGTCACCTTGTACGCGATCCATTCCGTTGCTAGCACCAGCAACACCTCTAAAGATATTTCCACCACCAATCACAATGGCAACTTCAATTCCTAAATCGACAACTTTTTTTATTTCTTCGGCATATTCGGCTAAACGTTTTGGGTCTATTCCGTATTGTCTTTCGCCCATGAGCGCTTCGCCTGATAGTTTTAGTAAAATTCTTTTGTATTGCATTGTGTTCTGTGATGAGTTTTGCAAATATAGCAAATAATGAAGTCTACAAAAATGTTTTGAAAAGTGAAAATTGAGTTTTTTTGGCTTTCGTTCCGATAAAATTTTATCAAAATAATGTTAGGAAGCATAAAAACTACTTATAACAAGTATAATTTCTTTTAATTGAAACTGCATCTTTATTAAGACATCATTAACATATTTACGAGTGTATCCTAAATATCTTTGTAAAGCAATTAAATATAGTGCATAAACATCTTTATAAAGTATATGTTTTTGTTAGTTGGTATCATGCTAAAACAATCTTATAATAAAGTGTTTACTATTGCTTTCGCTTGGCAATACTAAGTGTTCCCCCGCTTTGTACTATTGATGCAACAAGCTATTTAGGTAGTTTTACTATCGAATCAAAATATTGCTTAGTAAAGCAACAGTTGTAAAAATTGCAGTTATGAAAAAGAAGAAAAAGAGTTGTCGAAAGGCAACTTTTTTTGTTGTGAGAAGCTTTCTGATTAAAGTGTATAAACAAAAAAAGGATTGTCATATTGACAATCCTTTTTGCTATATAAAACTCCTAAGAGTAATTTATTTATCCTAAAGAAACACGTTTGAATCCTGTTACTTCAACATCGCCAAATGTTTTTACGTATGCTGCAACAGTTTTCTTTTCGTCTTTGATGAAATCTTGGTCTAATAAACACTGCTCTTTGTCTAATGTAGTGTTATCAGAGATGAATCTTTCCATTTTTCCTGGTAAAATTCTGTCCCAAATTTTCTCTGGTTTTCCTTCAGCAGCTAATTGCGCTTTTGCATCTTCTTCTGCTTTTGCCAATACTTCGTCTGTCAATTGAGACATAGAAATGTATTGAGGAACATTTTTCAATGGTTTCCCTAAACGTGCTAATTCTTCGTTATCTTTTTCAATTGCCGCAATTCTAGCTTCAGTTTCAGAGGCTACAAACGCAGGGTCAAAATCTTTGTAAGATAATGTAGTTGCTCCCATAGAAGCTACTTGCATTGCTAAGTCTTTTGCTAATTCTTCAGCATTGTCAACTTTTGCAGATAAACCAACAACAGCAGCAATTTTGTTAATGTGAACATACGAACCAACATACGGAGCTTCCAATTTTTCGAAAGCGTTGATGTCAATTTTTTCACCAATAACACCTGTTTGCTCAGTTAATTTTTCAGCAACTGTAATACCACCAAAGTCAGCAGCTAAAAACTCTTCTTTAGAGTTGTAGTTGATTGCTAAGTCAGCGAAATCTTTTGCTAAGGCAACAAAACTTTCGTTTTTACCAACGAAATCCGTTTCACATCCTAAAACGATTACGACACCAGCAGTATTGTCTGCATTTACTTTTGCAGCAGCAACACCTTCAGACGACTCACGATCTGCTCTTTTAGCAGCAACTTTTTGTCCTTTTTTACGAAGGATTTCAATTGCTTTGTCGAAGTCACCTTCTGCTTCTACTAATGCTTTTTTGCAGTCCATCATTCCTGCACCGGTAGCTTTTCTTAATTTACCTACTTCTGCGGCTGTAATTTTTGCCATTTTTATTGTTTGTTTTAATGTTAGTACGTTCGTTCATCATCTTCAAAATCAGCAGCAAAGCTACTTATCTTTCTTTGACGGACGAACGTATCAACGTTAAATAATAATTATTTTGTTTCTTCTTTTGCTGGAGCTTCCGTTTTTGCTTCTGCTTTTGGAGCGGCAGCAGCTTCTTTTTCAGCTTTCTTAGCTTCCTTTTCAGCTTTTCTATCAGATAATCCTTCGATTACAGCATCTGTAACGTGTGTTAAGATATTCTCGATTGATTTTGAAGCATCATCATTTGCAGGAATTACATAATCAACCTCTCTTGGGTCTGAGTTAGTATCAACCATTGCAAAAATTGGAATGTTTAATTTTTGAGCTTCTTTAATCGCGATGTGTTCACGCTTGATGTCTACAACGAACAATGCACCTGGAAGACGTGTCATATCAGAGATAGAACCTAAGTTTTTCTCTAATTTTGCTCTTAAACGATCTACTTGTAAACGCTCTTTCTTAGATAAAGTCATGAACGTTCCATCTTTCTTCATTCTATCAATAGAAGCCATTTTTTTAACGGCTTTTCTAATCGTTACAAAGTTAGTTAACATTCCACCTGGCCATCTTTCAGTGATGTACGGCATGTTAGCTTTCCCTGCTTTTTCAGCAACGATGTCTTTTGCTTGTTTTTTGGTAGCTACGAATAATATTTTTCTACCTGAAGCTGCAATCTTCTTTAAAGCTTCGTTCGCTTCTTCGATTTTAGCAACTGTTTTGTATAAATTGATAATGTGGATTCCGTTGCGCTCCATGTAGATATACGGCGCCATGTTTGGATCCCATTTTCTTGTCAAGTGTCCAAAGTGTACACCTGCTTCAAGTAAGTCTTTTACTTCTATGTTATTTGCCATTTTTGTAAATAGTTTACGTTCCGTTGAATTAGCAATAGATAAGTAGCAATTTGTATAAATCGGTCTTACCTATTTAGATGCTAAACTAAATTTCACTCCGAAAGTGAAACAACGACAACATGATTTTAATTTCAATAATAAATGAACAGTACGTTTTTTTGAAAAACGACCAAAAATTAACGTTTCGAGAATTGGAACTTCTTACGAGCTTTCTTCTGACCAAATTTCTTACGTTCAACCATTCTAGGATCTCTTGTTAATAATCCTTCTGGTTTTAATACTGATCTGTTTTCAGCATCAATCTCACATAAAACTCTAGAGATTGCCAAACGAACAGCTTCAGCTTGTCCTGTAGATCCACCACCGTATACATTTACATTTACATCATACGTGTCAACAGTTTCTGTCAACGCAAATGGTTGCTTTACTTTGTACTGTAATGTTGGAGTTGGAAAATACGTTTCAAATGCTTTTTTGTTTACGGTAATGTTTCCAGAACCTGGCTTTACGTAAACACGAGCAACAGCGGTCTTTCTACGACCAATTTTGTGAATCACTTCCATGTTACTTTAAATCATTTAAGTTAATAGTAGTTGGCTCTTGAGCTTCTTGTTTGTGCTCAGCGCCAGCGTACACTTTAAGGTTACGGAATAATGCGCTACCTAATTTGTTTTTTGGTAACATTCCTTTTACTGATTTCTCTACTAATTTTGCAGGATCTTTTGAAAAAAGTTCCGTAGCAGAAAGTGTTCTTTGACCACCTGGATAGCCTGTGTGACGGATGTATGTCTTATCTGTCCACTTGTTTCCAGTTAAGTTGATTTTTTCAGCATTGATAATAATTACATTATCTCCGCAATCAGCATGTGGTGTAAAGCTAGGCTTGTACTTACCTCTAAGTAACTTTGCTACCTTAGAAGCCATACGCCCTAGCGTCTGTCCTTCAGCATCTACTAAAACCCATTGCTTATCTGCAGAAGCTTTGTTTGCTGAAATTGTTTTGTAGCTTAATGTATCCACACTAATTTTTTTAATAATTAAACATTCCTATCTCTTTAAAAGAGTCCGCAAAGGTAAGATTTATTCTGTAGATAACAAACTCATTTGAAAGAATCCTTGAAATAGTTAAAAGTATTGGTTTTCATTAGGTTAGTTAATGTTTTGGTATGATGCGTCATTGCAAGGAGTTTATGACGCGGCAATCTGTTTATACAAAGTCCAAATTTGCTGTAAAAAAAAACAGATTGCTTCACTTCGTTTGCAATGACGTATCAAAGACTTTATTAAAAAACCTCTTCTATTTATCATTGAAGTCAAATTGATAAAAAATTACGTCAAATTTGATTTTAAACCTATCTTTGGTCAAATTGCAAATGATGAAATTGTTGCCAAAAATAAAAAAGATTCTCCTCAATGCCTTTATTATTTTCGTGTTGAGTCTACTTTTGTTTGAAGTGCTCTATCGAAATTCCGTCATCGATTTTTATAAAGCCGAAACCGCGCATTTGAATAGTGAAGCTGATTTGGCTACGACTTCCGCAGATTTTTTAGTGTTTGGCGATTCGTTTTCTGCTACAGCAAAAGAAATCAATTATATAGACAAGTTGCGCGAATACAATCCTGAGAAGCGTTTTGTAAATGTCAGCGTGCCAGGCATTGGTATTCGGCAAGTAAACACTTTTGCGAGTTCAAAAATCAAAAAGCACCATCCGAAAGCCATTATTTATCAAATATATGTTGGAAACGATTTGACCGATGTAGATCATTTGTGGAACTGGGAAAAATTTTCGTTGGTGAGAAATATCTATTGGGGAATTTCTGATTATTTTTTGAGTCTTTCGTATCTAAACCACAAACTCGCTGCTTTTAGTCCACGAGTTACTAGCCGAAGTTATACGATGGCGACGGACGAGTTTCGCCCAGAATATTATGATGAACGCACCAAACGTTTTTTAAATTTTGATGCGAACTATTTTAATAATGCGTTGATGCTTAAAGCACCATTTGCTTCCCGATACGAAACGTGGTTAGCAGAAATGCACGAATTTTTAGAAACGATTCCTCAAGAAATTCCAGTCTATTTGGTATGGATTCCGCATTGTTCACAAGTCAATTCATATTACAGAAATAACTTGAACGAAATAGGAGCCACATTTGAAGATGAAGTTGCCATTCAGCAATCCGATTACCCGTTTTTAGCAAAAGCTTCCAAAGATTTACAAACCTACACAAATGTCATTCAAATAAATCCATTGTCTGTTTTTCAAGTCAACGATACGAATGATAATCGTTTGTACTTCGCCAACGATCCACATATTAATAATGAAGGAAATACGGTGTTGAGTGATTTTTTACAATCGGAATTGCAGCTTGAGTAGCTTTGTCATTCCGCATTCATTGCGGAATCCACTTAGAAACTAAATGGATTCCTGCCTTCGCAGGAATGACATAGAGCATTCAAAACCGTCAAGTTGAACTCAAGTGCTGAACTTGATTCAGTATCATTCAACTTCCCACAAGAGTGAGAAAAAATCAAAAATCGTCAATCGTCAATCAAAAATCATCAATCCTTACGGTCTTGCGCTTCTTTTCGAGCTAATAAATTCTTTTGATAACGACCTTGAACAATATCAATAATTACCAAAGTAATGATGACAAAGTAGAAGGTAGTTTTGCTCATTGGCGTGATTTTGTTTCCGAATAATTCGATGTGTGCTAAATGTCCACCTTCGGTCAACAACATGATTCCCACAATAAATAAAATAAACAATCCTAATACTTCATACATTTTATTCTTCTGCAAGAAGTTCGATACTTTATCTGCCATCACAATCATTAACAATCCACCTAAAATAATGGCGATTGTCATTAAAATTAGTTGTGGTGTTGCATCCATATCACTAGTTAATGCCATCGCGCTTAGAATAGAATCGAACGAAAACACCAAGTTCATAATCACAATCCAAGTAATGACACTACGAACCGATTTTTTACTCTCTTTGCCTTCTATTTTGGCGTGTTCTTTCATGAGCATCATGTGCCAAATTTCTTTAACGGCGGTGTAAATGATAAAAATTCCTCCTGCCAACACAATCAAACTGTGTCCGTTAAGGTCAAATTCTATAAAAGTATTGCTGTGCATGGATAAAAACGGATTTTGGAAATACTTAATCAATTCCAACAATACAAACAACAACACAATTCGTAAAATAATTGCCAACCCAACGCCCATTTTTCGAACGTATGATTGCTTTTCTTTTGGCGCTTTTTGTGATTCTAAGGAAATGTATAATAAATTGTCAAATCCTAAAACGGCTTGTAGCAACACAAGCATAAACAAGGTGAAAAGACTGTCTAAAGTTAAAAGTTGTTCCATGTTTTTAGTGTAATTATTGATTGATTTTTGTTAGTTGATTGATGCTAGTGTTTGTTACAGTATCGTTCGTTTTTGTAGCTAATAATGGTTGCAAATAGGTAAACATTCGCCCAGCAATCAATTGATTGCCGCGCTCGCCTGTATGGCAAAAGTCAAAATAAATAGTTTGATTAGTATTGTCAAACGCATCACTGATATCTATAAACGTGTCATCGTTTATGAAAAAGGAATCTTTTCGCACATTTTCATACGAAAGCGTGTATAGGTTTTCGTAATATTGTTGCTGTTGGAAATAATTTTTTTCCGCTTCCGATAAGTTTTTTTTCGAGTAAATATTCGGTTGCATAAAGTTGAATACTTTAAAACCATATTCGTTTTCCAAACTTTTGGACAATTTTACAAAACCTACATAATTTTCGGCAATATCAGTTGCCAACGAATCTCCTCTGGCGCTCAATTGCTTGTACGCTGAACCTGAAAATATTTTGCGTTGCATCGTAGTGATAAACCTGTATAAATTACTTGTTGTTATCATCAATTTGATGCGTTTTTTATAACTATGTGCAATTTTGAATTCTTTTTTTCGGTTGTACGCATTGGTTGGCGTTCCTGCTTCGTTATTTTGGTGTGCCGAAATCACTTCGTTGACGCCATCATAAAAAATCACGATGTCTGGAATGTTATTTTGAATCAATTCTCGCTGTAGCTGAATGTTTTCTGATGCGCGTGTGTAACCGTGACAGCCAAAATTGGTGACCTCCACATTCTGATTTGGAAAGGTTTGATGAATTAATTTGGACAATTCGGACGGAATCGTATGTTCATCGCGCGCACCAGAACTGTACATGGTAGAACCGCCAAAACAAAATATTTTGAGCGCTGTGGCGGAATCTTTCAAACTCGGATTGGCAGTTTTTCTGCGTCCATTTTCATAAATCGTATTGAACTTCCCATTCATCGGTAAAAAGCGATAATGCAAATACGGTTCCCAAATCATGTCCTGTTCTCGCAATTCACGATGAATCGTTTTGATATCGTCATCGCTCAAATCAGTACCTTCATAAATTCCAGAAGCAATAATGCGTTCGGTATTGGCGTCAATACCACTTTTATCGTAATAATGATAAAAAATGCCCAATCCAATTTCCATCAAAAAGAAAATTATGAGAACGTTTCGAAATAAAATCAGCGCAAATTTGAGTTTTTTCTTCACGAGTGAAAAGTTTATAAAATGTATTTCAATTTTTTATTGAGTAAAAGTAACAGATAACTGGCAATTCCGGATACTAAAATAGTCACAAATAGCAATGTTGCTGAATCTAACGTGAAAAAACGATACATTAAAAAGATAATAAACGGATGTATTAAATAAAGTGCAATTGAATATGACGATAACAATTTGCTGTTACGATTGGAAGTACTTTTAAAAGTAAACGCAGCAATCAACAACGAAGGCGCTAAAAATAAGTAGGAAAGATATGTGTTGAGAATTACGTCGCCCGTAATGAAATAATACGCAATCAAATTTTCTGTGATTAAAAGTACTAAACCCAGCATCAATAATAGTGAGATTGATTTTTTGCGAAACCTAGTGTGAAAATTAGTGCGTCTTATGACATACCCTATACTTAACAACGGAAATGCGAATAGTAAAAAATTTCGATGCAATGGAGGGTAGTTAAACAATTTATCCAGTGTAGTTTGTTGCGAAAACAGATGAAGATGTCCTATGTATTGAATACCAATTCCTATCAAAAGGAATAGAAATGCCGCGGTAATTAATACCGTATTTGATGCATTTCGAAGTTGATACAGCACCAATCCGCCAACGAGCAACGCCGCTAAATACCATAAGTGATTAAAGCCAAACACTAGCGTTAGCATTACTTTTAATACATTAAAATCTTGTAAATACACCCAAAAATAGCTGTAAATCAACATCCAAACGATATATAAAATACCAATACGCTTTAGCCACGTTTGTATGCGATTATTTTTAAAAACAGTATATAAAAAGAAACCGTTGACACAGAAGAAAAAAGGAACTGCAATTCGGAAAATTCCAGTTGTAATCACCCGAAAGCTTAGTTTGTTATATTCCAACAAAAAGTAGGAATGCGCACCAATCACAAATAGTGCAGCGATGACTTTAAAAATATCAAGCAATATATTTCGCGAGGTAGTTTGCAAGTTTAGGATGGTTTTTGAAGCCTAAATATATAGTTTTTCTCTTTGACTACGGTTTTTTCCAGAATCAATTCGAAAGAAAGCTGGTTTTTTTGAGCGATGTTTTTAATTCTTTCAATATCGCAATCTTCCGAAAGAATCATCCATGTATGTTTGGCTACATGATTGGGCAATTGCTGAAATAGTTTCTCAAAATACTCAAAATCTTCCCCGCAAAACCATGCATGTTCTTTTACATTTTGCGGTGTTTTTGGATAATATGGCGGATTGATAATGATATAATCGAATGTTTGATTGGACAAATTTTCAAACAAATCAGAATGCACAATTTGCAATGGGATGTTGTTTTCTTCAGAAGCTTCTTTCAACAAATCCAATGCCGTCTGGTTGATGTCAGAAGCCGTTACGTTGGCACCTTTAGAAGCCGCAAACAACGAAATAATTCCCGAACCGCAACCGAGTTCTAAGAAGCTTGTGTCAGCAAGTTCTAACGGTTTTAAATACTCTAATAAAATTTTAGTGCTGAGCGTAAACTTTGGCGGAAACACGTCTTCGTGCATTTGAATTGTAATACCTTCAAACGTAAACTTTCGTTGTTTGGAAGTGTATTTATCAAAGAAAAATTTCGCTATAGGAAATAAGTGTTTTTTTAGCTTTTTAACCATATTTCCAACTTATTCTGAGTAGAAACCTTCAATTTCTGGCTGACGGTATTTCCAAATTTTGTGCATGGCTTTAATCTCATACGGAAATTTATACCAACCATACTTAAAACGATAGCCCGAAGCCATTTTGAGCAACCATTTTTTATAACCTTTAATTCGAAAATCGGAAGCTGTTGGATAATAGCCGTTTAATACAGTTTCAAAGTTCTGGATTTTGTCAATCATGTACGGTTTTAACCAAGGTGTTAGCGGATTTCTTCGCAAATCGAATTTTTCCCAGCTTGGTTCAATCCATTCTTCCAATTTGGTGGGAAAAGCAAAACCAGCTTGCGTAATTTGCTCATACAATTCTGAACCTTCTGTCGGCACTGGACTGTATAAGTAAATGATAATTTCCGCATCCGGATTGATACTTTTAATCTCACGAATAAAATTGATATCCCACAAAATTTGCTCGTATACTTTTTGCTCGTTTTCGCCAGGCAAACCTAGCACAAACGACAATTCTGGGATAATGTCCACGTCTTTCATACGTTTCACAAAATCCTTAATCATTTGTCCGCTTTGTGTGCCACCTTTGTTCATTTGTTTCAGTACTTCATCGTTTCCAGTTTCGGCACCTAAAAAAATCATGCAGCAACCTGCTTTTCGCATAAAATGCAAGTCTTCATCCGAATATTTATTAATCGTATCAATACGACCTTCGCCCCACCATTGCATGTTTTCATTTATCATCAATTTTGAAAACTCCAACACACGTTTTTTGGACGTAAAAAAGTTATTATCGTGAAACTCAACGGCGTCAATATTGTATTTTTCTTTAAAATATTTGACATCTTTATACACATTTTCAGCAGATTTTGCTTTCCAGCGTGCATTGTAAATCGGGACCACCGCACAAAACGAACAGGTAAACGGACAGCCCATACTGGAATGATAGGCAAACGTGCGCTCACCCATAAAGGTTTTTGCTAAATAGCGCTCTAGCGGATAAAACTCGTTAAAATATTCATACGGATACGGCGGCAATGCATCTTGATCGAGCAAGGCTTCTTTGACGGTTTGCTTTATTTCACCGTTTTCATCTTTGTAAATTAAATTGCGAATCAACGCTAATTTTTCATCACTTTTTCCTTCTAAAACATCCAACAATTGTGGAAAAGTATTATCACCAGGACCATTTACAATATAATCCACATACCCAGAATCCATGCATGCTTTAAACTGATTGGACGCAAAATAACCGCCCCAAATATTCACCGCATTTGGATACAATTCTTTAATCTTTTTTGCGTACGGAATTGCTTGTTTCAATTGCGGTCCAGGCATCACGGTTAGGCAGAAATACTTGAATTCGCCCGTAGCAAAATAATCGTTGATTTTCACCCAAGGATCGCGCTCCATATTTCCATCCACAAACACATAGTCATATTTTCCATGAATGGACGCGCCTACCTGAATAATGGTATTCGGCAAACGATGCTTTGCATTGGCACTTCGTGGATTGAATATGATGATTTTGTTTGACATGAATATAGTTCTTCTTGTATTTTTTGAGATTTAAAACGCACTGCAACAACGACTGCACGCGGGTAACAATCCGCCGTTTTTAGACAAATCGTTTCGGAATTTTGACAATACGCGTCCGTTCCAGATTTGTTTTAAATTTTCTTGGTAGATATTTCCCAATTCCAAATTATAACAACGTCCGTGCGCGGGAATGATGCTTCCATCAGATTTAATCATGACATTGGTAAACACGTCGTTACACATTTTTCCAATCTGCTTTCCAGGTTGGTGATAATATTCGTGTAATTTTTCTTTGGAAGCGATTTCTGGTGAAAAACTCACAGGAAACTTGTAATTTCTCGATTTTATTTCGGCAATTTCTTCCCAAAGTACATCCAAATCAAAATTATCAATATTCACTTCGTCTACGTTGGAAGCGGTTGCTGGATAGGAATGTGCCCAAATTTGATTGTGCGAATCGGCAACTTGTTGGTCTACAAAATTGGAATGCATAAACCCAATTTGCTGCAACGGATAATCTTTAAAAAAGTCTAAAAACTCCGTCAAATGTCCAATATTCCATTCGGTAATCACGCAAAAAACACCAATAGTCGCGTTCGGATTAATTTTTAGAACCTCTTCAATACCTTCAATCGCTTTTTGAAACGATTTTTTATGTCCGCGAATTTCATTGTGAATGTCTTGCGGACCATCTAATGAAATATATACATTGCTATCAGCTACAATTTTTGCTTTGTGCTTTAGCGTCAACGCGTTGGTGGTAATAGCGGATTCAATTCCTTTTTGTTTAGCATACTGCAACGAAGCTTTCAAATGCGGATATACCAACGGCTCCGTAAATGCATATGCCAAGCGAGATGTTGGATAGAAGTCCGCCATTTGGTCAATGATTTTTTGAATCAATTCCAACGGCATGTTGATAGGATGTGTTCCTACCAAGTTTTGAGCAAAATTGGTCTCCAAGCTCTTCGTACCTACATCGCACATTTTACAATGCAAGTTGCACACATTATTAACGCCCAAAATAATCCACTCTGGCGCAAACATATATTTGGTTGGCAAGAACTTTTGATTGACTTTCTTTAACGTAGCAATGCTCATGTGCAATTTTATTGTGATGCTGTAAAACTACAAATCTAAACGCAAAAAGCATGATGAAATTTGGGTTTTCAGTAGAAAAATTACGACAACTATTTCGATTGGGTTTAAATAAATTAAGATTGCTATATGAAGAAGAGCGTCACTTCGAGTGGATTTGTGCAACAAATTTGTATCGAGAAGTACTTTGAAATGTTGTATTTTAAATTGGTTTTTTTCAAAACTGAGATATTAGTGTTGAGTACTGAGAATGTTTCAAATCGAAACTTTTGTCAAGTTGAACTTGATTCAATTTTCCATAAGAATAAGGAAAATCCTTAATCAACAATCAAGGAAATAGGTGTTGAGCGATTTTTAACAATCGGAGTTGTAGCTTGAGTAGTTTTGTCATTCCGCATTCATTGCGGAATCCACTCAGAAACTAAATGGATTCCTGCCTGCGCAGGAATGACATAAAGAATTCAAACCGTCAAGTTGAACTTGATACTGAAATAAATTCAGCACAGGTTTCAACTTCCATAAGAGTAAAAAAAAATCAAAATAGATTCCTGCCTTTACTGAATCAAGTTCAGCACAAGCTGCAGCAATGACATAAAAGTCTAAAAGCGAAGCAATCTAAAGCAAAGCGTGTCTAAACTGAACGCAAAATCTTCTCCATTTTACGACCTTTTGCCAATTCGTCTACGAGTTTATCTAAATACCGTGCTTTTCGAGTGAGTTCGTTGTCGATTTCTTCAATGCGATAGCCGCAAATCACACCTTTGATGAGATGTGCGTTTGGATTGAGTCTGGCTTCCGCGAAGAATTCTTTAAAGGTGGCTTCATTGCTAATAAACTCCTGTAATTTTGGTTCGTCAAAACCTGTAAGCCATGTAATCACTTGATGCAATTCTTCCTTGGTTCTGCCTTTTTTCTCAACTTTGGTGACATAATGTGGATATACAGCACTGAATTTTAGCTTGGCAACGCGTTCGTTATGTTCAGGTGTGACTTTCATTTGTGTGAATTTTAGGTATTTTATAAAGCTACAATAATCTCGCGCAATCGCAAAACACGGCACATGAACTGCATTTTTTTCAATTTCATGCACAATCTTTTCTGAGAGACTGTATATTTGTTTTCATCACACCAACCAAAAATAGCATTCGTTGAAAAAACGTGTTTTCAAATTCATTAAAAATTCGATTCTTATTTTCGGAATTACGTTTGTGCTGCTCGAAATTGTGTTAGCCATCTACATTCGCGTGGCGGAAATTAAAATTGAATTACCAACCTATACGTTTCAAAATACACATAGTTTTTGGTTTGATTTGGATGTGAATTTTGGCACCTTACATTTGCCAAACGATAGTTATCGTCAAAAAAAATATTGCTTCGACGTAACATACACAACCAATTCCAAAGGCTTTCGCGATGTAGAACGAGTAGTTGAAAGTACTGAAAAACGCGTTGTTGCCTTGGGCGATTCGTTCACAGAAGGTATTGGTGTGGATTCAGAGAACCGTTTGACAAATCTGCTGGAAAGTGACACACAAATATCTCATTTAAATTTTGGCTTGGCGGGCAATTTTGGACCGACACAATATTGGATGTTATACAAAACACATGCGCAAAAATACAGTCACGAGGCGGTTTTGGTAGGCATTTTACCATCTAACGATTTTATTGACGATGATTATGAAATCGCGCTCAAAGTAGCTGGTGATCGATATCGTCCATTTCTGAAAGGAAACTATCCGAACTATGAAATTGTGTATCACACCCAAAACATCAACGATTCCAAAGCGCAACCCAAAAAGCAGAGTTGGATACATAAAATTTTAAAGAATTTTACACATTCGTACAATATGTATCGGTATTTGCGAGTGATGAATAGAATTAGTACGATTCCCAAAGAACAATTGCTAGAAGCGGAAAAAGTACCGAGTTATTTTACCTATTCTCAAGCGCAATTTGACCGTTTGCGATTTACGCTGGAACAACTAAAATCCTTGGCGGGAAATCGTCCTGTAATGGTCTACAGCATTCCGATTGAGAAAGAAATCAAAGCCTATCGCGAGCACAAAAAAAACCCGCTCGGAGCACAACTGAGAGCCGTTTGCGATTCGCTTCAAGTGGAGTATTTAGACTTATTGCCTAAAACCAATCGTTTTTCGGAAGACGAATACAAAGCGCTGTTTTTATCGTGTGACGGACATTGGAGTGCCGAAGGAAATGCCTTTGCTAAAAAAGAAATTGAATCGTTTTTTAGCTATTATCAATGATGCAATTTCTTAAAAAATATCAAGAGTATTTTGGCTTGCTACTGTTGTGGTTGTTATTGATTTTAATCATCAATCCGATAGGAGATTTTCCACTCAACGACGATTGGTGTTACGGAAAATCGGTAAAAACCATGTATGAAGACGGTTATTTGAAACTGTACAATTGGGGCGAAATGACCTTGGTGGCACACGTATATTGGGGCTACTTTTTTACAGAAGTTTTTGGCTTTTCATTTACGGTATTGCGTTGGTCAACGTTGTTCATGGGATTTGCTACCATTATTGGAATATATGAACTTTTCAAATTGGCAAAGTTGTCACGTTGGGCAATTTTTGTGGGAATTGTGTTGTGTGTGATGAATCCGATATTTTTATCGCTGTCGTTTTCATTTATGACAGATGTGCCGTTTATGTGCGTGACGATTTGGACATTTTTCTTCTTCGCGAAAGCGCTACAAACAGACAAATGGCAGCCTATTTTTTTGGCAATTTTTTGTTGTTATTGGGCATTTTTAATTCGGCAATTGGCATGGGTTTTTCCACTCGTATTTTTGGTAACATTTGTGATTGTAAAACCACGAAACCGAAAAAATCTACTCAAAGCGGTAGCTCCTTTATTGGCATTGATTTTTTTCTCGTTGGTGTTTAATTACCTCATGGAAACGAACAATTTGTTGCAACAACGCTACAATTCGAAGTTTAATGTGCTTATAGATAGCATTGTAAATGTAGATAAAGTTATTATCATCAATGCATTTTCCTATTTCTGTCGTACCATGGCGTATTTGGGAATCTTTTTAGTGCCAATTCACCTTTTGTATTTGAAGCGATATAGCTTTAAAGGCGCCACAATTTCAGCAATTGTATGGACATTTTTAATCACAGCTTTTTTAATTTGGACGCGTAAAGAAATTCCAAGTTTAGACAATATTTGGATTGATTTTGGTGTTGGTCCAACAACCTTAGCAGACGATGGAGGAAGTTTTACCAAAAGTCCCGAACCGACAATGCCAAGATGGTTTTGGCAACTTCTAACCACAATTGGCGTATTTTCGAGCGTGACGTTGGTTTTTCATATTCGAAATATGGTTTTTGGTGTGTTTCGAAAAAGGAAAGTCAATTCGCTTGTGGTGTTATCGTTTGTGTTTTTTGTAGTGTATCTCACGCCGTTTTTACTTGTAGGTGTGTATGATAGGTATTTATTGCCCTTATTTCCCATCGCGATTGTCTTTTTGGGTGCGAATTCATCAAAAGTTCCGGGAAAAAGCTATCAATATATAACCTATGGTTTCTTGGGAATAATAACATGGTTTTCAGTTTGTGCAGTTCATGATTATTTATCGTGGAATCGCGCGCGCTGGGAAGTATTGAATGAACTTACAGAAACCATTCCCAAAAATCAAATACAAGGCGGCGCAGAATATGTTACGTGGAATTTTTTCTCTGAAACTCAAGAAAAATGGTGGGAACAAGTCACGCCAAATTACACATTGGTTTTCAAACCTGCTGCCAATCAAAAAGTACTGGAAAAGTATGAATATTCACGTTGGTTGTTTGGGAAAGGTGTATTTTATTTGGTAGAGTGATTTTTTAGATTCAGGATTTTAGAGTCTGGAATCTAGATTGTTTTTTTAGTATTTAGATGTTAGTATTGAGAATTGAGAGACTCCAAAATGTCAGTTCGAGCACAGTCGAGAACCCTTTGTATTTCTGGCTGAACTCTGAACTTATCTCAATACTCACTACTCATATCTCAAATCTAATTATAGTTTCAATTCACCTTTTGAATCAAATAATTAGGATTGCTGTCTATGATTGTAAAACGATGGTCATTTTTAATGTCTTCGATTAGATTTTTACTTCCAAAATTCAAATAATCGGCGGAATCATCTAACAATATAAATCCGTTGCGTTTTAATTTTGCAGCGACATTTTCAAAGTCTTTTTTGGCTTGTTCGTACGAATGGTCGCCATCAATGTAGCAAAAGGAAATGGTATCTTGAATGCTGAATGTTCTTTCAAAAACATCTGTAAATTCATTTTTCGAGTTCCAATTCTCAAAAAAGATATCCGAAGGCATGTGGCAGGTAAAAGGTTTTGCATTTGGATGTAAAAGTTGCGCAGCGTTGATAAATGCAGTTTTTATATAAGCAACATAGTCTTTTCTGCTTACTTCAGCCTTTCCATCAATATGCGTTTCGATGTTTCCTGTATGATCGTTAAAACCTTCATATATCCAAGCATCGCAGCCAATGAATGTGTGTTTTTTGTGGTGTTTTTGTAGAAGATGTAATAGTACATTTGTGGACAATCCGGCATACGAACCAATTTCCAGTACAATTCCGTCATCAGGCATGTGTTGAATGGCATAATCCATTAAATAGATATTGCCTTCATGCAACATGCCTTCGCCAATAATGGTAGCTCGAATTCGTTTTAGAAAAGCATCATTTTCTATGGTTTTGTATGACTTTTTAAAGAGTTGTTGAATTCTTTTTTTCATAGGGAAATAATAGTTGAAATAGAAAAGTTAGGAATCATACATCACTTTAAACGCTTTGGATACAAAATCACAAATGTTGTTCCCAATTTTCCATCTGATTCCACGCGAATGCTGCCTTGATGTTTTTCGAGAATTTTTTTAACGATAGACAAGCCCAAACCTGTACTTTCATTTTTATTCTTATCGTCTAAAGTTTGAAAAACTTCAAAGATTTTTTGATGGTATTTCGGAGCAATTCCCGGGCCGTTATCCGCAAAGGTGATTTCGTAAAAATCGGTAGTTTCCGTACTGGAAATCGTAATTTTACAAACGTTTTTATCATTATATTTTACCGCATTTCCAACCAAATTTGAGATGACTTGAGACAACTGAATTTTATCACCATATATGGTAGGAAGTGTGTCTTTTTTGATGATTTGAACCTTATCAGGATTTTGATAATTTTTCGCTTCTCCGCGTAGCATTTTGTTCAAATCAACTTTTTCGGGATTAATTTTCCCAATTTTAGAATAATGCAGAATGCCATCAATCAAATTTTCGAGTCGCTTCACGCGTCCTTGCATCGTTTCTAAATGGTCGTACACGTCATCAGTTTCACCAGCTTCCAAATCTTCCTTAATAAAAGACGCCAAACTCGAAATACCGCGAATCGGTGTCTTTAAATCGTGCGACGTAATGTATGCAAATTGCTCTAATTCCTTGTTTTTGAGTTCAGTATCGTCTAAATTTTGATTGAGTTCTTTTAAACGTTTAAAACTATCCAATCCTGTGCGAACTACAATAAACACAAATAGCGATCCCATAAAAAAGATAACGCCCGAAAGTACCGCTAGTAAGTCTGTTTGTCCTAAAATTACAACCGTTGCGACTGCCAAATATCCCACTAAAAATACCAGCATCAATACGCGAAGTTTTTTCCAATTTCCTTGCAATTCACTATTGGGAAGCGTTTGGAATATCTTTTTGGTATATCGCGAACTTAACAACATGATAAACGCACCCAACAAAATAAGCGCAGCAATAAGATAATCGGAAAAGTGCATAAAGGTTGTCGTTCTAAAATTTGGGACTGTTAAAAGTAAATGTACTATAAACTCTACAAATATGCAATTCGCTTTGGTGTAGTCTGCGAAATGTTCAGATTGTTATTCGTCAAAAAGAATAATAAAAGGGATTTTTGCTCGTATTTCATCGTTTTGGAAGTAATCTAATTCTTCAAATGGTTTGTCATATTTTTTCAAACTTTTCTGATTCCGAAGCACTTTGATGGCTTTTTTTAGTGAGGCTATTGGAGTTAGTACGTCTTCATACGTGACGTCATCATTAATTTGAAGTAAATAGGCAACTTTATCTTTGGCATTCCATGACAAGAATTTTTCAGTCAATTTTATGGCAGATAGTTTTTCTCCATCCACAACAAAAACTCCTCGCTGTACGTGAATCACTTTGGTATTGTATTTTTTGTCTCTAAGTAATTTCGGTGTGATTTCTGCTGGCAGTGGAAACGGTGGAGGCGGAGGCGGAATATTGCTCAATGCTGCTTTGCTCGTTTCTTTTTCAGCCTTGATTGAATCTAATACTTTACCCATTAAAAATGTGGAGTTTTTTAAACTGTTAAGCTTATAGCTAATTCCTGTAACTTTTTTATAGGGAGTTTTTTGTCCAACGGAAACCTCGCTAGCAAAAAACACAACTCTCATGTGTAATGCTCTCAGCTTTTTTAGAAGTGGACGTAGTTTTGTGTATGGCGTGTCTTTGTCAATAATTAATTCTGTGTAGAAGAAAAAGTCTAACGTTTCTTGTTTTGTCTTTCTGTATAAAGTTTGAAACAACTTAGCTTCAAGCATATTCAATGCTACTTTTTCTCCTTCCAAAAAAATAGTTCCTTTCACATCAACAGCAATAGAAATATGATTGTTTATAAATATTTCTGAATCAACATCAGTAAAGGAAGGAGTTTTTATGTCATTTTGAGCAGCAATCAAATGTACCATTAATAGCGCAACAGTATACAGTAATGCTTTCATAGGTTTATGGTATCTTTTTTAAAATTATAATGTAATTTTTTTGTACAGAAACTCCGCAATCATTTCGTGTGCTCTCGGGTTGATGTGTAAATCCACATCCCAATATACTTTTTCACTAGCACTTTGTAATAAAGGCTGTAAATCGTAATATGCTATCTGTTCTGTTTGAAGAAACTCGATAAAAGTCTGAGTCAATTCTTGATTGCTTTGCATGGTTTTTTCATCCAAATTGAATAGATGTTGTATTTTTTGACGAAAGTCTACGTTCACATCCAATTTTGAAGGCAATACCGTAACAATAAGTCGAATATGATGCTGTTGACACCATTCTTTAATTTGCAATAGATACCCTTGTGCGATTTCCATCGTGCGTTTTTTTTCATCGGGAAACGACTCAAAATAAAGCAACTGTTCCAATCCTTGCGTATACGCAATTGCCTGCTGTTCTTCGGAAAGTAGCTTTTTGCGGAAGCGCATTCGCAAACTTTTATAGACGTTGGAAATGCTCGTACGATTGTCTTCAAACATGGCAGCTTCTCGAAAATCATTTCCAACAAACACATTAATTAAAAATACATCAGGTTGTAAATAGGTGTACTTTTTTAAAAAACCATAATAGTTGCGAAACGTGTAGTACCCAACGCCGCCATTCATACAATTATAAAACTTTGTACTATCTGCGGCATTCAGTTTTTCTTCCCAAATATTGACAAACGATTGCGTATTGTAGCGCAATACACCATCCGTATGTGAATCGCCTGTAACGAGCACTCGAAGCTCATCTTTTTGTTTGGTTGTGATGTCATCATCTTCGCGAAAACCTACATTATTGGTTCGGCGTTCGGTAGACATTTTTTGCTGTGGCGTTCCCCAATTATCGTATAAATGAATATTTGGTTTGTGAACAAACATTGCTGTTGAATCGGGAACAAAATATTCAGCTTGTTTATCACTTGTAAACGAAAAAAAACTATTGATACGATAAACTTCCACGAAATACAAAATAATTACCAACAGCAGCAGCAATCCACCCAAAACAAGCAAATTTATTCCAACTAGTCGTTTGTATTTCCTGAAAAACATTTGAAACAAAGGAACAAATAAAAAATTAAAAAAGCACGGAAAATTGCTATTCGCAACTCACTATTTTTAGTACTTTTAGCACGTAAATTTGAAACCAACTCATGATTTTTGATTATTCGAAATGGAATGCGCAACTTCCGTCAGCAATTGAAAAATATCAAAAAGCGTCACCGTACCCGCATATTGTGGTAGACGATTTTTTGGAAGTCGCTGCGGCGGAAAAAGCCTTGGAAGTATTTCCGAAAATCAAAGATGAAGGCTGGATTCATTACATTCACGTCAACGAAAAAAAGCACGGACTTAACAAACTAGAGTTGATTCCCGCATTTATTCGCGACGAAATTATCCACGAATTGAATTCTCCAGAATTCATCACATATTTGGAGCAACTCACAGGAATTTCCAATCTCTTGCCCGACAAAACCATTGAAGGCGGTGGCATTCACCAAAGTGAAAATGGCGGTTTTTTAAACATTCATGCAGATTTTACCGTGCATCCACACAAAAAAAATTGGCGACGTCGTGTGAATGTGTTGGTCTATTTAAACAAAGATTGGGATGAGTCGTACGGTGGAGCGTTGGAACTTTGGGAAAAAGACATGTCTAAATGTGTGGTAAAAGTACCACCAATTTTCAATAGGATTGTTATTTTTAATACGGATGAAGATTCGTATCACGGTTTCCCTGATCCAATTACCTGTCCGGAAGATGTCACGCGTAAATCGATTGCTTTGTATTACTTTACGGAAGAAAAATCGGGTTCGTTCAAACGGCGTTCTACCAATTACAGAGCGCGTCCTGGAGATGGTTTTAAAGCCGTCTTTATTTGGCTCGATAAAAAACTCATCGCAGCATACACATGGATAAAAGGAACGTTGGGAATCAATGATGATTTTGTGAGCAAAGTGTTGAATTTATTCCGTAGAAAGAAGAAATAGTTTGGTTTTCACTTCGACAGGCTCAGTGTAAACGCTTTTAGTATTTTGTTTTGAAACTTTTTTGTGAGGAAACATGACGAAGCAATCTCGTTCTTCAGCTTTTAGATGTTAGTTTCAATTGTCAGATTGAGCGCAGTCGAAATCACCCAAATTTCCGCTGCAACTTATACACCAACAACACCAACCATTGTGTGATGGAAACACTTAGCAATACGCCAAAAATTTCATAGGTTTCTATCAACAATACAATCATACTGATGCTTGCAAAAAAGGCAAAAAAGCTAATGTAAATAATGATACGTTCTCGGTGATTTTTCATGAGTTCCATCACGTTTAACGTGTAAAAATAACACGGTAATGCCATAGACGAACCTACTATGTAATATTCGTAACTAAAGCCCAATTCCACAAAATATTCCATGATTAACCAAATGACAAATCCTCCAAGAATTGTCAATGGAAGCGATACTAAGTAGAGTTTGTATTTTATCTTTTGAACGACTTCATCCGACACGCGATATACATGTTTGGTAAACGGGATTGTAATGTATGCTGCCAACGCTTGCAACATTAAAAATGCCGTAATCAGCAATTGATATTCTGCCAATTGTGATGGTTTTAGGTAGAAATCGACCATGTAAATGTCTGTTTTGGAAATCAGCCAGCCACTTAATCCTAAAATAAAAAAAGGCAATCCTAATTTGAATTCTCGCAAAGAAATGGTCGCTTTAAAAGGTTGTTTCCAATAGTGCAATTGTACGCTCAATACCATAAATTTTGCAAAAATCGCGACACAATACACTTGCAAAAAAGTCTCTAAACGAAATGTTTCGAAATAAAAAATGCTTCCGAAAATGATGCCAAAACCAAGAAGTTCTGCCACTAACTGCGCACCAAATTTTTGATGGTAAATGACCAAAGTATTTAGCGAATTGTACAAAAACAACAGGCAAATCAACACGACAGACCATACTGCGATTTCTGCTGGAAAGAACAAAAAGAAAATTCCCGAAAAGGGCAACAACAAACTTCTCGAAAAGAGATTGCTAAAAAATGCGCGGTACATATTACCTGGGTTTTCACTGTACGCGCGCAACAAATAATCGCGATTTCCCCAACCAAAAATAAACGAGAGAAAAAATACCCAAATCATTACATTGATGAGGCTTGCCCAATCGTCTTTACCAAAGATTTTCACTCCAAAAACCACAATCAAAAAATTGAATGCAGGATTGGCGTATCCTTGAATGGTGTTGATTCCGATAGTGAGCAATCTACGCATGATACAAAGATAGATAAGCGTTGATAGTTTCGGTTTCTGAACTCAAAAGTATGCGTTCTTTAGGTGTATTTTTTTGCGAAAGCAATGTTTCGCAAGCTTCAAAGAGTTCAATTTTGTCATGGCAAACATGCCATTTATCAGAAGCTTTGGCAAGTCCCACATCGTTTGAAACAATGTGCATTCCCGAATACAAGGCTTCTAAAAAGACAAAACCGAACGATTCGTAATGACTCGTATGCAGTAAAATATTGGATTGCGCCATTTTTTTAAAAACTTCGCTTCGTGGAAGTGTTCCCAATAATGTAATTGTGTCTTCCAATGCTAGACTTTTGATTTTTGCTTCAATCGCATTTCGTTGGTCGCCATCGCCTATAATTGCTACGTTGAGGTTCGGATGTGTTTTTGCTAACATAGCAATGCAATCAACAAAATCGCTGTAATTTTTAACTGAATTTAAAGCGCCAACACCTAAAATATCAACCGTGTTTTGTTGTAAAGGAGGAAAGTCAGAAACGTCCAAATGCCAAGGAATAATGGTGGAAGTAAAACCGTAATTTTCAAACAATGTCTTCTGGTGATTTTCGCAAAGCGTGACCAATTTCGCATTCGAATTTTCCAAATACACTCCATACGAGTTTTTGATAGAAGCATCTTGTCCCATCACGGTCACGACATGTTTCACTTGATATTTGTCCGCGAACTTTTGTCCGATACGCGCACATTCACCAATCCAAAAGCTATGAATCGTATCAATTTTCTGGATTTTGTGTAGTTTTTTAAGTGTTTTAGCCGCTTTTCGCCATGTTTGTAATTTTCTGAGACGTTTGTTTTTTCCGTTTAGCGGAATCACTTCAATACCATGCCAATCGTATCTTTTTTTCGTAAACGGAAACTGAAAAGTAAGCAAGGTCAATCTCGCTTCTGGTAACGCTTTTCGGATACTTTTTAAAAATACTTGTAATGCAGGAATTGTGATAGAATCCGCTTCGGATTCCGCAAAACCTGGTGTTAAAAAGACGATATGTTGAGTTGGTTTGTTCATTTTTTATTCTCGTGTAGGCGGGAATCTGGGTTATTAATATTCACAGTTCATTATAGATTCCTGCCTGCGCAGGAATGACAAGTTGTTTCATTTTGCCATTTTGAACTTGTTACAGAATTTAATTTCTTCAGCTACCTTATTTAGATAAATCCTAATAAACATAGTCCATAATGGATTCCTGCCTGCGCAGGAATGACAGGTTGTTTCATTTTGTCATTTTAAACTTGTAACAGAATTTAATTTCTTCAGCTACCTTATTTAGATAAATCCTAATAAACATAGTTCATAATGGATTCCTGCCTACGCAGGAATGACAGGTTGTTTCATTTTGTCATTCCGCACTTGTTGCGGAATCCATGTTTGTTGCCCAATCAGAAGCTAAATCTTTCCAATTGGGGTTCTTCTCTTCAATTAAATTAATTTTCCATTGCCTTTTCCATTTCTTTAATCTTTTCTCTCTTTTTATGGCTTCGTCAACATGTTGAAATATTTCATAATACATGAGTTTGGTAAGGTCATATTTTTTAGTAAATCCTTCAACCAATTTGTTTTTATGTTCAAAAACTCTTCTTTCAAGATTATTTGTCATACCAATGTATAACGTTCCATTCTTTTTGTTAGAAAGAATATAGACATAATATTGATGAATTGTTTTATACATATTGTTTCTTGTGGATTCCTGCCTACGCAGGAATGACATTTGGGTTCTTTTTTGTTCTGCTTGAGAGGAATGACATTATGTTTTCGTATTGTCATTCCGCATTTATTGCGGAATCTATTTTTACATTTTTGTTAATTTTTCAAGGAACTACAAGTTTACATAGTTCAGTGTGGATTCCTGCCTACGCAGGAATGACAATAATTATGTTACAAGTTTGATACGTTCCACTCCACATTCGTAAACACCAAATCGGTGGTTTTAATCAATTGTGGGTTTTGTTGCAATGCTTCATATGTTAACGGCGTTCCGTCGGTTTTATAAATGTAGCGATATGCTTTTACATCTTGGAATAAATGTGCTATTTCTTTGCGAATTCGTTTTTTAAAAAGGGAAAATCCGAACGTGTTTTCCAATCGCATGAGTAACTTGTTTAAAAATTTGGACGGAATGTATTTGTGGTACATGTTTTCATTTAAAAAGTGATAATGAAACGACACATATAGCGTTGGATAATTTACTTTTTGCAAAGCTTTTCCAATTGTGGGTAAAATTTTAAATTCCGCGCCTTCTACGTCCATTTTGATAAAATCTACTGTTTGAATGTTTTCAGAATCCAAAAAATCTTCCAACGAAAGCGTATTAATTTCCAACGAGTTTTCTGTGTCGCGTTTGCGTTCTAAAATACTACTCGACGACGCTCCGTATTGCTCGCGCGCAGACAAACGAACGTTTTCTTTCGTATTTGAAATCGCGGTTTGATAGGTTTGTATCTTTTCCACCACAGCGGGATTTAAACTCACATTCACATTCAACTCCCGAAAACACACAGGATCTGGGTCGAGCGCATGCACTTCTTTAGCAGTTTTTGCAGCGTACAACGTTAAAACGCCACTCCACGAACCAATGTCCAAAACAACAGAATCTTTCGTCACAAAATAGTCAAAAATAGCAAAGGTATGCGGTTCCCAATCGATAGAATTGATATACGTCCAATAGTGTTTGTTTTGTCCAGGATCAATCTGAAAAGTGTGATTTTTTAGCTGAATTTGCATTTAAAAAGTGTCTAAATCTGAGTAGGTAAATATAAAATCTTTTAGGTCAATTTGCGGGTCAAAATCCAAATAACCGACCAACCACGATTCTTTCGGTTGCGTAATGGTTTGTAATTGTGTTGCCATTGTAGAATGCTGGTCGACTTGAAATAAAAGTTCCGTAATGCCCAAGAAAAATGCTTTTTTTCGCAACATTTTCAAGGCTTTCTGCAATGCTTCCGCAGAAGGCGCATAGAACATACCCACATGAATAATCGCCTGAATTTTTAGCCAAAATACACATTCGCCAATTTGTACGCAATAATGACTTTTGAAGCTATTTTTATACTGAATAAAATCATGGTCAAATTTGAGTCGAAATTTTTCTGGATGCTCCAAATTCAGTTTTTCCATCGCTTCCGCAGCAACTTTTTGATTGAAAAACACATCGTACACATTCGTCCAGCGAAGTTTGTTCAGCACTTTTCCAATGGGCAAGGTATTGATTTTTATATGAAATCGCTGCAAGTGTTCGTGTTCTTTCCAACCTAATTTTTTGGTGCTGTAATAGGTGTTTTCGCTATGAAATGCATACACGTATTTCATGTCGTGCTCTTTCATAATTTCGTACGCCAATTTCGCCAATTCATAATGCAATCCTTTCCGCTGATGATTGGGCAAAGTGTACGAATCACAGGCATGCGCCACGTAAATTTCTTCGTTGTTATTTTTAAATTTTTGAGGAATGGCACCGTAAAACGCAACAGGAATTTCATCGCAATAGGCAATACAGCAAATATATTTTACACCTACGTGCGAGGTGTTGTATTTGTTTTGCAAATACTTCAGCGTGACTTTTTTTTTGAAGACTTTCCAAAAAAGCTCTTTAATCGCAGGAAAATCATTGTTGTCCACGCGTTTTAGTTGATATATATCTTTGTAAATCCTCATTTTTTAAAAGTAAGAACCTTTTAGCAAACACGCCAATTGATGTTCCATTGAAATGTACGGATTCATCACAAAACGATTTTTCCAGGCATCATTTTTAGCATCTTCTTTTGTATTGTAATCCACCAATAATAAGCGTTCAAATCCTATTTCAGCACAATAGTCAGCCAATTCTTGACGGTAATAGCCAAACGGAAACGCGAATTCAGTAATAGGTTGGTTACAGATATCTTCGAGTTGTGTTTTGCTGTGTAATATTTCTTTTTTTGCTTCTTCGAGAGGAATATCTACCAAACTCGCGTGTGTTTCCCCGTGTGCACCAATGGTAAACAACGGATTTTCTGAAATTTCCTTGATTTGTTGTGCGTTCATCAACATCCAATAATCTTCGTATTTTTTTGGTGGCAAGGCTTCCCAATCGTCTTTAAAAACTTCATAAATCATTTTCAGCACATCATACGGCAATGCTTTCGCGACATTTTTCATGGAAATTCCATTCCAGATAAATTCGTGTTTGTCGTTTTTTTGATAGAGATTTCGTTCTAAGATGACTTCTTTTTTGTTTGTGTGATACGAAACAATATCCAGAAAATCTGCCCATAAATACGGCGCTTTGTCATGAATTGTGGTAATGTAAAAACTTGCAGGAACCTTGTATTTTTCTAAAATTGGTACTGCGTATTTATAATTATTCAAATAGCCATCATCAAAGGTCAGCGCGATGTTGAGTGTGTCTTTTTTAAATTTTTTCTGATAGAAATCATCCAGCGAAATCACGTTGTAATGCGTGGTAATATATTTGATAAATTCTTCAAAAAATGCTTTCGAGATGAATCGGCTGTTGTACTTGGTTTCGCCAACTTCGTCAATTCCGTGATATACCAAAATGCGTTCGCCGTAACGATTTCGCAACAGAAACTTTCCAAAACCAAGTTTGAACAAGATGGTTTTGTACAGTAATCCGAGCCGATATTTGATACGCATCCACAGCATAAATTTTCAAATTTTGTAGTATGAAGTTGCAATATAAAGTTTCCTTTTGAAAAACAATTAAGAAAGAAGCTTTTCTAAAGTTGTCAAAAAGCTACGTGCAAGCGCTATTTTTTAACAATCTCGATAATAGACTAGAATTTCTGTCATATATACGTTATCTTTCATCATAAAACATTGAATAACAGCAATCGCATCGAAAATCATTACTAATGAAATCTTCTAGAGAGCATCTCCAAAACATACACACACCATTCACAAAGCGGATATTGCCAAAAATCTGCATTATACTTGTGATTTTTCTAAGTACAAATTACACACTAGCACAACAACAGCAATGGGCGTCTCAATATGCGTATTGGAACTTTGAAAAAAATCTAGCCGATGTTTGGAATATTGACCAACAAGTATGGATTTCCAAATCCAATGCGAGTTCTTTTTGGCCAGTGCAATGGGATTGGGTAAATCATCCAGGTGTAGGAGGCTATTTAGGGCTTCAAGAACAAAATAATGGTTCCACAAACGTGCGGTTTTCGCTATGGAATGCAACAGCATCTGAAGGGAAAAAGTGTCGTAAATTTGGAGGAGAAGGAGTTGGTGAAACGTGTGAACTGACTATTAAAATTGATACTACCAAATTTTACAGATATAGAGTTTGGCGTCTTGAAACGGTTAAAGATGGGCAATGGTGGGGCGGATGGCTGATTGAAGCTGATGCGCAAGGCAATTTAAAAGAACACTTTATCGGGAAAATAAAAGTTCCGCTAGGATACAAAAAAATCGATATACATTCTATTGCTAATTTTGTCGAGTTTTTCGGAACTACCATCAGTCCTTGCGATAAAGTGCCGTTGTCGGTGGTAGGATTTACACCACCAGCAATCAATTATCAAGGAAAAGGTGTGTATGCTAGCTACGCAACCTATCAAGGAAGTCCCAAAGCTTCAGGTAATATTTGTATAAATGGAACAGAGAATAACGGAGCGTTGGTTACGCCATTTAAGTATGATTTTGACTTTGCGAAAGGAGTCGTGCTATTTTTAGGAGGAAATAAAAGTGAACATAAGAAATCAAGTATTCCGAAACCTCCTAAAGATATGCCTGATAATTAAAAAACTATTTTAAAGCTTGAATTTGATACAATTTCCAACCTTTCGGATGATTTTCAAGCACTTTTAATTGATAATGCTCTTCAATAAAATTCCAGTTCAACATTGGGTTTTTGTCCTTCCACTGTGCTTGATAACGCGTTGCATCAAACAAAACTAAATTGTTGGGTTGAAAGTTCTCGTAACGCTCTAAATACATGTTTTTATACTCAAAATCCAATCCGCGACCTTTCATTGCTAAATCTACATCAAAACTATACAACGTTGTGCCTTCATACGGTTGTATCATCGCTGCCAATTCTTTTTCTGTAATGGCGCGTGTAAAAATCAATTGAAATGTCATTACGAAAAATATTGATTGTAAAACGATAGCTGAAATCGCCAACGGCAAACGAAATCGTGTTGCAAATTTGAATTGCATCAATCGCTCAAATGCAGGAAATAAAAGTAGTAATACCAGCGGAAAAACCAATCCAGTAATGCGCGGATTTTGAAATGGAATTCCTGCCAAAAACAGTAAATACAATCCTGTGCAAATCAACAATAGTTTCTGTGGAAATGTAAAAAGCGATGTGTAATTTCTGAGTGAAATCACGCTTAAAATACTTCCCAAAAAGAAAAATCCAGGATGAAAAAATACGGAAAACGCATGTATCAAATTCGGAAGTATATAACTTGCAGTACCATCTTGTGTGGTGAAACTTGTTTTAAAATAATTGTCAACCGACCATGTTTGTAAAAACGGATTCGCAGTTGCTTCAAACAATGCGCCCCATTGAAAAATAATAAATGGAATACAGACAACTGCACTAAAAAATACAGCTGTTACTAATTGCAAAAACTCCTTTCGTTTCCAGATTAACATCAAGCTATATATTACTATTGGAAAGGTAATGAATATCGACGCATAACGTGTCATTAACGCGCATGTTGCAAAAACAAAAATAGGAGCGAGGTTGGTGTTTTTGTAATAGGACTTAAAGAAAAAATAAACGCTCAAAACGACAAAGACCAGCGCCAACGCATCTGACATCACGATGAGTCCCATCTTTAATAAAAATGGACAAAACACTGCAAAAATCAACACGTATAAAAAATGGTATGCTGCTTTTGGATATAAAAGGCGAATCGTTTTAAGAATGTATACACAGGCAATTGCAAAACTCAAACAGCTTATCAGTTGCAAGGCAAACGCAGTGTTTCCAAACAAAAAACCAAGCAAGCTTCCAAGTGTCGGATATAACACAGGCCAATAATAGTTTCCAGGGTGATTGCCACTAGTCATATACTCTTGAATAGCATTGCCATAACGCAAATATTCATAGGCATCTTGCCCGTATAAACCATCAAAACCTACGATTCTCAAAGCTATCATGATGAGCAACGGAATGCAAAAAAGCATCAGATGCTGGTAAAAAAAAGTTGTTAATTTAGAAGGTTTCAATATTGGTTTTGTTTTGCGTATCTAAATATAGTTGTTAAATTGGCGAACGTAAAAAATTAGCATTATTTTTTGTGCAATTACGCCAAAACCATGATTAACTCCAAAAAACTCATCGTAGTTCTTCCTGCGTACAACGCTTCGGAAACCTTGCAAAAAACCTACAACGAAATTCCATTCGATATTGTAGATGACGTTGTATTGGTAGACGATCATAGTACTGACGAAACGCTACGCGTAGCTAAAGAATTAGGAATAAAACATGTAGTTAAGCATGACCAAAACAAAGGGTATGGCGCCAATCAGAAAAGTTGCTATAAAAAGGCATTATCGTTAGGTGCCGATATTGTTGTGATGCTGCATCCTGATTATCAATACACGCCAAAATTGATACATTCTATGGCGTATTTGATTGCAAATGATGTATATCCTGTAGTGATGGGTTCGCGAATTTTAGGAAAAGGCGCATTGCGCGGTGGTATGCCGATGTACAAGTATATTGCGAATCGTTTTTTGACACTTTTTCAAAATATTGTCATCAATCAGAAATTGTCGGAATACCATACTGGATTTCGTGCATTTTCCAAAGAAGTATTGAATTCACTAGCCTTGGAACACAATTCGGACGATTTTATTTTTGACAATCAAATGTTGTGTCAAATTTTCAATAAAGGATATGAAATTGCCGAAATTACCTGTCCGACAACCTATTCCAGCGAAAGCTCATCCATCAATTTTCAGCGCAGTGTTACCTATGGTTTAGGCGTTTTAAAGGTGTCGATTCAATATTTTCTGCACAAAAACAAACTAAAGTCATTTCAAATATTCAAATAGTCGTTATATTCGTAAAAAATAATTGCCCGTTTTGAAGAAGCATAAAATTTTATTATACAATCCAATAGCTGTCTTTTTTGACATGCCACTTGCCTTGTTGGCGATAGGTTCTGTGCTTGATCCTGAGAAATATGAAGTGATTATTGTGGATGGTCGCATTGATGAAAATCCGCTCGAAACCATTCAGTCACATATTGAAGAAGCCTTGTGTTTTGGAACGACCGTATTGACAGGAAGACCGATAAAAGATGCGTTAAAAGTAACGCAGGCAGTCAAAAAAATGCGTCAAGACATTCCTGTGATTTGGGGCGGCTGGCATACATCATTGTTTCCAAAACAGACCTTAAAAGATGAAATTTGTATTGATGTAACCGCGCAAGGACAAGGCGAAGATACGTTTCGTGAATTGGTAGAAGTGTATGCAACCAACGGCGATTTATCACAAGTAAAAGGAATTTGCTATCGCAATGAGGAAGGCGAAATTATTAAAAATCCGCCGCGAACTATTGTAGCGATGGATACCTTTGCCGATATCAATTACGAATTGATTGACGTTGAAAAATACTTTGAAAAGAAAGGCAGACGTCAGCTCGATTATATTTCTTCTACAGGCTGTTATTTTAGATGTACATTTTGTGCCGATCCGTTTGTGTACAACAGAAAATGGACGGCGATTTCACCAGAAATTATGGTGAATAAACTGGCAGCGCTACACGAAAAATATCAGTTTACCGATTTGAATCTCCAAGATGAAACTTATTTCACGTATCGTGATCGTGTGATTGAAATCTCCGAACGCATGATTGAGAAAGGATTGAACTTTACATGGGCAGCAACCATGCGTGCCGATCAAGGTTCGCGGATGTCTGTGGAAGATTTTAAAATTTGTGCGAAATCTGGATTGCGTCGTTTGTTGATTGGCGTGGAATCTGGTTCGCAAGAAATGATGAATTGGTTGAAAAAAGACATCAAAGTCGAGCAAGTATATATGTGCGCTGAACGTTGCAAAGATTTAGGCATTGCCGTGCAATTTCCGTTTATCGTAGGTTTTCCAGAAGAAACGGACGAAAGCATCCGAGAAACCGTCAAAGTTGCCCTCGATTTGAATAGCATGCATCCCAACTTCCACACGCCAATTTTTTACTTTAAACCGTATCCAGGAACGACGATTACGGATAATGTTGTGAAAGATGGTTATAAACTTCCAGAAACCGTTCACGAATGGTCAGATTTTGATTTTGTAGGTTCGTCAGGACCTTGGGTAAGTGAAGAAAAATATGCCTTTTTCGAGAAATTCAAGTTCTACTTAAAATTTGCATATTCCAACCAAAAATGGATTTACAAACCGCTACAATTGGTCGCGAGATGGCGTTTAAAGCATAAATATTTTAACATGCCAGTTGAGAAGAAGATTGTAGATACCTTTTTTAAGAAACAGCAATTAGCATAAGGATTTGAGATTGTAGATTGACGATTTTTGATTTGCTTCACTTAGCTAGGCTTAGTGTAGATTTTTAGAAACGCTTCACTTCGGCAAGCTCAGTGTAGACGCTTTTAGATGTTAGATCGGCTACGCCTTTTAGGCTTTTTTTGAACACTTCGCTTTTTGGTATTTTGGAAGTGCTTTGCTTTTGGTTTGCTGTTCGAATTGTCATTCCTGCGAAGGCAGGAATCTACTTTTAGTATGAAAATCTTTTTAGAAGAACGTACTTAGAAAGTCCATTTACACATTAGCACATTTTCAAATCATCAAATTAAAGAAGTTCTAAGAGCTTCATAGAAATCTGCTTCGCAGTCAATTCTGCGCCAGATTCATTAAAGTGAAAGTCGTCGTAAAATGATTCAGTAGTTTTTGGTAGTTGTAAGTCAATACACGGAATATTTTCTTGCGCACAAACTGTTTTTAACTTTTGATTAAACGCTTCCATGCCGCCGTACAACGCTGTGGTGCTGTAAAAAGCTTCGTTATTTTGAAAACCGCTGGTAATCATCAATTCTTCGTATTGCGGTTCCAAATTGGGTTTCCACATCGTAGCTTGTGTCACAAAAACAAGCTGGATATTTTCCTCTTTGGCAATTTGAATCATTCGCTTGATGTTTTCTTCGTATCGCGCCAAACCTTTGGTTAAATCAGGCAATTCAGGAATGATTTTAGATTGCTTTTTTAACGCTCTAATGTCTAAAACCGTTTTTGTCAAATGGTCTTTATGATTGAAATAGAACGAAATATTTTTCTTCGCTCTAGCCGCAAGTTTGTACAATGTAAAACGTTTGTACCAAGGCAAATAATCATCGGGAATGTGTTGAAAAGCAAAGCGTTTTACTTTCGCTTCAGGCAAATTTAGATAGCGTTCTTTCGAAATTAAATAGGCAACCAAATCGTTCACACCTTGCATAATGATGACGGTTTTGGTGTCTTGCAACGCTGGTTTTTTCAATAATTGCTCCAGTTGCAACACGTGGTGATTGCTATTGTTTCCTGGTCGTCCGAAATTTCCAATCCAAAATGTATCACCTAACTTTTTTTCAATCAACGCTGCCCACGTTTTTTCTTGCGTCAATGCAAAACACGCTGCGGTACTTCCGCCCAACACAAACATTTTATGCTCCGCTTCTTCATAATCTGAAATAGAACGCGCGCCCAACGCATCAAAAGTAACTTCTGAATCTTGCTGAATACCAACAATTTCATCATGATTGATTTCCCACGTAAAACCAGAATTTGGCGTGTTTACATAATAATCGCTCGGCACAATATTCAACAACGACAACACAATTTCCGCAATCACCAAAATGATGAAGGTGAAAATACCGTAGTACATTAGCTTTTTTAAAAATTTTCTAGTTTTTGTATTCATCCGTTGCTACATGATTGTGTTGTTTTAAAAAGGAATAGACTTTTTCAGCCACCACTTCGGCTCCAGCTTCATGAAAGTGCATATCGTCGTAAAAGATAGGTTGATTTTTTAGCAATTCTAAATCAATTAGTGGAATATTGTAAGTGTTGCACACCGCTACCAAACGTTTGTTAAAAGCAGTCATGATTTCTTCCAAGGCTTCGCCCGTGTACAAAGGCGTTTTGTTGTAATGTGCTCTTGCCGCAAGTAAGGTTTTGAGTTCATCCGACAGATTTTTTTGCCAAATTGTAGGCTGCGTCATAAAAATAAGGGTGATATTTCGCTGTTGCGCTTCGTTAATGATTTGTATCAAATTTTGTTCGTAATGATTCAAACCTTCGGTCAAATCAGGAAGTTCGGCGATTGGAGTTGTTTTATTTTCGAAAGTTTGCAAATAATCAAGCGGTCTTTTCGGTTGTGTGTAATATAAAATTCGCAGTCGTGCTTGTTTTGCCAATTTGTATAAAGTGAGTCTTCTAAAAAATGGCAATTCGGCATTGGGAATATGCTTAAAAGCGCCTCGTTTAATTTCCAAATTGGACATGTTGAGATACTTTTCTTTAGCAAATAAATAGCCTCTACAATCGTTTACAACAACCAATAGCAACACAATTTTTGTGTCTTGCAATTCAGGTTTATCAAGAATATGTTGAAATTGAACTACGTGGTGATTGCTACTATTTCCGCTTCTGCCAAAATTTCCAACCCAATAGTTAGTTCCCAACTTTTTATCAAGCAACGCTGTCCACGTTTTTTCTTGAGTCAAAGCGGAGCAAATTGTGGTACTTCCGCCCAAAGCGACAATTTTATGAGAAGCTTTTGTATAATCTGAAACGGAGCGCGAACCTAGCGCGTCAAATGCAATTTCGTAAAATCCTGTAATGCCGCCAATTTTACTTGGGTTTTCGTCAAATGATTGACGCATATTTGGCGTATGCGCGTAATAATCGTTTGGAAAAATATTGCACAGCGATAAAATGATTTCGGCAAGCACAAGGATAATCAGTGTGGAAATGCTGTAATAGCTAAGTTTTTTGAGAATCTTTTTGCGTGCCATTCGTTATTTTTTTATATATCGATACCAAGAAAACGGCGAATCTTTTTTGCCCCAAATTTTGTGAATGAGGTTTCGCTTGAATTGATACAAAACTTCAAAATCAGTAACCAACTTTTCATCGTGATGATGATAATGCGGAATCATTTCTGGAACACCAATATTTTCATAATACGCTTGCGTACGTTTTTTGCAGCAGCAATTTCGTTGGTTTTGTAAAAAGGACTGTCGATGATATGAATTTCGCCGTTTTCGGTTAAAAACGATTGTAAAAGCTGCATTAATCCTTCAAAATCCTTAAAATATTGAATCGCGCCATTAAGCGTGATGCTATCAAATTTTCCATGAAACGACGCTGGAATTTTAAAAATATCAGCGTATATAAAGTATAAATTGTCTTTTTTAAAAACACGCGCTGCTTGCTCCAATTCTTCACGATTAACGTCCAAACCAATGATGGCATTTTCAGAAGAAACTTCCGCAATTTTGTTTGAAAACCAACCGTTTCCACAACCAATAGTCAAAATGGTTTGCGGTTGTTTTTTTGTAGCGATATAATTGATAAATCGCTCTGTAGATTTAACACGATACGGCCATTCATCACGATTTAAAAAAGGCAGTTTTCGTACGTCAGCATCTGTTAAAATACGATTTTCCTTTTCGCGCACAGCGAGATAATGCTTGGAAAAACCAGCATCTTCAGGCGTTAAATAATACACACCTTCTTGTTGCGTGATTCGGCTAAAATCTAGGTTCATTTATACAGTTTCATGGCAGTTTGCGCAAGTAAAGATTTCGTTTTTAACTTTACAGTCGTCAACAAACTTTTATCTTTTCCTTTGCGTAATTCTTTGTTATAATTGACTTCATTGACAATTCTTCGCACGGCAAAATCGTAAAATTTTCGCGAATAGGTTCGTGTAAAATCAATATCTCTATCGGTTGAGGTATTCCATTCCGGTTGCACGGTGATTTTATCTTCAATTTCATCGTACAACGACGTTCCCTTGATAGGATACGCAACCGTAATGGTAAAATGTGTTGGATCGGCGGCTTTTAAATAGGCAATTGTTTCGTTGATGTCTTGTTCGTCTTCGCCTGGATAACCGACCATGATAAACGTTCCACTTTCCATTCCTAAGGCATTGGTTTTTTGAATGGCAGTTTTAACCACATCCACATCGACACGTCTATCCATCGCGTCAATGATTTTCTGTGAGCCACTTTCGGCACCAATCCAAATACGGAAACAACCTGCTTCTTTTAGCAATTGCAATACATGGTCATTCAAACGTTCTGCACGCGTAATACATTCAAACGGAATAATGGCATCTTGCTTGATGACTTCCGAATGAAATTGCTCCAACCATTTGTGACTTACCGTAAACACATCGTCCACAAACCAAATTCCATCAGGATTGTAGGTGTCTTTTAGCATTTTTAATTCGGCAGCCACCATATCGGCAGGACGTCTGCGGTAACTTTGTCCGTACACCGCCGTACTACACCATTTACACGTATATGGACAGCCACGTTGCGTACTCACGGTCATAGAACTTTTCCCGTGATGCGTTTTCCAAGCATGTAAATATTTTTCCACAGGAATCGCCGCTCTGTTAGGCAATGGTAATTCCTTCAAGCTTTTCATACGCATCCGCGCTGGCGTTTTTACAACTTCATCATTTTCTAAATACGCAATTCCGTGAATTTCATCTACATTCTCTTCATTGATAATCGCTTGGTACAATTCCAATGTCGTTTGTTCGCCTTCGCCAATGATTAAAAAATCGGCACCCGTATTAAGGTAATTTTTACAGTTATACGTAATATCAGGTCCGCCTAAAATAATTTTTGGAAAACCATATTCAGCTTCTGTTTTTAGGATTTGAACTAACGAAATCACGTTGATTTTTGTCATTAAATTTGTATAAATTGCAATGACTTTTGGTTGTGTTGTTTTGATGAAATCGAGCTGTTCTTGTTTAGAGTAAAACGTAGAATCATACACGTCATTTTCAATCTGATGCTCATTCAAATACGAGGAAATATACAGCAATCCCAACGGCGCATACGGACGCATAATGCGTTGCTCTTTGGCATCTTCGTATAAGTAGTATGTGTGTGTGAGGAGAATGCTCATTAGTTAGTTGCTTGTTGCTAGTTACTGGTTGCTAGTTGCTGGTTTTGTCGCTTTTCGCTCCTTGTTAATTCCATTTTGTACTTACGTAAATGATAAACTTATTAATTTGTTTACCCAATACAGTGTATTTTTCAATTAATGAACTTAGTTCATCTCTCTTATTGTGAATTTCGGCTATGCAATGTAAATGATTTATGGTTTCATCACAAGAAGCTTGCGCATAAACCAAAAACTTAACGAAATCGGCTTTATATCTTCTGCGTCCATAACCTTCCACAATATTTGCTGTGATTGATTTAGAAGATCTTCTTATTTGACTTCCTTGTTCATACAGCTCATACTTTGGTAGAAGCAAAGAGGCTCCGTGAACTTCTATGCTCAAATTAAAAGCAGTTTTATAAATATCTAAGTCTTTATAGCTTTTCTTTTCCATATAAATTTACTTCTCAAATATAATAACCATAAAGCACAAATTAATAACTAACAATAGTAAAATCCCTTATTTAGAAACTAAAAATGAGTCTGGGTTAAAAATATGGTTTAAAAGTTTAAGAGTTCGTGTTTCGTAAAGACAAAGTAAAACAACATATTACCAGCAACCAGCAACCAGCAACTAGGATATCTTTTCGAGGACAATCAAAAAATGATCTCCATATTTTGCTAGGGAAGAAGCTGTTACTATTGCATCAATTCCTTTGAAAAAGTTTAGTATTGGAAATTTTGCCACAAACGATTTCTCCAAGTAGGATGGCGGAATGGTCACGCCGATAGGTTTTACTTTTTTGGTGGTAAAATAGTTTTTCGCTGCTGCAGAAATGTCTTTCGGATTGTAATACCAAGTGTCTACACCAACACCGTCCACGTTCGCAACAATGCTTTCGGTTGTGTTTCTGCGAGTCGCCTTTTTTCTGTCGCCTTTTAGTGTGAAATAGAAACGTTCCCACAAACAGTTTTTTGGCATGAGAACAATGGCGAGTGTTCCGTTTGGCAAGAGCAAGTCCGAAGCATTTTTAAAAAAAGTTTGTAATTGCTCGTGTGATAAGCAATTGATACCCCCAAAATCTGAAAAAATAACATCAAATTGTTTGTTGAATGTGTTTTTTGTAATCGTATTGATGTCTTGCACTTTGAATTGCACATTTTCAGGATGCGGTTTTGCATTTGCGACTTCAATCATTCCAGAAGAAATATCGGTAGCAATGATATCATGACCTAATTTTGCAAATTCGATAGCATCTGCGCCAGTTCCGCAATTCAACTCTAAAATAGCCAGTTTTTTATCCTGATTGATGATGGGATTGATATATTTAAAAACTAGTTTTCGCTGCGCTTTTCCAATGTTGGAATAGGTGAATATATCGTCATATTGCGCTGCCGCTACATCAAAATCACTATGCATTGGTATTTTCCATGTTTTTGAGTTGTAATTTGTCGATAAAGGCAGCAGGAACGTAATATCCGAGTAAAATCATGGAACGTAATTCCGCTTTGGTAATAGAAAACGGATTTTTAAAAAACTTTCTGATGTTTTGAAATGCTTGACTTTTACGAAATTCTTTATGCACGTAGCGCTGTAATTTTCGGTAGAATTGTGTATTGTATGTTCCTTTAAACATCATCGCCAAGTCATCAGAATCAGTCCAATTGGCTTTTAGTTTTAAGTCATCCTTGACTTTTTCATAGAATTTTGTGCCCGGCAACGGATACGAAACCGAAACACCAATATTGTCAGGAACCAACTCTTTAATCATATCAATCGTTTTCTGAATGTCTTCTTTGGTTTCTTCCAAATACCCAAACTGAATAAAGAACGCCACACGTACATTTTTTTCTTTCAACAAACGCGTAGCTTCATAAATCTGTTCCACTTTCGTTTCCTTGTCCATCGCGTCCAAAATCGCTTGCGAGCCACTTTCGGCGCCAACCCAAACTTCTTCCAATCCGCTTTCTGCCAAGGCTTCAATGGTGTCTTCTTTCAATAGCAAATCGACACGACTTTGAATGTAATATGAAATTTGTAATTTTTCTTTTTTAAGCTCCTTATTGAAATTTTGTACCCAATTCGGTTTTAAGCCAAAAATATCATCACACATCCAAAAACGCGTCACACCATAGTTTTCTTTAAGATATTTGATGTGTTTGGTAATGTATTCGGGTGAATGCGAGTTGTAACGATTGCCGTAAATGGGCTTTGCACACCAATTGCATTTAAACGGACAACCGCGCGTGGTTGCCATATTCAGCGTGAATTCATTGCCGCCAGCTTCCCAAATCTTACGATAGGGCTCTATATCAATTAAATCCCAGGCAGGCATTGGCAATTCGTCCAAATTTCGCAATACAGGATGCTTTGGATTTTTGACAATTTCGCCATCGTTTTCAAAAACCAAGCCTTTAATTTGTGAGGTATCTTCATTAGTTGACAACGCATCGACCAATTCTTTTAATGAAATTTCGCCTTCACCTTGAATGACAAAATCGGCGCCAACAGCCAAATATTTTTCATAATGATCAGTAGAGTCAGAGCTACATACAATCACTTTACAATCTAATGATTTGGCAATGCGAATCATTTCAAAAGCAGCTTCACGCATGGTGGTCAAGCACATTTTTGTTAGATAATTAAAGCCATCATCGTAAAGAACAAATGTTTTTGGTTGCTGTTCTTCTAAGTATGGTTGAATCGTTTTTGGATCGTCAAGTAAGTTCGCATCAAATACACCAACTGTATAACCGTTTTCGCGTAAATACGAAGCTGCGTATAGTGTTCCTAACGGCGGATATGGTGTTTGATTTTTCCATTGTTTTACATCAAACTTATAGTAGTAGGAATGTGAAAAAACAATATCAAGCATGTTTTTTAGGATATTTCAAATCGTATTGTTCAATAACTTCATTGTAACGTTCTCGCAAACGTGTTGTGACTTTGTTTTGATAGTTTTGCGGATGATGTTTGGATACATGTCTGGTAGATTTCATCGCAATATTAAAGTCTTCTTGTGCCAAATGCTTGAACTTTCGCATCCACTTTTTAATGGTTAGTTTTTGCAAATAGTTGTCAATTTTCAATCCAAAATTACCGTCAAATATACGTTGAATCATTTTGGAAAGTTTGCTTTTAGGCGTTTCTCTAATAGTACTCGTTTTAACTTTCGGTTTGTTAGGAAAATACGGTGTTGCCCACGTATTTGCTGCTAAAAAAGCTTCAAAGGTTTCTTTTCCGTATAACGGAATTAGCGTGGCAATTTCGGTTGCCGTAAACAGATTTTGCTCAACAATTTCCAATTGGTCTGTGCTGATGAAATAATTTACACAAAAATACTTTTTAGAGTTCAGCAAAAATATTTTTTTGTATAAAACCAACAATGTACGCGCAATCCACAAACGGTTCGGTTTGGTGATGATAAAAAAGTCAAAATCACCTTCGTCATCATAATATCCTTTTGACAAAGCGCCAGATAAGGAAACGCTTTTTACATACGGGAATTTGGCAATTTTTCTCGAAACTTTCACTGCTTTTGGCATAATGTTTCGCGCCATTTCATTGCCTTTTAAACGACGTTCTACGCGGTCAGGATCGTTTACATCAATGTAAAAACCATCAAAATTAAAGATGATGCCTTTTTTTAAAAGCATATCAATTTCATTGTCAATTTCCTGTTGATTTGGATTGTTCGAAAACTGAAAAATCTCAGTCCGCGTCAAAGGATACTTGAACAGTGAAAAATATAATATGGTTTGTAAGGCACTCACAATTTTTGTTGTTTTTCGAATCAAATGTAGGTAAAATTAAACATCTTTCAGTGTGCAAATACAATAAAACTAGTATTGTTTATTATTTATTGTATTTCTTAATAAGTGTTAATTTTTAACTAAATTCTCACATTATTTTACAAGGTTTGCTACTTTTATAACAATCAATCATTCAAAAAACGACATCATGAAATCTTTCCTATGGTCTTGTATAGGGTTTTTGTGCATTCCCTTTTGGGGATTTTCACAAGAAACCTCCAAATCAATTCCAAAACGAATTTACACCACAAATTTATTACAAGGCGAAGCACCCAAAATTGACGGAATTATCGACGATGAAAGCTGGAATTCAGTGGAATGGGCAAGTGATTTTATAGAAAATCGTCCAGACGAAAACACGCCGCCAACTGAGCAAACGAAGTTTAAAATTATGTACGATGCGAAGTTTTTATACGTTGCAATTCGTGCGTTAGACAAAAATCCTGAAAAGATTGTAAAACGCTTGTCACGTCGCGATGGTTTTGATGGCGATTGGGTAGAAATTAATATTGATAGTTACCACGATTTGCGCTCTGGTTTTTCGTTTACCGTGACTGCAGCTGGCGTAAAAGGTGACGAGTTTATCTCGAATAACGGAAATAACTGGGACGGAAGCTGGAATCCGATTTGGTATACCAAAACTAGTGTAGATAATGAAGGTTGGTCTGCCGAAATGAAAATTCCGTTCAGTCAATTACGCTTTGGAAAAAGTGACGAACAGATTTGGGGATTGCAAGTGCAGCGCCGTTTTTTTAGAAAAGAAGAACGTTCTACTTGGCAACGCATTCCACTTGATGCGCCAGGTTGGGTAAGTGAATTTGGCGAATTACACGGTTTGAAAAATATCATTCCACAAAAACAATTGGAAATTCAGCCGTTTCTCTTAACGCAATACGATACGTATCCTGAAGAAAGCGGAAATCCGTTTCGCGATGGTGATGATTTTTCATTAAATGCAGGCTTGGATGGAAAAATTGGAGTTACCAACGATTTGACGTTGGATTTTACCATCAATCCAGATTTTGGACAAGTAGAAGCCGATCCTGCAGCAATTGCTTTGGACGGTTTTCAGATTTTCTTTCGAGAACAACGACCATTTTTTGTGGAGAATAAAAACATTTTCGATTACCAATTTGCGAACGGACAAGACAATGTGTTTTATTCAAGACGTATTGGGCGAAACCCACAAGGTTTTCCGAACACACAAGCACAAGAATTTGTAGATCAACCTCAAAATTCAACCATTATTGGCGCGGCAAAATTTAGTGGAAAAACCAAAAACGGGTGGTCTATTGGTGTGTTGGAAAGCGTGACAGGACGCGAATTTGCCGAAATAGACAACAACGGAACTCGCAGAAAAGAACTGGTAGAACCGTTGACCAATTATTTTGTGGGACGCTTGCAAAAAGATTTTAACGAACGAAACACTTTTATTGGTGGAATTTTTACCGCAACCAACCGACGATTGGAAGACAATCTCAACTTTTTGCATCGTGCAGCGTATACGGGCGGATTGGATTTTACACACAACTGGAAAGACAGAACCTATTATCTGCAAGGAAATATCGTGGCAAGTCATATAGAAGGAAGCAAAGAAGCCATTACGGCAACGCAAAATTCGTTGACGCATTTATTTCAGCGTGTGGATGCTGGTCATGTAAATGTGAATCCGAATCGTACTTCATTGACAGGAACCGGAGGAAAGCTAGAATTTGGAAAAGCAGGAAGTGGGACGTGGCGTTATGATACAGGAGTGATTTGGCGTTCGCCAGAATTGGAATTGAACGATATCGGATTTTTACGCCAAGCAGATGAAATCCGGCAATATGCTAACATTCGCTATCAAACCACGAAATCTGTAGGGAGTTTTAGAAGAATTTCAGCACGATTTTCACAATTTTCCACCTACGATTTTGAAGGGAATTACAATCGAATTCAGTATGAAGTCAACGGAAATTTACGCTTCTTAAACAACTGGTGGATTGATTTTGGCGGCGCTCATAAACCTAGAATTTTCACAAACACCTTTCTACGTGGCGGACCGCGTTGGCGATTTTCTGATGAAAACTTCGGCTATGCTTTTTTCGGAACAGACGAGCGCAAAAAGTTACGTACAAGTTGGGGAATGGTTTATTCGCAAGCAAAACAAAACAACTTCACATTCTTTGAATTCAGTGGCGATGTTACCTACCAACCAACGAATGCGATGCGTATTTCCATCAGTCCGACTTATAACAACAATCCAAATAAAACGCAGTATGTAACGGAAGTGAACAATAACGGAACACCGCGCTATATTTTGGGAGATATTGACAACCAAACCTTGAGTGCGGCGATTCGTTTCAATTATACTATCAATCCGAATTTGTCGATTCAGTATTATGGTGAACCTTTTGTTTCGGTGGGACGGTATAAGGATTTTAAATACGTTACCAATTCCATTGCGGACAATTTAAATGACCGTTTCTATCAATATCAACCAAATGAAATCAGCTTTGACGAAGCTTCCAATTCGTATCTTATTGATGAAAATGCAGACGGTAATGTCAACTATTCCATTGGAAATCCTGATTTTGCATTTGTGCAGTTTCGTTCCAATTTGGTGTTGCGTTGGGAATACATTCCGGGTTCCGAACTCTTCTTAGTTTGGTCGCAAGGAACGACAGGTTTTGGCAACACACGCAATCATATTTTGCAAAGTTTAGACAATCAGATTTTAGGGCAGCAACCGGAGAATATCTTTTTGATGAAGTTTACCTATCGGTTTGTGTTGTAGCTCGCTGTTGCTTGCTGATTTATTAGTTTAAGTGCTCTATTTGTCATTCCTGCGTAGGCGGGAATCTCGCTGTAGTTTTCATTTTTATAGTAATAAGGCATAACAAAGCAATCTTTTGTAAAAATATTCGGGTCGTCAATTCGAGTGATTTTTGATAGAAAATTGTATCGAGAATAGCTTCGAATTTCAAAGCGCTTCTCGATACAATTTTTCTTCATTTCATTTCGAAAAACCACTCGAAGGGACGTTTTGTTTCTTAATAAGCTCGGAGAAAAACTCTTGATATGTATGGTGTAGACATGATAGAAATGTACTGTTTTAATGTTAAGTAAGGTAAAACCGTATAAGGTTTGTCATTAGTTATGTTATCTTATGTTTTTAACCAAAAATTCACAGTATGTTAAACAACATTTTACTACTCGAAGGAGTTCAATTATTGAATAAAAAGGAACAATCTATCATAAGAGGTGGATTCGAATGCCAATGTGACGGTCCTGAATATCCGTACCCACAGGAGAGTCCTTGTTATGACACTTTAATTGGATGTTAACTTTTGAGCGAACTTCGGTTCGCTTTTCTTTTCCTTATATTTTTCTCAAAGTGATATCTTATTGCAGTAAAAGAAAGGAATTCAAACCGTAAGTTCGAGTAATTTTTCTTCATTTTATTACGAAAAACCACTCGAAGTGACGGTTTGAATGCTTATAGTAAAAAATTGCTTCATCATTCTTCTTCGCAATGACAAAAACGAATACATCGTACATCTAAAATCAACAATTGTTAATCCATTTGTTTATAACTCACTTTTCTAAATAGCAGATGTTTTCTTACATTTAGAAAAACACGTTTCATGGCAAAATTACTGAACAACTTACCTGTAGAAGACTTAACTCAAGAAAATGATTATTTGGGCGTCATTGATAAAGCGGAACTTATTAAAACCATTTTAAAAAACAATACCGAGAAATTTAAAGAAATTAAAATGTTTGTATTGTATGGCGATTGGGGAAGCGGAAAAAGCACCTTGATGAAGTATTTGGAAAGTGCACTAGAAAACGATTTTAACACCTTTTTCTTTGATACGTGGCAGTTTGAAAAAGACGATAATTTACCGAAAACGTTGTTGGATTTTTTATTGAAGGAAAGTGAAGGTTTAGGTGAGAAAATTAGTGGCGACATTTTAAAATTTGGAGCTAAGTTATTTCGTGGTTTGGGTAAGTCTGTAAAAATTAAAGTTCCATTATTTCCTAAAGGACCAAGTGTCGATTTCAATCCTTCTGAATTTGTAAAAGAATTTGAAAAACAAGACATCTCGTTTTACGAAGCAAAGCAGAATTTTAAAATTGAATTTAAAAGATGGGAAGATAATATTACTAAAGAAAAATCACAAGAATACAACATCATCTTTATTGACGATTTAGATCGTTGTGAGCCTGAAAACGTGTTGAATTTACTGTCTGCTATAAAACTATTCTTTACCTATGGAAAGAAAACAATTTTCTTTTTTGGTGTGGATAAAAAAGCGGTACAACAAGCGATTCAAACCAAATATAAAGATGCGGTAAAGTCAGAAGAATATTTGGAGAAAATTTTTGACATTTCGTTCTCCATGCCAAAACATGAAAGTGTGTTGAAATTGGTATCTCAATATTTTGATGAAAAATTGATAGTCAGTTCATCTAAAAATAAAGATGTAAACAGAGTTAAACTAAATGAACTTGTTGCCGATTTTTTTAGAAAATTACATTTTACGAATCCTAGAAAGCTTAAAAAAGTATTGAATAAATATGTTTTGCTGGCAAATGCAAAAGAGAATTTAGATATTAATCATCCTTTTTCTAAGTACATTGGAAATATTTATGCTGAAGGAGCAGATGGAAATTATTTTGAGACTATTTTGTCATTATATTTTATTGCGGTAAAAGAATCGAATCCTCAATTGTTTAAGAGACTCTTCGATCTTAAGTTAAAAGAAAAATCCTTTAAGGGGAATTTTATTGAAATGAGTAAACTTACACAAATGGATTCTTGGATGTCAATTCAAGAGCTTATTTTTGAATCTTATCTTGGAAAAGAATTAAACAGTATATTTAATCAGAGAATTCTTCCTGAAAAAAATACTTCCTTCTTAAAACTGACTTTTGTTTTTTGTCCAGAAAACTTAATGGCTATCGATAGTGATTTTGGTATTAATGATGATATACCTAAAAGCATACAATTAGAAGAGAAGAGAATCGATTACTACTTTTTAAAATACTTATGTAATAATATTAAATTTTTTAATGAACTACCAAATCCATCATATTCAGATAAATCCATCTCAGACATCTATCAAGGAGTTAAGCAAATATTGTAATCATATAAAAGCATGTTAACCGTCAGTTCGAGTGATTTTCGATAGAAAATTGTATCGAGAACAGTTGTGAATTTCAAAGTACTTCTAGATACAATTTTTCTTCATTTTATTACGAAAAACCACTCGAAGTGACGGTTTTTAAACTTCAAAATAGGTAATCTAGTATGTCTTAAGTATGAAAAATGGATTCCTGCCTTACTTCGACTGGCTCAGTACAAGTCGCAGGAAAGACAGTTTGGATTTTCACTATCAACAATCTACAATCGTCAATCAAATCAATCGTACATCTAAAATTAACAATAAGATGCTGAATCAAGTTCAGCATGACGCCTGCGGCTAATGCGCTTCTAGCCAATTTTGTCCGATGCCGATTTCAACGTCTAACGGAACTTCCATTTTAAACGCGTTTTCCATTTCTTCTTTGATGATTGGTTTGATGGTTTCAAGTTCGTCTTTGTGTGTATCGAACACCAATTCATCGTGTACTTGTAGCAACATTTTTGACTGGAAACCTTCTGTTTCAAAGCGTTTGTGAATGTTAATCATTGCCAATTTGATGATATCCGCCGCGCTTCCTTGAATTGGCGCGTTTACGGCATTTCGTTCTGCGGCACCACGAACAATCGCGTTTCTGGAGTTGATGTCTTTTAGATAACGACGTCTTCCCAATACGGTTTCTACATAGCCTTTTTCACGTGCAAATGCTACTTGATTTGCCATGTAGGCTTTGAGTTTTGGATAGGTTTCGTAGTAGGTGTCAATCAATTCTTTGGATTCGCTTCGTGTTAGGGAAGTTTGGTTGCTCAATCCGAAGGCAGAAACTCCATAAATGATTCCGAAGTTAACCGTTTTGGCGTTGCTACGTTGTTCGCGTGTGACTTCTTCCAGCGGAACATTAAAAACTCTTGAAGCTGTTGACGCGTGAATATCTGCTCCATCTTTAAATGATTGAATCATCGTATCTTCCTTGCTCAACGCCGCAATAATGCGCAATTCAATTTGCGAGTAATCGGCAGCGAGTAAAACGTAGTTTTCGTCTCTCGGTACAAAGGCTTTTCGAACTTGTCGCCCGCGCTCTGTACGAATTGGAATGTTTTGTAAGTTCGGATTGTTGGAGCTTAATCTTCCTGTAGCCGCAACCGCTTGCGCGTAAACCGTATGAATTCGATTGGTTTTCGGGTTGATTTCATTCGGAAGTGCATCTACATACGTACTTTGTAATTTTTTGTATTGACGCCATTCTAAAATATCCGCCACAATTTGATGGTCTTTTGCTAAGTACGACAATACATCTTCCGCAGTAGAATATTGTCCTGTTTTGGTCTTTTTTGGTTTGTCAACTAATTTTAATTTGTCAAATAAAATCGGTCCTAATTGCTTTGGCGAACCAATATTGAATTCTTCTCCGGCTTGCTCGTAAATCACTTTTTCCAATCGCTCAATATCAGTAGTGAGATCTTTGGATAGTTCAGCTAAAAAGTTTGGATCTAGATTGATTCCTTCTATTTCCATTGCCGAAAGCACACTCACAAGCGGCACTTCTACATCAGTGAACAATTTGGTTAAGTTTCCACTTTCCAATTCTTTGATAAAGTGTTCCTTCAACTGATACGTAATATCTGCATCTTCAACCGCGTATTCGGTTTGTTGTTCTAACGGAACTTCGCGCATGGAGAGTTGATTTTTTCCTTTTTTTCCAATCAATTCCGTAATGGAAACAGGTTGATAATTTAAGTAGGTTTCCGCCAGCACGTCCATATTGTGTCGCATATCAGGATTGATGAGATAATGCGCAATCATGGTGTCGAAAAGTGGTTCTTTTACCGTCATATCATAGTTTGATAAGACTTTGATATCGTATTTTAAATTCTGTCCAACTTTTCCAATGGAAGTGCTTTCAAAAAACGGACGGAATTCCTCTAAAATTTTTGTTGTTTCCGCTTGGTCTTCTGGAAAAGGTACATAATATCCTTTGCCTTTTTCCCATGAAAATGCCACACCAACCAATTCCACTTCGAGTGCTTTTAAGCCTGTAGTTTCTGTGTCAAAACACACACTTTGCTGTTTTAGTAACTTTTGAAGCAACATTTTGCGCGCCATGGGCGTGTTTGCCAATTGATAAAAATGGTCAGTTGTAGCAATGGTTTGATAGCCAGAAGTGGCACTTTTTTCACTCATATTTCCGCCGCCAGGTGTTGCGAATAAATCAAATTGTCCGTTAGTCGTAGTTTTTTGAGTTGTTTTTTTAGCAGAAGAAGTGTTCGCTTCCGCAGCATTTTCCTCTTGTGGCGCAAATGTTTTTAATAAATTGTCTAACAAACGTCTAAATTCCAATTCGGTGAAAATTTCTTTTACGGCATCCAAATCTGGGTCGCACATTTCAAAGTCTTCTTCGTTGAATTCCACAGGAACATCCAGCATGATGGTTGCGAGTTGCTTAGAAAGTAGACCAAGTTCAGCATTGGCTTCTACTTTTTCTTTCATTTTGCCTTTTAGTTCATGCGAGTTTTCTAGCAAACCTTCCATACTTCCATACGCCGCGAGAAATTTTTTGGCTGTTTTTTCTCCTACGCCAGGCAATCCAGGAATATTATCGACAGAATCGCCCATCATTCCTAAAAAGTCAATGACTTGCTCAGGACGTTCTACGCCAAATTTTTCTTGTACTTCTTTTATGCCCCATGTTTCGTAACCGCCGCCAAATTTTGGACGATACATAAAGATATTTTCAGAAACTAACTGCGCAAAATCTTTATCTGGCGTGACCATAAATGTTTGATAGCCTTCTTTTTCTGCTTTTTTAGAAAGTGTGCCAATAATGTCATCGGCTTCAAAGCCTTCTTTCACAATGACAGGAATTTTCATGGCTTTTAAGATATTTTCGATATACGGAATGGCAAGTGTGATTGGTTCTGGCGTTTCTTGTCGATTTGCTTTGTATTCAGGAAAAACTTCTACCCGATCAACACTTCCACCTTTATCAAAACATACGGCTAAATGGTCTGGACGTTCACGTTTTATCACATCTAACAACGAGTTCATAAAACCCATAATTGCGGAAGTGTCAAAGCCTTTCGAGTTGATTCGAGGGTTTTTGATAAATGCATAATATCCTCTAAAAATAAGCGCGTACGCATCTAGTAAAAAAAGTCGTTTTTGGTCTGCCATGAATGAAAAATTTGAAAGAATTCCAAAGTTAACAATAATCGCTAGATTCTATATGGAATTGGGGAATTATTCTTGAGTGGTTAAAATTTGTGTAGAATTTAATTTGAGTTGTAATTAACTAAAATATTGAAAATTAGCATTTCATATTATTATACATTTAGTATGGCTTTCCCGTACACAATTCCTGATTTCATTTCTTACATTATAGTATTAGTAACTTTTTAATTTATATAGATATGAAAAAAAGAAATCTTAGCACATTAGCGCTTCGCAAAAAGTCCATTTCTAACTTTAAAACAGTAGTAATAATCGTTGGAGGATCGGGAGCTGAAACTTGTGGCGGACAAACATCTAATTATCCAACCTCATTTAGAGAGTGCCAATTTAAATAGTCTTTCTAAATTAATTTGCTGCGAATTTTGGTTCACTTTTCTTTTATCATGATGATTTGAATGTTAAATACGGTTTTCCCGTACATAGTTTATGATTTCATTTTATAAGTTTAAAACGTATTAACTTTTTAAATTATATAGATATGAAAAAAAGAAATCTAACATCGTTAAAGCTGAACAAAAAAACGATTTCAAATCCGAAAGCGACTATGATAGTAAAAGGAGGAGGAACACATTACGAATCTATTTGTGATTGTCCTACAACTATTTTTACAGTTCCGACAAATCGATAATTAAAACATTAAAAATGCAAAAGCGGCTTTTGAGCCGCTTTTTTTGTAGTTTAGTTGTCTGGGCAAGTAATTTCTTTACCCAATAGTTTTCCATCCTTGTCAGGCTGGTATCGAAAGCATTTTCCATTGGTGGCTTTCATGATAATTCCTCGGTACTTATTGTTGATAAACACATCGCCAGTGGTAATTTCTAGTTGTGAATTTGGTGTTGTGGTGCCAATTCCTACTCCGCCTGAGCTAGTTCCTGTATCGACACTCATATCACTTTGGCAAACATCTCCAATTCCGTTATTGTCTGCATCGTCTTGAGTAGGATTTGCATTTTCAGGACAGTTGTCGCACGCATCGCCAATGCCGTCGCCATCCGTATCTGTTTGATCAGGATTGCTGACATCGCTACAATTATCTACAGAATCAATAACGTCATCATCATCGGTATCGCTTTGTGTAGTATTGCAATATGGAATGATGGCTGCTAATGAGGCACAATTCGTATTATTTCCAGCAATGGATAAACTTCCGTTAATGTAGGCTTCTCCACTTGTAAATTTAGTAACCACACAGCATTCGTCTAGCGTTGTATTGTTGCTAATCGTCAGGTTTCCTTCAATATAAATAACATCGCCAAACAAGTCATCAATATCAGTTAATGCTGCATTGTCACTAACGGTTATATTTCCGTTGACGCTATCTACTGAGGTAATTCCTGTGAAACCTGTTAAAGCACTATTAGCAGAAATGGTAATATTACCTGTAACCATATTTGGGTTAAGTCCTGTGAGGTCATTTAACGTTGCATTATTGTTGATAGTGAGGTCATTAATGGATGGTGAAGTAATGTTTCCAATACCAGCTATGGAAGTAAGCATACCGTTGAAGGAAATTTGAAGGTTGCCATTTACGGTTGTTAAATTAGATAATCCGTCAAGGTTTGCCAACGCAGTGTTTCCTGAAAGAATAGTGTAGTCATTAATCGTAGCCAAATTACTCAATCCATCAACGTTGGTTAATGCTATATTATTGGAAATCGATAATGAGTTCGCGGTAGTAATACTATTGAGTCCTTGAATCGTTACTAACGAAGGATTGTTAGATATAGTAACAGTTCCAAGCGTTCCAGTTACACCGCCTAACTCATCTATATTGGTTAAAACGTCATTATTTATGATTTGAAAATTACCACCTATAGAGGTTAAGTTATCCAATCCGCTCAAGTTTGTAAGTCCGTCAGCATTATCAATGTAAAAATCACCCGTAACAGTGGTTAAAGCGGCAAAACCACTGATGTCAGCCAATGCATAATTATCATCTAAATAAAAGTAACCTCCGATAGAATTTAGGTTTGTAAAATCGGTAATGCTGGCTAAGTTGTCATTTCTACCAATATAAAGATTTGTAGTAATGGTAGTCAAACTTCCAAATCCAGACACGCTGGCTAACATGGGATTGTCATTAATACTAAGATTAGCGCCTATCGAGGTAATATTGGTAAAGCCTGTAATACTCGTCAACGCATTATTTTGATAAATATTAACATAATCTCCTGTAGAAGTTACACCGTTAAACCCAGAAATATCTGCTAAAGAACTGTTACTATACACATAAATAAACCCTGTGGTACTCATAGTATTTGAAAAGCCTGAAACATCAAGTAGGGAAGGATTACCACCAATGCTTATGCTTCCCGAAACGGAAGTTAGTGCGTTAAATCCTGTTATTTGTGTTAATAGGTTATTACTAGAAATCGAAATGTTTCCCCCAATAGTAGAGAGGCTGGCAAAATCACTCACGGTAGTTAACGATGAATTTAAAAAAACAGAGATATTTCCACCTACACTGGTAAGATTTGAAAAGCCATTGGTGTTTAGTAAGTCGTCATTAAAATTGATGTCTAAATAACTGCCAATAGAAGTCAAACTGGTAAGCCCTGAAAAACTTTGTAAACCATTATTACTGGTAACAGAAAAATAAGTGCCTATACTCGCCAAACTACTTAATCCGGTTAAATCAGTAAGGTTTTCAGAATATGTTAAGGAAAAATAAGTGCCAATAGAGGTTAGTCCTGATAATCCATTTAAATCGGTAATTGCTTCACAATCATATATCTGTAAGTTTCCGCCAACTGTAGTGATATTTTCTAAACCTGCTAGTGTTGTGGAAGTTCTCACTCTTATGTACAAATCGCCTGTGACTGTAGTCAAAAATGACAAACCAGTTAAATCCAATGATGAAAAAGAAGAAATATTAAGTGTTTCTACAGTATCACACGTACCAGAATATGTTGTTACAAAATTATCAACCGCTGCTTGGGAAGACAAAGTCACAGTACCACTGACACAAGTTTGCGCTGTGGCAACACAACAAAAACTGATGCAAATACAATAGAAGAATAATAGTTTTTTCATAACCTGTTTTTTCTGTTCAAATAGTCAGCATGGATGTTAAAAATGGTTATGGTAGTGATTTTTTGGGCAATTAAAAATACAAATAATCTGTACGGAACATTTGTTAACTATATACTTAGGGGTGTTTTTTGTGTAAATGGTTTGTTTTCGTACATAGTCTAAAAAGAATCAAAATCTTATAAGCGTGTTTTTCGTGAAATGATTTCAAATTTGTACTTTTCGAGCATCAAATTTTTGATATATGCAAACAATCTCAATTGCCATTCACGGAGGCGCTGGAACGTTGGTCAAAGGAATGATGACGCCCAAATTGGAAGCAGCATACAAAGCCGCTTTGCAAAAAGCCTTAGACGCTGGTTATGAAGTTTTAGCAGCAGGAAAATCTTCGGTGGAAGCGGTGGAAGTTGCTGTGAAATTGTTGGAAGATTCACATTTGTTCAACGCAGGGAAAGGAAGTGTTTTTACCGCAGAAGGAACACACGAAATGGACGCGGCTATTATGGAAGGAAAACATCTCAATGCTGGTGCCGTTTCGCTCATAACAGGCATTAAAAACCCAATATCGCTTGCGCGAGATGTTATGGATAAAAGTGAACATGTATTTATGGCAGGCGAAGGCGCCATGTATTTCGCAAAAATGCACAACTACAAACTAGAAGAACCCTCATATTTTTATGACGAATTCCGATATCAGCAATGGCAAGAAATCAAAGATACAGATACCTTTCAACTTGATCATTCCCTAAAAAAAGACTCCAAATTTGGAACGGTTGGCGCTGTAGCATGCGATGCTGACGGAAACATCGCGGCAGCAACATCAACAGGAGGCATGACTAACAAACGTTTCGGGAGAGTAGGCGACTCGCCAATGATTGGCGCGGGAAATTATGCCAACAACAATACGTGTGCTGTTTCGTGTACAGGAAGTGGTGAATATTTCATTCGTGGTGTCGTTGCGTACGATGTTTCCTGTTTGATGGAATTTAAAAACTATTCTCTAGAAAAAGCTACAGATGAGGTGATTAACAAACGCATACTACAACTCGGTGGCGACGGCGGACTCATCGCGGTTGATGCTAAAGGAAATATTGCCATGCCTTTCAATACCGAAGGCATGTATCGAGCGTGTAAATCTTCCAACGGAATTGAGGAAGTAGCAATCTACAAATAACGGCTTGCCTTTAGTTAGGATTTAAAAAAGAAGGTTTTAACCTACATTTATTATTGTTTAAATGCGTTTAATATGTAAGAAAAATAATATATTTAAATATTATTAATCAATACCTAAAAAGCTATGTTAAAAAACATCAAAAATGTAGGCGGAGTCAAACAACTAAGTAAAACAGAACAAAATGCTATCCACGGCGGACGATCTGGAGGAATCTTTATTTGTGCAAATGACTGTTCTGAAGGAGATCAATGCGCTTATCCAGACGGATCAGGGGGTTATATTCTTGGTACCGTACAAAATGGAAGATGTGTATAACATCTTAAAAAAACAGCCATAAAAAAAGTCACAAAGTAGTCCGCTACTTTGTGACTTTTTATCCATACTAAAAATAAATTTAATAAGCAATCTAAAAGGCGCGGCCCATCTAACATTTAACAGCGTCTACTCTGAGCTTGCCGAAGTGAAGCGGTCTAACAGTCTAAATAAAAGGTGCTTCAATCGGTAATACGGTTACTTTTCGATTTCGAATATCAAACTGATCACCATTTGAAAGTACGTGAATCGTCATGTTTGCCATGGTCATGGGCGTTCCTTCTTCTAAAACCTTCTCGTTGTTATGCGTCAAGGTCGAACCATCAAAAACAATCACCATTCCAGAACCAATCACAGTACAATCGTTTCCGTTTTTAATAATCATTCCCGTATCTTCTGCCAAGCCAATTCCAATCAAATTTGGAAATTTTGCCACAGCTTCTGACTGACGACCAAAACGTCCTCGTCGAATAAAATGAGTGTCAATCATCAATTCAGGAATCAATCCCAAACCATTATACATGCGTACGGCACCTTTAATAAACGATTCCGAAGCGCTTCCGCCCGCAATCATTTCGGTTGCCATTGCCATAGCGCCAGCACTTGTTCCAGCAATTACAAAACCTTCTTCATTTTGATAGCGATTCACTAAAATCTCATGAATTTTGGTACCGCCAATCTTATCTGCAATTTTTGACTGATCACCGCCCGAAAACATAATGCAATTCGCGTTTTCTATCAATGCAATCGACGACGCTTTTTCTGCATCTTCTTTGCTTCTAATATCCAACACCGTCACGTTTGTACAACCCAACGTTTGGAAAGCAGTCAAATAATTTTCTCCAACTTCTACAGGAATACTCGATGCTGTCGGAATCACGACAATATTTGCATTCTCGCCACCAGCTTCTTTTACCACATGGAATAAAATGCCTTCGTCAATAAAATCGAGCGTATACATTTCGTCTTCCTCAATACCTTTATCTTCATTTCCTCCAATCGGAATTAACGTTCCTTTAATCTGCTGCATGTTCTTGTGATTTTTGTGACTGCAAAAGTAATACAAATTTTGGTGTCGAGTTTCTTTTTTGGAGTAATCTTAATGAATATCAACAGAATGCAGAAATCATCACAGAAATCTGTGAAATTTTTCTATATTTATCACTAGGCTTGTGATAAAACAAGCGAATTAACCACCAAACCAAGATAACACATGGAAATAAGAAGTATCAATGCAATGCGCGGCCCAAATTACTGGTCGGTACGAAGACATAAACTAATCGTGATGGTGCTCGACTTACAAGAGATGGAGCAATATCCCACTAACAAAGTTGACGGTTTTGGTGATCGACTCAAAGGCATGTTTCCTTCTATGTATTCACACCGTTGTTCGGAAGGTTGCGAAGGTGGTTTTTTTATGCGTGTCGATGAAGGTACTTGGATGGGACACGTTATTGAACATATTGCGCTAGAAATACAAACCTTGGCGGGAATGGACACAGGATTCGGGAGAACGCGTGGCTATGGCGAAGAAGGTGTGTACAATGTGGTGTTCTCCTATATGGAAGAAAAAGTAGGGCGTTATGCCGCGAGAGCCGCTGTTCGTATTTGTGAAGCCTTAATTGCGAATGAAGAATATGACTTAGCGTCGGATATTCAAGAAATGCGCGAAATTCGTGAAGAAGAACGTTTAGGACCAAGTACAGGTTCTATTGTAGAAGAAGCGGCAAGTAGAGGTATTCCGTGGATTCGATTGAACCGTTACTCACTCTGTCAATTAGGCTATGGCGCGAATCAAAAACGAATTCAAGCCACTGTAACGAGTGAAACTAGCAATATCGGTGTAGAACTTGCGTGCGATAAAGAAGATACCAAATACTTACTAGAACAAGCTGAAGTAGAAGTGCCGCGCGGAGATATCATTCGTCGCGAAAGCAGTTTAAAAGATGCTTGTCGATATGTAGGTTTTCCTTTGGTGATAAAACCTATTAATGGAAATCACGGACGCGGAATTACAGTAGATATCAATTCATACGAAGAAGCATTGGTTGCCTTTAAAGAAGCACAAGAAGTTTCAAGGTCAGTCATTGTAGAAAAATATATTACAGGAGACGATTACCGTCTATTAGTCATCAATAACAAATTGGTTGCGGCGGCAAAACGTACGCCAGCACATGTAATTGGCGATGGAAAATCTACCATTCAAGAATTAATTGATGAGGTCAACAAAGACGAACGCAGAGGTTACGGACACGAAAAAGTATTGACCATGATTAAAGTCAATACATTGACCGAAACACTCATCGCAGCAAAAGGATATACCTTAGAAACCGTTTTGGAAAAAGATGAAGTCATGGTGTTAAAAGACACGGCAAATCTTAGTACAGGCGGAACAGCCGAAGACGTTACTGACATCGTACATCCAGCCAATGTATTTATGGCAGAACGTATCTCAAAAATTATTGACTTAGATATTTGTGGAATTGACGTCATGACTTCCGACATCAGCAAACCATTGTCAGATACTGGCGGCGCTGTATTAGAAGTCAACGCAGGACCTGGATTCCGAATGCACTTAGCACCGACGGAAGGATTGCCAAGAAATGTGGCAGCTCCTGTAATTGACAAACTATTTCCTCCAGGGTCTACTTCCCGAATTCCAATCATTGCCATAACAGGAACTAACGGAAAAACCACCACAACACGACTCATCGCGCACATGGCAAAAATGAAAGGCTACAAAGTTGGTTATACGACAAGTGATGGCGTGTACATTCAAAATAGATTGTTGATGACGGGCGATTGTACAGGTCCAGCGAGTGCAGAATTTGTCCTTAAAGATCCAACTGTAAATTTTGCAGTATTGGAATGTGCTCGTGGCGGATTGTTACGTGCAGGATTGGGCTTTAAAAACTGTGACATCGGAATTGTAACCAACGTAGCGGCGGATCATTTAGGCTTGAAAGGAATTCACACCATTGAGCAATTGGCAAAAGTAAAAGGCGTTATTCCCGAAACGGTATTGCCAGACGGAACGGCTATTTTAAACGCAGACGACGAATTGGTCTATGGAATGCGTAAAAATGTAGATTGTAACGTAGCATTATTCTCGCTCGACGAGAACAATCCACACATCAAAGCCATGCAAAAACGCGGTGGAATTTGTGCTATTTATGAAAATGGATACATCACGTTGTGTAGAGGCGAATGGAAAATGCGCATCATCAAAGCAGTCAATGTACCGTTGACTTTTGGTGGAAAAGCAACCTTTATGATTCAAAACGTATTGCCAGCGGTGATTGCCGCCTATTTAAAAGGATTTACGTTGGAAGATATGAAAGTAGCGTTAGAAACCTTTATTCCTTCGGCATCACAAACACCTGGACGATTGAATCTGTTCAAATTCAAAAATTTTCAAATTTTAGTTGATTATGCACACAATCCTGCTGGAATGCGCGCATTGAAGCAATTTGTAGATAATTTAGAAGCTACTGAAAAAGTGGGAATTATTGCAGGAATTGGAGACAGACGTGTGGAAGATAACAACGAAATGGGCGCGTTGGCAGCAGCAATGTTTGATGAAGTTATCATTCGTCAAGACAAACAATTACGCGGAAAAACAGAAGAAGAGCTTATCAAAATGCTGGAAGATGGTATAAAAATGCACGATCCTAACAAGAAAACGACGGTCATTCCATCCGAAAGAGAAGCCATTTTACACGCGGTAGAAAATGCTAAAGAAGGTTCGCTCATTGTGTTGTGTAGCGATGTGGTTCCAGATGCGTTGGATTTAGTCAAAAAACTCAAAGAAGAAGAATCAAATAAACTATACGATTTTACACCAGACGATATTCCGAATAAGTAGCGAAAGTTATGATATTCATATATCAAATTTAATGCAGTTGAGATACAGCTGAAACCAAGGTTTCTAAGTTGTGTTCAACTGCACTCCTGATTTAAATAAATGATACTATTTCAGTGATTTTTAAGTTTAATTCAGGTTGAATAAAAAGTTATCACAATTTATAAGCAACGTGTAAAAAGTCTTAAATTGTTGAATTTTAAATCTTTGAATTAAGTGAAGCGAATGTTAAAGTTCCTCTAAAAACGAAAAGCGTTCATTGAAGAAAAATTACATTTGTTAAAATTTACAAAATGCTACGATTCATCATTCCCATAGTACTGGTTTTTATTCTAGAACTATACACTTTTTTTTCCATTCGTACATTAACTAGTAATAAGTTTATACTCATCGGATTTTGGGTATTTACCGTAGTTGTTTATGGTATTTTTTTCTATCAAATGAGCATCACGCAACGCGAAGGTCGTTTTAGTCTTTCTGTGGGTTATGCCATTGCCATGTTGCTGACGTTGACGGTGCCGAAATTGTTCATTCTGGCTATTTTATTTATAGAAGATATTTTCCGCTTTTTTACAGGATTGTTCAACTATTTTCAACACAGTGGAATGTCTGCCACAGAAGCTTTGCCAGGCAGAAGGAAATTTATAAGTCAATTAGCATTGGGAATTGCCGCTATTCCGTTTGCGGGATTTTTATACGGTGTTTTTAAAGGACGATACGACTTTAGAGTCATCAAGCATACGATGTTTTTTGACGATTTACCTGATGCGTTTGATGGTTATACGCTTACACAAATTTCAGACATTCACGCAGGAAGTTTTGACAATAAAGAAAAAGTGGAATATGCAGTCGATTTAATCAATCAACAACAAAGCGATGTGATTTTGTTTACGGGCGATATTGTCAACGCTGTGGCGGAAGAAATGCATCCATGGATTGACACATTTAAAAAACTAGAAGCCAAAGACGGGAAATATTCCGTGTTGGGAAATCACGATTATGGCTTTTATGCCTACGAAACCAAAACGGAAATTTTAGAAAATCACAAAAAAATAGAACAAGTCCACAAAGATATTGGGTTCAATCTATTACTAAACGATAAAAAAACGATTGAACGCAACGGCGAAAAATTACATATTTTAGGTGTTGAAAATTGGGGCGCTTCTGGACATTTTCCCAAAAAGGGAAGTCTAAAAAAAGCCGCACATGATGTTGTTGATGGAGAATTTAATGTGTTGCTTTCGCACGATCCTTCTCACTTTGATTATAAAGAAATGCAATTCCCTAAAAACAGCGAAGGAAAAGCAGTCATTCGTCCAACGGATGTTGTCGACGAAAGTAATATCATCAATTTTGAGAAAAAGATACAATTGACACTTTCGGGACATACGCACGGAATGCAGTTTGGTATAGAAATTCCGTTTTTAAATTTCAAGTGGAGTCCTGTAAAATACCGATATCCACGTTGGGCAGGGTTGTATGAAGAAGCTGGAAAATACTTGCATGTAAACCGCGGATTTGGCGTGTTGGCGTTTCCTGGACGCGTTGGAATTTGGCCAGAAATTACCGTGATAGAACTGAAAAAGCGCGAGAAAGTGGCATAATCGCAAGAAAATAGTACATTTGTAATAGCGGATTAGTACATTTTCAGTTAAAAATGTGATAATTCTATAAAATAAAAACATTTGCTTATGTCTAAGTTTGGTGACTTAATTAGTGCAAATATTCCAATTTTGTTAGACTTTTATACAGAATGGAATGAGCAATCGAAAGCAATGCATGCGGTATTGCGCGATGTTGCGGCAGCTCTTGGCGATAAAGCCAAAGTAATTAAAATAGACGTGGATAAAAATAAAGAATTGGCAGAAGCGCTTCGCGTTAAAGGTCTTCCTACATTGATGATTTACAAACAGGGAGAAATGGTGTGGAGACAAAGCGGCGAGCAAGATGCTAATACCTTAATCGGATTGATTTCCGAGCACGTTTAAAGCGGAATTCGTTCAAAAGTGTATCCTAATTCATGAAAGTGTTGCAATACTTTCGGAAGCGCGTATTTCAATTTTTCAAATGCTTTAAGGCTATCGTGAAATACTATGATGCTTCCTGTTTCTGCGTTGTTAACGACATTTGAAAGACTCTTTTCTGGCGATAAATTCTTGTCAAAATCGCCACTTAACACATCCCACATGATAATTTTATAGCCTAATTTTTGAACTCTTTTGCAGAGTTGTGGCGTCAATTTTCCATATGGTGGACGAAATAATTTAGACGCTTCCGCAGAATTTTCTAAGTGGTTTTCAATACTTTTTTGTGCTTCTTGAATGTTTGTGATGTATGCTTTTTTGGAAACTTTCCAGCCGTTAACATGCTGTTGTGTATGATTGCCGATGGCATGTCCTTCTTTTAATAATTGCTGAAAAATTTCAGAATGCTTCTCAATATTATCACCAATACAAAAAAAGGTAGCTTTGGCATTGTATTTGGCAAGTTGTTCCAAAACCCAAGGTGTCACTTCCGGAATAGGACCATCGTCAAAAGTTAGAAAGAGTTTTTTTTCCGTAACAGAAAACTCCCAAACTAGCGATGGAAATAACCATTTTGCAAGTTTGGGAGTTTTTGCGGTATATAATTTCATTGAAGTAGAATTTAAAAACTACTCAAATCTTTTTAAAACAGGACCAAATATTTCAATATATCCGTTAAAGACGTCCATTTCACTTTCTAGAAGTTCTTGTTGTTTGTTTGCATCCAGCAATTCTAAGAGACTTCTGTATTTTTCAATATTCATGAAAATATCTTCAACATCTCTGTATTGTTGACTTACAGGAACTTGTTTGTAATAGTCTAAATAGTCTAAATATTTAGCGCGAACTTCGTAATAGTGTTTGGTTGCTTTTTCATCTTTCCCAATTTTAAAATAGCCATCAATAAATGGTTCATTTAAACCATAGAAATCAAAATGTTTTACTGGCATTTTTTCAAATACCAAGTCCATCACGTTTTCGGCTTTATCAAATTTTTCTTCTCTGATTAATTGTTCTACGAGTCTTGCCAAATTCAATCGGTACGAAATACTTTGTCGGCGCGTTTGCGGATCGTGGTAAATGTCGTCACTTCCAGAATTACCCCAATCCCAAGTCATGACGTTTTTATACATCAACTCCGAATTCACTTGTCCCATATCGAGTTCGTTCGGGAATTCCGTTTTGATTGGAATCAATTTGTACACCAAACCGTCTAACTGTAAATAATCTTTCATCCAAATGTATTCTGCTTTGTCAAAGCTTCCACCTGTAAAGTAAATTGGACGTTCCCAATCGTTTTGATTCAAGATATCTAACATCATTAAATTATTCTTGTAGATGGCAGAACGTGGTAATTCAATAATAATCTCATCAACAATTTTGTCGTGATCTTTCGGGTCAACATATTTTTTAGCATTTTCCTTATTCACAGGAACGCGAATTTTATACACAGGATAATAAATGGTATTACGTTGACTTTCTGGAATATTATAGTCTGGTCGTTGATAAATATTATCAATCAAGTATCCGTATTTCGTTTCTTTTTTGTCGCTCAGAACCCAATTCATAAATTGATCTAAATCCCAAACAGTATCTTCTGCAAATCTAGGATTTGGCTCATAACGAATATAGTTTCTTGTTCCGTGTTTGTATTTGTCATGCGTCATTTCAGACGGAACAGCTTCGCTTGTGTACACTTTGCGTTTCATTTGATCAATATACCAATCCGTTCCTAACAGACTTGTATTGATGGTTCTTACATCTGTTCTAAAACCTTCAATATCTTGTGCATACCAAAGCGGAAAAGAATCATTGTCACCAATCGTAAATACCATAGCGCCTACATCTTCTTGAATAGAGCTTAGATACGCTTTTGCAGTAGATTGTGCTGTGTAACGGTTAGAACGATCATGATCGTCCCAGTTTTGACTTGCCATTAATACAGGAACAGCCAACAAAGCAACTACGGTAATGAAACCTGCGACGGCAGTTCTGTTAGCAACATATTCTCGAATAGAATCAAAAATTGCATATACTCCAAAACCTATCCAAATAGCAAATACATAGAATGAGCCTACTAGAGCATAATCACGCTCTCTTGGTTCAAAAGGCCGTTCATTGAGGTATATTTTTAGTGCTAATCCCGTAAACATAAAGAATACAAATAGTACCCAAAACTGTTTTTGACCGCGCATGAGTAAAAATACAAATCCGAAGATTCCGAAAATCAATGGTAAAAAATAATACGTATTTCTTGCTTTATTATCCAATACATCTGACGGTAAATTGTCTTGTGATCTTCCTAAGTGAATTTCATCAATAAATTTGATACCGCTAATCCAATTTCCGTGATTATCCATTTTTCCTTGGACATCGTCTTGTCTTCCCACAAAATTCCACATAAAATAACGCCAATACATATAGCCCATTTGATAGGTAATCATATAGTGGAAATTATCCCAAAAAGTAGGTGGTTTTACATCTATAAAATCACGATAGTTTTTAATGATTTTGATGAATTTTTCAGGAGAAATGTACCCTTCTTTGACATCTCTTTTAATAGAGTCAACAAATTTGACGGCTTCTATTTCACTTCTATATTGTGGTTTTAATTCAAAATCGAGAATACCACTAAAGTCCATGTAATTCTCTGCATGTTCAGAGCTCCACATACGTGGTAAAAAGCCTCTATGTTTGCTGTCAGAATTTTGTTTGGCGCCTTTCCACTGGTTGACAATTATATATTTTCCAAGCGTATAATCGCGTTCGTATTTCGGTTTGTCGTCTACATACGGTTCTTCTGCATCCAACCCGCCATAAACATCTGTATACATGGGTCCGTATAACAAATATGTTTCAGGATATTGTTCCAAATTATAGTATGCTAATAATGAACGCGCATCCGAAGGATTGTTTTCATTAATAACGGTATTCGCATTTGCGCGTATTGGAATCATGAGCCATGTAGAAAAACCTAATATAATAAAACCCAAGCAAAGCATGATTGTATTTATAAGGCGATAATTTTTTTTGTGGGTGTAATTGATAACATAAATAAATACACCGATAAAAAGCATTCCAGCAATAATGTATCCAGAATTAAAAGGCATTCCAAACGTGTTCACAAAAAACCATTCTATATTCCAAAAAACTCTTAATGTAGTTGGTGGAATAAATTTAAAAATAAAAAGGAGTACTGCAACAGAGATTATATTTGCTAAAATAAAACCCTTGATTGTAATTTTATCGTAATTCTTAAAGTAATAAATCATTCCAATAGCAGGAATAGTAAGTAATCCCATAAAGTGTACACCAAACGTAAGCCCAACCATTAATGAAATTAAAACCAGCCATTTGTTTCCATTAGGCTTATGCATATCGTCAGCCCAACGTAACGCCATCCAAAACATAATTGACATAATACAGACAGCCATAGCATATACCTCTGCTTCTACAGCGTTGAACCAAAAACTATCAGAAAAGGTAAAGGACAATGAACCTACAATGCCACTTCCTAAGACTGCTATTTTCTTTCCTATTGTAAATTTTGGGGATGTTCCGTCTTCTTCTTTCTTTAATAAGGCCATTTTACGAACCAAATTCGTGATGGACCAAAACATGAACAATATGGTAAAGGAACTAGAAAAAACAGATAAATAATTTACCATCAGTGCAACTTGCTCGGGTTCAGAAGCAAAAGTTCCAAAAATGGCACCCATCATTTGGTAAAATGGAGCTCCTGGTGGATGTCCTATTTGTAATTTTGCAGAGGTGGCAATGTATTCTGTACAATCCCAATAACTTGCCGTAGGTTCAACAGTTAAACTGAAAGTGATTAATGCGATTAAAAACACTAACCATCCTAAAATGATGTTCCATTTATTAAAGTTCAGAGAAGTCATGTAATTTCTTTTAGTAAGACTAACGGCGAATTTAAGAATTTCTACCTTATCAAGAGTGTTTTTTTGGAAAACGTTAAGAAAACTAAAATATTAACAAAAAGGATACGCTCGTGAAAAAAAATCAACGCTTACAAATTATGATGCAATAAGTTTACTGTAATTATGTTACAATTGTATAATATTTAATTTTAAAATATAAATTATGAAAAAGCAGTTAAAAAATCTTTCTTTAAGTAAAAAAACTATTAGCGATTTGAATACTTTGAAAAGTAAGTTAGGTGGTGACGGGCGGACAGATCCAAACTCTGATTGTAATACAATACCACTTTATTGTAAGGTAAAAACAGAATTTGCTGGATGTCCTAAGCCTCCAGTTCTCAAAACGATTAATACTCCTACTTGTGACTAATTCAGAGTTGTAGATTTTCCTCAAAAAAGGTTAAATTAAAAAATATGACCTTTTTTGAGGAAAATGTTTGCACTTTAAAAAGTTTGTTTTAAATTTGCAACCGCATTACAGCAATGGCCCATGGTGTAACTGGCAACACGTCTGGTTTTGGTCCAGAAGAGTCTAGGTTCGAGCCCTAGTGGGCCAACAAAAGTTCCTTTCAGAAATGATTGGAACTTTTTTATTTAAAGTAGCTATTGAAACATAAGTTTTAGGCGAGAAGTTTATATCGAGCTTGACGAGATAAGCCCTAGTGGGCCAACAAAAGTCCTTTTCAATTCGAGAAGGACTTTTTTTATTTTTAGAGTTTTTTAAGTTTTGATACTTTAGGCGAGAATTTGATGTCGAGCTTGACGAGATAAACTATAGCAGTTCAACAAAAAAAGCTTTTCATTTCTACACCATTTACAGGAAACTGCTTTCTTCTCAGTGTTTTTTTCGAATGTTGTATTGTTAAAAAGTTCACTTTTTTAATTGTTATTTGTTTAATTTTTAGAATTAAATCTTATTCAAAAAAACTTTCCTACTTCACCTGTTTATTTTAGTTATCTTTGAAGATGCAGTTCTGAAGCAGATGAGTGTCAACTTATTAGCACTGTTGTATGTTAAAATTTAACAAAACGTTTAATTTGTAATCAACTGATTTTCAGAATCATAAATTTAATTAATGTTAATGTTAATATCATTTTATGTAAAGATAATAGTATTACTATTATCTTTGCGTTCGTAAATATCGAAACGAAAACAAAGTAAACTATAATTTTCATCCAAAATATATATTTCTTGAACGCTTTTAATGTATAAAATATGGCGAATAAACAATTAACACCTTGGCAGCGATTTATTGGCTTGCTACAATTAGAAAAAAAAGACATTCTACAAGTATTGTATTATGCCGTTTTTGCCGGAATTGTTGCGCTATCTTTGCCATTGGGAATTCAATCAATTATCAACCTTATTCAAGGAGCTCAAGTGTCTACTTCCTGGGTAGTGTTGGTGATATTGGTGACGCTTGGAGTTGTTTTTACAGGAGCGTTACAATTAATGCAGTTGCGAATCATTGAAACCATTCAACAGCGTATTTTTATGCGTGCTTCATTCGAATTGAGTTATCGCTTTCCGAAAATTCGCATGGATGAATTGCGCAATTATTATCCACCAGAACTCGCAAACCGCTTTTTTGATACCTTAACCATTCAAAAAGGATTGTCCAAAATACTAATCGATGTGCCGTCTGCATTACTGCAAATTTTATTCGCGTTGATTTTACTATCATTCTACCATCCTTTCTTTATCATATTTGGTGTATTGTTGGTGGCTTTAATTTATGTAGTTTTTAAATACACGGCGAAAAGAGGATTGCAAACAAGTTTGGAAGAATCTAAAAACAAATATAAAGTCGCACACTGGATACAAGAAGTAGCGCGAACAATGGTGAGTTTTAAACTTTCTGGAAATACCAGCTTGGCACTCAAAAAAAACGATGCTTTGGTAGAAAAATACCTAAAAGCGCGTGAAAGTCATTTCCGTGTGTTGGTATTGCAATTCATCCAAATGATATCGTTTAAAGTACTAGTTACGGCATCCTTATTATTGATTGGTGGAGCGTTAGTGTTGAGTCAGGAAATGAACATCGGGCAGTTTGTTGCTGCAGAAATCATCATTTTATTAGTCATTGGCTCTGTAGAAAAACTCATTGTTGGATTGGAATCATTTTACGATGTTTTAACTTCTATTGAAAAATTGGGACAAGTTGTAGACAAAGGATTGGAAGCGCAAGAAGGAGAACAGCCTGATTTTAGTAAAGAAATGAATATCGAGCTCGACAATGTTTCCTATTCGGTCTTTGGTAGAGAAAAACCAATTCTTAACAAAATATCATTCAAAATTAAACCTAAAAGCAGAATCTTAATTCAAGGCGAAAGTGGTTCTGGAAAATCGAGTTTATTACGAATGATTGCGGGTGTCATTGCACCAACTTCAGGAAGTCTCTACATAAATTCATTCTCCATGTCGAGTTTATTTTTAAATCATTACCGAAGCCATTTAGGATTGTCACTCTCAGAAGAAACGCCATTTGAAGGTACTGTGCGAGAAAACCTAGCCTTTGGAAATGAAAACATATCTGACGAACGTATATTTTGGGCATTGGAAAAAGTAGGATTGATGCAATTTATCAAAGAACAATCCAAAGGATTAAATACAGTGCTACATCCAGAAGGGAAACAAATTTCATACAACATTTCCAAAAAAATAGTCTTGGCAAGAGCCATTATCAAAAATCCGAAAATACTCATTTTGGAAGATCCATTAGATCAATTTAATGTAGATGAAAGTAATGAAATTATAGACTTTTTAACGGATTCATCCAATCCGTGGGCATTAATTGTAGTGAGCAGCAATGAACGTTGGAAAACACACTGCGGTAATCGAATTACATTGGATAAAGGAGAAATTAAAAATTAAGAGACATGCTAAACATCACAAACAATAAGTTAAATAAAAAGGTGAAACTCTCGCAGTATGCATCTGGTAAGCTTGTCTTTAACAAACAATATTATAAGCAGCTCAACAGATTTTTATTTGTATTTGCGGTAGTCGGAATCATCATTCTGTTTTTACCTTGGACACAAAATATTACTGGACAAGGACAAGTAACGACATTGCGACCAGATCAACGTCCGCAAACCATTCAATCTCAAATTCCTGGGCGAATTGAGCAATGGTACGTGCGCGAAGGTGATTCGGTTCAAAAAGGAGATACAATTTTAAAAATATCAGAAGTAAAGAGTGAATATTTTGATGATAGATTGGTAGAAAGAACCAACGATCAAATCAAAGCAAAATCCTCCTCTGTAACAGCGTACAAAGGAAAAACGGAAGCATTGCAGCGACAAATAAATGCATTATTAAGAGAACGCGATTTAAAATTAGAACAAGTAGAAAACAAACTCTTACAAGCAAAACTAAAAATAAAAGGTGATAGTATTGACGTAGAAGCTGCTCGTATCAACAGAGGCATCGCGCAAACACAATATGATCGTGCAGTAACTTTAGCAAATGAAGGATTAGCAGCAACCAAAGATGTGGAAGCAAAACGCTTAAAACTACAAGAAACGGAAGCAAAACTAATTTCGCTTGAAAATAAATACTTGGCGAATAAAAACGACATCATCAACGCCAGAATAGAACTATCGAGCACACAAGCTAGTTACGCGGATAAAATCTCAAAAGCACAAAGCGATTTGTATACTGCGCAATCGAGTCAGTATGATACGGAAGCGCAAGTCACCAAATTGGAAAATCAGTATACAAACTATAAGGTTAGAAATAACTTACGATATGTTTTAGCGCCGCAAGACGGTTTTATCAACAAAGCAATTATCGGTGGAATAGGAGAAACCTTTAAAGAAGGTCAAGAGTTGGTCAGTATCATGCCATCTAATTACGAGTTGGCAGTAGAAACTTTTGTGCGTCCTATTGATTTGCCGCTGATTCACAAAGGTGAAAAAGTACGTGTACAATTTGACGGTTGGCCAGCAATTGTATTCAGCGGTTGGCCTAATGTTTCTTACGGAACTTATGGAGCTAAAGTAGTAGCTATTGAAAACTTTATCAGTAATAACGGAAAGTATCGAATTTTACTAGCGCCAGACGAAACCGACCATGAGTGGCCATCTGCAATTCGTGTAGGTTCTGGAGCAAGAACCATTGCGCTCTTAAACGATGTGCCAATTTGGTTTGAACTGTGGCGACAACTCAACAGTTTTCCGCCAGATTTCTATCAGCCTGATGATAAAATGGACAGCAAAGCTTCAAAAGATAAGAAGAAATAACTATGAAATATATTTTTCTTTTCCTTGTACTTCTTTTCAGTGGAAATGTAACTGCTCAACTTGAAAATCCGCTCGACTCTGTCATGTCGTTGGATGAATACCTTGGGTATGTAAAAACGTATCATCCCATTGTAAAGCAGGCAAACTTAATCATCAATGAAAGCGAAGCAAAATTGCTCAAAGCGCGTGGTGCTTTTGATCCGAAATTGGAAGTAGATTACAATCGGAAAAAATTCAAAAAAACAGAATATTACGATAAACTCAATGCAACATTCAAAATTCCAACATGGTATGGTGTGGAGTTCAAAGCGAATTTTGAAGAAAACACAGGCGAATTCTTAAATCCAGAATTCAGTGTACCAACGGACGGATTGTACAGCGCGGGCGTTTCGGTGTCGCTAGCAAGAGGCTTTTTGATGAACGAACGTATGGCAATGCTCAAACAAGCAAAACTATTTACGCAACAAGCACAAGCCGATCAGCAATTGTTAGTGAACGAAATATTATACGAAGCTTCCATCACGTACTTTACATGGTTAAAATCGTACAGAAACAGAGAAGTATACCAATCGTTTTTGTCCAATGCGCAATTGCGTTTTGACGGAATCAAAAAAAGTTACAGAGCAGGTGACAAAGCGGCGATTGATACACTAGAAGCAAGCTTAACGCTCAACACGCGAAAACTCGATTTGGAAAAAGCGCGTATCAAGTTTATCAAAAGCTCTTTAGAATTATCTAATTTTTTATGGTTGAATAATGATACGCCTGTAGAATTGCAACCGTACATTCGACCAGATGTTGACACTGCCAATCGCATTGATGAAGTATTAAATGTCACAGGATTTGATAGTGCTGATTTTGATGTAGAAGCGCATCCAAAAATTCAGTCGCTCAATCTAAAATACGAAAGTCTGTTGCTCAATCGGCGATTAAAACTCAACAATCTATTGCCACAAATTGATTTGCAATACAACTTTTTAACCCAAACGCCAGACGAAACAGGCACTTTTAATACACAAAATTACAAGGCAGGACTCAACATTAGTTTTCCATTATTCTTACGAAAAGAGCGTGGAGATTTGCATTTGGCAAAACTAAAACTGCAAGACATTGACTTTGAGCGCACGGCAACGCGCGTAAATCTCAAGAACAAAATAAACGCCGTTACGCAAGAAATTGAATCCTATCAATTGCAAAATCAGCTTACGGAGCAATTGGTGAATGATTATCAAGTCATGTTAAGAGCGGAAGAGCGGAAATTCTTTTTGGGAGAAAGTTCCTTATTCTTGGTCAATTCGCGCGAAGCAAAACTGATTGAAAATCTTATCAAAGCAATTGATTTAGAAAACAAATACTTCACCACAAAAGCTAACTTATTCAACATTATGGCGAATATGTTATAGTAATTCTAAAAGCTAAAAAAGTCCCGATGCAATTGCATCGGGACTTTTATATGCTTAAAGAATAATTATTAAATCATTCAATTTTTTAATCGTTCAATATCAATAAAAAAGTCATCAAATCTTAAACGTAATCACAGGTCGCAACGAATGATTTACCAAATCCTCGCTAATACTTCCGTTAAAGAAATGTGCCAATCCTTGTCGTCCATGCGTGCTCATTCCAATCAAATCAGCATTAATAGCACGTGAAAAATTCAAAATTCCAGTTTCAATCTTGTTGTCATTATAAATATGTAATTCGTGGTCGCCCAAATCTTTAAAATTTTCAATAAACAAATTCATCTTTTGTTCGGCAACGGCAGTCGTCACAAATCGATTCGGTGTATTGACAAACAACAAATGCAGTTTGGCATTAAAACTATTGGCAAAATCAATCGCTTGCTCAAACACCAACTTTTGGTCTTCGGAAAAATCGGAAGCAAACACAAAATTAGACACGGTAAAGTCTTCAATAGCGTTTTTAATTACAAGCACAGGTGCATCGGCAGTTCGTACAACTTTTTCGGTATTAGAGCCAATAAACATTTCTTTCAATCCAGAAGCGCCACTAGAGCCCATCACAACCAAATCAATTTCGTGTCGGTGAATAGCTTGCGTAATTCCGTCAAAAGCTTTGTGTGTTTCTACCGTGATTTCCATATTAATTCCCTTCAAAAAATCTTGCGCCATGGTTTTTTCAAAGCGCTCATGTGCTATCTTCATAAACAATAATTGCTCAGGAACATCCAAATTGGTGTCGCCCGACAATAAATGTGATGGCATTTCGAGCATGTGCATCAAATAAATAGTAGCATCGTTTTGTCGCGCCAGCGAAGCAGCAACTTTTAACGCATATTCGGCTTGTTCGGAAAAATCGGTGGGAAGGAGAATTTTTTTCATGAAGATTGCATTTTTAATATATGGGTCGAAAGTTACAAATAAAAACCTTTGGTTGAATAGTTTTAAAGATTGGAAAAAATGTGTATATTTGCACCGTTATTCGAAGTAAAGGCACAAAATGAGGGGACAGAAGTCCCCTCTTTTCATACTAAAAATGTTGAAGCAAAAGGTTACAAATTTATTACAGGAAGTACTCGAAGAAGAATCTTCGTTGTTCCTCATTTCTAAGGAAATAAAGCCAGGAAACAAGATTGTCATTGTGATTGACGGCGATAATGGTGTAACGCTAAACGACTGTATGAAAGTGAGTCGACACATAGAACACAACCTTGACAGAGAGGAGGAAGATTTCTCTTTGGAAGTATATTCCGCAGGAATATCAGAAGGAATTACGCACATTCGTCAATACAAGAAAAATGTGGGTAGAAAATTAGAAGTCATTGTAGACGACAACAATAAAGTCACAGGTACTTTAGTGTCGGCAGATGATGAAAAAATAAAACTCCAATGGAAAGCGCGCGAGCCAAAACCTATTGGAAAAGGTAAAGTCACAGTTCAAAAAGAACAAGAAATACCTTATGAAACTATTGTAAAAGCTAAAGTTATGGTAACATTTTAATTAAAGACATGTCATGGAGAATCTAGCATTGATTGAGTCGTTTTCAGAATTTAAGGACGACAAGCTAATAGATCGTGTAACGCTAATGGCGATATTAGAAGATGTTTTTAGAAATGCATTGAAAAAGAAATTTGGATCGGATGATAATTTTGATATCATTATCAACCCAGATAAAGGTGATTTGGAAATTTGGAGAAACAGAGTTGTAGTAGCCGATGGTGAAGTAGAAGAGCCAAATCAAGAAATTGCACTTTCAGAAGCACGAAAAATTGAACCAGACTTTGAGGTAGGAGAAGATGTATCAGAAGAAGTAAAATTGGTAGATTTAGGAAGAAGAGCTATTTTGGCACTACGTCAAAACTTAATTTCGAAAATACACGAACACGATAACACGACAATCTATAAGCAATTTAAAGATTTAGTGGGCGAAATATATACTGCGGAAGTACATCATATCAGACACAGAGCAGTCATATTGTTAGATGATGAAGGAAATGAAATTGTGTTGCCGAAAGAAAACCAAATTCCGTCTGACTTTTTCCGTAAAGGAGAAAATGTGCGTGGAATTATTGATAGAGTAGACTTAAAAGGAAACAAGCCTATGATTATCATGTCGAGAACGGCGCCAGAATTCTTGGAAAAACTATTTGAACAAGAAATTCCAGAAGTTTTTGACGGTTTAATTACAGTGAAAAAAGTAGTAAGAATTCCAGGCGAAAAAGCAAAAGTAGCGGTGGATTCTTACGATGATAGAATAGATCCTGTGGGTGCATGTGTGGGAATGAAAGGTTCTCGTATTCACGGAATCGTAAGAGAATTAGGGAACGAAAATATAGATGTAATCAATTATACAACTAATTTACAACTATATATTACACGTGCGCTGAGTCCAGCAAGAGTGAGCTCGTTAAAAATTAACGAAGAAACCAAGCGTGTAGAAGTGTTCTTAAAACCAGAAGAAGTTTCAAAAGCCATTGGAAAAGGTGGTTTCAACATCCGATTAGCAGGACAACTTACAGGATACGAAATTGACGTATATCGTGAAGGTGTTGAAGAAGATGTAGAATTAACCGAATTCTCTGATGAAATTGAAGCTTGGGTAATAGAAGAATTTAAGAAAATTGGTTTAGATACCGCCAAAAGTGTCTTAGATCAAGAAATGGACTTCCTCGTAAAACAAACAGATTTGGAGGAAGAAACTGTGGGTGAGGTCATTCGAATTCTAAAAGAAGAATTTGAAGATTAATAAAAAGCAGTTTTTTATTTAAAAAAGAGGGTAAAATTTAAAATAGCTTATGGCTGAACAAAAACAAATAAGGCTTAGTAAAGTACTACGCGAATTAAATATTTCTATCGATAGAGCTGTCGATTATTTGGACCAGAAAGGTTTCTCTGTGGACAAACGACCGACGACTAAAATATCGCAAGAAATATACAATGTGCTATTGGATGGCTTTCAAACCGACAAAAGCAAAAAAAGAGCTTCCAAAGAAATTGGAGAAGAAAAAAGGAAGGAGAAAGAAGCATTGCGTGAACAACTTGTAAAAGAACAAGAAGAAGCACAACGCTTACGTGAAGAGCGCGAAAAAGTAGTGCGTGCCAAAGCAAACTTATCTGGACCGAAAACGATAGGAAAAATAGATCTAAACCCTCAAAAAGATACGTCGTCAACGGAAAAGAAAGAAGCTGAGCAAGCTCCAAAAGCTACCGAGCAAAAAGCGCAAGAAGCTCCACAAAAAGAAGCTGAAAAAACCACTGAGAAGGCTGCTGAACCTAAAAAAGAAAGCAAGCCGCAAAAGTCTGAAACCATTTCTAATAGACCGAAATTCTCAAAACCAAAACAGGTTAAAAAAGAAGTACAAAAGCCAAAAGCTGCTGAAAAGCCAGTAGCTAAGGATAATGACGATGCTTCGCAAGAACCTGAAAAGAAAGTGATTGAAACAAAATATCAAAAACTTTCAGGACCTAAAATGACAGGTCAAAAAATTGATTTGACGCAATTCAATAAGTCCAAAAAGAAAAAAGACGATTCCAAAAAAGATGCTGACGCAGACAAGCGTAAAAAACGTAAGCGTATTTCAAAATCTGGCGCTGGTGGTAATCGTCAAGGAGGAAAGTATGGAAATAAATCTGGAGGAAATCGTGGCGGAAACCGCAGAGGTGGCAATCGTAAGCAACCTGTGGTAAAAGTTGAGCCTACAGAAGAAGAAGTACAAAAACAAGTGCGTGAAACGCTTGAAAAACTACAAGGGAAAAGCAGCAAATCAAAAGGTGCTAAATACCGTAGAGGGAAGCGTGATATTCACCGTCAAAAAGCGGAGGAAGATTTAGAACAACAAGCAGCAGAAAGCAAGGTGTTAAAAGCTACAGAATTTGTAACTGTAGGTGAACTTGCAACGATGATGGATGTTAGTGTAAACGATATCATCTCTAAATGTATGATGCTTGGAATCATGGTGACGCAAAACCAACGTTTGGATGCAGATACCTTAACAATTGTAGCAGAAGAATTTGGATTTACGGTTGATTTCGTTTCTGCGGAAATTGAAGAAGCAATTCAAGAAGAAGAAGATGCACCAGAAGATTTAGTGGCAAGAGCTCCAATTGTAACGGTGATGGGACACGTTGACCACGGTAAAACATCGTTGCTAGATTATATCCGTAGTGAAAACGTAATTGCGGGCGAATCTGGAGGAATCACACAGCACATTGGTGCGTACGGTGTTAGTTTAGACAGCGGGCAACGAATCACATTCTTAGATACGCCTGGTCACGAAGCTTTTACGGCTATGCGTGCACGTGGTGCTAAAGTAACTGATATTGCTATTATTGTAATTGCAGCGGATGATGATGTAATGCCACAAACAAAAGAAGCAATCAGTCACGCACAAGCGGCTGGAGTTCCTATCGTATTTGCGATTAACAAAATTGATAGGCCAACGGCAAATCCTGATAAAATAAAGGAGAAACTTGCAGCGATGAACTTATTGGTAGAAGATTGGGGAGGAAAAATCCAATCGCACGACATCTCTGCTAAAACAGGAGCTGGAGTTGATGAACTATTAGAAAAAGTATTGCTAGAAGCTGAATTATTAGAGCTCAAAGCAAATCCTGATAAAAACGCAGTAGGTACTGTAGTAGAAGCATTCCTTGACAAAGGTCGTGGATATGTGTCAACCATCTTGGTACAAAGCGGAACGCTAAAAATCGGAGACTATTTACTAGCAGGAAAACATAGCGGAAAAGTAAAAGCAATGTTTGATGAGCGTGGTAAAAAAGTCAAAAGAGCCAATCCGTCAACACCAGTATCTGTACTTGGTTTAGATGGTGCGCCGCAAGCAGGTGATAAATTCAACGTCTTTGAAGATGAAAAAGACGCGAAGCAAATTGCCGCAAAACGTACGCAATTATTACGTGAGCAATCAGTACGTACACAACGTAGAACTACTTTATCTGATATTGGACGAAGAATCAAAATTGGAGACTTCCAAGAATTGAATATCATCTTAAAAGGTGACGTGGATGGTTCGGTTGAAGCATTGACAGATTCATTCCAAAAACTATCTACCGAAGAAATCGAAGTGAAAATCATTCACAAAGGTGTGGGTGCTATTACAGAAAGTGATGTGTTATTAGCAACTGCTTCTGACGCCATCATCATCGGATTTAACGTGCGACCAGCAGGAAATGCGAGAGCAGTAGCTGATAAAGAAGAAATCGATATCAGAACATACTCTATCATTTACGACGCTATCAATGATGTGAAAGATGCGATGGAAGGCTTGTTATCTCCTGAAATGAAAGAAGAAATCACAGGTAATGCTGAAATTAGAGAAACCTTCAAAATCTCTAAAATTGGTACTATTGCTGGATGTATGGTGACAGATGGTAAAATTTACAGAAACTCTAATATCCGATTAATTCGTGACGGAGTTGTCATCTTTACTGGAGAATTAGCTTCGTTAAAACGTTTCAAAGACGATGTAAAAGAAGTAAGTAAAGGTTACGACTGTGGATTGCAAATCAAAAACTACAACGACATCAAAGAAGGTGACATTGTTGAAGCTTTCCAAGAAGTAGCAGTAAAGAAAACACTATAACAATTATTTATACAAACAAAAAAAAGGATTGCAAACGCAATCCTTTTTTTTATGGAATAAGTGTAAACACACTAGTTATTTCTTCTTCTTTTTCGGTGTAAAAATAAATGCGTTCGGAAACGTTTCTTTCACTTCTATCAAATAGCGCTCTGCTTCCAAGCTTGTTCTAAAATTTCCAACCCAAACTTTATAATTTGGAGTTTCAAACTTAATAGTTACTGGAATATCAATATACTTTGATTCAAACTTTGATTTTACTTTTTCTGCATTGCGAAGATTTCCATTAAAAATTTGAATCTTCAAACGATCGTCATTATCGGTTTCTCGATTGATTTCTTTTTGAAATTCAAGTAATTTGTCAATTTTAGGATCTTTTGAAATAGAAATCTGACCTTCTTGTGCATGTGTGCTTTTTGCAAGAAAAAACGTCAAAATCAACAAATAAAAATATCTTTTTTTAGCTAAAAATCTCATAATGAATATAATTTAATACAAATGTAAAATAACCTAACGAACAAACTGGCAAAAATGTTATTTAGAATTACTATAAATTACAAATTAAGAGTTCAGTATAATTTCGCAAATTGCCCATGATTTGTATTTTTGTGCAGATTTGGAATAAGCACTAATACCTAAGTTGTAAACAAGCTTAGAAAAAATCATGCCAAATTAAGAAGATAACAAATATGAAAAAGGTGAATCGCCGCAATTCAATTTCAAGAATTTTAGGAACCGCATTAGCGCTGATGTTAGCATTTTCAACTGTTGCATTTGCGCAAGATGAAGCTGCAATCAAAGCTGGAGAAGCATTATTTAAAGCGAACTGTGCTGCTTGTCACAAACTAGATGCAATGTCAACAGGTCCAATGTTGAGAAAAATTGAATCTCGTTTGGATGAAGAACAAGGACTAGATCGTGAGTGGTTGTATAAATGGATTAAGAATAGTAATGCGCTTATCAAATCGGGAGATCGTTATGCTGTAGAGGTATATGAAAAGTATAACAAGCGTCAAATGACGGCTTTTCCAACACTATCTAACGAAGATATTGATAATATTTTAGCGTATACGGCACAAGACAAAGCGCCATCGGTTACAACTGTTGATTCTGGCGGAGAAGTTGCTCCTGCAGAATCTGGGTTTTCAACGGATATTGTCTTAACTGCTTTAATTGTATTATTCGGATTATTAGCGTTAGGATTGTTCTTAGTAAACAAAACATTACGTAAGTTTGCCATTGCAAACGGAACTGTAAATCTAGAAGAAGAGGCGAAGAAAACTTCGATTTGGAAAGCATTTGTTCAAAATCAATTCTTAGTAATTGTAGCAACCATCTTCTTTATGTTAGGTGCTGCGTATTTTGCTTACGGATATTTAATGCAAATTGGAGTTGATCAAGGATATCAGCCAATTCAGCCAATTCATTACTCGCACAGAATTCACGCGGGTGATAATAAAATAGAATGTAAATATTGTCACTCATCTGCAAGAGTAAGTAAGCATTCGGGAATTCCTTCTTTAAATGTATGTATGAACTGTCACAAAAACATCGCGCAAGTAGCGGAAGAAGTGCAGCAAGAAGGAATCACAAAATACGGAGTTGACTACAACAAAGAAATTCGAAAATTATACGAAGCTGTCGGTTGGGATCCAACACAGCAAGATTACGTGAATGAGCAAAAACCAGTAAAATGGATTCGTATTCACAACTTACCTGACTTTGTATATTTCAATCACTCGCAGCACGTTTCTGTGGCTGGTGTAGATTGTCAAACATGTCATGGTGAAATCGAAAACATGGAAATCGTAGAGCAGCATTCTTCCTTAACAATGGGATGGTGTATTAACTGTCATAGAGAAACTGATGTAAATTTCAGAGGAAATGCATACTACGAAAAAATTCACGAGCAGTTAAAAGATAAATATGGTGTTGAATCATTCAAAGCAGCTGAAATGGGTGCGCTTGAATGTGGAAAATGTCACTATTAATACTAATTTAAGAAGCTAATTTTATATATATAATATGGCATCAAACAAGAAATACTGGAAAAGTGTTGAGGAGCTAAACGAAAATAGTTCTATTGTTGAGGCGCTTAGACAGAATGAGTTTGTGGAAGAAGTTCCTGTAGATGAATTCTTGGGAGACAAAGAAACACTTGAGTCTTCTTCAACTTCTCGTAGAGACTTTCTTAAATACGTTGGTTTTAGTACAGCTGCTGCAACCTTAGCAGCCTGTGAAGGACCAGTAGTTAAATCGATTCCTTACGTAATTCAGCCAGAAACTATCATTCCTGGAGTTGCGGATTTCTATGCAACAACAATTGCTGATGGATACGATTTTGCAAGTATCTTAATCAAAACAAGAGAAGGTCGTCCAATCAAAGTAGAAAACAACAAAGAGGCTGTTGTAAAAGGAAGTGCTAATGCAAGAGTTCATGCGTCTGTGCTATCTTTATATGACAACATGAGAGTGAAGAAGCCAAAAATTGATGGTAAAGACACTACTTGGGAAACGTTTGATGCGGAAGTTGGTCAAAAACTAAATCAAATCAGCGCTTCTGGAAAGCAAATCGTATTATTAACACAAACATTTGCAAGTCCTTCTACATCGAAATTGGTGGGTGAATTCAAAGCAAAATATAGCAACGTTAATCACGTAGTATATGATGCAGTATCTGAATCAGCAGCTTTAGACGCTTTTGAAGCAAAATACGGAGAAAGAGGCTTGGCTGATTACGATTTCTCAAAAGCAGAAGTAATTGTATCTGTTGGTGCTGACTTTTTAGGAGATTGGCAAGGTGGTGGATATGATGATGGATATGCCAAAGGAAGAATTCCACACGGAAAAAAAGGAGACAAGAAAATGTCAAGACACGTGCAGTTTGAATCAAACATGACATTGTCTGGAGCAAATGCTGACAAACGTGTTCCTTTAACCGTAGCAGACCAAAAAGTAGCGTTGGCTAAATTATACGCAGAAATCACTGGAAATAGTGTTTCTGGTAGAAAATTATCTGCGAATGTAGAGCAAGCTATTAAAAATGCGGCAGGTCAATTAAAGCAAGCTAAGTCAAAAGGAGTTGTTGTCACAGGAATCAATGATGTAGATGCGCAAAGTCTTGTGTTGGCAATTAACCAAACATTGGCGAGTGAAGCATTTGACACAACAGCGCCACGAAAATTAAGACAAGGAAGTGATAAGGCAGTAGCAAAAGTAATCAGCGATATGAAAGCGGGTGCTATTGGTGGAATCATTATGGCAGGTGTAAATCCTGTATATACTTTAGCAAACGGAAACGAATTTGCAGAAGGCTTAAAGAAATTAGACTTAGCAGTAACCTTCACACAAAAAGAAGATGAAACTGCGCAAAACACGAAATATGTAGCAGCGGCTCCACATTATTTAGAATCTTGGGGAGATGTAGAGATTAAAAAAGGGCACTACGCAATTACGCAGCCTACCATTCGTCCATTATTTGATACAAGACAATTTCAAGACGCATTATTAAAATGGTCTGGAAATGACAAAGCATATTACGAATACTTACGTGCAACATGGACCGCTGATATTTTAGGAGGCGCTTCTTGGAATCAGGCAGTACATGACGGTGTATTCAAAACAACAGCTACAGTAAGTTTAGCTGACGAAGCTACGGCAGCGATAGAAGATGCTGAAGCAGATGCAACAGACGAAACAGAAACTGTAGTAGTTAACAATGTAGCTGCACAAGCTAGAAAATTAGCAAACACAGCAGCAGCTTCTGGAATGGAATTAGTGTTATACACGAAGACAGGAATGGGAGATGGACAGCAAGCAAATAACCCTTGGTTGCAAGAATTCCCAGATCCAATTACGAGAGCTTCTTGGGATAACTACTTAACGGTTTCTCAAGTAGACGCGGAAGCAAAAGGCTTGAAAAACTGGAATGTAGCAAACGGCGGATTAAACGGTTCGTATGCTAACATTACCGTGAATGGTTCAGAGCCAATTAAAGTTCCTGTAATCATTCAGCCAGGGCAAGCGCCAGGAACTGTTGGGCTAGCATTGGGGTACGGTAAAACTGCTGGAATCAAAAAAGAAATGCAAACAGGAGTGAACGCTTACAAAGTGTATCAAAACTTCAACAATGTTCAAAACGTTTCTGTAGAAGCAGTTGGTGGAGAGCATGAGTTTGCATGTGTACAGTTGCACAATACTTTAATGGGTAGAGGTGACATCGTTAAAGAAACTACATTAGAAGTTTTTAATACAAAGCATTACCGCGAGTGGAACCCAATGCCACACGTATCTCGTGACCATGAAATGATTGATGCAACGAGTCCAAAAGCTGACATGTGGGCGAAGTTTGACCGTTCAATCGGACATCACTTCAACTTAGCAATTGACTTAAATGCTTGTACAGGATGTGGTGCATGTGTCATTGCGTGTCACGCAGAAAACAACGTGCCAGTTGTTGGTAAAACCGAAGTAAGACGTAGTAGAGATATGCACTGGTTGCGTATTGATAGATATTACTCATCAGAAGATACATTCTCAGGAGATAATGAGAAGAAAGAAAATATGAGCGGATTGTTTGGTGAAAACGGTTCTTTAGGAGGTTTCCTAGAAATGGAAAATCCTGCAGCGAATCCACAAGTAGCATTCCAGCCAGTAATGTGTCAGCACTGTAACCACGCACCATGTGAAACAGTATGTCCAGTAGCGGCAACATCACACGGGCGTCAAGGTCAAAACCACATGGCGTACAACCGTTGTGTAGGAACACGTTACTGTGCAAACAACTGTCCATATAAAGTACGTCGATTCAACTGGTTCTTATACAATAAGAATGATGAATTCGATTATCACATGAATGACGATTTAGGACGTATGGTGTTAAACCCAGACGTAGTAGTTCGTTCAAGAGGTGTGATGGAAAAGTGTTCTATGTGTATTCAAAAAACACAAAAAACAATCTTAGATGCGAAGCGTGAAGGACGTCAAATCAAAGATGGTGAATTCCAAACAGCATGTTCTGCTGCTTGTAGTTCAGGAGCCATGGTATTTGGTGACTTAAATGATAAAGAAAGTAAAGTTGCTGAATTGCATGAAGACGAGCGTATGTATCACTTGTTAGAGCATGTAGGAACAAAACCAAATGTACAGTATCACGTAAAAGTGAGAAATACGAAAGAAGCATAAAAATAATTAATAAGAAACAATTATAAACTGATTATGGCGTCGCATTACGAAGCACCTATAAGAAAACCCTTAGTAACTGGAGACAAATCATATCACGATGTAACTCTTGATATCGTAGCTCCAGTAGAAGGAAAAGCAAACAAGCAATGGTGGATAGTATTCTCAATTGCTTTGGTAGCATTCCTTTGGGGAATTGGATGTATTATATATACAATATCTACTGGAATTGGAGTTTGGGGTCTTAACAAAACTGTTGGTTGGGCTTGGGATATTACAAACTTCGTTTGGTGGGTTGGTATTGGTCACGCAGGAACGCTGATTTCTGCCGTACTTTTACTGTTCCGTCAAAAATGGAGAATGGCAATTAACCGTTCTGCGGAAGCGATGACCATTTTCTCAGTAGTACAAGCAGGTTTATTCCCAATCATTCACATGGGGCGTCCATGGTTGGCATATTGGGTATTGCCAATTCCAAACCAATTTGGATCACTTTGGGTGAACTTTAACTCACCATTACTTTGGGACGTATTCGCCATCTCTACCTATCTTTCGGTATCGTTAGTATTCTGGTGGACAGGTTTATTGCCAGATTTCGCAATGATTCGCGACAGAGCGGTAAAACCTTTCCAAAAGAAAATATACAGCCTAGTAAGTTTCGGATGGAGTGGACGTGCAAAAGACTGGCAACGTTTTGAAGAAGTATCATTGGTATTGGCAGGTTTAGCAACACCATTGGTATTGTCGGTACACACCATTGTATCGTTTGACTTCGCAACGTCAGTAATTCCAGGATGGCACACGACAATCTTCCCTCCATATTTTGTGGCAGGTGCGATTTTCTCAGGATTTGCCATGGTAAACACCTTATTAATCATTATGAGAAAGGTGTGTAATATGGAAGACTATATCACATTACAACACATCGAATTGATGAACATCGTAATCATGATTACAGGTTCTATCGTAGGGTGTGCCTATATTACAGAGTTATTCATCGCGTGGTATTCAGGAGTTGAATACGAACAATATGCATTCTTAAACAGAGCAACAGGACCTTACTGGTGGGCGTATTGGGCAATGATGACGTGTAATGTGTTCTCTCCACAATTTATGTGGTCTAAAAAATTAAGAACAAGTATCATGTTCTCTTTTATCATCTCTATTGTTGTAAACATTGGAATGTGGTTTGAGCGTTTCGTAATTATCGTAACTTCATTACACAGAGATTACCTTCCATCATCATGGACGATGTTCTCTCCAACGTTTGTAGACATAGGAATATTTATTGGTACAATTGGTTTCTTCTTTGTGTTGTTCTTACTATACTCTAGAACATTCCCTGTAATTGCACAGGCGGAAGTAAAATCAATCTTAAAATCATCAGGAGAAAAATATAAAAAACTAAGAGACGGTAACCATGAGTAGTAAAGTAATACAAGCAATGTATATTGATGATGATGTGCTAATGGCAGCAGTGAAAAAAGTGCGTCAAGAAAATCATCATATCGAAGAAGTGTACACGCCATTTCCGGTACACGGACTAGACAAAGCTATGGGATTAGCGCCTACGCGACTCGCCATTACAGCATTTATGTATGGTTGTGTTGGACTGTCAGTTGCCGTAACCATGATGTACTATATCATGATTGTAGATTGGCCACAAAACATTGGTGGAAAGCCAAGTTTTAGTTTCTTAGAAAACATGCCAGCATTCGTGCCGATTATGTTTGAGATGACGGTATTTTTTGCGGCACACTTAATGGTAATCACATTTTACTTACGTAGTAAATTATGGCCATTCAAAGAAGCTGAAAATCCTGACCCAAGAACTACAGATGATCACTTTTTAATGGAAGTGTCAGTTCACGGAGACGAAGAAGAATTAAAAGCATTGTTGTTAGAAACAGGTGCTACAGAAATTAAAGTTACAGAAAAGCATTAATAAGAATTATGAAGAGCCTTATAAAAATAGGAGTCGTTTTTGGAGCAGCGTTGCTGATGTCTTCATGCTTTGATAAATCGCAACCAAACTATCAATACTTTCCTAACATGTATGAATCTGTAGGATATGAAGCATACCAAGAAGTAAATGGTGTGCCTTACGGAGAATATGCAGCGCACAATATGGAAGCGCAAATTCCTGCGGATGGAAGTATTAAAAGAGGTTGGATGCCTTATGACTATGATGATACGAATGAAGGATATGAAGCAGCAAAAGCTGAATTGAAAAATCCATTAGCAACTACCGAAGAAAACTTAGCAAAAGGAAAAGAGCTTTACGGAATCTATTGTGCTATTTGTCACGGAAACAAAGGTGACGGACAAGGAACTTTAGTGAAGCGTGAAAAATTCTTAGGAATTCCAAGATATGACGATGCAGCAAGAGCTATCACAGAAGGTAGTATTTATCATGTATTAATGTATGGTAAAAACAACATGGGATCGCACGCAAGTCAATTAGATACTGAAGAACGCTGGCAAGTAGTGCAGCATGTATTACAATTGAAAGCAGAATTAGAGAAAAAATAAGACCAATAACGATATAGAATTATATACAATGTATACGTTTTCAAATAGATTAAGACTTTTTGCAATTATTTCCTTTGTGCTTGGAGCTATTATGGTAGGATTGAGTTTTTACTATACACCGGCAAACGTTCCTGAAATGAAAGCAATGCACGCCGCTCACGATGCACACGGAGGACACGGAAGTGCAGCTCATGCAGACGCATCGCACAGTGATGATAAAACCTCGCATCATGACGCACATGAAAATGCACATGCAGCAGATAAAAGTCACGGCGATAAAGCACATGCTTCTGATGGAGGACATCACAAAAGCCAAGCTGACATTGACAAGCACCATCTTCAGCAATTACAAAACAAGCCTTGGGCAGCTGTATATGTAGCAGCATTCTTCTTTATGATGATTGCACTTGGTGTATTGGCGTTTTACGCAATTCAACGTGCCGCACAAGCAGGTTGGTCGCCATTGCTATTTAGAGTGATGGAAGGAATTGGTGCCTACATCATTCCTGGAACAATTATTATCATCGCATTGATAGTGTTGAGTTTTCCAAGTTTGCACTTAAATCACTTATTCCATTGGATGGATCCTGAATTAGTAAAAGAAGGTGGAGAACACTATGACAAATTAACAGCCGGAAAAAGCGGTTGGTTAAATACAACAGGATTCCTTGTAAGAGCAATTATTTACAGTACCATTTGGATTGTATATAGCATTTTATCAAGACGTTTTTCTGTGCGACAAGACAACTCAAATGACAATAGCAACTTTAAGAAAAACTTCAGATTGGCTGCGGTATTCTTAGTATTATTCTTAATCTCAGAATCTATGATGTCTTGGGATTGGATTATGTCTTTTGATCACCACTGGTTCAGTACACTATTTGGATGGTATGTATTTGCAAGTATGTTTGTATCTGGAATCACCGTAATCGCGTTAATAACAATCTATCTTAAATCAAGAGGATATCTAGAATATGTAAATGATAGTCATTTACACGATTTAGCAAAATTTATGTTTGGTATCAGTATTTTCTGGACATATTTATGGTTCTCTCAATTCATGTTAATCTGGTATTCAAACATTCCAGAAGAAGTTACCTACTTCATCACACGAATTGATGATTATACCTTACCATTCTTTGGAATGTTAGGATTAAATCTAATATTCCCATTACTAATCTTAATGAATAGTGATTTCAAGAGATTAAACTGGATTATTGTAATTGCAGGAATTGTAATTCTATTCGGTCACTATCTTGATGTGTTCAATATGGTAATGCCAGCAACAGTTGGTGCACAATGGTCACTCGGATTGGCTGAAGTAGGAGCCATTCTATTATTCTTAGGATTATTCATCTTTGTAGTGTTTACCGCACTTACAAAGGCACCATTAATGGCAAAACGAAATCCGTTTATTGAAGAAAGTAAACACTTTCATTATTAATTAATTTCAAAACAGTATAAAATAAGATGACTACTGGTTTACTAACGTTTATAGTACTTATCCTCATTGCAATCGCAATTTGGCAGCTGACGAAGATATTTGACTTATCACAAGCAAAAGCTGATAACACGCAAATAGCGAATGACAAGGATAACAATGTCAATGGATACCTAATGATGGGATTCTTGATGTTCATATACATCATAACAATCATTTCTTTCTGGAAATGGGGAGATTTACCATTGATTGGAAATGCAGCTTCAGAACACGGATCAAGTGTAGATACACTGATGATTATATCTATGGTATTAATCTTCTTTGTACAAACAGTAACACAAGCATTACTTCACTATTTTGCTTACAAATACAGAGGTAAAAAAGGAAGAAAAGCATTATACTACGCTGATAATGATAAATTAGAGTTCATTTGGACAATCATTCCAGTAATTACATTAGCAGGTTTAATTCTTTATGGATTATTCACGTGGAATGAAATCATGGACGTAAATATGGACGATGATCCAATTGTTGTTGAATTATACGCGCAACAGTTCAACTGGAAAGCGAGATACGCTGGAGAAGACAATGTACTTGGAAAAGCAAACGTTCGTTTAATTGACTTAGGAGAAAATCCAAACATTCTTGGATTGGACAGAGAAGATGCATACGCACAAGACGATGTTATTGTACAAGAATTACACTTGCCTGTAAATCGTAAAGTAGTATTCAAAATGCGCTCGCAAGACGTATTGCACTCTGCATACATGCCACACTTTAGAATGCAAATGAATTGTGTTCCTGGTATGATTACTGAGTTTGCGATGACACCAACAATGACAACGCAGGAAATGCGTGAAACACAAAAAATACAAAAAAAAGTAAGTCGTATCAATGCATTAAGAGCAGCAAAAAGTGAAACTTTAATAGCTAAAGGAGAAGATCCATTAGAGCCGTACGAGTTCAACTATCTTTTACTCTGTAACAAAATTTGTGGTGAATCACACTACAACATGCAAATCAACGTAATTGTTGAAAGTCAAGAAGATTTCGATAAGTGGATGGCAGAGCAAGAAACTTTCGGAAAAGGAAAAGTTAAAAAATAAAAATAAATTTTAAGATATAACATATAGATATGTCAGCAACAGCAGCACACGCAGGAGATCACGGACACGATCACGGACATCATCATAAAGAGACATTCATCACTAAATATATATTTAGTCAGGACCACAAGATGATTGCCAAGCAATACCTTATTACAGGTATCATTATGGGAGTTATCGGGATTGGAATGTCATTATTGTTCCGTATGCAACTTGCATGGCCAAAAGAATCATTCACCATTTTTGAAATATTCTTAGGAAACTGGGCTCCTGAAGGAGTAATGAGTGCAGATAAATACTTAGCCTTAGTAACCATTCATGGTACTATTATGGTATTCTTTGTATTAACGGCAGGGTTGAGTGGTACATTCAGTAACTTGCTAATTCCGTTGCAAATTGGTGCGCGCGATATGGCATCAGGATTCTTAAACATGGTTTCGTACTGGTTGTTCTTCCTATCAAGTGTCATCATGATTTCGTCACTATTTGTAGAAGGTGGGTCGGCATCTTCGGGTTGGACAGTATATCCACCATTAAGTGCCTTGCCTGAAGCAATCCCAGGTTCTGGATTAGGAATGACATTATGGTTGGTGTCGATGGCAATATTCATCGCATCATCGTTACTAGGTTCATTAAACTATATCGTAACTGTAATCAACTTACGTACAAAAGGAATGTCTATGACAAGATTGCCATTAACAATTTGGGCATTCTTCGTAACGGCAATTATTGGTGTAGTTTCGTTCCCAGTATTATTGTCGGCAGCATTACTATTAATCTTTGATAGAAGCTTTGGAACATCGTTCTATCTATCAGACATATTCATACAAGGAGAAGCATTACACTATCAAGGTGGATCGCCAGTATTATTTGAACACTTATTTTGGTTCTTAGGACACCCTGAAGTATATATTGTACTATTACCAGCATTGGGTATAACCTCTGAAATTATTGCCACAAACTCTCGAAAACCTATCTTTGGATATCGAGCCATGGTTGCGTCAATTCTTGCAATCGCGTTCTTATCAACAATTGTTTGGGGGCATCACATGTTTATCTCAGGAATGAATCCATTCTTAGGTTCTGTATTTACATTTACAACCCTATTAATCGCGATTCCATCCGCAGTAAAAGCGTTCAACTATATCACCACACTCTGGAAAGGAAACTTGCAGATGAACCCTGCAATGCTATTCTCAATCGGATTGGTATCAACATTCATCACAGGTGGTTTAACAGGAATTATTCTAGGAGACAGTACGCTCGATATCAACGTACATGATACATACTTCGTAGTAGCTCACTTCCACTTAGTAATGGGTATCTCTGCACTATATGGATTATTTGCAGGAGTATATCACTGGTTCCCTAAAATGTTCGGACGCATGATGAACAAAAACTTAGGATACATTCACTTCTGGGTAACTGCGGTCTGTGCATACGGAGTATTCTTCCCAATGCACTTTATCGGAATGGCAGGATTACCAAGACGTTACTATACAAACTCAGAATTCCCATTATTTGATGACTTAGCAGATGTAAACGTAGTAATTACAATGTTTGCTATCATTGGTGGAGCATTCCAGTTGGTATTTTTATACAACTTCTTTAGCAGTATTTTCTACGGTAAAAAAGCAACACAAAACCCTTGGAGAGCTAACACCTTAGAGTGGACAACTCCAGTAGAGCATATGCACGGAAACTGGCCAGGTGAAATTCCACACGTACACCGTTGGGCGTATGACTATAGCAAACCTGGACACGATGAGGATTTCGTTCCGCAAACGGTTCCAATGAAAGAAGGAGAAGAAGAATTACATCATTAACATCTCTACATGAGTGGAAATCTCAAAAAAATAAAAATATTCTCAAATGAGAATACAAATAATAAAAAGCCTTTCTCCATAGAAAGGCTTTTGTTTTATATCTTTGTTTCTAATGAACGACAATTTAGACCCTACAAATCAGAACTATTCGTCTGAGGAATTAGACATAGAAAAAGCATTGCGTCCACTGTCTTTTGAAGACTTTACAGGACAAGATCAAGTATTAGAAAACCTAGAAGTTTTTGTGCAAGCAGCAAATCTCCGCGATGAAGCACTAGATCATACCTTATTTCACGGACCTCCAGGATTGGGAAAAACGACACTCGCACACATTCTAGCAAATGAATTGGGTGTGAGTATCAAAGTCACTTCGGGACCTGTACTAGACAAGCCAGGCGATTTGGCGGGACTTTTGACGAATCTTGATGAGCGAGATGTATTGTTTATTGATGAAATTCATCGTTTAAGTCCGATTGTGGAAGAATATCTCTATTCAGCGATGGAAGATTACAAAATTGATATCATGATTGAATCGGGACCAAATGCGAGAACCGTTCAAATCAACCTGAATCCATTCACGCTCGTAGGAGCAACTACGCGTTCAGGATTGCTTACAGCGCCCATGCGTGCACGTTTCGGAATTGCAAGTCGATTGCAATACTACTCAACAGAATTATTGTCTACCATCGTTCAAAGAAGTGCACAAATACTCAATGTACCAATCAGCATGGAAGCTGCTATTGAAATCGCAGGAAGAAGTCGTGGAACGCCGCGTATCGCCAATGCGCTGCTTCGTAGAGTGCGCGATTTTGCACAAATCAAAGGAAATGGTACCATTGATATAGAAATAGCACGTTTCAGTCTAAAAGCACTCAATGTGGATGCCTATGGTTTGGACGAAATGGACAATCGAATACTCTCTACCATCATCGACAAATTCAAAGGTGGACCTGTCGGAATCACAACCTTGGCAACAGCCGTTTCTGAAAGTGGTGAAACCATTGAAGAAGTTTACGAGCCATTTCTCATACAACAAGGATTCATCATCCGAACGCCAAGAGGAAGAGAAGTCACCGAACTTGCCTACAAACACCTAGGAAGAGTCAAAGGAGGTATTCAAGGCGGTTTGTTTTGAAATTATAAATATAAAATGTGTCACATCGAGCGCAGTCGAGATGCTAAATGTTGAATTTAGAGTAAAACTCTAAATGAAAAAGTCAAATCAACAAATCAACAAATCAACAAATCAACAAATCAACAAAGAACAAAGAACAAATAACGAAAAACAAACAACAAAAAACCAAAAGCGAAGCGACCCAACACCCAACACCCAAAAATGTACAGCTACCCAAAAACAATCCCATTCTATAAAATTTTCTTGAAATCGTCCTCGATTACTCGAAACCCGATTCCGTTTCACAAAGAAAATTTTCAAAAGCATGGAGATTCGTTTGCGATTTCGCCGCCGTTTTCAAAAAAAATCATGTTAACGCGTGATGCAGCAATCACAATGCATCTGTTGCGAAAAAATCATCGGAACTATAACAAATCTAAAATTCAAACTAAGTTCTTATCAAAATATGTTGGGAAAGGATTATTGACCTCAAGTGGCGAGTACTGGTTAAAGCAGCGACGACTCATTCAACCTGCATTTCACAAAGAAAAATTGCAGAAACTCGTCACTATCATGGAAAATACCATTGAAAAGCAGCTAGAAAATATTTCAGAAAATACGAGTATCAATCTCTATCCAATCATGAACGAATTGGCGTTTCATGTAGTAGCAAAATCGTTATTCAACTATTCTTCGGACGAAAACACGATGCATCGTCTTCAAAAAATTATTGAAACGTTACAAGATTTTATCATTCGAGAAATCCGTCAACCACACAAACAATGGTGGTACAAAGTCAGCGGATTGGTCAACAAACATTTAAAACTCGTGCAAGAAAGTCGCGAAATCATCAATAAAGTAATCGAAGAACGCCGAAATTCAGATAAAGAACACGACGATTTGCTCGATATGTTGCTCAAAGCAAAATATGAAGACGACGGCACATCCATGACAAACGAACAACTCATTGACGAAATCCTAATCTTCTTTGTGGCAGGACACGAAACAACCGCAAACGCGCTCACATTTACCTTTCATCTCATTGCTAAAAATCCAGCAGTTTACAAAAAAGTATTGGCTGAAATTGATAAGATTGATGAAACCCTATCGCCTATGGAAAAAATTGGTAAACTCAACTATGTGAAAAACTGTGTAGAAGAGTCAATGCGCTTGTATCCGCCAGCTTGGATTACAGACAGAGTGGCGATTGAAGACGATTCGTTTGGTGATTTTACGGTAGAAAAAGGAACAATGATTGGGATTTCATTCTACGAATTACATCGAAATCCAACCTACTGGAAAAACCCGAACGATTTCATGCCCGAACGTTTTGCAGATGAAAACCGAAAAGAAATCGCCAATTACTACTTTCCGTTTGGTGCCGGACCGCGCATGTGTATCGGAAATAACTTTGCCATGTATGAAATGATGTTGTCAGTCTATCAAATGTTGAAAAAATACGACATCAAAACGAATCAAGAAAATATAGAAATTTCGCCACTCATCACACTAAAACCTGTCAATGTGATGTTGACGTTTAGCAAAAAAGCTCCTTGAAATCAACGGAAAAACATACACAACTCATCAAAGCCGAAGCCAAACGCTTGGGTTTTCTGTCTTGTGGCATTTCAAAAGCGGAATTTTTAGAAGAAGAAGCACCGCGATTGGAAGCTTGGCTCAACCAAAACATGCACGGCGAAATGCATTACATGGAAAATCATTTCGACAAGCGACTCGACCCAACGAAATTGGTAGAAGGTTCCAAATCGGTAGTGTCCTTACTCTTAAACTACTATCCGTCAGAAACGCAAAAAGATTCGGAAGCACCTAAGATTTCCAAGTATGCCTACGGAATGGATTATCATTTCGTCATCAAAGACAAGCTCAAACAACTTCTGCATTTCATTCAAGAAGAAATTGGCGACGTACACGGAAGAGCGTTTGTAGACTCTGCGCCAGTGTTGGACAAAGCGTGGGCAGCCAAAAGTGGTTTGGGCTGGATTGGCAAACACAGCAATTTACTCACGCAAAAAGTAGGTTCGTTCTATTTTATTGCAGAACTCATCATCGATTTAGAATTGGAATACGATACGCCAGTCACAGACCATTGCGGAAGCTGTACTGCTTGTATTGATGCGTGTCCCACAAACGCTATAGTGGAACCGTATGTGGTTGACGGAAGCAAATGTATTTCCTATTTTACCATCGAACTTAAAAACGAAATTCCAACACACGTACAAGGACAATTTGACAATTGGATGTTTGGCTGTGATGTTTGTCAAGACGTATGTCCTTGGAATCGCTTCTCAAAACCCCACAACGAACCACTGTTCAATCCGCATCCAGAATTATTGTCCATGACTAAAAAAGAGTGGGAAGAAATCACGCAAGAAGTTTTTAGCGAAATCTTTAAAAAATCTGCAGTAAAACGAACAAAATATGCAGGTTTGGTGCGAAATATCAAGTTCTTAAAAACTGAAAAGTAATTCTAAAAGCTTTTGGGTGTTAAATAATACCAAAGAAAAGCTATTAAATTTTTTCCTTTACTTGCAGACTCATAAATTTGCAAATTCATAGTGTCACAAACAAGGGCAAAAAAAGACCTACAATGAGCAAAAGCAACGAAGAACGCAAAAGGAGAGAAGCACTCATATATCATGCGAAACCGCAACCAGGGAAAATTAAAGTTGTTCCTACCAAACGATACGCAACACAACGCGATTTATCTCTAGCCTATTCTCCTGGCGTTGCCGAACCTTGTATTGAAATTACAAAAGACAAAAAAAATGTCTACAAATATACTACGAAAGGAAATTTAGTAGCAGTAATTTCGAACGGAACGGCGGTTTTAGGCTTGGGTGATATTGGTCCCGAAGCTTCCAAACCTGTGATGGAAGGGAAAGGTTTACTCTTTAAAATCTTTGCGGATATTGATGTATTTGATATTGAAGTAGACGCTAAAGATGTTGATAAATTCATTGAAACGGTCAAAAATATTGCGCCAACTTTCGGCGGTATCAACTTAGAAGACATCAAAGCGCCAGAAGCTTTTGAAATTGAGCGCAGACTTATTGAAGAACTGGATATTCCTGTAATGCATGACGATCAGCACGGAACGGCAATTATCTCTTCGGCAGCGTTAATCAATGCGTTGGAATTGGCGGAAAAAAACATTGAAGATGTACGTTTTGTAGTGTCTGGAGCAGGTTCAGCGGCAATTTCTTGTATGAATTTATACGTGGCGTTAGGTGCAAAATTGGAAAATATCGCCATGTTTGATGTAGACGGTTTATTGCACAAAGACCGAACAGACTTATCGCCAATGCAAGCGCGTTTTCGCACTGCAAAACATTACGACTCACTCGCAGATGCGCTAAAAGGTGCAGACGTATTTTTGGGACTTTCAGTAGGAAATATTGTCTCGCAAGACATGTTACGCTCCATGGCAGATAATCCAATTGTATTTGCAATGGCGAATCCGACACCTGAAATCTCGTATGAAGAAGCCATCGTTTCGCGTGAAGACATCATCATGGCAACAGGACGTTCTGATCATCCGAATCAAGTAAATAACGTGCTTGGATTTCCGTTTATTTTTCGTGGTGCCTTAGATGTACGCGCGACAAAAATTAACGAAGAAATGAAAATGGCTGCGGTAAAAGCGTTGGCAGAATTGGCAAAAGAGCCTGTGCCTGAGCAAGTAAATATCGCGTACGCAGAAACGAAACTTACTTTTGGAAAAGAATACATCATTCCAAAACCATTTGACCCACGATTAATCGCAAAAATTCCACCAGCAGTTGCGAAAGCTGCAATGGACTCCGGTGTGGCTACAGAACCAATTGAAGACTGGGCGCGCTATGAAGACGAACTTTTACACAGATTGGGTGCAGACAATAAAATCATTCGATTATTACACAAAAGAGCGCGTAGCAACAGGAAGCGTATTGTATTTGCGGAAGCCGATCATTTGGATGTTCTTAAAGCTGCACAATATGTGTATGACGAAGGAATTGCGATTCCAATTTTATTAGGAAATGAAAAACGCATTCACGAACTCAGAGAAGAACTAGAATTTGACGATGACGATATAGAAATCATCGATCCGAAAAGTGAAGAGCAACGCGAGCGAAGACAAAAATTTGCAGAAATCTACTGGGAATCTCGAAAACGCAAAGGTGTGACGATGATTGATGCCAAAAAAATGATGCGTGAGCGTAACTATTTTGCGGCTATGTTGGTAAATGATGGCTATGCTGACGGATTAATTTCAGGGTATTCTCGAAGTTATCCAACCGTAGTAAAGCCAATGCTAGAATTGATTGGAACAGCAAAAGGCGTACGAAAAGCAGCCACCACCAACCTAATGATTACAGAACGTGGGCCAATATTTTTATCAGATACATCTATCAATATTGAGCCATCAGCGCGCGACTTGGCAAAAATTGCGCAAATGACAGCACTTACTGTAAAAATGTTCGGTTTGGAACCTAATATCGCTATGTTGTCCTATTCCAACTTCGGTTCATCAGAACATGAAGATGCTAAAAAAGTGGGAGAAGCCGTAGAATTTTTACACAGATACTATCCAAATATCAACGTAGACGGCGCAGTACAATCAGATTTTGCCTTAAACAAAGAAATGCTTTCGGAAAAATTCCCATTCTCAAAATTGGCTGGAAAAGAAGTTAATACACTCGTTTTTCCAAACCTAGATTCTGCAAACATTACCTACAAACTCATGAAAGAGTTAAACAAAGCAGATTCTATTGGACCAATTATGTTAGGAATGCGCAAGCCAGTTCATATTTTACAACTCGGTGCAAGTGTAGATGAAATCATCAATATGGCAGCAGTAGCGGCGGTTGATGCGCAAGAAAAAGAAAAATGGGCACTTCGAAAAGAAGAAGCATAAATTACTGTAAAATCACTTAGTATAGCACGTTGGTATATTAAAGGCTCAAATCGTTAAAAAAATGTGAATAAATTTATTACATTTGGGACTTTAACTAGCAGCAACGAATACATGATTACTCACATACAGGGAAAGCTCGTAGAGAAAAATCCAACAGATGTGGTGATAGAATGCAATGGAGTCGGATACTTTATCAACATTTCTCTCACAACGTATGCGCAAATCCCAAACCAAGAAAATATAAAATTATTCACACATCTTCATATTAGAGAAGATGCGCACACGCTTTATGGTTTTTTTCAAAAATCGGAGCGTGCAATTTTTCGTTTGCTAATCTCAGTTTCAGGAATTGGTACAAGTACCGCTCGTACGATGCTTTCTTCGTTAACCGCTGAGCAAATATGTGAAGCAATTGGTAGTGGCGATGCGGCAACCATTCAAGGCGTAAAAGGAATTGGCGCAAAAACAGCACAACGTGTTATTATAGAATTAAAGGATAAAATCTTAAAATTATACGATCTTGACGAAGTTTCGATGTCTCAAAACAATACAAACAAAGAAGAAACGTTATCTGCATTGGAAGTATTAGGGTATACCCGAAAACAATCTGAAAAAGTACTCGATAAAATAATGAAAGAAATGCCAAATGGAAGTGTAGAAGAGTTGATAAAGATGGCATTAAAAAACTTATAATTACTTTGAAAAACATTACCAACCTAATGACAAATTACACCAAAAATACGCTCGCCGTATTTATTTTGTTATTTAGCACCATACTCACGGCACAGGAACCGACAACTACGCCGTCAGACTCAACAAAGACGGGATATGCGATTGGAGAAATTAAACTAAAAGATCCATCCAGCATTGTTTCCAAATATACTTATGACCCGAAAACAGATCGCTACATCTATACAGAAACTGTAGCAAATTTTGATATTAGATATCCACTGATCTTAACGCCAAAGCAATTTCGTGAGTTAGTCCTAAAAGAAAGCATGAAAGGCTACTTTAAAGAAAAACTCGATGCAATTGCGGGTAAAAAGGAAGGCTCGGAAGATGCATTGAAAAACTTATTGCCGATATTTGAAATCAACTCTAACTTTTTTGAAACTATTTTTGGCGGAAATACGATTGAAGTAATTCCTCAAGGTTCGGTAGCAATTGACTTAGGTGTGCGTTTTCAAAAAAATGACAATCCAGCCTTGTCGCCGAGAAACCGAAGCAATTTAAGTTTTGATTTTGATCAACGAATTAGTTTAAGTTTATTGGGAAAAGTAGGTGAGCGCTTGCAAATCAACGCAAACTACGACACCGAATCTACGTTCGACTTCCAAAATCAAATCAAATTAGAATATACGCCAACGGAAGATGATATTCTGCAAAAAATTGAAGTTGGTAACGTAAGTATGCCGCTCAACAGCTCACTAATTACAGGAGCACAAAGTCTATTTGGTGTAAAAACAGAACTGCAATTTGGAAAAACCCGCTTTACAGGAGTGTTCTCCGAACAACGCTCACAAACCCGAACCATAACAGCGCAAGGTGGCGGAACCATTGAAGAATTTGCGCTATTCGCGCTCGACTATGATGAAGACCGACACTTCTTTTTATCACAATACTTTAGAGACAATTACGATGCGGCATTGGCAAACTATCCATTCAGAGCTACACCTGTAGAAATTACGCGTGTGGAAGTTTGGGTAACCAACCGTTCTGCACAAACGCAAAACGTACGTAATATTGTAGGTTTGCAGGATTTAGGAGAAGCGGATCCTACCAAAACAAGAATCAATAACAGTGGAACTGCACCTGCAGGATTCTTCAACGCAGCAAACCCAGGAGCACTTCCTGCCAATGCGAACAACGATTACAATCCTGTAGCCATTGGGACAGGCGGTTCTGTGTTAACGGATCAAATTCGTGACATTGCTACAGTACAACAAGGATTTGGTGTGCTTGCAAACAACGTACAACAAGGATTTGATTACGTGTTTTTAGAAAACGCTCGAAAACTGAACGAAAACGAATATAAAGTTGATACAAAACTAGGATACATATCGTTAAACCAGCGACTCAGTAATGACGAAGTATTAGCTGTAGCGTATCAGTACACTGCGAACGGACAAGTATATCAAGTTGGCGAATTTGCCAATGGAGGAATTGACGCAACGCAGGTAACAAACACGGACACGAATGGTGTGGCAACAGACATTGAAAACCAAAATCTAGTTGTAAAACTCTTAAAAAGCGCCATTACGGAAGTTGATGATCCTATTTGGGATTTGATGATGAAAAACATCTACTCAACCAATGCGTATCAATTAAGTCCAGAAGATTTTCGTTTGAACATTTTATATACAGATCCTTCACCTGTAAACTACATTACTGCTGCACCTGGTGGTCCAGCATTGCCAGAAGATGTAGCAGATGAAATTTTGCTAAAAGTCTTCAATCTTGACCGATTGGACATTTACGACAATCCACAAGCAGGTGGCGATGGTTTCTTTGATTATTTACCTGGAATTACAGTCGATCAAGAATTTGGGCGAATTATCTTTACCACGGTTGAACCTTTTGGGGAATACCTATTTGAACAACTTCGAAACTCACCTACGGAAAACTATGATACGCCAGCGGGCTACAACGCCAATCAGGAGCTATACGTTTACCGTTCGATGTATGAAGAAACCAAAGCAGGCGCGCTAGATGATGCAGAACAAAACAAATTCCAATTAAAAGGGCGTTACAAATCGCAAGGTGGTGACGGAATTCCACTTGGCGCGTTCAATGTGCCGAGAGGTTCTGTAGTAGTAACGGCTGGTGGACGTGTATTACAAGAAGGAATTGACTATACCGTAAACTATCAAGCAGGACGTGTAACTATTTTAGACGAAGCTTTAAAAGCATCGAATACACCAATTGATGTTTCAGTAGAAAACAATGCGTTATTCGGTCAGCAAAATAAACGATTTACAGGAATCAACATTGAGCATCAATTCAATGAAAACTTCTTAATTGGAGCCACCTATTTGAATCTCAACGAGCGACCAATTACACAAAAAGCAAATTACGGGCAAGAACCTGTAAATAACTCTATTTTTGGATTTAACGGAAACTATTCTACAGAAGTGCCGTTTTTAACACGTTTGGTAAACAAACTGCCAAATGTGGATACCGATGTGTCTTCTAATGTTTCTGTACGTGGTGAATTTGCATACTTGCTTCCTGGAAGTCCAAAAAATGCCGATTTTCAAGGAGAAGCTACAGCGTATGTAGACGATTTTGAAGGTGCACAAGCACTCATTGATATCAAATCTCCGTTAGGTTGGTTTTTAGCAAGTACACCAGGAACGCCAGGAAACTCGCTTGGCGATAACTTAGGTGGACAATTTGGAAACGACGATTTACAATACGGTTACAACCGTGCGCGATTGGCTTGGTATAGCATTGACCCAATATTCTATGGAAATCAAGCGCCAGGAGAAATCAATGATAACGATGTCTCTAGAAGTGAAACACGTAGAATCTTTGTAGAGGAAATATTTCCACAAACAGACATCGCACGTGGACAAACAACGGTTCAAAACACACTCGATTTAGCATATTATCCAAGCGAAAGAGGTCCGTATAACAACAATCCTAATTTCCCAAACCAATCGCCAGATCAAAATTGGGCGGGAATTATGCGTCCAGTGACAACGACAAATTTTGAGCAGGCAAACGTTGAATACATACAGTTTTGGTTATTAGACCCTTATTATTCTAATGAAAACATCTCAAGTACAGGTGGAGAATTGGTTTTAAATATTGGTAACATTTCGGAAGATATCTTAAAAGACGGGCGAAAGCAATACGAAAACGGTTTGCCAGAAGCTGATGCGTTGAACCAACTGGTGACAGAAACAGCTTGGGGAAAAGTGCCGCAAACACAATCGTTAGTCTATGCGTTTGATTCTGATGAAGCCAATCGACAAGTGCAAGATATTGGGTTAGATGGTTTAAACGATACAGAAGAAGCGTTAACGTATGACAACTACGCAGGAGAAGCCGATCCAGCAGCAGATAACTATCAGTATTTCTTAAATGCTTCTGGAGATATTTTACAGCGTTACAAAAACTACAACGGAACACAAGGAAACTCGCCAATAACGGTTACAGATACCAACAGAGGTTCTACAACGGTTCCTGATGTGGAAGATATCAACCGTGACCAAACGATGAACACGATTGATAACTATTTCCAATTCAGAATTCCTATCAATCCAAACATTGGAACGGCAACAAGTTATATAACAGATGAGCGTTTAGTAACTTCAGAATTGCCAAATGGTGGTGCTATCAGCTCACGCTGGATTCAGTTTAAAATTCCAATTACAGATTTCTATAAACAAGACCCAGATGACCGTATTTCTTTAGACGATTTACGAGCGGTTCGTTTTATTCGTATGTATATGACAGGTTTTAATGAGCCAACGGTACTTCGTTTTGGAACTTTAGATTTAATTCGTGGCGACTGGAGACGTTACAATCAATCACTACAAGCCAATGGTGACGATCCGCAAGATGGTGCAGATGCAAATACACAATTTGATGTAAATATTGTAAACATAGAAGAAAACGCAAACAAATTACCAATTGGGTACGTAATTCCGCCAGGTGTAGTGCGTGAGCAATTAAACAATAACAATACGGTGATTCGTCAAAATGAGCAATCGCTCGGAATGGTGTTGTGCGATTTGGAAGCAGGTGATTCGCGTGGTGTTTTTAAAAATGTAGATGTCGATTTGCGTCAATATAAAAACTTAAAAATGTTTGTGCATGCGGAATCGCTCTTTGGGCAAACGCAACAATTAGGCGACCAGCAAGCCGTAGCTTTTTTACGATTTGGAAACGACTTTACGCAAAACTATTACCAAGTAGAAATTCCACTAAATGTAACCTTGCCAGATGAATCGCTGCCAGAAGATGTATGGCGAAACGAATTTGACATTCCATTAGCATTGCTTACACGAATAAAAGCCGCAAACTTCAACAATGCGGATGGCGCATCAGAAGTGGCGTATTACAATGAAAACGCCGAAGAAATTGACAACCGATTTGCACCATACGGACCTGACGAGCGCATGCGTATTGCCATTATTGGTAATCCGACTATTGGACGTGTTCGTTCCTTAATGGTTGGTATCAAAAACGCTACTGCCACAGGATTGGATGCAACTGATACACCAATTGGTGGAATTCCGATTTGTGGAGAATTTTGGTTTAACGAATTGCGTTTGGCAGAATTGGAAAATCGCGGTGGTTGGGCAGCTGTTGGTTCGTTAGATGCGAACTTGGCAGACTTTGCTACTGTTTCTGCAACGGGAAGAATCAGTACGGTTGGATTTGGAAATATAGAACAAGCGCCAAACGATCGTAGTAGAGAAGACATCAAACAGTACGATGTGGTGACCAATGTGAGTTTGGGACAACTATTACCAAAAAAATGGGGCATCAAAATTCCGTTCAATTACAGTATTGGAGAAGAAGTTATTACGCCAGAATTTGATCCGTTTTATCAAGATATTCGATTGGAAGACCGATTGGATTTGGCAGAAACACAAGCGGAAAAAGATCGTATTCGTGAAGAAGCGATTACATATACCAAAAGAAAAAGTATCAACTTTATCGGAGTTCGAAAAGAACGTGGAGCGGAGCAAAAAGCGCGTTTTTATGATGTAGAAAACTTAACGCTTTCGTATTCATATAATGAAACAGAGCATCACGATTACGAAATCAAATCGCTTCGCGATCAAAATGTACGTGCAGGATTGGATTATAACTTCAACTTCCAACCAAAACCGATTGAACCATTCAAGAAAAATGATTCGTTATTCACAGGAAGATACTGGAAATGGTTGAAAGACTTCAATTTCAATCCGCTACCGACAAGCATTTCATTAAACTCAAATATTACCAGAAGCTTCAACGATCAAATTTATAGAGATCCGCTTTTGCCTGACGCAAGTGTTGACAATTTGCCGCGTTTGCAGCAACGTAATTTCTTGTTTGACTGGTCTTACGCTATCAATTACAATTTGACAAATTCATTGCGTTTCAACTTTACAGCAGCCAATAACAATATTGTCAATAATTACTTTGATGAAGATGGAGATATCGATCAAGGTTTAGGCATTTGGGATGGTTTTTGGGATATTGGAGAACCAAACACGCATACACAATCGTTGCAATTAACCTACGATTTGCCGCTGAATAAAATTCCAACATTGAGCTTTTTAACGGCTGCGTACAGTTATACGGGAGACTTCAACTGGCAACGTGGCTCGGATGTATTACAGCAAGTAGCTGGCGAGCGTTTAAACACGATTCAAAACGCAAATACACACAACTTAAATGCTACGTTGGACATGACAAAGTTCTATAAGTATTTAGGTTTTGTGCGAAAGGATAAACGAAATCGTAAAACCAATTTACGTACTAGAAATCCGCGTAGTCCTGGTGTACCTGGCGGAAATGAAGCTCAGAATAACAACAACAATACCAACAAATCTAGTGTTGGAACAAAGATTTTCAACACGTTGGTAGATGTCGTTGGTAGCGTGAAGCGAGTGAATATCAGTTATTCTGAAAACAACGGAAAAGTGTTGCCAGGATATACACCATCTATCGGATTTATAGGAACTTTAAAACCTTCTGTCGGATTTGTCTTTGGTAGTCAGGCAGACGTTCGATACGAAGCGGCACGACAAGGATATTTAACCGAATTTACAGGATTTAACCAGCAATTCACGCAAGTTCATAATAAAAACTTAGACATTACAGCATTGGTAGAACCGATGCGCGATTTGAAAATTGACGTTGTTGCGAATCGTAATTATTCAGAAAACTTCTCTGAACAGTTCAATGTGCAAAACGGCGAATACATTTCCTTATCGCCAAATGGCGCAGGAAATACTTTTGGAAACTTCGGAATCTCAACGGTATTGATAAAAACGGCATTCAAGAAGAGTGACGAAAATGAATCGGCAACATTTACGGATTTTGAAAACAACCGACAAATCATTGCGCGTCGTTTAGCAATTGCAAATGGACAGCCGTTGACAGATACAGATGCAGACGGTTTCCCTGATGGATTCGGGAAAACCAATCAGGCTGTATTATTGCCAGCATTCTTGGCGGCCTACACAGGACAAGATGCAAATGATGTTAAACTTGGTGCTTTTAGAGATGTACCAATTCCAAACTGGACGATAAAATACACAGGTTTAATGCGATTAAAGTGGTTCAAGAAGCGTTTCAAGCGTTTTTCATTGACACATGGTTATCGTTCAAGCTATACCATCAATTCGTTTAGAAACAACTTGGATTACGACGCGTCTAACCCATTTGGTACTTCTAACTTGGACCAAGGAGGAAACTTCCACAATCAGAATATTTTCTCTAACATCAACTTGGTAGAGCAGTTTAATCCGTTACTTCGAATTGATATGGAGATGAAAAATTCTATTAAAATTTTGGCGGAAGTAAAACGTGATAGAGCTTTATCGTTAAGTTTTGATAACAACTTACTTACAGAGGTTTCTGGAAACGAATACATTGTAGGACTTGGATATCGTTTTAAAGATGTGCGTATTGATACGAGAATCGCAGGAAAGAAAACAACGCTTAAAGGAGATTTAAACCTAAAAGCCGATTTATCATTGCGAGATAATATCACCATCATTCGTAGTTTGGATTTATTCAACAATCAGGTAACTGCAGGACAAACGCTTTGGTCGTTAAAATTCACCGCAGATTATGCATTGAGTAGAAACCTAACAGCGCTTTTCTACTACGATCATACCTTCTCTGAATTTGCAGTTTCTACGGCGTTTCCACAGACGACAATTCGCTCAGGAATTACACTTCGATACAATTTTGGAAATTAACAATACTAGGTGTTGAAAACTTAATTAGAAAAAAGTATTTTTGCTCACATAAAACACTAAATAACTCAAAAAAAATGAACATACCAGCAGACTTAAAATATACAAAAGACCACGAGTGGGTAAAGATTGATGGTGATACGGCAATCGTTGGAATTACAGATTTTGCGCAAGGCGAATTGGGTGATATTGTATATGTTGATGTAGAGACGTTGGATGAAGAAGTTGATAAAGACGAAGTTTTTGGAACGGTAGAAGCAGTAAAAACGGTGTCAGACTTATTCATGCCATTATCTGGAGAAGTAACAGAGTTCAATGAAACCTTGGAAGATGATCCAGAGTTGGTAAATAAAGATCCGTACGGAGAAGGCTGGATGATTAAAATTGCCATCAAAGATGCTTCAGAAATTGACGATTTATTAGATTTCGAAGCGTATAAAGAGCTTGTAGGTGCATAAATATATATTTTCCGGAGCAGCTATTGCTTGGACAGTTGTCATTAGCATTCTTAGTCTAGTACAATTAAAAGGACCAAAGATGTTGCACTTTTCGTATGCTGATAAGCTGATACATGGAATTATATATTTTTTAGTAACTGTTGTTTGGTTTTTTGCTTTTTCAAAAGGAATTACAAATGATAATCTGCGAAAAAAAGCCATCAAAGCAAGCGCAATTTTGGCTTTTGTGTATGGAATTATCATAGAAATATTACAGGAAACGCTGGTAACCAACCGACAAGGCGATTGGCAAGATGCTTTGGCAAATACAATTGGTATAATCCTTGCGGTATTTACCATAAAATGGTTCATTGCAAACAAAACAACGTTAAAAACGCAGAATTAATTGTTTTTTCTGCTAATAAATAATTAAATTAGCAACCATTAAAACTAAATTATTATGGAAGCAAAAAAGAATCCAGATGTTGACTTAAGAAAAAATAGTCTCTTTTATCTATCCTTAGGTTTGGCATTAGTTACATTTCTTATTTGGCAAGGAATGGAGTGGACAGCTTACGACAAAATTGAAAAGAAGGAAACAGCTGAAGTGATTGAAGACACGGAAGAAGAAATGGTGATTACAGAGCAGTTGCAACAACCGCCACCACCGCCACCGCCACCAGCTCCTGAAATTATTGAAGTTGTAGAAGATGAGGAAGAAGTAGAAGAAACAATCATCGAATCAACAGAAACTACAGAAGACGAAGTTATCGAAGAAGTAGAAGAAGTTGAGGTAGTTGAAGAAGAAGAAATTATTGAAGACGTACCGTTTGCAGTAATTGAAGATGCACCAATTTTTCCAGGTTGTGAAAAATTTAAAAGTAAGGCTGAGCGTAAAAAATGTATGTCTGATAAAGTTCAGAAGCACGTTAATAGAAAATTTAATACAGAGTTAGCTTCTGACTTAGATTTAGAAGGTGTACAAAAAATCTATGTGGTCTTTAAAATTGACAGAACAGGAAAAATTACAGATGTACGTTCAAGAGCGCCGCATCCAAGATTGGCTAAAGAAGCTGAAAAAGTAATTAAGAGTCTTCCAAAAATGAAGCCTGGTAAGCAAAGAGGAAAACCAGTAGGTGTAAATTATACGCTTCCAATCGTTTTCAAAGTACAATAAGTAAGAAAACAGATAAAAATATCATAAAGCCCGAGCATTTTGCTCGGGCTTTTTCTTTTTGGTATGCTTCTTGATGTTAACACAACATTAACATTAAAACCGATTAATATGAAAAAAACAAATCACAACAACGATTTGAATGCAAACGGTGTACATGAAAGTCACCTTGCTAAAAAGAACGATTTAAAAATCGAGAGAAGTCCATTACTACGTTTCTCAGTAAGCCTCATGCTGAGTTTATTCATTGTGTATACACTCTTTCAAATTGAAACCGTAGAAGCAGCACCAGAAATGGTGAAAATTGAAGATGAAGTCTTAGACGACAACATGGAATACGTTCCAGTATTTCAAGAAGAAATCATCAAAGTAGAAGAACCAAAACCTGAACCAGAGGTGGAGTCAAAAATTATTTATGATGAAGTGAAAGAAGTAGACGATAAGACAAAAGAGCTTAAAGAAACTGTTTTAAAAACAGCGAAAGATCCTGTTGAAACTGACAAAGATTTTGATCCAAACGCGGTAGAATATGTAGATACCAAAGAAGAAATTGAGGAAGTTCCTTTTGCATTTATTGAAGATGCACCAATTTATCCAGGCTGTGAAAAATATAAAAGCAAACTGGAGCGTAAAAAGTGTATGTCTGAAAAAGTTCAAAAACTTATCAATAGAAAGTTCAATACGGGTATTGCTGGAGATTTAAACTTAGACGAAGGTGTACAAAGAATTAACGTGTTGTTTGTAATTGATGAGCATGGAAATGTAACAGGAATTCAATCAAGAGCAGCACATCCAAAGCTTGAAAAAGAGGCGGAGCGTGTAGTAAAATTGCTTCCTAAAATGAAACCTGGAAAGCAAAGAAATCAAACTGTAAAAGTGAAGTACACGTTGCCAATTCTATTTAAGGTGAATTAAGCAACTCTTTAAAAAAAGGAAAACCGAGTTATTCACTCGGTTTTTTAGGTATACTTTCTGTGACATATCATTACATTAACATTAAAACCGATTATTATGAAAAATGTCAACTTAAAGCCTTTTGTAAATGTTACCAAGACTTACAAAGGTCATTTAATCAGAAAGTATACCACAAAAGTACGAAAAAGTAATTGATAGCACTTTTATTATGTGTAATTAATGGCTTTTATAGTTTAATTTGTCGCTTTTTTGGGATAAAAAGCGTTTACTTTTGCTTAAAATAGTGAAAAAATGACGAAAATTAATTCGACAACTGTTAAAAGTAAGGTCACTTTTAGGCAATCTCCCATCATAAACAACGCAGGATGAATTGATTTTTGCGAAAATATAGTATCTTTCGGCTTCATAAATCCTCAAACATGAAGCGAGCCCATACGTCTTTATATCTACTTATATCTTTACTATTTCAAACAGCTTTAGGACAAAACGCTACATCCAATTTTGAAAAATATCCTGTATTTGCTGAATGTGAAAATGTAGACATTGCAGCGCTTGAAGATTGCTTCAATACAACATTACGAACGTTTGTAAATAATAACTTTAAAGAACCAGCAATTATCGCTAAAGAAAACTATCAAGGTGAATTGGTAGTGTTGTTTGAAGTCACGAAAGAAGGAAAATTCAAAGTACTGTATGTAGATGCGGTGTATGAGGAATTGAAAACCGAAATAAAACGCGTATTTGGCAAGTTGCCAACAGTACAGCCGTCAACTTATAGCGGAAAACCTGCGTATGTACAATTTACGATGAAGTTGGAAATTCCGTTAGGAAGTGTAGCATCTATTGAAAAACCTGAAACACTTGAAGAAAAAGAAAATCAATTAGAAGCGGCAGCAAAAACAGAGTTTGACCAAGTAAATAACGAGTTGCAAACCTATGAAGATGATTTATATGCGAGTAATCTAAACATTCCGTTTTCACACGATATGTATTCGTACTTTGACCGTCAAATCAATTTGGTTGGCACCAACAGTCATACAGCTTCAAAACCTTTTCTTTACAATGCCGTTTCAAACTATTACGATTTCAACAATCAGCAAGCAACGCTCAAAAAAGATGCCTCTTCTTGGCTTGGACGAAAGCTTTGGAACGAACATTTGGTTACTGTAAAAGGAAAAAACTATTGGTTTACCGTCGATCCTATTCTCGATTTACAACTAGGGAAAAACACTAACAGCGAAGTCGATTACACATACAACAATACCAGAGGATTGCAAGTGCAAGGTGGATTGGGAAAGGGTTTCAACTTTTCAGCGACTGTTTTTGAAAGTCAAGGACGATTTGCTGATTATTTCAACAGATATGCAGAAAGTATTCGTCCCGCAGGCGGAAATCCAGCTATCATTCCTGCGCGCGGAATTGCCAAAGAATTCAAAACTGATTCGTACGATTATCCTGTGGCAGAAGGTTATATTTCGTATTCGCCCAACAAAACTTTCAATGTGCAATTTGGACACAGCAGAAACTTTATTGGAGATGGATATCGCTCGTTGTTTGTAAGTGATGTGGTAAGTCCGTATCCATTCTTAAAATTGAACACCTCTTTCTGGAAAATAAAATACACAAATACCTGGATGTGGCTACGCGATGTACGTCCGGAAGTCACGGAAGACGGCGCATTTTTAACAAAATATATCGCCAATCATTATTTGAGTTGGAATGTTTCTAAAAAGCTAAATCTTGGTTTTTTTGAATCAGTAATTTGGAAAAATGACAACAATCGCGGCTTTGATATCAATTATGTAAATCCTGTTATTTTTTATCGAGCGATAGAATTTTCAACAGGTTCACGAGCGGGAAATGCGTTGGTAGGACTGAGTTCAAAATATAAATGGAATGACAATGTAAATTTTTACGGACAATTTATTTTAGATGAATTTTCCCTGAACGATATCCGAGAAGGGAATCAAAGCTGGAAAAATAAATTTGGATTTCAGTTGGGCGCGAAATACTACAACGCGTTCAAAGTTGATAATTTATTGCTACAATTTGAATACAATCAAGTGCGACCATACACGTATTCGCACAACGAAGTGGCAACCAATTACGGACACAATAATCAATCGTTAGCGCATTTGTGGGGCGCGAATTTCCGTGAAGTTATCGGAATTGCACGTTACAATCACAAACGTTGGTTTGGAAGTGCCAAACTCATCTTTGGGCAGCGCGGATTGGACTTTGACCCAGCTATTGACAATGCAAGTTACGGAGGAAATATTTTTATAGATAATGATAATAGAGTAGGTGATACAGGCATCGAATTATTGCAAGGAAACAAAACAAATGTGTTGATTGGCGATTTGAATGTTGGCTACATCATCAATCCGAAAACCAATCTGAAAATATTTGCCAATATTACGTATAGAAGTTTCAATCCAGATGCAAATACGGTAGTAGACTTTAAAGAAAACACAACGTGGTTCAATTTCGGAATTCGCACCGATATTTTTAATTGGTATTTTGATTTTTAACTTTTCTTTTCAGAAATTTTTTTTAAATTTGTTAAAGCCTCGAAAAATTAACCTAAACAGAATGTCAAGGTTCTGTACCGCCCAAACCTATATTTCGAATGATTAAGCCATTATTCATCCTTCTTCTTGTAATACCATTTATCTATTTAGGATACAAATCCCTTGATTTAGCAACCTACAAACGTCACAGAAGATCAATTTATATCGTAAAAGAATATCCTGTATTTATTATAGGTTGTGTGTTGTTTGCAGTAGCAGGCGTAATTATTATGAATTATAAAGTTTTAATGAACTTTTTGTAGGCTTTTATAAAATGTTCTTCGTATTGTTTCACTAGAAATAAACCAATCCCCATAATTTAAGTCATCGTATTTTTTAGTAATCGCAGTATTTTTTGCGACTTCTTCTTCGGTTTTTCCAGCCTTAATTTCAGCAATCACAGCGGTTTTTAATTCCTCTAACATTTTTACATACGATTGCAACTCAACCTTATTCGACATATTTCTGTGACCAGGAATAATTTTGGTGTCGTCATTTATCACTAATAATGCTTTTTTAATAGCGGCAATATATCCTTCAACGCTTCCGCCAGAACTCAAATCGATATACGGATACTTTCCTTGAAAATACGCGTCGCCAGTATGCAATACATTACTTTCTGTAAAATACACCATTGCGTCGCCGTCTGTATGTGCTTCGTGAACGTGAAAAATAAAAATAGACTCGTTGTTAAAAAAGAAAGAAACATCTTTGGAAAATGTGATAACAGGCAATGCTTCTTTAGGAGCAGCTTCTTTGGTAACTTCTCGCTCTTTATTAAATTGATCCATGCTCATGCGCTTGCGAACATTTTCGTGTGCTACAATAACGGCGCCTTCTTTCTGCATATTTTCATTTCCGCCAGTATGATCGCCATGCCAATGTGTGTTGATTAAAAACTCTACAGGTTGGTCGGTAACACTTTTGATGGCATTTAAAATTTTTGGTGTCAAATGTGCAAATTGGTCATCAATCATAAACACACCATCTTCTCCCACAGAAATTGCGATATTTCCACCTTGTCCAACCAACATGTAAATATGGTCTGAAACTTTTGTGACGTTAATTTCAACCTCTTTCTTTTGTGCAAATCCTGAAGAAACAGTCGTCAAAAAAAGAATGGTTGTGATGATTTTTAGAAATTTCATGAGTGTGTATTTTTAGTCAATTTGGATTCAAATTCAAAGAATTATCCGTAAGCAATAGTCGTTGTGGAAAGCGCTTCCTTTCCAAAGATAAAAATACAAAAGCAATAACTATTGCTAAAAGATGTAAAACCTTTGAAAATCATTGCATACAAATGATTTGTACTATATCTTTGCAGCAATTTAGAAAGGTTGATGAAAACGGCATTGAATACAGTCAAAAAAACATACGCATTTGCTTCCATATTAGAAGATTTTAAACAACTCACCAAGGTTGGTTTAGCCATTAGCGTAGTCTTCTCTTCATTAGCAGGATATTTACTCGCTGTCGGTGCAGATGGTTTTAGTTTTAAAATATTGTGTTTACTCGCTTTAGGCGGATATTTTATGGTAGGAGCATCCAATGCATTCAATCAAATTATAGAACGAGATTTAGATGCGTTGATGGACAGAACGAAAGACAGACCTATTCCGTCAGGACGTATGTCAGTAACTACCGCGTTTATCATTGCAGCAATTTTTACCGTATTGGGAATCGCAATTTTATATGTTATCAATCCAAGAACTGCTATGTTTGGCGCGATTTCTATCTTTCTGTACACTTGTGTGTATACGCCTTTAAAAACCAAAACGCCATTATCGGTATTTGTGGGTGCATTTCCAGGTGCCATTCCGTTTATGTTGGGTTGGGTAGCAGCGACGAATAAATTTGGTATTGAGCCAGGCATTTTATTTATGATACAATTCTTTTGGCAATTTCCACACTTTTGGGCAATCGGTTGGTTTTTATATGAAGATTATGAAAAAGGTGGATTTTTTATGTTGCCAACAGGCAAACGAAACAAAGCAACAGCACTACAAATCATTATGTATACGGTTTGGCTGATTTTAATTTCAATATTTCCAGTTTCAGGATTAACGGGCGAATTGCAATTGTCAGTTGTTGCGGCAATTTTAGTATTCTTGTCAGGAATGGGATTATTGTATTATGGAATCCGATTGTATAAAAACATGGACAAAAAATCAGCAAAAGCCCTTATGCTGGCAAGTGTTGGATACATTACTTTAATGCAAATCATATTTGTAATAGATAAATTTTTACAGTAAATTATATGGACTTAACGCAGGGAACATTTCAGGAGAAGAAGGACAGGTCAAGGAAGATGATGTTGTGGTTCGCCATGATTAGCATGTTTATGACTTTTGCAGGATTGACCAGCGCATATATAGTAAGTCAAGAACGCCCAGATTGGTTGAGCGATTTGGTACTGCCAACGGCATTTTTTTACAGTACGCTAGTTATTGTTGTGAGTAGTGTAACGTTTCATTTTGCCAAAGTATCCATTCAAAAGGGCGACAGAGAAAAAACAACCATCTTTTTGCTATTGACATTGGCACTCGCAGTTGCGTTTGTAATTTTCCAATTTGTAGGCTTTAGCGAAATTATTGCAAACAAATATTATTTCACGGGTAAATCGAGTACAATTGCCTCCTCTTTCATCTATATCATTACAGGAGTGCATCTATTGCACGTAGCGGCAGGGATTATCGTGTTATTCGTTGTAATTTATAATCATTTTAAACAAAAGTATAAACAAGGGCAAACGCTTGGTTTAGAACTAGGTGCAATGTTCTGGCATTTCCTAGATATACTGTGGGTCTTCTTGTTTTTATTTTTATATTTCTTAAGATAAGAAAAAAACGTAAATTTGAACAATTTTTTAAAAATGTAAACTTTTTATGGAAGCTACTGTTTCAAATACAGGCACAGAAGGTAAAGTTTGGGGAGGTGGAAATAAGCCACTTAGAGCAAGCTATGGAAAAATGATGATGTGGTTCTTCATCTTGTCAGATGCATTAACATTCTCAGGATTCTTAGCAGCATACGGATTTTCAAGATTTAAGTTTATCGATTCGTGGCCAATTGCCGATGAAGTGTACAATCACTTTCCAGGAACACACGGAGACAATCCGATGTATTTCGTCGCCTTAATGACCTTTATATTAATCGCGTCTTCGGTAACTATGGTATTAGCAGTAGATGCTGGTCACCACAACGATAGAAAGAAGACGATTTTCTATATGTTTTTAACGATTATTGGAGGTGCTATTTTCCTTGGTTCACAAGCTTGGGAATGGACAAACTTCATCAAAGGTTCGTATGGAGCATTAGAAACAAAAGGTGGACAAATTTTACAGTTTGTAGATACAAAAACAACGGAAGACGATGATAAAATGTATCGCGTATCTGTAGAAGATTTTGCCACGGCTTCTCACAAAGAAAGAGTACAACACGAAGGGAAAAATGGATTGTGGTATGTTTCTGAACCTGGATTGCCAACGTATTCTGTACAAGATGTTATCACAGGATTCAATGCACATTCTACATTAGCAGTTCGTACGCAGGAAATCATTCCAAATGTAGCAGCCTTAAAAGCTTCCGACAATCCAGCCGATGTTGCGAAAGCAGAGCGTTTTGAAAAAATGTACATCAATGCAGACCACAAAGGTCACAAAGGAATTTTAACACGTGCAGAATCTGAAAAAGCATTAAAAGACGCAGTAACGTATGTAAAAGGAGCAAACCTTATCCACAATGAATACGGAAACAGATTGTTTGGAGATTTCTTCTTCTTTATTACAGGATTCCACGGATTCCACGTATTTTCTGGAGTTGTTATCAACATCATTATCTTCTTAAATATCCTTTTAGGAACGTATGACAGAAGAAAAAATAACTATGAAATGGTAGAGAAGGTTGGACTTTATTGGCACTTTGTCGATTTAGTTTGGGTATTCGTATTTACATTCTTCTACTTAGTTTAATCAAAATATCAAAGAAATTATATAATATATCATGGCACACGATCACGGACATACGGAACACAAATTAGCCATATTTAGAGGAAGACTTAAATTCAAGTCAAACGTTCAAAAAATTTGGGGTGTTTTAATCTTCTTATCTTTTGTAACTATTGTTGAAGTTGGATTAGGTATTCTTAAACCAGCCATCTTTGTGGATAACTATTTCATCGGAATGAAATTGTTAAACTGGGTATTTATCATTTTAACGATTGTAAAAGCATATTACATTGCTTGGGATTTTATGCACTTACGAGATGAAAAAAGCTCGTTACGTAGAGCCGTAGTTTGGACAGCGGTATTCCTAATTTGTTACTTAATCTTTATCCTTTTACAAGAAGGAACGTATATTGAAGATGTGAAAACAAATGGATTCATCAAGTGGAATTTCTAAAATGACACGACAACATATATTAAAAAGACAGTAATTTTTTACTGTCTTTTTTTTATGCAATTCACTTTCAGAATTTTAATAGTTTTTGGGTGAATTGGTAATTGTTCTAAAAACAACTCAAAAAACGAAAAAAATGGAAGATTATCGCGGTAATTCGCGAACCGATTTTTATTTTTGCAATAGAAAAGTTTCTACTGTAAAAAAAGCGTTTTTTATCAGTTTACAATCTGATGATGAAGCTGCTAAACTTTTTTAAAAAGAAGAATAACGATACGAATGCACTCATGAAAAAGAAAATTATCTTAGGAATTTTATTCTTACTGCCTATCACTATTGTATTGATTCTTCTATTTACCAATCACAACTATCGTCCACTTCCTGTGATTAAACAAAACGTATCTGAATTGGTTAATTATTCGTCTTTTGAAGGAAGAGATTCCATTCAATTCAAAGGTAAAATTACCATTCTAGGATTCTTGGGAAGCGATGTCAAAAACAAAAAAATCAACGTTCTCAATCTCAATCAAAAAATATACAAGCGTTTTAGTGGGTTTAAGCATTTTCAATTAATAATGTTGGTAACGTCTGGACAAGAAGAAGAAATTAAAAATCTCAAACAAGAAATCAGTCGTTTTGCAGACGAACAAAAATACTGGAACTTTGTTGTTGTTGACAAAGATGAACTAGAACGAGTATTTGACGGACTAGAATCTCCATTGCCATTAGACGAATTTGGAAGTTCAGAATACGTGTATATCATCGATAAAAATAAAGACTTACGCGGACGTATTGACGATAGAACAGACGATGAAATTGAAGAAAAAGCAGCACCGTATATGCTGTACGGTTACAATACGATTTTAATTTCTGAACTATCGGGTAAAATGACAGATGACATCCGAATTCTTTTCAAAGAATATCGAGGTGGAAAAAATGAGAAATCTGACGAAAGAAGAACGGAAGACTTGAAAAAATAAGACATGCAAAAAAAGAACTATTCATACATCGGAATCGCACTCATCATTTTGGTTTTTGGAATCATTTTCGTTCCTAAAATCGTAGACAAAGTTTCAAAAGGCGAAACGGTAGAAAAAGATCGTATGAACATCGTAGGAGCAGAGCGAAATACCAAATTGATGTATCTTAAAATTGACGGAAAAGCACGTAGAGTTCCCGATTTTTTATTTACCAATCAAGACAGTTTAGAAATCTCCAATCAAGATTTTAATGGCAAAGTTACGGTGATGGAATTTTTCTTTACGACCTGTCCAACCATTTGTCCTGTGATGAATAGTAACATGCGTACGCTTGATGAAGAATTTCATGAACGAGAAGATTTTGCCATTGCTTCGTTCACCATCGATCCTGAAACAGATACGCCAAAAGTCTTAAAAGAATACGCAGAACGATATGGTGTAAAATCTATCAATTGGCATTTCCTAACAGGCGATATAGAAGAAATTCATAAACTTTCCAATACAGGGTTTAACATATTTACGGGAATCAATCCAGAAGTTGCAGGTGGTTTTGAACACCAAGGATATTTCGCGTTGATTGATAAAAACGGTTTCATACGTTCGCGAAGAGACAAACACGGAAATCCAAAAATATACTACCAAGGAACCGATGTTGAGGAAGTAGAAATGCTGAAGCAAGACATCAAAAATTTACTAGAAGAAGAATAAATGTGTGTACTATGGAAGCAACAAACGACATTGAGAAAAAATACAAAAAACTAATCATTGCACTTTCGGTAGCCATTCCTGTAGTAGTCGCTATCTTATTCGGAGTAAAGCTTGAAAGTGTAGAGCCATTGACATTTTTACCGCCAATTTACGCCACCATTAACGGAATTACGGCGGTATTCCTAATTGCTGCAGTTATCGCTATCAAAAACAAAAAAATAAAGCTACACGAAACCTTGATGAAAATATGTATCGGACTTTCGGTAGCATTCTTGGCAATGTATGTTGCCTATCACATGACTTCAGAATCGACCAAATACGGAAATCCTGATGCGTTCATGCGCGGCATATATTTCTTTATACTTATTTCGCACATTATATTGAGTATTGCTATTATTCCATTAGTGTTAATCACCTATGTAAAAGCCTTGGCAAAACGTTTTGACAAGCACAAAAAAATAGCAAAAATCACTTTCCCAATTTGGTTGTATGTTGCGGTAACTGGCGTTATAGTCTATCTCATGATTTCGCCGTACTATGACAAGGCTGTAGCAATTGTAAATGCAATTCCATAATGAAAAAGAAACACTACATAGTACTTGTATTATTGTTGCTTATTGCACTTCCGTCAGATGCGCAATGTGCCATGTGTAGAGCCGTATTAGAATCGGAAGCAGACGTGTCGCAAGCGAAGGGAATCAACAACGGGATTGTATACTTAATGGCAATTCCATACATTTTGGTTGGAATCACTATATTTTACATTTACAAGCTTCTCAACAAAAAAGAAGCCATGAAAAAATCATAAGTTTTTGTAACGAAATCGTGTTTGGATAGTCTTATATAGAAATCAATCAAAATAAGATTAACACAATATTAATAACACTTGTAACCGCAAATATGTAATATTGTGTTGACTAAACACCTAACCATCTATGATTCAAATCAAGGAACTTCACAAATCCTATCGTATGGGAAGTAACTCGCTTCACGTACTCAAAGGAATCAATCTCGATATCAAAGAAGGAGAATTTGTCTCCATCATGGGATCTTCTGGTTCAGGGAAATCTACCCTACTAAATATTATCGGAATGCTTGACGAAGCTGACAAAGGTTCGTATGTACTCGATAATGTCCCGATTAAAAATTTAAGCGAAAAAAAAGCGGCAATCTACCGCAATAAATTCTTAGGTTTCATCTTTCAATCGTTCAATCTTATCAACTATAAAGATGCTGCCGAAAATGTAGCACTTCCATTATATTATCAAGGAATTTCACGAAAAATTCGAAAGGAAAAAGCACTCTACTATCTTGAAAAAGTTGGTTTGGCAGATTGGGCACACCACTTGCCAAGTGAGCTTTCTGGTGGACAAAAACAACGTGTGGCAATTGCACGTGCATTGGCTTCTGAACCAAAAGTATTATTAGCCGATGAGCCAACAGGAGCATTAGATACCAAAACCTCGTACGAAGTGATGAATTTTCTACAAGGAATTAACGATGAAGGAAAAACAATTTTGGTAGTAACGCATGAAGAAGACATTGCAAATATGACCAAACGTATTGTCATGTTAAAAGATGGTGTCATTGAAAAAGACTCATTTGTAGAACAAGTAAGAGCCTCTGAGCATGTTTGATTTAGATCGCTGGCGAGAAATATTACAAACCATCAATAAAAACAAGCTAAGAACCTTATTAGCAGGTTTCACTGTGACGCTCGGAATTTTGATTTTTACAATCCTTTTCGGGATGGGAAACGGACTCAAAAACACCTTTTACGAATCTTTTCAAGACGATGCACAAAATACCATCTTTATCTTTCCCGGTCGAACTTCAAAACCTTTCAAAGGGTTCAAGGAAAACAGACGAATTGAGTTTGAAAACGAAGATTTAGAATTCTTAAAAGAAAAATTCTCAGGACGCCTAGAACACATTACCGCACGAATTCGAAAAGGAGTTACGGCAAAATACAAAAATGAATACGGAAATTACAGCGTACGCGCAGTGCATCCTTCACATCAGTATTTAGAACAAACACAAGTCATAAAAGGACGATTCATCAATGCCAATGATTTAAAAACGGATGCTAGAGTCGCTGTCATAGGTCGTTTGGTAGAAAAAGATTTATTTGGTGGCGAAGATGCTGTTGGAGAATATTTTAGCATGAATAAAATCGTGTATCGCATTGTCGGCGTTTTTAAAGATGAAGGTAGTGGCGACCGAGAAGAACGAAATATTTACACACCTGTAAGCACAACGCAATTAATTTATAAAAACACCAATAAAATTGATCAAATCAATTTAATGTACGACATAAATATTGGTGCCAATGGAGCGCGTAGACTTACCAAAGAAATTGAAACAGAGCTAAAAAACCGGTTCAACATTGCACCAAGCGATCAAAATGGAGTGTATCTGCGTAACAATATTGAAGAGCTGGCAGATACTTTGCAATTTGCAGGAATGCTTCAAATTATTGTTATCTGGATTGGTATCGGAACGCTGTTTGCCGGTGTCATCGGAATTAGCAACATCATGGTATATATTGTAAAAGAACGCACCAAAGAACTCGGAATCAGAAAAGCATTAGGGGCCAAACCAAGCTCAGTGATAGGAATGATTTTGCAAGAAACCGTTGTTATTACTTTGTTATTTGGATACATAGGATTGATTATAGGAAACTTTATTCTCAACTCTATGGGAAATAAATTAGAAGACTGGTTTATTACCAATCCGAGTGTAAGTCAAGGAACCATCATAGGTGCCACTATAATTTTAGTAATATCTGGACTCATTGCAGGATATATTCCAGCAAGACGCGCCGCAAAAGTAAAACCGATTGTCGCATTGAGAGACGAATAAACAACACCAAGAAACAATGAAATTTATATTTACAAGAGATACTTGGCAAGAAATTTTCGGAACCATTCGCAAAAATAAATTGCGAACGGCGATTACGATTATTGGTGTTTTTTGGGGAATTTTACTCTTTGTCGGACTACAAGGAGCTGCCAAAGGCATGGAAAATGGTTTTGATAGCACATTTAAAGATTTGGCGACAAACAGTATGTTTCTTTGGTCAGAACAAACAGGAATGCCGTATGGCGGTTACAATAGAAACCGTAGAGTCAATTTGGAAGTTAGTGATACCTACCGAATTGCCAATCAAGTTGAAGGTGTGCAATTTGTAGCTCCGCGAAATGCCAAAGGTGTGTTTGGAGATGCGCCACCATTAGTCATAAACGAAGTAAAATCTGGAAACTATAAAGTGTTCGGCGACTATCCAATCATTGACAAAGTATCGAGAAAAAAACTACGTAAAGGACGTTTTTTAAATCATAAAGACATTCAAGACAGTCATAAAATATGTGTCATTGGTGAACGTATTGAAAAAGAACTGTTTGAAAAAGATGAAGATCCCATTGGGCAATACATAAAAATCAGTAATATCTACTTTCAAGTAGTAGGTGTATACAAAAGAAACAACACAGATTTCTTTGAAGGCGATGATTCCATTTTTATTCCGTTTACAACCTTCAAAAAAGTGTACAATACAGGAAATCGCATCGGCTGGATGCTAATTGCAGGATATCCAAAAGAAGATATTGTAGCCATTGAAGAAAAAGCAAAAACATTATTAAAACGAAGATATACAGTACATCCAAATGATGAACGTGCTTTTAGAGCATTCAATTTTGGAGAAATGTTTGGTAAAATTACTGGATTTGTAAAAGGACTAAAATTTACAGCACTTATTGTAGGAATTGCTACTATTTTAGCAGGCGTTATCGCGATTGGAAACATATTACTAATCACCGTAAAAGAACGTACCAAAGAAATAGGAATTCGACGTGCATTGGGCGCAAAACCAAACGAAATTCGCGGACAAATTATTTTAGAATCGGTATTTTTAACTTTAGTAGCAGGACTTTTGGGAATGACTGTAGGCGGATTATTATTACAAGCGCTAAACACCTATACAAAAGGACTTGATTTTCCATTTATCAATCCAACAGTGAGTTTAGAATATATCGGTTTTGCCATTGCAATTATGGTTATATTAGGAACGCTCATTGGGCTCATACCTGCGCAACGTGCCGTAAGTATTCGTCCCATAGAAGCATTACGAGAAGAATAACAACATCAATCATACATTAAAATAAGAATCATACAATGAAAAAAGTTTTAAAAACCCTGTTGATACTATTATTATTGGTAGCTGCATTTTTTGCAGGCTCATATTTTGTGAATACCAATAAAACGGACGTAGAAACTTTTGAAACTACGACGCCTTTTAAAGCAACTATTGTTGAAAAAACGGTTGCTGCTGGAACGGTAATTCCAGAAGATGAAGTGGAAATAAAACCGCAAATTTCAGGAATTATTGAAAAAATATTTGTGGAAGAAGGTGACAAAATCCAAACAGGAGATTTAATCGCAAGAATCAAAGTAGTTCCAAACGAACAATCGTTAAATAGTGCGCGAAATCGTATCAAAAATTCACAAATTGTCTTAGACAATGCAAAAATTGCATACGATAGAAACAAAACACTGTTTGATAAAGGCATCATTTCTAGTCAAGAATTTGAGCGCTCGGAACTTTCATACAATCAAGCAAAGCAAGATTTACGAAATGCACAAAGTGATTTGCAAATAATCAAAAAAGGTTCTGTAGGTGGTTCTGCCGCAAATACTAACATTAGAGCAACCGTTTCGGGAACTATTTTAATTATTCCTATCAAAGAAGGTGATCAAGTAATTGAAAGTAATAACTTTAATGCCGGAACAACTATTGCTACAATTGCAGACTTGGGAAAAATGATTTTTGAAGGAAAAGTTGACGAAGCAGAAGTTGGAAAATTAAAACCAAATTCTGATCTTATCGTAAATTTAGGAGCTATTGAAGACAAAGACTTCGATGCAAAACTTACTTTTGTAGCGCCAAAAGGAGTAGAGGAAAGCGGCGCAGTTCAGTTTAAAATCAAAGCGGACGTGGCATTAGACGATGAATATTTCATCAGAGCAGGGTACAGTGCCAACGCAACGATTGAACTTGGAAAAAAGGAAGATATTTTAGTAATTGATGAAGGTTTGTTGCGATTTGATGCTAAAAATGATGACAAACCGTATGTGGAAATTGAAAAAGGGGAACAAGAATTTGAGAAAAAATTCATAGAAGTTGGTATCTCTGATGGAAAAAATATCGAAGTAAAATCAGGATTAAAAGAAGACGATAAAATTAAAATTTGGAATAAATACGCTGTTAAAAAAGAAGATCAAGAAAAGAAAGAAGGCGAAGAAAATAGCGAAGAAGAATCAAACGAATAAAACCGAAATTAGCATAACCATTACACTACCCATGAAAAAAGTATATATTATTATCGTGTTATTAGCAGGATTTGCAACGTCTGCTAGCGCACAAAAAAAATGGACATTAAAAGAGTGTGTCGACTACGCATTGGAAAATAACATTGCCATTAAACAAGCACAACTCGACCGACAAAATACAGAATTAGATAAAAATGATGCAGTTGGAAGCTTTTTACCAACAGCTAATGTTTCAGCCAGACATTCATGGAACATTGGTTTAGGTCAAAACCCGCTTACTGGTCAGATTCAAACGGCGACTCAGCAGAATTCTAATGGGTCATTAAACATAAATGTAGATATTTACAATGGTTTGCAAAATGTTAACAGATTGCACCGAGCAAATTTGGCATTACTGGCAAATCAATATCAGTTGGATGATATCAAAGACAATACATCATTACAAGTAGTACAATCGTTTTTGCAAATCTTGTTCAATAAGGAGTCACTTAAAGTATTAAAAGCTCAATATCAAGTCACAATAGATGAACTAAAACGCACCAATGAATTGGTTAAAGAAGGTGTGTTGCCACGAGGTGATGCCTTGGAAATTGAAGCCAATGCAGCGACTCAAGAACAACAAATTGTGAATGCAGAAAATAACTTGCGACTTTCTAAAATAGCATTAGCACAACTATTATTGTTAAACAACTATGAAACATTTGACATTGCTGAAGGTAATTACATGATTCCGCCAACAACCATTATGAACAATACGCCGCGACAAATTTTTGAAAAGTCGTTGGAAGTTCGAAATGATGTAAAAATATCACAAACCAATATTGAATTGGCAGAATACGATTTAAAAATAGCCAAAGGAACGTTATTGCCTAGTTTATCAGGTTTCTACGGATTTAGTACTACCGTTTTTGATAGTGAATTTTTTCCAACTGATCCATTTTTCGTTCAGGTTTCTGATAACAAAACACATTCGTTCGGATTGCAGTTAAGTATCCCAATTCTTAATGGCTTTAGAAGCAGAAACAATGTGCGACGTTCCAAAGTCAATATTGAACGTGCAAAGTTCAATTTAGAACAAACTAAAATCGATTTGGAAGCAACTGTAAATCAAGCGTATAGTGATACAAAAGGCGCATTAAAAGCGTATGAAGCTGCTGAAAAAGTGCTTGTTGCACGAAGAGAAGCACATAAAAATTCTACCAATCGATTTAATGAAGGAATGATGAACTCGTTCGATTTTAGTCAATCCAAACAACGTTTAGAAGCTGCAGAATCAGACTTAGTTCGTGCGAAATACGATTATATATTCCGTTTAAAAATTCTTGAATTCTATTTCGGATTGCCACTTACAGATTTTAAATAAAAAATGAGTAGATCAAAAAAAGATAGAAAAATATATGACAAGCATATGACTGAAAAAAATCTTCGTAAATAAATAGTAAAAACATACAAAAAAGCATCAAAATAGGTTGATGCTTTTTTATTTTTGTCAAAAATTAGCAATTCCATGGCAATACGATTATACCTAGAAACCTCAACGACGAATTGTTCGGTGTGTTTGGCAGATGATGCGGCGATTCTTTATTTTAAGGAAGAAAACGATAAAAACTACTCACATTCTGAAAAGTTACACGTATTCATCAAAGAAGCATTTGAAACTGCTAATATTCAGGCAACAGACATTGCCGCAGTGGTTGTTGGAAAAGGTCCAGGTTCGTACACAGGATTGCGCATTGGAGTCTCTACAGCTAAGGGATTATGTTTCGCTGCTGATGTAGATTTGCTAGCCATAGAAAGTTTAGAAATTTTAGCGCGTTCTATTGCTGTAAGTAACGGCGTTATTGTGCCCTTATTAGATGCGCGACGTATGGAAGTGTACTCTACAGTTTTTGATACAGAGTACCATCAAATCAGAGAAACAAAAGCAGAAATCATCACAGAAGCTTCTTTTGCAGATGAATTAGCCAATGGAAAAGTACATTTTATCGGAAATGGAGCAGAAAAATGCAAAGGTGTTATCACGCATGAAAATGCTGTTTTTTATGATGAAGTCTATTTTCCGTCTACCGAAAAAATGATTCCGATTGCTATAGAAAAGCACAAAAAAAACGACATCGAAGATGTCGCTTATTTTGAACCGTATTATTTAAAAGATTTCGTCGTAACGAAGTCTAAAAAAAATTAACCTTCTTTCTGAATTTCAACACTGTGTGGATATGGAATTTCAATTCCTGCTGCATCCAATTCAAGTTTCACGTGTTCTTGCATGTGGTGAAATACTGCCCAGTAATCCTCAGTCTTTACCCAAGGACGAACAGCAAAATTCACAGAACTATCTGCCAACTCTAATACCGCAACCATTGGAGCAGGCTCCGTAAGTACTTTTTCATTGTCAGTCAATAATTTCATTAAAATATCCTTAGTTTGCTTAATGTCTGCATCATAACTTACACCAAAAACCATATCAACTCTTCGTTTTTCTTCTGCTGAATAATTGATGATATTTCCGTTAGAAACTGCACCGTTTGGCAAAATAGCTAGTTTATTTCCCACTGTATTTAAGTGTGTAGTGAAAATTTGAATCTCTTTTACTGTTCCCATCACGCCTTGTGCTTCAATAAAATCGCCAATTCTGTACGGCTTGAAAATCATGATGAGCACACCGCCCGCAAAATTTGATAGTGATCCTTGCAACGCCAAACCAATTGCCAAACCGGCAGCACCAATAATAGCGGCAAATGAGGTAGTTTCAATGCCCAATTGCGAAGCTACAATAACGAATAGTAGAATTTTAAGTGTCCAACTTAGTAAACTGCCTAAGAATTTTTGTAACGTATCGTCAATGCCACGTTTTCTCATAATTTTCTTTGAAACGCGTACAATCATTTTGATGATAAACAATCCAATGATGAGTATGGCAAGTGCGGCAACCACTTTTAATCCATAGTCAAAAATAATTTGTTCAAAGTCAAAATCTCCAAGCCAGCTTGTTGCGGTATTCGCATCTTCTGTGGAAGCTTGAGTAGTATTTTCTGTTTGCATAGTTTTAATTTTTAGTTGAGTGTAAAATTATAAAATCGAGTTTTTTCTAAGTTAAATTAGCGGTAAATTTCAATGGAATCTATAAACGGTAAAAAAATCAGTTGTTTGACTACAGCTTTAGAGCGTGTATTTACATTTTTAAAAACATGCGTATTAATATTACCGTTAATGCCAAAAATGCAGGTGTTCCTTGAATGATTAAGATGCGTTTGCTGTTGGTAGAATACGTACCATATATTGCCGCAACACATACACAAATGATAAAAAATAAACTTACGTGAATTTCTTTTATATACAAAGACCAGAATAACCCTGCGGCTAAAAAACCGTTGTACAATCCTTGATTGGCAGCGAGTGTTTTGGTTTCTTCAGCAAAGCTTTCTGATTTTAAACCGAAAGTTTTCATTCCTTTAGGTGTGGTCCATAAAAACATTTCTAGGTATAAAATGTATACGTGTTCTATCGCGACAAGCGTAATAAGAATAATTTCTAAAGTTCTCATAAGCTGTTCTTTATTTATTAAAGCTAAATTGGTGTAATAAGGTATACAAAAGATATGGAAAAACTTTGAGTATAAAAAAAGCGTCGCCAAAATACTGACAACGCTTTTGTGTGTATGATAGGTTTCTTTGTTATTTTACTTCAAACGTAATTTTTACGTTTACTCTATATTCCGTAACGGCATCTCCATTTACAATGGCACTTTGCTCTTGTACGTATACAGAGCGAATGTTTTTTACCGATTTTGCCGCTTGTTTTACTGCTTTTGCAGTTGCATCTTCCCAACTCTTTTTAGAATTTGAAAGTACTTCTATTACTTTTAATACTGCCATAATTAGTGTTTTATAAGGTTATGAAATAATTTACCATATAAATTACGGCAATTTTGGCAATAAACAAAGAATTTCTTATCCGTTAATGGCAACAACTTCGTTAATCTGCCCTTTTAATAGGTTCTTTAACGTATTTTCGATACCACTTTTTAAGGTCATGGTAGAAGATGGACAACCGCTACAAGCACCTTGCAACACTACTTTTACCACTTTTGAATTTGGATCGTACGAATCGAACATAATATTTCCACCATCGCTCGCAACTGCTGGCTTGATGTATTCTTCTAAAATGTTAACGATTTCTTTTGAAATATCGTCTAACGCTTCAAAACTTTCGTCAGAGATTTCAATTTTTTCTTTTTGTTCGGAAGGAATGTCTTTCGAAATAACTTCCTTTCCTTCTTGAATATAATTGCGGATAAATTCGCGAATCTCCATCGTAATATCATTCCAATCGACCATGTCGTACTTGGTGATGGAAATATAGTTTTTATCTAAAAAGATTTCTTTTACAAATGGAAAGTGAAACAACGCTTGTGCTAATGGTGCGTATTTGGTTTCGTCAATATTCTTAAACTCCAAAATACGATCGACTATTTTCTTATTGGCAACAAACTTCATCACACCTGGATTTGGTGTGCTTTCTGCATATACTGTTACAGGCACTACTTTTTTAGCCGTAGCCGATTCGCTGATAATTTCTTTTCCACTGTTGATATACTCTTGAATTTGTTCGGCAACTTCATCCTGTACATCTTCCCAAGTCACAATATTATAACGCTCAATTGCGATAAAATTTCCCGAAATAAAGATTGTCTTTACAAATGGCAAGTAAAACAATTGCTGTGCCAAAGGAGAATCTTTAGCGTCGTCAATATTTTTAAATTCGTAACTATTATGTCGTGTTAAAAAGGTGCTTGCTTCAAACTTTACAATTGCGGGATTGCTTGTTTTTTCTATTTGTATCGTAATACCACTCATGTTTTTCAATTTTTTACAAAAGTAACCATTATCACTGTATTCTATAAATGTAGGCGTGTAAATTATTCTTTTAAAAAGTGGTGTTTACAAGAAATTTATTTTTTGTGTTAAAATAATTAGTAAATAATTACGTTTTTAATAAATTGACACCGAAAATGAAACTGTATAGAAAATAAGTTTCATTCAAACGAGTTTCTTAGGGTAACATCGATAATTAATTTTGATAAGCATTACATACTTATCAAATAATTTATATATTTGACCAAATGTGTGGCATTTTGCGCTATGGAAACGCCTATTTTACAGGAGTATTGCATATAACTAACTGAAACACAATAATAAAAGGCCTCGTTATCAAATAAATAAGTTGCATTGAATTTCGGTACGACTCATATCGTATCGATAATTTTTTACACAAAAAGAGACACACTAATGAAATTTAAAAAATACTTAGCTATTGTTGCCATCGCATTTGGAGTACAATGCTCTTTTTCACAAGATGGACTTCCTGTTTATGTAGACTATCTTTCTGACAATTTATATCTGATACATCCTTCGATGGCGGGAGCTTCAAACGCTTCTAAAATTAGATTAACAGCTAGGCAACAATGGTTTGATGTAGATAACGCACCATCATTACAAACATTAAGTTTTAACACTCGCGTAGGAGACAAAGTAGGAGTTGGAGCTATTGCATATAATGACGAAAACGGAAACTTCTCGCAACAAGGTGTATATTTAACATTTGCATACCATTTATTATTATCTAGAAATAGAGTTGACTTAAATCAATTATCATTCGGAATTAGTACAGGATTTACACAAGGAACCTTAGATGAAACAGGTTTTGATATTATCAACAATCCAGATCCTATTATTTCTGGTGGTCGATTGAACACAACATATTTTAATGTAGATTTTGGAGCGTCATACTATTTCTTAGATTTCTTTGCGCATTTAACAATTAAAAACGCGTTGCCAACACAGAGAGATTTATTTTCACAGGAATTTGAGTCAAAAAACCAACGTCGTTATCTTGCATCTGCAGGATATACTTTTGGTGCTTATGATAGCGATTGGACATACGAGCCATCTATCATGTTTCAGTACACAGAAGAAACACAAGAATCTTCGTTTGATGCCAATATGAAAGTATACAGAAGAATGGAGTTCGGCTCTGTTTGGGGTGGATTGTCATATAGAAGAAGTTTAGACGGCGCAGAATTCGTAAACGGAACACAAGTAGACAATCAGAAGCTACAGTACATTACGCCGTTTGTAGGTGTAAATTATAATCGTTTTATGTTTGCATACACGTATTCGTATCAAGCAAATTCTTTAGTGCTTTCTAACGGAGGTTATCACCAAATTACCTTAGGATATGACTTCGGAGAACGAAGAGATCCGTACGATTGTAACTGTCCTGCGATTAACTAAGATATTTTTTTACAACATATGAGAAAGGCTTGCGGTTGATGCAAGCCTTTTTCTTTTTGTGCTAATTAGGGAACAAACACTTTTTTTCGGACATAATTACCATCACTATCGGTAAGTACGACAATGTAGAACCCTTGTTCAAGTTTCTTTTTGATAAAGTCTGATTTTCTATCAGAATACACAATATGACCGCTCAAGTCAGAAACCTGAATTGTTTCAATACTACGTTCTGAAACAATTTCAATTCCGTTGTTTTGCAATCGTAATTGGACTGCTGGTAACGTGATTAATGGAGTTTCTTCACTATCTGCGGAACGCGTTTCATTTTCTTGAATTATTAGTTCAAACCTATCTGCTACATCACCAACTTCCAATGAAAATGTGTATGAAGCTTCTCGTAAGTTATGCGTAATTCCAGTAATGTTGTCTTTCAGTAAAATTTCATGATTAGCCAATCCTTCTTCGTTATCCAATTCAAAGGTGTGTTGACTATTTATGTCAGTTGCCACACCAAGCGGAATTACACTATCCAAAGATGGTAATGCGTTGATGGTGTATTTTGCATCGTCAATTAATGTGTATGCATATACCGTTTTAAAATCTAACAACTTTCCATCCAAGCCATAATCGTCTGCGGCAGTGGCTTCTGGAAGTGTTCCAATCAATATTTGGTCAAAATCGCCTTCTTCATTCGATAGATTAATCCAACACTTTTTTCTATCATTTTCATCCGTACTTGCTGTAGTTTGACGATAGAATTGTGTATTGCTTCCTTCAATACGCATGTCGTTATCAAAAATGATGGTTCCAGAAGTGTTTTCGCGTGTTTCTATGATAAAACCTTGTCCTGCACTAATACTGCTATTGGGTGTTGTTGGCGCTCTAAACGTAGGATTGTTAAACGATTGTGCTTCATTTTTCGTGGTAACGCCACCTAAACGTGTATATGTAGCGTAGCCGCCAATATATTCGTCATATACATGTGAGTTTCCTGACCATTGCTCCCAAAAATAGATAGTACCTGTAATTGTCGCGATGTTGCGTTCAATAAATTCATCGGCAGAAATCGCGGAAGGATATGGATTTCCAATCAAATATGAATTGTTGTCCACGTACACCAACGGAACAGTTACATCGCCATTGGTAGGAACACCTTCAATCGTAGCTTTTGCTTGCGATAGATTACTTCCTAAAGGACCTTTGAGTGTAAACCCAAACCCTTTTTCAATTTCGGTAGTTGGGTTTATTTGTGACCAAAAAATATTATCGGCATCATTTCCAAAGCCACCTTGTGTTCCTGTCAATAAAAACAACCAATACGGATCGCGTTGTCCTTCGGAATTTCCAAAATTAAAAATGTCTTCAGGAGTTAAGAGTTTTTCTGTAAGTATCGGATTCGTTGTCCAAGGAGCAGATGTTGGCGGTGTTTCATACAGAAAATCAACACTTTTAATAGCAGGCAATGACCAGTAGCTGTATCTAAATTCGTTGGTGTTTCCTGTTCTTTTCATCACAATAGGATATTGATTTACAATACCTTCATCAAGTTGTACTAAAGAGGAACCTTCTTCAAATGTTAATAATCCTTGTGTATGTAAATACGAGTCAACCGTTAGTGTACTGTTTTCGGTAACCGTTAAAGAACCGTTTTGAGAAATGCTGATATTTTGTAAGGATATGTTATTGGAAATGGAAGTGCTAGCTTCAATCCCAAGATTGGAAGGCGCTGCTTGAAAATTATACCAGTTTTCTGCTAAATAATAATCATTATTAACGGTTCCTGTAAAGCTAGAAAAGCTAGAAGACACTGCCCAGTTTTGTGCATTAATATTGTTGGTAATACCATTGTTGCCATTTCCAGTTTTATCTGTGACATTTGAGGTATTGTTGGCATCATCAAAATCGTAATATAAATCTAAAGCAGTTTCTCTTCCTGTAAGATGTGTGTACATTTGCGCTTGAATTTCAGCTTCGGTTTTTGCTTTTTGCCAAATTCTAAATTCGTCTACCGCACCATCTAAGTTCTCAGTATTTCTACCATTTATATTGAGTCCTCCAACGTGCATATCATTATTAGAAGTATTACACGACATTGTATGGTGCGTTTTTGTTGCGTGCCCAACACGTCGACCATTTACGTAGAAATAAAATTCGCGGTCACCATTATATACAAACGCAACATGATACCATGTATCAGCTTCTAGTTCATAAGGGATTTCTAAAATAGGCAAACGTCCAAAATTACGATTTTGTCTTTCCGTGGGAATAAATCCAAAATACGTACCATTAAAAATATCGTTACTCACCATTACAATTGGCTTGGCACATCGTACAAAATTTGGATTGAAATAATTACCAGCACCAAAAATCACTTGACGAGCATTGAAATTGGGAACATTGTTCAATTTGAATAAGCACTCCACGGTATAAGCATTTCCATCGGTCATAAACTCACCGTAGTTTTGAATTTGTACATATTCACGGTTGTTGTTTACTTCAATAGCATAATTGTCTTGCGCTGTTGTTATATTAGACATGAAAAAAAAGTATAAAAAAGCAAAAAGGGGAATCTGTTTTTTCTTTAAATAATAAGTAATCGTATGCATTATAGTTTTGTTTTATTTGGGGTTTAGTTTTTGACTCTCAAAGCTTTCAGTCAATACATACGAGGTTTGTGACGTGTTGGTTTTTTGTGAGTTAAATTATTTTGATAAAAAAAGAAAAGTTTAGCAATAACACAGGTTATTACTAAACTTTCCATACGTGAATCAGCATGCTTTTAAAAATTTCTGCGTAAGCAAAAAGTGAAATCAACTAATTGCGAAGCAAATAAAAGTCAAATATCTAAAAGCGAAGCGGTCTAGAATCTAACAGCAAAGCGGTCTAGATTACCATGTGTAATTCTTACGCGCCGCTTGCTTTTTGATAGCTTCAATAATAGCACTTTCCAAATCATTTTTTCCTTTTGCAGTACTTTTTTCAGCGATGTACGCTTTTCGTTTGGTGCTTAATTCGCGAATTTTTTGTTGAATTTCTTTTCGTTTCTTTTGCTGTTCTTTTACAAACGCTAAAATTTGTTCTTTCGATTTGCCTTTGAGCGCTGGTGGCAATTCGCTTTCAGACAACTCGTCCACTTTTACAGAATCGTTAGCAATTCCGTCTACCAAATCCCAAGAAGAATTGGTATAAAAATCTGAACTTTTAGAAACCGCTCTGTCTACCGCAATTTCAGCATTGATAGAACTCGCGTTGGCATCCTGTGTAGCCTGTTGTGACATTTTGTAATTTCCTTTAGAACCATACGCGATGTAGGTAGAGTTTAAGCTTGCATTGTATCCCATAATCTTTTTGTCGTATGGCGTTTCTATGTAAGCAATACTTTTATTGTGTGCAATGGTCATATAATCTCCTTTTCCTAATACAGCACCATCTTTCCACATACCTGAAATTCCTTGTGCATAGTTTCCACAAAAAATAGTATTGATAACAACATCTTTTTCAACAGCATTCATAATGGCATCTTTATAGCTGACGTTTCCTTGTGTGAAGGGTTCGTTTCCAGCAATAAATAACAGTTTCAAATCTTTTGAATTATTTCCCCAATTCAGTTGATCCAACGACGTTTGAATTACATGTCCGCAAAACTCACTTCCGCCACGTGTTGTCAACGAAAATAACTTTTCAGAGATTTCGTCCAAGTCATTGCTAAATCCTAAAACCTGTCGAATGTATCCTTCTTGCGAGGGTAAATTGTCGTTTCCATATTCGTATAAGGCAATTTCCAAACTCGGTTTCTCTGTACCGCATTTCGCATACGAAAGCTCATTGATGATTTCCCACAATTGAGCTTTCGCCTGATGAATCAATCCGTCCATACTATTACTTGTATCTAATAATAGCGCGACTTTAATCGTGTTTTTAGCAACAACTTTTGTGTTCAGTACTGTAGTTGCTTTTAGATTCGTTTCTGCGTCACTCAACAATGCAGTGTCTGTTTTTGAATTTCCTTTACAAGCACCCACAAAAAGTAATGTACATGCAATGAGTAAATTTAATTTTTTCATGTTTTTCTGTTTAAGTTCTTAATTTAAGTCTGGTGATGCTTTTGGTGATTAGTTGTTTGTTTTTAGTTCAAATCTGGTTAATACAGTAGCTGTAAGACTAATTTTTTGAAATGCGATATTTTTCAATTCCATAGAAGCTGTATTTGTAATAGAATTTGAGGTGTTAAAAGCTCTATACTGTGATACTCTTTGATAAGAGCCTGGCTCTACTTCTTGAATAAATATTGCTTTTCCGATAGTTTGATCAATAGCTTCTGCATATTGTTTAGCTTTTTCTTTAGCTACAACGAGCGATTTAATTTTGGTGTCTCTGCGAAACTTTTCAATTTCAGAATGACTTACTTTGGTAATACTAGCGTTTGTAATCTTTAATCTATCTAGCACCATAAATGTCTTTGAAAGCGTAGCGCCATCATGAACGATAACTTGATACTTTTTTTCTTTTTCTACTTCATTACGTTGTAAAAAATAGCGTTCATACGTTCCTTGAAAACTAGAAACAGAAACATCTTTATCCGTATCAATTCCTAAACTTTTTAAATTGGCAAGCAGTAGTTGCTCTTGTTCTTCAATAGTTTTTTTATGATTCTTCTCAGTAAGCGTTACTGAAACATAAATTTCATCTGGAGTTACAAGAGTTTCCGCAGTTCCTGTAATCTCAATATAATTCTGGTCAATAAAGTTTTTTTGACTTTGAGACTTCGCCGCAAATGGAATAAATAATAGAAATACAATACCGATTGTCAAATGTTTCATAATATAATTGATTAGTTGTTAGTTCTCAATTCTTTAACGTCAATATTTCCATCTGGTGAAATTACATAATACTTATGCTGGGTTTTAATTTCTGTTTTTGGTTCTTGTTTTTGCTCTTTTGGTTTTGGTGTATATACCAATTTAATTTGCATACCAATTTGCACCACAGGCTCCAAAATTGACGGATTTATTACAATATCATAATTCTCGTATGAAATTGGTTGATAGTAATATGAAGTTTGTTTTTTGACTTTAGTGACACTTCTCTTTCCTTCTAATGCTTCAAATGAAATACTATTATATGCTTGATAGTTTCTGTAAAAATCCTTTGGGAAATAGCAATACTTATCATTCGCCATAATAGCATTGTAATTGGTTAAGTCAAAACCTAAAATTTTATAGTATTCTTTTTCTTCTTTTACTAAAGATAAGAGTGAAGTTTGTAGCTTTTTATACACTTCACGAATGTTTTCTATAAAATAATCCACCTTTACCAAGTTGTAAATTTCGTTGGCGGCACACGCAGCTAAAATCTTTTCAAATTGTGCTGTTTTTGTAAACTTGATGTGAATGTTTTGCTGCAATTCAAATCCTTTTGGGACTTCATTATATTTTTTGCTAAACAACTTTTTTTGCACTTCAATTTCATACACAGGCACAAACGAAATAACGTCGATAGCGATATCATTTTTGGCAATTCCTGCGGCAAGCAATTCAGTTCGAACATTATCAATACGTTCATTCACAAGTTTGTGTGTTTCTTCGGCTGTTGGACCAATTTGTGAAATATTAAAAATGGCAGTGTACGAAGTCGCTTTCGCATTGTACAAGGCATGCACGTCAATAGTAATATTGGCATTTGGGTTTACATTTCTTCTCGGATTGGTAGATTGTGGTCCAAAATTCGCGTTGCCCATGCTTCTGGAAGTCGCAATATTTTGTCTGGAAATTTGAAGATTCTGGTCGTAATTTCCTTTATGTTGTGCAATGATAAACTGCGTAATGCTCAAGCAGATTAAAAGTGTTATGTTTTTCATTTTTTGATTAAATTTTGTCTAAAAGTACCCGCAAAGAAATTTTAAAAAAAACACCAATGAGTCAATGGCTAGATTGAATGAGTGAATGAATTCTTTCCTTGAGAGAAATCGTGAAAAATCACCCAAAAAACACATAAAAAGGCAGTTTTCAGTAGTAGCACATTTTAGTATATCAACGAAAGTGCGTAAGTTTATCATTCTGAATATAAAAGATGAAGCAAACACGTAGCATATTATTTCTGTTTTTATGCCTGATTTCATTTCAAACGGTGGTTTCTCAAAATGCGGAAACACAGCAAAAAGATGAAACAGCATATTTTACAGTACGCGGTGAAATACGAGGAAAAAACAATCGTGAGCCTGTAGCGGAAGCCACAATACGCGTTGTTGGTGGTGATGTAGTAAAAACAAATATGTTCGGTCGTTTTACCATTAAAACACGTGTGGGCGATCAATTGGTGATTGAGCATCCGAGTTTCGGAAAGCAATTTCATGTGGTTGATAGTGATGAATCTATTGTGGTATTGGTAGATGGTTTTGGGGAAGAAGAAGCCCTAGCTAAAAAGAAGCTTTCTACTAGCGGGAGATCCAATCTGCAGCAGCATAAAATCATGCTCGATTCTGCCAAAATCTTTAAAAAGAAAGACATTGAAAAAAGTATTCAATACATAGAAAAGGCACTTGCAAGTATTTATGACGCCAATGATGAAAAGGAACTTTCAGATGCGTACGAAGTGTTGGGCGATGTGTACGCGTATTGGAAACAATACGATTTGGCAATTAGCAATTATCAAATTGCACTCAATACGTATAGTACAACACGTTTGTGGATTTCGCTTGGAAAAACACAATTGTTAAATGGTGATTACAACGAAGCGATTGAATCGTTTGAAAGAATTTTGCGCAATAATGTATCGCGCTACCAAGAAATTACGGTGTATGAAGGTTTGGGCGATGCATACAAAGCGTTGGGAAAATATGATGTGGCGCTTGAAAACTACAACAAAGGATTGGCAATAGCGAAAGAAGATTTGATTACGCCAAAAATCACAGATTTGAATTCCAAAATTGCAGACAATTACGCTGTGTCTGGAAATATAAACGAAGCAGCAGGGTATTACACGAATTCGTTGAATTTAGCACAAGAGCAAAACTTAAAACGTGCCATTGTGGAACAAGACCGTGTGGCAGATTTCTACAATTCGAACAACTTATACGACAAAGAAATTCAATTGCGTAAAAAGAATTTGGAAGACTTGGAAAAATCGGGTTCGGAAACGCAGGTTGCCAAAGGAGCTTTAAACGATTCTGTGGTTGTTAGTTCGCAGCGAATTAATTATAAAATTGGAAATGCTTTAATTTTACAGGAAAAATACGATGAAGCCTTGCCATATTTGGAAAAAAGTGCTTTGGAAGCCAATTCAAAAGAAGATATTATTGTTGCTAAAGATGCTACGCGAAGACTTTCAGAAGCCTATAAATCTATGGGAGATTTTGAAAAAGCACGTGATAAGTTTGAGGAATATGTAGAATTGGTCAATGAATTGGTAATTCGGAAAGAACAGCAAATTTCAGAAGCGAGTCGCTTGCGAAAAAATATTCAAGAACAACAAACGCGTATCAATAGTTTGGAAGCCAATGGAAAACTCGAACTTCTTCGAACGGAAAGTTATCGCCGCGAACAAGAATTGGTAGAGCAAAGCAATCAAACTCAGAAATACACCATTTACTCGCTTATTTTTGGAATTATCTTATTAATTGTCACAATTTATTTGTTGTACAGAAATAGCAAACAACAGAAGCTTGCCAACAATTTACTAGCGTTGAAATCGCTCAGAACACAAATGAATCCGCACTTTATTTTCAATGCGTTGAATTCAGTCAATAATTACATTGCGCTCAATGACGAACGCAATGCCAATCGTTACTTATCGGAGTTTTCTACCTTAATGCGTTCGGTATTGGAAAACTCGGATGAAGATTTTATTCCGCTTTCCAAAGAGTTAGAATTGCTAGAATTGTATGTGCGACTCGAACATTTGCGCTTTCAAGATAAGTTTGACTATGAAATTCACGTAGACGAACAATTAAAAGTGTCCGAATATCAAATTCCGCCGATGTTGCTGCAACCGTATATTGAAAATGCTATTTGGCACGGATTGCGTTACAAAGAAGAAAAAGGATTATTGAAAATTTCCATCACGCCCAAAACGGATGAAATGATTGAAATTGTGATAGAAGATGATGGTATTGGTCGCCAACGTTCTATGGAATTAAAAACGAAAAATCAGTTGCGTCAAAAATCGAAAGGTATGGGAAATATCAAAAAACGAATCGCGATTTTAAACGATATGTACAAAGACAAAGTTGATGTTTCTGTAACTGATGTGTTTGAGGATGGACAAGGAACGAAAGTAATATTAACGCTCAAAAAAGACTAAATGCAATTACAAACCATTATTGTTGAAGACGAAGAAATTAGTAGAGAAATCCTAAAAAAATACGTCGCAAAATACTGTCCGAATGTCAATGTAATTGGTGAAGCTTCTAATATTGAAGATGCGCTAGTTTTGATACGAAATAACGAACTGGATTTGGTGTTTTTAGATGTGGAAATGCCGTTTGGGAATGCCTTCGATTTGCTCGAAAAAGTAGGTGACCGCACGTTTGAAACGATTTTTGTAACGGCGTACGATCATTATGCCATTGAAGCATTGAACAGTCATGCGTCGTATTATTTACTAAAACCAATTTCGATTGACGACCTTATCAAAGCAGTGGATCATGTGGTTGCTATCAAAAGTAAAGAAGAACGTTTGGCGGAAACCGTTCTGGCAACGACTATTGAAACTATCAACGGAAAAATTACCATTCCGCAGCAAGACGGTTTTGAAGTGTTGAATGTTTCCGATATTATTTATTGCAAAGCAGACGACAATTACACCGAGATTTATGTCAATAAGTCTAAAATTGTAGTGAGTAAAACGTTGAAGTATTTTGAAGAAGCATTAAGTCAATATCCGTTTGCCAGAGTTCACAAATCGTATTTAGTCAATGTAAACGAAGTCGTAAAATACCGCAAAGGAAAAGGCGGAAGTGTAGTGTTGAGCAACGGAAAAGAAGTGTTGGTTTCGTCTACAAAAAAAGCAAATTTATTGTCGTATTTTAAGTAGGTATTAGGTTTTGGGCAACTATCAAAGTATAATTTTGCTATGTAACAAAGTGATTACCACGCTGCGCTTGCAATGATGAAAAAAAATAGAATAGTAAAACAAAAAAATTAAAACGAAACAGTATTTTAGCTAACAGCTAACAGCTAACAGCTAACAGCTAACCCAAAACCCAAAAAGCCATGCTAATAAAACCCGTAAACAACAAACATCCACAAATCGGAGAAGACTGTTTCATCGCTGAAAATGCAACCATTGTAGGAGATGTAACGATGGGAAACCAATGCAGTGTTTGGTTCAATGCGGTCATTCGTGGTGATGTGCATTTTATCAAAATGGGGAATAAAGTCAATGTGCAAGATGGCGCGGTGATTCATGCAACCTATCAAACTTCACCGACAACTATAGGGAATAATGTATCTATCGGACACAACGCGATTGTACACGGTTGTACCATTCATGATAATGTGTTGATTGGTATGGGAAGTATTGTGATGGACGATTGCGTGATAGAAAGCAATAGCATTATTGCAGCGGGCGCGGTGGTGACTAAAAATACGCATGTGGAATCGGGAAGTATTTATGCTGGCGTTCCTGCGAAAAAGGTGAAAGACATCAGTAAGGAATTGATTTCGGGAGAAATTAATCGTATTGCCGATAATTATGTCAAATATTCAAGTTGGTTTAAAGAGGAAGATGCCGAATCGGACTCAGAATAATATATTTTTAAAAATCCAGCGTTTCTACGGTGTAATCTTCTTGTAAAATATCACGTAAAATTTCAGGTTTTCCATTGCTGTAAAAGATGCAGTTTCCAGTAGTTGAGGTTGGAGCAGAAATGGAATGTTGTTCTAAAATGGTTTGTGTTTGTTTAGCAACGGCAATTCCAGAATCGATAATGGTCACGTGTTTTGGAAGCAGCGTTTGCAACTTCGGGATGAGGTATGGATAGTGACTACAGCCTAGAACTAAATAATCAATATTCGTTGCTATCATTGGTTGTATGTACAACTTCAATAAGTTCTCCATTTCTGGCGAATTGATTTCTCCATTTTCAATCAGCGGTACTAACCCTTCACCAATTTGCTCAATAATGGTGACGCCATTCCCATACAAATCACTTGTTTTGTGAAACAATTCGCTTGATAAGGTTCCTTTGGTTGCCAAAATGCCAATCGCGTTGGATTTGGTCTGCAAAGCAGCAGGTTTAATGGCAGGTTCAATACCGATAAAGGGAACGTCATAATTTTCACGTAAGTAACGAATCGCATTTGTTGTTGCTGTATTGCACGCTACTACAATAAGTTTGCAACCTTTTTCTATAAGTAATTCGGTATTTTTAATGGAGAGTTCTACAATTTTTTGCTTTCCTTTTGGACCGTAGGGAGCGTTTTTACTATCGGCTAAATAGATAGTGCTTTCATGCGGCAATAATTTGTGAATTTCTCGCCAAATAGAAGTGCCACCAACGCCCGAATCAAAAATACCAATAGGAGAAGTATTCATACATGTAAAAATACATAAAAATTAAGTGCTTTCTAAATGATTTTCACAAAGCTTTTGAAAACAAAAAAACCGCCAGAATAGGCGGTTTTTAATGATGTTTTTTAAAGTAGAAATTACTTAATACCTAATTCTTTTTTAACAGCATCCATTAAGTTTGTTCCTTCAGCAAATAATACACCTGAACCTGGCGTTTCATCAAGAACATACTGGAAACCTTGTTCTTTAGCTACTTTTTGAATAGCTGCTAATGCTTTTTCTTGAATAGGCTTTGTTAAGTCAATATACTTTTGCTGCGTAGTTTTGTCGGCAGCAGCTTGTGCTTCTTGAATACGTTGCTCTAATTCTGCTAATTCTTTTTTTCTAGCGTCGTTTTCAGCATCCGTTTTATTTGGAGCTTCGTTTGTATACTGCGTTAATTTATTTCTATACTCAGTAATTGAAGCTTGTATATCAGCACCTAATGATTTTTGTAATTTATCAAACTCATCTTTAGCCTCCTTCATTTCTGGCATTGCGCTAATTAATTGTTGCGTATTGATATGAGCAACCTTCGTCTGTGCATTTGTAAAACTTACTACTCCGAAAAATAGTACTGCAATTGCAATTAGCTTTTTCATTTGTTTCATGATTTTCAATTATTTACTTTAAGTGTTATTTATATTAATTGTTTGTTACTTTCCGTTTCCGGCACCTTCACCGTTTTCCTCGTTTTCGTTCTCTTTGTTTTTTTCTTCTTGTTTCTTTTTGCGTTCTTCTTTCTTTTTTCTTCGCTCTTCTTCTCGTTGTTTGCGCTTTTCTTCCGCAGCTTTCTTTTTTGCTTCGCGTGCTTCTATGAGTTTTTTACGTCGTTCTTCTCTTGCTTGCTTTTTTGCTTCTGCTTCAGGGTTTGGATTTTTTGTGTTTTCTCCATCTTTAAATTTGGAGCGCTCACTTTGCTTTTTCCTGATTTTTTCTTCTCTGCTTTTGCGTTTTTCATCTCTATTAACAACACCGACACACATGAAAACTAAAGTTCTTTTTTTATTMRYWAWKSKTSKCRCRSTMTCTWYMGKWMACSCMYWASGWGTMWCTGGTGCTAGAATWGKMWWTRYMKWAACTTCTATTTTAAAACAAAATAACGCCAAATTTGGTGCCGCAGCAATCTGCAATGGAGGTGGTGGTGCTAGTGCTATGATTATCGAAAGAATTTCTTAAGGAAAAAGTAAAAAAACTAAAAACTAACAATTAAAAACTTGTTATACGGCATTTGTAATATAAGTATTGTTCCTTTAAGACTAGAGGAATCTGACAAATCTGAAATGATTAGTCAGGTTTTATTTGGTGAGCATTTTGAAATAATTGAAAAGCAAAAAAGCTGGACTAAAATTCGTTTGGCTTTTGATAAATTTGAGGGTTTTATAGACAACAAGCAATATCTTGAAATTACTGAAGAGAACTACATACAAATAAATAATAAAACGATTACCTATGCTGCTGAAATAGTAGACTTTGTTACAGATGAACAAAACGAATTAACAACAATTGCAATAGGTTCTCAATTGCCTTTTTTTACGGAAGGAAAGTTAAGATTAGGAAGTAACAAATATAGGTACGACAATTCTGTTTTTCATGGAATATCTTCTAAAAGCGATCTTTTAAAAACTGCATTCACTTATTTAAATGCACCTTTTTTGTGGGGAGGAAAAACTCCTTTTGGTATTGATTGTTCTGGTTTTACGCAAATGGTTTATAAACTTTGTGGGTATCAATTATTAAGAGATGCAAAACAACAAGCTACCCAAGGCGAAGTACTTAGTTTTATTGAAGAAAGCGAGCCGGGAGATTTGGCTTTTTTTGACAATGAAGAAGGAGAAATTATTCATGTTGGTATTATTTTAAATGATTACCACATCATACATGCTCACGGAAAAGTAAGAATAGATAGCTTAGATCATAGTGGAATTTTTAATTCAGATCTTCAAAAGCATACCCATAAATTAAGAGTGATAAAAAAAATTATATAAAAAAATCCGAAACTTAAAAGTTTCGGATTTTTTTATGTTTAGAAATTCAATAACTTATTGACCTCTCATTTCTTTATAAATTGGCCTTAAAGCATCTGCTTCTTCGATCATTTCTAAAGTATCATACATGTTTAACAATGTTCTAACGGTTCCTTCAGATCTCTCTATAGTGTCTGCTTTCATTAAATAAGGTAACGCTTTTATATAAAGTGCTTTCTGCTTTGCAAGCAATGCGTCATACTTATCATAATCCGATAAATTATTATTCATTTCCTCAATAATTTCTTTTTCTTCTGCAAGCATCGCAACCGCTAGATTCATATACGCATCTCCGTAGTCTGGCTTTAATTCAATTGCTTTCTTGTAATAAGCTACCGCCTCTTCTATTTTACCTTCATTTGCATTTACAACGCCTAAATTAAAAAATAACGTAGGGTTTGTAGGGTCTAACTTTACAGCTTCCTGCATTAAAGCCCCAAACTTGTCCATTCTATCTAACTTAATATACAACTGCGCCTCATTAAGTATTAAATTAACATCTTTTGGATTCGCTTTTCTAGCCTCTTGCAGTGCAACTATAGCTTCTTCTGTTTTTCCTTGGTTTACTAAAATATAACCAATATTTTTTACAATATCAGCTTGTTTAGATTCAGATACCTTTTCGGTAGGTTCTTTATATTGCTTTGCTTTAACCATTAAATCTCTTTGATTTTTTGAACCCAAATCTTCTACTTTACCAGATTCTATACTAACTGCTAAATATTGCGTAGTAATTCCTGTATATCCTATTTTCTTCAATTCTCTATAGTGTCCTAAAGCAACATCGTACTCTTTTGCTAACGAAGCACTAAGAGCTGCGTTGTATAGAAACGTTGTATCTGTAGGACTTAACTTATACGTTAAATGAAAATTAGTAGCTGCATCTTTATAGTTCTTGTCATTGCTATAAAGATCTATTGCCTTTGTAGATACTTTTTGCACCAGAGAACCAAACATAGGCTTTGCTAGCTTTGTATATTTTTTCTTTCCTATTTCAATTTCATAATCAAAAAGATTGTTAAAACTATCTGCTGCCGCTGCATAATTACTTTCACCAGCTAATGCTTGCCCTTTTAAGAAGTAATACTTTGCTTTGTATTTAGAAGCCATAGTTGCTAACATTGCATCTACAGAGTTTACAGCAACCAATGCTGTGGCAAACTCACCTTTCTTTATTGCTTTTTCTGCCGTTTTTAATTCACTTTTCTGGCCAAAGGCTATCATAGAAATTAAACCTAGAGAAATTGCTAATATTTGATTTTTCATTTTAAAAATTATTTGATTAATTATTCTTCGTTATTTTCATTTGATTCATTTTCACTTGAATCATTTTCAATTTCTGTGCCATCTTCCGTTTCACCTTCTAAATCTTCTTCTACGTCTTCTTCGTGCGCGACTTTAGCAACAGCTGCAATGCTATCAGAATCTTTAATATTAATTAAACGAACACCCTGTGTTGCACGTCCCATAACCCTTAAGTCTTCTACAGCCATTCTAATAGTTAATCCAGATTTATTTATAATCATTAAATCATTAGAATCATTTACATTTTTAATAGCTACTAAATTACCTGTTTTCTCAGAAATATTTAAAGTTTTTACACCTTTACCACCTCTATTGGTAACTCTGTAATCTTCTAATTTAGAACGCTTACCAAATCCTTTTTCTGAAACCACAAGAATATTGCTTTCCATATCATTTACAGCAACCATACCAATTACCTCATCATTTTCATGCTGTAAAGTAATTCCTCTTACCCCAGAAGCAGTTCTTCCCATTGGGCGGGTTTTTGCTTCTTCAAAACGAATTGATTTACCAGATGCTAATGCCAACATTACTTGACTATCTCCAGTTGTTAGTTTTGCTTCTAATAACTCATCACCTTCTTTAATGGTAATTGCATTAATACCATTTGTTCTTGGTCTAGAATACTGTTCTAAAGAAGTCTTTTTAACTTGTCCTTTTTTAGTTGCCATAATTACATAATGGCTATTAATATATTCTTCGTCTTTTAAATCTTGTGTTACTAAGAACGCCTTTACTTTATCATCTGGTTCTATATTGATTAAGTTTTGCATTGCTCTACCTTTAGTGTTTTTACCACCTTCAGGAATTTCATATACACGCATCCAAAATACTTTTCCTTTCTGCGTAAAGAACATCATGTATTGATGATTTGTACCTACAAATAAGTGCTCTAAGAAATCTTCATTTCTAGTAGTTGCACCTTTTTGACCTCTACCACCTCTAAACTGAACTTTATATTCTTCTAAATTTGTGCGTTTTAAATATCCAGCATTCGAAATTGTAACCA
>SMNH02000011.1 GCA_006383075.2 Kordia sp. TARA_039_SRF
CTTGGAGCGTATGCACAAAACTCATCATTACCGAACATAGACCAATGGGATATGTTTTGGGGATTGATTCCTGGCTCTGTCGGAGAAACGTCTAAATTCTTAATTATTATCGGAGCGTTATTCTTAATCTTTACTAAAATTGGAAGCTGGAGAATTATGTTGAGTACCATTATTGGTGCGTTGGTAATGGGATTAATTTTTAATGGAGTGGTAAGTGCAGAATGGATTTCTGATACAAGTAAATTTTACGGATTGATGAGTGTACCATTCTGGCAGCATCTTATCATCGGAAGTATTTTGTTTGGTGCTGTGTATATGGCAACAGACCCTGTAACGGCTTCGCAAACCAACAAAGGAAAATGGATTTACGGTTTCTTAATAGGATTTATCTCGATTATGATTCGCGTATTCAACCCAGCATATCCAGAAGGTGTATTCTTAGCAATTCTCTTAATGAATGTATTTGCACCAACGATTGATCACTATGTCGTTCAAGGAAATGTGAAGAAAAGAATGAAACGTCTAAAAGTTAAAACAGCCTAACGATGGAAAAAAGAACAGAAAAAAATACATATACCGTCTTATTCGCCGTTGGAATGGTATTGGTTGTTGGAGCAATACTTGCGTATTTGGCTTCTACATTTAGACCAATTATACAAGAAAATGAGCGTTTGGAAAAGCAGCAGAACATCCTATATACAATGGGAGTTAACAATAACACGGAAGGTGCTGCCAATTTTGTTTCTACAGAAGAAGCGCCGAAGTTGTTTGAAAAATACATCACCAAACAATTGGTTATTGAAGACGGACAAGTTAAAGAAGATAAAGAAGCATATCTTATCGATGTAAAGAAAGAGCAAACCAGAGCAAAAGAAGGAAAAACGCGTAGGTTGCCTTTATTTATCGGAGAAAAAGATGGAAAAACATTCTACATTGCGCCAATTCGCGGAAAAGGACTTTGGGATGCCATTTGGGGATATGTAGCAATGGATAAAGACATGGTAGTGCAAGGTGTATACTTTGATCACAAAGGTGAAACGCCAGGATTAGGAGCAAATATCAAGCAGCGTTACTTTATGGACGATTTCTACGGAGAGCGTTTATTAACAGAGGCAGGAGTTTTTAAAGGAATTACGGTTTCAAAATCAAATGCCGATCCTACCAACGAAGATAAAAATGATTACGAAGTTGATGCTATTGCAGGAGCAACGATTACGGGCGACGGAGTATCAGCGATGATTAAAAAAGATTTAAGGCTGTATGTGCCATATTTCAAACAAATAAAAAACAAAGGGTAAGTCATGGCAAAAGATAGTAAGTTAATATTAGATCCGTTAACAGACAACAACCCTATTACCATCCAAGTATTAGGAATTTGTTCAGCATTAGCGATTACAGCAGAATTAGAAGCGTCCATCGTAATGTCTATCTCTGTATTGTTCGTAATGGGAGTAGGAAACGTGGTTATCTCATTAATGAGAAATATCATTCCTTCAAAAATTCGAATCATTGTACAGTTAATCGTAGTAGCAACCTTGGTAATTATTGTAGACCAAGTACTAAAAGCATACGCCTACGAATTGAGTAAAACACTAGGAGCCTTTGTGGGACTGATTATTACCAACTGTATCATTATGGGACGATTTGAAGCATTTGCTTTAGGAAACGGACCATGGAGATCATTCTTGGATGGAATTGGAAACGCTTTAGGATATGCTGTTATCCTAATCATTGTAGGATTCTTTAGAGAATTACTAGGTTCTGGTTCGCTTCTAGGATATAAAATCTTTGGTGATTCAGTAGCTAAAACAGGATTGTATGCGTATGGTTATGAAGATAACGGATTCATGTTGTTGTCGCCAATGGCATTAATCGTAGTAGGAATCATTATTTGGGTACAACGTTCAAGAAATAGAGCATTAATCGAAGACTAAAAGTAGYWKSGMRTYKRSYTMKSWKAAKWKCGAYKKMTCAATRYTTATACTGCATTCTAAATAGGTGTTACTATCTTCAATTTTGTACTTTCTTATCATAATTATTACTGTTTTTCAATTGTTACTAAATACTCTTCACCCTTCTCAATGGGTAGGTCTAAATGATCTCTATGACTAATTTCTATGACTAAATGTCCATTTGCTAAGAATTTTCTAGTCTTACCAATAACTCTCTCACATTTTGTATCAAATTGTCTTTTCATATTCTACTGTATTTTTAGTTGCTTGAGGAGTGCCCGACTATCGGGCAGAGTCCTCTTAAAACAACTACTTCATAATGTTTGATTTTAGGCTAACTTAATTATGAGGTCTAGCCTTTTAACCTACCTATCTAAGCTTTACAAGTGTTCACGTTTTTATATTTTACATCAAATTGAACTGCGTTTTCTGAATGCACCTTTCCAGTAGTTTCATTCCTTAGAATGTAATCTCCTCTTCTAACTGGTCCGAAATCAGTATGAACTGTACCAGAGCTTACATCTAAAGAATAATTACTAGACATATCTGTCCACCATTGAGGAACTTTTTCCTCCATCCATCGGAATGCTTGAAAAGTTTCGTTTTTTTCATTAACTACGTATTGCATAATATTTGTGATTTATATTGCGTCCATTGAATAGGCGGTGCGCGATACCTACTGTTTTATTAATTATTACCAAAGTGTTAGTTGTTTTGGCGGCTCGGATTCTCTTCCCAGTCCAGCACATGCCATTCCCATCATATTATGCTTGTATGTCAGCACAGGATTGACTGTGCATGGAAGTTGGCACAGTTGACACCAATCATTATCATGATGCTTACATCCTACGCATTCTTGACTATCTGTCCAGAAATCAATCCATTCGTCTAAATTTTCAGATTTTGCGATTTTTTTCCAATCATTCCATCTGTCCCTTCTTTGGGAGTCAGTCATATCTCCTCTATTTTTACCTAGAATCTGTTCCCAAGAGTTATCTAGTTGTACGGGTTGTAGTGTCATGAATAATTACTGTTTATGAAAATCTTTTCGCAGGTGCAATAAAATCTCTAAATACACCTTTTTCCAAAGCACCTTGACAATAGTTATTGTCTTTACGATTGTCAAAACCTTTGTATTGATCATCACTTTCAAACTTGAGCGTATCTCCAAGACATAATTCATTTACTCTTACCCATTCTTCTCCATATTTTTCTGAGATTATTTCTGGGATGTTATTATGATTGGGATCAAGAAATACAATCATTCTTTCTGTCGTCCCTACTTTTGCTAAAATTGTGAGTCCTTTGTTCATTTTAATCTGTTTTTGATTTTTAGTTTTTTGATATAGTTTTTTATAATTCGTCAACATTGACGTATCCTTTCATCATGAATTTCCCGAATCCTTTTAGTAAATCATTACCTGTAAAAAGCCATGATATTAATGCGGGTATTGCCATGAGAAGCATTCCTGGAATCCATGAAATAATCCATAGGATATAGTATAAGCGTATAAAGAAGTTTTTGATGGAAGTTTTCATCAAGCTTACTTTTGCTCTTTATTGAAATAGAGTAAATAGTAATACATCTGGCGCTCTTCGTCCCATCCTTTTTCTACGAATCTATCAGCTGATTCTGGATTAATAAAATCCATTTTTATTGTGATATTAGTATCAAGTTGAATTGTACTTTTCAGTTGCTTCGAAACCTTGCTGACAGCTTTATTTGAGATTGGAAATGTTGTCAAGTCTTCAATGCTATATTTTGGAGCGTTGGTTTCTTTATACAAATGAAACTGTCGTCTAATTTCTGGGTTTTCGACTTCTTGTTCTAAAAAAGTGCGTTGGTCGAAAGTTTCATTTTTAGCAAAATGATTTAGAGTACGATTCATGAACATAACTTCTTCCTTCTTATCCTTTAGAGGAAAAATGACATCTTTAGCAAAGCCTTGACAAAATTTCAAGTATTTTTTAGTGTAGAAGTTTTCATCTTGAAAAATATCTATATCTAGGAAATGCTCAATCCAATATTTAGTATCATACTTATTGGTGTCAACCGAAACTATTTTATAAGCTTCAGCCGTGTTGAATATAATACACCCTTTATCAAGCTTATTGAGATTGATTCCCTGCTGAAGTAGAAAATCTAAATTTGATCCATTTTCTTTAATTTGCAAGAAGTCATCTTTTATTTCAGATTTAAAGATTCCTATCGCATTTATTTTATTGTCATCGATGACTACATTATTGAGTAAGGTAACATATAATTCTCCTGATTTAATGTGTGGATGTTGTGAATTGTCATAGAGTAATTGAGCAATTTTTTTTGTGATATTATGTAAAGATTCATTAACTCTATCTGAAGCAAGATTAAAAAAAGATTTGCACATTGCTTGTAAAGGATTGTGCTTTTCAACATCAATATTGAATTGATAGTATTCGTCCTGTTTATCCCTAAAGGGTTTGAAGAAATACTCTTTTAGTAATGGCATCAGTTCATCTGATACTTGTACTGGATTTTCCGAAAAAAATACAGATTCATTTCTAGCTTTGTTGCCGACTTTGTGTATCGATATACTATCGATTTCGGCTGCGTACAAATTAAACATACTATTTTGGTTTTGAATTAATATTTGAATTATTGATTTTTCTTGAGACAGGCTTTGCAGATAGGTTTACTACCTGAGAAAAAATCTTTGTTTGGGATATATGTTATTTCCTCTTTTGGTTTGTGTAGATCACAAACATAGCACGGTTGTTCGCTCATAATTTCGATTTTTTAAGACTCTTTACATACTTAAACCAAGCTTGAAATGTTTTGAATCTTCTGGTTGGCAAATACACACTTTGAATTTTTATTGTCTCCATTACTTCAAAAATTTTTGATTAATACTTCGGTTTCTCGATTCCATTTTGTTGATACTTTCAGCAAATCGGGGATCAGCTGCAATTCTTTTATCTAGCGAAGTATCTCCTTTTCTTGCTTGAGAGTTATCGATACTTGAACGAATCGCTCTTTTTTCCCTGTCCTTCCAGAAGTTCTTAACTGCTGTCATCATTTTAGATGGCGTCAGCTTACCATATTTTTCACTGCTTTTGATGTCTCTACAAATGATGTATATCTCTTCTAGTTTAAGCGATCTGTATGGATAGGTATTCATTATCTCAATCGCTGTGATTTTGCATTTATCTGGTGTCATTTCATCCCCAACAAAGGATGAAGTATCATATATCATTGCAGCGACAACTGACTCTACCTTTTCTTCTCCATGTTCACGACATAATTTGCTCATTGAAGGCATGTTTTCACTAGCCAATGCAATCTCCTTTGTTACATTAGCCAGTTTCTTAATAATAACCGTTGGGTTACTTTTAAGATCTAAAAGGGTTTGTGTTGTCGTTAATTTCTCGCTTGACATTATTTAATATCAAATTGAATTTGCTGTTGATGATTTTAAGGTCAATATTTTCTCTGTAAAACTTTTCAAGTTTTCCCCAATTGTTAAGCATTGTTTGCCATAAATCAAGTGCTTCCTGTTCCGTGCCTGATTCCTGTTTTAAATACTTAATTATTTGCTTTAGATGGTTACCGTCAACGCCTGTGAATTTTGGATAGTTGCCTGTTTGGTTAAAATAGAATTCAAACCAGACGCTTGAGAATTTTTGATGTAAGGTTTGATCTTTTACAATTTTCTCATAGCTTACTTTGCCATCCCAACGATTTATGTATAATTGAATCTCTGATAATTTTATAGGTATTGTAGGCAGTGCTTTTTCGAGAGAAAACTTTTGTAAACTACCTTTTTTTAATTCTATTCTAAATAGATGTTCTCCTTTATAACTCAATTTTATTACAGATCCAGTTATTAACGATATGGCGTTATAATTTGTAATCATAATTCTGTTCTTTTATTAAATTCTTTACCACAATCCAAACATTGATCTACCAAAACTTCAATAGTAAATAATACCTCTAGTACTTTTGTATGTAGATTTTCAGATCCGCAACTACAAGTGTTCATTACTTTTTAAATTCAGTTTCTACAATTCCTTCTAATGCCACTATAATTTTACTAACTTCATTTTTGTCCATTTTAAGAAGTGGTTTCTTAACAGGCGATTTTTTACCTTTGATAAACTCACTTAAAACTTGTAGATCGACAACAGTACCATATATAGGATGTGTTTTAGTCCATCTTAGCGTTCTGCAAATTGATAAGATTTGCATGTGTGATTTTTTATTCCTGTCAAACTTTGCCCAATTTTCATATTCATGTGCTGATCCGCCCAGTTTTTCAATAACTTGATTGGCTTGGTCAAAATTTAAATCGTTAGTAGAAGTCTTATTTCTATCTCCTGTAGCAAATTGAACCAAATCTTCTTTTAAAGATTTATCATTTTTTGTCAAAATGTGAATCTGTTGTTTTTGTTGTTTCGTTGCTTTCATTTTTCAAATAGGTTTTAACTATGATAAAGCATGTTACACAGCACATTACAATTCCAGTAAATTGCATGATTACCATAATTAGCATTAATGTATCTTCATCGTAGTTCATTGGACGTTGGTTTTTTTAGAGTGTAAGTGTTTCCTGTTCGCACCCATTTATATCCGATTGAAAGTTGATGGTTCTCCAATCTCTTTGCTTTATAGAGAACATCTTCGGCGTGCTGTTTTAATGCTCTGTGTTGAAAATTCATGAGTTTTTCTGGTAGCTGTTCCATTTTGATGAATTTTTAAATTAGTAGATCCCAAGACAGGAGTCGAACCTGTTGTACCTAACCGACTTAAGCAAGGGATGCCAGAATTAACCTCTTAAAACTATTGCAGGATTTCTTCTTTCTTCAAATCAATGAAGAAGCTGTTTTGTTGAATTACTTCTAAGCCGACCTCGCTCATTAGTGTCACTACCTCAGGAACTTCTCGCTGAGCAAGAAGTACATCTTTTGCCACTTCTTCTTTGGTTCGGATAAATTCTTCTTTCTTTTTACCCTTAATAAGGTCTAAAACAGCCGCCCATGTAAAGCCGCGTCTAGCTTTCAGTTTTGGAGTCCCTATTCTGAATCCAAAGTTTCCATGATTGGTTTCATAAGTTTTCTTCTTTTTAAAGAGATCTGGATGCGTTTCTGCAAAAACTTGAATACGTTCAAAGTTTTCTTTGTTCTCATCTTTAAGTGTGGAAAGTTGCTCACTATACTTTTCTCTGATAGCGGTCAGCTCTTCATCCATTTTTGCATTGATACCATTAATTTTGGCGTCATTCTCAGCATACTTTGCAATCAACTTTTCGGTTTCTGATAAGTTGATTGGCGGATCAATTGTTTTGGATTTTTTTCGTGCCATTTGTATATGTATTAAAATTATTTTTTAGCTTGTCTCATCAACGCATCCATTTTTTGTTGAAATTTTGTTTTTCGAGTATTTGCCTCTGGAAAGTTATTTCTGATGTCGTTTTGAATTTCTTTTACGTGTTCCATTGAGAACTTTGAGCCTAACTCTTCAACTTTCTTTACAGTCTTGTAGATTTTTATGACTTCTAAACTTGTTAAGTCTATCTCAAAAATTCTAAGTACCATTTGTAAATTGTGAATAATGTCTTCCACAATTTCAGGCTCATTCACTTCGATGTTTTTTATGTCTTTATCTTCCATTTTTTAATAATTTTCGTCTGTTGGCACTTTCCATTGACCAGATTTTTTTTGCTGAATTACAAAGTCAATCTTTTCATTAATTTCATCTGATACAAACCGAAAAGGCTTTATGATTTCAAGTTCAAGCTGTAATGCCTTTAACTTTCTTTTTTTCATCATTTTTTCCTGCTGTATTTCCATCACATTATTTGGATGGAACATTAATATGTGATAAGGATCGTCTGCATTGAGTAATTGCATCAGAGTAGATCTCTCTTGAGAAATGCAAATCACTTGACCAACTTTTAAAAACTGTCCGCGGTTACATCGATTGTAGGTCTGTGTATCCTGTAGGTCTTCAATTCGTTGTCTTATTTCCTCTTTGGAAACTGGAAGTTTTCTTTTAATTTTTTCCATCACAGTTTTCTGGCATTTTGAATTAATTTTTTACTATATAATTTCTGTAGTGGCATTACTACGCTTGTTGTGTAAAGTCTCATTTTATCAGGTTGGGAGCAGCTTTCTGCATAAGGTTTGATAAAGTCCGTAAACTCATTCAACAGCCTTGTATATTCCTGTCTCCACCATTTATTGAGTGCTTGGTTTGCTAATAGCGTTTGCAAGTCCTCTGGTGACGATGATTTAACAATGCACCAATCTAGCCATGCGATTAGCATCATGTTTTCAAACTGACTTTGGCTGACCTGTAATATTTTTTCAATCATAATTCTCCCCAATATTCTAAAGCTCCCTGAGCCCATATTATAAATGGCTTTCCTCCACCGTGTCTACTCTCTGGGAAGGCTTTAAAGCCTTCAACATATATTTTCAAATCTGCATCGAATAGAATAGCCTGAGCCAATGCACCTTTTGGTATTTTTCCGACAGCATGCGAAATGAAAATGAATAGCTTGTTAGGAAATTCATTGATGAGCCTTTTGTAATCATTCTTATTTCGCAAGTCAGAGTATTGAACTGAATCAATGACACATATTTTTGCACTCCTTTTTCGCTTTAGCCGAATCCTTAAATCAGCAATGGGTTCTTTACTTAAAACTTTAAACTTGCTTTTAACTTCCTTCATGTTTGCCTCCCGCAGAGCCTTCTTGAACGATGCTCTGAAACCCTCCTCGAGAGTGTTGTAAATGACATCTCCAAATTGAGTTAGGTATTTGACTAGTTGTAAGGTAAAGCTTGTTTTTCCGTTAAAACTTTCAGCATATATAATCCAGGATCCTGTCATTTCTGGACATCCAAAGGATTCTTGGAATTTCCCTTCAAATGGCATTATTTCAAATTCTGCACGCTCAAAATCCGTTACAGTATATGCTCGTTTCAGTCTAGTCACTACGCTGCTTTCTCTTTTATCAATATGTATTTTTCAATCTGGCGGCGAACAACTCGTTTGTCTCCGCCACATTTGTTGAATGTTTCGGCAATGGTTAATTCATCGTCCATTCCATTTGCTTTACACATGAGTTTTACATCCTCAAGTGTAAGCGCACCGAATTGGATAAATTTCTGCCCGAGTCTTGAGTAGAGTTCTGCAAATCCTACTTTTCCATATTTCAATCCGCGTTCTATTCTTTTCTTAAATCCGTCTGCACCACTTAAAACAAATCCTGCCTTTCCTGATAGCGCGTTGTACATATCGATGTACAAATCAAGTGCATGGTCTTTTAGCTTGTCAGCTTGATCAATGATTATAAGCGGCTTTTTCATTTGGCGTACATGACGGATGAATTTCTCCATCATTCTGTTTGAGTTACCTACAGGACTCAATCCAGCGCATCTAAGCATTTTCTTCAAAAATTCCTTCCGTGTCCATTGGCTTCCACATTCCACGTTGATAACATTTACAAATTCACGCTCGTAGTATTTATAGGTTTCAGTTTTACCTGCACCAGCACGCTCACAAATCCCAATACTCATATTATTTTTTTGAACGGCTTTAAGAAGTTCAACAGTTCTTTTCAAATTAGAATCTTCAACTACTTTCCAGTCTAGTTGCATTCGAAGATTCAAGCGGGTCTGTTCCCAAATTTCATTTGGCACAAGTTTGGTGCTTTCTTTCAACATGGATTCTAAAGTAGAGGGAGCAATGTCCGCTTTTTTACTTATAGTTTTTGTTCCATGTATCTCAACTAAATACTTGAGTTCTTTTGAAACTTTTAATTTTAGTGCTCTTTCCATATTACAATTGGTCTAAAAATGATTCTGACTCAGCTATGCTTCGCTCATACTTCGGAGCAGATCCGCCTAGCTTAATCATTAGTTCCTGTTCTTCAATTAAATTTTCTGGGGTAACTCCAGTTCGCTTACGTATTTCTTCTAGCTTCTGGGAGTCTCTTTGGTATTCTATATCCTGTACAGCTTCATCTTGCATGATGAGTGCTTTTGCACCTTCTTCCATTAGTACTGGAATCGATTCGTGTCCTCGTTTTGGTTCCGCCGTCGCTACAAATACTTTTTCGCCTTTTGAATTCAGCTTGTAAAGCTGAACGAAGTTGTCTAATTCCTGAGGATCGTAGCGGATGATAAGTTTGGCTCCTACATTTTTAAATCTAAAGTCAGTATCAACCTTACCATCATTGTCATAGACTTCAAAGAGATATTTCTTTTTGTTAACTGTGAGTCTAATACCATCTTGCCTGTATGGTAGAGGAGTTGTTTCCTCTATCCAAAACATTTGAATCTGATCAGAGAAACTGATTGATTCACTCATTGGTGCTTCCTGCTGATACACTTCATCCCTAGACATTTCAAAATGTGGATGCTTCATGGAGTTCCATTTGTTAACGCAAAACTCAAAAGCTGCTAACAGTTCCTCTTTGCTTTTCAAATGGTGTTTATTTTCACTAATAAATTCCATATTTGGGCGACTATCATGTGTTTTTGATGTCACAGATTGCTTATCTGAAAACCACATTTTATTGAGTACTTGCTTTTGGAATCTTAAAAAGATTTGCTCTACAGGATTGGAGTGTCGCCTAGCTTTATGGGGATATGTTGTGCCGCCCTGTCGCGCCACTAAGTTTTTGTATAATTCTTGCATGCGCGCCGAAGTATGTGCGGATTGTCTATCATGAGTAAAGAGATAAGGACGCGCATGCGAATTATTAACAGCCATTTTTATAGCTTTGAAATGGTCAGTATGGTCTTCCGTTTCTGAGTAACTATAACCAAGTATTTTTTCGCTGAATACATCAATTACAGGATCAATCTTTAACTTAGCAGCCATTTTGATTGTGTTGTCGTAATAATGAACCCAGTCTAGTTTGGTACCATCAATCGCCCACCAGCAATTTGGGAACCATTGAGATTTATCCTTTTTCATTTTATGTCCAAAGTCAGCACGATATACTGATTTTCCGTGTCTTCCTACTGTCCATATTTTTTCATTCTCTGGAGTGAAGATGAATGCCTTTATTGCCGACTCCGAAATCTTACACCAACCTTTTTCCTTTCTTCTTTGATTGTAGATAGTGTGTATTTCTGGAATGCTCATCTTTATAGGAAGTGCGTACATTGCTATGAGCCATTCGCCAACATCTTGAGTAATCTTTCGTGTGTTGGCATTTCCGAAGCCTTTATGAACCAATGACTCATATCCTTCGGTTTTGTATTTTTTTGTCACTCTTTGAAGTGAGCGTGGATTGCTTGGTAAGTTGTGCGGAAATCGAAGTTTATCGAGTGTATTGATGTCTTCAGATATTTGTTGCCAAAGTTTTGCCTTGGTCAGTCGAGTTCGTACTGAAGTTTTACGTACAATCGTATTTAGGATTTGTGCCTTGGTGAGATATTCAATTTGTTTTTTCTCCGACAATGGTTCGCCAGATGGCAATCTATACTTTCTGTAATATTCTGAAGCTTCATAATCTATTTGAATCTCTTTTTCAAAATCTCTGTGGAGCATTTTTACGTACGGATCACAACCGATAAGGTTCTCAATTTTTTGCTTAATATCCATACGAATCGTATCCCACTTTACTAAAGCTTTGCGTCCATTTCCACCGCGTTGGACGAGTTCTAAATACCCACGTTTTATTAACTGTTTATAATTTGACTCAGAAATTATGTTTTTTTCTAAAAGCCAGGAACTATAAACGCATAATATGTGATTTTGAAATTCAAACATTTATATCGGTATTTGAAGTTCCATTGAGAACTGTTAATATTTCTTTTAGATTTTTCAAAATATTTGAAGCCTTAATTGATGACACAGACCTTCTATTATTTGCTATTTGTGATACGTAAGCTCTACTAACTTTATTTTTGTCAGCAATCTTTTGAAAATTACCTTGAAGTAATTTTATTTCATCTTTTTTAAAGTCTGCTAGTATTTTTTTCATAGATTTGTTACGATTACGAAACAAAAATAGCAAGTAATATTTTACAATGCAAGTAATATCTAACATTTTTTATGTTTAAGCAAATTGGAGTTAACATAAAGTCAATCAGAAAATCTAACGGTCTAACACAGTCGGAGTTAGCCTCTAGGCTAGGTATAACAAGGCAACAAGTAGCAAATTATGAGAAAGGAGATTCTTCAATCCCGTTGAGTAGCATTATAAAAATGTCAGATATATTTAACATTTCTATTGACAATTTGGTGAAAGGTAGCTTGGATAATCCTACAGAAGTAAAATATAAAAGTGAAGAGGAAGTATTGGACTATCCTATTTTTGAAGGCTTAATTAATGAAAAGAAACTTGCAAACGCAATTGATAATATAGTAGATAATAAATTAAACAGGCTTGAGTCTCTATTATTAAGATTACTTACTTCTATGAAAGCTCAAGAAGCTAAAGAGACTATTAATGATGAGTTGAGTAAAATTGAAAACTTACTTGACAAAGAAAAATCATAATTAAGCGAGTTTGGATATATTCAATATAACCCCTTGTATAGCTGTAGAAAATTCATCCTGTTCTTGATTTTCCTGAATTTCATTCAATTCTTTTAAAATTTCTCGCAGTTGAACACGATATTCTAAAATATCAATTTCTCCCTCAGATAGCAGTTGCTTTAACTCTTTAATTCTGGTCTTAATTTCGAGTATTTTATAGTAGTATTTTAAATCTTTCTTACTCATTAATTTTTTTCCCAATTATTTCATCATCAGCAACAATTATCTCTTCCATGAGATTCATTTTTACATTTCTGATATCCTCAAATCTTACAAGTAACTTTTTTGTTATCCAGATAGTGAATATCAACAAAAGCGAAGTGCCACTAACATAAATCCATGTCATAGGCTTATCGATTGTCATAGAACTGTCTAGAACAAAATAAAACTGCAATACATAACAAAATATTGGGATTAATAATGAATAAAAATAAGGTCTAAGATATAGACCAATCATTATTAGTATAGGGGAAATAGTTTGGGTCAAAGCCCATATATAATTTTCTTGGTCGCTCCAACCATGTAAATTTTCTACTGATATGTCTAGATAAGTATAAATCTTGTCTAGATATAATATAAATCCAGACAAGATTACACATGCGGTACCAAATATTTTAGTTGCTACCGTCGGTTGAGTCGTCACTATCGTTTTCTGCCGTTTCTTCATTGCTTTCTTGTGATCCTGGTCTAACGTTTTTGTCTTTGTCAACTAGTTCAATACTATCTTGATTTGATAATAGAGGATCTGGAGTGCATGATACCACAAATCCTGATACTAATAATACGATAACGAATAATGCTGTTAATTTTTTCATCTCTTTGATATTTTAAAAGTTTATATAATATCAAAGGTAATTAATTGCGTTCAAAACAGCATTTTGCGCAAAATCTTATAGTGGTTGGGGGGAATCATTATAATACGCGACTAATATAAAGACTAAAAAAATAATTCTCATTATAAAATTCAGAAAATTCGATAAAATGCAAAGTATATTTTACTTTTTAGGTGAAAAAACGTAGGAATATTAATATAATGTTCGAAATATCATGCATTTAAGGGTCGAAATGTAAGAATATAAAACAATTAATTCGCTGAGACTATGAAAATAGTAGGACTGTCCTAAAATATTTATTAAACTTTTGGGGTGTTATACCCCTTTTTACTTTATAAAAATGATGCTTTTTAACATATTAATGATGCTTTAATATATTTTTATCATGTATTTAATACCTTATATTGTAACCCCAACTGTAACCCCAACTGTAACTCCAAAGCAAAAAAGTAAAATTCTCCGCAATGCCACCTTCACAAAATATTTCAATTAATCTCTTATAAAACATGAAGGCTATCAAGAAGGTAACAAAGCACCTAACTATTTGTTTTTAAAACAATTGTGGTAGTTTTTCCAGTTATCAAGCAGATAAATGGTAAAGGTTTTCCGTTAATGGTAATTTTTTCTACTGTAAATGGTAGTATAATGGTAGATAATGGTAGTTTTGTACAATTCGTTCTGACTATGAAAAAAAGGCAGAAAAAGGCAAACCGCCCGTAAATAGGCGGCTCACGCAATATTTTTCAAAAAATCATTTTTGTACTTTTCGTTTTGCCCCTTTTATTCTATTTGAATAAATTTATATCGAACTGACTTTTACTCTAAGCAAAATCAAAGCGTGTATTTCATCACAAAACCTTGCAAACAATCACTTTTAAAAGCATTTCATTGAAAATTCGCATAGGTTTGTATCATCAAAAAACGAACTCTTATGCACACAAAAACTCGCAGATACGATTTGGATTGGCTTCGCGTTATTGCCATTTTAGCAGTGTATTTACATCACATTGGTATGCCATTTAACGGTGATGATTTTCACATCATGAATACAGAATCAAGCAAATTATTAGATGATATCATGGTTTTTTTTGAGCAATTTCGGTTACCGTTATTATTCCTAATTTCAGGCACAGGAACTGTTTTTGCCTTTTCAAAACGTACGTGGATGGATTTTACCAAAGAGCGTTCTGTGCGACTTCTTCTACCGTTATTTTTTGGAATTTTAATAATTGTGCCGCCGCAAACATTCTTTGAAAATCGAGAACAATACACTTCCTATTGGGAAATGTATGCGAATGGCGATTTTAACATCAATCATCTGTGGTTTATTGGAAACTTATTTTGGATGTCCATTGTAGCTATTCCGTTGATTTTATTTCTAAAATCGAACAAATCCAACCAGTTTTTGAAACTTTTTGAGCATTTTACTGCTAAACGCTTCGGATTGTTCGCGTTGGTAATTCCGTTAAGTTTCATATTTATTCTACTCAAACAATACTATCCGAGTTACGATAAAGATTTTTTCAACTTGTCGTCCACTTTTTTTTACGGCTTTTTCTTTATCGCGGGAATGTTGTTCGCTTCCGCAGATACGACTTGGAAACAGTTGAAGCAATATCGAAAACTGAATTTCCTGTTGTTCATCATCAGTTCCATCGTTTTTTATGCCTATTATTACGTTCCTGGCGAATGGTTAGCGCCGTATTTGACAAACAATCAAGGTTGGATGCTTTGGTATTTGGTGTGTTGTTTGGTTGGTTGGAGTTTTGTCATTACGCTTTTAGGATACGGGCAAATTTGGCTCAATAAAAAGAGTACGCTCGTCAAAAAACTGAATGAAGCTATTTATCCTTTTTACATTCTGCATCAAACTGTGATTGTGGTGTTTGCGTATTATATTGTACAATGGGAAATGTCGATTGGCTTCAAACTTTTGGTCTTGCTCTTGACGACATTTCCCGTTATTGTAATTATCTATAGAATTTTAATTTATCCGTTTGCTATCACGCGAATTTTATTTGGAATGAAGAAACACTAAGATGATTTTAATGCCGTAATCCAGAAATCTATCTTAATAATACTCAATGTAGCAAGCAAATAGTAGTCATTCAAAACGTTAGATTAAAGTCATACTAAAGAAAAAAATCTAAAGCATCTAACAAGTCAAAACGTCTAAAACTCTAACAAATCTAATACGCTAACAACTCCAACAACGCTGCTTCAAAGTCATTTTTTGGTAAATATTGTTGTTCCAGTCCTTGATCGAAAGGAATTGGTGTTTCCAAACTTGCCATACGCTTTACAGGCGCATCTAAATATTCGAAACAGTTTTCCATAATCATTGCCGAAATGTCACTAGAAATACTTCCAAAAAGCGAATCTTCCTGTAAAATGATAGCTTTTCCTGTTTTCTTAACAGATGCGTAAATCGCTTCCGTATCCAACGGTTGTAACGAACGCAGGTCAATTACATCCGCAGAAACATCTGTGTTTTTCTCTAAAGTTTCCAATGCCCAATGTACAGCGGAACCAAACGAAATAATGGTAATGTCATTTCCTTCTTTTAACAATGCTGCTTTTCCTAGTGGAAGCGTGTAATAATCCGTCGGCACATCTTGATACACGCTTCTGTATAAAGCTTTGTGTTCAAAAAATAATACCGGATTTGGGTCATTGATAGCTGTTGCTAGCAAACCTTTGGCATCGTACGGAAATGCTGGATACACTACTTTTAACCCTGGCGTTTTGGTAAACCAAGCTTCGTTGGTTTGTGAGTGAAAAGGTCCTGCACCAACGCCAGCGCCACATGGCATTCGTACCACAACATCTGCATGCTGATTCCAGCGATAGTGCGATTTTGCTAATAAATTTACAATCGGGTTGAAACCGCTAGAAACAAAATCGGCAAACTGCATTTCCATCACAGCTTTCATACCGTTTACAGAAAGTCCATACGCCGTAGAAACTATCGCAGATTCACAGATAGGCGTATTGCGCACACGCTCTTTTCCAAATTGATTAATAAAATCATTCGTAATTTTAAAAACACCGCCGTATTCCGCTACATCTTGTCCCATAATGATCAAATCGTCATGTCGTTCCATCGATTGTTGCAATCCTTGCGAAACGGCATCTACAAAACGTATATTTTTAGCGTTTAAATTTGATGTAACTTCCTCATAAGTTGAATTTTGATAGACATCATTTAACTCATTGCTTTTAGTAGAAGAAATCTTCTCTTCGTCAAACGCTTTTTGTAAATTTTCGTTGATTTCGGTTGAAATTTCTTGTTGCAGCGATTTTTCAATGTCTTGCGTTAAAACACCTTCTAACAGTAAAAAATTACGATAATTATCAATTGGATCTTTCGCAGCCCAAGCGTTCATCAATTCATCAGGAACATATTTTGTACCACTCGCTTCTTCATGTCCGCGCATGCGAAAGGTTTTAAATTCTAGCAAAATCGGTCTCGGATTTTCGCGAATGCTATCTGCCAATTCAGAAACTTTCGAATAGACTTCTAAAATATTATTTCCATCAATTACATGCGACTCCATTCCGTAACCTTTGCCTCTATCTGCCAAATGCTCACAATTATATTGTTCTGAAGTTGGTGTCGATAATCCGTAACCATTGTTTTCAATGCAAAACAATACAGGCAAACTCCACACAGAAGCTACGTTTAATGCTTCGTGAAAATCACCTTCACTCGTTCCACCTTCACCTGTAAAGACTGCACATGCTTGTTTGTTATCTTTTAATTTATTGGCTAACGCGATTCCACTTGCGACGCCTAATTGTGGGCCTAAATGTGAAATCATACCTACAATTTTATACTCTTGTGTTCCAAAGTGAAAACTACGATCACGTCCTTTGGTAAAGCCATTCGCTTTTCCTTGCCATTGCGAAAACAAACGATATAAAGGAATTTCTCGTGTTGTAAAAATGCCTAAATTTCGATGCATTGGCAACACATATTCGTCTTTTGTCAATGCAGAAGTTACGCCAACCGCAATCGCTTCTTGTCCAATACCGCCAAACCATTTTGAGATTTTCCCTTGACGAAGGAGAATAAGCATCTTCTCCTCTATCATTCTCGGTTTAAGCATCTTTTTATATAGATTGAGCAACGTTTCGTCGGTCAAATTTCCTTTATCGTATACCATTGGTTTCAGTGTAGTTGGCATGAATTGTATTTCTTTAAATGATAAATTCAAAAATCATTAAAAAAAATGGTTCCTCAAAGCGCAATGAGAGAATTTTTGCAATTGTTAATAACTCTCTTTTTTCAACCGTATATTTTTAGCTACATTTGTATTCGTAAGCCTTTAAGGCTGATAAAGTTATTAACAATTTAGTTTTCAGGCGAACTTCGAAATCGTTTGAAATTTAAGCTTCAGTAAAATAAAATTTGAATTACATGAAAAATATTCCAAGTGTAGATTTAGCCGATTTCCTATCAAACGATCCGAAACGCAAACAAAAATTTATTGACGAAATAGGAAAAGCATACGAAGATATTGGCTTTGTAGCTTTAAAAGGACATTTTTTAAGCAATACATTGGTCGATAATCTTTATGAAGAAATTAAAAAGTTTTTTGCCTTGCCTGTAGAAACGAAGAGCAAGTATGAAATTGAAGGTATTGGCGGACAACGTGGCTATGTTTCATTTGGAAAAGAAAGCGCCAAAGGTAGAAAAGTCGGCGATTTGAAAGAGTTTTGGCATTTTGGTCAGTATGTAGAAGACAATCCGAAATTGGAAGAAGAATATCCAGATAATGTAACGGTTGAAGAGTTGCCAAACTTTAATGCTGTTGGAAAAGAAACGTACAAAATGCTTGAAAAAACGGGCGTTTATGTGTTACGTGCTTTGGCTTTATATTTAGGATTGGATGAATTTTATTTTGATAATTTCATTAAAAACGGAAATAGTATTTTACGTCCAATTCACTATCCACCAATTACCAGTGAGCCCAAAGATGCGGTTCGTGCAGCAGCGCATGGAGATATCAACTTGATTACTTTGTTAATGGGCGCACACGGAAAAGGATTGCAAGTGCAACGTCATGATGGCGAATGGTTAGATGCCATTGCGGAACCAGACGAATTGGTAATTAACGTTGGTGATATGTTGTCGCGTCACAGTAATAATAAGCTAAAATCTACAATTCACCGCGTGGTGAATCCGCCAAAAGAATTATGGGGAACATCGCGCTACTCTATTCCATTCTTTATGCATCCAATTAGCGAAATGCCGTTGGATTGCTTGGAAAACTGTATTGACGAAGACAATCCAAAACAATACGAAGACATTACTGCTGGAGAATTTTTAAATCAGCGTTTGATTGAATTAGGATTGATTAAGAAGTAAGTTCACTTTTAGAATTAGAAAAAATTTCACAAGTAAGAAATTGTCTAAAAAGTATAAGCCAGCGTCATTCTGAGCTTGACTCAGAATCTCATCACATGGATTTCCAACTGTTATGCGAAACCGAATCAAGTTCGGTTTGACGAAATCTGTACTTCTTAGACAATTTCTTATTTTTTCATCAAAAGAACGTGATTTTTCATATATTCACTCGTTAAAAAAATATTCATGGGAAAGAAAAAAATGAACAGTTTGGAGGATTTAGGCGGATTTGTCTTTTCCACAAATGATGATTTTGAATTAGAAGAAGAAACGGTTGAAGAAACATTATCGCCCAACGAACAATACTTGGAAGCACATTTTAGTAATAAAGGTCGCGGCGGAAAAGTTGTGACGGTTATCAAAGGTTTTGTTGGAACGGAAGACGATTTAAAAGCCTTAGGAAAACTTTTAAAAGTAAAATGCGGCGTTGGCGGAAGCGTGAAAGATGGCGAAATTATCATTCAAGGAAACTTTAGAGATAAAATCATCGACATCCTTGAAAAAGAAAATTACAACGTAAAACGAGTTGGCGGATAAATGCTACAAAAAACGCTACATATATTAAATGGTGATAGCTTAACACCAAGACTCGCAAAAATTGGTGTTGTAGACGACCAGCTTGTTTGGCGTGAAATGCTATGTGAAGGAAAAACGGCATATGACTTAAAGTCAGATGCTTTCAAAGAAGCACGAATAGACTATTTATCGCCATTTATTGACACTGAAATCACCTATGACGAGTCGTTTTTAATTCCGCTTCTCACTACAAACTTTGCCAAATATACCTCTATCATTTTATGGTTTGAATATGATTTATTTTGTCATATTAATATGTTGGCAGCACTAAGTCACATCAAACAACTTAAAATTTCTAGCAACATTTATTTGGTGTGTAGTGGTTGGGTTGAAAATGACACACAATTAAAAGGTTTAGGAGAACTTTCGGATGAGCAGCTTCAAGCACATTATAAAAATAAAATACTGTTGACAGAAGCCGATATTGAATTGGCTGATACGCTATGGAAATTGTATTGTTCTGACAATCATATTGACTTTAAAAATTACGTTACGACACGCTCTTCATTTCCGTATTTAACCAACTGTATCAACGCGCATTTAAAGCGTTTTCCAGGCATAGCCAATGGATTGAATGTACTGGAAACGCACATTTTAAAAATCATCCGTCAAGAAGAAATTAAAAGCAAACGACAACTCACAGGATACATTCTTCAATATCAAGGCTATTATGGATTTGGCGATTTACAAATCACGCATATTATTGATAAATTATCGCGCTTTTACGAAATGCAAGAGGAGCGTTTGGTGTTAAATAGAAAAGGCTATTTAGCGGTAGACGAACTCCGAAACTTTTATGACGAATTATCAGATGAAACTGTTTTTGGCAATTGTAAAAAATACAAATTCAGTTATCATTCATCTGAACAAATAGTAACAAAATATGAATAGAATAGCTGAGTCAGAACTCATTATAAATCCTGACGGAAGTATTTATCATTTAAATTTACTTCCTGAAGATATTGCACCCATTATTATCACAGTTGGCGATCCTGATCGTGTAGCTTCGGTGAGCAAGTATTTTGACACCATTGAACTCAAAAAAGCAAAACGTGAGTTTGTAACACATACAGGAACACTTCGCGGAAAGCGTATTACAGTTCTTTCTACGGGAATCGGAACGGATAATATTGACATTGTATTTAACGAATTAGACGCGTTGGTGAATATTGATTTTGCTTCGCGAACGGTCAAAAAAGAGCTTACAAGTTTGGATATTGTTCGAATTGGAACTTCAGGTTCGATTCAAGAAAACATTCCTGTTGATAGTTTTGTCATCAGTGAATATGCTATCGGATTTGACAGTTTACTGCATTTTTACGAATGCGAACACATATTACAAACCGAATTTACAGAAGCATTCGTAAAACAAACCAATTGGTCTCCTAGAAAATCGGAACCGTATGTTGTGAAAGGAAATGCGGAATTGATAGACAAATTATCATCAGCGCAGACGACATTAGGCATTACAGGAACCAATGTTGGCTTTTACGGTCCACAAAGTCGCAAAGTCCGATTGCAGGTGCAAGATGAGCAATTGAATGAAAAACTGGCAACCTTCCATCACAATGGAAAAAACATCACAAATCTTGAAATGGAAACCGCAGGAATTTATGGTTTGGCAAATCTGCTAGGACATCGCGCACTTTCCATGAATGCAATTATTGCCAACAGACCTTTGGGCGAATTTAGTGAACAACCGAAACAAACCGTAGACCAACTGATACAATACACTTTAGACAAATTAGTATAAGAAAACTACATGAAAAAAATTAATATTGGAGGCGTTCCAGAACATTTCAATCTCGCGTGGTATTTGACCTTAAAAGAACGTGCTTACGAAAAAGAAGGCATTAGCTTGCGCTGGAAAGATTATCCAGAAGGCACAGGCGCCATGTGTAAAGCACTTCGCAATGAAAAAATTGATATTGCTGTGATTCTTACAGAAGGAATCATTAAAGATATCATCGCGGGAAATCCGTCTAAAATTGTACAAACGTTTGTAGAATCGCCTTTAATTTGGGGAATTCACGTTGCTGCAGATGCTAAATACAATACGATTGACGATTTAAAAGGCACCAAAGCAGCTATCAGTCGTTTTGGCTCAGGTTCGCACTTAATGGCGTATGTAAATGCCGAAAACAACGGTTGGGACACAGACGATTTGGAATTTGAAGTCATCAATAATTTAGAAGGCGCGATTGATGGTTTAAACAAAGGAAAAGGCGATTATTTTATGTGGGAACATTTTACCACAAAACCACTGGTTGATCAAGGAATTTTCAAGCGAGTTGCCGACTGCCCTACACCTTGGCCGTGTTTTGTCATTGCTGTACGAACAGAATTGTTAGAAAAAGATGAAGAAACGGTAAAGACTATTTTAAACATCATCAACGAAATGACGGCGAAATTTAAAGATATTCCAAACATTGACGAAATGATTGCTTCACGCTACGAACAGCAATTGGACGATGTGCAAAAATGGTTGTCTTTAACTGAGTGGAGTCAAGAAATTATCGACGAAAAAACTATTGATGAAATACAAGATAAATTACTAAGTTTAGACATCATTCCACGAAAATGGAACTATAATGACTTGATACATAAAGTACTGTAAACACCACTGAGCGACCTGTAAAGTCGCTCTTTTTTTTACTTCACAAACAAAATTCAACAATTTCAACCTGCTACAGACCCGTAAAAACACCTGTTTGTTCAGGGGAAAATTCCCCTTTTTAAAACAGGGTTTTGTGTCGATGAACGGTATGTTTCACCCTGTGAAATGTCACAAAAAGACGTTTTTATGTAATTTAACGAAAATTTAAACGGGTAATCGATAAAATGTTTCAATTCAACTTTGCGATAATACATTTGTATCAGAAAGCAATAAGGGCAAAAAAGTTGCTTTCGACCAAAAAAACCAAAATATATCAGATTATTAACATTACAATTACTACAATTATTATGAAAAAATCATTATTCGCAATCGTAGCAGCAGGATTATTATTAGCATCATGTGGATCAAACTGCATGGGAAAAGGTGTAAACTTCGCTGATACTGACGACGCAAAGGAAAACTACATTATGACAGCTACTGCTGAAGAAGCAAACTGTGTAGAAGTATACTAGTAAAAACTATCCAATTATAAATACTAAGGTTGCAACTTTTGTTGTGACCTTTTTTTTATGGTTTGAATTAAACAATTAAATTATTGAAAAATTGAATGATTCAATCATAAAAATCTTTTGAAACTTCTTGGATTCCTGCCTTCGCAGGAATGACAAGAAAAATAAACTAACAGATATAGGAAAGCAATAGCTTTTCTAAATATCTAAAGCGAAGCGATTCTAACAATCCAACAGCGACAGCGCATCTACGAGCAAAGCGAGTCCAAAAATCTCACTACTAACATCTCAATACTCACTACTAAAAAAAACTACCACCGAATTCCTTCAATACGCTTACTCACCAAATAATCATTGCAACGACTAAAATGTTTATTATCAAACCAATATCCACGATTAGCACTCAATGGCGATGGATGTCCAGACGTTAGTACATAATGCTTACTCTTGTCCACCTTTGCTCCTTTTTTCTTGGCATATCCACCCCAAAGTAGAAAAACAACATTTTCCTTTTTTTCTGAAATCACTTTAATTACAGCATCGGTAAACGTTTCCCAACCTTTTCCTTGATGACTTCCTGCTTGATGCGCTCGAACGGTCAACGTTGCATTGAGTAACAACACACCTTGCTTTGCCCAACGCTCTAAATTTCCGCTCGTGGGCGAATCGATTCCAATATCACGTTTAATTTCTTTAAAAATATTTACCAACGACGGCGGATGCGGAACACCGTCATTTACAGAAAAACACAAACCATTGGCCTGTCCCACTCCATGATACGGATCTTGCCCAATAATCACCACTTTTAGGCGATGGAATGGACAATGGTCAAATGCTGCAAAAATATCTTTGCCTTTTGGGAAACATTGGTGATGCGTATATTCGTCTTTGACAAAGTTTATCAATTGTTGAAAATACGGTTGTTCAAATTCGTCTTGCAGGTGAAATTTCCAGCTTTCTTCAATCTTTACATTCATAGTTTTTCTGTTATCATAGTCATCATCATCTCAAAAATCAGCAATTTATATATTTCAAATTCCACATATAAATAAGTACCTTTGCATTCGTCTAAAAATTAGACCTAAAACTGAGATTCTTAGCAGTCCAAATTTACAATGATTAAAATACATTCCAAAACATTAGATGATTTAGAGTTTGAAACGGTTTTACAACAAGTTTCAGAACATGCCGTAACTGCGTATGGAAAGCAAAAAATCAGCAATACCAAGCCTTTTCAAGATAAGGACATGTTGCTGACACATTTGTCGTACGTCAACGAGTATTTGGCATCTTTTGAAAATGAAAACGTGATTCCGAATCATGGTTTTGATGGTATTTCATTGGAAATTAAAATGTTAGCGATTGAAAATAGTTTCTTGGAAATTCAGGGATTTCGTAAAATTTCTGCAATTTCTAATACGGTGAATGTTTTAATTAAGTTTTTTAAAAAGTTTCAAGAATATTATTCCACTTTACACAAACGCTCCGAGCAAATTGAGTTTACAAAAGTGTTGATTACTGAAATTGACAAGGTTATCAACCGTTTTGGAGAAGTAAAAGATACAGCTTCGCCTGAATTGGCGCGTATTCGTCGTGGAATTTTAAGCATTCGCGGTAAAATCAATCAGAGTTTTTCTTCTGCCTTGAGTAGATATCATCAAGCAGATTATTTGGATGAAATTCGCGAAACAGTAGTGGATAATCGTAGAGTTTTAGCCGTAAAAGCCATGCATCGACGCAAAGTAAAAGGCGCGATTATGGGAAATTCTAAAACAGGAAGTATTGTCTACATTGAGCCAGAAATTACATTGCAATATTCGCGAGAGCTTTCTAATTTAGAATATGAAGAAAAAGAAGAAGTTACGCGTATTTTAAAGGAGTTGACAGACTTTACACGACCATTTGCACCACTTTTAAGAGAATATCAAGACTTTTTGAGCGATTTGGACGTGAGTTACGCTAAAGCGAAATATGCAGCTTCTATGAACGCTATTTTGCCTGAAATTACCGAAACTCGTGAATTGTTTTTAAAAGATGCGTATCATCCACTCCTCTATTTGACGAATAAAGAACGAAACGAAACTACGTATCCACAAACCATTGAATTGCGTCAAGACAACAGAATCATTGTCATTTCTGGACCAAATGCAGGTGGAAAAAGTATCACACTGAAAACCATAGGTTTGTTACAACTCATGTTGCAAAGTGGTATGTTGATTCCCGTGCATGAGCGCAGTAAGATGTGTTTGTTTGAACGAATTTTGACAGATATTGGTGATGGACAATCTATTGAAAATCATTTAAGTACGTATAGTTATCGCTTAAAGCAGATGAATTACTTCTTGAAAAAGTGTAATAATAAAACGTTGTTTCTCATTGATGAATTTGGCACTGGAAGTGATCCAGAATTGGGTGGCGCTTTGGCAGAAACATTTTTAGAAGTTTTTTACGAGCGAGAAGCGTTTGGAATCATCACTACACATTATTCCAATTTGAAATTGCTGGCGAATGAATTACCACACGCTACCAACGCCAATATGATGTTTGACAGCAAAACATTGCAACCTGTGTACAGATTGGCACTCGGACAAGCAGGAAGTTCGTTTACCTTTGAAGTCGCACAGAAAAATGGGATTCCGTATAGTTTAATCAACAAAGCAAAAAAGAAAATCGAACGTGGAAAAGTACGCTTTGATGCTACCATTGCAAAGCTTCAAAAAGAACGCAGTGCAATGGAAAAAACTTCCAAACTACTAAAAGAGGAAGAAATTAAAGCACGCGAAGAAAACCAGCGATTGGACAAATTGAACACCAAAATGAAGTCCAAATTAGAGAGTTATCAGCAATTGTACGACCATGATAAACGCATGATTCATTTGGGAAATAAAATCAATGAAATCGCAGAGCGTTATTTTGAAAACAAAAAGAAACGTCCTTTGATTTCTGAGTTTTTGCGCATTGTGGAAACAGAAAATTCCAAACGTAAAAAGCAATCTGCTAAAGAAAAGAAAGCACAAAAGGCCAAACAGCAAGCGGCTAAAAAAGAAGTCATTCAAAAAGTGGCGGTCATTCGAGAGGAAAAGAAAATTGAAAAGAAAAAAGCAGCTAAAAAGGAAGCAAATAAACCAAAACCTGTTTTAAAAATTGGTGATCGCGTTCGCATGCCAGACGGAAAAGCGGTTGGAACCATTGACGAAATGGAAAAAGGCAAAGCTGTGGTGAATTACGGATTGTTTACAACTCAAATCTCCGTAGATCAACTAGAATTGGTAGAAGCGGCTAAGTAGTTTTTTTGTTATTCGTTATTCGTTATTCGTTTTTCGTCGATTTGTCGATTTGTTTATGAAAAATCTCAATTCTCAGTACTCAATACTCTTTAACTATTTAGGAAATCTTCAAACCATTTGGAATTTTTGCTGACGGTTCCATCAAAATGACATCATTGCCATCAACAGCGCCCATAACAAGACATTCGGAGAAAAAGTTCGCGATTTGCTTTTTGGGAAAGTTAACAACTGCCATAATTTGTTTGCCGATGAGTTCTTCTTTCGTATAACGTTTTGTGATTTGCGCAGAGGATTTTCGAATTCCGATTTCAGCACCGAAATCAATCGTAAGCTGATACGCTGGTTTTCTGGCTTTTGGAAAATCGTTTACCTCAATAATTGTCCCAATGCGCATGTCTACTTTTTCAAATTCACGCCAAGTTAAGTCTCCCATTGTATTTTTTTGAGTAAATTTATGCTTTAAAAAACAATAAATCAAATGGCACTTACTCCATCCAACATGCTTTCGTTAGGCACCGAAGCTCCTGATTTTTCTCTTCAGGACACTGTTTCAGGCAAAATACTTTCTTTACAAGAATTAAAAGGTAAAAACGGAACCGTTATTATGTTTATTTGTAATCATTGTCCGTTTGTAAAGCATGTGAATCAAGGTATTGTGGAGTTGGCAAAAGATTATCAATCAAAAGGCATTGGTTTTATTGCGATTTCTAGTAATGATGTTGAAAATTATCCCGCAGATGCGCCAGATTTAATGAAGAAAAATGCAGAAAATGAAGGATTTACATTTCCATATTTATATGACCGAACGCAAGAAGTAGCCAAAGCGTATGATGCAGCCTGTACGCCTGATTTTTATATTTTTGATGGAGATTTAACATTGATTTATCGTGGACAATTGGACGATTCACGACCAAACAATGGAATTCCTGTAACAGGAAGTGACATGCGAAACGCGCTAGATGCTTTATTACATGGAGAACAACTTCCGCAGCATCAGAAACCGAGTATTGGGTGTAATATTAAATGGATTGACTAAACTCGTCAAACGCTGTTAGATTTTAGACAGCTAGACTTTATTTATAGCTGATAACTATTATATGTATAAAAAAACGCTCTGAAAATTTCAGAGCGTTTGTGAATTTTATTTGATATCCATCAATTCGACATCGAACATGAGTGTTGCATTTGGAGGAATCACTCCGCCAGCACCTCTTGCGCCATATGCTAAGTGTGGAGGAATTACAAATCGTGCCTTATCTCCTACTTTCAATAAAGCGATTCCTTCGTCCCAACCTGGAATTACATTTCCTTGTCCCAATGGAAAATCGATTGGTTCATTTCTTTTATAGGAAGAATCAAAAACGCCACCATCAGGGAACATACCTTTATAATGTACAAAAACTGTTTTTCCAACTTCTGCTTTTGCACCGTTTCCTTCTTGAATGATTTTGTAACGCAAACCACTTTCCGTTTTATCAAAACCAGTCGCGATTTCTTCCAATTCTTTTTCTGCTTTTTCTTTAGCAGCTTTTTCTCTTTCTGCTTTGGCTCCGTTAAAAGTTCTAAAAGCTTCTACAGCATTGAAGTTTTCTGCATCGGCTCCTTCACGAATAATTTCAACTTTTTCAATTGTATCACCTTGAGCAACAGCATCTACCACTTCTTGTCCTGCAGCTACATGTCCAAAAACTGTATGTTTTCCGTCTAACCATGGTGTTGGCACGTGTGTAATAAAGAATTGACTTCCGTTCGTTCCTGGTCCGGCATTTGCCATAGAAAGTACGCCTGGAGTATCGTGTTTTAGTTCTGGATGAATTTCATCATCAAAATTATAACCTGGACTTCCTGTTCCAGTTCCTAGAGGGCAACCACCTTGAATCATAAAATCTGGAATTACTCTGTGGAATTTAAGTCCATCATAATAAGGTTTTCCTTGAGGTTTGGCTTTGTTTTCTAAATTCCCTTCAGCAAGCGCTACAAAGTTACCTACTGTTCCAGGTGTTTTTTGATACGTTAAGCTTACTAGAATTTCTCCTTTACTTGTATAAAATTTTGCGTATAATCCGTCTTCCATTTGTATATATTTAATTATCATTGCGAAGATACGCATCATAAAACAATTAGAAAAAGTACGAGTACAAATATTCTTTTCTCAAATCGTATTGTTTTCCCGTATTTTTTTTACTGAAAAACCATATCACATTAAAAAAATATCATGCTAACTTGATTTTTGAAATCAAGTTAGAAAACCGTTGAATTTTATTAATTGATTATCAGTTGTTTAGCTTGATTTTAAGTTCTTTAAAAAGTATAAAAACGATTACAACAAGCTTTTGAATTAGAATTTTGTAAGAATTTACTAAACGAACTTGCATTATAATCAGTTTTTTTTCAATTAATAAATTTTAAACAGGAAAAGTATTACGGTATTCGCCTAAAATTTATTTACAAAAGAACACACATCGTATTAGGAAAAAATGAAAACCAAATAAAACTAGTAACTTAATTAAAATTAAAAGAGATGAAAAAAGTATTCGGATTATTCGCATTATTATTGGTAGTAAACTTAGGATTTATAGCCTGTGAACCAAACAGTACCACAGACGCAGGTGATGATAATGTGTTTGAAAACGTAACAGGAACAGAAGATGGCGATGAAGGATATGAAGATGATGGAGTAAATTCAGGTAGCTAAATGATATAACACATAACAAATTTAATTTTTTAATAAAAACTATAGTACTTATGCTATAGTTTTTATTATTTTTATGATGTATGTTTTTGGATAAATTTAAACTTAAAAACTTTTTAGCTTTATTTTTTTTTAGCTGTGGAATTCTTAATGGTCAAAGCATTAAGGAAATTAATTCAATTTTTGATAAGATTGAGAATAATGAATATAATCAGGCTGTTAAAAAAGAAATGCTTGATGATGCATTTAAATTAACCCATGAAATTAATAATGATTCACTACGAAACAGTTATTATTTAAAATTATCTATACTTTTTAAAAAAAATTCTGACTCACTAAGGTTTAGAGAAACTATAAATAAGTCTCTTTTCCTTTCAAAAAAATTAAAAGACTCCAATTCTTTAGCTAGATGTTTTTGGAGACTTGGAGACTTTTTAAAAACAACAAAAAGTGATAGTTCTTATCATTTTTATCACAACGCCAAAGAAATTTTCATATTACAGAAGAAAGATATCCAAGCAGCTAGAATGCTAGTAAATATGGCTATAATTCAAAAAAATGTAAAAGATTATACAGGAAGTGAAGTTAATACAACCGAGGCTATTAAAATTTTCAGAGCTTACAATGAAAATAATGGCCTTTATAAATGTTATAATAACTTAGGAATCATTTTTAAGAATATTGAGAATTATGAAAAATCTCTTGAGTATCATAATGATGCTTTGGATTTCATAAAAAAAATAGAAAAAAATGAGCAATCAAAAACCTATAGCTTAAATAACTTAAAAGCTTATACTCTAAATAATATTGGATTAGTCTATAGGTATCAAGGTAAATATGAGGAAGCAATAAATAACTTTAAAGAGGCATTAAGTTTTGACAAACTACGACAGCAAAACCCTAGACACTATGCTACTTTATTAGATAATTTAGCATATTCAAAATTTTTATCAAATCATACGGATGAGTTATCAAAACTATTTTATGAAGCCTTAAAAATAAGAGATAGTTTAAAAGATAATTCAGGTATTTCTGTCAGCAAAATACATCTAGCAGAATATTATTTAGCAAAAAAAGATACTCTACAAAGCTTAAAACATGTAAAGGACGCAAGAATAGCTGCAGTGGAGTCAAATAATATGAAGCAATTGCTAAACTCATTATTATTATTATCTAAAGTTGATAATGAAAAAAGCACTTCATATTTGGAAAAATACATTCGCATGAATGATAGTTTAGTAAAACATGAAAGAACCACTAGAAACAAATTTGCAAGAATAAAATTTGAAACAGATGTTGTAAAAACTCGAAACGAACGACTCAGCATCCAAAACACTTGGATTGTTGCCATTTCTACAGCAATTATCTTTTTTGGATTTTTGATTTATATCATCACGCAACAGCGAACACGCAACAAAGAACTCGAAATGGAACAGCAACAACAGCGCGCCAATGAAGAGATTTACAACTTGATGATTGATCAGCAAGATAAGATTGAAGAAGGTAGAAAACGTGAAAAAGAACGAATTTCACTAGAATTACATGACGGTATTTTAGGCCGATTGTTCGGTACGCGATTGAGTTTAGGAAGCTTAAATGCAAAAGATGACAACGATTCAAAAAAAGTACGACAACAATATATTAATGAACTTCAAAGTATTGAGGAAGAAGTACGAAATATTTCTCACGAACTTGGCTTAGATAATTTCGACAAATCGACGAGTTATAGCACAATGATTACAAATCTTTTGGAAGAACAGTCGAAAATAACTAACTTTAAATATCAAATTGAAGACGACGACAGAATTATTTGGACAGATATTCCAGGGCACATAAAAATTAATATTTATCGTATTATTCAGGAATCTATCCAAAATATAAATAAATATGCGCAAGCAGAAAACGTGATACTAGATTTTAAGAAGAATGACAATCGAATCATACTAACCATTAAAGATGATGGTGTTGGTTTTGACCAAGATAAACGCAGTAGTGGTATTGGGTTGAAGAATATGAAATCGAGAGTCACTTTACTTCATGGACAATTTACTATAAATTCTATTCCAGGTAAAGGAACTTCTATCAGTGTTGACGTTCCTATGACGTAAAACGAACTTAACCTTACCAAATGAATACAGATATTAAAGTACTTATTGTAGATGATCACCCAATGATTATTGAAGGATATAAAAATGCCCTTTTGGGAATTAATTCCGACGAAATGACATTGCGAATTGATACTTCTGACAGCTGTGATGGCGCCTATGCGAAAATTAAAAATGCTTCTACAGGAACTCCGTATGATGTCGTATTTTTAGACATAAAATTACCGCCTTCAAGCGATGGAAAAATTATTTCTGGAGAAGATTTAGGAATCAAAGTAAAAGAATTATTACCCGATACCAAAGTGGTGATTTTAACCATGTTTAATAACAACTTTAGAATTCATAATATTCTTAAAAATATCAATCCTGATGGCTTTTTGGTGAAAAGTGACGTGACTTCCGATGAATTAATGCGCGCTTTTCAAGTCGTATTGACCGATCCGCCGTATTATAGCCATACTGTGACGAAATTGTTGCGTACGCGAATCATCAATGAAGTGGTTTTGGATGATATTGACAGAAACATCCTTTTCCATCTTTCTAAAGGAATCAAAACCAAAAACTTAACAGAATACATTCCGTTATCGTTAGCCGCGATAGAAAAGCGCAAACGCCATTTAAAAGAAGTATTTGACGTAGAGAAAAAAGGAGACGAATCCTTATTAGAACAAGCTAGAAATACAGGGTTTTTATAGAAAACTTATTGTAAATAAAAAAGCTATTTGAAAGATTTAAAACGTCATTCTGAACTTGATTCGGAATCTCCCCATTACGGGAAACCAAACTTGATTCGGTTTGACGAAATTCAAAATTCAAACAGCTTTTTATATATAAAATTTGAATTGCTTAATTCGCGACTTCACTAATAAATTTGATACGATACAAACGCAATTCTTCATCGTCGTAATCGCCATCAAACTCTTCCATAGCTTCAGAAATTTTATCCGTTTCAGAATCTAAGAAATATTCGTGAATTTCCTCTTGTTGGTCTTCATCCAAAATTTCATCAATCCAATAGTTGATATTTAATTTTGTACCACTATACACAATTTGCTCCATTTCCTTAATAAAATCAGGCATTTCCAAGCCTTTTGCAGAAGCAATATCGTCTAGCGGCAACTTTCTATCTACACTTTGAATAATGTATAATTTCAATCCAGAATTGACTCCAGTGCTTTTTACCACCAAATCATCAGGACGTGTAATGTCGTTTTCGTCTACATATTTTTTGATGAATTCGATAAAGTCTTTTCCGTATTTTTTTGCTTTTCCGTCTCCAACTCCGTGAATATTCTTCATCTCTTGAAGCGAAATTGGATATTTGAGCGCCATATCTTCCAAAGAAGGATCTTGAAACACCACAAACGGTGGAACACCTAGTTTTTTCGCCACTTTCTTGCGTAAATCCTTCAACATATTCATCAATTGTTGATCCGCCACTGCACCACTTCCTTTGGAAGCCGTTACAATATTTCCATCATTAGCATCACCAAAATCATGATCTTCCGTCATCATAAACGACTCAGGAGATTTTAAAAATGCCAATCCGTCTTCGGTTAACTTAATCACTCCGTACGACTCAATATCTTTGCGTAACAAACCAGCAACCAATGTTTGACGAATCAAAGCCATCCAATATTTATCATCGTGCGATTTACCATTTCCAAAAAACGGTTGCAAATGTGTTTTGTGAGACTTAATCAACGCATTTTCTTTTCCAATCAAAATATTGACTAAGTTCTGCGCTTTATATGTTTGCTTGGTATCTTTTATAGTTTGTAATAATTGAACAACTTGGTCTTTCGCTTCAACTTTCTTCTTCGGATTGCGGACATTATCGTCCATATCGGCTCCTTCTCCATCGTCAGGAAACTCTTCTCCGAAATAATGCAGAATAAACTTTCTGCGCGAAATAGACGTTTCTGCATACGCCACGACTTCCTGTAACAACGAATGACCAATCTCTTGTTCCGCCACAGGTTTTCCTGCCATAAATTTTTCAAGCTTTTCAATGTCTTTATATGAATAAAAAGCCAAACAGTGACCTTCTCCTCCATCACGACCAGCTCTTCCTGTTTCTTGATAATAACTTTCAATACTTTTCGGAATATCATGATGAATTACAAAACGAACATCAGGCTTATCAATTCCCATCCCAAACGCAATCGTAGCTACTACGACATCACAATCTTCCATCAAAAACATATCTTGATGCTTTGCTCTTGTTTTCGGGTCTAAACCTGCGTGATATGGAACTGCGTTAATTCCATTGACTTGAAGTACTTGTGCCAATTCTTCTACACGTTTTCGACTCAAACAATACACAATACCACTTTTTCCTTGGTTTTGCTTGATGAATTTGATGATATCAACATCAACATCTTTTGTTTTTGGACGAACTTCGTAGAACAAATTAGGGCGATTAAAAGACGCTTTAAACGTATTAGCATCTGTCATTCCTAAGTTTTTCAAGATATCTTCTTGTACTTTCGGTGTAGCCGTAGCCGTTAAACCAATAATAGGAATATCATCGCCAATTTTTTTAATAATATTTTTTAGATTTCTGTATTCTGGGCGAAAATCGTGTCCCCATTCTGAAATACAATGTGCTTCATCAACCGCCATAAACGATATTTCTACCGTTCGTAAAAAATCTACATTTTCTTCTTTGGTTAATGATTCTGGAGCGACATACAATAATTTTGTAACTCCATTAGTAATGTCTTCTTTCACTTGTCGTATCTCCGCTTTGGTAAGCGAAGAGTTCAGCACATGCGCAATTCCATCTTGAGAAGATATTCCGCGCAAGGCATCTACTTGGTTCTTCATTAAGGCAATTAGGGGAGAAACAACAATCGCAGTTCCGTCTTTCATCAATGCTGGCAATTGGTAACATAACGATTTACCGCCACCAGTAGGCATGATAACAAAGGTATTTTGATTGCTGATAATGCTTTTAATAACTTCTTCCTGTAGTCCTTTGAATTGACCGAACCCGAAGTGCTTCTTTAGTTCCTTGTATAAGTCAATTTCTACTAAACTCATTCTATCGTTTTACTATTTTATATACATTTGCATTCACTAAAGATACTATTTTCTTTAGGAACCACAATTTTTAAAAATTATTCATTTTGAAGTATAAAGATAGTATTATTAGTGTTGCCAAGCAAACCATTGAAACAGAATATAATGCGATAAAAAATTTAATTCCTCTAATTGACGATGAGTTTGCCGAAGCTGTCTCGTATATCTATAACTCTAACGGACGTGTTGTAGTTACAGGAATTGGAAAAAGTGCCAATATTGCTACAAAAATTGTGGCAACGCTAAATTCTACAGGAACGCCCGCTATTTTTATGCATGCTGCCGATGCCATTCATGGTGATTTGGGAATTATTCAAGAACACGATACGGTTATTTGTATTTCTAAAAGTGGAAACACACCTGAAATTAAAGTGTTAGTGCCGCTGATTAAAAACAGTGATAATAAATTAATTGCGATTACGTCTAATAGAGAATCCTTTTTAGGCGCGCAAGCTGATTTCGTATTGCATGCGTATGTTGAGAAAGAAGCCTGCCCAAACGGTTTGGCGCCAACAACAAGTACTACTGCTCAATTGGTTTTGGGAGATGCATTGGCGATTTGTTTGTTAGAATTACGCGGATTTTCAAGTAAAGATTTTGCCAAATACCATCCTGGTGGTGCTTTGGGGAAAAAATTATATCTGCGCGTAAGCGATTTATCAAGCATCAATCAAAAACCGAAAGTTTTTAAAAATAGTTCGGTAAAAGACGTGATCATTGAAATTTCCAAAGGAATGTTAGGCGCAACAGCCGTTGTCAATGACGCAGATGAAATTATTGGTGTAATTACCGATGGAGATATTCGTCGTATGCTGTCTAATAATGATTTTATTGGCGATTTAACTGCTGAAAATATCATGTCAACCACGCCAAAACGCATTGACAACGACGCGATGGCAGTTGAAGCCTTAGATGTGATGGAAGACAACGGAATTTCACAAATATTGGTAGAATCGGAAGGAAAATATGCAGGAATCGTACATTTGCATGATTTGGTAAAAGAAGGAATACTATAATGGGGAAAAATAAAAACGAAATGTCGTTCTTAGATCATTTAGAAGAACTAAGATGGCATTTAATTCGAAGCTTTGGCGCAATATTTATCATTGCCTGTGTCATATTTGTATTCATCACGCCTATTTATGACCATTTTTTGATTGTTCATTTAGATGGTGAATTTATCACGTATAAAATTTTCTGCAACGCGTTTCAACTTTTCGGAATAGAAAGTGACTTTTGCGCGTTAACGTTTGATGATAAACTGGTCAATTTGAACGTTACGGGACAATTCACCATGGCAATTTGGACATCTTTGATTTTAGGTCTTATTCTAGCTTTTCCGTATATTTTGTATGAAGCATGGCGATTCATCGCACCAGGATTGAATAAAAAAGAACGTGGACGATCAAGATGGTTTATCTTTTATGCTTCGCTCCTATTTTTAGTGGGTTTATTCTTTAGTTATTACGTTATCATGCCCATGTCATCGTATTTTTTCTATAATTTCACGGTGACAGATACTATCAAAAACACCATCACAGTACAATCGCACATCAGCTTACTAACCAACACTTTATTAGGAGTTTCGTTAGTATTTGAGCTGCCACTAATTATTTATTTCCTATCAAAATTAGGATTAATCACACCTGCATTCTTACGCAAGTATAGAAAACACGCGCTAGTAGTGGTTTTAATTTTAGCAGCAATCATTACGCCGCCTGATGTTGCCAGTCAGATTGTCGTAGCAATTCCAATATTAATCTTGTATGAAGTTGGAATTTTAATCTCAAAAAGAGTCGAAAAAAATTATAAAAAGAAATTTAAAAATGCCTAATCAAGTAGAAGAATTTAACGCCTACAGAGCTAAAATGAACGAGAAAATTTTAGCAGATAATAATAAAGTAATTAAGCGAATTTTCAATTTGGACACCAATGCATATATGGAAGGCGCTTTAGACGTAAAAACGAAGGAATTGCTAGGTTTGGTAGCTTCTGCCGTATTGCGTTGCGATGATTGCATCAAATACCATTTAGAAACTTCGTATAAAGAAGGAATTTCCAAAGAACAAGTTATGGAAGCATTGAGTATTGCTACCTTAGTTGGCGGAACGATTGTGATTCCACATTTGCGCAGAGCATACGAGTTTTGGGAAGCCTTAGAAGCAGACAGTTAGACTTTTAGACGGCTACGCTGTTAGACTTGTTTCCGCGAAGGCGGAAATCTGTTAGAACGCTACGCTGTTAGAAATTACTTAAAAACCCAACACCTAACACCCAAAACCCAGAAGTAAAGTTAATTAACTATTAAAAAGTAGAAGCCTTTTAGTAGAATTATTATTTTTACCCTTTATAAGCACCAACATATATGATTTTAAGAGCTGATAGTATCATGAAGTCCTACAAAGGACGAAAAGTTGTAAAAGGAATTTCTTTGGAAGTAAATCAAGGAGAAATCGTTGGATTGCTAGGTCCAAATGGTGCTGGAAAAACAACTTCGTTCTACATGATTGTAGGGTTGATAAAACCTAACGGTGGAAAAATCTTTTTGGATGACAAGGAAATCACCAAGTTTCCTATGTACAAACGTGCACAAAATGGTATTGGATATTTGGCGCAAGAAGCTTCCGTTTTCCGTAAACTCAGCATTGAGGAGAATATTTTGAGTGTGTTGCAATTGACCAAATTATCTAAAAAAGAACAACATCACCGAATGGAATCGTTGATTGAGGAATTTGGTTTAGGACATATTCGCAAAAACCGTGGCGATTTATTATCTGGTGGCGAACGTAGACGAACGGAAATTGCACGTGCGTTGGCTACTGATCCAAAATTTGTATTATTAGATGAGCCTTTTGCGGGTGTCGATCCGGTTGCGGTAGAAGACATTCAGCGTATCATAGCGCATTTAAAAAACAAAAACATCGGAATTCTTATCACAGACCACAACGTACAAGAAACGCTTGCAATTACCGATAGAACCTATTTAATGTTTGAAGGAAACATTCTAAAAGCAGGAAAACCAAAAGAACTTGCCGAAGACGAAATGGTTCGAAAAGTGTATTTAGGACAAAACTTCGAGTTGCGCGAAAAGAAACTTGATTTTGAAAAGAAAATGGAAGAATAATAAACAAAAGAGATGAAGATTTTCATCTCTTTTGTTTTTTTAGTTCTTTCAAATTCCAGCTTTCTATCTAGTCTTTATTTTTTATTGATGTATGCACTATTTGGATATGTACTTTTTTTACAAGAAATTAGTACTATCACTTTTTAGAAGTATCCGAATTAAAATCGATTACACTAAACTCGTAAACCATGCCAACCATTGACGAAATCAAATCACAAATAAAAAATATCGGTCATCTTAATAAGCTAGATAAACTTTTTGGGTTTAATGAAATTAAAGAATTGCCCAATATTATTCAAGAAGATGAAAGAATTGAAGAGATTGTCCAAGGAGATTACAGTGGAGGCGATGGAATTCTTGTTGCCACGAATCATCGGCTTATCTTTTTGAATAAAAAGTTTTTAGGTTCGCTTACGCTTGAAGAAGTCGCATACAATCAAATTAACAAAATTCACTTTAAGAAGATTCTTTTTCTAGGGAAAATTATAGTGCATACAACGAATAAAAGAGTAGCGATTAGTAATTTAACTGTTCCCGAAGGAAGAAAATTTGTTGCTTCAATTGAAGAAAAAATAGCTTCACTTTCTGATGATGAGTCTACCAATGAAACATCTACTACACAAAAATCCAATAACACAAGTGATACACTTTCACAACTTGAACGATTAGCGGAATTGAAAGAAAAAGGATTATTGACTGACGAAGAATTTAATTCGCAAAAAAATAAAATTCTAAATGGTTAAATAGATTGACTTAAGGTTTTTTAATTTTTGACCAAAGAAACCAACACATACAATATGATAATTACGGGAATAGCGGCAAATTGAAGGAAAATCAACAATAACGCGCTTGTGAGTAAGAAAAGATATTTAACCGCATTATTTTTAAAACTCCAATCTTTAAATTTTAACGCAAATAGTGAAATTCTGGCATTTAGCAAATAACTGCTCACAATCGTCATAACGATTAAAAACCATTTGTTTAAAATAATTTCATCAATCGTTGGGTTTCCTTGATAGGCCAAAATCAACGGAAATGATAAAATCAACAAGGAATTTGCGGGCGTCGGCAAACCGATAAACGAAGAAGTTTGGTTTTCGTCAATATTAAATTTTGCCAAACGATACGCAGAAGCCAAGGTAATTACCAATCCGAAAAGTGGCAACAAATGCACTTCATTTTCAAGCCAATGCCAAGTGTCCGACCATGAATGTCCGTCGTTCACCGCTTCATGAATATGTAAGGCTCTGTTAAACAACTGATACATCACAATTCCTGGCACAACACCACTAGTCACCATATCTGCAAGCGAATCTAACTGTAAACCCAATTCGCTTTGAACATTTAACAATCGAGCGGCTAATCCGTCAAAAAAATCAAAAAAGATTCCGATAAACACAAAAAAAGCAGCAATTTCCAACTGATTCTTCACCGCAAAGATTACCGCCAAACAACCGCAAAATAAATTCAGTAAAGTGATAAAATTTGGAATGTGTTTTTTGATATTCATGTACGTGATTTTTTGTAAAAATAACTAAACTTTCCAAACTCCGTACTTTAGAAGTAGAAATGTTGATGAATTCCACACAATAACTATGTAATTTTTGAGTTAATTAGGTAGAAAATTGCATATTTGTAAAAAATTTTATTCTTGAAAAAGTTACTCGTATTCCTCTTAATAATTGTTGCCTATTCAGCAAACGGACAATCTGTGGCTAAATATTCAAACGAATTTATGAATATTGGCGTGGATGCAGGCGCGTTTGGAATGGGAAATGCCGTAGTGGCAAACATTGGTGATGTAAACTCAGGATATTGGAATCCTGCAGGTTTGGTACAGCTTGAAGACAAACAATTAGCATTGATGCACTCTAGCTATTTTGCCAATATTGCTTTGTATGATTATGCCGCGTTTGCGATGCCGATTGACGACAGAAGCGCTTGGGGAATTTCCTTAATTCGCTTTGGTGTAGATGATATCTTAAACACAACACAATTAATTGACAGTCAAGGAAATATAGACTTTAATCGAATTAGCCTCTTCTCTGCTGCCGATTACGGTATTACGTTTTCGTATGCCCGTAGAATGCCTGTACAAGGATTGAATTATGGCGTAAATGCCAAAGTAATTCGTAGAGTCATTGGAGATTTTGCGTCTTCTTGGGGATTCGGATTTGATTTCGGATTGCAATTCAGAAAAAACGATTGGAAATTCGGTTTAATGGCGCGCGATATCACAACAACGTTTAACACATGGAGCATTGATGAAGATTTATTCAATGAGGTAAGCGACCAGATTCCAGAGCAAGATGTACCAGAAACAACCGAAATTACGATTCCAAAACTGCAATTTGGTGTAGCGCGTACTTTTACGTTCAATTACGATTATTCGTTGACCGCAGAAGTGGATATGATTATGCGTTTTGCAGAAACCAACGACATCATTTCTACGGGATTTGCAAGTGTAACGCCTGCTGTCGGATTGCAATTTGCGTATACAGACTTGGTTTTTGTACGTGCTGGTGTTGGAAACTTTCAAAACGAAAACAACTTTGGCTCTGAATCGTTGACGTTTCAACCGAATATCGGAATTGGGTTTAAATACAAAGGAATTCAAATCGATTACGCATTGACAGACATTGGCGACCAAAGTGCTGCGATATATTCTAACGTATTCTCCCTTAAAATTGACTGGAGTTTGTTCCGATAAAAGTTTACTCTCTTTATAAAACTTTTTTAAAATGGTCAAAAGTTGTTTTTTTCTTTTCCGCAGTGTAGTGGGAGTTTTTCGTTAAAAATTTCTGAAGCCTTGGAAGAAATTTAGAAAAATTCACACGGTTTTAGTTTTTCTCTCATTAAAGAGAAAAATCTAAAAACATCTCTGGAAAAGTGCCCTTTCTTTTGTTTCTTTTCTTTGGGCAAACAAAGAATAAGAAAATAAAGAACTGACATGTAGTTTCTTTCGCTAAACTCTCTTTAAAAGAACTAATTTTATATGAATATTTTAGTACTATCTTCAAAAGTTAAAAATAAAAAGATAACGAGTTTGATATTTTCTGTCACGAATAAAAAGTGATATTTTTAGCAGATGAAAAAACTCGTATTTCTACTATTTTTCTTTTTGGGAATTGCCTTTGGGCAGAATGATTCTCAAATTCAACTTTCTCCAAAAGCCACTTTTTCAGTCATTACCTGCGGTCCAGGTTCAGAATTGTATTCTACGTTTGGGCACAACGCTTTCCGATTGAAAGATCCGGTGTATAACTACGATGTGGTATACAATTACGGAACATTTGACTTTAATACGCCTTTTTTCTATATCAAATTTGCACAAGGAAAATTGCCATATCAATTGGGCAGAAGCAGTTTTAAGCGATTTGTATACACATATAAATACGAAAAACGTTGGGTAAAAGAGCAAGTGTTGAATCTTTCACCAAATCAAGTACAGACGCTTCTCGCCTATTTGGAAAACAATTACAAAGAAGAAAATCGCTCCTACAAATACGACTTCTTTTTCAACAATTGCGCAACAAAAATTAGGGAAGTTTTACTCAATAACTTTTCAGACGAAATCAAATTTACCTACAACCACATCACCACAGAAAAAACCTTTCGCGACTTAATTTACGATTACGTCGAAAAAAACTCTTGGTCAAGCTTCGGAATTGACATTGCGTTGGGTTCGGTAATCGACAGAAAAGCAACCAAAGAGGAATACGATTTCCTACCAGATTACGTATTTAAAGCCATAGAAAATGCCACGTTACAAAATGGAGAATCGTTGGTCAAAGAAATAAATGTCATTCTCAAAGAACCACAAAATGCGCAAGAAAAAGGCTCTTTTGCGCTAAGTCCCTATTTCATCAGTACTATTTTATTGTTAATCGTACTCATCACCACATTCTTAGATTTCAAACACAAAAAACGCACACGTTGGTTAGACGCTGCGTTGATGTTAATCACAGGTTTGGGTGGTATTATGGTATTGTTGCTTTGGTTTGCTACCGACCATTCCATGACAGCTAGCAATTGGAATTTATTATGGGTGTTTCCAATAAATTTATTGTTCATTCGCAAGTTTCTATCCAAGCAAAAAGAAGCCAAAAATCACTGGAAATACACTGCCTTTTTAATAGGATTGATTGTAATTCTACTGTTTTTATGGCTGATTCAGTTTCAAGTGTTTGCCTTAGCGGCAATTCCGTTGTTGGTTATGTTGTTGATACGATATGCGTATGTGACGTATTATTTTTTGAAGCAATAAAGTTTGAAAGTAAACCGTCACTTCGAGTGGTTTTCCGAAGGAAAAATGTATCGAGAAGTACTTTGAAACTTAAAATTTTGAATGTTAAATGCTGAATTTTGAATTGCCGTAAACTTATAAACCAATAAACTTCAAAAAATCATAGCTGTTCTCGATACACCTAATCATAGATTTGGCACTCGAACTGACGCTTTGAAATTGCGACCAAACTTAAAGCCTCAAATGTCACTTCGAGTGAAATTTCGAAGAGATTTAGTATCGAGAAGTATTTTGAAACTTAAAATTTTGAAAGTTAAATGCTGAATTTTGAATTGCCGTAAACTTACAAACCAATAAACTTCAAAAAATCATCTTCCACGATAAAACAATACCGTACTCAACGTCTTTACAATGATGTTTAAATCCAAAAAGAAGCTTCGGTGTTTGATGTAATATAAATCATATTGTAGCTTGCGCAAACTGTCTTCTACAGACGCGCCGTAATCCGTTTTTACTTGCGCCCAACCTGTGACACCAGGTTTGACTACGTGACGAATTTCGTAAAAAGTCAAATCTTCGGAGAGCTGTTTTACGAATGCTGGACGTTCTGGACGTGGACCAATCATGCTCATTTCTCCTTTGAGAACGTTGATGAATTGCGGGACTTCATCCAGACGTGATTTTCGTAGAAATTTTCCAAATTTGGTGATGCGTGCATCATTTTTTGTTGCCCAAACGGCGCCATTTTGCTCAGCATTGACCACCATACTTCGAAGTTTGTAGATTTTAAACGGCACACCATTTTTCCCCACGCGTTCTTGTGTGTATAACAACGGACCGCGATTTCCAATCATATTTCCAATCAAAACAAATGGAATAAATACCAAACTCACTGTTAATCCTAACACGGAAAATAAAATATCAAAAAAGCGGTGAAAGAATAAATACAACTTATTTTGGTTGCTGCGACTAAACGGAAAATATTTATAAAAATCTTTGCCAATATACTGAACAGGAACACGATAGGTCAATTCCTCATATACTTGAATGTACTCTTTAATTGGTAATCCTGTTTCTAACAATCCGATTAAGCTGTCAAATAAAGGTTTACTCAATTCTTCGCGAGGATTGCTGGCAATGATGATTTCTGACACATATTTTTCTTTTACAACCGAATTCAAATCTAAATTGGTGATTTCTTCAATCGCTTCTAATTCAGCATCTTTCACACCTTGATTTGGTGTAGAATTTATATAACCGACAATTTTGTAATAATTCGTATTTCGTTCAATTGCGTCGGACATGATTTTAATTTCTTCCATATTCCCAATAATGAGAATATTTTTATAGAAACGCGGCGAGGAAATGAAGAAAATATACGCACATCGCCACAAAAAAATCGCGACTGAAATCGCCAAGAAAAAATAGAGAATTTGCAAACGATTTTCAGGCAATTCTGGTGTTAAAAACGGCGTTAATAAATAACACAACACCGTAATGGAAACCGTGAGGACAATTCCTTGAAAAGTAGTGTCATAACGACTTGATTTCTGCAAATTATACAACTCCAAAATCGTGGAAAACAGCATAAAATACACAATCAACACCACACTCCACAACCAACGTTCTTTTGTAAATCTGAAATAATCAAAATCAAACGCGTAAGATACTACGTATAATCCAAGAAGTAAGGATAATATGTCTACAATACGTAAAAGGAGTTTACGTTCCGAAATTTCGAAATGCATGTTGGAGGTTGTCGCCATAACTATTCTGTAAGATAAGAGATAAAACTTTTCGTTTTTTGCTTACCGACGCTCTGTTTTACATTTGGGCAAATAGTGTAGGCGATGTCGTCGGCAAAATATGCGTGAATCTCTTGTCTTAGCTTTTCTTCATTTGTGTTGGTTAAGTTTTCTTCGAGGTTAAATATAAGAATTCCTTTTTCTTTTTGGATGATTTGATAGGTAAGTTTTATGTTATGTTTTTTTGCCAAGTTTTTAAAGATGTAATAAAAGTACAAACTCGGATAAATTTCTTGCTTTCCGTATACGTTTTCCCCTATTCTACCTGTAACTTCTTCCAGAACATAATGCGATTTTCCACAAGAACATTTTTTTTCTTTAGAAGCTAATTTAATATAATCACCTAATTGGTAGCGAATTATAGGAAAGGTTTTCATTTGTAAATTGGTCACCACAATTTGATTGTTCAGCTCTTCCACAATCACGCCTTCCATATTGATGTGCATGTTTCCGTGCGGACATTCAAAAGCAATAATTCCAGTCTCTGCGGCGCCGTATTCGCTGATAATTGGCACACCAAACGCTTCTTTGATTTCAGCTTTGTAACTGTCGTAAATTTTCTCTGAAGTTCCTTTGACCATTTTTATTTTTTTTGGTTTTGGAAGCTTCTTTTCATTAATCAATTTGGCTGATTGATAAATCATGGACGAATATCCGTGAATATAACGGGCGCGCTGTAGTTTTTTGACGAATTTTTTAAATGACTTTTCTTTGTAATCGAACACTCGAAAACGATTTTGAAGCATATCTAACAATTTAACTTTCAATCGTTTGACTGCTGAAAAATCAAATCCCCAAAAATATCCGTTCCGTTCCCACGGTTGAATAGTATACCATGAATAGCCTCTAAAAATAGACGCTCTGTTGAAAGAGTCTGCACTTTCTTCTCGCTGATACACTAATGGATTTCCTGAAGAACCTGAAGTTGTCGCCGTAAACACTTTTTTAAAATTGTGTTTAGTGTGAATCTTTTCAGTGTGTTGTAAAACGTCTTGCTTAGACAGTAACGGCAACTGTTCAATATCTTTTATAGTGGAAAACGATGTTTCGTCAATATCTGCAAACGTTTCTTTGTAGTATTCAGAATGTGCTTTTGCAAACGAAACGAGCTCTTTTAATTGTTGCAATTGATACGCTTCCAAATCTTCAATCGACCACTGTTCCGATTGTTTTAAAAACGCAAACCAATCTCGCAACGAAGGATTTCGCAAGCGTTCGCCCAATTGAAAAATAAGTTTGTAAAGCATACTCTACGTTCTATCAACGGCGAAATGTACCATAAAAATTGGGGATTTCCAATGAAATTTTAGTGGAGTCATTTGTAAAGCGTTTTTTGATATAATTGATTGTACAAGAAGTTTAAAATCCGTTTTTATTTGTTATTTTGCGACGGAATTGCCTACTGTATGAATCACAAAGCCAAATCTTTTATTTTTAAATCGTTGGATATTCTGCCAAGTTCGTTGGGTTACGGAATTTATCACCAATTGCAGAAGTTTCTCAACAGAAACAGTGTTCATTTCAAGATTAAAACCAACAATCGCTCCTTTACAGAAGCGTTGGAGATTTTAGAAAAAGAAAACATCCCGCTAAAAAATAAAACAGTGTTAGAATTGGGTTCTGGTTGGGCGCCAATCATTCCTTATTTCTTTACGAATTTTGCAGAAGTTTCTCGTGTGGTAACGTACGATATTAATGAGCATTATGATGCTAAAACCATTCAAAAATTAAATTCGTTTTACAAAGAAAACTATCAAATTGAAATCACTGCTAAGAAAGGAAAGTATCCACTTCCGAGTAATATCAGCTATTATCCAAAAACCAATTTAGCGGACGAAAACACGCAATTGCACGAACAAATTGATTTGGTATTTTCACGATTTGTCTTAGAACACATTCCGCCAGAAGATTTATTGAAGATTCATCAAAGTTTCGCAAAGATTTTACCAAAATCTGCGTACATACTACACATGATTTCTCCAAGTGATCATCGTGCGTATGACGACAAATCGCTTTCGTATTACGACTTTTTAAAATACAGCAAAGAGGAATGGAAAAAGCAGCATACCAAGTTCGATTATCACAATCGTCTGCGTTTACCAGATTATCTGAATATCTTTACAAAAGCAGGATATGAAGTCGTTTCTCTAGACTATGACACGTGTGATAAAGATTCTGAAAAATACCGTAAATTCAAGGAATTGACACTTCACGAAGATTACAAAAATTACACAGAAGAAGAATTGCTGGCAGGAAGTATCAATGTATTGTTGAAGCTTGGTTCTTGATTTTGAGAATCTACTAATTTAAAAAATTACATCAAGTACAACTTGAAAGACCAAACACCCAAAACCAAACACCTAACACCAAAAAACTATAAATACACATTCGTCACCAACTGCTCTACAGTTGCGTGGTCGCTTCCACCTCTAGGTTCAATGGTAATATTGAGTGAGGTTGCTTCATCGATGTAATTCATGACTACGACATTTTTGCTTTTGTCAATAACGCCCATGTTAATCATTTCACCTTCCACATCTGCCCACATTTGGTAGGTTTTATCAGCTGGCAATTCAGGGAGTTTTTGAACGTTTACAATTGCAGATTTTGCTTCGTGATTGATATATGCCGTAGCAAATCCGCCAGGAATTTTAGCATTGCCTTTCATGGCATATTGCAGTGTATTTGGGTCTTCTACGATAGCAGCCAATAACCGCGAACTTTCCAAATCACCTTGTAGGTTTTGAATTTGTGATTTGATATTGTTGAGTTCTTTTTGTGTGACTTGTAAATCTTCTTTTGTGTTGTTCCACTGTGTAAACATCCAAAGCGAAGTTATCATAAACAACGCGACCAAACTAGCGGCAATCCATAAAAATGTTTGTGGTGTTGCTTCTTTTGGAAGTTCTTTTACATCTGTATATTCTTGTCGAATCGATTCGAATAAATCTTCTTTTATAAAGTTTGGTGGTTGAACGGCATTTTCAAGAGAAACATTTTCAAAATCCTGTTCAATTTCAGCATACTTCTGAGCGAGTTCAGCATCGTCTGCTAACATTTTTTCGAGCGCAGCAACTTGCTCGTCAGGTAACAATCCTAACAAGTACATCTCCAACATTCCGCTTTCTATGATAGTATTTCTATCTTTCATGTCAACAATTCTAAAATACAAATTAACAACAGTAATTCTTGGGCATATACTTCGCGTAACTTTTTAATGGCTTGTCTCACATACGATTTAAAAGTTCCCAAAGGAACGCCCATTTCTTCATGCGCTTCTCTATGAGTAAGTCCGTTAAAGTATATCAGTTTTAGGGCTTTTTGATGATGAGCATCGAGTTTTGCCAAAGCTCCCTTTAATTCTATGTGCAGATCATCATGTTCTTTTTCGCCTTCATCTTTATATACACTCAAATCTTCCATTTGGATGAGTTTGTCCTTTTTTCTTAGAAAATTTAGTGTTGTATTTCGAGCAATTCGATACAGCCAAGTGTAGATTTTCCCCTTAGTTGCATCATACAAATGTGACTTATTCCAAGCTTTTATAAATGTTTCTTGTAAAATTTCTTGTGCAGCTTCTTCATTTCTACACATGCGAATAATGACACCATAAATAGCACCAGAATACTTGTCGTATAGCTTGGATAGCGCGGTTTCATCACGATTTTGAAATCGTTCAATAAGAATGGAGTCGTCTTTCACTTTTGAAATAAATCTTCTCAAATTTAAAAAAAATTTTAACCAAGCTCATCCAAAAGGCAAAAACTTGTGTATATATAAATGAAAGCGCTTAGAAAATTAGAAAAAGAATTAAAATTTAAAAACTAAAAAAAATTATTATGAAAAAATTAATCCTAACAATTACAACCATCGCAATATTTGCGTTTGCAACAAAAACAACTGCACAAAATCAAGACATTGTAGATATTGCGGCTTCAAACAAAAGTTTTTCCACATTAGTCACTGCTGTTAAAGCAGCTGGATTGGTAGATGCGTTAAAAGGTGAAGGACCATTAACGGTATTTGCACCTACAAACGACGCTTTTGGAAAGATAGACCAAAATACATTAAGCGCTTTATTGAAGCCAGAAAACAAGTCAAAATTGACTGCTGTGTTAACATACCACGTAATCAAGGGGAAATTGACTGCAAAAGACGTAGTCGCTGCTTTGAAAAAGGGAAAAGGAAAAGTAACATTAACAACGCTTAGCGGAAGCAAAATAACCGTTGTACAAAATGACAAAGGAATTTGGTTGAAAGATGCAAATGGAAACTATAGCATGATTTCAAAAACAGACATTATGGCAAGTAATGGCGTAATCCACGTTATTGACACTGTGGTGATGCCATAATTAGTGTTGGTTAGTTTTACAAGTCGGAGGAACGTTTTTCTTGAAAAGCGTTCCTCCTTTTTTATTGAATGATTGAAAGATTCAATGATTGAAAAATTGAATGATTAAATCTTTTAATTATTTAATCATTGAATTGAGCAAAGCGACACTACTTCGACCGCGAACCTACAAACTGCTGCGACTTGTTCTTAAACAACACATTAAACGTTGTTAAACTTCCATACATACGCGTGATGTATTGCTGCAAGTCTATTTTTTCTTGCTCGTCCAAATTGCTCGAATTGATTTTTTGTTCCATCACACGAATGCGGTCGCGTACCATGACGATTTTATGAAAGAAACTATCAATAGGCAATTCTTTGCTCTTTAAATTGGTGTCGCCAGGTTCTAAAATCAGTTTTCCTCCTTTCCACTTATCGCCTATCGGAACGATTTCTGAAACATCTGACCATTTTTTTAGCATATTTTTTAAAATGGTTTCCACTTCATAAAAACTTACCGTATCCACTTCATCTTCAACAGCGTCAATCACTTCAAAATTGCTGTCAATATCAATCGTTTCCAATCCGTTGTCGATAAAAGTTACCCAATAATGTTTGGAAGTCACGTTGGTGACTACGCCCAATCCGTATGTTTCATGCTTAATGCGAGAGCCAATGCCTAAAATGTTCATATTTTATAAGTATTGTTTGTATTATTTTGTAGATTTAATACGAGAAATAAATGATTCTGAGCACTTCTTGATTGTTTTTGAAATCAAAATACCCAAAGAACATTCACATCTCAACGATTGCTAAAATAAACATCAAATGCGATATCTTACTATAAAATCTTTAAAAAATCTGTACTTGCTTTTCTTTTGTGTAATGCTGGTATCCGCTTGTGCGGAAAAGAAAAAAGAAACGGTTGAAACTGGTAAAAAAGTAGCAGTTTCACACGAAACAACAAAAGAGGAAACAGAAGAAAAAATTATTAATCCTGAAGGAAAAACAATAGAAGAGCGTTTTAACACACCCGAAAATTACACGAGGATTCCACTACAAACTACTGATTTTGGAACATATTTGCGAAAATTACCGCTAAAACCATTTAATAGTCCCGTAAAATATTTCGACGGAAGCGAAAAATACAATGACAACGTCTATATTTCTGTAGTAGATATGGAAATTGGTACGCGCGATTTGCAACAATGTGCAGATGCCGTAATGCGCTTGCGCGGCGAGTTTTTATTTGCACAAAATCGTTTACAGGACATTCACTTTAACTTTCTTTCAGACGGAAAACCACGCTATTTTACAAAATATGCCAAAGGCGACCATTCGTATAAAAAATTTAGACGTTATATGAATTATATCTTTGCGTATGCAAACACGGCTTCGCTACGAAAAGAATTGGAAATCGTTCCAAATATTGAAGATATCCAAGTAGGCGATGTGTTTATACAAAAAGGAAATCCGTTTGGTCATGCCGTCATAGTCGTCGATGTGGCGAAAAATCCGCAAGGAGAAAAAATATTCATGATTGCCCAAAGTTACATGCCTGCGCAAGAAACCCAAGTTTTAACCAATCAGCAAAATGCTACGTTAAGTCCTTGGTATATTGCAAAAAAAGGAACAGTACGTACTCCTGAATGGACTTTTAAAAGCACAGATTTAAGACGATTTAAAAACTAACCCAACTTCATGAAAAAAATTGCTAAAATTCTAGGAAAATTTCTCTTAGGAATTGTCGTAACATTATTAATTGTATTTACAGTCGTATATTTTGCATACAATGAACCTGTGCCAAAAGGAGCTGACAGCAATAAAGCAGATGTCCTAGCGCGTAAAATGCTAACGGCTTTAAATTATGAAGCCTATCAAAATACGCGCTATTTGAGTTGGACGTTTCCTGGCGGACATCATTATGTGTGGGATAAAGACCAATATAACGTAGAGGTTTCGTGGAGTGACATTCAAGTTCAACTCAATTTAAAACAGCCTGACGCAAGCGTTGTTACAATAGATGGAAAACTATATTCCAATAATGATAAAACAGACTATATTGAAACGGCACTTTCGTACTTTCATAACGATTCGTTTTGGGTTGTTGCGCCCTACAAAGTGTTTGATGAAGGTGTAACACGTAGCATTGCCCAAAATGAAGCTGGCGAAGAAGGACTTTTGGTAACCTATACTTCTGGCGGTACCACACCTGGCGATTCTTACTTATGGCATTTGGATGAAAATGGTCGCCCTAAAGGCTATCAAATGTGGGTTGACATCATTCCGATTGGCGGATTGTACGCTTCTTGGGACAATTGGGAAACAATGGACAGCGGAATACCCTTAGCTACCCTACATAGTCTATTGGTCTTAGATATTGACATTGAAAACCTTAAAGCTTGGAATTAGATATTCTCAATTTGTTAAAATTTCATGACTTTTTCTATGAAATGTTAAACTTTTCCTATCATATTTTAAAAAAAAACTTAACTTTAGCCCACTTTTATTAAACTAAAACTTCTATAAATCAATTTATCAATTATGAAAAAGAACTACTTCTTTTTAGTATTGTTACTTCCTATCATAGCCTTTTCGCAAGGAAAGTCATTTTGGAAGCAATCCAATACTACTGACTTCCAACAGGAAGAATTATTAGAAAGAACATCTATCCCCACGGTATATGACACATATACGTTAGATTTACAATCTTTAAAACAAGCACTAGCATCAGCTCCTGATAGAGATTTAAACATCCAATCAGAAATCGTATTACAATTTCCTGGTGCGGAAGGGAAAATGGAAAACTTTGAAGTATACAATGCTTCAGTGTTAGAGCCATCATTCGCGGCTAACTATCCTGATATTCAATCGTATGTAGCTGTGAGTAGAGAAAATACAGGTACGGTACTTCGTTTTTCTACAACCATCTTCGGATTTCATGCTACAGTACATGCTGTAGACAAAACGTTGTACATTGATCCAATGACTAAGGATTTACAAACGTACATCATGTATGAAAAATCAAATTTATACCGTACGGTAGCAGATGACTATATTGGATGTATGGTAGAAGATGCTTTGGAAGACAACCTTTCTGGACGCAGTGCTACAGATGATTTCCAACTAGAAAATGCTAACGACGGACAATTACGTACGTTTCGTTTAGCATTGGCATGTACACAAGAATATGCTAACTATCACATCAACGCTGCGGGACAAGCGGCTGCTACAGACGCTATAAAAAGAGCAACTGTATTAGCAGCAATGAACGTTACCATGACAAGAGTAAACGCTGTATTTGAAAGAGACATGTCGTTAACTATGACGTTGGTAGACAATACAAGTATTATCTTCTTAGCTGAAGACGACGGATATACGGATGATGATGCAGGACAATTAATCAACCAAAACCAAACAATTGTTAACGCAAATATTGGTGCTGCTAACTACGACATCGGTCACGTATTTACAACTGGTGGTGGTGGATTGGCTGCTTTGGGTAGTATCTGTTTTACCAATAACAAAGCACAAGGAGTTACAGGTTCTCCAAACCCTGTTGGTGATCCTTTTGACATTGACTTTGTAGCTCATGAAATGGGACACCAATTTGGCGCGCCACATACATTTAATGGAAACCAAGTCAACTGTTCTGGCGGAAACCGAAATGCAGCTACAGCTGTAGAACCAGGAAGTGGAACAACCATTATGGCGTATGCAGGAATTTGTGGTTCGGATAATATCCAAAATAATAGTGACGATCACTTTCACGCTATTAGTATCGATAATATGTGGACACGTTTGAATCAAGCACCTATTTGTTCAAACAATACTGCTAATGGAAATACAGCACCGACAGTAAATGCTGGAAGTGATTATACAATTCCGTATGGAACTGCTTTTACATTAGACGGTACCGCTGTTGATCCTGATGCAACTACATTATCATATTGCTGGGAGCAAGTAGATGTAGGAACAGTTTCTGGTGTTCCTTCACCAACAAACACTACAGGTCCACAATTTAGATCATACTCGCCTGTAGCAAATAGCGATCGTACATTCCCACAACTAAGTGATATTTTAGACGGAAACTTAACACCTCAATGGGAAGTAATGCCAAACGTAGCAAGAACCATGACGTTTGCATTAACGGTAAGAGATAATGGAACACCAAATGGTGGACAAACCAATAGAGATGACATGACAGTTACTTTGGCAAACACAGGGCCATTTAGAGTAACTGCGCCAGATACTACAGACCAAAGTTTTGTAACAGGTGAAACTACCACTGTAACTTGGGATGTCGCTGGAACTACGGCTAACGGAATCAACACGTCAAATGTTAATATCTTATTATCAACAGATGGTGGACAAAATTTTGATACTGTTTTAGCTGCTAATACAGCAAACGACGGTTCTGAGTCAATCACGTTCCCATTTGTATTTGAACCATACTGTAGAATCAAAATTGAAGCAGTTGGAAACATTTACTTTGCAATTTCTAAATCGTTCTCTGTGGGAGCTACGGTAACTACCAATACCGTTTGTAACACCTACACAACTGGACCAATTGCAACACCAATTCCAGATAGTACTGGTGCTAACGTACAAGGAGCTCCCGTTTTTGTTCCTGTAACTGTTACGGAATCAACGCCAATTTCTGACTTAAGAGTTAAAGTAGATGTAACTCATGCTTGGATAGGTGACTTAATCATGCAATTACAACCACCAGCTGGAGGTTTTTCTAATGTTTGGGCAAGAACATGTAACGATGCACAATATGGAAATATTGATGTTACTTTCCGCGATGGTGAACCAACTATTGCTTGTGCTTCTCCTACGACTGGAACCTACGCACCTGCAAACCCTATGACAGCGTTTAATGGAGACAATCCATCTGGAACGTGGAATATGGTATTTGTTGATTTCTTTAATGGAGATAGTGGTATTGTAAACGAATTTGCTATTGAATTATGTACAACTACTACAACCGTTGTATTAAGCAATGAAGAATTTGAATTAGATAACTTCACACTCTATCCAAATCCAAACAAAGGAGAATTCTCATTATCGTTTAACTCAACTTCTGGAGAAGATATCAGCATCAACGTACACGATATTTCTGGTAGATTAATTCACAGTAAAAACTACAATGCAACGTCTACCTTCAATGAAAACATTTCATTGCGTAACGTAAGCACAGGAATGTACTTAATCACTGTAACAGACCAAGAAAGAACTGTAACAAAGAAATTGATTATTGAGTAATCAACTTTCTATATAACATACTTAAAACTCCGAAGTGTTTGCTTCGGAGTTTTTTTTGTGATATTTTAAAAATAAAATTCAACATAACTTTCTATCAATTGTTTTTATTTTAGATTTTCCTTTAGTAAATAATATTAATCTCAATTTTAAATTAATGATGTATTTTTACGTAATATTGATAAATAAATGTAATATGAAAGAAATAGTTGCTAAACCATTCTTGAAATGGGCAGGAGGAAAAAGTCAATTGATTGAACAAATTAAAGAACAATTACCCAAAAATATATTTGAAAATGATTTCACTTATATTGAGCCATTTGTAGGAAGTGGAGCAATTTTGTTTTGGATGCTTGAACAATTTCCAAATATGGAAAGAGCAATTATTAATGACATAAATACAGACTTAACAAATTGTTATAACTCAATAAAAGGAGATGTAGAAAATTTAATAAATATACTTTCAGAATGGCAAATTGAATATTATCTCTTGGCTCAAAATGATGCAGAAAAAAAGGAATACTATTACGATAAAAGAACACTTTTCAATTCAAGAATTTCAAATCAAACAACTCAAAGTGCTTTATTCATTTTCTTAAACAGAACCTGTTTTAATGGTCTTTTTAGAGTAAATCGTAAAAATGAATTTAATGTTCCAATTGGAAGTTACAAAAAGCCATTAATTTGTAATAAGGAAAATTTAAGAGCAGTCTCAAAAGTTCTAGAAAGGGTTGAAATTTTAAATGGAGATTATTCTGAAACGTTAAATTATGTGACCGACAATACCTTCTTTTATTTTGATCCACCTTATAAACCTTTGAGTGAAACTTCAAGTTTTAACTCTTATGCAAAGGATGAATTTGATGATGCAGAACAAATACGTTTAAAAGAATTTTGTACAGAATTAAACAACTTAGATCATCAGTGGATTTTAAGTAATTCAGATGTAAAAGGGAACAACCCAAATGACAATTTCTTTGATGATTTATATTCTGACTTTAATATCTATAGAGTCAAAGCACGAAGAAATATAAATGCGAATCCTGAAAAAAGAGGGAATTTGACAGAACTATTAATCACAAATTAATTATGGCTAATAGTATTTCTTGGAAAAAGATATTTGATGACTACAAAATTTTAAGTCATAATTTTAGTGTAGAACCCTTTACAATAACTGCAAAACAAATTAAAAGAGCTTGTCAAAATTTTAAAAAAACTGGCGAAAAAGAAGTTCGTATATTATGTAAACAAGACTCCAGAAACGATAGACCTCAAGTTTTTATAGACAATGACCTATTCCTTTTGCCTATTAAAAATGGTATATATAATATTGTGAAAGGAGAGGGATATGTTGATATTCCTGAAATCACAACTCCAATAGTTCCATATTTATCAAAATTGGATTTTAAATTAGAAACGTCTGAAATTGGAAATTCAGAAATGCAACATCTTGATTTCGCTTACGCTTCAAGTCTCATCAGAACATTTATGAACGACCAAAGTTTAGTTTTGACTATTAGAGGAAGAAAATATACTCCACCTTTTTCATTCTATGTTAAAAAACAACTTATACGAACAATAAGCGTTCAAACAGAGGTTGACGCTGGATTTGAAGGAAAGAATAATATTGTTTTAGTTGAAGCCAAAAATTCAAAAACTTCAAATACTATAATTAGGCAGTTATTTTATCCTTACAAGCAGTGGAAAAAATATACAAAAAAGGACGTTTCATTATTGTTTTTTGAAAAAAGAGGTAGTATATTTTATATTTGGCAATATGGCTTTAAAGATGAAAATAACTATAATAGTATTACCTTATTAAAATCTGCAAGATATTCTATTATAAGTCCAAAATAATCATAAACCAATCTCTTGCAGAGGTAAATCTTCAATAAAATATTTACATCCTACGCTTTCAATATATTCGAAAACATCATTGTTTTTTGGATTATCGAACCAATCATTAAGTACATAATAATATTCAACATTAATATTTAAGGGTTCTAATAATTTGGTATATTGTTTTTTCTTAAAGTCACAAGTTTGCAATTTCTCATCAACAGAACCAGATCCAGCTTGATATTTTTTTTCAATAATATACATTGTATTACCAACTAGCAAAGCACCATCAGGTAATAACTTTTTGCTCAAAATTGTTTTGTAGTCTACTCCATTAGGAGCTAAATACTCTTTATAGAGCGAATGTTTCTCATAATAATGAGCAACAATATTTCCTTCTTTTACAACTTCATTGCCGTTTCGAATTGAATAATCTGAATGTAAGTTTATTGCCTCTAATAAGTCTGTTCTACCTTCAAAACGTAAACCATTAAAATTTGTATTAGCTCCACCTCCAACCGTATTCGGTATTCTTGCCATAACTATATTTCTTTAATTGCTTTGTAAAACATTGAACGACCTGAATAATTCCAATAAGTGACATCTTGTTCCTCAAATAACCACTTAATACATTCCAAAATTAATTTACTTGAATGTCCTGTTTCAAAAGGGAAATCTGTTTTTGAGGTATTTTGACAATTAAAAATCAAGTCTATTTCATCTATCAATGAATCATAGAGACCTTTGTTTTCAGCTTTTTTATTTCTTAAATCAGTAAGTATATTTTCGTGTGTTGGTCTTGTACTTGATCTTTTAGGATTTCCTTTTTCATTTTTTAAACCTAAATTAAAATTTGTACTTTCTACATTAAGAGTAAAATCAAAACCATTATTAAAATTTGCTGGACGACTTAAATAAATTTTTCTTCCATCTGGTAGAACATTGACAACATATTTATACCTTGATGTATTTACTCCTTTTCCTGTTCCTGGTGATTCGTTCAAGAAAATATTAATGATCTCTCTTCTAAATTTCGCTCTATCATTACTGAATTTTTCTTTTGTCAAATCAATTTCAGTCATATTCTATTTTTTTTTATAAATAAATCTTGTATTTGAACGTTAAATGTTTTTGCTATTCTTGCTATATTTTTCAATGAAATGTTACGTTCTGCTCTTTCAACCATTCCTATATAAGTCCTATGAAATCCTGATTTAAAAGAAAGTTCTTCTTGACTCCAACCTTTTTCATTTCGTAGTTGTCTTACTCTTTCTCCAAACTCAACTAAAACAATGTCTTTTTTCATAATGTGAATATCTTTATTTACACACAAAAAGTCTACATACAATAAGTATCATTAAATAATTTTACTATATTTGCTTATGCTTAAACCTTATTTTAAATCAACCGATAAAAATTTTTGTCTCCTTGAAGGAGATTCAATGAAATTATTGCCAAAAATCAATCATAAGTTTGATATGATTTTTGCTGATCCACCCTATTTTTTATCCAACAATGGTTTGTCAATCCAAAGTGGTAAAATTGTTTCTGTTAATAAAGGAAAGTGGGACAAATCTCATGGTACTGAATATATAAATCAATTTAATAGACAATGGCTTACGTTAGTCAGAGATAAAATGAAAGAGGATGCCACAATCTGGATAAGTGGAACCATGCATAATATATTTAGTGTTGGACAAATTCTTACAGAATTAGACTTTAAAATATTAAATATAGTTACTTGGCAAAAATCAAATCCTCCACCAAATTTTTCTTGTAGATATTTTACACATTCAACTGAACAAATAATTTGGGCGAGAAAAAATGATAGAACTCCACATTATTTCAACTATGAATTAATGAAACAACTCAATGGAAACAAACAAATGAAAGATGTTTGGAAACTTCCTGCAATTGCACCTTGGGAAAAAAGTTGTACAAAACATCCAACTCAAAAACCTTTATCAGTTTTAACACGTTTAATTTTAGCCTCAACAAAGCCAAATGCTTGGATTTTAGATCCATTTGCAGGAAGTAGTACAACAGGTATTGCGGCAAATTTATCTAATAGACGATTTTTAGGGATTGACCAAGAAAAAGAATATTTAGAAATAAGTAAAAGAAGAAAGTTAGAAATCGAAGACCCAAAAATTTTTAAAAAATATAGACAGAAACTTCAAGGATTTAATAATCAAACTGAATTGGATTTATTCTTAGCGAATGAACCAAAAGCTGAATATACAATTGATTTAATATTATAATTGATATTACTAAAATTTATACCTTTTTTTATATAAGTTTCGATATAAAAAGGACACAAATATTTTTTTTAAGTTTTATGTAATTCATAGAGAAAATACAAAACTAATAACAATCACTCCAATTTCACTTCTGCATCTAAAATTCGTACCTTTGCACTTTTGCAAAAAGCTATGACGAATTACGAAGAAAATATTGAAGTACAAGGCGCTAGAGTTCACAACTTAAAAAACATCGATGTCACCATTCCCAGAGAGAAATTGGTCGTTATTACGGGACTTTCAGGAAGTGGAAAATCATCGCTCGCCTTTGATACGATTTATGCCGAAGGACAACGCCGCTATATCGAAACGTTTTCCGCGTATGCGCGACAGTTTTTAGGCGGATTAGAACGTCCAGATGTGGATAAAATCGACGGTTTATCGCCCGTAATCGCCATAGAGCAAAAAACAACCAGTAAAAGCCCGCGTTCTACCGTCGGAACCATTACGGAAATCTACGACTTTCTTCGTTTACTATTTGCCAGAGCTGCAGATGCGTACAGTTACAACTCTGGCGAGCAAATGGTCAGCTATAGCGATGAGCAAATCAAGAACTTAATTCTAAACGATTTCAACGGAAAACGCGTCAACGTCCTCGCTCCTATTGTACGTTCACGTAAAGGTCATTACCGCGAATTGTTTGAAACTATCGGAAAACAAGGCTTTGTAAAAGTGCGTGTGGATGGCGAAATTTTGGATATTGAAAAAGGAATGCGCGTTGACCGTTATAAAACTCACGACATCGAAATCGTAATTGATCGTTTAAAAATTAACGACAAGGTAGACAACGACAAACGCCTTACGGAAACTATCAAAACGGCGATGTATCACGGCGATGATGTCTTAATGGTGATTGACCAAGATGCACCAACAGAAGCACGTTATTTCAGTCGTAACCTGATGTGTCCGTCTTCGGGAATTTCCTATCCAAATCCAGAGCCAAACACCTTTTCGTTCAATTCGCCAAAAGGCATGTGCCCTAACTGCAACGGTTTGGGAACTTTGTATGAAGTCAACGAAAGTAAAGTGATTCCTGATAGCAAAGTAACTATCAAAGGTGGCGGAATTGCTCCGTTGGGCGAATATAAAAAGTCGTGGATTTTCAAGCAATTGGAAACCATTGCCGCTCGTTACGATTTTAAACTTAGTGATCCTATCAAAGACATTCCTAAAGAAGCTATGGACGTTATTCTGAATGGCGGCAACGAAAAATTCTCTGTGGTAAGTAAAACGTTAGGCGTTACGCGCGATTACAAAATTGACTTTGAAGGTATCGTCAGCTTTATCAAAAATCAATTTGAAGAAAGCGATTCGTCGTCTATCAAACGTTGGGCAAAAAACTACATGGACAAAGTAAATTGCTCCGAATGTGGCGGTTCGCGCTTACGCAAAGAATCTTTATACTTTAAAGTCAACAATAAAAATATTGCCGAATTGGCACAAATGGATGTGGTGGAATTGTCTACTTGGTTTGATGATTTGCAAAACAATTTATCTGAAAAGCAACAAAAAATCGCGTCGGAAATCGTCAAAGAAATCTCAACGCGTTTACGCTTTTTATTGGATGTGGGTTTAAACTATCTCTCTCTCAACAGAAGTTCTAAATCACTTTCAGGCGGCGAAGCACAACGCATTCGCTTGGCAACGCAAATCGGCTCACAACTAGTCGGTGTTTTATATATTTTGGACGAACCAAGCATCGGACTGCACCAACGAGACAACGAAAAACTCATCAATTCTCTAGAATCATTGCGCGACATTGGAAACTCTGTAATCGTGGTAGAACACGACAAAGATATGATAGAACGCGCCGATCACGTGATTGACATTGGTCCAAAAGCTGGGCGACATGGAGGTGAAATCATCTCAGAAGGTTCGCCGAAAGAATTATTAGACCACAACACTTTAACGGCGGAATATTTAAACGGAAAAAAGGAAATTCCTGTTCCAAAAGAACGTAGAAAAGGAAACGGAAAAAAATTAGTCCTCAAAGGCGCGACAGGAAACAACTTAAAGAATGTTTCGGTAGAATTCCCGCTCGGAAAAATGATTGGCGTTACAGGCGTTTCTGGAAGTGGAAAATCAACCTTAATCAACGAAACCCTCTACCCTATTTTAAATGCACACTTTTTTAATGCCGTTAAAGAACCGATGCCTTATAAAAGCATCAAAGGACTGGAACATATTGATAAAGTGATTGACATCAATCAGTCACCAATTGGGCGTACGCCACGTTCCAATCCTGCGACGTATACAGGCGTTTTTAGCGAAATTAGAAGTCTATATGCCAAAACTCCCGAAGCCGCGATTCGTGGGTACAAACCTGGACGTTTTAGCTTTAACGTAAAAGGTGGTCGCTGCGAAACATGCCAAGGAGGCGGATTGCGCGTGATTGAGATGAACTTTTTGCCAGATGTGTATGTTGATTGTGAAACCTGTCAAGGAAAACGCTTTAACCGTGAAACATTAGAAATTCGCTACAAAGGGAAATCCATTGCCGATGTGTTGGAAATGACGATGAACGAAGCGGTGGAATTTTTTGAGCACATTCCTAAAATTCACCGAAAACTCAAAACCATCAAAGATGTTGGTTTGGGTTATATTACGCTCGGACAGCAAAGTACGACACTTTCTGGTGGAGAAGCTCAACGCATCAAACTGGCTACCGAACTTTCGAAAAGAGACACCGGAAATACGTTTTATATTTTAGATGAACCAACGACGGGACTGCATTTTGAGGACATTCGTGTTTTGATGGAAGTATTGAATAAATTGGTCAACAAAGGAAATACTATTGTGGTTATTGAGCATAATATGGACGTTATTAAAATGACCGATCATATCATTGACATTGGTTACGAAGGTGGAAAAGGTGGTGGAAAAGTTATTACCACAGGAACACCTGAAGAAGTTGCCAAGCATAAAAAAAGTCACACTGCACGCTTCCTAAAAAAGGAATTGAAGTAGCTACATTTTTCTATATATAACTTAACAAAAAAAGAGTGTTCCCGCCAAGAAACACTCTTTTCACACTTTGAATTAATAATAAACTACGTAAACTAAACGTTAAACCTGTTTCGATCCCCTAAATCGATAACACTACAAATAACGCATGAATACTAGGATTTTGAGCAAATAAATATGGTGAAACGGAAAAATAAGCTGTGAACGTTCCGTATATCCTGTTGAAGTTGTACACTATCATTACATTATAAGCAACTGCAATCATTTTAGTTATTTTTTGGTAAGTTTTTATACAAACGAACTCATATCTATTTCTTTTTATTGGGGAACGTTTCCTGCAGACGTGCAACAACGAATTCCCCGCGTTGGAAACCTTCTCGCAGGTGTGCAGGAACGTTTCAAACGTGTCGGAAAGCTTCTCACAGGTCTGCGAGACGTTTTCCAACGCATACAAAAGCGTGTTGCAGCACTGCGAGACGCTTTTGTAACTTCCCGAAAGCTTGCTGCACGTCTGCGAGACCGTTTCGGGAACTCCCGAAAGTCTGTTGCATTGCTGCGAGAAGCTTTCGGGAGCATTTTTATTGTGAATTATGCAATGAAATGCTAAAAAAGCACATTTTTATTGTGGAATTCGTAAAATAGTTGATTTTTGGATTTCTATGATTTTTTTGTCATTGACTTCATCAGATACTAGATTCTCTTTATTTATGCTGAGTTTATCGAAGCTCTTGTGCTTAGCTTGTCGAAGTATACGGAAACCCACATTGTGTATGTGTGGGTTTTGTTTTACATTTATGGGGAATAATGGGAAGTTATTTATAATTTAGTTCCTGTTATTTACCAAATTTGGTATGTAAACAGGAATTCCTGTTATACGTACGTTGTGTACCATTTAAAAAAAGCATTCCGAAAAATGAAAAAAATCTATCTTTTAATTATTGTGAGTTTAATTCTGACTTCTTGTTTTAGAAAAGAACACCGAATTGAAAAGATTGAATTAAGTGGACTTTCGGAAAGTTTAAATAACTCGATTGAACTATGCCTTGAAGAATCGATAGGATATGAATCTTACCATTTGAAATTCAATACAACCCTTAAAAACGGAACTGAAATTAATACAAAAACCACTTTAATGAGTCCAACTGACTCTGAAAAAAAGTGTTTCAAAATATATTTGGGAGCTTCTTTTACCCATAGACATACACCAAAAGAGGAATCGGAATTAATTAAGCAAATTTTCAAGAATAATGTATCTGAAATGACCATAACAATTTTTGATGAATGGGGAAAAGAAAAAATTAGAACTCAAACATTTAAAAATTTATGAATAAAAACGGTACACAACAATGTATAATCGCAATTACGGCGGATTCGACTACGTCCGAATCCACTCGGAATTGCTAAAGCCAGTTCTTAACCGAAAATTAGTAACTTTAATCCCGTAACTGACGGTTATACGAGACCGTTAGGCACAAGCTGAAAACAGAAAATGACAGAAACAGTAGATAACATAAAACTTGACAAAGAAAATATTGAATTCAACAATGCTGCTGAATTTGTCCGACATACCGATAAACTTGTTTATTTGACAGGTAAAGCTGGAACTGGTAAAACCACTTTTCTAAAATATATCAGAAACACAACTGCTAAAAACACTGTGGTTTTGGCACCAACAGGAGTTGCAGCAATAAATGCAGGAGGAGTTACAATACATTCTTTCTTCCAGATACCTTTCGGTCCATTTGTTCCAAACGATTCAAGATTAAGAACCAATGCCACAGGAACAGAAAATAAGGAAACGATTTACACAACCTTCAAATACAATGAAGACAAAAGAAAGATAATAGAAAATTTAGAAGTTTTAATCATTGATGAAGTATCAATGGTAAGAGCGGATATGCTAGATGTAATTGATAAGATATTAGGAGTATTCAGAAAAAAGCCATATTTACCATTTGGTGGAGTTCAAGTAATTTTAATTGGAGACACTTTTCAACTACCGCCAATTGCTGATAACGAACAATGGAGAATACTTTCCCAATTTTACAAAACACCATTCTTCTTCAGTTCAAAAGTTATTGAACAAAACACGCCACTTTATATTGAGTTAAAGAAAATATATAGGCAAAATGAACAAGAGTTTATTGATTTACTTAATCGTGTAAGAGTTAGCCAAGTTACACCTAATGACTTTACAACTCTAAATGCAAAATACAATCCAAATTTTTCTGGTAACGGAAGTGACTATATAATACTTGCAACACATAACAAAATTGTAAATGAAACGAACCTTACAAAATTAAATCAGCTTGAAACAGAGCTGTTTACTTATGAAGCCAATGTAACTGGTACTTTCCCAGATAAACATAAGCCAACTGACCACTATTTAAAATTAAAGGTTGGAGCTCAAATTATGTTTATCAAAAATGACACAGGAGAATACAAACGATATTACAATGGTAAAATTGGAAAAGTAAAGGAACTTCAAGAATCTTCAATCAAAATAATCTTTGATGACGAATCTGAAGTTGAAGTTGAAAGAGCGGAATGGAATAATATAAAATATACCTACGATAAAAAACAGAAAAAAATTGTCGAAGAAATCATAGGAACGTTTGAGCAATTTCCGATACGATTAGCTTGGGCTATTACAGTTCATAAAAGTCAAGGACTAACATTTGAAAAGGTAATAGCGGATTTAAGCAGAGCATTTGCACCTGGACAAGTGTATGTTGCATTAAGCCGTTGCACTTCCTTTAGTGGACTAATGCTAAAAACTCAATTAAACAACTATGCAATAAAAACTGACCCAAGAGTAATTGAATTTGCGAAAAACGAAACACCGGGAACTTTAATAACTCAACAATTAAATACAGGAAGAGCTGACTTTTATTATAAAAAGGCAAGAGAAAATTTTGTAATTGGTAAGATTATTTCTGCTTTTGACTTCTTCAAAAAAGCTTTGAAATACAGAAACGATATAGAAACAGATACTTTTCAAAAATTTGTAGAAATTCAAGGTAAAAGGCTTTTAGGGTTTAAAAAAAAGAATTCCTCGCTCACAGAACAGCTTGAATTGGCGGATAATGAACTTTCTGAAGCGAAAGAAAATATTGAATACCAAGCACAAGAACTTAACGAAAAATCAACTAAAATATCAGAACAAAATTCTTCAATTGGACTGCTATTAGAAAAAATATCCGAGTTTGAAAATGAAACCGAACTACTGAAAAAATCTTTAAAACGAGCCGAGAAAAAACTGTCAGAGTCACAAATTTACACTAACGGACTTGAAACTAAAGTTAAGAAAATGGAATCAGATTTGCGGAATAGAAACAAAGAAATTAAAAACAATAAAGCAGAAATTGAACGACTAAAAAACTTGAAATGGTACGACAAACTAGTAGGGAAAAAATGAAAAGCCAGTGCCTAACAATGGCTATAAGTAATTGCTTGTTCTCGCCTACTTCTGAAAATCCTCGCAGATTTTCAGTTTGGTGTGTACTTGTAAAGTTAAGTGCTAAACCACGCAACTACTCATAGCCGAGACCGTTGTAGCACATTTGAGAAACGAACTAAATGATAGAATTAATACTTTCGACTTTAGCTGAATTTGGATTAATTCGTGAAGATTATAAACATCAAAAACGAATAACTAAAAAGGAAAAAGAAGACGGAATTAAAAGACCGATTCAAAAATATTTTATGCAACCAAGTGCATTAATGTTTATTTCTGTTTTAGTCATTGGAAGTTTAAGTGCTATCCTGTTTTTTACTTATCAAAGAAAATCTGTATTTCCTAAAAAAACGAAAAATGAGATATCGGAAATGAGTGACAGAATGGAAAATTGGAATAAAAATTTAGGAAAATACCCAACTGAACTAAATGAATTAATCGGAAATAGTCCTTTAAGACAAGATTGGAAAAAAGACGCTTGGAATCGAGAATATGAATTTAAGATTACGGAAAATGGACAAGGTTTTTTAATCACTTCTGCTGGCTCTGACGGAAAATTTGGAACCGAAGATGATATTAAATCTAATTGATGTAAATATTATGGTTAAAAAAAACTGAATTAAGTTTGTGAGTTTAATGTTAATAACTGTTCTTAACTTTCTGACATTCAAAAGAAATAATTGATTAAATTTGTTTTATCGAAGCAATTATCTACATAATAACAATTCTGACTTTTATTAAAGAAGTATTCTTTTTTATTAAGAGTAAAGAAGTGAATTCCCTTTTTAAAAAAACCTATTAATGTTGATAACTTGTTATAAGGTTTTATAAAATTCGCTTTTCTATTTCAATTAATTTTAGTAAAAAAAACGTGCTACAACACCGTATATAATTTATTGCTAGTTCTAGCCTACTTACGAAAATCCTCGCGGATTTTCTATTCGGTTTTTATTTGCTAAATTTAGTGCTTAAACCACGCAACAAACCATATACAAACACGTTGTGTGTAAGTTGAAACAAAATCGAAATTTATGAATAAAGCCATATATTTTCTTATTTTAATCTTGTTGTCCTGTAAAATGACTTATGGACAGCACGAAAAGATTACAGAAAAATGGAAAACCGAAAGCATTAGTGACAGCAATCTTGGAGACATTAATTACCACGTTTACAAAAATAAAATTGATGACCGTAAGCCTATGATTATCTATTTACAAGGCTCTACGAACTTTCCTTTGTATTGGCAAAACCCAAATGGGAGATATTCCAGCAGCATTACTTTGGATGTTGATTCGATGAGTAATGATTATCATATCATACTTATTAGTAAACCCAACACACCTCTTGCCGACAGCATCACCATTGCACCATCAGGAAGAAAGCAATATCCTATGAAAGAAGGATACAGTGAAAAGTATAGTCTTGATTGGCGAGCAAATTCCGCAGACAAGGTTATCAATGATGCATTAAAAAAACTAAAGATTGACACATCCGCAATAATTGTTTGGGGACATTCTGAAGGTTCGCAAGTGGCGCCAGCTGTAGCTTTAAAAAATAATAATGTAACCCACGTTATATCAATGATGGGGAACTCACTTAATCATTTATATGATTTTATCCTTAATGAAAGGGTTTCTGCTTTGAAAGGCGAAAAATCAAACGAAGAAGCTCAAGCCAATATTGATTCTCTGTATGTAGAATTTGAAAAAATATACAAAGATCCAAAATCCACTACAAAGGAGTGGTTTGGTGAAACTTATTACAAATGGAGTAGTTTTACATTGAATTCCCCAATAGACAATATGCTCAAATTGAATATTCCAATTCTTTATGTGGCAGGTGGAGAAGACCATCATAGCATTTTGAATATGGACTATGCCAAACTTGAATTTTTAAGAAAAGGGAAAGACAATTTGACCTATAAAGTATATCCAAACTGTGACCACTTTTTAATGGAGACCAGAACCGATGAATCAGGTAAAAAAGAATGGATTGACCATTTAAGTGAAGTCAATGGTTTTGCATTGAAATGGATAACTGAAAATTGATATAAAAACCTACACACAACAATGGTAACCGTTGCACAAGTCCATAATTTCAAAAAAACAAGGCATTTTTAGCGCTTTTTAGGGTGTCTTTTTTTTAGCTTTAACTATGTAACTCTAAAATAAACATCGCTTAGAATAAAGGAATAGTGTTTACATAATGGCTTTATATTGAAAATAATTGAGTCAAGTGAATTCGTTCCACTTTTTGCTGTTTTTGTAATGAATTTCAGGTATTTCTTTAAGTTATAAGCAATAGCTGCCATGTGCATGACTTTGTTAGCCTGTTTGATGCCTATGGTAAACAATTACAAATAAGCTACATCTAATACTGCTGACAAACGACGATAAAAGTTCTCTTTGAGAACACAATCACTTAACTGAAAATTGTTGAATAATTTTTCTTGATAGATTTTCTTGCCTTGCATACAATAAGACACGCAATTATTCAATATCTTAGACTTGTGCAACAGGCACACGGTATATAAGCAATAGCGAGACAGTGCAAAAACCAATCGAAATGACTTTTAATAAATTTTGTACATTAGCCAAACGGCAGTAGTTTTAAGTGCTACTGCATATATACTTTATCGTTGTACGCAAGAACAACGATAACAAATAAAATAAAACTGATGAAAAGATTATTATTGATTATTTATTCTATTGGAATTTTTACTGTAAATGCTCAAAATTCTGGAGATTTAGATATAACTTTTGGTAACAATGGATTCTCTTGGGCTGGTGCTGGTCCTCTTGATGATTATTTGAGTGATTTACTTGTAGATTCAAATGGCGGTATTATTGGGTTGGGAACAGTTTATGAAGGTGGTAGTACTCACGATTTTGCTTTAGTTAAAGTAACTAGCGATGGAGTCGACTGGGATTCAAATTTTGCGAATAATGGTATTAACACATCTACACAAATTAGTACAAGCCCTTATTCTGGTATTATTGGAGTACTACAACAGGATGGTAAAATTCTTGCAAGTGGTAGTCAAGGTGGCGGTTTTGCAGTAGTTAGATATAATTTTGATGGCAGTTTAGATGATACATTTAGTGGAGATGGGAAATTATTTATCAATGTATTGTCCAATGGCATTTCTAATTTTGAAACCCCAATAAATATGAAACTATTTAATGATAGTAGCATAATGGTAATTGGGAGACTTAATGATGGTTGGGGAAATAATTTCACCTATTTAAGTAAAATTAATTCGGATGGTACAATTGATAATAGTTTTGGCACTGATGGAAGCATTACTTTTTCTAGTTATGTTGCTCAAAAAGCTTTATTTTATGATGATAATGATTTCGTAGCAGCGATTACTGAAGATTCATTTTTAAAAATTAAAAAGTATTCAACAGATGGCCAACTTGATACATCTTTTGGAGTTTCAGGAGAAACAAGTATAGAAATTGAACAAAACATTACGTTAGGCGACCTTGTGCTAGATAATCAAAATAATATTTATTTAACAGGATATTGGTCTAATGATGACGATAATATAGATTATTCTCAATCTTGGCTTCTAAAATTAAATTCTAATGGTGAGATAGACAATACATTTGGTATAAACGGAATACAGCTTCTAAGTGTAGTTAATTATAGTGATTCTCGAAGTGAGTTTCCTAAATCAATAATATTAGATAATGGACTTTTATATGTTGGCGGTTACTATAATACAACTTATAGCAGTACTTCATTTAAAGGATATGTCGCCTGTTTTGATTTAAATGGTAACCTAAATAATTCTTTTGGAACTAATGGAATTATATCTCTTGGTAATACATTAAATAAAGTAAAAAAAATAAAAATTGATAATGATGGTAAAATATTAATTGCTGGCGATGACACATATAGTGATGATGACTTTATGTTTGCTAGAATTCATACAAGTAATTCTTTGAGTGTTGAAGATATAAATATAGATACAACAATTAAATTGTTTCCTAACCCAGTTAATGACCTGTTAAAGATTCAAACTAAAAAGAGTTTGATAAATCAAATTAAAATTTATAATAATTTAGGTCAAATAATTACTGATATCGTAAATGTTAATAAATACAGTTATTATGTGAATACCGCGTCATTACAGCAAGGCATATATCATATAAAAATAATCGATGAAAAAGGCAATACATTCAATAGTAAAATTTTGAAAAATTGAATTTAGACTTAAAAAATCCTGCGAACAACATTGGTAACCGTTGCACAACCCAATAATTCTACAAAAAACAGGGCATTCTTAGCACTTTTAAGAGTGCCTTTCTTTTGAGTTTTCCTATTGACACTTAAAATTAGTACCGCTTAAAATCCAGCTATAGTTGCCAAATAGTGACTTTATTTTAAAAAAGACTAAAGCGAGTGACCTTACTCCACTTTTTGCTGTTTTTGTAATGAATTTCAAGTACTTTTTCAGATTGTAAGCGATGGCTGCCATGTGCATGACTTTGTTAGCCTGTTTCATGCCTTTGGTAAACAATTACAAATAAGCTACATCTAATACTGCTGACAAACGACGATAAAAGTTCTCTTTGGGAACACAATCACTTAACTGAAAATTGTTGAATAATTTTTCTTGATATATTTTCTTGCCTTGCATACAATAAGATACGCAATTATTCAATATCTTAGACTTGTGAAACAGGCACAATAGCTATAGGCAATAGCTCGGGTTCAGGTTAAAAGCGAAAGTTTGGGATTTATTTTCTAACTTTGCGACTGAAAACAAAATTGAATAGCTTATTTGGCGCTACTGCCCATAGCCAGAACGTTGGCAAACATTAAACAGAACACTTTGGATAAAAAAATATTATATGTACTGAGTTTAAAATTCAAAAGACATAATTTAGCCTTCAATTTTGATGAACAAACTCAAGCTTTAATTTTAGGAAAAAATCTAAAACTCAAAAGAAAGTATTTAATAGGAACATTAATAATTGTTTTTACATTAATTATAAGTTTCATTTTAATCAGTTTCGGTATGAGATTAAGACTTTTATTAATTCTACCTATAATATTAGGTGGATATATAATTACAAATGCATTAAGTCTTTCTCGAAATAATAAGTTTGAAAAAATATTTTCGACAAACTCTATAAAACTAGTTTCCAAAGAAGACAGTATTGAATATAAAAAAAATGATATTAAGAAGCTTGACTATTTTATATACTCAGGAGAAACAGATAAAGTTAAAGGACGGCTTTTTTTATATCTAAAAGATAATACTGAGATTGAATTGCTTACTTTATTAGATAAGGACAGAAAATTTTTAAAGTCTGATTTTGAATATTTGATTAATATTTTAAACAAGCATTTAGACTTAATGAAATAACGATTTGCCAACAACATGTATATTCAATTGCTAGCTTCTAGCCTACTTTGGAAATCCCCCGAGGATTTTCCTTTCAGTAATTTTTTGCCAAATTTAACGCTTAAACCACACAATTGATACATACACAAAACAGTTAGGCAACATTTGAAAACAAAATTGAGAACATTATTTAAAATCCTAGTTTTATTATTATTTTTTGCTTGTAAAAGCAATCAAAAAGAAAATACAGATACAGGAGTTTTAACTGAAACTAATCAAATTAAAAATGCAATACGATTTGAAGAATCAAATCTAAATTCTGTTAAAAAAAAGAATAATGACTCTATTTTATTGGCAAGCTATATAGAGAAAAAAAATAATGAACTTATAAATGAATTTGGTGATTTAGAGAACCAAAGAATCTATTCGGGAAACTATATTTGCCCAAGTGATTCATCTTTCATTGCATTAAACTTTTTTGGAGAATATTCTGGAGGAGCAACTTACAATCCTTACGCAGAAAATATTATCATAAAAAACAACAACTTAATTACTTCAAAAATTGAAGGAGAAATTTTTAGAATTGACAAACTTGAAAATAATGAATACCTATTTTATATTAATAATTATTCAAGGTTAAGCAATCATATAAAAGTTTTCCAATCTTCTTTTCAAAATGACTCACTCATAACCAATAAAGTTAATAAAAGAAATTATGGGAATTATATATTTAATTTCATAAAACATAAAAAAGAACATCCAGACTCTGTAAATATAAAAATAGACTTAAAAAATTGGAATGACAGTGAAACTTTAAAATCATTGGATTTAGTTAATTCCAAAATTGGATTAAATGAATATTATAAAACATCCAACGAATCGTTTTTAGAAATTGAAATTGACGAAAACAAAAAAATTGAGCCTCAATTTATAATTTATTACAAGCATTCATATGGCGACCAATTAGAGAAATTTTTGAGAATTCAAAACAAAGACAGGTCAACTGATTTTATTTTGGCAATGAAAGGTGGAGATTCTTTTACCGAAAAAATAAATACAGAATTCATTAATGATTCTATTTTCAAAAAAACTATTGTTTTTATAGAATCAAATAACGAAACTGGAAAAAATTTGGAATTCAGTGTGGACTCTATTATTACCACATACAAGTACAATAAGTTATTTGAATTTAAAGAGATTGAAAAAGATTCAATTCACTATATTAGAAAATAAAAACATTGCATAACCACAATTACGGCGGATTGTGTATATGAGCTAAAGTACGCTAACAAAAAAAGACTTTTAGCCCAAAAATTACATTCTAGAATGCAAAATGGATTTTCGCATCCCTGAAATCAAAAAATGAAAAAAAACTATAAAGTACATTCCAAAACTAAAAGTCAAAATCCACGAGTTTTAGATGTTTATGACATTTTATTGAAAAATGAATATAGAGATGGCGATTATTGGGCGTTGGGCGGAGGAAGCCAGGAAATTCAAAATAAGCTAAATAGTTTTTCTGATAAAGATTGGGAAGACTTAAAACAAGATATCATTAATTGGAGTGATGACGATAGAGATATTTTAATTGAATCTGTGGCGTTTGGTTTTGACAGAATGTTCACCCCTTATTTGAAAAATAAGATGATTTCAAGAGCAGGAAAGTTCCTTTTAGACCTTTTTATTTTAAATATTGGAGACAGAAATGAAATAGCATATTTTTCTTTTTTTATCGCTCAATCAGATTTGAACAGCTTACGAGATTTAGAAATATTACGAAAATGGCTAGAAGCTAATGGAGACGAAAATGAGAATTGGCAGAAATCGGAAATTAGCCCGTTGAAGAATGTAGAAGAAGCGATAAAGAAAGCCAGCAGGTAACACGGTGTATAACAAAACCCTAAATACAACAAAGCACATAGCGCATTCCTGTTGAATTCCGTATCGGAATTCATTGTAATTTGCTATCTTTCGGTTACAACGGAAAATCAAGGATGATTTCCCGCAATGAGCCATACACAAATCCGTTATGCTACATTAAAACCAACCATTTAGCAATGATAAAATTCTTTAGAAAGATAAGACAAAACATGATTAGAGATAATAAAATCATTAAGTATCTTCTTTATGCTATTGGAGAAATTGTACTAGTGGTTATTGGAATTTTAATTGCGTTAAGTATCAACAATTCAAATGAGTTGAAAAAAACCCGAATTGCTGAGAAAGTCTATCTAAAAGAAATAAAGAGTGATTTAATTCAAGATACATTATTCTTGTCGCAAGTAATTAATGATCACAAATGGCGAATCGCTCAATTAATGTCTCAAGACACAACTATTGACTTTGTATTCGAGGAAATTATTGGTAAGCTTCCTAAGGTGGAAGGAGTTGCTCAATTAGAATATGTTTTTTTTACAGACAGAAAATTTCGACCAAAAATCGGCACTTATAATTCAATGATTTCTGAAGGTAAATCTAATATTATTAGCAATCGTGAGCTATTTAATAATATTCAAAATATCTATGAATTGGAAGTCCAAAATATCATAACTATTGGAGACGACATATTGGATCGTTCTATTCAATTGCGAAACAAATATGCGTATGAAATCAAATACAGTGATTTTGGCTCACCTATTAAAATTACTGATAAACGAATATTAGCTGATTTATATATTTCATCTAGACTTCTTAATTATTATACAAGGCAATCAGTTTTATTAAAAAGAAGTATAACAGAGTTAATTGAGCTAATAGATGTTGAATTGCACTCACTAGAATAGCGTAACTAGGACTAACTTAAAACGCATATAATTCTTCGCTTGATACTAGCTTACATGGAGATTTCTTCTGAATTTTCTCTGGCTCATTATCTTTTACTTATTAATTTGCTGACCAGCAAAACTAAACATCTTACCATTTAGTAGAAAATAGAACGTTTTTATAATTAAGCCTTTAGTAATTGTAACAAGTTTCAGTCTAGCACGTCATATCCTTCTAAATCATAAAAAATGAAAAATCAAATTCTACTCGTACTTGCATTAGTATTACTTGGTGCCTGTAACGACGCAACGAAATCTAGCACTACCAACCAACCAATTCTAACGGATTATCAAGTTGGTGAGAAATGGGTATGGAAATATAAAGGTGTAACTACTGAAGGAGAAGTACGCTCAGACGGAACAGATACTAGAAAAATAATAAATTTTAACGGAGCTCTGGGTATGACTATTGGTAATGACACTATTCCTGTTACCGAAATTGTTAAACCAGAAGTAAGCAAAACACCGAAGTACGACTGGCCTCTCGAAGTAGGTAAAAAATGGAAATATGAAAACAGTTGGACAAGTCAAGATGGAACTACTGGAAATCAAAGTCAGAATGCCGAAGTACTTTCATACCAAGAAGAGACGGTAGAAGCGGGAACATTTATGGCATACACAATAAAATACACAGGTAAGACCACCAATTCTAGAGGATATAGTGCCAATGAAACAGAAGTTTGGTTATATGCGCCTGCTGTAAAAAACTTCATAAAACTAACTCAAAATCAAGGTGATTTTAACTACGTGGAAGAATTAATTGAATATTCAAAACCGAAATAAAAAGCCAAGCACAACAATAGGTATTAAAGAAACGCTCTGCTTTGGATTTCAGCATGAAGAGTTTAGAAAACGAGATAGGTAAAATTTTGTAAAAAGCAATAATCTACAGGATGAAGTAATTTAAAAGTACAATTACTTAACTGTATTTGTTTTTTAGGTTTTTCATCAAAATATAACAACAGCTTTTCCTTTGATAAATCCGTATCTTTGTGGAAAAGAAAAAGAAATATGCTTACTTGGAAAGATATTATCCACTATGCCACAAAAGGCAATAAAGAACCTGATACACGTGTAGAGAAAACAGAGGCGGAATGGAAAGCGCAATTAACGCCTGAGCAATATTACATCACGCGTCAACGAGGAACAGAACGTCCATTTTCTGGAGAACATTGCAGTCGCTATGATCCTGGAGTTTATAGTTGTGTTTGTTGTAAAACGCCTCTCTTCGACTCCAATTTAAAGTTTGATTCCAGCAGCGGATGGCCAAGCTTTACGGAGCCTGTTAAGGATAACGTCATCAATTATATCAAAGATAGTTCACACGGAATGGTACGTGTAGAAGTTACTTGTAGTACTTGCGATGCGCACTTGGGACACGTGTTTCCTGATGGTCCGCCACCAAGTGGATTACGTTTTTGTATCAATTCGGAGTCACTTGTACTGGAAGATTAGATTATTAGACCGCTGTCGCTTTTAGAATCTAGAACGCTTTACTGCTAGATTTTTAGACTTTTTCTGTTTATCGCTACGCTCAATTCAAAGATTCAAGGCTTTTGTTTTACAGTTCATTCCTGCGTAGGCAGGAATCTATATAAAGGCAGATTACGTTTCAAAGTACTTCTCGATACAAATTTGCTCCATTTCGACAAGCTCAATAAGCAGCAAACCCACTCGAGGTGACGATTTTTTTAATGTATCAATTTGATAATTTGAAAATGAGCTAATGTTTTTTATAAAGAATCGAAAATGTATTTCGTCAAGCTGAACTCGATTCAGCTTCTCACAAATAGCAAAATTTAAACTTAAGATAAATTGCTTTTGTTATAAAAATCGAGGTAACGTTTGGAAATTGAAACTGAACTTCAAACTCATAACGTCTGTTCGAGTGGTTTTCGGAATGAAATGAAGAAAAATGTATCGAGAACTACTGGGAAACCACATTTTCCACTAAATTCATTTTCAAATTAACAAACTTGATATATTGTTACATTGAAAAATTAGTACCTTAATAAGGTTTTCCACTGCTCTTTCACCACTTCCCAATCAAAACTTTCTGCTTTTTTGCGGGCGTTTTGGGATAGTTTTTGTGCTTTTTCTGGGGAATTTAGTAAGCTTTCAATGGCGGAAATCATTTCATTTTTTGAGTTCGGATTGACTAGGATTCCTGTTTTTTCATTATCAATTAAAAACGGAATTCCACCCACATTGGTAGAAACAATCGGCATTCCTAGTGCCATCGCTTCAATGAGACTTACAGGTGTATTGTCGAAATTGGTGGTATTTATAAAAATATCATAGTCGTTAGAAAGCGAAATCCATTCGTGTTTGGATAGTTTTCCTGTAAATGTAACTTCAACATTGAGTTCTTGAGCAAGTTTTTGCGTTTGTTCAAAAGAGGCATCTTTTCGCGGTCCGACCATACACAGTGAAGCATTGATTCCGTTTTGTTTCAAACCATGCAAAACTTCTACAGCCAATGTCGGATTGTAAATTTCGGCAAACGAACGTACCCAAAGTAGTTTTGCATCAACGCTGTTACGTTCCGTAAACGGATATTCAGAAAGCTCAATATTGTTAGGAATATGCGTCACATTGGTGTATCCGTAACGCTCAAAAACGGTTTTTAAAAATAGTGATGGCGAAACGTTTGTATGTGCATTGTTAAAAATTAAATCGCTTTTGGCTTTGCTATTTTTGAGTCGCGCTTCCAAGTTTCCGCCATGCAGAATTGGAATATATTTTAAATTCAGCCAACTACACAGTTTGCTCACATAATATGCGTATAGGAAGTTAGTTGTGCTGTAGGTGTCAATCAACACATATTCGAGCTTTTTTCGGTGTTTGAAAACCGTCCAAAGCATGTCCAATAAGCGTATGATTTTGTTTTTTTTGTTGGAAGTCAGTCTAACGTCAAAACCTTCTTTTTGGAGTAATTTCCCCAAAGTTTCAATGGTTGTGGCAGTTTTTCCGTGACCAGAAATGATATTTCCAACATAAACTATCATGCTTTTTTATGCGCTACAAACACATCAAATAACGGTAAAATCGGTAAAATTTTTGCCAAACTTTTTACTTCGTAGGTTTCACTCACAATTTTACGAATCGATTGAATTTCAGAATCGTGGTAATCGCCTGTAAAATCTTGTCCCGCCAACTTACGTCCTATTTTGTACAAGAAGTTTTCCGTCGGTCCAGAAATAATCACTTCTCCTCCATCTTTTAACAGACTTCTAAATTTTCCCATATACTTTCGCAATTGCTCGTCGTTCATGTGTTCCAAAACGTCTAAAGCAATCACGGCATCAAAACTGTCTTCTTCCAAATCTTTATCAAACAAATCGCCTTCCATAAAGGTAATCGAATCTGGATAGTTGATGTTTTCTTTTAGCAAATGCACGGGACGCAAATCCAAATCCAATCCAACAACTTCGTGTGAATTTGTCGCCAATTCGTACGACATCACGCCTGTTCCGCAACCGAAATCCAACACTTTTAATGATTTTTTATTTTTCTTGTGAATGTAATTTGCCACCACTTTTAAGCGTTTCCAAAAAATATGGTCAATGACAGGGTTTTTATGTGCGTACGCTGGCAAAGCCGCTTCTGACAATACTTCGTCCGTTCCTTGTGCTTTGAGTCGTTTTACGATTTCTGTTTTAAAAAGCTTTTTTGTTGCCTTCATGATGTTTTGTTAAAAGTTGTTGCTTAGACTAAACGTTATTTTCTCTTTTCCATATCCGTAACCGTCAAAAATGGCTTTAAAACTACCATCTTCTAGTGGATGAATGTCAATATGATGCATTCCGTTTTTTGCCCAAGTATCTCCTTGATTTTTAAGAATTGGGTTATTTTTTAGTTGTGATTCTGTATACGTTGTTTTTGAAATGGAATCGATAGAAAAGCCATAGACAGCGCGACCGTAACCGCCAAAATGATCTTGCGCAAAGCGAATCCATTGTCCATCATATTCCAAAACTCTTCCTGCGGAACGCGTATAATTTCCGCTTACTATTGGTGACTTTGGATGCTCTTTCCATTCGCCATGCAAACTATCTGCGACGTATAAGCGTAATTCTTTGTCTTCCGTAGCGAACAAATACGAAATATCGTCTTTTTCAAAATAGGTAGCATCTACCAAACGCTTGTCTTTAATGAGTACTTTATCCACTTCCCAATCGTAGGGAAAGTTGGTGGTTTTGTACAATCGCACTTGACTGTGACGCTTGGTTTCAGGAATCATATAGGTAGTACTATCTTTCTGAAAAACCATTGGATAGGATAAATGTACTGTTTCGTCCAGCGCAATTCCTAAATAGTTCCATGCGCCATTTTCTTCTACTGCAACGCCAATATCGGCATGTGTTTCGCCCATGATTTCAAAAAACGCATACCATTTTCCGTCTTTTTGGTGTAAAAACGGATCTGCCATCAGCAATTTCTCAGGAATTTCATTAGATTCTCTATTGAAAATCGTTGCATCTGAAACATTCCACTGCAGTGGATTTTGACTAATTCCCGTCGCAATTGAGTAATACGCGCCTGTTATTTTTCGTCCAAAAAACGGCACAGGCTTTTTCATAACATAGCAATATCCGATATATCCCGAAAAGAGAAATCCGATGATAAAAATTACGATTGCTATTTTTTTTATGATTTTCAAGTCAATTTTATTTTTCTGTCATTCCTGCGTAGGCAGGAATCCACAAAATCCAAATGTTTTCAAAATGGATTCCGCATCACGTGCGGAATGACAACGATAAAAATACTAATTACTACTGCCTAATTCCCGTATCATACAATCTCCATTTGCCTTTTTTATACAGCAATTCAAACTCTGGTAAAACTATATAAATTAATACATATTCCACACCATAATCGCGTAAAAATTGATTGGATGCTTTGCGCGATAGTTTGTTATAATTTTGATAGTCTTGATACCACTCTATATAACGTTTCGGATTTCCTTCAATAAGCATATTAGCACCCTTACTATCTAACACTACAGAACGTTGTCCGCCTGAACGACCAATATCTGGCGCAAATAAAATAGCATCTTTTGGAGTATTTTGTCGAATATAGCGTAAAACTTCGTTCAAATCATCACTTTCGTTTCCGTTTACAACATTTCCAACCGATAGTGAATTTGGTAAAACGCGTCGAATGATATCGTTGGACACAAATGGAATCTTGTCAAATTCGTTGTGTTTTGCAACTACTAAGAGTAACAAATAAAAACCGACCGCGTACGGAAATACTTTTTGACTGTTTTTTTCTCGTACTAAAATCATCAATCCAAAAGCAATTGCAAAGTAAAAGGCTAGAATCAATAGTTTTTGCATGCGAACCAACTGAAACGACATGCGAATATTGAGGTCTAAAATGGAATTTGCTGCCAATTCTATAAAGGTTGCCAAGTTTGGTAATATGAATAATAACAAACAGAGAATTAGCAAGTACTTGCCACGCAATTTATCTTGGACGGTTCCTTTTAAATAAGCATATACGATGAACGCAAATACTACCGAGAAATAGGAAACATATTTTAAGGTAAACCATTCTTTCCAAAAGGTTGTCGGTTCGGTGATAAAACTTGGATATTTTAATTCCATTGCTTCTTTATAGAGCGCTACATCATAATCTGCTGTTACAGAAACATTGGTAATGTAATTGATAAAAAACGGCAGCATTCCCACAAAAATGATTCCCAACAACATCATATTTTGCAGACTGAATATTGCTTTGAGACGTTTCTTGTCAAAATACGAATACGTTGCGATGTAACCGACAAAGAGTAAAATTCCGCTCAATCCTGTGATTGGATGAAAATTAAACAGTAATCCGACTAAAAAAGCGGCTAGATATAGTTTTCGTTTCTTGGTGAAACTTATCAGCAAGAATGGCAATGGCATCATCGCATAATATACAACACGTGGTAATAGCGACCACAAATCTGAAATTCCCCAATATTCAAAGCCTGGCACCCAAACAATACCACGCATCACGACAGATACAAAGAAGGCAATCCAGAAGTTATTTGTGATTTTAAACAGTAAAAAATACCATAATAATCCGAATAGAATGTGACAAATAAACGTTAGAATGTTTAAGGCTTGTACATAATCTCCATCTGTGAAATTGGCAAAAAAGCGTAAAGTTTCAATGTAGAAAGGTGTGTAATATTTTACGTTATCCAAATCGTTGGCAAAGGTATCATGCGGAAACTTCGTTGGATCGTCCATTTTGAGACAGACTGGAATGATGTTGTGCAAATCGGAACTTAAATGTGTTTCGTTTGCATCCAAATTACCCAAATAATAGCCAAAAGCAATGCACACATTTAGTAGAATGACGATTAGGTGTTTGCGATTCATCATACTGATTTTGGAGCTTTTAAAATATCAAATTGTACCGCTTGTAATAATAATTGAAAGCCAAGAATCAGCGAAACCGTAATCAACATGATGGTTCCTGTGGGCGTGAGTTCACCAATATTGTAGTAGTATATCCAGTTATAAATTCCAAAAATTACCCCAAAGAGAAACATTGGCAATCCGAACAATAAGTAAATGGACGCAATGTTGAAATCGTACACAAAATAACTTTTGATAATGCGTTTCCAGAAAGTTTTGGTGAGTTTTGGAATGAAAATAAACGGAATTTTCCAGACTTTCATACTCGATTTTTCATCGCCGTAATTGGCTGGCATTGGCACATCTTTGATGCGAGCTTCGTGAAAATACAATTCGGCAATGAGCGATGATTCAAAGAAATAATCGCGGTGAATGTTTTTAAAGTTGAGTTTCTTTAACAAATCTACTCTAACTGCAAAGAAACCATTTGTCGGATCAAAATTATTCCAATAGCCGGAAGCCGCTTTGACTAAGAACGACAAACCTAAATTCCCCACTTTTCGAACAAACGGCATTTGTCGCAAGGCTTTAAAGTCTTTGAAACGATTTCCTTTGGCGTATTCGGCTTTTTCTTCCAGTAATGGTTGTAATAATTCGGGAATGTATTTGCTATCCATTTGGTCATCTGCATCTACTTTGATGACGAAATCGAGTTCCAATTCGATGGCTTTTTTAAAACCATTTTTCGTAGCGCCACCAACACCTGAGTTTTTTTCGTTGCGAACTATCACAATTTTTTCGCCTAATTCCGCTTGCGCAACCAGACTTTCGGGAATTGGTTCTTTGCCACAATCGTCTACAATAATGATTTTATCAATATACTTAGGCAACTTTCGCACTACATTTTCAATGTGTTTTGCGGCGTTGTAGTACGGAATAACGACTCCAATAGTATGTTCAGCAACGTTTGTCATGTCTTTTTATAATATCGAGGGCTTAGTAAAATGGCTGTTGCAAATAAAAACACGCCCAATATAGCAAAAACAGGTCGGTAAACATACAATTGTTCTCCAAATAATAAGGTGACCATCGTTGCCAATACCAAACCTTTTAATACGATTCCTAGTTGTTTAAAGTGTGTGAATTCTAGACTGAAATAACTCGTCAACCATCGCACATAAAAGAAAAGTCCGACCAAACCCACTTCGTTAATCAGCGTTAGATAGATGTTATGCGCCGAATTTCCCACCAAAATAAAGTTGTTAAATCCAGAGCCAAACGGCACTACATATACGTTTGTTAATAAATAATCGATATACATGAGCGATAGGTTTTTCCGTCCAGAACCTAAATCTTCATACAATTGATCTACGTTTCCTTGTGTAATCAGCGACGGATCAGATATTTTACTAAAGACACGTCCGTTGATGACATTTTCTATCATAGTGAAGATTTCTGAATTGTACATCGAAACAATTAAAAATCCTGCGCCAAGCATGACAGACATATAGATAAATTTTCCTGTAGAGCGGAAAAAGAAATATACCAAAAACACTAATAAACCCACATAACTCGTTCGCGAACCACTTAATCCTAAGGCAATTACCGCAAAGAGAATTCCCGCCAACAACATGAGTTTGTTAATGCGCAATTCCTTCTGAATAAAAACACCAATAAACGTTACTAGCGAAATGTACATCACCATTCCCAACACGATTTTATTCGGTCCTAAAATGCCCGAAAGAAAGCCACCATACGCTTTTCTGTCCAAATCGCTCCACAAATACGGAATGACTCCAAAATGCTGTAAAAGCACTACCATAGCGGCAATAATCACCATAATGATGAATAAATACACGAATTGTTTCAGTACTTTTCCGCGTCGCATCAAAATCAAAAAGAAGACAAACGAAAAGTAGAAAATCAGGAAGTGATACATGAACAAGGTCGTTCGTAAAATCCACGTTAAGCGTTCGTTTAGGTAACTAATGAAAAAGGTGAAAATCATCATAAACATGCTCCAGCGAATAAAAGTCCACAAATAATACAGGTACTTTTTTTGGTTGATGAACCACAGCAACACCAGGCGATGTTGGTAAAACTGGTACAGAACCACCATTCCCACAAAATCGTACAAACGCAATTCGTTATTTCCCGTGATGCTATAATTAAACACCGCCACATTGTAGAAATACGAAATCAGAATCACGAACAACGTCAACTTTAGGAAACTGGATTTCCCAAGTATTTTTAGTTGATATTCCATGTATTCTGTGCGTGTTGCCATTAGATGTCGTTGTAAAAACTCAGCAATTGTTGTATGATTGCTTTTTGCGAAAAATGTGTTTGTACGTGTGTGTGTAATTGTTCCGCTTTCGCGAGACGCTCGTGTTGATTATCCATTAAAAGTTGTAGTTTTTCTGCAAATACCTGTTCATTTTTCGCAGGAACAAGATAACCTTTCGTTTCGTCAGAAACAACTCGGTGACATTCGCCAACGTCAGTAGCGAGAACGGCAAGTTTGTGCAATCCATACTCTAGCAACGCAATTGGCAAACCTTCTGATTTTGATGACAATAGACCAATCTCACATTGCTGCAAAATATGAGAAACATCTTCCCTACTTCCGTACACAAACACGGAATCGTCCAATTGATGGTCGTGAATAAACAATTTGAGTTTCCGTGCATATTCGTCTTCAAAATCTTTTCCCACTAAATGCAGCGTCCAACCGTTTTTAACAACCATTTCAAATGCAAGTAACAAATTAAAATGATCTTTCTGCGGACGTAAATTCGCCAAACAGACAATTCGTTTTCCGTCAGTTCCATGTAGTTTTGTGGTGGCTTTTACAGTCTCACTTTTTACAGGGAAATTCGACAAATAGATAATATTTGAAACGGACAACTTCTTCTCTGCCCAATTTTTCAATTGTTGATTCACAGAAATGATTCCGTTCATAAAATACGAAGCAATTTTCAGTAACAACGACTTTCGCTCAGCCAAAAACTCACTATTTCCATAATGATCGTGCCACACCATTTTAAATTTCGGATAGATTAATTTCGTCAAAAACACAATAAAAAAGGACGTTGCATGCGCGTGTACAATGTCTATTTCATTTTCTTTAATGAAGTTTTTCAACCGCTTTATCGCTCCAAAATCCAATGTACGTTTACGCGCTAAAAATAAATAGCCAACGTCTTCCGACACCTGATTTTTCAATATTCCTTCCTTCCGTGTCGCACATAAAAACGAAGCTTCTACTTTACTCACCAAAGCATTCGCATACGTCACCGCCAGCTTTTCCGCGCCGCCAGTTTCGAGTGTATCTATGATTTGAAGGGTTTTCATTTTTTTTGGGTGTTGGGTTGTTTGTTTTTTGTTATTCGTTATTTGTTTTTTGTCGATTTGTTACTCACCATTCTTAACTCTTAACTCTTAACTTATCACTTATCGCTAGTTGCTGGTTGCTGGTTGCTGGTTGCTGGTTGCTGGTTGCTGGTTGCTGGTTAAATGTACTTTTTAATTTTATATGTTGCGGTTTTATATTTTACCTTTTTAACTTCGTTATTCGTTATTCGTTATTCGTTATTCGTTATTCGTTATTCGTTATTCGTTGTTTGTTTTTCGTCTATTCGTCGATTTGTTTCTAGCTGTCAGTTCGAGTGGATTTGCGTAGCAAATTTGTATCGAGAACAGCTTTGAAATTCATAAACTTTCTTACTTCATAACACTTCTCGATACTTTTTCCCTTCATTTCGACAGGCGCAATGACAGAAAAAACACTCGAAGTGACATTTGCCGTTATTCAAAAATTCACTACTCAACATTCAGCATCCAAAATTCAATATTCACAATTCCCCATTCCGTATCAAATCATGGATTCTTGCGAAAAAGCTAGTTAATGTCAGATATTCTTCCCAAAGCTTACGATTGGCTTTTTGGATTTCTTCAAATGTTTCTTGAGTCAGATTTCGGTGAAATTCTAACAATCGCTGCTCCATTTCGTGTTCTTTTCCTTGCGGAATTCTTATGCAATGCTGCGTCCAATCGATGATTCCTTCTAGCGGAAGCAAACAATCTGTGTCAATCAACACAGGAATTCGTCCTAGAGCCAAAGTTTGGTATAATCGCACAGAAAAGTTTCCAGCACCACGCAAATTAAAAATATAATCGGAATCGTTGATATTCTCATAAAATTCATACGTGGTTTTATCAATAGAACGATTCTTTCGGATTCCAGCTCGATAGCGTTCTCTGTAAATAATATTCGTCTCGATTTCTGGATGCTTTTCCAAGCGTTTTAAATATTTGTAGCGCATAAACGGCGCAGCGAACCATTGTTGTGGCTCTAACAAACTTTTTCCTAAGCGAAATTTTAGGTTTCGATAGACAATCAATCCGATGTCTTTCGCGGCTTTGAGCAAATTAGGCGTTGCCTGACCTACAAATCCAATCACAGGCTTGGCTTTTTTTATACGAATTTGATGATTTTTAGGTTCAATATAATGTTGCAATGGATCTTTGAAGAATGCTGGAAACGAGATTTGATTTGCAAGTTTTTTACTTTTGTAACCACTATTTCGAAACACGTACACCTCTTTATTTGTCGGCGTTACACCTTGATCTCCTGAAATGTACGTCAATACTTTTAAGTTTTTTGCATGACATTTTTCGATAAAACGTTCAGCTTCAGCTTCCAAATGGTGCAAACGATAATAATTCCATGAAAATGGTAATAGCGCCACTTCTCCTTCATCAACATTGTCAACCAATGTATAATATTTTTTTAATTCCAAAAATTGACGTTGTTCATCAAATAATAAGGCATTAATCAAAGGAAATTTCTCCGCTTTCGGGTATTTTTCTAATAGGTTGATATCTGTGTACGCTTTTAACATCTACAACAAAGATTTGATTTCGTTTTCAAAAGTATCTAAGGTAAAGTTTCTACTCCACTCCACCGCTTTTTGTACTTTTTCTTGATAAATATCTTCTGATGGTAACACCTTTTCAATTTCAGCAACGGCATTTTCAATAGTTGGTTCTATCAAAATTCCGCGATTTCCCTCATCTAACATATATGGAACACAAGAAATTTTGGTCACAATTGGTAAACTTCCCCAAAACATCGCTTCTGCCACCACTTTTGGCCAACCTTCAGATTTGGATGGCAACATCATGAAATGTGCGGTTTTGTGAACTTCTTTTATGGTTTCGGCAGTGACATTTCCGTGTAATGTTACGTACTTTCCTAACTGTTTTTGCTTGATATAATCTGCTAATTCTTGTCGTTTTACTCCGTCACCAAACACATCTAATCGCACATTATAGTTGCGTTTGATGAGTTCTTCAATAATTTGAATTGTGAGTAACGGACGTTTTCCAGGCGACAACGAACCTACGAAACTAAAGTGAATCGTGTCCTTAAAAGTACGTTTTACAACAGCAGTTTTATCATTGTCTCGATACGTTGCTGTAAAAAACGATTTGATGTTTTTCGTTTGCTGTTTCCAATCACCATACACCAAAACGTTCATATTTTTCGTGAGAAAGGTGTTGGAAAGTATCTTTTTTTGCAAGCGATAACTTAGTGGTTGTTTACTGTTTGGATCCCAATTTCCAGCATATTTAGCTGTTTTCGTCTTTTTGGGAAAGAAAATTTGTGCCACGCAACCTATCAATCCGATGTTCCCTGGACAACGCAAGTGAATATGATCTGCATTTCGCATCGCTGACACAATCTTAAAAAAGATGATTGGCAATACCAAAAGTGCTTGTAAGCTTGACTTCAAACTCAACAAATTAAACGCAGGAATCTTTTTGAAATCAATCCTATCGTGTTGATATGCGCTATCAATCGGACGAATTTCTTTATCGTTCAGCAACGGCGCTACAATCGTAACCTTATCTACATATTTTAACCACAAGTTCATTTCCTTCACATACGGCGCGTACGCATAGTATTCATCGTTTTTTTGAGCGTGTAAAACGTGTGTGACGATTAGGAAATTCATATTAGATAACACTGTTTCCGGCAAAGGTTATGACTTCGCCATCTTTATAAAAAACCGTTTTGAACGGATAGTTTTTTGATTTAAAAAAAGTTTCTACTTTTTTATAGGTTTGTTCGTCATTTACCCAATGATAGCTTGCAATAGCAAAGTTTGGTTTGAATTTTTCCAATACTTCTGTCAAACCATCCATCGCTTCAATTTCAGCACCTTCAATGTCCATTTTGATAAAATCTAAGCGGTCTAATTTTTCTCTTTGCTGGAAACTATCAATTGTAATAGCATCTTTTAAAATTGCGTTGGCATTTTTAGGTTTGTAATGTATAGACGAAGAAACCGTTCCTGCTTCAAAGAATTCGAGTTTAGTATTTTCATTCCAAATTAATTCTTCTTGAATTTGAATGTTTTTTACGTCAGGATTCAACGCTATATTCGCCTCCATTTCAACAATATTAATCTTGTCTGGCTCAAATGCAAATACTTTTCCTCGAGAACCCACTTTTTTTCCATAGTAAATCGATAAATACGCATGATTTGCGCCTGCATCCATCACCACATCGCCTTTTTTAACCCTATAAAACGTTTCATATCGATTGATATCTTTCACAACATAATACATCGGAAGTTTGGTTGTGACTTTCGTATTTTCATCAAAAATCGTCACATAATGACCGTTTTTTCGCTTAAATTTTTCTTTACGAATACGATTAAAATACACTTGTTTGAGTGATTCTTTTAAACCTTTGGTAGGCAAAAGCTTGTATATGTTTTTGAGAAAACTCATTGTTCAATTCGGGGTTTTTGAAACCACAACAAAAACCAAGCGGAAAATCTGCCCGCTGCTTCCGTAAATGCTTCCATTTTCTTAGGCTGTGTAAATATATTTGTTAATCTGAGAAACGCCAAAAACAACGTCGTAAGATTCCATTTTATTCTCGCTTTTAAAGTTGGTTTTGGATATTTTACGCGCCACACGTACCAACCATTTTTCACTACCATTTTGCCATATTGATAATGATTTGGACGTCCAGAAGCATCGTGATAATGTTCTAATTGCGCGGCTGTATTAACGTACAATTGTCCAATTTTAGAGACTCTTAATGTAAAATCTGTATCTTCATACAATCCGTAACCGTCGAAATAATTGGAGAATTTTAGTTGCGTAAAGATTTCTTTCTTAAACGACGAAACGCCGCCCATAAAGACTTCCACAGGATATATATTTCCTGACGGCGGCAAAAATCCAACAGCTCTTCCATGCGCAAATGTTGGCATGATACACGGTTTGGTCTCGTCTAGTAAGCCTAGTTTTTTTCGAAGCCTGTTACGTTGTGATTCGTGTCGAAACCAACCGTCATACACAAAAGAAGTAGCTGTAGACTTTGTGTTTTCTGTAATTTTTGTCCATGAAATTTCATTAGTAATATAACCGCCAACACCTAAGGCGTTTGGATGAATTGTATAGGTTTCTAGTAGATTTTTAAAGTAATTTTTTTCTAAAATCGTATCATCATCCAAGAAACAAACAATTTCGCTCGTTTCAGAAACGTTTTTGATGCCGAAATTTCGTTGTCTGGTCAATCCACGATTGGCATCATCGACTTTGAAATAGCGTACATTCTCGAACGAATTTTGTGCTAACATTTTCGTTGTTTCTTCATTTCGCGAACCATCTACAATCAATATTTCATTTGGATACAAGGTTTGCGTCAAAACCGATTGCAATAGTGTTTGCAAAGGTTTTGGGCGCATGTATGTACAAATGATGAGTGTAAATTTCATGATTTCTTCTAACTATTAAATCATTTGTTATTTGGTAACACAGCTTTGTAAGCTTTTATATTTTTCTGTAAAATAGCTCCTAAAATATCAAATTTTTCAATGGCAACTTCTCTAGCGTTTACGCCAAATTGTTCTCTTTTATCCTTGTTCTCTAGCAATTCAATGATATAATGGGCAAATTCGTCATGATTTTTCGGATTGACCGTATATCCTGTTTTATTATGAATCATCACTTCTTTAGCCCAACCAATATTGGAAGTAATCAAAGCTTTCCCCGAAGCCATGGCTTCAATCCATGTCATTGGTAAAGCTTCCGCAAAACTTGGCAATACTATGACAGCTGCTTCAGCCAAGAAATTTTTGACTTTATCATACGGTACTTGCGAAACAAATTTTACTTGCTTTTTGGCCTTTTCAGATAATAAATTTGTGAATAATGTGATTGTTGATTTTCCCTCAAAGATATCAATAGCATCGCTGCCCAATAGCGTTAGTGTAATTTGAGGTTTTTTTTCGACTGCAATTGAAAACGTTTTTGCAAGTTCTAAAACTCCTTTTTTGCGAATAATTGTTCCAAAATACAACAAATGATAAGGTTGTACACGATTATTTTCTAAAGGTTTGAAATCGTTTGTAAAAATACCATTGTGCACTACTGTAAAGTCTTTTTGTTGTCGAAAAAGTATATTAGTCTTTTTAGCGACAAATTCGCTTACACCAATAATTTTATCTGCTTTGGTATATGCTTTGTATTCTCGGTTATAGTTTGCCTTTTTAATTTTTCTAGCGTCTAAATGGCAGAAATATGTGTCACTTCCATGTAAACGCATCACATGCGGGATGGGAAAGTTCATGTTTGCCGAAATACCTGTCCAATCTACCACTTCCAAGACATCAATTTGCTCTTTTTTAATGATGTTATTGATGTATTTGTTGATGATGCCTTCGTTTAATTTCCACGTTAATACAGGATATTTTCGCAATTTTATTTTATGAATCGTGATTTTTCCATCTTGAAATACTTCCTGTTTATCTTGAAAATAGGTAAACACCGTAATTTTCAAACCTTTATCGATTAACGCTTTGAGTAAGTTTTTCGTACTTGTTCCAATGCCCGCAGCTTTGGGGAGTTTTTCGTGGGGATATTCAGGAAGTAAAAACGCAATATGCATTAGTTCAACAGATTTTGAAAAGCGTGATACATTCGCTCACTGACTTTATTCAGCGGATGTTTGGCAATACTTTTTGCCCATTCGAGTCGTTCTGCGCTGTTTTGTTGTTCTAAAGTATCAAAATCCTGTAAAATTTCAAGCAATTCGGATGATTTTTGTACTTGATATACTGCTTTTGAATGTTTCTCAAAAGTTTTAAAATGTACAAATTGATACAATCGTTCAATATTAAAGTCTTTGTGTCCGTTTTCCTGACGATAACGACAGTAAAAAGCAGGTTTTCCTAATAAAATCGCATCCAACGCCATCGTGGAACCAATGTTAAAAATCGCACTACTGTAATACAATGTACTATATAAAACACCTAAATTAGAGTTTACTGTATAACTTTCCGGCAACGGAAAATCATCATGATTCCATGTTGGAACAACTTCCGTAATCACATCTTTGTATTGCGCCAAAACAGGCTTAAATCCTTCGTTGTAATCTGCCGGATTTGCTCGTAAAATCACATGATATTGCTCCGTATTTGTTTGATTATGAAGTTTGACAGCTTCCGCTAAATCCTGTAAATACAACGGATCGTCCATTCCGATAGACGTAAAATTTCCTGAAAAACAGAGCAATTTTTTATCGGTTGGTAAATTGTACGCCTTGTAAAACAACTCTTTTTCAATCAAATAGTCTGATTTTGTGTAAAATGTGAATTGCGGCGTTCCTGTGACGAAAATATTGTTTTCTTGGACTTCATCAGGATAATACGCAGTCATTTCATCCTTCATATAATCACTCCAAACAAAGTAATAATCAGCTTTGAGCATTTTATTTCCTTTCGGGAGATTGTCCCACGAATAAATAAAACTCACTACGGGAATTCCCAAATCGCGCGCCGCCAACACGGGCACTAACGATAAACTAGATACTTGATGCGAACAATAGACCAAATCAGGCATGTTGGCGGTTAAATATGCCATACATTCTTGGTAATAATTGGAAGTTCGGGTTTGTTTGAAAAAAGCATTTTCTAGCTTTTGGATTCCTTTTTTGGAAGCATAAAACTTTGATAAAAAACTAATTAATCCAAATTTTAGCTTTTTCTTGAAATTACTTTTTCCTGGCGAAACTCTGTATAATAGATGTTTTTTTGTGCTTTGTGTTTTATCATTGTAACGCAGAGTAGATTTTGCCTTTAAATAGCGTAAAAAGTCCGTTTTTCCTTTGTAATCGAAGCTTGGTAATTGTTGCGTTTGAATGTTTTTTGGAAGTTTTTCCAAGGCAGAAGATTTCACATTGTGCCAAACCAATAGGTCAATGTTTTCGGGAGTTTCAAAGAAATCACTTGCATAGTGATTTTCAAAACTTTGGTATCCTACAAATATGGAAATTATCTTTTTTCGCATGGAGCAATCGCGTTGTTGATATTGTCCGCAAATATAGCCATTGAAAGGACTCTAAAAAGAAAATATACACCACGATTTGGATTTTTTTGCTGCTGTTTGGCTAATTGTAGTACTTTTTCAACCTCAAATACGGTTTTGAGTGCGTGAATATGTTTGCTGAGCATTTCATACAACTTCTCTCCTATTTCGTTGGAAATGCGATGATTCCAGTCCTGCACAGAAATATCAGATTTTACAGGGTTTCTAAAAAAGGCTAACAAATCTTGATTGGTATCGTAAATGATTTGTTCATGAATTTGGTCGTGTTGATAGCGTTTTAATGGTAAATTGTGGGTTTGTTTTATAAAATCCTCATGTAAAAACGGCGTGATTTTATTTCGAAATGCTGATAAAATCTTATGTCGATTCCCAAAATTGCCTGGCAAACGCCCTTTTCTATAAAAATTGATTAATACTTCAGCATTGGAATTACCATCATAATTCTCTGTGATTTCTGTGGAAATGTTCTCAGGATAGTCTTTTAAAAACGCTTCATAATCCGCTAAAAAAGATGCTGATAGAAACTCTTTTGGTGTGAGATAGTTGTGTAACGCTTTCGCGAGATTTGAATCTTCAGGAAAAAACATACGAACACATTCGCCCGCTTCGCCCATGACAAAGCTGTAATCGTGTGGAATTCCTTCATTGACAAATTTGAGCATATCTACATACGAAATCGTTCCCAATCCACCAGAAATGCTAGCGATTTGATGTGCGTAATGTTCAAATTCTTCTTCATCGCACAACGTGGTGTGATTGTAAGAAACATCTAAATTCACCGCAATTTCTTTTCCTTGAATGACATCTGCGGAGTAGACTTCACCAAAATTTCCTGTTTTGATGGTTGCATCATTTTCTTCCACTTGACTTAATAATGTCAAACTATCCTTTCCCGCCGTAGCGCCAAAAAATAGATTTTCTGTGGCATTTAGGCCGTTTTTTAACGAAAATGATAGTTTTTCGATTGAAAAATCAATTTTTAATGGTTTTTCAGTCTTTTCTAGATATTCATCAAAAACATGTAATTTTCCACCTTCCAATCGTGAAATGCCTTTATATGGTAAGGGAAATGGTTGTACTTGATAGCCAAATGCGAAATGTGCTTGTACTCCAACTTTGTCAAACTGTAACGGAACTTGAAACTCTGTAAAGTTTTGAAAATTCAAAAAGAAGTTGAGTTGATTGTTTTTAGTTAAATAAAAACTTCCATTGACACCATATAAATCATTTATAATAAATAGTTTATGATTATTTTTATTAATAATAAAAATTTCAAAAACACCGCCAATTTGATTATAAATAGTTGCCAAGGTTTCTTCAAAATTGACATGCAACTCTTTGATGAAATTCAGTATTTTTTCTTGGGTATGATCGGACGAATACCATACGATTTCAAACAATTCGCTATCAAATGTAAACAATGAACTTCCTTGCTTTTCTTTTTTGAACAATTGTACATCAAATTTGTTCTTGCTAAAAGAAATATGAAAATTGGTAATGGTATGTTTTTTAAATGTCAAAGTGTGAGTGTTTTTGCCAGTTCAGTAGCTTTTTCCCAATCTTCAAGCGTATCGATGTTTACATAGAATTTTTCATCAGACACAATATATGCCAACGAGTTTCCATATAAGGAGTTTTCTTCCATCAACACGTTCGTTTTTGTGATGTAAATGCTTCCGTCTCTGTGATAGGCTTTTGGTAATTCTTGTCGCCTCGTAATGATGTTTTTTTCTCCCGTAGCAATCTGTAAAATACCGTGTTCATTCGCTTCAAACGTCCAATGCGGATTGTATTGATGCGGCACTTCCAACACAGAAACTAATGCGTCTGTCTGCTTTTCTTGAAAGGTTTTCAATGCTTTGTCTAAAAAGCCTTTTGGTCGAAATGGACTTGTTGGTTGTAATAAACAAATCGCGTCAAAGTGTTTTCCTTCCCTTTCTAAAAACGAAACTGCGTGTTGCATTACAGGCAATGTTGGCGTTTTGTCTTCCGCCAAGTGTTTCGGTCTCACAAACGGAACATTTGCGCCAAGCGATTTTGCCAACGTCACAATTTGCTCGTCATCGGTTGTGACTAATACTTCAGCAATATGCTCAGATTCCAACGCTGCATCAATACTGTATTGAATTAAGGGTTTTCCGTGAAGTATTTTTTTATTCTTCCCCGGAACTCCTTTGCTTCCGCCGCGTGCGGGTATGATTGCTAAGGTTTTCATTTTTTTAGGTGTTGGGTTTTAGGTGTTGGGTCGCTTCGCTTTTTGGTTGTTTGTTTTTTTTATCTGTTGATTCGTCAATTTGTTAATTTCACTCTTAACTCTTAACTCTCAATTCTAAAATAATACTATTTTCAGACCGTCAGTTCGAGTGGCGAATCGAAGATTCGTTGTATCGAGAACAGCTTTGAATTTCCTAGTGGTTCTCGATACAAATTTGCTTCGCAAATTCACTTGAACTGACGCTTGGAATAATTCAAAATTTAAAATCACGTATTCATCATTCAAATTAATACATAATGGTTTTATGAGCGATAAGTTCTGTAGTTGCTAACGCTTCCGCGATTTTTCTTCCTGAGTTTCCTTCTCCGTAAATATGTTCTGAAAGCAAGCCTTTTTGCGAGATTCGTTCTTGAATAGCTTTTTTGATTTCGTTAGTATTATAAGCTACATCAACGACATTTTTTCCGCGTTTTCTTCTGTTTTGGCGTGTTCCAATGTTTACTGTTGGAACGCCAATAAACGAGCATTCTCGGATTCCTACACTAGAATTTCCAACCAAGCAATCACTGTTTTTCAACAAGTGTAAAAAATCGTTCGGCTCCATGTTTTTAAAGAAACGAATGTTTTCTGGATCAAAGTTTTCACGATAATATCGAATTCCGTTGGAAGTCCCATCCGAACCTGCATCTACGTTTGGCCAAAACCAAAATGTTGGAATGTTAAGTTCGTGAATCGCTTTTAAGGTACATAAAACGTCTTCTCGCGCCGATTCATAACGATTCGTTTCCGGATGTTGCATCACTACCAAATAACCGTTAGAAATGTCTAAATCAGCTCCTACACCACCGTATTTTTTAATCGGATTGAAATTGTAATTGTTTGTATTTAAAACTTCTTTCGCAATATCAATCGACGGACAACCTGTGTTGATGACATATTTCGGATCTTCTCCAAGTTTTATGACTCTATCACGCGCATCTTCGGAAGCCACTAAGTGCAAATCTGCCAATTTTGTATTTGCATGACGTACTTTTTCGTCAATATTTCCCGTTACTTCGCCACCTTGAATATGCACCAATGGAATATTTTGATACGCTGCCGCAATACTTGTCGCAATCGTTTCAAATCTGTCTGCAATTGTGATAACTGCGTCTGGTTTTAGATTGTAGAATACGTTAGAAAGCTCCATCACACCTAGTCCTGTGGTTTTTGCCATCGCGGTTGGATTTTCTCCTTCCAACACCATAAATACCTTTTCATTGATGGTGAAACCGTCTTTTTCAATGACTTTTACAGCATTTCCGTAGCGTCCCAACAAAGCAGAACCAGCCACGACCAATTGCAATTCCAACTCTGGATGCTCTTGAATCGCCTTTAACGCAGTTTTGATTCTACTATACGATGGTCGCGCAGTTACTACGGCACATATTTTTCGTTTGTTCATTTTTTTGTGTTGTCTGTTCTTCGTTATTCGTCTATTTGTTGATTTGTTTTTTGTTTCCAACCGTCAGTTCGAGTGAAATTCTGAAAGAATTTTGTATCGAGAACAGCTTTGAAATTCTAATACTTATTACATCATAGTAGTTCTCGATACTAATTTGCTCCGTAAATTCACTCGAACTGACGTTTGCCGTAATTCAACATTCATCATTTAGCATTTCAAACAACATCCTCTTCATTTAAAAAATCCCACTGCTTCATGTCTTTTGTTAGTTTTTTTCCGATGACTTCTTGAAATTTTGAAGCTAAGATTCCGTATTTTTTTGGCTTTTTGGCTTCTAAATCATTAAAAGTCAATTTGTGTCCTTTGGGTAAATCCTTATTAACTGCTAAGGATTTTTCAAAGATTTGCTTTAATTCTGTGTATTGTGAATTGTCTTTTTTGTCAATCGGATGATTCAAAGCTTCGTCAATGTTTCGAACGGCGTTGACTAATTGTGTCGTTTCTTGCATGGTTAAAGACGATTTTGCATCTGGACCAAACATTTCTTTGTCAAAAACCACATGAAATTCCAAGATTTCTGCTCCTAAGGTCGCTGCCGCAATTCCCGCTTCGATTCCTGCTGAATGGTCAGAGAATCCAATCTTAACTTGGTAACGTTCTTTCAATTCTTGAATCACATTTAATCCAAATTGTTTCGGTTGTGTCGGATATGACGTTGTGCATTGTAAAATGGAGAATTCGCAGTTTTTTTCTTTGAGAAACGCCACAGTTGCATCCAATTCTGCAAAAGAACTCATTCCCGAAGAAATGACAATCGGTTTTCCTGTATTCGCAATTTTTTCCAACAATAAAAAGTTATTGACTTCCCCAGAACCAACTTTGTAATATTTCACACCAACTTCTTCCAACAAATCCACCGCTGCATTGCTAAATGGCGAGGATAAAAAATCCAATCCAACGTCATCACAATGCGCTTTTAACCCTTTCCACTGTTCCAATGAAAATTCCATACGTTGCCAGTATTCATAACGCGTCGCATCTTGCTTGGAGAATTTTACGCGAAATGGCTCGTGAATGCTACTTTCCGCCGCAGCGATATGCGTCTGAAATTTAATCGCATCAGCACCCGTTTTCGCCACAGCATCAATGTACGCATGCGCCATTCCTAGGCTTCCGTCATGTGCTTGCGCGATTTCTGCTATGATGTAGGTTGTTTTCATTTTTTTAGGTGTTGAATGTTAGGTTTTGGGTTGCTTTGCTTTTTGGTTGCTTGTTTTTTGTCTATTCGTCAATTTGTCTTGAATCCTGACTCCTGATTCTTGACTCTAAAATCTAGTTTCAATACTATGCTCCAAACGTCAGTTCGAGTGGAATTCTGAAAGAATTTTGTATCGAGAACAGCTTTGAAATTCATATGTTTTTACTTCGTAGTACTTCTCGATACTTTTTTCCTTCGGTGACGCTTGCCGTAATTCAACATTCATGATTCAAAATTCAACATTTTACAAAACGTCTGCAGCTTCTCCACTTGTTTTGCTACCGTAAATACTTCATCAAACGTTTTTCGTGCGTTGTTGCCTGTAAATATCCGCTTTTCTGTGTTGTTATACAAATCTATCAATTGCTGTGTCATTTGTGGTAAATCGTTACACAACATACTATTTTGTTCATGAACGACTTCTGGATAACAACTCGCCGCAGCTTTGGTACTGACCAAGACTTGCGCATAGTTGAATACTAACGGAATTCGTGTGCGAGTTCCTGTGTTGTATTCCCACGGAATGATATGTAAATCGTAGGGTTTTAGAACGGTTTGCAAATCTTCCACGAAACCTAAACATTCTATGTTTTCGTCTTTTAATTGTTTTTTGAGCGATTCGGAAGCGTATTTGAGATTTCCGATAACTTTAAGTTTGACGTTTGGAATTTGTGCTTTTAAATCCTTCCAACAGACTTCTAAAAAACGTTCCAATCCGATGCGATTTGCTGTCGTCCCCATTCCGCCTAAGTGTACTATTGACGGTATTTTTGCGTCGTTTTTAGCTAATTCCACTTTTTTATAGGTCAACGGAATGTACAATGCGTTTTTGTTTCCGTAGTCTTTGATTTCTTGCGTTTCTGTAAAAGAAGCGGACACACATGCTGAAACACTTTTGACCAAATCCAATTCAACACGCTTTTTTTGCTTGAGATGGAATTTTTGGATGAACGAAAGTTTGCTTTTGAGCTTTCGCAACTTGAATTCCCAATCGTGATGTGCGTAAACTATTGGAATGTTGAGTTTGGAATAGTTCGCCAAAATCGCCGTCCAACGCCATTCTGCCCATACGAGATTGATGTTATTTTCTTTAATATATTTTTTTAGAATTTTTTCATTGGTTGAATTCACAAAGAAATATTCAAATTTTTCAGGCTGAAATAGTGCCGTTTTGATTCTGCTAACTATTCCTTTAGGGTGAATTTGCGCGACTTGAAAGTGTTGTATTTCCGTATATAATCCATCAATTTCTTGAATATACTCTGAATTGACATCTGACGAAAGTCTTGCCTTTTTCCCATCTTGAAAATCCACCAATAACACATGCACTTTGTAATTTAACTTCGCCAATAATTGCAAATGACTGAAATAGACGGACGCGCCGCCGTTGGCGTTTGGAGAAATTTTCGTGTTATTTACTAGAAAAAGCACATTCATCACAGAAAGTATTTGTTTAGAAAACCGAGTCCGTTTACGATGAAAATACGTGCTAGTTTTGATTTTATCGCGATTATTTTTGGACTTCCCCATTTTTTATGGAAAATGATGTGTCCTTGTAATAGTTTTTTTCGTTCCAACATCCAGCGGTTTTGCTCAGTGTAGATATATTTTGGAATGTCCTTTTCGGGAATATCTACATCGTCAAAAAAGGCACTTTTCTTTTTTTCGAGTTCTTTCGAGACTTTACTTTCTAAGTGTGAAACCTCAGAATTTGCCACCAATACGTGTTGTTGTCCGTATTTCTGTAGCATCAAACTGTAATCATCATCTGCATAGAAAAAACTAAAACGTTCGTCCAACAAACCTGTTTTGTCAAATAGTGATTTTTCCGCGATAATGCACCAACCTACAATATGTCGCCTGACTTTGTATCCAAATTGATAGCTTTCGCCGTTAAAAAAGGTTTTTGGCGTGAATTTACTATCATAATCTACGGGACAAAATGATTGCACTTTTGGATATTGTTTTTTGACTTTTAAAATCTCTGTCAACCAGTTTTTTTGAAAGATGAGATCATTATTGAATAAACCTACAAAATCGCCCGAAGCGGCTTTAATTCCTATGTTTAGAAACTTGTGAAAGTTAAATTCTTCCATTGGAATGATAACTTTTACATAGTCAGGAAATTGATACTCAGACTCATGAATTTGCTTGTTGCTTTCAATCAACAAGACTTCAAAATTGATGTCGGAATTCTCGTTTTCGGAAGTTATCATACTTTCAATACACTGTAGCGTCATGTCGAAAATCGATTGACTTTTAGTGTTGGACAGTATGATGGCAGAAAATAACATGTTATTTTTTTACACAGCGAAATACGTACTGAAATGTAAAGAAGTTTTTAAATAATCCCAATTTTCTGAGAATTCTTGGAATGAGCGGAAATCCGCCTTTGTAAGCGCTGTAGCGTTCTACACGTGTGAGTTTTTCTATGTTCATATTGGCCTGGTCTACCAAATCTTCAATGTTTTTGAGTGTGAACCAGCGCATGTGAGTTTTATCGTATAATCCGCTAGGTTCGTACGGAAATTTTCCTTTAAACACCAAGTGTTTGATGGTTTCTAAATGCTGTACATTTGGCAAGGAAATAATCATTTTTCCCGTAGATTTTAAGGATTTTTCCAATTCCGACAATACATACCACGGATCAATCAGGTGTTCTAACACATCGCCTAAAATGATATAATCAAAATCCTCACCTTTAAAACTATTCAACAATTCTTGGTCTTCAATGCTTTTTTCAATGACGTTTGTGATGTTTTGTTTGGCGTTTTTTACAGATTCTTCATGCGTTTCCACACCAATGACTTCTGTTGCCATTCCTTGGTCGAGAAGCCATTTTCCATTGATTCCGTTGGAACAACCGACATCCAAGACTTTTAGATTTTCGCCTTCGATGAGCGAAATGATATCTTTTCGAAGTTTTATGTAGGCTTGATTCATGTTCAGATTAGTTTTTGTCTAACGGTTCTTTTTTGATGGTCCAATTTAACATCGGACGCAGAATTCCTGGCCATTTTCCAGCATACGGTCCGCGGACGCCATCGCCAGTCGTATCATCAAATACTTCAAAACTAAGCAAATTGTCTTCTACCGCGTGAATGATTTCTGGATTGTAATTTCCAACTGCAACCAATAAACTAAATTGCCCTTCCGCTAAGAAATGACGCGGAATTGTACAAGTTGCTGTCACAATTCCTTTGTTCTTTTTATCGTGATAATTGAGCCAATCTGGCGCGTTGAATTCGTTGGAAGCAAATAAACGCTGTCCACGCTCGCTTATCACGTGAATAATCGCTGTATTGTGATATTCCGTATTCAAATCCCAGTATTCAACATCTATAAAAATATCATCGCGCACGCTAAAACGATTGCACAATTCGCCTTTCTCATTGCGAATAGCAGCACTTTTTAAACGACCAAAATCGTTTCCTGGTGCCGTTTCCATGCGTTCCCACTCGTGATATGGTTTCGTATCCAATCCTTGATTGAGATATTCTTGAATGGCTTTATCGGTATCACCATCAAAAATGACTTCACCGTCAGCCAAAACAACTGTGCGTTGCGTTAATTTTTGAATGGCGTCCATATCGTGACTTACAAATAAAACCGTTCTACCTTCACCTTTGGCAATGTCTTGCATTTTTCCAATGGCTTTTTTTTGAAATTCCGCATCGCCAACAGCTAATACTTCATCTACCACTAAAATTTCAGGTTCTAAATGTGCTGCGACGGCAAAAGCCAAACGCACTTTCATTCCTGAAGAATAGCGCTTTACAGGTGTCTCTACATAGCGTTGTACACCTGCAAATTCTACAATTTCGTCAAATTTTGATTTGATTTCCGCTTTGGTCATTCCCAAAATAGCGCCATTGAGGAATATATTTTCTTTTCCAGTTAATTCTGGATGAAATCCTGTTCCAACTTCCAATAATGAAGCAATGCGACCTTTGGAACGAATGATTCCTTTTGTCGGCATCGTGACTTTGGAGAGAATTTTAAGCAAGGTAGATTTTCCCGCACCGTTTTTCCCGATGATTCCTAATACTTCTCCTCTACGCACATCAAAACTTACGTCTTTGATTGCCCATACATAGTTGGATTTTCCAACAGTATTTCGTTTGTTTCGTTCACCAATTCGTGTGTACGGATCTTCTTTTCCACGAATTTTATGCCACCAACGGTTTAAATCGTGACTGATGGTTCCTGTACCAATCACGCCCAAACGGTATTGTTTGGATAGGTTTTCTACACGTAATATGACTTCTTTCTCCTGCATTATACCGTGTCTATAAAATTACGTTCTGTTTTGTTGAAAATTATCAAACCGAATAAAAATACGGCAACTGAGATTCCTAACGTGAGAAATATAAATCCCAAATCAAATTTTCCTTGTTGAAATACCATGTATCGAAACGATTCGATGACTCTTGCGAGCGGATTGTATTCTACTATCCACGAAACGTACGATGGTAGTTTTTGTGAGACAATCGCAAGTGGATACATCACGGCTGAAACATACATTAAGAGTTGAATTCCGAATTGCACCAAAAAGGTTAAATCGCGGTATTTTGTCACCATTGAGGAAATAATCATTCCCAATCCCAAACCTAACATTCCCATGATGAAAACGATTAATGGCAATAATAGTAAGTATGGTGAAATGCTTCCTGCGCTTCCTTCCATCGCAAAAAAGATATAAAATACTATAAAAATTAGGACTTGAATTCCAAATTTTAAAAGGTTGGAAACGGTAATCGATAACGGCATGATGACTCTCGGAAAGTACACTTTTCCAAAGATATTTTCGTTTTTCTTGAAGGTATCAGAGGTTGCTTTTAGACATTCTGCAAAGTAATTCCAAATGGTAATTCCCGCAAGGTTGAAAAGAAAAGCATTTACCGTTCCTGTATTGATATCGGCGATTCCGTTAAAAACAAGCGTAAAAATTACAGACGTCAATAACGGTTGAATTAGATACCACAACGGACCTAATACGGTTTGTTTGTACAACGTCACCACATCACGGCGAACAAAAAGCATCAATAAGTCGCGATATTGCCAAATTTCTTTGAATTTGAAATCGAGCAGATTGCTTTTTGGCGATATTTCAAATAACCACGTATGTTTTTGGGGCTTGTCCAAACGGATTGCTTTTTAGGTTACCAAATGTTTTCTAAATCCTTTTTTGTATACGTATGATTGCGTTCTACAAACGTTGTGTTTTTTTTGTTTTTGAGCTTTAGACTGCTGTTTTTGGAGAATAGTCGTGATAATACGGCAAAAGGCGTCAAAAAGATAAAAAATACTAATGACAGAATGATTCGCGTATTTATCCAACCAAGTGCTAAAGCAAACTTTTCCCAAACCCATACAATGGCACTTTCAATGAAAAAAGACAAAATACCAACACTTAATGCAATGATGAATAATACTTTTGCAGCTGTAGCATATTCTGTTCTAAAATGCAGATAGGTTGCAATGAGCAAAAAACCCATTACCATGACCAATATAACTTTTGAATTGCTTTCTTTCATCTTTTAGAATAATGTGTAGATAAATGGTGCAATCGCTGATCCACCGCCTAATACCAAGATGATTCCTAGTAATAGTAATACAATAATCATTGGCAAAAGCCAGAATTTTTTTCGTTCTTTTAAGAATCTGAATAGATCTTTTAAAAACTCCATATTTTATTGATTTAAGGTCTTTATAAATGTTGCCAACTCCTCGCCCATTTTTTGATTTCCCGCAGGATTGAAATGGCAATCGTCGTATAAATAGTCGCTCGTTTTTGGAATGATAGAATCTGTTTTAAATACAGGCACATCAAATTTCACGCTTTCATTGATGGTAACATCGTTGATGCTATCCACTTTTTGTTGCAATTTTTGTGCATTGTAACGAATACCGCCGCGTGAGGTCATCCAATGCCAGTTTTGCAAGGCGTTGTCTTCCGTATCCCAAGTGACTACTTGCGTGGCAAATATAAGCTTTATATTATTCGCTCGACAAATCCCGATTAAGGTTTTTACTTTATTTGCATAATTGCCGTAATCGGTTGTAGGTAGTTGATTTTCAACAGGTCGCGCTTGTGTTTTTTTAACTTTTTTCTGGTAATTGGACTCAATTTCAATGGTTTCCAACGCATCTTCTTCACTTTTGAACGCGTAATACAAACGTCGCGGAATTTGAAATTCATACAGAAAAACACCAAACATTTTCCCGAAACCTACATTGTTGTCCTTTTTTTCTGTGGTGTTGAATTTTAGCGGATTGTCGTCCAACATCAAACGTGTAACATCGTTAATCCCACAAAAAACAATTACTTCATCTGGTTGCAGATGAATGATTCTGTGTGACAACATCGCAATATGATCTTGAATATTATCACCTGATTTTCCTGCATTGTAGACTTTTACAATTTTATTTTGATAGTTGTCTCGGTTTAAATTTCCTTGTAACACCTTCGTCCAAACGTCTGCGTCGTCCACATAGAGACTTTCCGTTGAACTGCCGCCAATCGCGAAAATTCGATATTCATTACTTGGTTTCGGCATGATGAGTTTATCACCGCGAAAGCCATAATTATTTATCGTGAAGTTTGTGGTGTCTTTGTAATTTTCAAATCCCAACAAGCCTTCTTCCGTAGCAAATTGCAATTTTAGATTCGGGTCAAATTGCGATTCGATGTACATGTTGCCAATCGGCGGATAAAACATGTTTTGCTTGGCATTTTCATACGGATCAGGCACTGGAAAAAACCACAATACAATTTCTATCAGTACTAAAAGCACCAACAGCACAATGAGATTGTATTTAACTGTTTTCCACATAGTAATCTAATCTAATAAAAATTCTTCTTTCCAGTCGTCCGTATCTTGCCAACTTGGTTGTGCTGACTTTTTATAGACAAAATTTCCAATGACTAAATAGTCCATTTCCGTTCGCATAAAACAGCGATAGGCATCATCTGGCGTACATACAATGGGTTCTCCACGTACGTTAAAACTTGTATTTACCACGACACCAACTCCCGTAATTTTCTTGAATTCGTTGATGAGTTCCCAATATTCTGCGTTGGTTTTTTTGTGTACGGTTTGAATTCGCCCAGAAAAATCAATATGCGTTATCGCAGGCAATGACGAGCGTTGTACGTATAATTTTTCACGAATTGGCAACTCGTGATAGTTTGCAGGAACTTCATGTTTGATGTTTGGATGAACTTTATGCACCAACAACATGTATGGTGAAATTCCGTCATAATCAAAGAATTCGTTCACATCTTCCGAAAGCACCGATGGCGCAAACGGACGAAATGATTCTCTGTATTTTATTTTGAGATTGAGCTTTTTCTGCATTTCAGGATTGCGCGCATCGCCCAGAATACTTCTTCTTCCGAGAGCACGCGGGCCAAATTCCATACGACCTTGCATCCAGCCAATGGCGTTTCCTTCAGAAATATATTTCGCGACTTCTTTGGTCAATTCGTTAAAGTCTGAAAAATGCGTTGCTTTCGCATTGTATTTCCGATTGACTTTTTCTACATCTAAATCTGAGAATTCAGGACCTAAATACGAGCCGCTCATTGCGTCGTTTGGTGCTACGTTGCGTTCTTGTTCGAAATAGGTATAATACGCTGTTAGTGCTGCTCCTAACGATCCGCCAGCATCTCCAGCCGCTGGTTGAATGAAGATGTCTTTAAAAATACCCTCGTTTTGTAATTTTCCATTTGCCACACAGTTTAAGGCAACTCCTCCAGCCATACAAAGATAGTCTGCTCCTGTAATTTCTTTGGCGTGTTTTGCCAGTTTGATGATGATTTCTTCTGTGACTTCTTGAATTGCCAAGCCTAAATCGGAATGTTGTTGTTCAAATTCTGATTCTGAGGTTCTTCTTGGGAAACCAAATAATTCCTCCCACTTTTTATCGTATACCATGCGTAAACCAACAGCATAGTTAAAATACTGTTGGTCTAACCAAATAGAACCATCATCGTGAATTTTGATGAGTTTCGTTTTGATGATTTCTTTGAATTTTTGCACGCGATCCGAATTTGGATTTCCGTACGGCGCCAATCCCATGAGTTTGTATTCGCCAGAGTTGACTTTAAATCCTAAGAAATAGGTAAATGCGGAATAGAGCAATCCCACAGAGTGTGGAAATTGTAACTCTTTGAGCATTGTAATATCTTTTCCTTCTCCCAAACAGATAGAAGCCGTTGCCCACTCGCCCACACCATCTAAGGTTAAAACGGCTGCTTTTTCGTACGGCGACGGATAAAACGCACTTGCCGCATGCGATAAGTGATGTTCTGGAAATAGTAGTTTTAACTTCTTTTTATTGAAGGGTTGAATTTCTTTTAATTCGTCTTTGATGAGCTTTTTTAGGAACATTTTTTCCTTTAACCATACTGGAATCGCGGTTATGAAAGACGAAACACCTTTCGGCGAAAAGCCATAGTAAGTTTCTAGTAAACGTTCAAATTTTAGCAAAGGCTTATCGTAAAAGACAATTGCATCGAGTTCATCGATAGTTTTCCCAGTGTATTCCAAGCAGTATTTTACAGCATTGGTTGGAAAGGCTGGATCGTGTTTTTTACGTGTAAAACGCTCTTCTTGCGCGGCAGCAACTACGTTGCCATCTTGGACAATTGCTGCGGCAGAATCGTGGTAAAATGCGGATATTCCTAATATCGTCATCATTCGGTTCATCTAGAAACATTCCGTAGAATATTCCTTTTCGGGATTTTAGTTTTTATTTTCTTTTAAAGGTTCTTTTGAGTCGCGATAACAGCGATTGTTTTTCGTTTTCATGGTATCCATTTCCGTAACTTCCGTACCCATAACCGTATCCGTAGCCATATCCGTAACCATAGCCATATTTGGCTTTTTGACGGTAATCGTTGAATACGAAACTGATATTTTTGACTTCTCCTTTTTTGTATTTGTCGTTGATAATGTTCAACATGGCTTTTTTAGAATAATCTTGTCGAACCATATATATTGTTGCGTCAACATGATTTATTAAATCCAACGCATCAGAAACCAAACCTAACGGCGGCGTATCTAAAATGATATATTCATAACGCTTTTTGAGTTCGGTAATGAGTTCATCTAGTTTTTGGCTGATTAACAATTCTGATGGATTTGGCGGAATTGGTCCCGAAGTCACAACATCCAAATTGTCATATTTTGTCGATTGAATCACTTCGTCCAATTCTTTTTGTCCGATGAGATAGTTTACGACTCCAGTATCATTGTCAATTCCGAAATCACCAAAGATTTTTGGTTTGCGCAAATCTAATCCTACAAGAATCGTCTTTTTTCCCGTTAAGGAAAATACCGAAGCCACATTGATAGAACAAAATGTTTTTCCTTCTCCACTGACGGAAGACGTTACCATAACGGTTTTACTTTTGTCCTTGTCCAAGTTTTTATACATGTATTGCAAACTCGAACGAATGCCACGAAACGATTCTGCCACTGATGATTTTGGACTTTCAAAAACCGCTAAATTTGAGCCTGTTCTGCTTCTGCTTACAATTCCTAAAATTGGAATGTTGGAAAGTTTTTTGATGTCTTCTGGCGTGTTGATGTTATTGTCTAATACCGTGACTAAAAAGACGAATCCCAACGGTAATAATAATCCTAAAAATAATGCAATAGAATAGTTTTTACGTGTGTTTGGCAGAATAGAACCTTGTCCTAAATCTTTTGCACTATCAATGACTTTTACGTCCGAAACATTAGCTGCTTTTACAATGCCTGCTTCGTTTTTCTTTTCAAGTAACAGCGTGTATGAAGCTTCACTTAACTTATAACTACGCTCAATATTGAACAATTGCTGTTCTTCTTCGGGTAATTTTCTGAATTCCGCGTTGGCTCTTGCGGTACGACTTTCTACGTTTTCAATATCAATATTGGTGGAAGCACGTGCCGTTTTTACATTTTCGAGCAAAACGCGTTTGGTCGCTTCAATATCTTGGTCAATTTCTTTAAAGAAGATGTCATTTTTTACTGTTTCGCCCAATTTTGCACGTTGAATTGAGAGACTTACGATTTTAGAAACATTGTTCACGATATTCGGATCGTCAATTCCTGAAGATGCTGGCGCAGGTAACGAACGGAAATCTGTACTGTTTTTTAAGTAATCTTCCAGCAACTTGTAATATTGCAATTTTAATAAGTAACCGTTTTTTTCAATACTGTATTGATTGAGCTTTGAAAATACTTCCTCACCTTTTAGCGACGGATTGAAAACTTTGTTGTCTTGCTTGTATTCTTTCAGTTTTTGCTCATCTTTTCGTAGCGAATCTTCCACTCCAGAAATCATTTCATCAATAAATTGCAAGGTATTCGTAGCGAATTGATTTTTTTCTTCTAGTTGTTTTTGCTTTAAAATCTCAGTCGTCATATTGAGATAATCTGCCAAAATAGCACGATTCGGTCCCGTAAGACTCAACACCAACATAGATGCACCTTGTACTTTTAAATTCACGCCAATTGAGCGATATTTCGAAATTTCATCATTCAAACTCGTTAAATAGACATAATATGGTTGTCCAATTTTGATATTGGTATCGCGGCGTGGCGTAAGTGAAAATTTAAAATACGGTGTTTCCACTTCTTGATTCATCACATAATCGCCCGAAAACGTTGGGTTTTTCGGTGAAAAGCTAGACACTTTATTGAGTTTGTAATTGATACCTCTGTAGATTTCATCTTCCATAAACTCCACACTTGCGGTAAAGTTTTGCGCGTCACTAAATACAATTTTAATCGGTGTATTGAAGAGTTGCGGAATGTTTTCATCCAAACTCACCACAAAAGGCGCGTCTGTGTGAATGTCTTCTAAACGATAATACCCGTCTTTTTTATAGTGAATGTACGATTGTAGCATGCGCACCACATTTTCGTTATGCGCTCTCGATTTTAGGATGGTTTTAATCGTTTCTACTTTGTCACTCGCGCCGCCCCAATTGAAGGTTAAATTCATGCTTGAAGAGAAGAACGGATTTTGCTCTTCTTTTATTGAAATTAAACTTTCAATTCGGTAAATACGTTCTAGTTGTTTGTTATAGAAATACGTGACAGTGAACGCGATTCCTAGCGTAATCACAAATAGATACCAATAATTAAGCGCTCGAAATGCAAGTGCTTTGATATCAAAAGAATTTTGTGATTTTAATTCGTCAAATTCCGCTTCCATATTCCTATAAATTTCTTGACAATACTAGCACACTCGTTACTAATGATAATACAGTTACTACAGTCGTTATTGATTGCACCAACGTAGTTCCTGTTCCTAACGACTTTTGTTTCAACGGTTTTACATACACCATATCATTTGGCTGAATGTAATAATACGGCGAATTGAACGCATCAATACTTGTTAAATCGATATGATGAATTTTTTGTCCTTGCGGATATTGACGAATGATTAATACATCTTTTCTGTTTCCAACCGTGGTAATATCGCCCGCACTTGCCAACGCTTCTATGATGTTGACGCGATCTTGATATAAGGTGTAAATTCCTGTGTTTGCCACTTCTCCTGTTACGGTAAAACGCAAACCTGCTAATTTTACTACGACAAATACATCTTCTTTTTTGTTGAAATAATCTTCAAGTAATTTTTTTTGAATGGCTTCCTCAATTTCGTCAAGTGTAAAAGCCAATACATTCAGCTTCCCAAGAATCGGGATTTCAATATTTCCGTGTTTGCTTACCGTGAATCCGTTGTAATATAACGACTGCTCTGACTGACCGCCATTTCCACCACTTTCGGTTGCTACAGGTTGAAACATCGTTACCAATTTGGCATCTGAAGATTTTATATTGATAGACAACAAATCGCCCACCTGTACTCGGTATGGCTTTTCGTTGAGTTTTATAGACTGCTTCATCAGCGCTTCATCACCTTCTTTTTCTCCAAAATACGTTAGCTCTTTATTGGTTACACACGAAGCTAACAGGAAAAAAAGGCTCAGAATTGATATTGGGGCTTTCAAATTCATTAATAGGTGCTGTTGTTTACCAAGCAAATATAAGTTTTACACAGTAATAATAAAATTCTATACCATTTATCTGATCTTTTTATTTTTAATTTGTAAAAAAATCTATAGCGTGAATTATTTATCCGTCGAAAATATTACCAAATCTTATGGTGAACGTGTTTTGTTTGAAGATATTTCTTTTGGTATTAATAAAGACCAAAAAGTAGCATTTATCGCTAAAAATGGTACAGGAAAAACGTCTTTATTAAACATCATTACAGGTCGTGAAGAAGCGGATAGCGGACAAATTACCTCTCGAAAAGGAATTCACATGGCGTTTTTATCGCAAAATGAAGACTTGGATTTGAATTTAACCGTGGAAGAAACCATTTTTGCTTCCGACAATCCAATTTTAGATATTATTGCCAATTACGAAAGTGCATTATTAAATCCTTCAGACACAGAAGCGTACCAAAAAGCGTTTGAAAAAATGGAAGTTCACAATGCGTGGGATTTTGAAACGCAGTACAAGCAAATTCTATTCAAATTAAAGCTGGAAAATTTATCGCAAAAAGTTAAAAATCTGTCTGGTGGACAGAAAAAACGACTCGCTTTAGCAACAATTCTCATTAACAAACCCGATTTGCTAATTTTAGACGAGCCTACGAATCATCTGGATTTGGAAATGATTGAATGGTTGGAAGATTATTTTAAAAAAGAAAATATCACGCTGTTTATGGTAACGCACGATCGCTATTTTTTAGAACGCGTGTGTAATGAAATTGTAGAGTTGGAAAATGGTCAGTTATACAATTACAAAGGCAGTTATTCGTATTATTTAGACAAAAAAGAAGCTAGAATTCAAGCCGAACAAGCCTCTGTTGAAAAAGCTAAAAATTTATTCAAAAAGGAACTCGATTGGATGCGTCGTCAACCGAAAGCACGAACCACGAAATCCAAATCGAGAATTGATGATTTTTATGTGATTAAAGAAAAAGCACATCAACGCCGAAAAGAACATGAAGTACAGTTGGAAATCAACATGGAACGCATGGGAAGTAAGATTTTGGAGTTGCACAATGTTTCTAAATCGTTTCAAGAAAAAGTATTGCTCGACAAGTTTGAATACGTCTTTAAAAAAGGCGAACGCATCGGAATCATTGGAAAAAATGGTACTGGAAAATCTACTTTTCTCAACTTAATTACAGGACGATTGAAGCCTGATGCGGGAAAAATTATTGTCGGTGACACCATCAAATTCGGCTATTACACACAAAGCGGTATCAACCCGAAAGAAGGTCAAAAAGTGATTGATGTGATTAAAGAATTCGGCGAATATATTCCACTGAAAAAAGGCAGAATGATTTCGGCAGCACAATTACTAGAACGCTTTTTATTTGACCGAAAACGACAATACGATTTTGTAGAAAAATTGTCTGGTGGCGAATTGAAACGCTTGTATTTGTGTACGGTTTTGATTCAGAATCCGAATTTTTTAATTCTCGATGAGCCAACGAACGATTTGGATATTGTAACGCTCAATGTGTTGGAAAGTTTTCTGCTCGATTTTCCGGGTTGCTTGCTCGTAGTTTCGCACGACCGCTACTTTATGGACAAAATTGTAGACCATTTGTTTGTCTTTCGTGGAAACGGTATTATTGAAGATTTCCCAGGAAATTATTCTGATTTCAGAGCGTATGACGATAGTCTTGAACCAGAAACTGAAACAACTGAAAAGAAAGAAAAGAAAACGTGGCGACAAGATGATAGCGATAAACTCAGCTATAACGAACAAAAAGAATACAAGCGCTTGGAGAAAGATATTCAACGTTTAGAAGAAGAAAAAGAAGCGATTGAAGCTTTGTTTGTGACAGGTGAATTGTCACAGGATGAAATTCAGGAGAAATCGTTGGAATTGCAAAAAATCATCAACGAATCAGAAGAAAAAACGGAGCGCTGGTTTGAATTGGCTTCAAAAATTGAGGAATAAATATGTGGTATCAAGTTTTTGCATACTTAAAATTCTTGTTCAAATCTTCCAATCAGCACGGAATTCATTCGCCGTTTGTGTATGACTTAGTAACGAAGTGTTTTTACGACACCACTCCAAGAGAACATTACAAAGTCATTGAGAACTATCGTCAAGAATTATTACAAAATCACACCGAAATTGAAGTTACCGATTTTGGCGCAGGAAGCAGAGTATTTTCATCCAACAAGCGAAAAATTTCTGCGATTGCTAAAAATGCAGGAATCACCAAAAAACGCGCGCAACTCTTGTCACGCCTGACTTCCTATTTGAATTGTAACAAATGTTTAGAATTGGGAACTTCGCTCGGCATTGGTACCATTGCCATGAAAAATGCTACCGATGTGTACACGATTGAAGGTTGTCCTGAAACAGCTAAAATCGCGGAACAACAGTTGCGGAAATACGAAATGGACAATGTTTCTATGACCATTGCGCCGTTTGAGAAATCGGTTTCACTTTTCGCTGACGAATTGTTCGATTTGGTCTATGTTGATGGAAATCATCAAAAAGCAGCAACACTATCCTATTTTGAACAATTGCTCAAAAGCGCGCACAACGACACAGTTTTTATCTTTGACGACATTCACTGGAGCAAAGAAATGACCGAAGCATGGGAAATCATTAAAAATCGTCCTGAAGTTACTGTTACAATTGATACGTTTTTCTGGGGATTTGTATTTTTCCGAAAAGAACAAGTAAAAGAACATTTTATTGTACGTTTGTAAGCTATGTTGGGATTGATTTTTACAACCATAACACTTTTAATTTCGCTTTTAGGAAGCATGTTGTTTTTGCAACGAAAGTTCAAAATTAATGCTAGCTTCTCGCCTATTCTGACCTTTTGTGTATTAGGAATATTGTTGACTTTTGGTTTGATGATTGGCATCTTGCAAATTGTTACGTATCTACTGTTTTCTCTTGGTTTGGCTAGTTTTGGATATTATCTATTTGATTATTTCAGAAATGGCAGAAAAGAAATTCTCGTTGAATTTCCATTGCGAATTTTTATAGTATTGTTCGGATTGAGTTTTTTACTGTACGGAAACGCCTATTTTTCTGCGTGGGATGAATTCAGTTTTTGGGCAGTCGCGCTGAAAGAATTGGTCGTAACGAACGAAATGTACGGTTTAAACTTTACTGACTTTCCAGAATATCCGCGTATTACGACGTTGATTCAGTACTATTTCAACAAAACCATTTCAGGAAGTTTGCATGAAGGTATTAGTATTTCTGCACATGTAGTGTTTTCGCTAGCGTTTATTCCGATGATTTGCTACCAACGTAAAAAACACTATTTGAACCTGATTTTGACGTGTATCGTACTGTTTTTAGCGTATCAAGTGTTATGTACGCCGATTTACTTTTTGTATGCTGATAATTACATTGCGATGTTATTAGGTGTCGGATTGGCGTTTTATTTTTTGATTGAGAATAAACAAAAAGCATTAGTATATGCCGCAATTCCCTTAGCGGCGTTGACCTTGACAAAACCAATTGGAATGTTATTTAGCGTCATTGGATTGGGAATTATTGGTGTAAATTATCTCTGGACGAGCAATATTCGCGCACAGTTTTTACAAAAAATAAAACCTTTAGCCATTGCAGGATTGTTGGTATTGCTCACTTTTGGAAGTTGGAAAGCATTTATTGCTGTCAAAAACACACAACCCATTTCCAAAACAACTACGCAGATTACGCTTGAAAACATTCAAAATCCACCAGACCATTATTACCCCATTCGCGATGCATTTGTGGATGCGTTTTTCTTTGGCGGACAAGAAATCGGAAGTGCCATTTTAAAACCTGCAACACTGCAAAAAGACCTTAAAAAATACACTGGAATCAACTTGTCGTTTTTAAAAGATGCTTCAAACATTAAAATTAGTGCGCTTGTCGTGATACTGTTTTTGATAAGTATCGCATTATATTATAGAAAACAACTGCTCTCCTACTTTCCTAAAAAATACAGTTTTGCCATGTTAGCAAGTACAATTTTGTTAGCAATCATTGGTTATGCCATTTTATTATTATTTATCTATGCCTTTGTGTTTTACGAAATCACGCGAAAAGAAGCTGGTGAATTGGCAAGTTATTATCGCTATATGGGAAGTTTGTTATTGGCGTTCTTTTTCTTTTTAAGTATTTTAATTTATAATTCTAAAAGAAAACACACATACTACATTCTGACAGTTTTGCTGCTTTTTCTACTCGTATTGCCACGCTCTTTTTTTCCAAATTTGATCAATTCTACACCAAAAACTACCGTAGAAAACAGATTGAATATCCAAAAACAATTCGCATCTATAATTACACAAAAAAACATCCTAAAAGCAGCGTTTATCAGTTATGACAATATTGAAGATATTACACAATATCATCTAAAATACGAACTTTTACCAATTGAAGTCAATAACGAACCGATTACATTTACAGCATTAACAACCAACAAGACGATTTCTGAAATCAAAGAAAAACTAGCAACCTATGACATCATTATTTTGAAACAAGAGGAAAGTGCTGAAATACAGCAGTTTTTTGTAGAAAATGGTTTTGAGAAGTCAATTTATATTTTGGAATAAGCTTATTTGTTTTAAAGTCTGCTCGAGTTTCCAACCCAAAATTCATGACAATCTCTTTCTAAAAATAACAGTATTCTACTCTAACACTAATTTTTAATTATTTTATATACATTTTTATAGCCCTTGGTATTTTCTTTAATTACTAAAAAGTAAAATCCACTATCAAAAGAAGACATATCTAGGTTGTTTTCTGAAGTTGTTTTTTCGAAAATTAATTCACCTGTTTGCGTAAGCAATTGTAAGCTATATATTTCACCATCCACACTATTCCAATTGACAGAAGCAACAAAAGGGTTAGGATACACCTGTAATTTATGTAAACTATTATCATTTTCAACTTCTTCAATTCCTAAGGTCTGTGAAATATTTTTGTAGACAGATATTAATCCATAAAATGAAGAATAGTTATCAATAAACAAATCATCTTTACCGTCATTATTATAATCATACAAAAGCAAATCCCCTCTGGTATATGGATCAGACGCGCCGTAATAAGCTGTATAAGAGTCTACCGGAATTTTAGAGAAATTTAAAAAATCTGTTGTTTTGTAATAAAAAATATTGTTTGTGTATGTAATACGATTATAATTCCATGCATATATCTCATTAATACCGTCGCCATCGCCATCAAAAAATTCTATATCTTCAATATTCAAATTTTCAATAATAATTGATTGAAAGTTATTTTGACCATCATTTTTGAAAAATAAAAATGAATATGGACGATTTGGATTTGTATTGATATTATACACAAAAAAATCTAAATCACCATCTTGATCAACATCCTTGATTTTCACATGACTTCTACTGTAAGCACCCGTAAATGTTGCCAAGCTATTACCTGAAAATTGCCCATTTGTGTTTTCTAGCAAATTCATTTCTGATATCCACTGATTGTTATCATAGTAATAATTGTGCATCAATAAGTCAATCTGACCATCATTATTAAAATCATCAAAAGCAAATGCAGTTGGTGTAATATTAGTGACACCATTGATTACTAAAGGTTGAATAGTCCCAAAATCGATTCCATTATTATTTCTTATCCAATAAAAACCACTACTTACTGTAGAAGTAAATAAGTTGTAAAGGATGATGTCTTTAAAACCATCGCTATCAATGTCCGCAAAAGAAACACCATTAGCTCCAAAATTAGTAGGAAGGTTAATCGATTGGATGTATTCAAAATTATCGCCTCCTAAATTTTTAAACACTTTAACAAAATCTGCAAAATCTGCAAAATCGACAATGTCACCTATGTTGTCATTATTAAAGTCAGTGACATAATGAGTTATATCACTAGCAGCATTAGGATTAGATATTACACCTATCAAATTTTGCATTTCACTCAATTCATTATTCGAGGTTTTTTCAAAATAAGCCAACCCTAATTGTGTGCCTACACAAATATCTTCAACACCATCTCCATTCATATCTATAACAGAGAAATCATTTGGTAATATAAATTGTTGAACGCAAATAGTTTTGTCTACAGGATTATCGATATCATTATTAATGAGTATCATAATATTTTGACTAGAGTTTGTAGTGTAAGTGAAATCTAAATTATTATCATTATTGAGGTCTAAAAATTTGAATTGATTTAAGTTAAAAGTAGTTATTTCAAAATTTGCCAAAACTGTCTCAACAGGACTAAATACATTATTTTGAATCTCAAATTTATAGATATTATGATGATCATCTACAGTTAATAAAGCAACATAAACGGCGAAAACTCCATTCCCTTCATCTTTAATATGAATTGAATGATTATTGTTGTAATAAGTATTTAAGGGAATATTATCTACAACCATTACATCATTCACAACCACATATTGATCAAAATTAAAATCAAAATACTTTGCCCATACTGCGCCATTTTTTAAATATAATATGTCTTTGTACCCATTCCCATCTAAATCAATAACTCCAAACGATTCTAGCGAAGAAGTAGCCTGTAAAGGAGTAGGCTGAATGAAATTACCAGTATCATCATCGTATAAGTGAATTTTCAACTTATTATAATCCCATATATACAAATCTAAATCTCCATCATTATCAAAATCCTCAATTTTATGAATATAGTTAAATGTGCCTACCGGAATTAAAAACTCAGCTGGCAGCAGTCCTCCATTTTGATTATTCAGTAAAACGTATGCGTCATTGTTATTATTAATAGCAATCAAGTCCGTAAAACCATCCCCATTATAATCAACTTTTTCAGGGTGAATTGAATAGGAACCATTAAAACTTTGAACGCTTGTTTCTGCACTAAAAGTACCATCTTGTAAATTATACAAAACTCCTATGGTATCGAATTGTTGATACGTTATTAAATCAGGATAGTTGTCATTATTTAAATCTAATGATGTAATGGGATTAATTCCAGTGGCTATCAAAGTTGACGGACTAGCATTAAAATTACCATTTTCATTCTTCTGTAATAGAGCATTTCTTGAATTAGGGACGCCATATTTTATAATATCTAAATCATTATCATTGTCGAAATCATCATAAATTATGTTTACACTTATGGAATCATAATCATATAGGTTGACTTTATCTTCAAAATTTATTTGTCCTGACACTGTATTAAAAACAAATAACACTAAAGTAAAGAGTAGTTTTTTGTGCATTTTTTGGTTGAAATTTTAAATTAATATGATTTTTAGGTCCAATCAAATTACTTGGTGATGAGGGATAAATTTATTATTCTGTGGTATTGTAAAGATTGTTATTATTTGAAATGTAACCTAACTCTTTCAAGAATTGGTTTGTGCTCAAAACTACAATATTCTTATGCAAAGGCAAAATCATCTGGTTTTTTAATTTTTAAATTGATAAAAGTAAAGAAATTCATATGTAAAGAGGAATTTGCTATCATTTCAAAATGAATTTCATAATTAAGAAACTAGTAACAAAGTTGCTGACTAGAGTTTGTAAACAAACTCCATTTTCCATAAAAAAGCACAATTATTCATTAGAAATAAAGTAATTTCGTAGTAATTTATATATTTAAGCCCAAAATCTATTAAAGTGAGTGATACACGTTTACAGGAAGTCTTAGAAGTCAATAAAAAGCAGAAAGAGTTCTACAATGTGAAAAAGAAAAATTTCGCAACGAGACTTTGGTCGTTTATGCGAAATAAATTGTTGTCCGATTTCCGAAAAGAACTGCAAATCAATGAGCAAGTATATGAAAAACACAAAGCTTGGCTGGGTGATTTGTCCGATAAAAAAGTATTGGATTTAGGTTGCTACGCAGGAAATCACTTGAGTCTCTATTTGGCTGAAAATGCCAAAAGCTATTTGGGAATCGATTTAAGCGACAAAGCTATCGGACAGTTGAATGAGCGTCTAAAAGACATTCCAAACGCCAAAGCGGAAGCAGTCGATTTTTTATCGCCAGAATTTGCAGAAACAGATTTTGACATCATTTATGCGTATGGTGTGTTGCATCACTTTGAAAGTTTGGATTTACTATTTGGCAAACTCAAAGAAAAATTAGCCGATGACGGCATCTTAATTTCTTATGATCCGCTAAAAACAAGTCTGCCATTGCGCATTATTCGCGGTTTGTACCGACCTTTTCAATCGGATGCAGATTGGGAATGGCCATTTACAAAGAAAACCGTACAGCGCTTTCACAAAGAATTTAAGGTTGTTGAACGTAGAGCAATTTTAGGAAGTTCCAAATGGGCATTTTTCCTAAACTTGATTCCGATAAGTGCTGAAAAAAAATTGAACTATATCAAAAAATTGCATCAAAAAGATTGGGAACAATCCAAAACTAACGACCGTCATTTGTATACCTGCATGCATTTGACTATGTTAATGAAACAACAAAACTAATATGAGTACAGAATTAATCGTTTTTATCATCATCGTTGCCGTATTAGCGCCTTTATTATTCATCAACGCAAGAAAAAGCAAAAGACGTCTCAACGACCGTAAAAATCGTGGGTTTATGAGTGATTATTTGGATAAGAAAGAAAAGAACAAAGATGCTTGATTGGAAATTACCAGTTGCAATCGCTATTGGTTTTTTCTTTGTGTATTTGTCTAATAAAAAAGTGATGAAAAAGTTAAAAAATCATCCAAAAAATAAAAAAGACGACGATCATGAGACTTAGAATCATCCTCATTGCGGTTATTGTTGGAATTATTCTTTTGTATGCGTATCAGCGTAACAGGAGAAACCGATAAATTGTTAAGAAAAAGAAACATGAAAATTTACACAAAAACAGGCGATAAAGGAACCACTGCCCTATTTGGCGGCACGCGCGTTCCTAAACATCATATTCGTATTGACAGTTACGGAACGGTTGACGAACTCAATTCACATATTGGCTTATTGCGCGATCAGGATATCAATCCGCATTATCAAAACGTATTGATGGAAATTCAGGATTTGCTTTTTACGGTTGGAGCGGTGCTCGCTACCGATCCTGAAAAGGCAACTTTAAAAAACGGAAAAGACCGTTTAAACATTCCTAAAATTTCAGAAGCAGAAGTAGCTGTATTAGAAAAAGAAATGGACACCATGAATGCCGAATTGCCACCAATGACTCATTTTGTCTTGCCTGGCGGACATCAAACCGTGTCATTCTGTCATATTGCGCGTTGTGTGTGTCGCAGAGCAGAACGTTTAGCCACAGCACTTTACGAAGTAGAACCGTTTGACGAATATACGCTAAAGTACCTAAACCGACTTTCTGACTACCTTTTTGTGTTGGCACGAAAGTTGTCGCATGATTTGCAAGCGAACGAAATAAAATGGATTCCTAAAAAGAATTCGTAAATCATTCAAAATTAAGGAAATAAGCTTCCTTTAAAATACGTTCTTAAAAATAATGTGTAAATAATGATTTTTTTACTTGACTTTTTCATTTAAAAATTTATTTTTGCAAAAAATTAATATCGAAAAATATGTATTGGACATTAGAACTAGCATCGCATTTAAGTGATGCGCCTTGGCCAGCTACAAAAGACGAGTTGATCGATTATGCCATTAGAACAGGAGCTCCGTTAGAAGTTGTAGAAAACTTACAATCTATTGAAGATGAAGGAGATTCTTATGAATCTATTGAAGAAATTTGGCCAGACTACCCTACAGAGGAAGATTACCTCTGGAACGAAGATGAATACTAAAATAAATGTAACCAAGGAAAAAAGTCTCCATATCGAGGCTTTTTTTTTGGTTTAATACAAAACCACATACACTATGAGTTTTTTAAATTCAGTGTTGAAAATGTTTGTTGGAGATAAATCCAAAAAAGACATTAAAGGCATCCAACCAATTGTTGATAAAATCAAAGAATACGAGCAACAACTAGGACAGTTATCGCTTGATGAGTTGAGAGCTAAAACAACACAATTTAAGTCGCGCATTACAGAAGCGTGCAAAGAAGTAAACGACAAAATAACTGCTTTACAAAAAGAAGCAGAAAGCATCTCAGATATTGAGCGTAAAGAAGATATCTATCAAGAAATTGATACACTACGCGATGAAGAATATACCATTTCTGAAGGTGTTTTAGCTGAAATCCTTCCAGAAGCATTTGCGGTTGTAAAAGAAACTGCAAAACGCTTTACACACAACACAGAATTAACCGTTACGGCAACTCCGTACGACAGAGAATTATCTGGAACGTACGATTATGTAACCTTAGATGACGACAAAGCAATTTGGCAAAACTCTTGGGATGCTGCTGGAAAGCAAGTTACGTGGGACATGATTCACTACGATGTACAGTTAATTGGTGGTATTACCATGCACCAAGGGAAAATTGCCGAAATGCAAACGGGAGAAGGAAAAACTTTAGTGGCAACACTTCCTGTGTACTTAAATGCGCTTACTGGAAAAGGTGTGCATTTGGTAACGGTGAACGACTATTTGGCAAAACGTGATAGCGCATGGATGGCACCTATTTTTCAGTTTCATGGTTTGTCAGTAGATTGTATCGATTACCATCAACCGAATTCAGATGCGCGTCGTAAAGCGTATTTGGCTGACATTACGTATGGAACGAATAACGAATTTGGTTTTGATTACTTGCGTGATAATATGTCGCATTCGCCAAACGATTTGGTACAACGTCCACACAACTATGCCATTGTCGATGAGGTCGATTCTGTATTGGTCGATGATGCACGTACGCCGTTGATTATCTCTGGACCGATTCCAAAAGGAGATTTACACGAATTTAACGAGCTTAAGCCAAAAGTTTCTGATTTGGTACAAAAGCAGCGTCAATACCTAACAGGCGTTCTAGCGGAAGCTAAAAAACTTATCAAAGACGGCGAAACGAAAGAAGGTGGATTTTTACTTTTGAGAGTCTACAGAGGTTTGCCAAAAAATAAAGCATTAATCAAGTTTTTAAGTCAAGAAGGAATCAAGCAATTGCTTCAAAAAACAGAAAACTTTTACATGCAAGACAACAATCGCGAAATGCACAAAGTAGATGCAGAATTGCTATTCGTGATTGAAGAAAAAAACAATCAAATTGATTTAACAGACAAAGGAATTGAGTATTTATCTGCGGGAAGCAACGATAAAGATTTCTTTGTCATGCCTGATATTGGTGGCGAAATTGCCAAAATTGAAGCGCAAGAACTCGATAAGGAAAAAGAAGTTGAACTGAAAGAAGAATTGTTCAACGAATTTCAAGTGAAAAGTGAGCGTATTCACACCATGAACCAGTTGTTGAAAGCCTACACGCTTTTTGAAAAAGATGTAGAATATGTGGTGATGGACAACAAGGTAAAAATCGTAGACGAACAAACGGGTCGTATTATGGACGGACGTCGTTATTCTGACGGATTGCACCAAGCGATTGAAGCCAAAGAAAATGTAAAGATTGAAGACGCGACACAAACGTTCGCAACGATTACTTTGCAGAACTACTTTAGAATGTATCGTAAACTTTCAGGAATGACAGGTACGGCGATTACGGAGGCTGGCGAATTCTGGGAAATTTACAAATTGGATGTCGTAGAAATTCCAACCAACCGTCCAATTGCACGAAAAGACAAAGAAGATTTAATCTACAAAACAAAACGCGAAAAATACAACGCAATTATTGACGAAGTTACCGAATTATCAAAACAAGGAAGACCTGTATTGATTGGTACAACGTCGGTAGAAATCTCGGAATTGTTAGGAAGAATGCTTTCTATCCGAAAAATTCCGCACAACGTATTGAACGCGAAATTGCACCAACGAGAAGCAGATATTGTTGCAGAAGCTGGTCGTCCAGGTCAGGTAACGATTGCTACCAACATGGCAGGTCGTGGTACGGATATTAAGTTGAGTGATGAAGTAAAAGCAGCTGGCGGATTGGCAATCATTGGTACGGAACGTCACGATTCACGTCGTGTAGATAGACAGTTACGTGGTCGTTCTGGTCGTCAAGGAGATCCTGGAAGCTCGCAGTTTTATGTGTCTTTGGAAGATAACTTGATGCGTTTGTTCGGTTCTGACAGAGTAGCAAAAATGATGGACCGACTTGGTTTGAAAGAAGGTGAAGTGATTCAGCATTCCATGATGACCAAATCTATTGAGCGTGCACAGAAAAAAGTAGAAGAAAACAACTTCGGAATTCGTAAGCGTTTGTTAGAATATGATGATGTGATGAATGCGCAACGTGAAGTTGTCTACAAACGTCGTCGTCACGCATTGCACGGAGAGCGTTTAAAGGTAGATATTTCGAATATGGTATACGACACTACCGAAATCATCGTGCAAACGAACAAAACGGCAAATGACTTTAAAAACTTTGAATTTGAATTGATTCGTTATTTTGCTTTACCAGCAAGTCCTATTACAGAAGATGAGTTTTCAAAAATGTCTGAAGAACAAATTATTGGCAAAGTATACACCGCTGTTTTCAAAAACTATCATGAGAAGATGGAGCTAAATGCCGAAATGGTATATCCAGTCATCAAGCAAGTGTATGAAAACCCAGAAAATAAATACGAGCGTATTGTTGTAAAATTTACGGATGGCGTAAAAGAATTAAACGTTGTCAGTGACTTAAAAGAAGCATACGAATCGCAAGGAAAGCAATTGGTAAACGATTTTGAAAAGAATATTTCGTTAGCTATTATTGACGATGCTTGGAAAACGCACTTACGTAAGATGGACGAATTGAAACAATCGGTTCAGTTGGCAGTTCACGAACAAAAAGATCCGTTATTAATTTATAAGTTTGAAGCATTTAAACTATTCGAACAAGTTATTGATAAGGTAAATCGTGAAATTTTATCGTTCTTGTTTAAAGGTGAATTGGCAGACAACAATCCAGATCGTGTTCGTGAAGCACGTGAACAAAAACGTAAAAAAGACGATTACACGACTTCTAAAGAAGAAGTTTTAAACAGCGACGAAAAAGAAGCGGCGCAACGTGCTGCCATGCAGCAATCACAACAGCGTCCGCAAATTACGGAAACGATTGTTCGCGAGAAGCCAAAAATTGGTCGTAACGAACGTGTTACCATCAAAAACGTCATGACAGGCGAAAACAAAACTTTAAAGTTTAAGCAAGCTGAACCATTGATTAACAAAGGTCAGTGGGTAATTGTAGAAGAATAGCTTCGACAGGCTTCGAGTGCCTCAGCCTGACTTGCATACTTGTACTTTAGACTTGCTACAGTACTTTGCTTAAAGTTTTAAAAACTCTCAAGGAAACTTGGGAGTTTTTGTTTTTGGATTGAAAAATTGAACGATATAAAGATTGAATTACTCAAATATAGTATCTTGGACAAAAAACTAATTAGCCTGACTAATCACACAAAAAAATCATAAACTCACTAAAAAACTAATTTAATAAAATGAAAAACCTGATTGCACTTACTACACTATTTTTAGTATGTTTTTCTGGATTTAGCCAAAATTTAGAAGAAGACAAATTATGGCGAACAAAAGGTGTGTACGATTCACTGGGTAATTTTGTGGAGCGCGCGAAAATTCAGAGTTTTTTGTATACTTCGAAACCTGATAAATTAATTAGACTTTCTACAAAAGATCGTATGAATATGGAGACTGGTGAAACAAAAGTGTTTGTATATACAGACACATTAACACTAAAACCTACAAAAGAAAATACCTTCACACTAAACGACAAAGAACAGTTAACAATACACTCAAAAGATTCACTAACAATACATTTTAATGGTTATGTTTTGCCTTATGTAAAATTAACTCAAAAAGCAAATGCTGTGAAATTGAACACATTTAAAACCAAGTTCGTAAATGTCACTTTTATAGAATCTGTAGCTGGGAAGAAGGAATATGAACTCACATATCAAGATACAAATCTTGTAAAAGTCGTACCTTTACAAAGTAGTTCTCAATGGGAATCTGATTATAAAATCATCGATTTTAACGGTTTTATCATTATACAAGGAATCGTTTCAGCACCAAAACTCATTACCGATTTAAAAAATGGAAATATTTACTTTTCACAAATTGACTACCGATTTGAAAATACAACAGGAGAACTTATTAAAAAATAACTATAGAAATCACTCTTTTAGTATTTAACAAAAAAACGTAATTTTAAAAGAAAAATGTTCCCTTCATGGAAACCTACGCCAATGCCCTTCTTTATGCTATCCCTTTCTTTTCGATATTAGTCATCGCGGAGATTGCGTATGGATATTTTGTAAAGAATCAGACGCATACCGTGAATGATACGATTTCTAGTATTAGTTCAGGATTAACGAGTATTGTGAAGGATTCGCTCGGTTTGGCGGTGATTTTGATTTCGTATCCTTTTTTGCTGGAAAATTTGGCGCTTTTTTCAGTTCCTGAAACGTGGTACACCTATCTCCTAGCCTTTTTGGCAATTGATTTTGCAAGTTATTGGAATCACCGATTGAGTCATAAAATCAATTTCTTTTGGAACCAACATGTGATTCATCACAGTAGTGAAGAATTTAATTTAGCATGTGCGTTGCGACAGTCCATTTCGAATATTTTAGGCTATTTTCCGTTGTTGCTGATTCCAGCGGCTTTGATTGGTATTCCGTATAAAATCATTGCGATTTTGACGCCAATTCATCTGTTTGCGCAGTTTTGGTACCATACCAAACATATAGGAAAATTGGGCGTTTTAGAATATATCATTGTGACACCATCGCAACATCGCGTGCATCATGCGATTAATCCAGAATATATTGATAAGAATTTGGCGGCTGTATTTTGTGTGTGGGATCGAATGTTTGGTACATTTCAAGAAGAATTAGACGATGTTCCACCTGTGTATGGCGTATTAAAACCTGCAGCGACTTGGAATCCGATTTTGATCAATTTTCAACATTTATGGCGATTGATTCAAGATGCGTGGCGTACTAATAGTTATTACGACAAATTTCGAATTTGGTTTATGCCGACTGGTTGGCGACCGAAAGATGTACGAGATACATATCCCGTGAAAATAATCGAAAATGTGTACACGGTTGAAAAATATACTACCAAAACATCAACATCATTACAGATTTGGTCAGCTTTTCAATTGATTTTTACAATCATCTTGATGCTTTTTCTCTTTTATAATTTTGGAACGATTTTAGAATCCTACGGTTATGGCATGATGGTTTTATATGGAATAATTGTATTTGTCGGGGTTTACAGTTATACAAGTCTGCTCGACCATTACAAATACACCATTGTTTTTGAAAGTATTAAATTGTTATTAGGGCTTTTTGTGATTGTTTCTACAAGCGATTGGTACGGATTGAATGCGTACGTTTCTTTTGGAAATATATTAATGGCAATGTATTTTATCACAAGCTTTTTCGCGACGATTTATTTTTCATTTATGGAAAAAATCTGGGTTTCTTCTAGAAAACTTGCTGCGTAGTTTTTATCAATTTAGTCGTTTATCCAGTTGTTTTTGGAAGATTTTAATTTGAATCACTACAAAAATCAAGAAAAAGAAACAACCATACGCATACGTTGACGGAATGGTGACTTGTAGCTGGTATTTTTCCATCAATAAGCTTGACAAATCCCAATCACCAAAAATGGAGAATCCGAGAGAGAAATTTGTCAATACATAGGCAAAAATTAAAAATAACGCTGCTATTGTTAACCAACCGACTTTAGAAATCAACGGTTTGTATACTTTTACAGGCACTTTTTCTTTGGAAACTTCTGCCATGACATTGGCTAAAAAGTCTGTAGAAGATGCTTGTAATCCTGCATCTTGCATGACTTCTTTCGTAAATTGGTCTAACTTTTTATTTTCTGCTTCCATGATTCAAATATATAGGTTCTACAACATTTTTTAAAATATGAAATAGTTTTTTCCGACTGCGATACAGTTTGATTTTCACATTATCATACGATATGTTAACGATTTCGGAGATTTCTTTAAGTGATAGTTCTTCAAAATAACACAGCGTTAGCAACACACGTTCGTCTTCGGGTACTTGCAACAATGCTTTTTCTATCATTTCTTTTTTTTCTTTTTCTTCAATATACGTCAGTGCGTTTTGCATGCTTCCGATATCCGCTTCATTCACTTCGTCAATATGTTCAGACAGTACAACTCTTTTTTGCTTTTTGATATAATCCAAACTTGTGTTGTACACAATACGATACAGCCACGTAGAAAATTTGGAAGTTCCTTTAAAGCTGTCCAACGCCTTGTACGCTTTTACAAACGTGTCCTGCGCCACTTCTTCCGCATCTTCCCTATTTCCAACCATTCGCAACGCTAACGTAAACGTCATGTCCTTGTATTTACTTACAAGTACAGCGTACGCATTTGCGTTTCCTGAGCGAATTTGCGCTATATAATGTTGGTCAGTGTTTGGTGTCATCAGTGTTAAGACGATTGGTTTTAGGATTTGGTTACAGATTTTTTTTGTTTTTTGTTTTTCGTGTTTTGTTGTTTGTCTGTTTTTTCGCTTTGCTCTTTTTTTTGTCTATTAGTCAATTTGTCTGTTTGTCGATTTGTTCGCTTTGTTCGCTTTGTTCGCTTTGCTCTTTGATGAAGTAAACTTTTAAACATATACACTCATAAACTTCAAAAAAAAAATCAACTTTTTTGTAACCGAATTCATAAACAGTTCGTCATAATGGGCAAATACAAAAACTAAACTCTTAAAAAACAATCATTATGGGATCAGAAGTAATTGTTATACCAGCTATTTTCGGTGTTATTTTCGGAATGTATTATTTGTACATTTCTTCAAGAAATAAAGAACGTTTAGCACTTATTGAAAAAGGTGCGGAAGCTTCTATTTTCTTTAGTTCGAAAAAATCATTAACACCAACGTGGAAAGTTATCGTATTAAACTTTGCCGTGCTTGCTATGGGCATCGGACTTGGAATTTTTATTGGGTATTTGCTACACAACTCTGCAGGTTTGCCAGAAGAAGTAGCATATCCAGGAACTATTTTCTTTGTGGGCGGAATTGCACTATTTTCAGGCTTTTTCGTGACGAAAAAATTAACTACTAAAGACTAAATTCTACATCAATCAAAAAACCAGTTAGTTAATTGCTTATGAAACGATTGTTTTTCTTCGGAAGAGCAATCGTTTTGTTTTGGTTTCGAGTCGACTCAGCCTATCCAAAAAGTCTAAATAAGACTTTACTAACAAATGTAATGTTCTAGATAGTCTAACATTCTAACACATCTAACTTCGTCTAGAAAAAAGTCTAACATCCAATTTGTATCTTTGTAAAAAGAAAAAGAAGAAGTCGCGAAGTTGATTTGTAAGTTTTGAAATTGCTTCCGACTCAACTAAAAATTAATTTTATTGCTATGAAATCTATTTATGTACCGTTAATCGCAATTTTGTTTTTTACATTGAGTTGCAATTCGAATACCGCACAGAAAAATATTCACAAAGAAACATTTACACCAGCACAATTAGAAAAATATGAAACTGCCTACTTTGCCAGTGGTTGTTTTTGGTGTGTAGAAGCGATTTTTGAAAGTGTAAAAGGCGTTAAAGAAGTCGTTTCGGGTTATGCAGGTGGAAAAGCAGCAACTGCAAATTATCAAATGGTAAGTGCAGGACGCACTGATCATGCGGAAGCTGTAAAAGTATATTATGACTCAAAAGTAGTTTCGTATGAAACTTTGGTGAAAGTATTTTTTGGTTCGCACGATCCAACTACCTTAAATCGACAAGGTCCTGATGCTGGTAGACAATACCGTTCGGCAATTTTTTACAAAAACGCGAAGGAAAAGAAAATTGTAGACGATTATATTGCACAACTCAAAAAAGATAAAGTATTTAGCGGCGATATTACTACGGAAGTTACCCAATACACTGCTTTTTATGATGCAGAAGACTATCATCAAGATTACGAAGTCAGAAATCCAAACAATCCGTATATCAGAAATGTTTCCATTCCGAGATTGAAGCGTTTCCAAAAGAAATTTCCAGACTTATTAAAGAAGAATGCGCATTAATTGAATGCTGAATGTTGTATTTTGAATGTTGAATTGTTTTTTATTTACTTTTCTTCTTTGTAAAAATTACTTCAGTATTTCACTTAAATAATTATAAAACCGATGAAAAAAGTCATCGGTTTTATAGTTTACAATAATTTCAATTGTATACGCTTATACAAAAATTGCTACGCTTATAAATTAATCTTACTATTTTTATTTTATTATTCTTACATTTAGATGGTAATTACATACAAAAAACGCGTTTTTTTAGTTTAACAAATCAAATTTTAAAAACTCATGAAGAAAAGAATGCTCACATTCGCTTCTTTAGGAATTGTATGTGCTACATTTTTCCTAAGTTGTGAAACGAACAATCAAGCTGCAGAAGAACAATTAGACAGTGCGATTGCAACTCCTGCAAAAATTATTTCCAATGCGCAAGCAGCAACCTTATTTAACAATGATCAAAGAACACGTTTATCACAAATAGGCAAAGCAAACACGCGCTTCGAAGACAAAGTCATTCATTTTGACTTGACTACTTTAGAGAACTACATTAATCGTTTAGAAATATTAGCAACTTCTAAAAATATTCCTATTACAGGCGCTAGTTTTGTATTTGGTGCTGATGAAAAAGGACAACGGACTGTTTTTCTAATGCCAGCCACTCGAAATGCTGATTTGGATTACCAAGAATCGTTTACCATTGAAAATGGACAGTTTTTAACGTTTAAGCATGTAGATCCATCCTTACAACCACAAATTCAGTCACAAAATGACGAAAACTTGATACTTTCTCCAAATGGATATGTATCATTTAACGAGGCGGTTACGCAGTTTAATAACTATCAATCTCAATACATTCAGCCTTTTGCTAAGAAAGTTACAAAAGACTATTACACCAAAGCGGTTTGGTACTCGTTGGAAGAATTTAAAGAGTATTTTTCATATTTAAAGAAAAAATCTTCACAATATAACTTAGCGATTACAGGCGTAGATGTATTTTTTGGTGTATATGATAACGATTCTAGTTTGGAATTAAAGTCCAACGCACAAACGCTGTTTTTATCTGCAAGCACAACACAACAAACTATTGTGAATACTGAAGGGAAACCGCTACAACATTTATCAAAAGAAGATTTATTATCTAAAAATTATGATAGTACTGATGAAAGTTTAACTTTTAACATGGGGCAACTTTCACCTCCGCCTCCACATTATTGTTATGATAAAAATGGTGAATGGGGACCGTGTGAAGATTAATATTTTTATAATTTTAAAAAGATAAAACCGACATCATTCTATTGTCGGTTTTTAACATTCTATTAAGAAATATGACAGTTATACATCAAAAACGGACATTCACACAACTTCACGAAAACGATGTCGCATTTTTACTACTTTTGGTGCTGTAATTACATTTCATGTCGCGACTATTAATGAAAACTACTTTGGGACGTTTTACCAAGACGAGCTCAAATTGTAGATTGAATTCTTGCTGTCAAGCAGAATCTTAATTCAATAAATTAATATCGTAAACTAAATACCATGAAGAAAAAAATGATGTCATTGCTTTCTTTGGGATTGATGTGTATTGCATTTTTTCCAAGTTGTAACGTACATGACCACGACACGGAAGAACAGCTATCTTCGTTGCTGGAAATTCCCGAAAAAATTATTTCAAATTCAAAAGCTGCTACGCTCTTTACAAAAGATCAGCAAACCAGATTGACACAAATTGGAAAAACAACGATTTCTTTAGATGAAAAAGCAATTCATTTTGATATTATTGTTTTACAAAAGTATGTTGAACACATAGAAGCTATTGCGGTTACCAAAAATCTCCCAATCACAGGTGTGAGCTTTGTTTTTGGTGCTACACAACATGGAAAACGAACTGTATTTTTGATGCCTTCCACCCGAAACGTTACATTAGATTATCAAGAATCCTTTACAATTGAAAATGATGAATTTGTGACTTTTAAGCATATTGAGGATTATATTTCACTAAAAAATCATTCTGCAAATGACCAAAATTTAGTGCTTTCTACTGACGGATTTATTTCGTTTAATGAAGCTGCAACATTGTTTAATCAATATCAAAGTCAGTATATAGAACCGTATAAGATAAAGGTTACAAAGGAATATTACACCAAAGCGGTTTGGTACTCTTTAGAGGAAATAAAGCAGTATTTGACGTATGTACGGCAACAATCCAACAAGCATAAACTTGCAATTACGGGTATTTCGGTCTTTTTCGGTGTGTATGACGCCAATCCTGAATTGGAGTTGAAATCCAATGCACAAACGGTTTTCCTAACGGGAAATACTCAGCATGCTAGTATTATCAATTGTAAAGGAAAACTTTTAAAAGAGTATTTACAAAATGATTTCATCCCCAAAAATTCAAATTCTAATGGTGATACTGACGAAAGTTTAGCTTTCAATATGGGACATTTATCGCCTCCTCCAAAGAATAATTAGTTAACATTCCTCCAAACCTATCTAATTAATTCTTCCCATAAATACTTCTATCATTTTTATTGTAAATAATTAGAATCTTTTTCTTACAAAACTCCTTTTAATCACTTTTAATTAAAAGGGAAAAACACCCAATTTTATTATTTAGCATTTTTTTTCTCAAAAGTTTAGCTAATTTTAACAAATTAAAAAAGACTAAAACTACAACCTTATGAAAAAAACTGCACTTGCAATTGTTCCTTTATTGTTAGGAGCTGCGATTGGATTCTTTATTTGTAAAGAATATTTCTGTGAAAAACCAACCAATTGTCCTGAATGCCCACCAACATCAACTACAGAAGCTCCCGCAGGAATCATTTCAACCAATCAAGCTATTGCATTACACGAAACGTATGTTGGCGAACATTATACCGCTATTAACAATGCTATGGGAGATGATTTTCTTGACACACAATTTGTATGGTTTGAATATGATAGAATTAAACAATACTTGCAATATTTGGAAGCTGTACAAAATAAAAACCCAAGCAATCCGCCAATTTCTGGAGTTCGTGTGTATTTTGGAGCTCATGATGCCAATAATGGTCAATATCCAAATCAGCAAACTGTTTTCTTTACACCAACGATTGATACCAAACTGAGTGAGAAACATTCCAATATGAAGAACTTACCGTTTTATATTAAACCAAAAAGAACTAGTGATCCACTTGTTGGAAAATATAAGATTATTGGACGTTTATTAATTGATCAATACAATCCTGAAGAACGTGCTTTTATGGCAAACAGTAATTTAGGCAATAAAGATGAAACTAGAGAAACGATGGTTCAAAAATCAGGTGATGCTAAAAATGGGGATGATGGGACAAGTTTGTCATTCAATTTAGGTCATTTATCGCCACCACCTCCAAGAGGATAAAAGATATTAATCCATTTTAAATGCAAGACAATATACTTTATAATTTAATTTTATATGTTGAAATAATTACTGCCATTATTGCTAGTGTTTATTACTACAAATATAAAAATTCATATCTCAAATATTTTTTGATTTATTTATGGTATATAGCAATAAATGAAGCTGTTGGTAAATATTCGTCCGATGTTTTAGAAGTCTATAATTTAATAATCTACAACATATATTTACTAATCAGCTTCACTTTTTTATTCTCTATTTATTGGAACTTTTTAAAAACGAATAGATACAAGAAAATTGTAGCTTCATTTGCTTTAATTTATATAATAGCATTTATTATAAATGGATTATTTTTTGAAAATTATAAAATGGATTTAGTTACTTATCCATTTATTATGGCATCATGTTTTCTAATTATTACAGTTACATTTTATTTTATAGAAATATTAAATTCTGAAAAAGTTCTCAATGTAACTCGGGATTTATTATTTTGGATAAGTGTTGGTGTGGTATTATTTAACATCGGAGTAATACCTTGGGTAATTACTCTTAAACTGTATTCTGAAAACTTTACTTTAATGAATACATTATTACAAGTTTTAATACTAATTCTAAACATCTGCTTCATAGTAGGATTTACATGCAGTTACAAAATACAGAAACAGGAGACATCTCAGCAATAATAATTACTTTAGTTTTTATATTGATGGTTATTGCTATCATAGCTCTTTTCTTGGTATTCATCAAGCGAAAGAATAACCTCTTGACCGAAAAACAACAAGCCCAACGCGAGTTTGAAAATGCTATTGCCGAAACACAAATTGAGATTCGAGAGCAAACCCTGCGCAATATTAGTTGGGAATTGCATGATAATATCGGACAGTTGTTAACGCTTGCTAAAATACAACTCCATCAATTATCAGGAAGTAACGAGGATGTTTCTGGCGTAAGCGAAACTATTTCCAAAAGTTTGACCGAATTGCGAGCGTTGTCAAAACTGATCAATCCAGATGCGTTGAAAAATATCATGCTGCCTGAAGCATTGAGTTTGGAAGTTGCACGTTTTAACCGATTGAACTTTATCGAAGCAACACTGACGGTAGCAGGCGAAGAAAAATTGATTGATGATAAAGCAGAAATCATTCTGTTTCGTATCTTACAAGAGTTCTTTTCAAATACCATCAAACATGCAAAAGCCTCTAAATTAGACGTTACGCTTAGGTATATGGACACAAAACTGACGATTACAGCAACCGATAATGGAAAAGGCTTCGATAAATCAATTGAAGCGCCCAATAAAGGTATCGGATTGCAAAACATGAAAAGTAGAGGGAAGTTGATTGGAGCAGAAATTGAACTTGAGTCCGAATTGGAAAAAGGAACACAACTAACGATTATTCATTATCTTTAGTTCTAGGGATTAGCTTTCTATGAGTTAGATAAACTCATCAACTAAAAATAAAATTAATAAACCAAAAGCTCATAGCAGCCATAAAATTAACACCATTTTGAAAACGTATTCAGTTGTCATTGTAGAAGATCACGTATTATTATCACAAGCCATTGGCGGTTTGGTGGATTCGTTTGACCGTTTTAAAGTAAGCTATTTATGTAAAAATGGAAAAGAACTTATCACACATTTAGAACAAAAAAGAACCAAAGAGCCCGATATTGTGTTGATGGACATCAATATGCCTATGATGAACGGTATTGAAACTACAAGTTGGCTGTCCGAACATTACCCAAACATTGACGTGATTGGTCTTTCGATTGAAGAAGACGAACGTACCATTATTCAAATGTTGCGCGCTGGTGCTAAAGGATATTTGATGAAAGACGTAGAAAAAAGTGTCCTAGAAATGGCGCTGAATGAAGTGATAACTAACGGTTTTTATCATTCCAAGCACGTTACAAATATTTTAATTGGTTCGTTGAATGGAAAGAAAGGTTCTGGCTTGCGCCTGAAAGACAACGAAATTGAATTTATGAAACTGGTCTGTACGGAAATGACCTATAAAGAAATTGCCGATCAAATGTGTTTGAGTCCAAAAACTATTGACGGCTACCGTGATGCGTTGTTTGAAAAACTAGATGTGAAGAATAGAATCGGCTTGGTAATTTACGCCATTAAAAATAAGATTTATTTACCTTGATTTTGGGTTTTGGGTGTTAGATAAACTTTTAAACACCTAAACTCATAAACTTTACTTACGATTTTTTGTGTAAGGTAACATCGCTAAACTTTGCATTGATGTTGATTTCGCTTCCTGAATTGCTGTTTTTTTGATAGCCGCGAACAATCGTGTTGAACTGGGTTTTGTTCTTTGTGCCTTGTACCGTTTCCGGATACGAAATACTAGAGTTGGAACCAATATAATACAATTTAAACGCTGTAGCTGGCAATTGAATTCGCGCATCGGTGTTTTCTAAAATAATATCTAAGGTTTGAAAATTTTCACCAACATTGTGAATCAATAAGTTGCCAAAAGTTCCACTGATAATTCCCTTCTCGCCTAGCGTTCCAACACTAACTTTGGACGAATTCGACATTAAATTAATCTTCGCAACTGACTGTAAATCTACATTTTCAACAAAATTCACCTTTAAAGCGCCATCATTCCATTTGGTGACATGAATCGGTGCATACGACGTTTCTATCGTCGTATTTGCACCTTCAATAACATTGGCGTACAAAGCTGCGTGAGACAGCTTTGCATCCATATTTTCTCCTACCGAAGCAATCGTAACTTCTCCATGACGCACATTGAGTTTTAGTTTTGCTTTTTTAGGCATTTTAATTTTAATCTTCTTCTTTACTTTCAAATGTTTTCCATTAGGAGACATGATAAAAACATTGTCCTTGCCAGTATGTTTCAACATTGCTTTTCCACGTAATTTCAACGCTTTTGCTTTTTCTAATTTTTGCAGTATTTGTTCTTTCTTTTCCGCTAATTCTTTCTGCTTACCAGCGTGCTTTTTGTAAAATTCTTCCAAAACCTTCTCGCGTTTCTCTTGCTGTTCTTCAAATTTTTCCTGCCACTGCTCCATGCTTTCTTTGAACTTTTTCTCGTCAAAGCCCGATTTCCATTGCTCTTTCCATTTTTTCAAATACGCATCACCATCTTTGGCAAAAGCTTCGTAGTCAAACTTGATACCTTCCATGGATTCGATGATAGTTTCTGGTAAATCAGGAACTTCAATAATTTGAGCCGCTTCTGGAAACGTTGCAATTTCAGGCATTTCTACAATGACAGGAAATTCTTTTTCTATCACAATAGGATCTGCCAATACAAATTGATTCGTATCTCCAAACAAACTGTAGCCACCTTTAGAAGTTACGGTTACTTTTTCACTGTTTCCAATTGCTTTAAAATTCCAGTTTTTAAAATATTCATCAACTTCAGCATCCGTAGCATCTTCTACTTCAATTGTGGCGGTGATTTCTATTTTATTTTTATTCCAGGTATCAAATTCTACATCGGCATGAGACGTGTTAATTTCAAGTGTCACATCTTTGTTTACCGTAAAAACTTCTTTCTTTGTTCGTGTTTTTGATTGTGAATAGCCAAGACTGATGATAAATAGTGTCATCAATAAACTTGCTGTTAGTTTTGCATTATGCATCGTTTTCTGATTTTTTAAGTTCGTTTAATTTTTCCTTTAATTGGTATAACAATTTCAGTCTAAATTGTAGATTGTCAATCATCGCGTTGATGGTCTGCTCATTCGGTCCAATATCCGTTAACTCTTGTTGCAATACTTTGTGTTCTTCGTTGAGTTGCGCGAGTTTTTGCATGTAACTATCAAACAATTGCTTCCCGATTTCAGATACTTCTACTTGCGTCAATTCGTAATTGATACTTGCCACATAATAATCTTCTATCTTTTTTAAATCGGGAGAAATATCGCCCAAGCTTTTCAAAGAAGGTTTGGCATTTTTTGTAGTATCATCAGTAGTTGTTACTTCTGTATTCGAATCAAAAGGCGCATTAGAAAGTTGTTGATACACTAAAACACTCAAACTTATCAGAACAATAACCGCTGCCGCAATTGTATAGAATGAAAATGAGCGCTTCTTCTCCACTTTCTCTTCTGTTGGCAATGCAGCGTCCAAACGTTCTAAAAAACGAGCTTCATGTCCGTCTGACAGTCCTTTTTGAATGTGTAATGGTTCTTTTTTCAACAAATCTTTAATATCCTGTGCCATGATTTCTCTTTTGTAATGCTTGTTGTAACTTCTTTTTTCCTCGTAATAATTGCGTGCGTGAAGCCGTTGTGGAAATGTTTAATATTTCTGAAATTTCTTGATGATCGTATCCTTCTAACAAAAATAAAATCACGACGACTCTATATTTATCAGGCAGTTTTTCAATTTCAATTTTCACTTCTTCCAACGTGGTTTCATCGCTCGTTTGCCAATTATCTTCATCGGCGACAACTTCTAGTTGTGCTTCGTCAATGCTCAAATAATATTGTTGTTTAGCGCGTAATTTGTCTAAACTTTTATTAATGACAATCTTTTTTAACCAAGCTCCAAAACTTACTTCAGCGTTGTATTGATCAATTTTTTGAAATGCATTGATGAATGCTTCTTGCATGGCATCTTCTGCATCGGGCGTATGTTTCAAAAATCGAGAGGCAACCACAAACATTCCTTCACAATACTGCCTGTACAGACGCAGTTGTGCTTTTCTGTTATTTTGTTTACACTGTTCGATGAGCTCAGTTTGAGACATACTGTTTTGGTTCGCTTTTTTGGTTTTGGTAATTGCTATACATTCTTAAAGACGTGCCGCAGATTGCAATGTGACAAAAATTTTAAAAAAAGATACAATTAATTGTTTGGAAGACTTTTGAAAGTATTGTGAATTTGTAGTTTTATTTTTATTTTCACACAAACTTTACCACCATGAATATCATAGACGCACTCTACGGCGGACAATACGCAGAATTAAAAAAGAAAGGATACGACGTCAATAAAGGACGATTTTATGGAAATCTCCTACTGACTGCTGTTGTTATCATTTATCTTTTTTTACTTGTGATGGTTTTACATTTTATAAATGAAGATATTTTGGATGATGCGTTCAAACCATTGCGTCGTATGTTTGGTAGAAGTATGGGAAAAGCCATGAGTAAAGTTGTAGCCATTCCAATTGTGGCGATTATTTATGTGATTGTTATGCTACTTTTCGGATCAAAAAAGCGCTATGAGAAAAGTTATCAAGCATTTTCAAAAGCAACACAACAAGAAAAAGAAAAAGCTACAAACAAAATGATTGTCATTTTTGTTATTGGTCTGCTCGCATTAGTTGTATTGAGTATTACGAGTTTGTTTTTGTAGTGATTACTTAAAAAACATAAACGTAACCCAAACAATCACCGAAGAGAAAAAGATACCGATTGTGTTGGCAGCGAAAGCTTGTTTTCGCTCAATATTGAACAAATAGGTAGCAATGGTACCCGCATATACGCCAGTTCCAGGAATGGGAATCATTACGAAAATCATCAATCCCCAAAAACCATATTTCTGAATTTTGTCTTTGGCTCCTTTTTTAGCTCTACGCGCCACGAAAATAGCTCCTTTTTTATACGAACGCCAACGCAAAAAGTAGCGATTGACATGATCTAGGAAGAAAATCATCACAGGAAATACCAATACATTAGCTACAAAAGCAGCTGCGAAAATGATATATGGATTTACTTCAGATTGCAATCCGATAGGAATACCAACCTTGGCTTCTCCTAGCGGCGAAATGCTCCACATCATCGTTATCAATATATCCTTAATCACAATTTTATTTTAAAAAGAAATGCAAAATTACGGCAATTTGTACTGCTAACAAATTTTAGTGAAGTAAAGTTTGGTTAAAATTTTAAGTTTGATGCTCAATTAAAAACGTTGCTTGAAGATTTCCTGAATTTTATCGTGTTGAATTTCTTGAAAATCTGAAATTACCATATTGGCAATACTATAATCCTGATTTTTAGAATGCTTGCTGTCATAACCCACACAAAAGATTCCCGCAGCATTTGCCGCTTTGATTCCGTTGGTAGAATCTTCTATCACCATACAATTAGCACGTTCATATCCTGTTGCCTGCGCTGCTTTTTCAAAGATTTCAGGATGTGGCTTGGATTGTTGCAAATCGGCACCACTAAATTTGGCAATAAAATACTGATTCAAATTAAACCGCTCAAATACATTGTCAATCGTCATCATAGAAGCTGAAGAAGCAAGTACTAATTTAAGCTCGTTTTCATGATATTCTTTGATAATATCTAACACGCCATCAATAAGTTGCAAGCTGGAATCGTTGGCGAATAACTGTTTAAAGTTATTTTGTTTGATGCGCATTAAAATTTCAGGAGCTTTTTTTACATCAAAATAATCGCTTAAATGTTTACAGATATTAATAGTCGATTGTCCTGTAAATGATTCATACAATGCAGGCGACACTTCAATGCCGACTTCATCAAACATTTGATAAAATGCTTTGTGATGCAACGGTTCTGTATCCACAATGACGCCATCCATATCAAATAAAACTCCTTGTAACATGCTTTTTTGTTTTGGGCGAATATACTAAAAAGTACCAGATTCTATTCTTGAATACCGTTAACAGAAAGTTATCATATAAGTGTGGAAGTTCTTTCAAAATACAATCCACACAATAAATAAAGAAAATACTATCTTTGGCGCACTAAATAGTTGCGTTATGACCATTCACAATTTCACTTCACAATCTTCCTTACTCAATCAATTTATTAGCGAACTTCGCGATATTTCTATTCAGAAAGATTCCATGCGCTTCCGAAGAAATATTGAGCGAGTTGGTGAAATTTTAAGTTATGAATGCAGTAAAACGCTTGAAAATACCACAGAAACTGTAACAACTCCTTTAGGAACGAAGGAAATGTTAGTACCCAAAAAAGATATTGTAATTTGCTCCATTCTTCGAGCAGGTTTGCCATTACACCAAGGAATTTTAAATTATTTTGATCATGCAGAAAACGCCTTTGTTGCTGCCTATCGCGACCATATTGACGACGGTGATGATTTTGAAATTGTGGTGAATTATATGGCATCACCTTCATTGGAAGGAAAAACCTTGTTGCTCGTAGATCCGATGTTAGCCACAGGAAGAACCATGAAAAGTGTATATGATGTATTGTTAGAAAAAGGCACGCCGAAACAGCTACATATCATTTCCGTTTTAGGTTCTACCGAAGGTGTTGATTTCGTAAAAAATAACTTTCCACAACAGACACATTTATGGATTGCTGCTGTAGACGAGCAATTGAACTCGCGTGGGTATATTGTGCCCGGATTGGGCGATGCAGGCGATTTAGCGTATGGAATAAAAAGCTAATGCTAAGTCTGAGACTCGCATTAACTTTTAAAACTCCAGTTATTCTTTAGTAGTTTCTACTTTCAAACGCTTAAAAATATATCGTGTGATGTAAATTCCTTTTCCATCTTTACTTCCCGCATCACTTTCTACGCCACTCACTACAAAAGCCAAATCCCAGCCTTCTTCAACCATCGTATTAATTTTTGATGTAATAAGTGCATCGTTGGCAGCTATGTTTTGAAAACGAATTCCTCCAAGATTGTAAAAATTTAGCAGTTTAGTTTCTTCAAAATTTTTGACGCGAATATCTTTTCGTTTCGATTTATTTCGAGAGTCATTTTCGCCGGAGCGATTTGAAGTGAATTTCGTGTAATCTCTATCTTCTGAAGCGGAAATCAATCGTGATCTTCCCAAGCCATTAGGTACAATAGATTCTACACTTGTGATGACTTTGTACTCAAATTTTTGTTGTGCATTTACGCTCATTACGGACGCAAGGACTAAAAATCCTACTAATAATACTTTTTTCATACTGTTGTTTTGTAAGGTTTTATTTAACACAAATATGAAATTTAATTTTAAAAAATAGAAATAAATTTAGATTTTATACAGATTGTTTACTGCGAGTCTGAGACTCGCATTAGCGAATTATAATTTTTTTGGTAATCATTTTTCCGTCCGAAATAATTTTAGCCAAATACACGCCACTTTGCAAGTTTAGCGGAATTTGTGTCGTTCCCGAGAATTGATTGGTTTGCAATTTTCGTCCGTCAACCGAAAAAATTTCGATAGAAGCTTCTTGTTCAATTCCTGCGATTGTAATGTGATTTTTTGCAGGATTTGGATATAGTTTGATGGTTTCTGCCGTAAATTCTTCTGTAGACAATGGTTGTTGCCACGCTACTCCGATTTGATTTCCCCAAAGATGCTCTACCAATTCAGGATGATCGATAAACGGATTTCTATTGAATTGCCATGTATACACTACATTGTTACGATTCATTTCAAAATCATCTGGTGGATCGTTTCGATGCCAGTCTAACAGTGTTACCAAATCCCCAATTTGTCCTGTAGTTGATGGAAAACCATTTTCTACAGACAATCCATTGTAACGAACTGCCAAGAAAAAGATACTTCGTGCTACATCACCACGAAAGCTTCCTGCTGTTCCTGTGGGTCCTGTGTATTGTCCATAATGCTGATTTCCTCTCGAACTATTTTCTGGTCCATCCGCCGCGCGCAACGCATGTCCGTCTGAGTTTCCATGTCGCAATGAATCGGCTCTAGTTACCCAAAAAACATCTCTTCCATCAGCAACATCATCCGCTTCAATGCTGTTATAGCCAGCAAGTGAACGTGGAAACGTATGTTCTCTGTTCCAAGTTCCTGTATTATTAGAACCCGATTGTACATCGAGCTTGGCTCTTCCCTGCTCTGTATATACTAGCCAAACTTGATTGCTATTTGCTGGATTTTGATCTGCTTCGCGCAGAATGTCATATACATCTGCATAGGTTTGTGCTCTTACCACCGCAGGATCAGCGATAATGGTTTGCATGGCGTCTCTTAAATTCATGTCTGCTAAACCATCCATTGTATCATAATAACCGCTTGGTGCAGTACTTGCTACAACGCCAAACGTAGGATTTAAAGGCGTTCCGAAAGGCGCCACTGTAAAGTCATCATCAACGGCACGAATTAAAACTTCGTCATTTAAAATGATGTATTCAACTGAAAAATTGTCGACTAAATCTATAATGAGTTCTTCATCGCCTTCGTCCAAGGTATCATCTACAATTGTGATATTTGTTGTGATGGAATTTTGTCCAGTTGGAATGGTTACCGTTGTTGATCCCGTAAAGTCAGTAGTATCAAAAGTACCATTGTCAAGCGTGAAGGTAATGTCCAAGTTAGACGAAACTGGCATTTCCGTAGTAAATTCTATCGTAAACGTATCGCCTTCGTTGTATTGGTCGTTAGCTACGTTGATGGCAATTCCGTTAAGAACAATTCCACTTCCGTCATTGAGTTGTCGCGGAGTTGGTGTTGCTGTAAAGTATGTTCCGTCCGTTTCGTTACGTTGAATAGAGTTTGTATTGTTGTTTCCGCCTTCGCTGATTTGTTCAGTCAAACCTAATAAACTTAGCAATCCTACATCGTCAGCTTCTCCCGTATCGTATACAATTGCGTCAATGAGATTTGTAGTTGTAGCTTGTGTGCCTTGCGGAAAATCGAATCCATTTGCTTGATAAATTGCCACAGCATCTGCACCATTTTGAATGACATTGCTACCAATGAGAAGTTGTGGAACAGGCGAAACCGTGTTGCTTCCAATCAATAATAAACCATTGACATCTGTGGTTTGTCCGTCCAAATCTAATGCAAAATAACTACTGTCATTTCCTGAAGTGGAACCATTAAAAAGTACCAATACATAACCATCTAGCAAGAAGTTTGGAGTATCAGATTTGAGTTCTATAAATTCTCCTGTATCAGTTCCTGGTGTGTCACAGTCAATTTCATTAATGACAACTTGACTTATGGCAAATTGAGAAACGAATAGTAAAAAGAGAAGGGTAAATATTTTGTTCATTATGCTACTTTTGGCAAAAGTACAATAATCGCTGTATAAAATGTTATTTGTCAGCAGATTTCATCACAAATTAACCAAATGATTACAATGGAAGTCTTGTAAAATATTGTTGTAAGCGTTTTTAACGACTGGTATCACCAATAGTAATCGTTGTATTCAGAACAATATCACTCACAGGAATTTCTTCTTGTTTCGATTCTAGTCGTTGTAATAATATTTTGGCAGTTTGTTTGCCTATTTCTTGTGGATGTTGGTCGATGTAAGATATTTTTGGATAGCTGAGATCGTTTTGAACAGCATTTACATAGCCAATTAAGGATACTTCTTTTCCTGGCGTAATTCCTTGTTTTTGAAGTAAGGCGTTGCACAACAGTGTTGCATTGATGTCTGCCGCGATAAGACCGTCTATATGTTCTTGTTTAAGAGTTTCTTCTAGCGTATGCTTTAACTCTTGCAAATCTTCAAACGCAATGACTGTTGGATTGTTGGTTTGTGATACATATCCTTCTTCTCTGGATCTTCCGACAATTAGTGTTGGAATGGACGATACAAAAGCGATATTTTTACAATTGTTTCCTTCTAAATATTTGTAAGCACTGACAATACTTTCGTAGTCGTTGACTTGTACTGCGTCAAATCCGAGTGGTTGCATTGGAATACGATCAAATAATACGAGCGGAATCCCTTTTTGCTTGATGCTGATAATATGGTCAAACGTTTTCTTTTTGTTGGTTTCTTCAGCGATACAGATGAGTATTCCGTCTACATTTCCTTTGGAGAAAAAGTCTAAACATTCTTTTTCTTTTTCCAGACTTTCGTTGCTAAAAAACGTAATAATATTGTATTTGGATGAACTTACCAATTCGTCAATTCCTTTTAATACGGAAGCGAAGAAAGGATTTTCAATATTGGGTACAATGACTCCTATTTGCATGGTCTTTTGCTTTTGCAATCGCACTGCAATAGGATTTGGAGAATAACCTCGAAGTTTGGCAAGATTTTTTACACGTTCTTTGGTTTGTTCGCTAATTTCCTCACTATCGTTTAAAGATTTTGACACCGTAGAAACTGAGATATTCAATTCTTTTGCTAGTGATTTTAAAGAAACTACGTTTTTCATAGGTTGTTTGTATTTGATTCGAACTGTGTTATAATCTTGCGACTTATGTATTTAAAAAAAGTGTGTCTATTTTCATAAACACACTTTTTATGTTTTTGTATGATTAATTTTTTACTAATTTCACACTACTTGTACCATTGTCAGTACTAATTTTAGCAAAATAAATTCCGTTTTGCAATCCTGTTCCATCAATAACCGTTTGTGATGTTTTTGGAGAAGAAGTTAACACTTGTCTTCCCGAAATATCAAAGACTTCGATGGTATTGATGATTACGTTATCTGTGACAATATTCCACGAACTGTTTGTTGGATTTGGATAGGTTTTGAACGAAGCTGGCGTAAATTCTTCCGTGCTTAATGTACTTCCTTCCGTTGCCCAAACATAGTTTCTAGACTGTTGTCCTGTAACATTGATATATCGATTTGTGAATCCGCCGTTGGTTACTGTGCCAGCATCTCCATCTACGAAATTCTCTTGATCTGTCCAGTTATCCACTTGAAACTTAAATTCTGTATATGCTTCTGGAAGTGGCAAAGTAACAGACCACATTCCGCCACCCATATCTGTCAATGGATTAGACAACCCATCCCAACCATTGAATTGACCACTGATGTACACTGTGGTAAATGAACCTCCGTAACCACTCATATCTACGTTGAACGTAGTGTCGTGCGGTCCTGGATTTCCGTCATCGTAGCAAACACTAAACGTTGGCGTATCTAATGTCATGGCGCCGTTTACTTCTACAATTCGGTTTACGAATCCGCCATCAGTAACTGTACAAGCATCGCCTGTAGTAAAGTTTTCTTGGTCTGTCCAGTTATCAAGGGTAAATTTGTATTGGTATTCACCAGCAGGAAGATTGATGGTAGCTGACCACATTCCGCCGCCCATATCGGTCATCGGATTGGCATCTCCACTCCAACCATTCAATTCTCCACTTACATATACCGTTGTAAATGAACCTCCATAGCTACTCATGTCTACACTAAAAGTAACGTCGTTTTGTGCTACACTTGCGTAACTAATTAACAATAATGCAATAAAAAAGTAAAGTTTCTTCATACTTTATAGGGTTTTAAGTTAAAAGAATTATATAGTATCAAATATATTACTTTATTTTTTATATAAAAGTGAGTTTGCTAATACAGCAAACTCACTTTGTTTTATACTATGTATGAATTAGTTTTTAACGAGTTTTACACTGCTAGTTCCTTTATCAGTACTGATTCTAGCAAAATAGATTCCTCCTTGTAAGTTAGTTCCATCAATGGTAGCACGTGTTGTTTTTGGCTCCATTGTCAATACTTGTCTTCCAGCAATGTCATACACCGCAATCGTGTTGATTACCGTATCATCTGTCACAACGTTCCACGCATCATTTGTAGGGTTTGGATACGTTTTGAATGATGAAGAATTGAATTCTTCTGTACTCAACACCGTATTTTTATGAAGGTAAATGTTATCATACCAAACATTTGTCAAATTAGCTGTTGTGATTCCTATCTGAGCAATATCACTTCTTGTAAGACTTCCTGCTACAACACCTCCTAAAGAAGTAATGTCAATATCAACTGAAACCCAAGTTCCTGCTACAATTGCTGGTGTTGTTCCTGTATTGATGTTTACTTCTAAAGCAGAAGCCTCTCCTCCACCGCCAGCAAAATCAACTAATTTCACATTAAATACATCACCTGTTAAATCCACATCGTCTGTATAGAAATCAAAGTGTAAATAGGTAAAGTCAGTTAGGTTTTGTCGGTTTGTAGAAAAATCGATTCCTTGACAAGGAATACCAGAATTCTTTTTGAATGTATTATTGCCATCTATTTGTACTTCTGTGATTGCTGAGCCACACCAACCTGCATCGTACGTATTTACGGCTATGTTAGGATATGCATCACTGTAAATAGAAACTACATCTGCTGCTGGTCTGTTTGGTGGCTGTGGTGCTGCTGTTGCTGGTCCACTGATTTCAAAAGATACTGTATATGTTTCCATAACCATTCCATTTTGAGAAGTCACAACTACTGTTGCATCTCCAGGTACTCCAGGCGCTTGTGTAATGTTTGTAGTCGCTGCAGGATCTGTTGTTGTTACACTTGTAATTTGAGGTGCCGTTGTTGTTCCTGGTGCTAGACCAACTGTGTAATTATAAACTCCTGATCCAAATCCTGAAACTGTTGCTCCGTCTATTTGTAAGTCACTTAGCGTAGCATCTGAACCTGCTGCTGTTGGGTTTTTCCAAAAATATACGTTATCTAAGTAAATATCGACAGGTACAGTACTTCCTGGCCCATTAGCCGCAAATTTCATTTGAAAAACGCTATCCCATGTCATTCCTGTAAAAGCAGATTTTGGAATATCAACACTTGTCCATGTTCCAGATGTATATGCAATTGAAACTAATGTTTCTCCAACACCTGAACCATTATTGATTGGACTTACTTGAATATCTGTAGCTCCTGGGCTAGCAGATGTCCAAATATCAATATGTAAGAACTCCATTTGTGAAGCATCGGTAGTTGTTACTTCTGTCCCTTGATAGTTAAAGTTAGGATATGCTAATAAAAACTGTCCTGTTCCTGGATCATAATTTGGATTAACTTGCATGTGACCCGACTGTCCCCAGTTTGGGTCATAGTTCGTTGCAATATTTGTGTAGGTATCACCATACACAGAAATCACATCTACAGCATCGTTTGTTGGTGCAGAAGGATTTGTTGTTGGTTGTGCAAACGCTAATGAGGTCATCAATAGCATACACAAAAATGTAATTTTCTTCATAATAGTTTATTTAAAATTTGAATTGTTCATGTTTGTCCCAAAGTCCCCAATATGCGCCAACATCACCTTCACTTCCTACTTTCCACGATTCGTCAAAAGAGGAAAAGTAAAAGATTTCAATGTCTTCTTCTTGAGCCCATCTTTGAGTATTTATAAAATATTTAATTGCATTTGTGTTTGATGGATACGCGCCTTCTAAGCTTGTTCCATTGTTGGGCCATCCAGTTTCTGTAATGATGACCTTTTTTCCATTTGCTGCGCGCAATGCTCGATTGTACATATCTTTTACATACAGCAATGAATAATCTTGATCGCAACCTTCCCAAAACGGATAACAATTGGCTAGGATAACATCACAAGCTTCCGTTATTTCTGGGCGTTCTATGAATTCATAATACGCATCTACGTAACCCACGGGAATTCCGTTGAGGTCTTTTTTAGTATCATAAATGAATTGTAACAGTTCTTCTTCTGTTAAATCGCCTCGATACATGACTTCATTTCCAACGCCTGCAATGTCTACACAATCTTTTTTTGCAAGATTGATTAGTCCTTCAATTTCAGCTTCGTTCATTTCAGGATTGTCTCCCAACCAAGCACCAACTAAGGTTTTCATGCCCATTTCCTTTGCGATTTCAGGAATTAATTCATTGCCTTCTGTGCAAGAAAATGAACGTACCCAATTGGTGTAAGGTTTTATAATTTCTAAGCGACGTCTTATTTGTTGCTCAGAGAGTGTATCTCCTGGCTCTTGCCCTTCTACATACGGACTGAAACACATGCCATGCATTCCTGCTTGGAGTGTTTTACGCCATAGTGTTTTTAGTTCTTCATAGGAATATCCTTCGAATTCTAAAGCGGCTAGTGAAAAGAATTTTTCTTTACGTAGAGACATATTTTTTGTTTAGAATTTTAGTTTTTCATGTTTGTCCCATAATCCCCAATACGCGCCAACATCGCCTTCGTTTCCTGTTTTCCAAGATTCATCAAATGAAGAGAAATAGAAAGTTTCAATAGTATCTTTTTCAGCCCAAACCTGCGTATTTATGAAATATTTCATCGCGTTGATTTCTGAAGATTCTGCGCCACGCAAACTTCCGCCTTCACTTGGCCAACCCGTTTCCGTAATGATGACTTTTTTTCCATTTGCCGCGTGTGATGCTTGTCCATACATTTGTTGCATGTGTGCGAGTGAGCCATCGATATGACAGCCTTCCCAATACGGATAACAATTGGCTAGGATGACATCGCTCATTTCAACCAATTCAGGATGCACAGAAAATTCATAGTATGCATCTACATAGCCTACTGGAATTCCTTCAGGTAAAGCTTCTTTTACTCTTCGCATGTAGTCTAGTAATTCTTCTAGGGTTAAATCATTTCGATAGAGTACTTCATTTCCAACTGCTGCGATATCAACAACGCCTTCTTTGGCAAGTCCGATTAAGGCTTCAATTTCTTTTTCATTATCTTCTTTATCATCACCAAGCCATGCACCTACAAGAGTTTTCATGCCGTGCTTTTTTGCATATCGCGGAATGTGTTCATTTCCTTCAATACAAGAAAACGAACGTACCCATTTTGAATACGGTTTTAAAATTTTGATGCGTCGTTCTACTTGTGCTTCACTGATGATGTCGCCTGGTTCTTGCCCGTCTTCATACATACTAAAGCAAATACCATGCATCCCTTTTTTAAGCGTTGCTCTCCATAGTTTTTTTAGGTCTTCCAAAGAATATTTACTAAAATCTATTCCGGAATGTTCGGTGAAATTAATTCCTCCGTATAAGTGATAATCTTCGTCTCTGTATGACATTTTATAGTTTTATTCTGATTTATAATAGGTTTTTTTATAGTTCTCCTCTTCGTTCTACGAGTTCTTCTTTAATTTCCATAGCTCTTTTTTCTGTAAGACTGTAATCCCACATTACCCAAATTGCCAATAATGCTGTTGCTGCAGGTAATGCAATATCTGTAATACGCATTCCTACTAGGGCTTCTGCTGTTTGTGTAGATGCGGTTGGGTCGTATCCAAGTAAGCTTAAAATAATTCCTGAAAAGACCAATGCAATCCCTTGTCCAACTTTAATCATCCACCAATAAATAGCTCCAAACGTTCCTTCTTTACGCGGCATTCCGTTTTCCAATTCATCCAAATCACAAACATCAGCTGTCATAGACATCATTAATGTGAATAAACATCCCATACCAAACGCCATGAGTGGAATTGGTAAGAAAATCATGTAAGGATTTGTAGGGTCGAATCCCCACCACTTCAATAAATAGCCCACAACTGAAATTGCAGTAGCAATGATGAAAGCTTTTCGTTTTCCATATTTATTAGCCATCGCATTGATAATAGGAATGGCTATAAAAGCTGTATAAGCGGCTGTAACTGCTGGGAATAAAGCTACCCACCATTTGGATGCTGTCCAATCACCATCAAACATGTAGAAATTAATAATGAATACTCCAAATTCAGCTACAATTTGGAATCCGTTGAATACTAAGAATGTTGCTAAACAAAGTTTTACAAAAGGCTTATTTTTTAATACTAGTTTTATTCCTTTGAAGATTTTACCCATACTTTTTAATAGTGCTTTTGGTGTAATTTCTTCTCTTCCTTCCATTTTACTTGCATCAATTCCTCTACAGAACAATGCTGGTAATATTCCTAATAAAATAATGACAATACCCGAAATTAAAGCGATAATACGAACACCTTCTGGCTGAGTTTCAAAAAAGTCTGTATTTGGAATAAGTACATATAAAAATGGTACAAGCATCCAAGCTACTTGTCCTATGATATTGGCAAACCCCATCAATCGTGTTCGTTCTTTATAATCTGATGTCATTTCATATCCTAAAGCAATCAATGGCGTTGAAAATATAGTATTACCAAATATTAATAAGATTGAAAAAATTAGTAAATACCAAAAGTTGTAAATTTCAGAAGCATCACCATGAACTTGCCATAGAATTGCAAAAATAGCTCCTGACAATAGGGCTCCAATAAAAATATATGGTCTTCTTCTTCCATATTTTGAACTTGTATTATCAGAGATATATCCCATTACAGGATCTGTAATAGCATCAAATAAACGTGGTATCCCTACAATAAGTCCTGCTAAAATAGTATTCATTCCAAAACCATCTGCAGATTTTAGAATTACTACAAAAACTCCTAAAATTCCAGGAATCAAGTTATTGATTAAGTGACCTGCTCCAAAGGCTGCCTTTTGACCTAAAGGAACTCTATTTCGTGAAACTGTTTTTACATTTGGCATAATGAAAAAGTAATTTTAGTTGGTTATAACAATGGTTTGAATGGCTTGAGGATTGATAGAGATATTTTTAGACGTTTCACCTAGGTGAAGTGAAAAATGCTTCTCCGTTTTTCCCTCGTTGAATATGACTACTGCTATGTTTCCATCAGGATTTTTTGCGGCAGTGACCATTAATTCTTTGTCTGTATGTTGTGCATCTATGGTTTTTGCGCCAGGACGAATGTATTTGCTGAAATGAACCATGACATAATACAATGGCGTCATATAGACTTCATCGGTTTCTGGGTCGACAATGATTGGCGCAATACACCAGTTTTTAAACCAGTTTGGCCCTCCTTGTTTGTCCAATACCATATTCCAGTCTACCCAACCATCTACCCAATTGTTGAGGCAGCCAATGATGTCACGCGCATACCGATTGACAGGCGCATATTTTGGGTGCAAGTATTTTTCTTCTTCTTTAGCCCAATCCCAGCCCCAATCGGTTGCTTCTTTTTTCCAATACCAAGCATCATCTTTCCATACAGGAACTTCTGCATCAATGCAACCTTCGGTTTCTATCAGATATTTATTTGGCGCTTTGTTGTGCGCATATTGCAAGTCTTCCGCAAAGATTTTATAGGTGCTTTCATACCAGTGAATTGCAGTTCCATCATAGTATTTTGAGGAAGCCTCATCTTTGTACATTACATCCACCCATTCTTTGAGTCCCGCGCGGTTTTGATCGTATCCTAAAATGATTAAATCACCTTTTCCGTCTTTTTCTAGTTTTGGACCTAAGTGATTTTGAACGAAATCGGTCATTTCTTCGGGTGTAAAGTGCATGCTTTCCCAGTTGTTACCGTTTCCGTGTGGTTCGTTTTCAACTGTAAATCCCCAAATATCAATCCCTTCTGCTTTGTAAGCGTCTGCATATTTTGAGAAAAATAGTGCCCACGTATCATAGTATTTTTTGAGTAGTTTTCCGCCAACCCAATGATTGTTGTCTTTCATCCAAGGCGCTGCTGTCCAAGGTGATGCAAAGATTTTAAAACCATCTTGCGAAGCTGCCATAGCATCTTTTATCATCGGAATTAAATCATCACGGTCTTCTTCGATAGAGAAATGCTCTAGGTTCACATCATCTGCCACAGGCGTATATGAATAATTTGACAGCGAGAAATCGCACGAATTCATGTGTGTTCGCGTGAGTGAGTAATTGGCATGGTCTTTATCAAAGTATGCTTTTATAATTTTTTCTCGGTTTTCTTTACTTAGTTTGTTTAATAAATACGCAGAAGATTCTGTAAATGCACCGCCAAATCCTGTGATAGTCTGGTATTCCTTTTCAGGATTCAGTGTTACCGTACTTATTTTTACAGTAGTATCTTTTGGTGTATTGAATGTTTCGCGTTTTGTTAGTTTGTTTCCGCTTTCGGAAGTTTCAAACACAGCTGCTTCAAGCTGTTTTAACGTTTTTTCTTCTTTTTCGTTACAAGCTGTAATCATAATGAGTAGCATTAAAAAGCTATATGTTTTTAGTTGTTTCATGATTAATGGTCTACGACTAGTTTTGCTTTTACTGGTGGCAATTGCACTTCTACTAAAAGTGAGTCTTTACTGCCTTTATAAGTTTTTACAATAGGATTTCCATTACGCGTGAGTCCTTTAAAAACACCTTTGTCTACCAAATCCCAAAGTGCATATTTTGCTTTTCCATCAATGGTAAATAATCCGAAGTGATTTTCAGAACCACCAGGATTTCGCGCATCTTTCCATATTTCATCAAAAGCTTCAAAGTAGAAACAAGAGATGTTGTTCTTTTCTGTCCAATCGCGGATGCTGTGATAATACAATGCTTCTTTGTATTCGTCGGTTGCTTTGCTTCCTGTATCGCCGTAATGTCCGTTGGAATACGATGCCCAACCTGTTTCCCCAATATGAATTGGCTTATCAACACCTAGACTTTTCATATAGTTGTACACACTGTCATACTGCGAAATGGCGTATTCTTTTGCCTTTTGCATAGCATAATCGATTTTTTCCAAGCTAGAACGTTTTCCATCGTCTACAGTTCCCCAAAATACAGGATTGTAATGTGTATCGTGCATCGGATAGGTGTGCATGGAAATGTAATCGACTGCTTTGATAAGCTTGTTTAAGTCTTCTACGTGATACAAACTATCACCACCGCCCCAAGACGCAAAGTTGTCAGAACTTGTAATCCACAAGTCTTTGTCTAGTTTTCCATCTTTTTTAAGCTGTTGCAGATGATTCACCCATTTTAAAATGACATCAGGTTGTACATAGTAACTTGTTGCCCATTTCACCATAGCTTCGTTGCCAACCGCTATGATTTTAATAATATCGGGATATTGATTCGCCAATGCGACAGCTCTTTCGATTTCGCCCTCGTTTTGCTCACTTTCCTGATTGTGGTCGGGAGTCTGCCCTGTCCAGGCATATTTACAATCAATCCACGCACCCAACATGACATACATCTCAAAATTGTTGTCTTCGTTTTTCAGTTCCCTGATTGCTTTTAAAAGGTTAGCTGCGTGTGGTAGTTGTACATTGTATGTACGCAAAACTCGGATGCCCATCGCATGGAGAATCTTCATATCGTCTTTCAATTCTGCTATGGTAGGTTGTATATCGCGTGTTTTAGCACGATATCCACCGTAAGAAATGGCTACATAGTCTTTATTTCCTAGTATATCTTTCGCTGTCACTGCTTTTTGTGTTAGTTGTTCTGACGAAGCTTTCTTTTTTTGTCCGTTTTCACAAGACACCATTAATAGCGTTACCATTAGTAATTTAGATATGTGCTTTAACGTTCTCATGATTGCTGTTTTTACTTTAAATGATTTTTTTGGATATGCACATTGATTTGTACTACATCGCCTGAACGGTCAAATACTTTTTGACTGGTTTCCGCATCCAAACTTAGACTCTCAAACGTTTTTACACTTCCGTCAGATAGTTTTACCTCCAAAGCATTGTTATTGGCAATCGTGTACACAATTGGTACTTGACAATACGTAAAACAGATGGAGCCTTTGGCTACGGTAAGTTTTTTAGCTTCAGAAGCAATGTTGATGTACTCAAAAGTGCTGTCTTTCGTCAAAAATTCATCTTGACGCAACATGCACGGATCAAAATAGAGTTTTCCGTCATCTACAAAAACACCCAATTCACCAAAACGACTTAGAATGTCTTCTTTTACTTGTCCTGTCATTCCTGGTTGTTGTGCGCCTTTCCCTGCTGGCGTATGTGAATACGGATCGGTTGGAAAAGCACCGTATAATGATGGTGATTTGTGCACTCCAATTCCTTCGTTGATTTCGTAATAATGTTCTAAAAGTCTACCGACAGTTTCATCATTTTCTCCGGCGCGAATGGCTTTTAAACAGCATTCCAATACCGCTAATTGCAGTTTTGACACCATGTGCCAGTAGATTGAACCTAAGCCTTCATAGCCATAAAAGGTTCCTGAACGACCTGTAAAGGCTTTGTGATTGAATACTTCTTCAAACGTTGCTAATGCATGTTTGCTTTCCGATTCAACCAAATCACTGTATGGTGTATTTTTTAATTTGTTCAACGCTGCTTCTAAATCGCCTGCGTTTTTAAAGTTTCCGTTAAAGTGATATTCACCGTTGATATCTTTTGAAACGATTGCTTTGTTTCCGTCCGAAATCAGTTTTGTGAATAGTGTGGATTCGTTAATTGCTTCTTGCGGAATGGTATTTCGCTCCATAAAACCTTTAAGCTCTTTATTTGGGTAAAGCAAATAACTGTACTGATCTGGTCGGAAAAGTTTGCTATTTTTCAATCCATCCAACACCGCTAAGGCTTCTTTTGACGAAATATATCCTGAACTTAATACCGCTACTTGTCCTTCTAACATTTCATTGAGATACGAAATAGAGATTTCGCTATCATTTTCTACGGTCATTAAATTGTATGCATGGTATAAATTGTCATTTCGTTTGTTGGCTTCGATAGAATGCTCTAAATACGCCAAACTTACGGTTACAAATGACTTGATATCTTGAATGGAAACCGTTTCTTTTCTACCTGAAAACGCATTATTGTAGATTTGCTCACGGTATTCGCTACCTGCAATTCCCAAACCGTCTAAAACTGTTTTTCGGTCTTTATCGTTTATTTTCCCAGCAAGCACATATTGATTGTCCGAAAGCGTTTTGCTCACTTTTTGGAAAAATGCTACCAATTCCTTCGAAATTTCAACTGTTTCTGTGTTTGCACCTTCAAAAATAGTTTCAAAGAATTTTAAGAAACGACGTAAGTAGTATAATGTCACCATCGATACTCCGTTTCCAACCAATGCATTGTTGGCATCGTTCCACTCTGGACGTTGAGTGTTCATCCAAATTCCGCCTTCAGGAATGAAGTTGGAGATTTTAGCCAGCGTTGTTGCTAGAATTTTTTCGATAAAGTTTACTTTGACAATGAATCTGTTTTCATCACGAAGCAACGCACCATCTGCGCCCAAATCCTCACGATGTTGACGAATTTTATGATCTAATTCTTCATCGAATTCAATGGTATCTTTTGGATTTTTCAACAAATCGGCATATTTCTTTATTGTATACGGCACATTTGCGTACACGAACAAATCTTTTTCAAAGAAACTTTCCAATTTACCGGGTTTGTGACTTTCAATGATTTCCAAAAACTTTTGTAAGTAGATGATTTGGTGATCGCCCCAATACCCAATGTACGACCACGGATCGTCTGGTTCGGCGACTTCCCAATCGAATCCGTCTTTTGTCACACGATACGGATTGTATCCATCAAACGTCGTAGCGTTTAGGAATTTGTGTATCATACTTTCGATGAATTCTGGATACGAATGTGCCAACGCTTCCCAGTTTTGGAAAATATCACGCCAGTTTCCTTCGTAATCGAGAATTTTAGAGCCATCTTCTTCACTTCGTGTGTTGATAGAGAATTTATTCCAAGGACGACTTGGATCTCCGTGACGACGACTGAATTTCAACGGCATGTATTCCAAACACAAACGTCTGAAGTTTTTGTCATCACTTTCGTATGCTATTTTTTGAATGTCTGCTAAAGAGAACTCTTCTGGCAATTCTGCAATGATTTCTTCTGTTTTTCTAGCAACTTTTTTGTTAGCTTTTGCTAGATAGTTTTTGAAATTCCACTTTTCTATTTGGTAATTATTGTCAAAAATTCCTCCACGCATAATGTTGAACAATGTGTTGGAGAAATGACGTGTATCTCTAAATTTATCTGCCGTAAGCTGCATGGCATCCGAAGCGGCATTGAGTGCTAATAGTTTTTCCGTGCCAGCATCAATAGACGCTTGAATTTTTTCCGCTAAGTCAGATTCGTTGGTAATGCGATGCACCAACGTAGCAATATCGTCGTGATCTTGATTTACATTGGCAATCGTCATCCATTTGCTGCTTTCCGTAGCTTTTAAATCAATTTTGGTATTGATAAAATACGCACCTTTTTCAGCTTTTACGTCTGTTTCTTGCTGTATTGGCTGTTGCTTTCGGAATGCTTTTAGTTGTAATGACGATAGCAAATACGTTGGGTTTTTCACTCCTAATGACCAAACTACATTGGCTTTTAAGGCTTCACTTGGTTCTGCTTTGTCTACAATAATCGCGCTTAAAGCGAAAATACCCAATCCCGAGTTTTCTTCTAATTCTGTACGTTTGTAGGCATCTACCAAGTTACTACTTGCATTTTGGATGTCTGCACCAACACCGTACGGCAATACGTTTTGAATTCCGTCCAACACGTTTACAGTCACACTTTCGTCAGCATTGTTCATGATTTCTGATTTTTTTACAAATCCGAACTCATCACTAGAATTCCACTGATAGCGGAAAGTCAATGCCAAATCGTGATTGATTTCTTCGAACAATATTTTATTACCATAAGTGTTTTTATATAAGTTTCGCGTGACTTTATACATTCCGTCAAATCGTTCTGAGAATGGTTCCCAATAGTGAGTTTTGCCATTTTTTTCAACTTGAAAGATGGATTTGCTTCCTGTAATTTCAGTTGATTCAGTGATTTTATCGTCCGTATAATACGGAAACAACGAATATTCGGAGTTTTTTCGTCCTGCGGTCAATCCGCCATTGCTAGAGATGAACATCCAATGATTGGAATCGCTCACAATACTCATAAAAAATGGTCGAATGGTATCGCTGTTGGAAATCTTAAAAAAACGCTCGTCGTTAATGTGTACGGTTTCTATTTGAGACATAGTTGATTAGATATCTTGGGCTTAGTTTTACTTTTTTTAGTATTTGGTTCGTTTGCTATTTTTGAGAAATAGCCATTTTTGTTTTTAATTTTTATTCTTGTGTGATGTCGTCAAAATAATAGACATCGCCATCACAAGGTGCATTTCGTTCAAAGTAGATAATCATACTTTTAAATGTTCCAGAATTGACGTCTGTAAAGTCAAAACTGAGTTCTTGCCACTCACCTACTTGCGTGATGCTTGCAATTCGTTCTTGGAAAGGATTTACATTTGGAAACGGCATAAATTCAAGTCTTAGCGTTACATCTGTAATTTGGTTTTCCGCCAATACTTTCATTTTGAACGTTTTGTTTGTAATGGTTGAAAAGTCTAGTGAAGTTGCCAATTCAACTCCAACTCCAGACCATGTTTGACAACCTACCGTTTTGTCGTACTTAAATACAAAACAGCTATTGTTTACATTGTCTAATACAGGATTTGCTACAATAGCGCCGCCAATATCACCAAACGCATCAAAAGCAGCATCTTCATTTAAGAATGTCCAATCTAAGTCACCATTTGCAGGATTGATGTTTTGTGTTTCTTCATCAACACAACCGTCAATTACAAATGTTTCTTCATACGTGCTAGATTCTCCTTTGTCGTTATAAGCTGTCAACACCACCGTGTATGTTCCGTTGGAATAGCGTTTTTCTAAGTCTTCAAGTGAAGATGTTGTGCCGTCACCCAAATCCCATGAATACGAGGTAGCATTATTAGAAGCATTTACAAATGTGATGGTTTTGGAATCGATTTCAGCAATAAATCTGGCTTCTAGTCCTATCAGAGTTACGCCGCTTTCGTTGTCATCTTCACACGAAGTGAATAGACTCATAAAGCATACTGCGAAAGCGAGAAAAGTTATTTTATATGTTGGAAATTTCATGTTTTAATCTTTTTTTAGTTATACACTCTTACGTAATCAACAAGCATTCGTTGTGGGAACGTTGTGTTTGCGTCTGGATTTCCAGGCAAGTTTCCGCCAACAGCTACATTGATAATGATATAGAAAGGATTGTCAAAAACCCACGTTCCTTCACCGTTCGTATCTTCTGCAATTGTTTCTGGTGTAATGCTTTGGTACAATACATCATCTACATAATAATTGATGATGGTTGGACTCCATTCAATACCAAAAACATGAAATTCATTATCGAATCTGCTACCTGCCAATTCATATTGTTTTGTGATGGATTCAGCTCCTGMAAAATTTGSTSCSWRYKYRSKAYYKRWAWYMMSKSWMKKMYCRWCWCMKMRAKATKCMMWSATKKSWWTYWMSSCAMAWSSTGRMYWCGGATTTTGGTCACAATTGTTTCCTAAAAGCCAAAATGCTGGCCACAATCCTTTTCCTTGTGGTAAACGAATTCGCGCTTCAAAACGTCCGTATTGTTGCTCAAAGAGTCCTTCTGTTTTGATTCTTGCAGAAGTATAACCTCCTGAACCGTTTTCTCTAGCAGTGATAACCAAAAGTCCGTTTTGTACTTCTACGTTTTCTGCGTTGCTGGTGTACACTTGTAGTTCGTTATTTCCCCAACCTGGCAATCCTTCTTGCGAACCATCGCCTAAATCGTACGTCCATAAGCTTGGGTTTGGTGCGCCGTCTACGTCAAACTCATCTGCCATAATCAGATTTGTTTTGGTAACGACAGTTTGCGTTTCATCTGCTTCACAACTCACAAAAGCAATACTTGAAATGAGCGTGAACGCTAGTATAGTATGTTTAATTAATTTTTTCATGTATCAAATTTTTGAGTTCTTAATAGAAATAGATGTTATCAATTAGAAATGATGCGCTGTTTGAGGAAACAAAAACGATGTAACCAATGTTCCCCAAGTTAGGATTTCCTGCACCGCCGCCACCTGTTGGTAGTGTGAAGGCGTTTAGTGGAATGTCAATTCCAACCCATTCTCCAGGAACTAATTGACTACTTACATTGAATCCTCCCGCAGTGCCGTCACCGAAACCATTATCAGTGTCATCTGGACCAAAATCGATAAGTTCCATAACTAGCGCTGAACCAGCACCACTTGTTAGTTGAACATCTATATGAACCATGGTTTCTCCTGTAACATCTACCGTTCCTTCCCAGCCCATTCCTATAAAATCAATTCCTTCATAGCTTACGTGACTGTTTCCATCAAAAGTTTGTACCGCAATATTTTGTGTGTTTGAACCAGCAAACACACCTGGGTCAAATCCGTTGACACTTACATACGAGTCACTGTAGATTGAAAGTACATCCGCTTCTGCCTGTGTAGGTTCTGGTGCATTTACAAATGCTCCTGAAGAGGTGATTTCTAGTGAACCATTTGCTTGTTGATTCCCAATACTTCCTGTGATTGTTGCGACACCAGCTCCAATTACATTTACATTTCCAAAAGCATCTACGGTAGCAACCGAATTATCAGAAGAATCAAATTCGAAATAGGCTACGGCTGCATTTACAGATACGTTTTGCCCATTAGCTAGATTGAACGTTGCGCCCAGTCCATCAATGGTTTGCATATACCCTGAAAAGTTGTCAATTGCAATGTCTTCTGCATTAAGAATATATGGAAAGAGTAAATTTGTAGTTCCTAATTTTTCAAATCGTAATTCATCAATCCAAAAGGTATAACCTATGTTATCGCTGAAAGAATCTGCAAGTGCAGGATTGTCATTTCCTAGCGGATCAAATGAACCAGCCGAGAATAAGAACATTCCTTTTTCTTGCGTTAATCGCGAAGGATCTGGAATTGGAATTACGTATTTTGTCCAACCGCTTGTCAGTTGAATTTCTGTCGATACAGGATATAGATTTGCTTCAAAATCGGTTCCGAAACCAACAGTTACATTTCCTGTTAACGTTCCTTTCGCCCAAAAAGTAAGTGCGTCATAGCCTGATAAGTCTCTACCAGCGCCACGATCTCTAAAGATTCCTCCAATAAAACCGCCATCAGGGTCACTCGGAGATGGCACATCAATTCGAATTGACGTTGAACCTTCGTAGGCTTCGTTTTCGTCCGTTCCAAAACCATTTGGATTGGCTCCCACAGCAGGATCAAATGATTCGAAGAATTCATCTGTCAATCCTACAGGAGCATCCGTGAAAATGTCTGGTGTATTTGGGAATGATGCTAATACGGCATCATCCGATATTTCTCGTTCACAACTTACAGTTAGCGTGATAGCCAAACCTGTGAGCAGTGTATTTTTTATATATGTTAATGCTTTCATTATACTAGCTTATTATTTTCCGATATTAATGTGTATGTAAGTTCTGATTTCCCATTCGGTACCATTGTTAAATCCTACAGGACTTAAAATTGGTACGTTTGAAAACTGTCCCGCTGTCGCATTTGGAGCGTATCTTGGAGAAAATTCGTTTAATGAACGCCATGTTCCGCGAATTCCGATGCGTGTGCTTGGTAAAATAAACCAATCTGGCTTTCCTAACGTAGTAGATACATCTAACATTAATTGCGTTGGATATGTTAAGTTGAAATCTCTATGGTAATCGAATGGTCCCCAATCGTTGATTTTTACGTGTGATTCTACTTTTATGTTTTTGTAAATCATTCTGATATCACCTCCAAAACGCTTGATAAGTCTGTTACTATCACCATTCGCCTGACCATTTCCGTAGTAGAAATTACCAATGATTCCCAATTCTGGAGATATTTTTGAGACCATGCGCGAGTTGATTTCCCATAAATCTTCCGCAGGAACTGTATTTGGAAAGGCAAAGAATTCACGATTTGCGTTGAAACCAATGTGTGCATCTTGCTGTGTTGGTAAGTGACGGAATACAAATCCTAAGTTGGCAGCAAATTTTGCATCTTCTGATCTGTCATTGTTCCACTCATACATCCAAGTTCCAGGTGTTGGATCGTAGGTGATTAAAATTTCACCTGCCGTAGTTTCACGATTTCCACCGCGTACTGCGAACGGATCGTCAATTACATTACGAAGTCTCGCTGGCGCTGGCGCATCTGTTGGAATTGCTTCTACTAGAGGCTTTTGATACATAAAGTTTGGCGCAATTTGGAAATCTCCAAACGTATATGTGAAACCAGATAAGAAGTTGGTCATGTTTCCACTTCCTGAGTCTCTTAATCGCCATCCTGTAAAGGTTTGTGTTTGATCAGCACCTCCGTTGGCAACTAATCCCATAACTGAACCTTGTGCATACCAATTGAAACGTCCGCCTTGATACGTAATTTTTGCTTTTGCTCCCCAGTTGTCACTAGATTTTACTCTGTCTTGTACAACAACATAGTTTCCTGGAGAACCAGCAACATCTTGGTAAGTACTTCCATTTAAAGGGTTTCCTGCCCAGATACCACCAAGTGTTAGACCAAATTTACCAAAATCGCGTTCTACAGCTAAGGTAGCACGTTCCATTGGCCATGGTGGAATTACACCACTTCGCAATTGATTTTCATCTAAGACACGACGACCCGTTTCATCAAACTCAAGCGATGTTTCAAAGTCTCTGTGATAGATTCCTGTTACGTCCCAACCTTTTATGTTTCTTGAGTATTTGAATAACATTGTTGGATTGGCTCCCCACCATAATTGTGGACCAAATGCTGCTTTTGCACCATCTAAAGCGCCTTTACCATCTACTTCAAAACCTAGAATTTCACCTCCGTAGATGTCTAAGTTTGGACCATAGTTTGCTTCTGGATACAATCCAAAGAAATCACCTTCGTATCCCCAATGATAGTGTCCTGTACGATAGAATCCTCGTAAATCAAAGTCTTTCGCTTTCCATTCAAATTCCGCTTGGTATACATTCACGCGATTGTTATCGTTTAGTACGACTTCGTTTCCGCTAGCATCTGTAATTGTTACTGGACGCGCTCGGTTTTCATAGAAAATTTCATTGATAGGATTTTCTGCTACTTTTCCAATCACATTCATTACTACGTTTGCTCTCATGTTTGGTGCAGGATTTCCTTCTACTCCAATAAAATATGATTGCATGTGATCAAATCCTAATTGGTTTGGAAATTCGTTTGCATCTGGATCAGGATTGTCTGGTGTTGTGATTAAGCTTCCACCAGTAGTGAATGTTGTAAATTCCGCTCTTAGCTGACTTACACGTATTTTTTGACTGCTTCCGCCACCCATCGCTGCTTGGTCACCTCTCGCTTTGAGAACCGCATCCATAATTTGAATGTTGTCAAAGTAGTTTTCAACAAACTTTTTGTTTATACCTTGTGCATACGGATCTAATTGATGCGCTTCTTTTAATGCGTAATACGCTGCACGCGGATAGAGTGTGTATAATCCTCTAGCATTTGTTGGTCCTTTGGCGCAAACTCCAAACCACTCTTCGTTCATGTTGTTATCGGTTGATTTTTCTTGGTCTCTCGAATATCCTCCATTTGGCCAAGAAGCATTGTTGTCATGAACATCTAAGTTTTCTGTTTGCTTGTATTTCCACCATCCATCAGAGAATTGGAAGGTAAAACCTCCTAATGAGTTTTGCGCGCCACCAACTCCAGCAGCATTTGCGTAAATTTCTTTCCAGTTTCCTGTCATGTAGTATGCTTGCGAGTATTGATCTTCTTGATTGTCTCTCGCATTAAAAGCATCGGCACCAAATTCTGCAAATAGAATTGGCATATTTAATTCATCTTTTACTCTCTGGAATGCRYSWYYWMMRRWGMWWCSGMRRWACWWRTTTRTACCATAAATKWSWWCAYYTTTTTTGTAAAAAACATTCAAGATCCCTAAACAGCATTACCTGTTCTAGGTTCATTGGGTATGATCTCAGCTTTTTAAAGCACCCCTTTATGAGAACGCCGCAAAATTAAGTCAGAAAAATTGATTATGAAATAGAAAAGTGATTTATTTTAATCGAAGTTTGGTTTTTTACGAAGTGCCTTTTTAATAGATGTTCGTTTTTTAGTTTCAACCCTTCTTTTTAACGAGCCTTTGCTAGGAATTTCTTTATTTCTTTGCTTAGAACGTGTTTCTTCACAAAAAAGAATCAGTACATTTTCTTTCGTTAATTTTGATACAAGTTTGATTTTTAAAAGTTCTTTTTCCTTTTCAGAGAGAGAAAATGAGTTTTCTAAATAGAATGTTAATTCAATTTTAGAGGACGTTTTGTTTACGTGCTGACCACCAGGGCCAGAACTTCTAGTCGCCTTAAAATTGAGTTCTTTTAAAATATTCTCTGTATTCATTTTTATTGAAAATGCCTCAAAATAAAAAATTCAAGGGTATGTTTTTAGCTATTTTCTATAGGATGCTTCATTGTCTTAAGTATTGCTTAAGTTTTTATTTTTGAGCATATTGATGACTTGTAAAGAGTCTGAAAAAGAATGTAAATTATCTTTTGCAGCAATAATTTTATCAATAGCTTCGGTCGCGTTTTTTAATCTTGTTTCTTTATCACCTTTTAACAGGATATAATTTTTTTTATATTTTTTTAATGTATTTTCAAAAGCCGTAAACATTTCTAAACGTTGTTCTGGCCTGTCGCGCAAATCATCTTCTTCCCAAGGMGTATCAATGTRWRTAARAGGAGGCTATTTTTCTTCATTTTTTGTTTTTGCTTTAGCGTACAAATATAAAAATTTATGTTTTTTTAAATAATTTATTGAGGCACTACCTTGTTAATGTTTTCCTAAAAAAAATAAATAATTGAAAAAAAAACCCAAACATTTGTTTGGGTTTTTAAATTTTAAGAAGCTGATTTTGTTTTTATCTTCTTTTTAGTTTTCTCTATTTGAATTGTGAGTTTATTTTCTTTCTCATCAAGATCCATTTTAATAGTATCACCCTCAGAGAGTTTAGAATTTACAATTTCTTCTGCTAAAGCATCTTCAATGTATTTCTGTATCGCTCTTTTAAGAGGTCTAGCTCCGTATTTCTTATCGAATCCTTTATCTGCTATATAGTCTTTAGCTTTCTCACTTAGATCTAATGTGTAGCCTAAGTCAGATATTCTATTTAATAATTTATCTAATTCAATATCTATTATTGCATGTATGTCTTCTCTTTCTAGCGCGTTAAAGATAATTACGTCATCTATTCTGTTTAGAAACTCAGGAGCAAAAGATTTTTTTAAAGCACCTTCTATAACAGATTTAGCATGTTCGTCTGCCTGTGCTGCTTTCGTAGCAGTACCAAAACCAACACCGCCGCCAAAATCTTTTAATTGGCGTGCACCAATATTAGAAGTCATAATAATTATGGTATTTCTAAAGTCGATTTTTCTTCCCAAGCTATCTGTGATAAAGCCATCATCTAAAATTTGTAGCAAAATATTAAATACATCTGGATGTGCTTTTTCTATCTCGTCTAATAAAATAACAGCATACGGTTTTCTTCTTACTTTTTCAGTTAATTGTCCTCCTTCTTCGTAGCCAACATATCCTGGAGGTGCACCAATTAGGCGAGAAATAGCAAATTTCTCCATGTATTCACTCATATCAATTCTAATCAAAGAATCATCAGAATCAAATAATTCACGAGCTAGTACTTTTGCTAATTGTGTTTTACCAACACCAGTTTGGCCTAAAAAGATAAAGGATCCAATAGGTTTGTTTGGATCTTTTAATCCAACTCTATTTCTTTGTATTGCCTTCACTACTTTTGTCACTGCAATATCTTGTCCCACAACTTTTCCTTTAATTAGTTGCGGTAATTCGTGTAATTTTTCTGTTTCTGCTTCTGCAACTCTATTCACAGGAATTCCTGTCATCATAGAAACTACTTCTGCAACATTATCTTCTGTAACAATTTCTCTATTTTGTTTAGAGTCATCTTCCCATTGTYTMTRASMWRAAYYWRKWRYWRMWTMCATGTTTTTTTTGCATCMTYACTTATAATCAATGGAATTAGGAAATTGTAAAATACAGTGGTTTCCTTAATAACATAAACTGTAAATAAATGTTTTCTGTTTCGTAGCTTCAAGTATAAGAAAATGTAAAATATAAACCTGCATTGATTATATATCGCTATAATTTAATGATAGTGATGTTCCTTAAAATAAAAAATTATTATTAGCATATTAGTAGTAATTTTGTCTTCTTATAAAATTATTACGTATGAAGTTAGCGAGCTCAAAATTACTCATTATAGTATCTTTCTTTGCAGTTTATGTTATTTGGGGTTCTACTTATGTATTTAATAAAATTGCTGTTACAGAATTGCCACCTTTTTTCTTAGCATCTATGCGTTTTATTGCTGCTGGGCTTTTAATAATGCTCATTTCTAAAATTTTAAATTTCCAACTAGCCATTACAAAAAAGCAATTTTTAAATTCATTAATTGCTGGTTTTTTGTTTTTAGTTTATGGAAATGGTGTTTTTGTTTGGGCTCTAAAGTATGTAGATAGTGGGTTTGCAGCATTGTTAGCTTCTACACAGCCATTATTTGTGCTTTTATTAATGCGTTTAATAGATAGGAAACCCATGCAGAAAAAATCTATTATTGGAGTTTTATTGGGGTTGATAGGAATGTACTTACTGGTAAGTCAGCAAGAAATCACTTCTTCAGAAGGTACTGTTTTAGGTGTTTTTATGATTTTTACTTGTGTCTTTAGTTGGAGTTATGGCAGCGTATTTGTATCAAAAGCAGATTTACCAAAAAACTTTTTTGTGAGCACCGGTTATCAAATGTTAATAGCTGGTTTTATGCTATTAATAGGAAGTATAATTTTTAAGGAAACATGGGTTTCACCTTTAACTTGGAGCACAGAGGTACAATTATCAATGTTATTTTTAGTCTCCTTTGGTGGAATTGCAGTATTTACTGCTTTCAACTATTTACTAAAAAATGTATCAACAGAAAAAGTAGCGACATCTGCTTATGTAAATCCAATTATAGCAATGCTTTTAGGGTGGTATGTCTTAGATGAACGTTTGTCATTACAATCTATTATAGCTTCAGTTGTACTATTAACTGGCGTATACTTTATAAATTCTAGGAAGCGAAGATGATCGTATTAGTATTGTAA
>SMNH02000012.1 GCA_006383075.2 Kordia sp. TARA_039_SRF
CAAATAGAAACGATTTTTAGTGGTTCACTTTCATCCGGCAAGCTATGCTCACTTTGAGCCGGCAAGGGTGGCTCAGTTTAACCCGAAGTTAGTGGTTCACTTTATCCGAATTTTGCACTCTAGTTTAGACTTCGTTTCTTTGAGTTCTTGCAGTAAAACCTTGTTAAGTTCTTTTTGTGTTTTCATATTTTGTAACATTTAATTGCTATATTTTCAATTCAAATGTAACTATTTAGTGCTAATAAATCAAATAGAATTTAGCATTTTAACACTAATTATTGGTTTTTATGTAACTTTGTAATGTTAAATATTTAGTTTTATGTTAAGAATAAAAGAAGTTGCTAAAAGTAAAAATATTAGCCTAGAACAATTGGCAGATATTTTAAAAATTAATAGAGTAACTTTAAGTAGAAATATTAACGGTAATCCAACTGTCGAGACTTTATCGAAAATAGCTACTGCATTGGAAGTTGAAATTAGTGAATTATTCATTTCTTCTAAAGATAATTCACAGCTTCATGGTTTCGTGGAATATCAAAATGAAATACATCGCATCAACTCAAAAGAAGATTTAGAGAACTTGTTAGCTATTGTTAATAAAGATGCAGAATAAGCTTAAAATGTTTATAAAGTATATTTTCTTCTCCTAATAGAACATACTCCATAATATATAAATATAAGACGATTTTTCTTTGATTTGTTAGTCTGTCCTATTATCTAAAAAAAATAAGAGTTATTGCAAAGTACTTCAATTCCGTTTTTAAGTGTCAATGTATATATTTTGATAAGTTTTGTTCGTCTGATTGGCTTTGAGACACTCGATAATGTGTATGGGTTCTGTAGGTTAGTGTTTCATTATTGCCTGTCATTAAATGGAGATAGTTCTTCCACTTCGTCCTCTTGGAATCTAAACCTTTCATTCAAAAATGACTTTAATGCTTTAAAATTAGGAAAACGAGATTTGCTTTCAAGCCCAAATGACTTAAGTACATGATGTGCTACTTGTTTTAATTGAAGCTCCAAGTTTTGTCCGATTAATTCAGTTATTGGTATCTCAACGTAAGTTTCCTTTTCGTCTTTAAATCTGATTTCATGAAAGATTTTTTGAAAATCTTCGAGCCACTCTTCATCATTGGAATATTTTTTGCCATTTTGGCGAAGTAAGTTTTTTGCCTTTAGGTCAACAATGTTGTTGTAAAGAGCAAGTACTATTTGCCAGTCTAGCCAGCCTTCACCTTTCAATCTATTCAGTTCTGAATTAAACTGGTCAGATTGCTTTAAGCGTTCAAGAGTCAGATGTATTACGTCAATACAATTTTTGTAACGACCCCTAATATTTTCAATTGAGGTGTCTCTGTTATAGAGTGGACTATCGTTTTTTTTTGAAGAGAGTGTTTCAGATTCATGCTGTTGAATATTCAAAATTTCAGATTGGAATTTGTTTCTCATGGACTCTTTGAATTTGTCTTCAGAAATCAAATCTCTATATGCTCTTTGATAAGCATTAATAGTTAAAGCTCTATTACCAAGCCCCTTTTTAAATAAGGAGTGAAACTTTTCGTGAAAATCATCAGCAGGAAGGAGACTCAATTCATTTAATATCAATTGAAAGGCAACAGTTATAGCTGCATAATGCATGTTCTTTTCAGTAGGTTCTTTTGAGTTCAAAACAGGTAGAAATACTTTCCAATGATATTCTGAATTTGATGGAAGTTGTTCTGGTCCTTTTGGATTTTCGACCAATTCAATTATGATATTTATTCGTCCCTCAGTTAAATGAAAGTCAACATCATTCAAAGCAATTTCGGATTGAATGATTTGAATTAAAGAAGCAAACTCCTCACCAATTGAATTAGATAAAAAATCATTTTGAAACTCTATATTCCACTCACTACCAAATGCCTTCCAACTTATGTTTCTTATTGGACCAAGATCATTAATTGGAGGGTTTTCAAGTTTACGGGTAATAAGCTCATTCAGACCAATTGTACTTTGTTCCTTTCCAATGTACTCAACACCGTCCTCAAGAAAATCTATGAATAATTGCCCCATTATGCTTTTCAAATAAGCAATAAATCCTGATAATTGATTCGAAAGGATGGGTGTTAAACCAAGAACAAAGCAACATTCGGCCAGTGTTTTTCCCAAAAGTTCATCGGTCTCTGGATCAAACTCCCTTGGGTCAAATTCGTTTCGTGCAGAAATATAATTTTCAAATGTTTGTAAATAACTCATCCATGATCCCTGCTTAAAGTCATAATGAAGTAGTAATGCATAGGAATCACTAATACGTTTATACAATAGTGAATCTTCTTTTTGGAAACAGAACCAAATGGCAGATAATGAATAGTATTTCGCTGCAAGGTTCATTCCAATAGCTGAATATAGTTGGGATATACCCATTACAGCCAAAATAAAACCTTCATAAGTAGCTTCATTCTGATAAAGGTCTTTAGCCTTATGAAAAAAGTCTAGGGCTTTTAGGACACCCTTGGTATTTTTCGAGTGTAGATGTTTCCATCCTTTCTCGGTGTAGCGTTTTGCAGCACTAAAATTACCCTCACGTTCTTGAACAAGTGGCAGTATATCTTCAGAATATTTCTCAAGCTCAAGAAATTCATCATCCAATCCGAACTTAATGGTTAAATCAACAATGGTATCAACTCTTTTGCCTAATTGAGAAATGGCATATTGTGGAGCATTAGGTAATTCAACGATTATTTCATTGAAACATGCTAGGGCGTTTTCTTTGTTATCAGATCCAATGCCAATAGAGCTCTTATTAAGGCTTGAAAATCCTTCTAACTCTAGAAGACCGCAGTAAATATTTCTATCTGCTGCTAAGGCTTTTTGTTCATCGACTATTGAATCGAAAAGTTCAAACCATTCTAGGATCTGACCTTCTTCAATATCAATTATATCTAGCTTTTGTGTTGTTGCTATTACTGACAGTAAATTGAGAGAATCTTCGAGGCTTCCTAAATCAGTAAATTCTCTTATATCAGAAAAGTAATCATTGATAATTCCCTCTAATCCTTTTAAACTGTTCTTTGGTTTTTCATCAACAGATGGCCTTAATGTCAACCATACAATTTCATATATAGCTTCTCTCTTAAGTCTTCTTAATATGCCCGCATGATTTTGGTAGATCGTTAAGAGATTTAGCCATAATTCACTATGGTCTCCTAAGTAGCTGTTTCTTCTACAATGTTTTGCAGCAAAAAGTACTTGGTAAAACTCGCCAATATTAAAATTTGGAATATCCCTAACATCTTTCCACAACTTATATGAATCCAAGTACACCTTGTCGTCCTTACTGCCTAAACTCAACAGCTGATTGTCAAGGAGCTCATTCGTAAGTAAGCGATTTTCAGGGTTAGACTCCATTGATTTATCACCTACTACACCTCTAAGTCTATCAAAAACTAAAGACTGCTCATCCTTACTGATAGGAAAAGGTAGCTGACGTATTAATTCAAACGAATTTTCAATTGAGACGTCAATTGCATTTTCACTTGATATTCCATCAAATACCCATCGAATTGATTTTGCAAAAGTCTCCCAAATATTCTGCGGTAAATTATCATACACCTCTTTTGCAATCAGCAGCTCTCTATTGTCTCCATCTGTTTTTAAATTCTCATACTGCTCCTGTATGTAAGAATCTATAATTGTCTTTAACTTGACTGCACATTTAGCTAGTAGCTCGTGAGAAGGCTTGTCTTGATTTGAAGCCCACTCTGATAATAGTTCCGCATCATTGTCCCCTCTTTTAGCCGCAATTGAAGTATTTGTTTCGAATACGAAAAAGAGGGTCATCCATTAAATACTCTCCCTTTACAAAAAGCATAAAGAAGTGAGCTAATGATTTGGTTATTTCAACACTAGAGAATGAAAATTTTTTTGATGAATAGAGTTTTAGTTGTTTGAATGTTGATTTAAATGAAGTTAGATCTCTTTGAAAAATATCATCTTCAAAATCACAATAAATATGCTCAGCAATTCCATGGACTTTGTTGAATAACCAAACCTCCAAAGTTTTGAGCTCTTGATATTTAAACCCTTTAATGACATCCGGGGCATCTGTGTCCTTTGCAAAGAGATGGAGTTTTGATATGTGTCCTGTTTTAGCCATCTTAATTAGTTAAATAAAAATAACTTTTTTGTTTTTAATATTTGATTTCTATTATAGAGTAAAACTGTATTAGTGTAAATAGTTGTATAGGTTTACGTTTAATTTTGTCAATAAACTTGTATCTGAAAATTCTAATGGATTTTTAGAAGTAGGCAAGTTGTATTAATTATTTGTAGCTATTATACCTGTTGCATAAGTCTAAGATATTGAATAATTGTGTATTGAGTTATATGCAAGGAAAAAATATTAAACAGTTTTTAGTTAAGTACTCATATTTGCAAGAATATTTTTATCTCTATTTTTAGAAGTTTTAGACTCGGATTATTTGTGAACTTACTAAAGTTTGCTATGAAACTAGAGTTCAAAAAAAGCATTGCACCTGTAGTATAATTTAAACTCTTTTTAGCTGGCTATTTAGAAAATACAATTGATGATCATCAGTTAATTGCTAATTTTAATTTGTGCTTGGGTATTTTTATATTTATTTTTCTTTCGCTTTATGTGGAAAACCGTAATTTAAAACTTAAAGGTTTTTATTACATTTATAAAAATTATCTTATTAATAAATATAAAAATAATTTGAATAAAAGAATCATAACTTTGGATTACGACGCATTTCTAAGGTCTTTTAAACGTAATATAGATGTTCCTCATTCATTTTTACTGGGAGCGGGAGCTTCTATAACTTCAGGAATCCAGTCAGCTTATGATTGTATTTGGGAATGGAAGAAGGATATATATCTTTCTAAAAATGTAAATGCTTCAAACTATTATAAAAACTATAAGGATGATTCCGTTAGGAAAAGCATTCAAAAATGGTTAGATAGTCAAGGAGAGTATCCAAGATTAAATTCAAGTGAAGAATATTCCTTTTTTGCTGAAAAAGCATATCCAATAAGTGATGATAGAAGGAAATATTTTCAGAGTTTAATAGAAAATAAAGAACCTTATATTGGATACAAACTTTTGTGTTTGTTGGCAGAGCATAATATAGTCAAATCAGTTTGGACAACTAATTTTGATAGTCTCATTACTCGCGCAGCTCACCAAAATAAGTTAACACCTATTGAAATAAGCTTAGATAATGTAGACAGGATTTATAGAAATCAAAGTAATAAAGAACTTCTTGCAATTTCACTTCATGGAGATTATAAGTTTAGCTCATTAAAAAACACTACGGATGAATTAGATTCTCAAAATGAAGTGTTTGTAGAAACTTTATCAAACTATCATATTGATAAAAATTTAATAATTATTGGTTATAGTGGCAGAGATAAGTCTTTAATGGATGCTTTAAAGAAAGCATTTACTCGTAAAGGTTCAGGACGATTATACTGGTGTGGTTATGGAGATGTAATATCAGACGAGATCGAAGAATTACTAACACTTGTACAAGAATCAGGAAGAGAAGCTCATTATATAACAACTGATGGTTTTGATAAAACCTTAATACATTTAACTAAGTCAGCTTTTGAAGAGAATGTTTTGCTATCTCAAGAAATTCAAGATACTTTAGAAAGCTCACAAGATGAAGAATATCTGAAAACAAAATTTAGATTAAACTATTCAAAAACGAGTAAATATATTAAAAGTAATTTACATCCTGTTGTTTTTCCTAAAGAAGTTTTTCAATTTGAAATTGATTATAAGGATGAAAAGCCATGGCGCTTTTTAAAGGTAATATGTAGAACAAATAATATTTGTGCTGTTCCTTTTAAAAGAAAAGTGTTTGCAATTGGGACATTAACAGATATTTCAAATACTTTCAAAGGTATTTTAAAAAGCGAAATTAAAAGAGAACCTATCAGTAAGTACGATGTTGAAAACGTTACAGCTTTTAAATCATTAATGCTTCAAGCCATTTTAAAGTATTTTGAAATTAATGAAAGAATATCGACAAATTATAAAAATAAAATTTGGCTGATTTCTAATGAAAATGAATATCAGAATATTAAAATTCATAAAGCTTTATATCTCTCTTTTTACTTTGATAGAAACAAAGATTTTGGATACTTAACATTTACGCCAACTTTACATTTGACCTCAGACCAAGAAATATCAAAGACACAAAAATTAACAATCAGCAAATACAATTTAGAGAAATTATATAATGACAAGTACGATGAAATATTAAAAAATTGGAACAAAATATTATTCAGTAAGCCTAGAATCAAATTTGAATACCCTCAAGGTTCTGGGAGTAGTTTTGAATTTCAAATATCTTCAAACACTGCTTTTGGAGAAATAGATGTTTTAGATCCAAATTACAGAGGATATAGACCAAGACAATATGATAAGCGAAAAACTCAATTTAAAGGAGTACAGTTTTTAGAACCACAACTTGTATTTAGGAATATATCAACTAATATGGATTTTAAAGATTATCATCCAATGAGAGGATTAGTTAATAATCGTCCTTTTGATGTTAATTTAAATGGAGTTGTATTGTCAAATGAAATAAACTTATCTGTTATTTGTGGAGAAAAATATTCAAGTAAATTTTATGAGTTTCTTTCTAAATTACAGAATAAACATTCGACAGGTAATGTAAATCCAGATTACTTAATTGAATATCCTGGATTTTCTTCTATATATAATTTACCTATAAATATACCATATTTTGAAAGTGATGATAAATGGCTGAATATTGACTTCAAAGGAGAGAATGAGCTAGAAACACATGAGAATGCAATTAATCTTGCTAGATTGATTACTTCTAAAATTGAACAAATTGCGAATACTCAAAGTCAAAGTACAATAATAATTTTCATCCCCAAAGAGTGGCAGAACTTTGAAAGTTTTGTTAACCAAGAAGAAAGTTTTGATTTACATGATTATATAAAAGCTTTTTCTGCTTCCAAAGGAATAGCAACACAACTAATAAGAGAAGAAACACTAGAAGATAAATTAACGTGTCAGATTTATTGGTGGTTATCGTTATCATTTTATGTAAAATCACTTAGGACACCATGGATTTTAAATAATCAAGAAAAAGATACAGCTTATGCAGGAATAGGCTACAGTCTTTCAAAAATAAAAGATAGGACAGAAATTGTTATTGGATGTAGTCATATTTATAATTCTAATGGGCAAGGCTTAAAGTATAAATTGTCTAAGATTGATAACTATATTCTCGATAAGCAAAATAATCCTTATCTATCATTTAAGGATGCTTTTCAATTTGGTGTTTCTATAAGAGAGTTATTTTATGAATCTCTAAATAAATTACCAGAAAGAGTTGTTATTCATAAAAGAACAAGATTTACAGAGGATGAAATAAATGGAATAAAAGCTAGTTTAAATAAGGCTGGAATAAAAAAAATTGATCTTATTGAAATTAGTTTTGAACCTGATGCACGCTTTGTAGCAATGAGTGTGTACAATAATGAATTACAAGTTGATAAATTTCCTATTTCAAGAGGTACTTGTATCGTTACGAATGAACATACCGCACTTTTGTGGACTCATGGAATCGTTCCATCGGTTCGCCAACCTAGTTATAAATTTTATTTAGGAGGAAGAAGCATTCCAGCTCCAATAAAAATAACAAAACATTATGGAGAATCGAATATTGACTTGATTTCAACAGAAATTTTGGGGTTAACTAAAATGAATTGGAATTCATTGGATTTATATTCAAAACTTCCATCGACTATTGATTCCTCAAATAAGATAGCAAGAATTGGAAAGTTGCTATCAAGATTTGAAGGGAGAACGTATGATTATAGATTGTTTATTTAAATCAAATCACCCTTAAAAGATAAAAAAAGGTTAAATTAAGTTTCCAACATATTTTTTAGGTTTTGAAGACTTATCCTTTTTGGATTTGATAAAAGGGAGTTTTTTTTTCCTTATAAAATATTAAGTCTATGAATTCACTTTAAACCTAATATTGAGTTTGATTCATTACAGACTTGTAAATAAAAAGAGATTTTCAGAGGTAATTATTACCAGAGTTAATTATTAATTCTTCAATAGAGAATTTATATTGAATTTACATTAGATAGCTTAATGTCAGCAATTGTGTAATTGAAAGTGGATTCATTATTTAATGATGGCAAAAGTTAATTTTTAATGTGTTAAAATAAAGTACTAATTTTTAAGATTATAAAAAATGAATAAATATGTTGAAGTATAAATAGAGTAGTTTGTAAGTATTTTCTAATAAATTTTGTGAATTCATGATAGTTTAGGAATTCTATTAATATAATTCCTTTATTCTGCTATTTTGATTGATAAAAATCAAACGTAAGCTTACTTAAATAGATCATTTTTAGGCATATGAATCAATAGAATAACATTCAATGAAAAGAGAAAACATATATAATCTTGTGGAGCTATTAGTAATAGGCTCAGTTACAACAATTGGCTTTCTAATGGGTAAACAGGTTGGTGGTACAATAATGCAAGGATTGGGAATAAACCTTGCATCTAACATCCTTGATAAAGGGAACTCCAAATTAAAATCAAAATGGTTAGAAAGCAGAGATGGTATTCTTAATCACGATATTCAGCGCGCCTTGTTAAGAGCTTTTAGCCAAGCCATGGTCAACATTGAGAAAGAATATATAAATCAAGAGTATATTAAAGGTCTTTCAGGAGATTATAAAGAAGCTATAAGACTGTTTTTTAAAACAGTAAATGACACTATGAAAATTAACTTTCGCCCAATTCTAATGGAATTGCTGGACGAAAATCAAATTCAAGTCTATTTATCGAAGAAGCCTCAACTAGCTGAAAGCGAATTATGGTTAAAAATGAAGTTAGATTCAGCTTTTGAAGACTGCACAAAGCCTGTCCTAAATTACTATGATAATTATGAGTATGATATCAAGCATTTAAAAGACTATCTTCAACAAAATTTACATTATAGAATTAAGTATTGGTTTAGTGAGGAACTTAAAAAAGATAGTAAAGAAACAAATAAAGCTTGGCGAGCTTTTCAACGACTTCTGTTAGAAGGAATAAAAGAAGACATATATTCTGTCAAAATGAATCAAACAGAAAATCTTGAAAAATTATTGAATGTAGAAGGATTAATTCTTAGTCTTAAAGATACAATAGATAAACGCTTATCAAAAGAACCTTTTCTGTTAGAATTAGAAAATGTTTTAAGCTCAAATTTTAAGAGAGTTTCACAAAATTCAGAAATAATAATTAAAAAGCAAGATGAACATATAGAATTAACCGAAGAAATATTCAAGATTGTTAAAAAGCGTCAATATGGACAAGATAGAGTTCTAACTAATAAATCTGTTAAAGAATTATTAATAACAGATATTTTAAAGGAATTACCACTGACTTATGTAAAAGGTCTTACAGATTATGAGATTAAGGATGCCAATAGTTACTATGGGCGTGATGGTGAAATTAATCTATTGGTTGAGCGCATTATAAAAAATAGTGACCCTTTTCTTCTTCTTTCAGGGCCTTCTGGGGTAGGTAAATCTTCATTCTTAAAAGCTGGTATATTGCCACGATTACAACAAAAAAATTGGCCTTGCTTAGTAATGCGCCCCACCTCTAATCCTTTTGTAGAATTTGTCAGAACTCTTATCAAATCTGAGAACTTTTATATGGATGCTGTTGATAAAAAACCCGAAAGATTAGCCTACAGGTACGCAAAACAATATAGTGAAACCCCTGAATTGTTTTCAAAAGATATTCTAAGAAGTCTTCATAATCGAAATAAGGATAGTAAAGTTGTTTTGGCTGTTGATCAATTTGAAGAACTATTAGTAGATAACATTCTGTCAGAGGATAAAGATAATGAGTCTAAACAGATGTCGGTGATGCAGTCAGAAGCCTATAAGTTTATTCAGGCGCTAATACATTTAGTCGATTCTGCACCAGAGAGGGTAGTTATAATTATTACCATTCGTGAGGATAGTCGCTCAGTTTTATGGGAACAACCATGGGTTAAAATAGCGAATAAGTTCAACGGATTTCAATATGATATCTACGAGCCTAGTAGAAATGATCTCCGTAAAATAATTATTACGTCTGCAAATGAAGCAAAGTTTCGTATAAGTAATAATTTAGTTACTAGATTGATTTCTGATCTGGAAATCGGTAAATTGGGTTATTCGAGTGCACTTCCTATACTTTCTTTAGCTCTAGAAGAGGTTGGTATTAGCTGGGCAAAAGAAGCTCTTAAAAAAGAAGCTTATGAAAAACAATTTAAACTTAAACACTATCCCAGCGGCTTAGGAACCATTCTTGAGACCAAAATTAAACAGGTAATTCGTGATCTACATCCTGAAGAACGTGAAGCACTTCCTCGATTATTTATGAGATTTGTAAGTGTCAATTCTATGGGTAGGGCTATCCGTACTCAAGTCAATAGAACAGCTATACTGGGAGATGATGTTTTATTAGTCTTAATTGATGTATTGATTAATTATAGGCTAATAGTGGAACATGATCAAACTTGTGAACTTGTCCATGACATCATAATTAATGCTTGGTCAGAGTTGAAAATTTGGTTTCAAAAGCACAAGGATCAACTTTTTGAGATTAAAGAACTTTACTCTAAGGCTTTATTTTGGAAAGAGCAAGGATATTCACAAAGTCGTTTGATGGCTAAGGATCGCTTTCCTAGAATAGATTTAATGAGAAAAGCCTCTGTTAAGTTTAGTGAAATATATAATTCTTCCGAGACGGAACTTATAAATACTTATATCAATGCTTCACGTAAGCAAGTTTTAATTGGAATTATCCAAAATGATGATTTGGATGAAGCTCTAGAAATTTTAAATGTGAAAGAGTCGATCCCGTCAGGTAAAATTGATGAAGACGAATTACTAATATTGGAAAAGTCATATTATGCTATGTTTCCTAATGAAATTGATCTTGATCAACTTGATATTATTTCCTCAAACATAGAGGAAGTATCTGAAATATTGGGTGGCAATCAAACATTATTGGATAGGAGATTAAAATATTTTAATATTTCAGATATTGAAAAAACAAAAAAGGTCTCACATACTGGTTTAAATCTAGCTCATTATGCAGCAATAGCTGGTCAAATTCCTGTACTTAAAAGGCTTAATACTATTGGTGTAAATCTTTTGGCTCCTCATCTTAAAAATAATAAAGGTACATCTCCATGGTTAGCTGCTGTTTCAGCAGGTCAAATCTCTACAGTAGAATGGTTCATAAAACTTGCACAAGAAGTAGGGGGGGAGATGCAGATTCGAAAACTTATTAACGAACAAAATAATGATAAAAATAATGCATTAATTTGGGCTGCGTATCAATCTTCTAGTAAACTTTTGCAAATACTTGTTGAATGGTCAGATGATTTGAATGGTTTAAATGAGTTTGGTTGGGCTGCATTACATTACTCCACTAAAAATGATGCAATAAATAAGACCAATATTTTAGTAAATGCTGGTGCCAACATTGCTTTAACTACAAAGTTAGGGGAAAATATTATTCATTTAGCTATTCATCAAGATGACAATAAATATCTTGAACATGTTCTAAAGTTAAATGCAAGGATCATAAAAGAAAATGAATTTGCAAAGAAAGAGATCAAAAATGATGAATTGTTATTAAACAATACTGATAATTCCTTACAAATAAAGCAGGTTATAGATATTAATCAGCCAAATAGAGATGGGTTAAGTGCTTTCCTTATTGCTAGCTCTTTAGGGAATATAAAAGCTGCGCAATTATTATATAAGTATGATGTTAATCTTAATCAGAAAGGACAGAATTACAAGGAAACAGCAATAATGCTTGCGGCTAATCAAGGTAAACTAAAAATGTTGGATTGGTTATCAGAAAAACAATTAGACTTTAATGCCGTAGACAAAAATAATAACAACGCATTACATTGGGCCCTTCGTGGCGAAGCTGACTTAGATATTGTTGAATACTTATTAAGTAAGCATGTAGATATTGAACAAACCAATAATAAAGAAGAGACTCCTACACACATTGCTATTAGACATTCTAAAAACACAAGTGCTAAGCTCTTGATAAGCAAATTAGATGTAGCTAATCAAACGAAGTTATTAGAGTCAATATTAAAACTATCAAAGCAAGAACAAAATTCGGAATTGATACTTTTTATTTTAGAAAAAATGCCAGAAGAGCCCCTGCCTTTCATGATCCAATCTTTTGATCTTGGTAAAAGTAGAAAATTGAAGCAGCTTTCGCCAGAGAAACTGAAAGCTAGATTTAAACGAGAACTTGAATTAGATGATGATGGCAATTGGAAGATTCCGTTTCTACTTCAAGATGGTTGGACAAATGTGGCAAGAGGTCAGGCAAGTAATATATTGAAACAAGTATTTGAGCTTTTACCGATTGAGTTTGGTGTTGGAATTGATAGATTTGATAAATTACTAAGTCGCCCACTTTCATTTATGGATGATTCCAGACTATTTACGGCAAGGGCAAAATCTAAGCACGGCATTATTTTGGGGTATCTACAATTTATCCAACACGGTGTCAAATATACTATTTTGGATGGGAAATCTTCAATGATACATAAAATGTGTAAAGAGCAACAAATTCAACTTGATGAAGAGCTAAAAGCATTGGAATATTTAAAGTTGTTTTGTTCAGCAGTTCACGGTGATTCAGGTGCATTCAGAATTTTAGAAAGTAAAGAAGAGATACAGGAAGATTTAAAAAGATTGACTCCACTAGAAGTTCAACAAATATTAAAACCACCTGTAGGTGAAAAATTATCAGACTCTTTTAAATTTGTAGCTCCTGTTAAATATGGTTCTACCTGTTTTATGGCAACTTTTATAGTGACTAGCTCTGGTTCTGTTAACATGATAGAAGATAGGCCTATCCAAATAAAACTAGACTCTCCAAGCCTTATTTTTAAAGGCGGTATATTAAGGCTTGAAAATAAAATGGTTGAATCAAAATCCCCAGATTCAGAAGAAGTTTATCAGGATGAAGAAGAGAAAAATTTTGATCAGAAGCGATCAATATTATGGGAATCTAAATCTTTGTTAGGAACTACTTCAGGGAGGAGACTAGTAGGAGATAAATTGAAATTAAAAATTAAAGAGGACATAACTAGTATTAAAAACTCAATATGGACTCAAGAGTTGCCTGGTATTGGTACGTATAAAATGTGTGATTCGAAAGAATCACTAGATGTATTATTAGCATTATCTACTGTTCTGCCTGTAAACCTAGATCTGAATATTGATCGAATAGAAAGTGTACGCAGTGTAGAACTAATATGTTACCAAAATAGTTGTAAATTATATCAAGCTCATGCTGTTTTTCAAGGTAATCATGTAGGAGATTTTTTGTTTGTCTATGGGGAATCTGAATGTATTGTTTTGGATGGAAGCCTTAATTCTCTTTCTATGGTAAATAACCATTTTCTCACTCAACTAGACACAAAAAAGAAGCTGCTGCAATATGCACATATATACTTTTCAGCGATACAAGCTAAAGGTTCTGTTTTCAAAATTATCGATAACAATGACAGTTTGAATTGGCATATTAATACCGAAATTAGGACAAAAAAGACCTTTTCTAGGCTTATTCATTCTCCGATCGTAAATTTTACAAATAGCGTAAAAAAAGATACGATTTGGGAATTAGATGCAATTGTTCAGCATGGTCAAAAACTATCTCGTATTCTATTTACCATTGATTCTATAGGTAATATATCTGGTAAAGATGAAATAGTTCTGATGTATAATCTACCATTATGTTTCCTCCAGTATATTGATAGCTGTCTAGTCAAAAAAATTAATCAATGAAAAATAATACAATGCTTCCTCTTTTTTACCAAAATCCGGTTAGTCTAGATTCCTCTTTACATAGAAATCTTTCTTTAAAGAGAGATTTTGGGTTCAATTTTGCTAAGGGTGTTAATGCCGTTCCTGTAAATATCTTTGAATTTCCAGAACTATGTCATGTATATCCAATAGCATTTTCACCTGACGAAAATGCATTACCTGTAGCTATTTTAGGGTTAAGGGACAATGAAAATCTATTTGTAGATACTAAAGGGAGATGGGACCAAGTATACATCCCGGCTTATGTACGGAGATATCCGTTTATATTTGGTGAAATGCCTGATAGTGAAAAGTTAACACTCTGTGTGGATTTTACAACTGAAATAATTGTTGAGGATAATTCTCAACTTTTTTTTGATGTTGAAGGAAAACCAACTGAACTTGCGTCTAACGCACTGGAGTTCTGTAAGTCATATCATAGTGCTGTATCTCAAACTTCGGAATTTTCAAAATTACTTATTGATCTTGATATGCTCACTCAGCGAGAGGCAAAAATTGATTTAAGTGATGGAAGCAAAATAAATTTTTCTGGATTTAAAATCATCGATGAAGAAAAGTTTGCCTCATTGAATACATCTACATTCAATTATTTGCGAGATCAAGGATATTTAGCTTGGATTTATGCACATTTGTTTAGTGGAAGCAAATGGAGATCATTAGCTAAACGTTTAGATCGCCTTTCTTCTCATTTTGACAGTAATTTTATATTACCCAAGGAGACAGTTTTAGATGCCTTTGAATCATTAAAGCAGAATAATACTTTAGATAGTAAAGGAATTAATAGTGGGAATACTAATATTGGATAGTTGAAACATAATTACTGTGAGTTCGATGTAAGAGTTTAGATATTTTTTATAGAAAAGAGCAAAATTGTTTAAAGAATAATTAAAGCATCTATGAAAAAGAACATAATTGCGGAAATAATTGATAATATTAATCTAATATTAATAATTTTTTTATGAGACTTGTATGAACTTGAATATATTTCATCAATAGATTTTGTTGCACGTTCTTTTAAATCTTGATATCCGTAATATTCTTTTTCAGCTTGTGATTGAATCTTTTTTAATTCAACTGCAATTCTGTTTAAAGAAAATGCGGAAAAACACAAGAATATAATTTTTACTATAATTAAGAAATCGATTTTATAGGAGAAATTTATCTCCAAGCCAATAAGATAGTTACCCAACAATGAAAAAATCAGAATTGAGATTATATCAACTATATAAATATTCTCTTTAGATATCATTATCTTGATTTATTATTTTCGTTATCTTTCTAATGTTGGCATCGGGAATGGTATGGTTACGAGAGCAAATGTTGTAAACAGATTTAATATTTTCAATATCTTTTATTGTCCAATTCTGAATTAACTCAAACAATTTATCTAGTGCAGTTTTCTTGGCATCTGTTTCAGATTCATTAATAGCAAGCTTGATTAGTTGAGCTACTTCTTCTTTTATTTTATTATCATTCACGGTTAACAATGCAGATTCTTGCAAATTTAGTTTTTCGTTGGCAAATAGACTCCAAATGGATTTAGGATTAATAATTGGACATTCTACTTGTCCATTAGTTACATCAACCTCAAAAATGCTTTCGAATTCAATTTCTTTATTTAAACTCTTAGCAGTTAATATGTCGTTAATGATTTTGAAACTAGCCTGAGAATCAAAGTCGCCATCAAAAACACGTGCAGCCCCCATAACACCCAAAGTATGAACACCATGTATCAAAACAATACGTGCTCTTTTATAAAAGGGATTTTTAAATGTTGCAAAATATCCAAAATCTTTGATCAAATAACCTTTAGGATTATAAACAGATTTATATTCTTCTGAATTGAATATCATAGATTCACAATCGTCAGAATATGATACTTTTGATCTTATCTTTTCAGAAAAAATTCTACACAACTCATTTCCTTGAAAATATTCAATTTTTTTGGTCTCAGTATCAAAATATCTACCTCCTGGTCCTCCAATAATAACAAAGTTCCTTGAAAGGCTTGTTTGTTTAATGTCCTCAGATGACATTAAGTGTAACTTCGCTTTTGGATACTTTCTTGACAATAATTTCCCCATTGTATAAACTGAGTCTCTATCTCCCAACCGATCAAGCAAAGAATAGTTCGGAGATTTAATGTCAGCATCTTTTAAATCATCATATGATGGGGGAGCAACAATTGTAATTTCTTGAACTCCACGAGGAAACCATATTTGATTAAATAATGTGTTACTCATTGCTTAAGTATTTATTTGTTTCTAACTTGAATTATTCCTCTCCAATCTTCCAAATTGCTTATTTTCCCATTGTAAACTACTTTTTTTGATCCAACATCATATTTAACGAATTCTCTTGATCCAATATAGGAATATGGGCCTATTGATATACCTCCCATTATTGTCGCTCCAACTCCAATTACAGAACCTTTTTTGAAAATAGGAGAGGGTTCGTCTGTTGTATCCCAATCTAGGTTAGGATTCCTATGATTATGTGCTAACTCACCCATAAAAGTAACATTATCCTCAACGATTACTCTCTCAGATAAGTCGCCACCAATAATACAATTTTTCCCAACCTCACAACTGTTAAACAATTGCGTTCCATATAAAATCTTACTATTATCACCTATTTTAACACCTTGTCCAACTCTACAATAATGATCAATTTCAACATTAGAACCAATAATTGAATCAGAGTGTATTACGCAGAATGCTCCAATTTTAACATTATTTCCAATAATGATAGGGGATTCATCTCCTTTGTCAAAAGAAAAACCTATGATAGAATTATGTCCTACGACCAAACGACCTTCATATCTAGTATTCTCGCTTACATGAATGCCTGTTCCTATTTTGTGTAATTCCCTCATAATTATATCGATTTAATAGCTTGCATAATAATCTTGTATACTTTAATATGATTTTCTATAGTTACAGGGTCAGTTAATTCATCATCTCCAGGTTTTGCAAAGCCATGTTCCGTTCCTTCAATTTCAATTAAATTAACTTTATCAGCTTTTTTACAAAATTTTCTTGAATACTCTAATTTAACAGCTGAATCCATTGTTCCATGAATAATTGTAGTCGGAATTTTATTTTCAGTAACAGCATCAAAATACCCCAATTCATTTATGATAGCACGACTGAACGGTCTTCCAGAAGTAATTAGAAAATTCTTTGCATCAAGTTGATTAATACCAGACGAGTTAAGTAACGAATTATTAAATAATCCTTCATCTTTTAAGTAATCAATTCGATATTCCAAAACAGGTGCTAATAATATACAGCTTTCAAATTGTTCTTTCCTCTTATTTGCTAAATAATGAGAAACACCTCCTCCAAAACTTGCACCTATCAAAGTTAACTTATTTACAACATCATTCTTGTAGAAGGTTTTAATTGCCATTTCGATATCGTTAATAACACCTGACAAAGTCAATAATCTTACAGAGTCATCTATATATTTTTCATTTCCTCTATGATCAAACCTAAATGATGAAATTCCATTACTACTTAAAAATTCAGCTAATCTTGAATAAAATCCATATTCATCTCTATTTGTTTGGATACCATGTACTAGAATCACTGATACATCATTTTTTTTGTCATTTGGTATGTTAAGAGTACCTTCTAACTCTAAACCATCAAAACTTTTAAACTTTAATATTTTTTCCATTTTTTTAATTTAATCGATTTATAAAATAATATTTAATCTTTTCTATCCAATCTGTTTGCAGGTAGCTTTTTAGAAATAAATCCCAACTATCTGCACAAAAATTTTCCCACACTGAATCGAAATTGGCTATTCCCATTTGATTCCTTTTTTTTTGGAGTAACTTAAGTCTAGTTTTAGGGTGTTTCTCAATAATTAAGCTTTCATAATTATTAACTTGAGAAATATCATTTTTTTTCGAATATTCCTTATCTTTTGAATAAAACAACACACGTTCTAAAAAAACACCTTCCTGCTCAACTATTATTTGCTGAGTTGTTTTAAGGGGGACAGAACTTGGCAAATGGTTTACTGGTGAATTGATTTTAAATGACGGAATACCTTTATAATTAGATTTGAGACAAAACAACCAACTTTCATTATAGCAATTTGGAAACCAAGGAAATTCGCTAAAATCTCCATGAAGTAATAGTACCCCACCACTTATTCTTGATGTTTGATGGTCATCTATTTTAGATTTTTCAATTAGCAACGAATTTTTATAATTATTGAAAATATAGTTGGATTTATTGCTCTCAAAATATTCGATAGCTTTTTCTATTCTACAAATACTATCTCTAGTATCAATCCCATAAATATTAACACCAATAATAAATGTTGAGTAATTTTGGGAATATTTGTTGGCTTGAAAAAAAATTTTTTTAAAATCAATCTCAATTAAATCATCATCAAGCATTAAACAATCATAATCTGGATAGTTTTCTATATGATAACTTAAAATTACATTCCTTATCCACCCTATTTCACAATCATTTGTTTGAAATATTTTTCTGTAATTTTTCTGTATATTTTTAACTACTTCCAGATAATATTTATAAATAATATGTCTCTTATCAGCTGATTTATTTACTATATCCATATTGGTTTTTTGCTGTAGAGTGGACTTCGAATTGTCAAAAACAATTATTACAGAATTTTCTAAGGTTTCTTGAGATTCAATTTCTCTAATTAACCTTTTAAGTTCAAGACATCTATCTTGAGTTATTATATATATAACACCCATAAATACTAAGTCAAAATTTTAGCAATATTGGATATTTCCGAGTATTTATTTATAGTTTCGTCATTTATTTCAATATTATAATCTTCTTCAAGTTTAACCATTAATAATAAATGACCAAGACTATCCCACTTATGATGTGAATGCATTTTTGATTCTTTACATAACTCTGTTTTGTCACATTCTATTATTTTAGCAACGTAATCTATTGCTTTGTTTATATTATCTTCCATCCAATATATTTTTGTTATAATTCAACATTTTATAATCATCAATTTTTTGATTATCGTTATACACAAATTTGTCTATTGAAATAATCTTAAAAGATATTTCTTTAAATTCATCCTTATTAGAAATGGTGTTGATAATATCAATATTAGAAACATCATTTTTAATTTTAAATATTAGAATAATATCATTAAAAAAAATTGATCTGACTTTGCAGGAAAGTGCTGTAGCTAGAAGTGAATCTAAGCTATCTAGATTTACCTTCATACCTTTGTGCTTAATAATGCGAGATTTTCTGCCAATTATGAAATAATTTCCATTTAAAACAATTGCTTCATCTTTCGTATGAAATTCATTTGATTGGAAGTTAATTGGGGCAGTAATGTATCCCAAATTTAAATTTGGTTTGCTAACAATTAATTCTGAAGATTCAGTAATTTCAAACTTATTATTATCAAATGGTTTCCCAATTGACACATAATTACCAAAAGTGTATCCATCTATGTTATCTTTATTGATTAAAGCTAGTGAATTAAAGCCGCAAGTTTCTGTAGCTCCATATGAATTGTAAACTTGTAAAGAATTGTTAATACTAAACAGATCAAGAACAGCTTTTATACTTAGTTGATCTCCTCCAAATCCAACTAACTTTAATGATTTTAAGGTTTCGATATCATTTTTTTTACATGATTTTAAAATTATATCTAGATAACGAGGGACAACTCTGAAGTGTGTTGCCTTGTTAATTTTTATGAAGTTTGAGAAGAAAAGCCTTGAATGTAAATTTAGTGCTGGGATATATTGTATACCATTAAAAATTGAAATAAAGAAATTAACTAGACCTAAATCATGAAATAGATCTGTTGGATCTACCCATTTGTAATTGTTCTTAGTCTGAAAAAAACTCAATGACCAATTTAGAAAATGAATGAATCCTTTAGATGATATTCTGACTCCTTTAGGGGTTGAAGTTGTTCCTGATGTCCAAGCAACATAAAGAGTTGGATTTTTTGAAACATTTGTCAATTCAATTTTTTGAGAACATTCAAAAGAAGCAAGATCATTATAAATTCGACATTTCAAAGAATTAATTTGGAGTGGCTCTTTCTCTTTGTAGAAAATTATATCTGGTTTGAAAAATAAAAGCTTAGTTTCAATATCTTTATCATTTCTTACAATTGTAAATGTAGTTTTTGACAAAACGGCTCCACAAATTAGAAAATAAGTATCTAATGAATGATTCTCTACAATTGCAATTTTACTTATCAGATTCTTTTTAAAATAATATGCACAATAATTTGCTTTAGATAATAATTTATTATAAGTGATCTTATTCCCTTCAATATTAAATGCAACTTTTGCTTTATTGCAAGCAAAAGTTGATAGCCTATTATAAAATTGCTTATCCATTTATTGGTATTTCATCGTATTGGAAATTCATGAGTTTATTAGAATAATTCCACATTATTGTCTTGGAATCTTTATAATTAATAAGTATTGATGAAGTTGTTCCCCATTCTATATCTTTTAATATCATTCCATTTTTTTTGTCAATTAATTTTTGTTTGATGGTTAATAATATTTTGTGTATTGAAATTTTACAATCGTTAATCCATGATGGGAAAACATTACTTCCTCTTTTTATTTCGTTAGAGTTTATTCCATGCTTTGTGATTATTCCGAAGGGTGAATCAATTTTTTCAACACAGATAGAACTTGTAATTGCATTATTTCTAACATTAGAAATCTGAACTAATTGATTTTGATCAAATAGATAAAGATTAAATCCCAAATAATTATAAGGCAAAATCTGTTTTTTTAATTTTGTCAAGGCAGATTTAATGGATTTACAATCATTTATCATCAAAGGTATACTTCCTCTAGATTTTTTCTTTATTGCTTTTACCTCTAGGTTTATTATGCAAGCTATTAACCCATAATTGTTTATTACGAGCCAACTACCAGAACTTGAGATATCTTTACAGCCAAAAAGACCATTTCCCCAATGATATTTTGGTTTTTCCCAACTTCTGGAATAAAGCTCATCTCTATTAAAAGATAATATTAATTGAGAGTCTTCTCTTTTGAAAAAATTATAAATTAATATACACATTTAATCAGTTAAAGGTTTTCAACAGAAAAATTATGCTCTTTTTGCAAATTTTGGTTGTTAGCCTGAAGGATTTGTAAATTTGTGTAATGTTCGTTGACTTCCTCAACTGACCAAAAGAGCAGGAGCCCCTGTGAAAACTATTTTTTTCTTGCACCAACTTTAAATCAAAGAGGCAATATTTTCTATCCATCGTTTCAATATTGTAGTTTCATTGTTTTACTTGCAACTAATGTATATATGACAGTAATTACTGTTATATATACTATAATAAAATCTACTATATAAGAATTAAATTATATTTAAAGTTATAAATTTCTTACCAAAAAACCAAAATCATCCAAAGGATTTTTAATATATCATTGCCTATATTATATATCTGTATGTAATATATCAGTGGTTTTTGAACTTTGATGTTCTAAGATGTATTGAATTTATTGTAAACTTATACCTTTTGCCAATAAATGAGTTGCAATTCTATATCTTGTGTATGCAGTATTACCTTTTTAGCATTTATGCTATATTTGTATGGTATTATCGTTTGTCTTTCAATAGGGTACTGTTCAGAAGCATTTTTTAAGTAAATAACTTGATGAGTTTCTAGATTCTTTCTGTCAAAGTAACATATCAATCTTTTTTACACTTGATAATTATGATAAATTTTACTTTCTTTAGAGTAAATAAAATATGGTCATACATCATAAGTTAACTAGTTCACTCACTTTAAGTCTAAAACTATAAATAGTAGTAGGTATAGTTTACTTTTTTGATAAGACAACAGAAGGAAATTTTCTTTAGAATGTAATCTTTATGATAACTAAACTACCAACTATTATGATCTATTGCTATATAGCTACGATTTTGTAGCACTACAGGTATTTTTAGGAAGTAATTAATAATACGGTATTTTCATCCACAAACAAACTAATCTCTTTCAAATCCTCAATCAAAAAGTTCGATTTTGGAAACATTGGGGCTACTAAGCAAGACACTTCAAAACGAAGTGTCTTTTTTTATGTCAAAAATTTACCTGAAACTGGAAACAAGAAATTTATGCTGAGTGGATAAAATGAAGTCAAAGTGAGCTCTTTTATAATTACAAAAAGCTCAAAATCACTATTTGCAACGGTTTTTGAGCAGCTTAATTTTTCTTGTTTAATATCTTGTTGAAAGTAATTGGGTTTTATTGAATAATTTAATGTGTATTATTTAGTTGCTACTCCGCATTTACTAGCCTGTTGAATCGTAATTGTCAAATAATGTTTCTTGATATACGCCGCCTTTGAACTTATTTATCAATTCTCTAATAAACTCGTAGTGTTTTACATATTGATTCGGGATGAACAGTAATTGAATTCCCTTGGTCTTTAAAAGCTCCATTTTGATTTTATCGGACTCGATGGTGCTTTTTCTGGAATAATGTTCGCGACCATTCAATTCAAAAACAATTTTAGGAACATTTCCTTCGTAAAGTACGCCGTCAAATTCTTTCTTATGTACCAACGCATTATTTTTTTCTTCGGGAAAAACATCAATAATCTTAACATTTCTCTTGAAGTTGCTGTTGCTAATAGTACAATAATGATTCATGGTGATATAAAATTCATTTTCAAATCTGGAATCATTCGAGAAGCCAATAGTAAACTTATTGACGATACTTTGTGACACACTGGTAGTTCCGTTTTTGGCTACGTAATCAATCAAAGCGTATAAATCGTCATCTTTTCTTGAAAGAATATCAATAGCTTTTCGGTCGGTCACAACGATTAAATTCTCTTTTGCTCTAGTCACGCCAACATTTATCAATTGGCTGTTATTCTTTATCCAATCAAAGGTTTTGGGAGAGGTGTTTTTTGAAATCGCAGTAGATATAATGATGGTTTTGTTTTCCTGACCTTGTACTTTATGAATCGTTCCGCAACTCACAGAATCCGCTATTTCTTTTTTGTTTTTAGCAACTTTTAAATAATGATTGATGACTTCTTCCTGATTTCTAAATGGCGTAATAATAAATACATCTTTTAAATGATTTCTTTTGATATAATCGACAATTGCCTGTGCTTCTTCTATTTGTGAGTTTCTATTTTTATGATTTGTATTGTGTACATCTATTAATTTGATTTCTCCTTGTGTTTGAATTGCTTCAAGATCTAATCTGCACTCATAAAATCGCATGTTGGAATAATTGATAATCTTTTTGCCGCATCGGTAATGATAGCTCAGTAGGATGTTTCTTGAAATGTTATCGATGTTTTTGTAGACAGAAAGAATTGAATTGTTAAAGTAATCATATACTTCGTCCACTCGAAATTTGTTCATTAAATGTTCATTTCGGGTTTCTTCAAAAATTACAATAGGTTTGAGTTGATTGGTATCACCAATTAAAACCATGTTTGCACATTTTGAAATTGGAATTAAACTCGTAGCAATGTCGCATTGTCCTGCTTCATCAATGGCTAGCAAGTCAAACTTGAATTTTCGTCCCAACTTGCGACAGGAGATATTGGTTGTTAAAATGATGGGAAATACTTTGGTAAATCGTTCTAAGTTTTCATCGTCAGCAATCCATCTATTAAATATCTTGACTTGTTCTTTTTCATCTTCTTCATACAGAATTTCAATCAGGTCACTGTACTTTTTAGTTTTTAAGCGTTTAACATATCGCAAACATTCAAAATAGAAGAATTGTAGCAACTGATAATTACCTTTAATAACCTCAAATATTCCTTTTACATTATCATCTGTTGTTCGTGGAATTTCTTCCAATCGCTTTTCAAGTTTAATCTTTTCTTGCTCCAGCAAATAATAACTGCCTTTTGACAATAAACTATTGACGAAATCTAGGTTTTGTTCCAAGTCGATTCGGTCTTCGTAATTTTTAAGTTTTTCAAGAAGAATTTTATTTTTCGCTCTTGATTTTTCTTTTATATTGAACAGCAGTTTTTCTTTTGGAACATCTCTCGTTTCAAACTCATAGAGTTCTTTTATCTTTTTTAAAGCTTTGGCGACCAGTTTGTTATTTCCAAGTCGGATGATGGGAAATAATATCTCTTTGTTTTTGTAAGTACCTAAGTATAACTTGTCTTTTATTCCATCAATTGGAATGTTGTTATTTGAAGAAATGAGCAACGTTTTGCTATTCGTCAAACAATTTACGACAATGTTTAAGATAGTTTGTGTTTTGCCTGTACCTGGCGGACCTTGCACATAGGTTATGGGAAACTTTAAGGAATTGTAGACTGTTCTTAGTTGGTCAATATTAACGTTATTGTCATAAAGAACAATGTGCGGCTCTTTTCTGTTTTTTCTATCCAGCAAAGAAAAATTCTGAAAAAACGCTCTCAAAGGCGGATTCATTTCCTTTTTTGTGTACTGTGCGTGTATTTCATCATAAATGCAAGCAATATCAATTTGAGCATATCCTAACACTACAATTTCGGGTCTTGTATTCGGTAATTCTCCCGATTTAAAATTACTTCTTAAAAGCTCAATGGTTTCACGTTTATTTTCAAGATACAAAGCTTCAAAGTCTGCAGGACTCATATCGGTGTAATAAGACAAAGAATATTTGATATCTTCTATATAAAAACTTGAATTAAAATATAGTTTATGCCCTATTTTCAGGGTTCTTTCTACAGGATCAAAAGTGAGTTTTCGGTAAGCTACCACAAATTTTCCTCTTGATGCTATATCGATAGAAAACTCACAAATTGCTAGTTCATAATCGTGAAATCTATTATAATCATTGGAATAAATTTCTTTGAGTATTTGCTTTTGTTGCGCATCTGATAACTGAAAAGGACTTTCCTTAACCAGTTCTTCTATGTCAAGGTTTTGAATCAGGTGCTGTTGATGCAGAAAAGGATCAGAATTTGCTTTGTAACATGCCAAATAATAATTGAGAATAGTATTATCAAATCGGTCAAATTCATATTGTTGCAAACTTCTATCCTCGTCCAGTTTTCGTATCAGTTTGTCAGCAACTTTATAATGAGAGAATTTTAAAATTTCAGCACTTTGAATCTTTGAAATAAAAATCTTTGCTTCTAGAATCGGTTCGTCTTTCGTAACATTAAACATATTTACAAAAAGCTCATCTTTGGCGTTGATGTCTATAATTGAAATCCAAAAACGACTAACATCACCATTTTTATTCTCGTACTTTATATCAAGGTATTTCCCTTCTCGAATGGCTTTCCCTATAAGTGCTATGGTATTTACTTTTAACATGAATTAAGAGTGTTTCTACACCTGTTATTTTTTAAAAATACAAATTTTTCTCACGTATCTCAAGAAGCCTTAAAAAAGGAAGTGTGGTTTATGAGAGAATGTATGCGTTTGTTTGAAGCTTTTTATTCGTGTCGTACAATAAAAATTCAATAATAGGCACAAAAAAAACCGAAGTCTAGCGGACTTCGGTTCTGCCAATATGCATATATATGATATTAGGCAATCTCTTCTAAAACTTTGGTGTTTTCCAACTCATGCTTAATGATGTTGCGTTGGCTTTCCAACACAATGCGCATATCTTTTGGAATGTATGGCTCATTTTCTTTACTTAAAATTTCATCATACTCTGATACAGCGGCTTTTTCTCCTGTAATGGCAGCTTCTAACATTGCTTCATCAGTATCTGAGGTAAACCATGATTTTACGTCCATCCAAGTTCTATGTGCGGCTCCAGTTACGCTTCCGCCTTTATCTGGTTTCTGATTGATTTTAGATAATTCAGACTTAATAGCATGTCCAAAATCGTAACGCTCTTTTGATCGGCGCTCAAATAATTTAGTTACATCATCAGATTTTGCATTCTCAGCTGCTTTCTTATATCCTTTTTCAGCATCGTATGTTTTCTCTAATAAGTTGTTTAATTTCTTTCCTAATTCTTCGTTATAATTGTACATAATTTTTTTGTTTTTAAAGGTTTATAAATAATTTTTACTGTGCCACTCCGTTTCTCGCTTCTTCCATAAAATCAACATACTTGGTGGCTAATGATTCTTTCTCATCTTCTGTTAACGTTTTTCCAGCTAACTGAAAGAAAGTATGTTCTTCATCTTCTAAATGGTGTTCGACTTTGTGTTTTAAGTCTTTAGCATATTTCAGCCAAGCGGAAGAATCTTGCTTCGTGTTTTCTAATTTTTCCACCAATTCATCAATCTCATGATGTTCTGCAATTCCATGTCGCGCATGTTCTTGCATCATATCATCACTAATCAATGGTTTATAAAAATGACGTTCTTCAGCATCTTCATGAATCAATAATTCGTGTTTTAATGCTTCAAAAACATGATCTCTACGTTCGGTATCACCAGAGGTGTTTAGTAACTCATCTAGCAATTTTCGTTGAATATCATGGTCTTTTCTAATGGCTTCAAAAATTTTCATAGCAATTGTTTTTTTGGTTGATAATTATAAGGTGTTCAAATTATCAGGTTTTTTTTCTTTTTCTTTTTTTTGAGATGATGTCGGATGAAGTATTTTTATCTGTCTGTAATAAATATATTTAAAAGTGCAATATTATTGGTGTAATTCTAAGTGTAGAATGCTTTACCGACATCAACAGTACAAATGTAGGAATCCGTATGTGTTTCAATTGCCGTAAATAGTTTTCATCTTGACTCAAATGCTAGGAAACAGGATTTTTTGAGTATTTTTAGGAGTTTTAAAGCCCATCACATTTTACAGAAACTAATAAACCGTACATGAAGCAACAAATGCTGAGCAAGGAATTTATAGAAGCGTTGCAAAATCAGCCCGAAGAAGTTATTGATATATACAATCTCACGTATACGACACCTGATATTCTAAGTATTCGCCGAAAACGAGTGAATGAAGAATTTATGTATGAATTGCATGGAAAACCCATCACAGCAATTTCTGATTTGCAACGTGTTGAAGCATTAGTGATTCCGCCAGCTTGGCAAAACGTTCGCATTGCGCAATTGGATAACGCGCACTTACAAGCCACCGGCAGAGACGAAAAGAAGCGGAAACAATATCGATATCATCCCAAATGGCAAAAAATTCGAAATCAAACAAAATTCTTTAAAATGATTGCGTTTGCGGAAGCATTGCCAAAGTTGCGTGCGCGAGTTCGAGAAGACATTTCGCAACAAAAATGGACACGCACCAAAGTTTTGGCAATTGTCATTCGATTGCTGGAAGAATCACATATCCGCATCGGGAATTCGTATTATGCAAAAAAGAATCAAACCTACGGATTGTCCACCTTACGAACACGACACGTTGAGGTATTTAAAGATAAGTTCACTTTAGAATATGTCGGAAAGCGCGGTAAAGAACACAAAGTCACCATTCGCAATAAAAAATTGACACAATTAATCAACAAATGTGAAGAAATTCCTGGTTGGGAATTGTTTCAATATTATGACGAATATGGAGAAAAGCATGCCATTGACAGCAGCATGGTCAACGAATATATTCACAGTTTGTGCGGCGATATTTTTTCTGCAAAAGACTTCCGAACGTGGGCAGCGTCCTTAATTTTCTTTGATGCGCTAAAGAGTTTTCCCAAAACAAGTAGTGTTAAAACGAAAGAAAAACAATTATTGCAAGCCATTGATGTTGCCGCAAATGCACTTAACAATACACGAAATGTATGTCGCAAATACTACATTCATCCAATCATTTCACAACGCTTTTTGGAAGATAAATTAACACCGTATTTTCAAATGGTAGATGATTTGCCCGTTTCTACGGAAGTGGAATTACAACCCAATGAAAAAGCACTGAAAGCATTATTAGAAACTTATCAACCTACTATTGAAGCTTCTAAAATGCACACTATTACAAAGAGATAGAAGACAGAAAATCACCATATTAATTATGGTTTTTCCGTAAGGGAATCACTATTAAAAATGATACTTTAGAGTATAACTTAAAAAATCTATATCATGCTCAAATCAATTTTAAATTTAGACGGTGTTCAAAAACTAGAAAAAGACGCACAAAAAAGCATTCAAGGTGGTCTTCAATTTCCTATTGGATGTGTAGATCGCAGAGATTGTTTTTTCATTGACCGCGCTTCGCAGTGTATCAATAGAATTTGCGTGTTTTTATAATAACGAAGAAGATTGTCTGATATGACAATTGTATTATAATACAAAAGCTTCACTTTACTGTGAAGCTTTTGTTTGTTTAAATGGTACTAAAGTCATTATAAAAGACTTACTTTTTCACCACTTTTTTCATCAACGTTTCTCCGTTTTGCAACTGAAGTTTTAAAATATACATTCCCGCAGGAAGCTGTTCAATGTGTATTTGACCTTGTAATATTTCTTTGCCATCTGTAGTTTTAGTGGTAGCAACCAACTGCTTTCCGTTTAAATTATAGATAAAAATATTCGCAGTATCTTTTTCCTGTACGTTCAAACTGTAATTTACAACAGCATTTGCAGGATTTGGATAAATACGCAAAGCTTCGGTTGAATTTTCTATTGCTTGTGGTGTTTTAACAGGTGTTGTAGTACCGATTGCTCTTTCGATAGTGGTTCCAAGGACTCTAAAGCGACCATTACTGAGCTGAATTTTATTGCACTGACAATCGGGCAATAGATAATCTGACACTTTCAACGTAGAAATATAGCCAATAGCAATAGTATTTGTATCTGCTTTGGAACGTTTTGGACCTGTACTTGGCATTCTAAATACTAGTTTGGTTTCCTTTAGTGAATAATCTGTTACCATTTTTGCTATTCCTTTTGCATTGATGGCAACTAATTTTCCTTGTTGTTTGGCACTGTACAATTGAAACGTTTTACTTTGTATGTTTTCAACAACCCAAAAATAAAAGCTTTCATCGGTAACGACCATTTTTTCGAGAATGAGTTCTCCTTTTTGTTCTTTAAGATATTTGTTGGAACCATCATCAGCTTGTAATTGATATAAGCCTTTTATCTGAAATTCTTCAGAAAGTACATGTGACGGTAAACTTTGAATATCTTGTGCTAATGTCAACCAAGGCGCCCAAAAGATGCTGATGATTGCGATTAGTTGTAATGTATGAATCTTTTTCATGATTGTGTATGAGTTTAAAGTTTATAATTTGTGATTGAAAAAAGAGTTCTTAATGTCTGGCGCGTCTCAATTCGCTTCGCAACGCTGCATTGTCTTTTTTCAATTGTTGCATTTCTTTTTGCAACGCAATCATGTGTAGATATAACGTTTCAATATTTTCTACGGAGCGCGTTAGAATATCAGTAACATGCAAGCCATTTTTTACAACTTCTGCTTCTGCTGGCATATTTGGCAAATGCTTATGCTTTTTTACATATTGCTCTAATTCTTCCAACGGTAACACTTTGTAGTCATCAGCAAAAACGTAATCTGGAAAACTTACAGCAGAAGTGATAACTTCGTCTGCTCTAGCAGTTCCGTCTACGTCTAATTCATAACTAGGATTTGTAAGACCAATACCTACATTACCATTATCTAATATTTTCATTCGAACATCATTTCCAGCTTTGAAATTGATATCACCGTCTCCACTATTATCATAATCAGCTTGGATATTAACAATTCCGATAGATTTCATGTTTTTATCTTGATCGATTACAAAATCATTTTGCACTCTCATACTTCCATTAACATGAAATGTTTCCGTTGGATTATTCGTGCCAATACCAACATTTCCATCTTTATCAATGCGCATTCGTTCTCCATTATTGGTGTAGAATCCTAATTCTCCATCGCCGTTTTGGTTAAACCCAGTGTCACTATCACCGATGGCTAGGTTGATTAGGGGATCAAAATCTCCAATTCCTAATTTACCGTCGGCTGTTAATGACATTTTTCTATAACCTAAACTTGAGTGAGTTCCACTGTCATCATAACTCCACTTTAGAATTCCTTCGTTTAACATATTCCATCCATGTACATTCCCAACTTGCAATCGTAATTGTGACCAATGATTGGAGTTATCGTCGTTAATAGTCCAACGATCTAGGTATTCTCCATCTCCTTGACCACTCCAATAAGGTGTTTGTGCCATAACTATATTCGTACAAAGAAAGATAAAGAGCATTGTTACTACTACTGTAAAAGAAGTTTTCGCTTTGAAAAACAACTTCACATTTTGTTGGTTCATGTTTAAATTTTTCATGTGTTCTCGTATTTTTGGTTATTTAATTTCTTACTCTATTTACACAGGCTTTTCAGAATTCCGCCTACAATCAAAAACCAACGCTGGTAGCTACTCAATCGAATCGTTGTTTTGATGATGATTTAAAGATGAGAAAACAATCAATTCAATAGGAAAAGAAAGGCATAAGCAGCCATTCAAGAGGAATCAAAGTTTGTTTTTATGGTACGAAATAAGAGTCGATTTCGTTTAAAACATTTAACAGATTTATTATGTATAATGTTGTATTTTATGTCTGTAAAATGTTATATTTGTGCTGTAGATTTCAATAACCCAAAATATCTCTAGAAACTTTTTCATGTCTTTTGAACGAATTAAAGAAAAGCTAAATATTCTGGCAGATGCTGCAAAATACGATGTTTCGTGTGCGTCTAGCGGAAGCAATCGTGCGAATAAAAATAAAGGTTTGGGTGATGCTACAGGCATGGGAATTTGTCATACGTATACCGAAGACGGACGCTGTGTATCTTTGTTGAAAATTTTACTCACGAATCACTGCATTTTTGATTGTGCGTATTGCGTGACGCGAAAAAGTAACGATATTAAAAGAGCGGCTTTCAAAGTGCAAGAAGTGGTCGATTTGACTATTAATTTCTACCGTAGAAACTATATTGAAGGTTTATTTTTAAGCTCGGGAATTTTTAAAAATGCAGATTATACGATGGAACGCCTAGTTTCTGTCGCGAAAAAATTACGCTTGGAAGAAAATTTTAACGGTTATATTCACCTAAAATCTATTCCAGGCGCTTCAGATGAATTGATGCGAGAAGCTGGTTTATATGCTGATAGACTAAGCGTAAATATCGAAATTCCCACACGAGAAGGTCTGAAACGATTGGCGCCTGACAAGAACCGTGAGGATTTTATCAAGCCGATGAAAAAGGTAAAAAACGAAATCATTCAGTACAAAGCGGAGAAAAAAATCATCAAAAGCACGCCAAAATATGCGCCTGCAGGACAAAGTACCCAAATGATTATTGGTGCAAGTGGCGAAAATGATTATCAAATCATGACGGCGTCTAATTTTTTCTATAAAAAGTTTAATCTAAAGCGTGTGTATTATTCGGGTTATGTGCCAATTAGTTACGACAGTCGTTTGCCGCAAATAGGAAGTGAAGTGCCGATGTTACGCGAAAATAGATTGTATCAAACCGATTGGTTGATGCGATTTTATGGTTTTCATGTGCATGAAATAGTAAACGAAACGCACCAACATTTAGATTTAGATATTGACCCAAAACTATCGTGGGCATTGCGCAATATTCATGAATTTCCTGTAGATGTCAATCGTGCAGACAAACGCATGTTGGCACGTGTTCCAGGATTGGGAATGACGTCGGTATATAAAATTTTGCATGCGAGAAAGTTTCGCCACCTTAATTGGGAACATTTAAAACGTTTGGGCGTGGCGTTGAATCGTGCGAAATACTTTTTAATCTGTAATTCCAACGATTTTGAGCGCCGCGATTTGGAACCTGATAAAATCAAAGGTTTGATTCTTCAAAACTCTAAAAGTAAATTTCGACAAGCGACGAGTAATCAATTAAATCTATTTGGATGATGCAAAAAGTATTGGTGTACGACGGCTCGTTTGAAGGATTTTTATCAGCCGTTTTTAAAGTGTTTGAAGAGAAATTAACGCACGTTGATATACAACGAGAAGGAAATGTGCAAGCTTCTTTTTTTGGCGAACCAGAAGAAATCATCACCAATAAAATACAAGCAGATCGCGTTTGGAATGGACTCAAAAAAAAATTGACTTCGTTTGGGCGAAATCAATTGTATTATTCGTTTTTAAGTGAATTGGAATCGGTTGAAAATGTATTGCTCGATTATATTCAGGAGGTTTTTGCAACACCAGAAAATATTGAAAAGGACTTTTCGAATGCAACAGTTTTAAAATTATCAAAAATTACCAAAAGTGTCGGACGAGAAAAGCATCGTATGGAAGCTTTTGTACGATTCCGATTGACCAAAGATGGTTTATATTTTGCCAGTGTTGCGCCCGATTTTAACGTCTTGCCTTTAATCGCGAAACATTTTAAATCGCGTTACGCAGATCAAAAATGGGTGATTTATGATATTGAGCGAAAATATGGTTTGTACTACAATTTAGAATATGTAGAAACGATTGTAATGGACTTTCCAAAGGAATTTGATTTTACAAAAACTTCCGAAGATTTCTTTGCTGAAGAAGAGTTGGCGTTTCAAGAATTGTGGCAAAATTATTTCAAAAGTACCAATATCGAATCGCGCAAAAATATGGTATTACACGTAAAACATGTGCCGAAAAGGTATTGGAAATATTTAAGCGAAAAACAACCGTTGTAAGTTGTAAGGTTGTTTTAGGATAAGGTAAAAGCTGTCGCTACAATAGCTGTGATTAAAGCAATTAATACAGTCGCTACAAAATAAAATGCAGTTTTTGTTTTTTTGTTTTTCTGAAAAATATAATTGCGTTGTTCAACGTTTTCGGGGTCTTTTACGATTTTAAAATTTTCTTTTCCTTGTTTCATATCTATAGTTTTTTATTAATAATTTATCTACTATAAAGATACAATCTAGAAGAGTTTTGACTTAACGTATTTGCATTTACCATTAACGCAAATAGAAATGGGAGAATATTTTTTAAATTTTAAAACGGATGCCTGTTCTTAGATAAATTTTCGCTTCATTATCCAACGAAAAAATTGGTTCTCTACTATCGCTTCGCAATTCATTATCGGTAACGAGAATATACGCTGCACGTGCGTACAATTGAAGTTGTTTGGTAAAATGATATTCGTATTGCAATCCAGAAACAATAAGCGACAAATTGATACTTCCTGCTTCTTCACCATTGATAATTGGAACTTCACGTTGCAAATTTGACGTAAAACCATCCAATTGCGCAAAAGCTTTTAGTCGGTGTTTTTTGTTGAAATGATATTGCAGATTGGTTTTCGGAATTCCCAAACTAAAAGACCAATCGGGTTGAAACTTTTTGTAGTAGCTGATAAATGGCAGCGGAAAATTGAATCCTGAGTTTCCTGCGTATGTAACTCCTAAAATCAATTTTTGCGATTTGCCATTAAATACTTTTCCTTTTTTGATAAAAACTACCGTTCCCGAAAGGACAATATCTTTAATACTAATAGCATCGGCAACCAAATTTGTACTGAAACCAGGTTGAAAAACTACGCCCAATCGCCAATTGTTACGCAATGGTGTTGTATAACTTACGCTAAAATCTAACAATTGAAAATCGTTTAAATCTCTTGTAGAAAAGGGAAATTCTTCTTCCGAGCGTAAATGGATATTGCTATAATCGAGTCCCAAAAAGAGATACGTGTCGTCGTCTTTTAATTTGATAGGATAATTGAACAAAGCTCGAAATCGTGAATATTCTACATTCGATTTTGCATTTGGAATATAAGTAAAATCAATACGTGCCAAATCGCTCAATTGCGCATGTGCTTCCATGAAGCAGCAGAGTAAAATGCATAAAAAAAATCGCGTGGTATTTGACATGTAATGTTGTTAAGTTTTTAAGGTGAAAGTTAAACGATAAAATGAGAAAAATGGTGTATGTGAATTGTTTTTAGGGAAAAAAAAGACTGTCTTAAAAGTACAAATTTTGTCAAACCGAACTTGATTCGGTTTCCCATAACAGTTGAAAGTCAATGTAATGAGATTCTGAGTCAAGCTCAGAATGACGTTAATTAAAACTTTTAAGACAGTCTTTAGTATATCATTTTTCACATGCTATCATAAGTTGTGAATTATTACTGAATATCTTCTAACTTTTTAATGGTGAGTGTATCATAGTTGATGGTGTTTTTTTGATTGGTGAGTATTTTTTCAATACTTTCTGGCAAAGGCAATTCAGCATCCAATACTTCATTGTAGTCTTCTAACGAAGCTTTTTCTCCTCTGATTGTTTCCTCTAGCATAGCTTCGTCAGAATTTGTGGTAAACATTGCTTTGGTATTCATCCAAGCTCTGTGTAACGTTCCAGTAACGCTTCCGTCTGTTTCTGGTTCTTGCGCTAAATCTTTCAATTCTGCTTTCAATTGCTCTGCAAATCGTTTGCGTTGTTTTGCTTTTCTATCAAAAAAATTTGTCAAAATGATACTGTCTGCATTTTCAGCAGCGGTTTTATATCCTTTCTCAGCATCATAATTTTTTTCTAGTAAGGTGTTTAAATGGTTTCCTATTTCTTCTGTATATACCGTCATTATTTCTTTTTCATTTTAGGGTTAATAAGTACTAGTTCTTTACTTGTTATTATTGGTAATTTGTTCGTTATTATTGGTTAGATTCGTTAGAATTGATATCGAATTCCAATTGCGATATCGAGGTCTAAGTCATCGCTGTATGTGTCGTCAAAGGACAATTCTGGACGCATATCGAGCGAGATTAATAGTGGAATATCAAAATTATATTCAATTCCGACATTTCCTGCGGCTAAAGCAAAAGTTCCGTCACCTACGGGCGTGTCATACGAACCAATACCTGCACCAGCACCAAGATACCAGTTAAAATTTCCGTCAAGTGGTTGTACCCATTGATACAATCCGACTAATTTAAAGGCTTCTACATCATTACTGTCTCTAAAACCTAAATCGAATTCCAAGCGATTATCTCCACCAATATGTCGTTGATACGAGATTTCTGCACCGAATCCGTCATTATCTCCAATACGCAAACCGATAGCATTCTTAGAAATTTGTTGTGCACTTAAAGAAGTAGCAATGGCTAAAAAGCCAATAGTTAAAAGTGTTTTGATGTTTTTCATTATTCTTGTTCTAAAGTTTGTTATACAAATGTAATTTATACAAAAAAAACAGTTTTGCTCATATCGTTTAACAATTAACTCATATTCTTTCACAAAAAAAATATAAATTTTAATAATTTTGAATGTATATTTACGTTTGCAATTAACCTTATACTATGATGAGCATACGTATTACTGCAGAAGACACCGCTGGAACAGTAGAACAAATTAAAGACGCCATTGGCGGAGAGATTGTTGAACGATGGGGCGAGCACATTCTACGAGTTGATAACGAAATCGCAAAAGGCTCTATTCACTTTATTACATTTGAATGGGGCGGAAGTTTGCTAGAATATAATATTACTTTTTTTGAAGAAATTGAATTGGTTATGGATGCTTCCGAATACAACCCGATTCATTTTACCTATTGTTTACAAGGGTATTGTGAACATCGTTTTCACGACGAGAAAAAACGAAGAACAATAGAGGAATTACAACCTGCGATTATCACATCAAAAAGCGGCGGATTTAATCATGGGTATTTCCCAAAAGATATTTATTTGCATATCAATGTTGTGCAGATAAATAGAGTGAAGTTTATTCGTAAGCGTTTGAATGATGCTTCTATTTTGAATAAAAGACTTTATGAAGTTTTCCACGATTCGTATCACGAGAAGCGTTTTGTGTATTTGGGAACGTATAATTTGAAATTGGCAGAATTGATTGATTCTTTAAATGAGATCAAACAAAAAGGCATGATTCGTATCATGATGATTGAAGGAATTGTGTATCAGATTTTATCTTTCCACATGATTCATCACACCAAAGATTTAAAAGCTGAAAAAAATAAAGCACCATTGGCAATTGATGAATTGGATGCTATACGAACCCTAGCAGAAGAAATTTCAGAAGATGTTTCTAAAGATTATACCTTAGAATATTTGTCGGGAAAGACCATGCTGACACAAGCAAAATTACAGCAAGGATTTAAACATTTGTATGCGCGAACCGTTACGGAATACATTCGTCATGCACGTTTGGAAAAAGCGCGCGATTTAATTAATGATAAGGAATTGAATCTGAATATTTCTCAAATTGTATATTCTGTCGGATTGAGCAGTCGAAGCTATTTTTCCAAAATATTTAAACGTAAATACGGAATCAGTCCGAGTGAGTTTTTGAAAAATAAGCAAGCATCTAGAGTTTCGGCGTAAAAGTAATTATGAAGCTATATTCTGAATTTTAAATTTAGTTAAATATGGTTTGTCAATAATTTTCTTAATATCTTCTATGTTTGTTTTTGGATTGAGCCACATGTTTTTAAACAGCGCAGGAATCTCTAACGGCATCTGATTGTATAAGTTTTTTTCAGAAGTCAACAAGTCGTTACTTTCCGTATTGATAACCGTACACGTTAAAAAACCATCTTCCAATACATTGTAAACTCCTGCAATAGCAAAAGGTTTCGGGGTTTCTTTTTCAACCAAAAAAGTTTCAATATCATTTTGTACTATATGGTGCATGTAAAAACCTGTCACTAAAATTAGACAGCGTCTTTTTTTGAGTGCTTCTTTATACAAAATGCTTTGTTGAATTTCTTTTGCATTGGTGTGAAGTGTAATTTTTAATTTTTGAAAACGTTTCCAATCGCCTTCAAAATCTTGGGGTAAAATTCCCCAAATACCTTCTGAAATATAGTTGGGTTCTTCCATCGTAATAATAGGAATAGATTGTTCTTTGCGACCATCAATCCGAATTTTGGGTCTGTAAATATTTGGATATTTTATAGGTAAGCCAAAAGTAAGTTCCAAATGACTCTTACTAGCGGTATTTGATAATTGATAATTCATTTAAGTTTTAATTTTTTAACTACTTTACGATGATAAAGCAGTTCTTGCATATTCATTTTTCATCTTATCAAAACTAATATTTACATTATATATAGCTTAACTCTTTTACAATTCATATTAACACATTTCATCAAAAAAAAGCACAAAAAACGTCCAAAATGAAGCTTTTTTCTGCTAAAAAGACTCAAAATTACTTAAAAATGATTTTTATATGAGTCAAGATAAAAATTGAAGTAGCAAAACGAAACATGCGATGCTAACTATCTTTGTATCAAACAATTTCAAAAAATATTTATTAACCTTTAAAACACTATATATTATGTTACGTTGGTCTATCACATTTATTATTATCGCATTAATCGCTGGAGTATTAGGATTCGGAGGAATCGCAGGAGCTGCAGCAGGAATCGCAAAAATATTATTCTTTGTATTCTTAGTATTATTCATTATTTCCTTAATAACTGGAAGAACAAGAGTCTAAGATTAGAGACAAAGAATTACACAATACATTATTAACCAATAAATAAAAAATAAAATGAAGAAGATATTAACCGTTGCCGTATTATTGGCAACAACCATAGGATTTGCACAAAACGATAAAGTCGTTACTACAGAAGTTAAAAAGCAGAAAGTCATGAAAAATGGCGAAATGGTCAATAAGAAAACAAAAATTATTACTGAGAAAAAGCAAAAAGTTGCTTTTGACAAATCTCAACGATACGAGTTGAATCAAGATCGTGTTCCTGCGCCTGTAGAAACTACAAAAATCTATATGATTGATAATGATAAAGATCCATTTTATGACAAAATCACGAAAGTGAAATATTATGATATGGACAATAAAAAGTTTGCGTTGGTCTCAGATGGAAACACTTTGAAAATTAATCAAATTATCAATGATGACGAAATGACTTTAGGAAAAGCAGTACGTTCAAAATATAATGATTACTATATCATTAATTCAAAAAAAATGAATGGTGTTGGCTATTTCACCAAAGACAATGAATTTGTTATTGAATACTACTCACCAAAAAATAAGAAAACCCAAATCTTGATTTTCCAAGACGCAAAATTCTAGAAAATCAACTACAAATTGAGGATATCTTAAAAGTTTTCAGAATTTACTCTGAACTCAATTCAACATCTCATATTGCTTGTTTTTAACTATGATGAGAAACTGAAATGTACACTTTTAAGATGCTCTCAATTATTTTTTTAATAACGACAATAACACTCAAAAAAGCGAAAGAACATGAAGGAAGAATTAAAATCAACAACAGAAATACTCATCGACAAACTAGAAAGTTGGTGGACTTTATTTATCAGAAACTTGCCAAATATTGCGGTGGCAATCATCGTATTATTTATAAGTTATTTTGCGTCGCGTTTTGTATTTAAAACGACGTTAAAGCTAATAAAAGGACGTATTCAGCAAAAATCAGTGGCAAAACTAATTGCACGTGTTGTTTCTGTTGTAACAGTGTTATTGGGATTATTTTTGGCACTTAGTGTTATGAATTTGGGCGATTCTATTTCAGGATTGTTAGCTGGTGCAGGAATCTCAGGTATTGTAATTGGTTTAGCATTACAGGGCACGCTTTCCAATACCATTTCAGGTATTGTATTATCTTTTAGAAAAAATATCAGATTGGGTAATTGGGTAGAAACTACAGGGTACGCAGGTGAAGTTATTGACATTGCGTTGAACTACCTAATTTTAAAAGAAGCCGATAACAATATTGTCATTATTCCGAATAAAACCATCATGGAAAATCCTATTAAAAACTATTCATTGACAACGCGAATGCGTGTCACGGTAGAATGTGGTGTAGGATATGAATCCGATTTGGAAAAAGTAGAATACATTACCAAAAGTGTTGTGGCTGATTCTTTTGAACAAATTGAAGATGCTGAAAATGTAGAATTTTATTTTACCGAATTTGGCGGAAGCTCTATCAATTTCTTGTGTCGTTTTTGGATTGATGCCGAAAATGCTTTGGAAAAATTAAAAGCAAAAAGCAAAGCAATTAAAGAAATTAGAAAGGCGTTTGCAGAAGAAGATATCAATATTCCGTTCCCAATTAGAACGTTACAATTAGACGATCAAACGCTCAACATCGCGCAGACTGAAAAAGAAGCAGTGGAAGCTTAAAAAGCAATGAAAAAAACGATAAAAGTGCAGTTAAATATCTATTTAGCTGTGCTTTTTTTAATTACTTTTGATAGAATATTATAAATAAAAAATCTTGTAATGGCAGCACATAAAACTGAGTTAATTCTCACGCTTGGACTCATTATTTTCATGGCAATTATCATGTTGCTCATCAAAAAGGCGATACGAAAATTCAGCTTCGTTCGCGCTATTGAAATCAACCGAAGAAAAGTGATATTCAATCTTTGTTATTTCGTTATATACGTTATCTCAGGAATCATTCTCGCAATTATTTGGGGAATACAATTTAAAGATTTCACGGTGTTTATTTCATCAGTATTGGCAGTTTTAGGAATTGGATTTTTTGCGCAATGGTCTATACTTTCAAGTCTTACATCGTGTATGATTCTATTTTTCTATCATCCAGTGCGTATAGGACATCGTATTCGTATCATAGACAAAGACTACAACTGGATTGGCGAAGTGAAAAACATCACTGCGTTTTACTTTTTTATCAAAACAGATGACGGAGAATACATTTCGTTGCCAAACTCGCTGGTTATGCAAAAGGGAATTCAAATTCTCGAAGAAGAGGAACAAAAAGAATTATCGTTAGAAGACGATATTGAACCAGCATCACACGAATAACGATTTATTTGTATATTTAAAACTTAAGAATTAAAACACACAATTTGCGCGCACCGCTAAAAAAACTACGAAAAACAAAAAAAGCAACAGCTTCCAAAAGTCTAGGAAAAGCTCCTGGAGAAGTGGTGTATTTAGGCGATAAGGAAAACTTAGAAACCTTATTGGAAGTGCACGAGTATACGCATGAGGAATATCATACGTATCAAACCAAGCAAATAAGCAATATTTTTAACGTAAAAGGAAACGACAGAGTCACGTGGATTAACATCAACGGACTCAACAATGCAACCGATATTACGAAGATTGGCGAATACTTCAGAATTCATCCACTGATTCTCGAAGACATTGTAAACACCAATCAACGACCAAAAATTGACGAGTTTGAAAACTACATTTTCGTCGTATTAAAAATGTTGTATCACAACAACGAAAATGATGTGCTTACAGAGCATATTTCATTCATTATTGGACCCGATTACGTGTTGACATTTCAAGAAACGGAAGAAGATATTTTTGATCCAATCCGAAAGCGTTTTGAAAACCAAAAAAGCCGATTGCGAAATTCGGGCGCCGATTATTTAGCGTTTTTACTGATGGATGCTATTGTAGACAATTACGCGGTTGTTATTGAAGTTTTTGGTAGCAAAGTCGAAGTCACTGAAGACGAATTGTTTTTAGAAAGCTCGCGCGAAGGAATTTCGAGAGACATTCAATACTTAAAACATGATTTATTACGTTTGCGCAGAAATATTCTTCCTTCCAGAGAAGTGATAAGTAGAGTTGTAAAATCAGAATCGAAACTTATTACGCTAAAAACACACGCCTATTTAAAAGATTTGCAAGACCATATTGTGCAAATAAACGATAACATTGATCTCTATCGCGAAATGGTCTGGGGATTGATGGACATGCACATGACCACCATTAGCAACAAAATGAACGGCATCATGAAAGTATTGACCATCATTTCCACAATTTTCATTCCGTTAACCTTCATTGTTGGCGTGTATGGAATGAACTTCGACAACATTCCCGAACTACATTACAAATACGGATACTTCATTTTATGGGGCATCATGATTTTCCTCTTTATCGTCTTACTCATTTACTTCCGTAGAAAAAAATGGCTGTAGTTTTTTTAGGTGTTAGATGCTAGTAATGAGTATTGAGATGTTTTTTATATTGAAAATCAGCTAATTTTAATGTTAGTTTGACATAAAACTAATAGTTGTTTTTTCTTTTCCGCAGTGTAGCAGGGATTTTTCGTTAAAAATTTCTGAAACCTTGGAAGAAATTTAGAAAAATTCATGCGGTTTTGGTTTTCTCCCTAAAAGAGAAAACCAAAAACACCTCTGGAAAAGTGCCTTTTCTTTTGTTTCTTTTCTTTGGGCAAGCAAAGAATAAGAAAATAAACTGCTGATTTTTAATTTTTTAAAATTTATTTCATTGAGAAGAAATACTTTTGTTTGAATAAAAATCATATCAAACTGACGTTTGTTTTACGTATACTCAGATTTCAAATGCTCAGGATTTACCACACTTCCCAAAGCTTCAATCACGCCCAAAGCGGCAGCTTCTCCCGCCAACATAGCAGCATTCAATGAACCGTTTAATTGTACATCGCCCGCTAAAAATACTTGAGTCGTTAATCGTGTTTCCGATGGCGACATGCTGTATTGTAGTTGTTGTAAATTTGGCAGCGCTTTCGGAATGGTATATTTTTTCAAAAACGTACAATCAGTAATGCCGCAAAATTGTTGCAATTCTTCTTGTACTTTTTGGATTAAAAACGCATCTGACAAATTGTGAGGTTTTACAATGGTAACAGACAACAATTCATTGGCGCCTGAAGACGCTGTTGGTAAGCTATTGTGGAAAAAGATATTATTAATCAACAATGTATTGTCCGCAGCCAAGCCAATTAGCGGTTTAGAAATCGTTTGTTTTAAAGTCTCAAAAAACAAGGTTTCACACGATTTCCAAGCAATTTCTTGCGATTTCAAATTGGAAATTAACGAACTCGCTTCCGTAGCCACAATTGTAAAATGACTTTCCAAAACAGTTCCATCTTCCAGCGTTATTTTTCCATCTTCTACAGCAATTGCTCGTGTATTAAAGTGAAACTTGGTATGTTGTAAATTTGATTGCAGTTGTTTGGGAATAGCTTCAATTCCTGCTTTGGGTAGCGCGGCATGTCCTTCGCCAAACATCTTATACACAAACTCAAACATACGATTGGATGCTTGCAAATTTGGTTCGAGAAAAATTCCGCTAAAAAATGGTTTAAAAAACTTCGCAATCATTTCATCGGAAAAACCCAATTGCTGCAAATGTGCTAGCGTCGTCGTTTCTGGCTGATTGAAAATTTCGTCTAAAGACTTTTTCTTTAAGCGATTGTTTAATTTCAATATATTCAACTTGTCTGAAAAAGTTCCAATTCCCGAAAACAGCGTAGGAAACAACAATGAAAAATTTCGCAACGGATCACCGATGATTTTTTGTTTTCCTTTTGTGAAAATAGTTGCTCCTGGCAAGAATTTTTGCAGCGCTAACAACTCATAATTCAAATATTTATTTGCGGCAGGATAAGAAGTTAACAATACTTGAAATCCGTGGTCTAGCTGATAACCGTTTACGATATCTGTTTTTACACGTCCACCAACGCGGTCAGTGGCTTCTACAATCTCTGGATGATATCCATTATCTTCCAAAACTCTTGCAGCGATAAGTCCGCTAATTCCTGCTCCGACAATATAAATTTTGTACGCTTCTTTTTCCATGAAAATGTTTATAAAATCCTTGTAAAAATACAACAAAACTCGCACATGAACTGTGCTGAACGAAGTAAGATTTTAAAAAGAAAAATGATTTATTCTTTCGCGTAGACTCTTAAATTATAACAACCCCAAATCACGAATAAAATTTCTAAAATAGTGCCAATAGTAAACGCAGTGGAAGGAATACCATCAATAAAAATACTAAGCAAACGACCAGCTGCTAATCCGCCCATAAAAAAGATAACAGAATAAGTAGCACTGCGCCAATGTTTTTGAAAAAGTACGCTATAACCCCAATAAATTCCCAACGCAAAATAACAACCCATCATAGCTCTAAATACATGGTTGAGATCGGTACTTTCTACGCTAAAGTCAAAAAATAGTGGTAAAAATGTATTTGGATGAAGTCCATACGTAACACCAACCACTAAAATAGCAGCAGTTGATAATGATAAATGCAGATTTTTGTGTACTTCTTTCAAAACAAAAAATAGTTTTTAGTAATTTCGATTTTTGTTAGTATGGAGCGTTTTCGTAATCTTCCTACAAATGTTATAGATATGTTAAAATTAGTTAAAAAAATTAACATAAAAGCCTGTTTTTTGGAAAAAAAAGCTTTTCTGTTTATTCAAATATAAAAAATACTGAACAAAAAAACACGAAATTTTAGTCGTATGCATTGGAAAATTAAAGCGAGTTTGCAAAAAATACTGCATTTCACCAACATCGGTGATCGGCTCAATCATATTCCTGCAACACTTGTTAAAGATTACCATAAAAATGTTTGTTTGTATCAGTTTTACGAATGTATTCGGAAGTTTGAAGCGTCTCAAATTCAGTTAAATACAGCGCAAAGTAAAGCTGCGCTAGAAATTGGAACAGGCTATTCGCTTATTTCGCCTGTTGTATTGTATTTGTTGGGTTTTGATACCATTGTTACGGTGGATATTTCCAAAGATGTTTCTATAAAAACCTTTCAAAAACAAGTTCGATTTTTACAAGAGGAATCACTGCTTCAAACCATTGCAAAACACAGTAAATTTGAGTTGTCAGACATTACACAAAAAGTACAGCAACTTCAAAAGCTTCAAACCCTCGAACATGTTTGCTCGTTTTGCAATATCAAGTACATTCCAAAATACACTTTAGAAGCCATTGAAAACGTAAGCAATTCGTTTGATTATATCTGTTCACAAGTAGTTTTTGAGCACATTCCGCCAGAATTTTTAGAAAAATTATTCATCAAAATGAAAGCTTGGCTAACCGAAGATGGTTGTGCTGTGCATACCATAAATTTCATCGATCATTTTGCCAATCCTGGCTTTTTTCAAGATAAAAACATTTCTGAGTTTAACTTTTTAAAGTATTCAGACAAGCAATGGCATTTTTGGGCAGGAAACGATATTGCGTACACCAATCGCTTGTCGTATGTGTATTATTTAGAATTGTGCAAAACGAATAAATTGCAAGTTGTAGATTTCATCGGCGAAAATTACCGAGCGTATCATCCGTTAGCTGCGGAAGAAATTCACCCTGATGTCATCAAAAAATATCAGCAACTTTCTAACGTAGAAGACGTGTGTACATACCAACGTGGCACTTTAATTTTTAAAAAATAGCGTAAAACCAAGTCGTTTTCTCAGAAAGTACAACAATAAATACGCAATTATTCGTATTGTTTACTGTATATAAATCACTGAACTTGTGCTGAAAATTTAGAGACATGAAACGTTTTTGCTTACTTTTAACTATATTTCTACATGTTTTCGCGCATGCGCAGTCTGCTCAAGAATTATTGGATAGTGCTTTGGTGAAAAAAGAACAACTAAAATTTACAGAAGGGATTCAACTCTGTGAACAAGCAATTGCACTCGATAGTACTTTGACAAAAGCGTATTTTTACAAAGCTGGTTTTCATACAGCGCTAATTCAAAAGCAAGATGCACGAGCCGATTACAAACATTACAAAGCTGCTGTGGCAAATTACACAAAAGTAATTAGCAAAGAGTCAAAAAATGTAAAAGCGTATCTATTTCGTGGCGGCGCGCATGATGCTATGGGCTTTTTAGATGCTGCTATTTTAGATTATAAATATGCGATTTCTATCAACAACAATCAGCCAGAAGTTTACAATAGTTTGGGTGTTTGTTATGCGAAAAAAGGAAACATTGATATGGCTGTAAGTTATTTACAAAAAGCAATCACAGTAAATCCGTCGTATGCTAAAGCGTATGCCAATATTGGAAACGTGTACGACATGAAACAAGACATAAAAAATGCTTGTAAAAACTGGAAACAGGCACTATTGTTAGGATATACAGGAAACAAACGGCGTTATGAAGCAAAGTGCACAAAAAACTAATTACGTAGAAAAATACGCAATTCTTCGTATTTCATAAACCGTTGAAAAATAGCAATTTTGGATATAACCAAAATATCATAAATACACGTGAAAAAACTCAGCATTTTACTCTTTATAGCTGCATTTGTTACTTCTTGTACCAATTTTGGGGAAAAGAAAGTTTTTGACGGTACTGAAATCTATTACAAAGATGGAGTTACCGAAGCAGAAATAGACAAATTAGGCGAAAATCTCATAGAATCAGGATTTACGAATGGGGAATTAAAATCGGTTCAGTTTGTAAAAGAAGGTGAATCGTATATCTTCAAGATGGTGATTAACGAAGAAAATATAAACGATGAATCGCTGGAAAATGTCTTTACTTATTTCCCAAAAGAGCTTTCTCAATATATGGATTTGCCAGTTGATTTGCATTTATGTGATAACTATTTTAACACCTTACGAGTGTATAAACTCAATGATGCGCCTAAATTGATGATGGCAAACGCCACTGAAATCCGCTACACAAATAAAGTCATGCCCGATGATGCCGAGAAACTAAAAAAGTTTTTAATTGACAATGGTTTTGCGACTCACGAAACAAGAAAAACGGTAGTATTAGACAGAGAAAACATGACATACATCTTTAAAATGGTCATTGACAAATACAGAATAAATGACAAAGCAACGCTAGGCATGGTAACAATGTTTAAAAGAGAACTGTCTAAAAATGTGTTTAGCAATTTGCCTGTAAAAGTACATTTGTGCGACGATTTAATGAACACACTCAAAATAATCTAGAAATAAATAATATCAATACATACACAATGAAAAATATAGTATTTAGCATTCTTTTTGGTTTTATATGTCAATTCACAATAGCGCAAACCATTGATATGGAAAATGCACCGCGAAACCCAATTGGCTTTAAGCATAAAAAAGAGCATTTCTTTTTACGTGGTGATATTTATGCTTCCGCTGGAAAGATTTTCGACGCACGAGGAAATTTAACGTACAATTACGGAACACGTTATTATTATGACACCAACGGCAAAATTACAGGAAATAACTATGATGATAGGTTTGAATACGATTCACAAGGAAACATCATAAAATTTCAATACAAAAGCGGAAGTACAACCAACTATAGATTCAACAATAAAAACTTATTGGTATATGAAAAAAGCTCGTACGGAGATGAAAAAACATATACGTATGACAATCGCAATCGAATCATAAAAACAGTCATCAAAAAGAAAGGGAAATTTGACCAAGAACGAAACTTTACATACAGCAAAAAAGGAGATACGTTAGTGGTAAAAATGGAATATACCTATGCTAACAATCGAAAAGGTTTTAGCGGTACTTCCTACTATCTCAATGGTTTTTTGGTGAAAGAAGAAGTTTCTTCAGGAACGTATCGCTACATTGTAAAAGTTGATGACAAAGGAAATAAAGTCGATTTTTACGATGCTGACAAGTCAGATGCAAGACATTTTGAAACGGTAAATCGTTACTACAGCGACGCTAATAAACCACAAAAAATAGAGTTTGGATATTATAGAATTTCTTCATCAAATTCTAAAAAAACGGAAACGGTTTATGTAAACGGAAAACGCTGTACAGATATTGCGATAAGCAAAGGCGTTGAGCCGAACGAAAAAGTAGTGTATGACGGATTGACGCAAACGTACTACTCGGTAAAAAATGTCATTCCAGAAAATCATACGTTAGCTACTAAAATTCCAGTTACAAATGTGCTTCAAAAAGGACATCCGTACATGAATTATGTATATGATGGTAAATTTATCAATTACATTCATGGATATAACCGTGTAAAATCGCGCGACTTTGCTTTCTTAGGACCACACATGATTGATTATCGTATAGACAAATCTCTAGGAAGAACTTACATCATTCGCAATTATAAAAACATCAAAGATCAAAACATAAAGCAAATTGAGTTACTTTCTTCTGATACGCCATCTATATACTATACGCGTGAATTGCAAAAAGAAAACTTCTTTATTGTAGTCAAAGGAAAACACATCGATTACAAAAAAGCACGCTTTGAATACCTTACCAATGGCGACCCTGTAATTTTCATCGAAGACAAGCCTACGTATGTATTGCTAGGATTCCGAATGGCAGGAAACAATGAAGTACTCAAAGGAAAACTTTATGAAGGTGAATTAGATGGTAATTCTTCATCAACAAATACTACGACTACGACCACTACTACAAACAGCAGTGTAAATTCTGGAGGGCAAAATACATCTAGCAGTTTAGACTGTATTGATGGCGATTGCAAAAATGGTTGGGGAAAAGTAAAAGTAGGCAATATTTTAACGGAAGCTACCTTTAAAAACTCTGCAATTGATGGTGTGGCGTACATTACGTATCCAAATGGTTCGTACTATCATGGAGAATACAAAAACAACCGCCGCGATGGTACAGGATATTACAAATGGTCAAGTGGAAATGCCTATGTCGGACAATGGAAAGACGGAAAACAAGAAGGCTATGGTTATACACTAAACAGCAACAATCAAATAGTATCGGCGGGAATTTTTAAAGATGGAAAATTAGTCACCAAGCTCGATACGGATTATTTGGCTGGAAAACGCATGCAAAAATGTATTGGGAATTGCTCTAACGGATTTGGGAAGTTTACCTATAACAACGGAGATGTCTACTTAGGATTTTTCAAAAATGGACGTCGTAGCAAGATTGGAACCTATACATGGAAAAACAATAGCTCTTACACAGGGACGTATACTTCCGATGGAAAACGTAATGGCTACGGTCTGTATACCTATGTAGATGGTTCTGTATTTAAAGGAATGTTTGTAAATGATCGTATTGACGGACTCGGAATCATGAAATATAAAAAATCAGGAAATGTCGTACGCGGTGTATTCAACAACAAAGGCTCAAAAGTTAAAGATTACTAAAACCAACCTATAAAAAAACAATAATAAATGAAGAAAACTACAAAAATTGTCGTGGCATTGTGTATGCTTTTAAGCCTGACCAATTGTAAAGAAAAAGTTCCCGTAGAAACCTATGAAATGACACCTGAATTTGCTGAAAAAATAGACAAACCAGAAGTACATTTCAAAGTAGACATTCCTAAAAATCTAAAAATAGACAAACCAGAAGAAGGCAAGAAAAATTCCTCTTACGGAATGGTTCAAAAAGTGGGAGATGATGGAGTTGTTACAGAAATGTGCTCATTTGGCTATATTTCCTTAGACGGAATGAATTTAGAAGAAAGTGGAAAATCATTCCTAAAACAAATTCGCGACATGCTCAAAAGAGGTGGTTATACTATTGAAAAAGACGAAATAGGCGCCTTTCAGTTCGATGGTGAAGAATACTTTTCTTTACGAACTATGGGAATGATGAAAGAAGGCATCTCAAAAGAATTTGTGGGCAACTATTTATTTAACATCGTCGTCAAACCCAATCCGTATGGAAATACTCATATCATCATGTTGATGGCAGCGCGCGATGACCAAGCGGCAAAAACCTATGATGACTTTAAAGACAAGCTCGATATATCAACCGTTTGGAATACGTTTACATATCTCAAATAAATCAGTTAGTCGTTGAAAGAGGTTGCTCAAAACTCCGTTTTTGGCAGCCTCTTTATTTTTAAAATAACGAGAAACAAAGTATCATCATGAAAACAAAACTCTTACTAATATGTCTTTTAAATGTAATGTTGCTTCGCGCGAATATGGCTTCGCCTGTACAAGAAGGAACATTGGGAACACGTCCGTTTATCAGCGAACACGTGCACATTCAGCATGAAAATTTACGTATTACACTTGGTGAAAACTTTGAATATGCTGTCTTTGAAATTGAATATTATATCAAAGCAGAAAAAAGCGGTACGCAAATTCCGTTATTGTTCTATGCGTCAGAATACTATCAAGATTTTGAAGTGACTATTGACGGCAAAAAAATAACACTGCAATCGCAAGAAGACTTTTGGGATTTGTATGGTGCAGACAAAGAAAAACTCACCAACTTTCATTATCTCTACAGCACAGACAAAAAAGCAATTCGCCATCTCGAGAATCAATTTCACTATGGCAGAACTGACCGAATTTCCTTAGATGATTTCTTATATTTTGAAACAGACATTGCAGAAGGAGTTCACAAAATAAAAGTACGTTACAAGGCAACCAATTGGCGTTACAAACACAACCGACTCAACGAAGACAGTTTCCGTTATGCATTAGCACCAGCCAAATACTGGAAATCGTTCGGAACGTTGAACGTCACAATTGATGCTAGCAAAGTAAAAGATAAAATGACCACCAATTTGGGCGACGACAACAGTGAAACTATCAACGGAATCACTAATTTCCGATTTGAAGAAATGCCTGTCGATATCATTCGTATCACGCGCATTCCGACATTGAGTAGTTTTGCCAAACTCTTACTCAAACTCGAATCGTTTTGGTTGGCAATTCTCATGATCAGTATTTTTGTATTATTTCATGTATGGAAAATGGTGCGCTTCCGCAGAAAACATCCTGAAAAACGCATCTCAGTAGTAGCTATTTTTGGTGCTATTGCCATTCCGATTGCATTTCTTTTCATGCTATTACTCGCTACCTTTTGGATTGATGCTGCCATTGGAAAACCCTATGCGAGCGGACGCGAAAGTTACGGCGCTTTCTATGGTTTTATGGAATTACCAAAATATTTAATCATCTACATTGTGTTTTCAATCATCATAGACTTTATCTTTAAAAAAGTTTATACAAAAACATAAACGATTCCAAAAAATGAACAACCAAAAAATCACATTCAAATACATTGCAAACGTATTATTTGCAGTCCTTATGACGTGGTTTGTTCATGAATTTGCACATTGGCTTACAAGTGAATTGCTAGGTTATGAAGCTGTGATGCAACTCAACGGTGTACGACCGCAATATGGTGTGTATCCAACAGAACATCATCAAGTTATTATTTCTATTTCGGGACCTATCATTACCATTTTGCAAGGCATACTGTTTTATTTTCTGCTCAAAAAACGCTGGAATAAATACCTATATCCGTTATTATTCACGCCATTTTATATGCGGTTTTTTGCTGGAGCGATGAACTTTTTAAATCCAAATGACGAAGCGCGTGTAGGACAGTATTTAGGCATCGGAACGCATACCTTGTCTGTCATTGTGAGTATTTTTCTGTTTGCATTGGTCTACATCATCAGTAAAAAATACAAACTCGCATGGAAATTTCAACTTTGGACAATTGTAACAATTATAGTCATGAGTTGGCTCATCATTTTAACGGATCAATACTTTCGAATTCAGATTTTATAAAAAAACAATCTTTCAATTCTTAAATCATTCAATATTTCAATTAAAAAAATATACGCAACTCATCGTATTGGAAAATCAGTAAAAAAATGAGAATATTGTAATATAAAGGTGAGTTCGATTTTAGAAAACACACTATTAATGTATAGTGTATTCAAAAATTATAACTTGTCAGTTCGAGCGCAGTCGAGAACACTAACAAAACAAAAGTTTACATAGAATCTCGACTGCGCTCGATTTGACATGACGTCTAGCATAAGCTATTATCATTTGTATATCATAATATCACGCAACAACAAAACCAACCAAAACTTTTCTATCTTTATAAAGATGAAATTACGCGTATTCATATTTTTTCTTCTATTCTCAACAATTGCAATGGCGCAAGAAGCCACTATGACAGTTGAAGAAGCCAAAGTATTATTTGAAACCTACGAACACAAAAGTGAAATCTTCAATAAAAAACGCGAGTTAGATTCCATGCAAGTGTATTTGCAAAAGCTGGACGACTTGCTGCCAAAAATTCAAGATTCTTCATATTATTATAGAGCTGACTTAATTCGCGGTTCTGTGTTGACGCGCAGTACACAATCAGATGAAGCTATGAAAGTATTGCTAAAAGCAACGGAATTTTTCAAACTGCAAGAAGACTATAAAAACTATTATCGCGGGCGCTACAAAGTAGGAATATGTTACTATTACGGAAATCGACGAAACAGAGCAAAAGAAGCCATGACAGATGTGTACAACAACAAACAATATGTTGGGGAAGATATGGCAACAAGCGCATTGGCAAATATTGGAGCAGCCAACATAGAAATTGGCATGATTCAAAAAGATACGTCTTATTTCTACGATGCAATCAAAAAATTTAAGACGACCATTTCTATCAATCAAAAAAATAAAAACTACACAAAACTAGCGTCTAATTATAGTTTATTAGCAGAAAGCTATAATCAATTAAAGAATCGAGAAAAGGCGTTACAACTTTTAGACAGTGCGCTGTATTTTGCTAAAAAAGATAAAAATCTGGGACAAGAAGGTTTTGCATTTATCAAGAAAGCAAATATTTACATGTATAAAAAACAATACAAGCGGGCGCAAAAAATGCTAGATGCTGCTGTGAAAATTTACAGAAATGCTGACGATGATCCGTCATTGCGATATGCGTATCTTGAAAAGAAACGTGTGTATATGAAAATGGGCGCTTACAAAGAAGCTAGTCTTACAGGAGATTCTATTGTGTCGCTTTTTGTTAAAACGTACGATAAACGTTTTGCAGATGGTATTTCCAAAATGGAAACTAAATATAAAACAGCCGAAAAAGAACGTGAAATTTTAAAACAACGCGCTGATATTGCCGAAAAAGAATTACTGCTTCAAAAACGCCAATATCAAATCTACGCCGTGTTAGGATTGGCGCTACTAATCTTGATTTTAGGCTATGTATTTTACAATCAGCAGAAGCTTAAAAATGCGCAGTTAATCAAAGAAAACAAACTCAAAGTAGCACTCAAAGAAGTGGAAACGCAAAACAAATTGCAAGAACAACGCTTACGAATTTCGCGCGATTTACACGATAATATTGGCGCACAATTATCGTTTATCATTTCCTCTATCGATAATTTAAAATACGCTTCCAAAGATACTTCGGATGAATTTAAAGACAAACTAAGTTACATCAGTGAATTCACATCTGCTACAATTGATCAGTTGCGCGATACGATTTGGGCAATGAACAAAGATGAAATTTTGCTGACCGATTTGCAAAGTAGAACGCTTGCCTTTATTGAAAAAGCAAAGGTTGCCAAACAACAGATAAAATTCAAGTTTAATAATGAAGTGACGTCAGAAGTGCAATTTTCGGCGCTTCAGGGAATGCATTTGTTTAGAGTGATTCAAGAAGCGATTAATAACTCGTTAAAATATGCAAATGCAAGTTTGGTGACAATCGATTTTAAAGAAGAAAACAAACAACTCATCATCAACATTAAAGACGACGGTATCGGATTTGAAAAAGAAACAGTACAGCTAGGAAACGGACTCTACAATATGCAAAAACGCATGGATGAAATTGACGCTGAAATTCAAGTGAATTCTAAACCGTCAGCAGGCACTGAAATTGTGGTGAAGTATACTATTTAGAATCAAGAATCAAGAATCAGGAATCAGGAATCAGGAATCAAGATTCTAGATTTAGACAATATAACAAACAACACTTCGACAAGCTCAGTGTAAACAAAAGACGAAAAACAAACAACGAATACCTAAAACCAAAGACCCAACACCAAAAACCCATAAAACAATGAAACTCAAAATTGCCATAGCGGAAGACAACCATTTTTTAGCAAAAGCTGTGATTGAAAAGCTATCGTTTTTTGACGATTTTGTGTTTAAATTTAAAGCGGCGAATGGTGCAGAAATGGTGGGAAAACTGGAAGCCAATCATAATATTGACGTGATTTTAATGGACATTCAAATGCCTGAAATGGATGGAATTAAAGCTACGGAAATCATCAAAGAAAAACATCCGCAAATAAAAATCATCATGTTAACGGTTTTTGATGATGAAGAAAATATTTTTAGAGCGATTCAAGCGGGCGCTGATGGTTATTTGCTGAAAGAAATTAACGCGGAAAACATTCACAAATCCATTTTAGAAGTCATCAACAACGGCGCACCAATGTCGCCAAGTATTGCTCTGAAAGCATTGAATTTACTTCGAAATCCGTTGCAAATCACGGAAAGTGAAGAAGAAATTGAAAAGGTAAAACTCACCAAACGTGAAACGGATGTGTTATTACAGTTAAGCAAAGGATTGAACTACAACGAAATTGCAGAAAATCTATTTATTTCTTCAGGAACTATTCGAAAACACATTGAAAACATTTACCGAAAACTTCAAGTGCACAACAAAATGGAAGCGGTACAAAAGGCAAAATCACAAAAACTTATCTAACTATTAACGACTTTTCAATTCGAGTTCCAATTCAGTTATTTTTTTCCGAATCAGGCGTTTTCCTTTTTCGTATGGTGAATTTATCTCTGCTTTTGTCAGTTCTTCTATCAAAAACAGTAACTCTTTTGACGTAAGTTCTTGTGGCGTTTTTTGATAAATTCCAGCATCAATCTCAGAAGGTGTTAGCTTTTCATTTTCAAGTTCACGAATGCGCGCTTTCGGAATGCTTACATCTACTTCAACGAGTTGATGCGTGGTTTTTGGGAGTGCTGTTTTACCAATTAGCTGTAAATAATCTGCCAAAATTCGTTTCTCAACACCAATAGAGCCACTTCCAAAAGGATGTCGGTCAGTCATGTCTTTTTTCGGATTAGAAATCCAATACTCATCACGGGTTTCTATATCCATGTAATTTCCAGCAATTCCATTACCGCCGATACTTTTAAAAGCTTTATTATTGAAGTAAATGGTTTTCCCACTTTTAGAAAACGAAACCAATCCTATCCACGCTGGACCGTTGTCGTTATATCCACTTTTTAGTTCAATATATTTAATTTCTGGTGTCATAATTACTTCGTTTGGTAACTAAAAGTAATTATTTTACCGAAATTAGTTGGTTTATGAGTTTATAATCTAAAGAAAAACTCAAAATTCAACATCCAACATTTAAAATTAAAGAGCCAACACCAAACACCTAGAAAACTAATGCGGTAACTTATTCTTTAACAAGCCATACACAAATGTTCCAAGCAACGCTGAAGCAATGACAACCAGAATAGGAGCAAATCCTGCGCCTACAAGTGTAAACATTGGTCCTGGGCAAGCACCAGCCAACGCCCAACCCAATCCGAATAAAATTCCGCCGAATAAATAGCGTTTTACTTTTTTCTCTTTTGGATAAAATTTAATAGGTTCTCCATAAAACGAACGCACGTTAAATCGCTTGATAAGAAAGGTGCCAATCACACCGGTAATTACAGCCACACCAATAATTCCGTACATGTGAAACGCTTCAAATTTGAACATTTCATAAATGCGAAACCAAGAAGCCGCTTCCGATTTAAACATGGTAATTCCGAAGACAATACCGATAAGTAGATATATTATAGTTCTCATAATTTTAAAAAAGTAAAGGGAAAATAAAATGAATCATGATGAGTCCGCCAATAAAGAAGCCAATAACAGCAATTAATGATGGTATTTGCAAGTCGCTCAATCCAGAAATGGCGTGTCCGGAAGTACAGCCGCCAGCGTAGCGCGCACCTAAACCAACTAAAAATCCACCAATAATTAAAAGAGAAAGACTTTTGATGTCTGTAAACACAGAGGTATCAAACAATTCGTTTGGCAAATAGGCTTTTCCAGCACTTTCAAATCCTAGCGCTTGCAAATCGGCAACAGTATTCGGATTGATGGCTACAGCTTCTTCAACCGTTAAAAACTCATGCGCAATAAAACCTCCAATAATAGCGCCTAATACAACAACCAAATTCCAGCGTTGTGCTTTCCAATCAAAACGAAAAAAATCTGCCTTATTGCCTGCACCACAAATGGTACACATGGTTCGCAGGTTTCCAGACATTCCAAAGTTTTTTCCGACCATAATCAGCAAAAACATAATTAAAGCAATCATAAACCCAGAAACGTACCAAGGCCATGGTTCATATATCCAATTCATAACGTATTATTTTTTAACAAAAGAAAGAAAATCATTTGACGTTCTAAGTAACTTTAGTTACAATATTTAAAAATAGGGAAACTTTTTGAAGCATATAGGTTATCACAAACTTATCGCGTATTTTTAAGCATGAAACAGCAGCTTTTAACAGAAATCATAGGAAATACCGATATTTATTTAATCGATCAAATTTTAAAAGGTCGCTATCAGCAAAATGATTTTGTGTTAGATGCTGGTTGCGGAAGCGGTCGAAATTTATCGTATTTTGATACAAGTGCTATTTCTTTTTGTGCGATTGATACGAACGAAGCATACATACAACAGCTTCAAGAAAAATATCCACAACATTCCGAGCGTATACAAGTAGCTTCCTTAGAAAATATTCCGTTTTCAGTAGCTACTTTTGACCATATTATTTGCAACGCAGTGTTGCATTTTGCGCAAAGTGAAACACATTTTAAAACGATGTTTGCAGAATTGGTTCGTGTGTTGAAAAAAGGCGGAAGTTTGTTTGTTAGAATGACTTCCAATATTGGCATTGAAGGAAAACCAACTCCTTTAAAAAACGAAGTTTATTTTTTACCAGACGCTACAGAACGATTTTTGTTAACACGCGAGTTGTTAAGTGAATTGCTCAACACTCACCAACTTTCCTTGCTAGAACCTGTAAAAAGTACCAATGTGCAGGATTTGCGAAGCATGACAACCTTAGTGTTGTCAAAACAAGCTTAGCTCCACGCTTTGTAACCGCCTTTTAAATCGTATATTTTTTTAAAACCTATTTCGAGTAATTTTTTTGCAGCACGCTGACTTCGGTTTCCTGAGCGACAATATAAATACATTGGCTTTTCGCGATTGAAACCTGCAAAATTTTCATTAAAATTTGCTTGGTCAAAAAAGTCAATATTGATAGCGTTTTCTATGTGTCCGGCGTTGTATTCTTCAATGGTACGTACATCTACCAATTGCACATCATTCGCAGCGATTGCTTTTTTATATGCATTAAGATCAAGAATTTCGATAGCATCTGTAGACGCACTTTTTTTCCTGAATAAAGAATTTATAAAAGACATAAAATTCGGGTTTAAGATTTTCTCGCTGTAAAAATAATAGAGTGCGTATGTATGGGCAGTAACTAAGGTTACACAGGAAGTTTTTCTTGAAGCAATAAGTAACTTTTAATAATCACTGTAAAATAAAAAATACATTACTTCAAAACAAAATATCGAGTACAGTTGATCGGTTTTTTATTACACCAAACTTTACAAACACTTTTATGTTCAACTGCACTCGATTGTATATTTTATAAGGTAGAAGGGCACACAAAATCGGACACAGGAATATCCGTTTCTTTGATGGCTTTAAATCCGCCTTCTACATTGATGAGGTTGTGAATGCCTCTACTTTTTAATATGGAAGCTGCAATAACGCTTCTGTAGCCACCTGCACAATGCACATAGAATGTTTCTCCTTGTGGAAACTCAGCTAAGTGCGAATTGATATAGTCTAACGGTGTATTTTTTGCTTCTAACACATGCTCTGATGCAAATTCACTTTCGCGGCGAACGTCAAAAACAGGAAGTGTTTCATCGTAGGCTTCTTGAAAGGTTTTTGTGGAAATTGAACTCATAGTATCGTATTCCTTTGAAGCTTTTTTCCATGCATCAAATCCGCCTTTTAAATATCCTAAAGTATGGTCAAAACCAACTCTTGATAAACGAGTTACAGCTTCTTCCTCACGTCCTTCTGGTGCAACTAATAAAATTGGTTGTTGAATGTCTGCAATCAACGCGCCAACCCACGGAGCAAAACTTCCGTCCAAGCCAATAAAGATAGAACGCGGAATGTGTCCTTTTACAAATTCATCTTGATGGCGTACATCCAATACTATGGCATTTGTTTCATTAGCAACTACTTCAAATTCTGTTGGAAGTAATGGTGTAGTTCCTCTTTTTAATACTTCTGAAACATCGTCGTATCCTTCTTTATTGAGTTTTACGTTTTCTGGGAAATAATTTGGCGGCGGCAACAAACCATCAGTTACTTCTTCAATAAATTCTGCTCGCGTCATATCTTCGCGCAAAGCGTAATTCATTTGCTTCTGATTGCCCAGCGTATCCATCGTTTCTTTCATCATATTCTTTCCGCAAGCAGAACCCGCGCCATGCGCAGGATATACCATAATGTCATCAGACAACGGCATGATTTTTTCGCGTAAGCTATCAAATAAATGACTCGCCAAGTCTTCCACTGTAATAGAACCTGATTTTTGGGCTAAGTCTGGTCGTCCAACATCTCCTAAGAAAAGTGTATCTCCACTAAACAACGCATGGTCTTTTCCGTTTTCGTCACGTAGAAGATAGCAGGTACTTTCCATTGTATGTCCTGGCGTATGCAGCGCAATAATGGTAATGTTTCCTAGCTTAAATTCTTGATAATCTTCTGCAATCACTGCGTCAAACGTCGGATTTGCGTTTGGTCCGTAAATGATAGGCGCACCCGTTTTTTTGGCTAGCGTTACGTGTCCGCTGACAAAATCGGCATGGAAATGCGTTTCAAAAATATATTTAATAGTAGCGTTCTGTTGCTTTGCTTTGTCAATGTACGGTTGTACTTCGCGTAAAGGATCAATAATAGCAACTTCGCCATTACTTTCTATGTAGTAAGCACCTTGTGAAAGGCAGCCTGTATATATTTGTTCTATATTCATAAAGAGTATTTTTTATTTTTTTTGTAAAAATACGTTGTTAAGAGTTAATTTACAGTAACTTGTGTTACAGAATTGTGTTTCTAAATTGTACACAATAGTATTTTTTTGTGATATATGTCTTCGTGTAATTTACTGTTTTACGAAAAATTCCATGTAAAAGATAAAAATTGCCATCACAAAGATGAAATAGCCAAATCCTTTTTTGAGTTTTTTTCCGTCAATAAAATTACCTAAATAGCTTCCAATAAAGATTCCAGCTAGTGATATTGCGGTAAATATAGCTAAAAATTGCCAATCGATTTCCATGGTTAATGCATCGCCTAAAAAGAAGCCTAACAGCGATTTAAACGCAATGATTACTAAGGAAGTTCCGACAGCAACTTTCATTTCTACATTTGCCAATAATACCAACGCAGGAATAATTAAAAATCCGCCGCCAGCACCAATCATCCCCGTAATGGCACCTACTACCAAACCTTCTGCCAAAATCAGCGGATAGTTATAGGATACTTGTCCGCTATTGTCTTTTTCTTTTCGTTCTTTGAGCATTGAGAACGCTGCGGGAAACATAAGCATTGCAAATAAACCAAACATGCCCATTCTACGCGTAAATTCGAAATCGCCAACCGTAAATAAAGTATCTGGAAGTGCAGGAACTACATAATACCGAATAAGCGTTACTCCGATAATGGCAGGAATTCCAAAAACAATCGCAGTGCGCCAATCTACATAGCCTTTAAAGTGTTGTTTTAATCCACCAACCAATGCGCTGGTTCCTACAATAAATAATGAATAAGCTGTGGCTACTTTTTCATTTACAGAGAAAAGATATGCCAACACGGGTACAGCTAAAATAGAGCCGCCGCCGCCAATAAGTCCGAGAGAAATTCCAATCACCAAGGCACTGATATAGCCAAGTATTTCCATAGTTTTTTAAGGTATTTGTTGATACAAAGAACCGTAATGTGTTTCTGTCTCGCAGTAACAAAAGTTACATATTTACTCTAAATCGATGATTTTGATATGATTTCGATGCAATTCAATCGCGCCCATTTGCTCTAGTTTTTTTAAGAGTCGTGATATGACAACTCTGGAGCTGTGCAAGTCATAAGCGATTTCTTGATGTGTATTTTGAATAGTGTTTGAGTTGTTGATGCGTACTTTTTCTTTGAGATAATTCACCAAACGCTGATCCATTTTTTCAAAAGCGACACTGTCTAAAATATGCAATACTTCATTGAGTCGGTTGTGATAACTTTGGAATACAAAATCACGCCAAGATTTGTATTTGGTTGTCCATTCTTCCATTTTCTGGACAGGTATCATGATGAGTATCGTATCTTGTTCGGCAACCGCTTTTATTTCACTTTTGGTATGTCCCATGCAACAATTCATCGTCATGGAACAGGTTTCGCCACTTTCCAAATAATAGAGTAGGAGTTCGTCGCCTTCTTTATCTTCTCGCATTACTTTGATAGCGCCAGAAATCAAGAGTGGAACGCCGCGGATATAATCGCCAATCGCCATCATGGTAAAGCCAGCAGGAACTTCTTTAAAAGTGCCTACTTGCGCAATTTCATTGATGAGTTCTTTTTCAAAAAGATGTCCGTAATTGTCTTTAAGTTCTTGAATCATGGAGTGTAATTTGGATGTGATTTAGCGTTTTAAAAAGTACTGAAATTTTTTCACATCCAAAATTAGGGCTTTTAAAATTGTTATGGTGTAACAAAGGTTACACTATTGACTTGTAAGAAATATCTTTTTTTTGAAAAAAATTTGTATTTTTAGAAGACAAAATATAGTATTATGAGTACGCTTGAAATTCCCAAAGAATGGAAGAAGATATCTGTTAAATCGGCTGAGTTTATTTTAAACGAAACAAAAGATTATGTAGATTATACATTGAAAGAAGCTGAAAAAATAACAAATAGGACGTATGCGCTACTATTGTTGCTAATCACCATTTTATCCGCATTGATTGGTTTTACATATACTACAATACTTGAGGGCAATTATAATGGAATTATTTATGTCAACTTTTTTATTATAATGACTATTGCTGCATTTATTATGTATTTGTCAAGCGTCATTCGTTCAAGAGGTATGAAAGTTAAAGGAAGAAGACCTGAAAAATTAATGAAAACGACACACCTGATTAATCCTGCTCTTAAAGACGAAGAAAATTATTTGGCTTTTATCTTGCGAGAAATCATTAACTGTGAGGATAAAATAGCCTATAATTTAAGCCAAAACAAACTCAGAAGAAACAAGCTAAATATGACTTTAAAAGCAATTGCTGTATTATTTCCTTTATATATTGTAATTGCATTTTTTGCTATTACTCAGGTTCATTAAAATGTTCAGATGTATCTGGTGACGGATCTGATTTGTCTACGTCAAAAATGTCTACATCATTATCATCATCTTCTGGATCAAAATTCGATAGATTCATAATTAATTTTTTTCTTACATAAATATAAGATTTTTTCGATAAAAAATCAGGATATTTATGGAAATTATATGTTACAACGCTTCTATCCGTTTCATAATTTCTTCAACTTCCGCCGTTTTTTGGTCGCTGAGTTTTCTGTTGGATGTTAAAAGGTCAAAGGCTTCTTGGGTAAGCTTGTTGTACTTTTCGTAGAGTTTTTCTTTTTCGGTTTTCTTTTTGAAGATTCCAAACATGTTTTTTTCTTTTTCTTAATTTGTATAGCCTTGTAAAGATACAACTTATATCAAAGAAAAGCCAAAGTACTTTTTTAAGTTACTTTGGCTTTTGTAATTTTTATGTAAAAATTCTTCTTACAAGAAGGTCACTTTTCCATTGCTAATATCATACATGGCGCCTACGATTTTGATGTCTTCATCACGTTCCATGTCTGCCAATATTGGACTCTGCGTTCGAATGTTTTCAATAGTCATTTCCACATTTTTAACCGCTACTTCGTTGACAAAATCTAAATTTTTTGAGTTTCGAAGATTTTCGTCTGCTGGTTTTTTAACAGCATCTACAGCAGGCTCAATTTTTTTGATGAGTGTGGTTAAATTACCAAGTCGCGCATGGTCACAAGCTCCTTTTACCGCACCACAACTAGTATGTCCTAATACGACAACAATTTTAGTTCCTGCAAGCTTGCAAGCAAATTCCATACTTCCTAAAATGTCTTCATTTACAAAATTTCCAGCAATACGAATGCTAAATATATCGCCCAACCCTTGATCAAAAACAAGTTCAGCAGATACTCTAGAATCAATACAGCTCAAAATGGTAGCAAACGGAAATTGTCCATTTCGGGTATCGTTAACTTGTTGCAAAAGATTTCTATTTGCTTTTAAGTTTTGCTGAAATCGCCGGTTTCCCTCTTTTAAAAATTGTAGCGATTTTTCAGGAGTCATGGAAGCTTGTGTTTCTTTCGTATGTGCTTTCATATAGTATTTTTTAGTGTTATAGAAGTTTTGATGTGTGTGTAATTAGTGTTGAAATTTACGCTGTTTTTTCTAACTTAAAAAATTTGATAAAACTCGGTGGATTTTCCACAACGCCGCGTTCAGAAATCAATTTAATATCAATATTTCTGTTGCGTGCTTTTTCCGAGAAATCTTCTAAAATTTCAATAATGTCATTGTCTAAAAATCGTGTTTTACGAACATCGAGTTCCAAAAAAGTATCTTCAGGAATACTGTCTAATTCCTTTAAAATTGCTCCTTTGTTAAAGAAAGTAACTTCTTCTGCAAATGTCATTTTGATTTTGCCTTTTCCTTCATTTTTATCTTCAATGTGTAAAAAGTGTGAGTTTTGGAAACTTTTGTATAAAATTACCACGATTCCCACGGCAAGTCCGAGTCCAATTCCCCAAAGTAAATCAATAAAAACAATTCCTAAAACAGTTACAATAAAAGGAACAAACTGTTTCCAACCAGCTTCAAACATTTGCTTGAATAGTTTTGGTTTTGCCAATTTATATCCTACAATCAGTAGTATTGCTGCCAATACAGAAAGCGGAATCATATTTAACAAATTCGGAATTAAAATCACCGAAATTAATAATAAGAAACCGTGAATAATTGCAGACATTTTAGTACGTCCGCCCGATTGAATATTGGCAGAACTTCGTACGATTACTTGCGTAATTGGCAATCCGCCAATCAATCCAGAAACCACGTTTCCTGTTCCTTGCGCGAGTAATTCTCTATTCGTTGGTGTCACACGTTTGAGTGGATCTAATTTGTCCGTTGCTTCCACACACAACAACGTTTCTAAACTCGCTACTAACGCCATTGTAAAGGCTGCAAGAAGTACTTCAGGATTCTTAATAGCAGCAAAATTTGGAAATGTAAATTGTCCTAAAAACGAATCGAAATCGTTAGGAACAGGTACTTTTACCATGTGTTCTGCAGAAATGCCAAGTGTAGCGTGTCCTTGTGTCAACACAAAATAGACAATTCCTAAAGCGACTACAACTAAAGGTCCTTGAATCAACTGAAAAACCTTTCCTTTTTTAGATAAAACCGTATTCCATAAAATTAAAATTGCCAATCCAATCACAGCGATAAGCGTAGCGCCCAAACTGATATGATTGATAGAATTTAAAATTTCAGAAAAAGTATTTTCCCCATCTACTTGAAAAAAAGCAAAATCTCCTTGCGGGTCTTTGTCATATCCGAAAAAATGTGGAATTTCTTTTAAAATGATAATAATACCAATTCCTGTAAGCATTCCTTTAATGACGGATGAAGGGAAAAAATAGCCAATAATTCCAAATTTTAAAACGCCAAAAACAATTTGAATGACACCTGCCAAAACAACCGCAACCAAAAAATCTTTGAACCCGAGTGAGGCAATCGCTGCAATTACAATCGCTGTTAAACCAGCAGCAGGACCACTTACGCCAATTTGAGAACCACTCATGATTCCGACAACAATTCCTCCTACAATACCGGCAATTAAACCAGCAAAAGGTTCAGCTCCACTCGCAACGGCAATACCTAAACAGAGTGGAAGTGCAACAAAGAATACAATAATACTTGCGGGAAAATCCGCTTTGAGGTGTTTAAATGGATTAGAATTAGACATGATAGTAAATGTTTTGTGAATTGAAAATGATGCGTACAAAACGCATATTTTTCGTTTGTTGTTAGCGTTATTTTTTTTTGAGAATTGGAACGATTCACTTAAAAGTATGAGAATCAAAGAGAAACGTTCAAGTTTATCTATTTATGGGATATAAATATATTATCCTATTTCTGGTGGTGGAATCAGTATTTCAATATTATGTGACAAACCAAATCGCTGTATGTAAAAGTGCGTATCTAATACAGATAAATCACTGTCATCCAACATAAAAGGGGTAGCGTAGTGTGTTACTTTTTCGTCTTTTTCAGAAGTATCTTTGGTTTCCTTTTCAGTATCATCATCAAAATCACAATCGACAAGTTCGTACGAAGTATCCACTAAAAAAGTATATGTTTTAATAATTGGCTGTAAAAAAAATGCACAAAGCACCAATACAAAAGCGAATTGCCTTACTAGTAGGAACTTGTATTTGCGCGTTTGTTGCATGTCAGTTAATTACTTTAAAAACCAAATCTGTATAAAATTTCACAATGGCGTCTTTTCCTTTTTTTACATCAGTTAATGATGGCAAATGTTTTGAAAAATAACGCTGCTGATGTGCGCCTTCTATCACAGTAGAAATTAGCATATTTGGATATTCAAATGAAGGATTAATATCAGTTACCATATTGCTTACACGTTGTACAACGCGCTTATACACTTGATAATATCCTTTTTCATTTTCGGTGTCAATATCCTTGGTATGATATGCCTTTGACGACTCAGCAATGATAATTCTATTCAGAATAATTTCGTCAATATAAGAAAATGAATTGTCAACGTCAACTTTGCGTGTTAAAATTTCGACGGCAGCTTTTAATTTGTCTTTCTTAGATGGAATATTGGTTGTAGCAAACACTAATCTATACTCAATCCAACTCCAATACCAGCAAATTAAATAGACCAATAGCATGTGCTTACTCTCAAAATATCGGTAGATTGAACTCTCGTTAGAGCCAATAGATTGCCCTAATTTTTTAAAGGTAAATGCTTCAAAACCTAGTTCGTCAATCATTTCAATACTACGGGAAACAATCTTTTTTCCCAATTCAGAAGATTCAGGATTTTTAGTGTATAATTCTTCACTAATGACGATATGTACTTGCAGATTTTCCATACAAATAACACAAATATAATAGTATTACTATTAAAAACTAGAAGTTTAACTATTTTTTTTGACAAAAGAGAAAAATAAGTTGTGTAAATAGCTGTTTTGCAATAGGTAATGATTTGAAAATCAGATTTGTGAAAAACACCATAAAGTATCGGTTTCGGATTAGTGTATGATTTCGTTGCGTGTTTAAGCACTAAAGTTAGCAAATAATCACAGATAGAAAATTTCAGCGGAATTTTCGTAAGTAAGCCTTTACCAGCAATGAATTATACATCGTGTTGGCTGTAGTTTTTACTTATTAAATCTGTCATTCAAATATCAGATACTTTATTTTTCTAATGTCCATGGAACGAACGCCATTGCTATAATTCCTCCTAATCCCAAAAGAGGAAGAACAAAAAGAGCAGTATCATCTTGAAGTAGAAATATAGTTCCAATAGTCAAAAGTATAATACCCCAATATTGTATCGGAATCCAAAAAATTGTATGTCTGTTTTTTTGCCTAACAATTCTCTTTGTGTTTTTTTCGATTACTTTCGTATTCCACTGCCAACCAAAGAGAAAACAAAATGGACTTGTAGTTATAGCTGCTATACTTAATGTTTCTTCAAATCTCAAATCAAATGTTTTTGCAATGAAAATGAATATTATTACTAAAATTAGTGCCACTAATATTCCTCTGCCTGTCCAAATTATCATTTTATATAGTTTTAGTTATTATTGGTATATATATTAAGTATCTAAATTATTCTAAAGTTCTACTTTTAATTAATTTTTTGGGTGTTAAAAAAATAATAGTTCTTTAATACTGTTTTTAAATTACAGCCAACTTGATAAATATACGTACTTTTGTCGTCCAATTTTATCGCGAAAAATAATTAATATCTATGGCACACAAAGCAGGATTTGTAAATATCATCGGAAACCCAAATGTAGGGAAATCTACTTTGATGAATACTTTTGTGGGTGAAAAATTATCTATTATCACCTCAAAAGCACAAACCACACGTCACCGAATTTTAGGAATTGTTAATGGAGACGATTTTCAAGTGATATTTTCAGATACGCCAGGCATTATAAAACCTGCTTATGAACTGCAATCTTCTATGATGGATTTTGTAAAGTCTGCTTTTGAAGATGCCGATGTATTAATTTATATGGTTGAAATTGGCGAGAAAAGTCTAAAAGACGAAGCCTTTTTCAAGAAAATCGTCAACAGTAAAATTCCTGTGTTATTATTGTTAAATAAAATTGACAAATCCTCGCAAGAGCAATTAGAAGAACAAATGGAATTATGGCGCGAAAAAGTGCCAACTGCAGAAATCTATCCGATTTCCGCATTAGAAAATTTCAATGTACCACAAGTATTTTCAAGAATTATTGAATTGTTACCTGAATCGCCAGCGTTTTATCCAAAAGACCAATTAACGGACAAACCGGAACGTTTCTTTGTCAATGAAACTATTCGCGAAAAAATCTTAGTAAACTACAAAAAAGAAATTCCGTACGCAGTTGAAGTAGAAACGGAAGAATTTTTTGAAGAAGAAGATATCATCCGAATTCGCTCTGTCATTATGGTAGAACGCGAAACACAAAAAGGAATCATCATCGGACACAAAGGAAACGCTATCAAAACCATTGGAATACAAGCGCGAAAAGACTTAGAAGCCTTCTTCGGAAAGCAAATTCACATTGAACTCTATGTAAAAGTCAACAAAAACTGGCGTAGCGACGCCAAGCAGTTGCGTCGCTTTGGGTATAATGGGTAGTTGTGTTTGTTGGTTTTTTGTTGTTCGTTCTCTGTAATTTGTCCGTGTCAATTTAGAGTATTACCATTTAACAGACAACAGACAACAGACAACAGACAACAGACAACAGACAGCAATTAACTAATAACCTCTTTCAAAAAACCATACAACGCATACATTTCCTGCTTTCCTGTGGCTTTTCCCCAGCGCCCGCCGAAATACAACACAAACCAAATAACCACCATGAAAAACATCAACGCAATTTGAATGGCGTACGAATTCTTTAAAGCTGCATTGGAATACGCCCAAACACCGAATCCGATAAACAAACACGCAACTAAAAAGTGTAAAAACATAAAAAACGTCCACACAGTCGGACTCGGGCCAAACAATCCGTGAAGCATACAGGAATTTTCATCAATCTCATCCACTTCTACATGGAGTTGTGGCGACCAAAAATGTTGCTGTGCTTTCGGAATTTTAATAAACACATGCTGGTCAATGCGAGAAACCACAAAAGTTTTTTGACTTTTCTTAGTTGCTTCCAAACGTGCTAAAATGGCTTCTGCCGATTCAGAAAGCTCCATTTTAAACCGCGGACGCAATACAATTTCTTCTCCTAAACTCATGGTTGCCAATTTTAAAAAATCCAAAATAGTAGATTCCATCCAAAAGAATGCTGATAAAAATCATAAACTCCTAAAACTTACTGCAATTTACTTTTTACGCGTCGTTAGAAAACGTACCTTTGCAGGCACAAAAAGAACGAAATGAGTAATATAGTAGCCATCGTAGGACGACCAAATGTAGGGAAATCAACATTGTTTAATCGCATGATAAAGCGCAGAGAAGCAATTGTAGATTCAGTAAGTGGTGTGACTCGTGATCGCCATTATGGAAAATCGGATTGGAACGGAAAAGAATTTTCACTAATTGATACAGGCGGATATGTCGTAGGAAGTGATGATATTTTTGAACAAGAAATTGACAAGCAAGTAGAATTAGCAATCGATGAAGCCGACGCAATTCTTTTTGTGGTGGATGTCGAAGCTGGAATTACAGGAATGGACGAAGAAGTGGCAAACTTACTCCGCAGAGTCAACAAGCCTGTTTTATTGGTAGTTAACAAAGTAGATGCTGCCAATCGTTTGCACGATGCTACCGAATTTTACTCGTTAGGCTTAGGTGAATACTATCCAATAGCAAGTATTAACGGAAGTGGAACTGGCGAAATGTTAGACGCACTCATAGAAGCCTTGCCTGATGTTGAAGAAAAAGAAGAAGAAAACTTGCCGCGTTTTGCCGTGGTGGGACGACCAAACGCTGGAAAATCATCCCTAATCAATGCGCTAATTGGAGAAGACAGATACATTGTAACTGACATTGCAGGAACAACGCGTGATGCGATTGATACCAAATACAATCGTTTCGGATTTGAATTCAACTTAGTAGATACGGCTGGAATCCGACGAAAAGCCAAAGTAAAAGAAGACTTAGAGTTTTACTCCGTAATGCGCTCTATTCGTGCTATTGAACATTCGGATGTGTGTTTGTTAGTTGTAGATGCCACGAGAGGATTTGATTCGCAAGTACAAAACATTTTCTGGCTAGCGGAAAAAAATCACAAAGGAATTGTCATTTTGGTGAATAAGTGGGATTTGGTTGAGAAAAATACGTCTACCGTAAAAGAATTTGAACAACACATTCGTCAACAAATTGAGCCGTTTACAGACGTTCCTATTGTTTTTATTTCGGCGTTGACCAAACAGCGAATCTTCAAAGCGATTGAAACTGCGGTACAAGTCTATAAAAATCGCTCACATCGAGTACCAACTAGTAAACTCAACGATGTCATGTTGCCAATCATTGAAAACACGCCGCCGCCAGCATACAAGGGAAAATACATCAAAATAAAATTCTGTACGCAATTGCCAACGGCATATCCACAATTTGCTTTCTTTGCCAATTTGCCACAATACATTCGCGATCCGTACCGAAGATTCGTAGAAAACAAACTCCGTGAACAATTTGATTACACAGGCGTACCAATTCAAGTGTATTTCAGAAAAAAATAACCATGTCACCCAAAGCAATTCTCATCGCATTTGTCATTGTCAGTTTATTACTGATTGGCGTGATGTTTTTAGCGGTGGATGGAAGAAACAATACATTAGTTCCTAAATCGGAAAATAGTATTTCAACTCAAAAAAAATCGCAAGAACAAATTCTTCTTAAAGATTCCATTCACAAAAAAGACAACGGGAACCTTCAAAAAATAAAAGACAGTATTCGTTTGCAGAAAATTATAGACTCGCTTCAAGCAATAAAAACTACTTCGGAATAATTTTTAAACACTATTTCGATAAATTTTCTTTATTGCAACCATGTTGCTTTAACAAATTTGACCTAAATTTGTAATGTAAAGTATTCAACTATGGAAATTTCAAAAAAACTACCAGTTACCGTACTAAGCGGATTTTTAGGTGCAGGAAAAACAACATTACTCAATCATATTTTGCACAACAAAGAAGGTCTCAAAGTAGCCGTTATTGTCAATGATATGAGTGAAGTAAATGTAGATGCCAACTTGGTAAAAAGTGAAAATGTACTTTCGCGAACAGAAGAAAAACTCGTAGAAATGAGCAACGGTTGTATTTGTTGCACCTTGCGGGAAGATCTCATGGTTGAAGTGGAACGTTTGGCAAAAGAAGATCGTTTTGACTATTTATTAATAGAAAGTACAGGAATTAGCGAACCGATTCCCGTGGCGCAAACCTTTTCTTTTGTGGATGAAACTAACGGAATCGACTTGTCGCGTTTTAGCTATGTAGATACGATGGTAACGGTGGTAGATGCATTTAACTTTTTTAAAGATTTTGGAAGTCCAGAAACGCTTATGGACAGAAATTTGACTGATATTGAAGGCGATTTTAGAACCATCGTAAACCTCTTAACTGATCAAATTGAATTTGCCAACGTCATTATTCTGAATAAAGCAGATTTAGTGTCGGAAGATCATTTGGGTGTGTTGAAAGCTGCCATTCACAAACTCAATCCTGCTGCGAAAATATTAGAATCAACCTATAGTAAAATCAATCCAACGGAAATTCTTAATACAGGACTGTTCAATTTTGAAGAAGCCGAACAAAGCGCAGGTTGGATTGAAGAACTCAACAAAGAAGCACACACGCCAGAAACCGAAGAATACGGAATTTCCTCGTTTGTATATCGCACCAAAAAACCATTCGACCCAAGTCGTTTTCTATCCTATATTCAACAAAAATTTCCACATAACATCATTAGAAGCAAAGGACTTTTTTGGCTGGCTTCTCGTCCAGGTCAAGCATTAGTTTGGGGACAAGCTGGCGGATCAATAAAAGCAGATAGTGCCGGAGTTTGGTGGGCAAGTATGCCTTTTAAAGAACGGATTCAATACGCACCTTTTATTGAAAACCAACAACAAATAGAGGCAGATTGGGATATAACTTTTGGCGACAGAAAAAACGAAATAGTCTTTATCGGGCAAGATATGGACGAAACACAAATTAGAGCAGACTTAAATGCTTGTTTGGTAACTGAAGCTGGATTAGACAGTAATCATTGGCAAAAAGGCTACGAAGATTATTGGCCAGTACAAAGAGCATATGCTTTAAAATAAAGATTGATGCCTTATATTATTTTTCACGATTGTACATTTTGTGTAGAGAATTGTCGTCATTTATGATTTTTGTCTCGTCTTTTAAGATTATTTTAATAATAATTAGTGAATTTTTCTGTTTGTTTGTTATCAAAACCGATTATCAATCAAAAAACGAAATGAATAAACCATTTATCACATTGTTGATAGTACTTTGCACGTTACTATCAGGAAATCTTTTTGCACAAGAATTTGAAATTAAAGGAAGTGTTGTAGACAGCACCACAAAATTACCGCTAGAATCTGCTACGATATATCTGCAAACACTAAAAGACTCTTCACTTATTACATACACGATTAGCGACAAAGACGGAAAATTTGAATTGGCAGGTCGTACACAACAAAAAGAAGCCAATTTATTTGTGACTTTTACAGGATTTAAACCGTATCAGCAAAAAATCACACTTGACAAATCAGTCATCACCTTGCCGCAAATCGGGATGGAAATAGCAGCAGACGAATTGGATGCCGTGCAAATTACAGCAATAAAAGCACCAATTACAGTTAAAAAAGATACGCTCGAATTCAACGCAGATTCTTTTAGAACACGTCCTGATGCAACGGTTGAAGACTTAATCAAGCAATTGCCAGGTGTTGAAGTTGATAGTGACGGAAAAATCAAAGTCAACGGTAAAGAAGTCAATAAGATTTTGGTAAACGGAAAGCCGTTTTTTGGAAACGATCCCAACATCGCAACGAAGAATCTAACCAAAGAAATTGTAGATAAAATTCAAGTAACCACGACCAAAAGTGAGTCGGAAGAATTTACAGGAAAACAAGCAACTTCGGAAGAACAAACCATTAACATAGAACTAAAAGAAGACCAAAATAAAGGTTTCTTCGGGCGAGCCACCGTGAGCGGTGGAACGGACGAACGCTACGCCATGAGTGGAATTGGGAACTATTTTAATGACAAACAACGCGTTAGCGTATTGGGAAGTAAAAACAATATCAACAGTTCGGGTTTTAGTTTTGACGAAATTTACGATATGATGGGAAGTACCGCCAACAGTATTTCTAGAAACGGCAATGGTTCTTTTTCTATCAACGGACAAAGTTTTGGTGGCGGACAAGGAATTACAACGACTACCAATGGCGGAATTAGTTTTGTGGACGAATACGAAGACAAAACAGAAATTGTTGCCGATTATTTCTATTCACGTGCCGATTCGGAAAATGAGAGTAGAGTAGAGCGTGAAAACATTCTGCCAGACGGACGTTTCTTTACGAATTCGAGAAGCACTTTTTTAAACAAAAATGACAACCATCGCGCAAGTGCCGAATTGCAATTTGAAATTGATTCGACCTTTAAAATTTATGTGCGACCAAACTTTCAATTTACAGAAGGAGAAAATTTTTCATCACGAACAGAAGAATCGTTAGATGAAGATGGCAACGTACTCAACACGGGAGTTTCCAGCGATTTTACAGAATCTGAACGTAGAAACTTTAGAAGTAATATTGACGTTATCAAGAAATTTGGAAGTAAAGGAGCATTTTTACGTATTGGAACCAACGGAAACTTTATCAACAATACATCAGACAATTTCCTAAATACAACCAATGAAATTTTTGGTACAATGCCATCCTCAGAAACCAGAGATCAATTGACAGATACAGAATCGAAAGAAAATAATATTTCTGCCGATATTGAATATCGAATTCCACTAAAAGAAAAACTATTTTTAGATGTTGAATATCGCTTCTCCAACAGACGAGAGCGCAACGACAGACGTGTTTTTGATTTTAACAATACAACCAATGCGTATGACGATTTCAATGAAAGTCTAAGTTCTGATTTGCGCGTAAATTTCCAAACGCATTTGCCTAGAATTGGAATCAATTACGAAACGGAAAAACTATACCTTAGTTTCAACACAGGATTGTTTATTTCGGAGCTTGAAAACGAAGAATTCATTCAAAATACCTCTGTGCGTTCTACCTTTTCAGACATTAACATCAACGGATACATGCGCTATCGCATCAAGCAAGGAATGAGTGTATATTTTAACTATAATACACGAACGCAAGCGCCACGTGCTCAGCAATTACAACCTGTTGCCAATGTGAGCAATCCGCTAAATATTACGGTTGGTAATCCGAATTTGAATCGAGAGTTTAGCCATAACATGTATGCTAACTTTAACAACTACGACTTCAAAACGCAATCAGGTTTTTTCTTATGGTTTTCGGGTGGTTTTACAAACGATCAAATTGTACCTGTATCGGTAACAGACGAAAACAGAATTCGTACCACAACGTATACCAACGTTGACGGAATTATTAGAGCAAATGGTGGCGGTTCATTTAGCAAAACCATCAAAAAAGACAGTACATCGTTGCGCTACAGTGTTGGATTGTATGGAAACTATAACAAAAACTTCAACTTTAGTAATGGCGTTAAATTTTCAACGAAGCGTAGTGGAATTACACCAAGTGTGCGAATGACGTACAGCTACAAAAAATTACTAGAAATAGAACCATCGTACAATATAAATTTCAACACAACAAAATATAGTTTAGACAATTTTGACAATGAATCGTTTCAAGCGCATACGGTAGGATTGAAAACAACTACGTATTGGCCAAAAAATATTGTGTTTGGAAATGATTTGCGATATACCTATCAAACCAACGTAGCACCAGGATTTGAACGAAGTTCTCTGTTTTGGAATATGAGTTTGGGACTCAAAATTTTAAATGACAAAGGAACCATCAAACTTACGGCGTACGATTTATTAGATCAAAATATCAATACGAGAAGAACCGTAACAGCTGACTTTATTCAAGATTCGCAAAGTACGGTGTTGCAACGTTACTTTATGCTTGGTTTTACTTATAAAGTCAACAAAGTCGGCGGAAATAAAAACAAATTTGAAGTGTTTTAAACAACACAAAGTAATTGTAAAAAAAGCTTCTGAAAACGTTCAGAAGCTTTTTTTTGTATCTTTTCGGAGAAATTTTTAATCGAAAAATCATTCAATAAAAAAATACACATGCGAATCAACATGAAATCACTGTTAATTATAGGACTGCTATTTACGTTTGCCACAACTTTAGGACAAGATAAAACTCTAAAAACGGAAACTGCTTTTATGAGTTGTATATATGAGGCTTTGCCAGATAAAGGAGCAAAATTCAGACAAGTACTAAATACGGCAGAGAAAAAGCTCATTGAAGCCAAGTATTTAAAAGATGCAAAAGGCGCAAGCTATGTGGAAATTTACAAAGATATTCGCAATATGTTTTCGCCAAAACTCAAAGACTTAGGCGTGGCAGCTTATATGGTTGAAATCCAAGGAAAACTTGGCAACCCCGAAACGTCAAAATGTATGGAAGCTGTATTTGCTTCCCCAGCATTTAAGGATTCAAAACTTTCTAAAATGCTAGTTTTAATACAATCGTTAGCAAAATATGAAGATGGAGAAACCTTGACAAATGACATCTTAAAAATTATAAACCCAGCCGATTTTAAGCATGATTACTATCGCATGACGACATTTACCATGTTAGAAGCCATGAACCAATAAGTATTTGCTATTTTCATTAATTTATAAAGAACTAGAAAGTTATGCGTAAAAGAATCACAGTGATGAGTTTTGTTTTTATCATGGTAATTTCACTTCGCGTAAAAGCACAAAACAACGACTACAAACTAGAAAATCAATTTATGGATTGTGTGTGTAGTGTGTTTGATGATAACGGTGCCGAATTGAAAAAACGCATTAAAAATGCAGAAAAAAAACTCATCAAAGCCGAAGTTTTAGCCAATACTAGTGGCAAAAGTTATATTGCACTATTTAAAAACATTCGCACAGCAATTGATGGCAGAGTAGCAAATTTTGGTATTAGCGATTACGTAATTCAGTCGCTCATGTCGTCTGAGAACGCTAAAAAATACAATGCTTGTATGGGCAGAATGATGCAAGATGCGGACTATAAAGATTCTAAAATCAACAAGTTTATTATCTTATCAACCACTTCGGGAAGCAATCCAAAAATCACAGACCTTACCAGCAAAATGCTAGAAATATTCGAAGCCAAAGACTTCAACCACGATTTCTATAAATACTTAACATTTTCGCTTATTGATAAATACAACATGGCGAATAAAAAGTGAGTTTTCATCAATTGGTGTTCAAATAAAAAAAATCTCAAATTCAACTACAACGTTGTAGTTGTTAAAAATCTACGAACTCGCTAGACGCTCAATGAAAAATATGTATTTTTAAAAAATTCACGAACAAAAATGCGTACGTTTTCCACTTACATCTCGGTTGTGTTATTACTATTTTTAGTAACTACAATAAGCGCACAAACACCGCCAACAATTACTGCAACAGGCAATCAGCAATATTGTGGAAACGCGCCAATGAATATCGCAATGAACGTTTCCATCACGGATCCAGATCCTGGTGATACTACGTTGCCAATTGTATATATCCAAATTTCAGAAGGTTACAGCAGTGGACAAGATGTGTTGAGTCTTTCAGGAACACACGCTAGTATTAATGCCGTTTGGGAAGCAGATTTAGGACGTTTGGCACTCATAGGACCTGCTACGTTTGCAGAATATGAAGCTGCCATTGAAGATGTTGTATTTGAAACGACACAAACAAATTTTACAGAAGATAAATTTTTCTCTATCAATCTAGGAGATGCAAACTATTTACCGTCTACAGGACATTATTATTTTTATGTGCAAAATACGGGAATCACGTGGACGCAAGCGCGCGCTGCCGCAGAAACACAAGACTATTTCGGACTGCAAGGCTATTTAGCAACACTAACCACAGAAGAGGAAGCAGATTTAGCAGGTTCGCAAAATTCAGGTACAGGTTGGATTGGCGCAACAGATACCGAACAAGAAGGAACATGGAAATGGGTAACAGGACCAGAAGCAGGAACAGTTTTTTGGATAGGAGAAGTTGGCGGAACACCTCAAAATGGACTGTATACCTTTTGGAACTCTGGCGAACCAAATAATTTCAATGGTGAACATTATGCGCATATCACGGATCCTAGCGTGGGAATTTTAGGTTCATGGAACGATTTGCCTAACGAAGGTTCTACTGACCCGAGTAATCCGTATCATCCACAAGGTTATATTGTGGAATTCGGCGGAATGCCTGGTGATCCTGAAGTAAATTTATCCATAAGTACACGAATTGAAACACCAAAATCAACCGTTACAGGAAGTCAAAGTTGTGATGTGAATCAACTTACATTAAGCGTAGAAACCAATACGGATACTGTTTTTTGGTACGAATCTGAAACCGCAACAACACCAATTCACACAGGAACAACCTATACAGTAACACTCACAGAAACGACTACATTTTGGGTGCTTCCAGCATTTTCAGGCTGTACAGAAGGTACTCGAATTCCAATAACAGGAACCATATTTGGACTGCCAGAAACGCAAGATATCTCCATTGTACAATGTGGTTCTACAAGCGGAATCACTATTTTTAATCTATTCGATTACAATCAAGAAGTAGCAGCTGGCGTCGTACAAAATCGCCAAATTCGGTATTACACCGATAGCAATTTAATAGATGAAATTTCAACAAGTGCATACACGAACATTTCCAATCCGCAAACAGTTTATGCCAAAGTAACTGATTTGACAACAGGTTGTGAAAACACAGCAGAAATAACACTTGAAGTAGCTTCAAATGCTATAAATAATGCTACGTTGAGCGAATGTGATACGATTGAAGAACTCGGATTTACGCAATTTGACTTGTCGGAAGCAGATGCGCAAATACTTAATGGCTTGCCCACGGATGTTACGGTTGTATATTATGAAACGTTAGATGACGCGTTGCTTGTCAACAATCCATTGGGAACACAATTTACAAACACGACACCGTATTCACAAACAATTTTTACTCGCTTGGAACAAAACGGCGATTGCTATGGAATTGGGGAAGTCACGCTTACGGTATTGAACTTACCAGCAATTGCAGCCGAAGAAACTGTATTTTACTGTACAAACTTTTCACCACAATTCATCGGTTTAGAAAGTGGTATTACTGCTGATTTTGACAATTATACATTTTTATGGTCAACCGGAGAAGTGACTCCTGAAATACAAGTCAACGAAATAGGAACGTATACTGTTGAGGTAACACAAATTGGCGGTTGTACCAAAACGAAAACCATCACGGTTGCCCCTTCAAATATTGCGACAATTGCGAACATTCAAATTGATGATATTTCAGAGAATAATGTAGTGACTGTAGTCGTTTCGGGCGAAGGAGAATATGTGTATGCGCTTAACAATCCAAACGGAATCTATCAAGAATCAAACGTTTTTCAGAATATTCCAGCGGGATTTCACACGGTTTACGTGAAAGATATCAAAAACAATTGCGGAATAGTTTCGGAAGACATTGCGGTTATTGGCTACCCAAAATTCTTCACACCAAACAATGATGGCGTCAACGACACGTGGCAATTAAAAGGAATTTCTAATATATTTCAAGCAAATTCAAAAGTCTATATTTACGATAGATACGGAAAATTGCTCAGAATCCTTATCAATTCCGAAGACGCATGGAATGGAACCATCAACGGAGCTAAAATGCCATCAAGTGATTATTGGTTTTCTGTGCAATTACAAGACGGACGTACCTTTACAGGACATTTTACTTTGAAAAGATAGTCGTCTGGTTGCTAGTTGCTAGTTTTTTGTTGATTATTCTTTAAAAAACCAGAAAAACCTTCAATCATTGAATTTTTAAATCCTTGAATTGAGCGAAGCGAAGCCAAAAAAGTAGCTGAGCCTGTCGAAGCTACCAACTTCCACCAGCGCCACCGCCACTAAATCCGCCGCCGCCGAATCCACCACCGAATCCGCCGCCACCGCTAAATCCACCGCCGCTGCTTCCGCTGCCGAAAGAACCTTTTCCAAGGTTGCTTAAAATGATAATATCTAGTAAATCATTTCCAGTACTTCTTCGTCTGCCACCGCGATTATTTCCGCCGCCATTACGTTTGTTATTTCCTAAAATAGAGACCAACACAATAAAAATAATCAGCAAAACAAACAAAACACCGACTCGAATTCCTTTAGAAGAAGTCCTTCGTTCACCTGTAAATTCGCCAGCTAGTACTTCAATAATGCTATCTACACCAGCATTCAAACCGCCGTAATAATCGCCGCGTTTAAAAAAGGGAATAATTCTATTTCGAGTAATTTGTCCCACAATTCCTGCCGTTAGTTCATTTTCGGCTCCGTAGCCTGGAGAAATCCAGATTTTTCGTTCTTTTTCCGCTAATAAAATCACGACACCATTATCTTTTCCTTGTTGTCCAACTTCCCACTTTTGTCCCCATTCAGGTGCTAACATTCCGATACTTTCACCTTGTAAGCTTTCAATAATAACCACAATAATTTGTGTAGATGTGGTATCAGAATATTTGATGAGTTTGTATTCTAGCGCATCTTTTTCTTGCTTTTCGAGCAATTTTGCGTAATCATACACCGCATCTGGATTGGCTTTTGTAGGTTTTGGTGGAATGTCATATTGCCCGTATGAAACGTTCAAAAAGAACAGTCCAATCATAAAAAGTAACGTGCGAAGCGATTTTTTATATGTAAATACTGTTATCAACCTTTGGAGATTTCGTTTGAGAGTTCGTTTTCATCGTCTACGTCCCATGGAAAATGTTGTTGCAATTCTTTTCCAGCTTGCAAAATACCAGCAATGAGTCCTTGTGTAAAGTTTCCTTTCGTAAAATGTTCGCGCATCAAATCGCGCGTTGCATTCCAAAAATTATTCGGTACGACATTATTAATGCCTTCATCACCATAAATCACAAATTTCCGATCGCGCACAGCGACATAAATTAGCACACCATTTCGAAGTTTGGTATTGTCCATTTTGAGCAGGTGAAAAACTTCCAATGCGCGGTCAAACGAATCAATTTCCACATGGTCTTCAATATGAATTCGGATTTCGCCAGAAGTCTTCCGTTCCGCCGTTCGAATGGCAGCAATAATTTCTTGTTCTTCTTCTGCGGTGAGGAAATCTTCTACTTTAGACATGATTTTTTGATTTTTGATTTAGGAACTGAAATCAAAATCGTCATCCTTGATTTCGTAGTCTTTGGCTCCTTCATCAGCTTTAAAACGTGCTTTTTCTTTAAAGCCAAAAACACCTGCAAACATATTATTCGGGAATGTTTTAATGCCTTTATTGTATTTGTTAACAGAATCATTAAAGCGATTGATAGCTGTACGAACAGAGTTTTCCGTACTTGCCAATTCGTCTTGAAGCTTTAAGAAATTTTGATTGCTTTTTAAATCAGGATATTGTTCAACGGTAACCAATAATCTAGACAAAGCACTGGAAAGACCAGATTGTGCTTCTTGAAATTTGGCTAAATTTTCAGGTGTCAAATCATCCACATTCACTTGTGTTTGTGTAGCTTTTGCACGTGCATTTATAACAGCTTCTAGCGTAGTGCGTTCAAAATCGGCAGCACCTCTTACAGTTTTTACCAAGTTACCAATCAAATTACTTTTTCGTTGATACTCACTTTCAACTTTTGACCAAGCTGTTTTTGAATCTTCGTCTAAAATGACCATTCCGTTATATTTCGTATATGAAAGGATACCAATAATGGCAATAACGACAAGGATAATAATCGATTTTTTACTCATAATTATTCGGGTTTATTTATTGGTTTGTATTGAGTTTGGTGTAAGCGTTACAAGTTTTCCTTAATTTTTACAAGTTCGGCTCTTATATGTTGTAATTTACGAATAATCTCAAAATTGGAAAGTGTTTTTTTCTTTTCTTCTTTTAAATGAACTTTGGCACCTTCAAGCGTAAAGCCACGCTCTTTTACCAAATGATAAATGAGTTCTAAATGTTTGATGTCTTCAGGTGTAAATTTTCGGTTTCCCTTAGCATTTTTTTTAGGTTGAATTTCATCAAATTCTTTTTCCCAAAAACGAATCAAAGAAGCATTGACATCAAAAGCTTTGGCAACTTCTCCGATGCTGTAATATAATTTATCTGGTAAATCAACATGCATTAGTCAAGCGATTGATTTTGCTTTGCAGCGTTTTTCAACAATTCTTCAAACTCTTCTGGCGATAAGTTTCCATAGTAGAAATTAATCGGATTGATTTTTTGACCATTTTTACGAATTTCATAGTGCAAATGCGGTGCTTGCGAGCGTCCTGTGCTTCCTACAAAACCAATCAAATCGCCGCGTTTTACTTTTTTTCCTTTGCGAACGTTGTATCGGCTCAAATGTGCATATAAAGAAACATAACCATAGCCATGGTCAATACGAATATGCTTTCCAAATCCTGATGAAGCATTATCGGCACGTACCACAACTCCATCTCCAGAAGCATATACAGGCGTTCCTCTTGGTGCCGTAAAGTCCATTCCCCAATGCATTTTTCGTGCCTTTGTAAATGGATCGCTTCGGAAACCATAACCAGAAGCCATACGTGTTAAATCTTCGTTATTTACAGGTTGAATCGCAGGAATAGATGCTAAAAGTTTTTCTTTGTCTTCCGCAAGTTTTGCAATTTCATCCAACGATTTTGAATGGACAATCAAGCGTTTTTGTAATTTTTCCAATTCTTTGGTAGTAGATACTAGCAAATCGGCATTTTCATAATTATATAAGGCTTCGTATCGGTTCACACCACCAAAACCGGCTTTGCGTTGTTCTTCAGGAATCGGATTGGCTTCAAAATACAAACGATAAATATTATTGTCGCGTTCTTCCAAGTTTGCCAACACAGCTTGCGCTTGAGTCATTTTCTTATTAAGCAATTTGTATTGCAATTGCATTTGCGTCAACTCGCGTTTCAGCATCTTCTCTTTTGGCGTTTCGAGTGCAGTATTAAACATGATAGTTACCAAAATAAAAGAGCACAAAACAACAGCGGCTACAAACAAAACCATCACGCCAATTTTGCGTCCGCGCTTTGTCTCAATCTTCCGATATGACAATGTTTCTGAATCGTAATAATATTTTACCTTACTCATTTCTTAATTTATACTATTTTTGTACAGTTTTTCGTGAAAATAGTTCGCGACAAACTTGTGAAACAAACAAATATAGCTATAGTTTTACAGTTTTTAGAAATTTTAAAGTAGCTTAAGATAATTTTAATAATACAAAAGAAGTATCTGGCGAGCTGAACATAAAAATATAACACATGAAATCTCAAGATATCAGAGCGAAATTTTTGGAGTTTTTTGAATCTAAAAAACATCAAATTGTACCATCAGCACCAATGGTACTAAAAAACGATCCTACGTTGATGTTTATTAACTCTGGAATGGCGCCTTTTAAAGAATACTTCTTAGGAAATGGAACGCCAAAAAGCAACCGTATTGCCGATACTCAAAAATGTTTACGCGTTAGCGGAAAGCACAACGACTTGGAAGAAGTTGGGTATGATACCTATCATCACACCATGTTTGAAATGTTGGGAAACTGGAGTTTTGGCGATTATTTTAAGAAAGAAGCGATTACGTGGGCGTGGGAATTATTAACAGAAGTTTATAAAATTGATAAAGATATTTTGTATGTGACTGTTTTTGAAGGAAGCGACGAAGACGGATTGCAACTCGATCAAGAAGCATACGATTTGTGGAAAGAAATTGTCCCTGAAGAGCGCATTTTGATGGGAAATAAAAAAGACAATTTCTGGGAAATGGGAAGCCAAGGACCGTGCGGACCGTGTTCTGAAATTCATGTTGATATTCGTTCTGAAGAAGAAAAAGCAAAAATTTCGGGTGCCGAATTGGTCAATCAAGATCATCCGCAAGTCGTGGAAATTTGGAACTTGGTATTTATGCAATACAATCGAAAAGCAGACAAATCGCTTGAAAAATTACCTGCACAACACGTAGACACTGGAATGGGATTTGAGCGTTTGTGCATGGTGTTGCAAGATGTAAAATCAAATTACGATACCGATGTTTTTACGCCAATTATTCGTGAGATTGAAGCAATTACCAATACGGAATACGGAAAAAATGAAAAAACTGATGTTGCTATTCGTGTCATTGCTGATCATGTACGTGCGGTTTCATTTTCGATTGCTGATGGACAATTGCCAAGCAACAATACTGCGGGATATGTAATTCGTCGAATTCTACGTCGTGCTGTGCGTTACGGATTTACGTTCTTAAACAAAAAAGAGCCGTTTATCTATCGTTTGGTAGAGGTGTTGGATAAAAAAATGGGCAAAGCGTTTCCTGAAATCAAAGAGCAAAAACAACTGATTCAAAATGTGATTAAAGAAGAAGAAGCTTCGTTTTTACGCACGTTGGATCAAGGTTTAGTATTGCTCGATCGTGTGATGAAAAACGTAAAAGGCACAGAAGTTTCTGGAAAAAAAGTATTTGAACTCAAAGATACCTACGGTTTTCCTGAAGATTTAACCGAGTTGATTCTGAAAGAAAATAATCTCACCTATAATCATGAGCAATTCAACAAGCTTTTAGAAGAACAAAAAGGAAAAGGTCGTGAAGCAACGGCAATTCAAACAGACGATTGGGTAACGATTATCGAAGACGAAGATGAAGAATTCGTAGGCTATGACACGTTGGAAGTAAACGTAAAACTGGTAAAATATCGTAAAATAGAGACCAAAAAAGATGGTGTTCAGTATCAATTGGTGTTCAATTTGACGCCTTTTTACCCAGAAGGTGGTGGACAAGTAGGCGATAAAGGGTATTTAAAATCGCAAGATGGTGATACGGTGTATATCATCGACACGAAAAAAGAAAACAATTTAATTGTTCATATCGCTAAAACATTGCCAAAAAAGTTAGATGCTACGTTTAAAGCAGTGGTTGATGAAAAACAGCGTATACGTACTGCGGCAAATCACACAGCGACACACTTATTGCATCAAGCGTTGCGCGAAGTGTTGGGAACACATGTGGAACAAAAAGGTTCGGCAGTACACTCTAAATATTTACGATTCGACTTTTCGCATTTCTCAAAACTAACTGTAGAGGAATTACGTGATGTAGAAGACTTCGTAAATGCCCGCATTGAAGGAAAGTTACCGTTAGTTGAAAAACGCAATCAGCCTATCGAAGAAGCGATGGCAGAAGGCGCTATTGGATTGTTTGGCGAAAAATACGGTGATACGGTTCGTTCTGTACGTTTTGGACAATCGATTGAATTATGCGGTGGAACGCATGTAGAAAACACGGCAGATATTTGGCATTTCAAAATAAAATCGGAAGGCGCGGTTGCCGCAGGAATTCGACGAATTGAAGCAATTACCTACGATGCGACGAAAGAGTTTTACTTTGAAAACAATCGTGCGTATTATGAAATCAAAGATGCTTTAAACAATCCAAAAGATGCGGTGAAAGCTGTGGCAGATTTAAAAGATGAAAACGCCAAACTCAAAAAGCAGATTGAAGATTTACTCAAAGAAAAAGCAAAAAATCTAAAAGGCGAATTAAAGCAAGAGTTGGAAGAAATTAACGGCGTTCAGTTTTTAGCGAAAAAAGTAGATTTAGATCAAAACGGCATCAAAAACCTAGCGTTTGAGTTGGGCGGAGAAATTAATAACTTATTCTTATTCTTTGCTACGGCAACCGAAAATAAAGCGATGTTAACCTGCTATATTTCAAAAGAATTGGCAGCAGAACGCGGTTACGATGCTGGAAAAGTAGTGCGTGAATTAGGAAAACTCATTCACGGCGGCGGCGGCGGACAACCATTTTTTGCAACGGCTGGAGGAAAAAATCCTGGCGGAATTCCAAAAGTATTGGAGCGCGTTCGTGAGTATGTGAAATAATCGATTAAAAACGCAAGTTCAACCATTTTCTATAGTGTAAAAGGATTTTTTTTAGAAAGAAACTTATATTGCATTCTCGTAAAACTGAAAATAATATAGAATAGCCCAATGAAAAAAATGTATATCCTTGTATTGGCACTGTTGTTTGCAACGCCAATATTCGCACAAGAAAACACAAAAAAAGACGAAAAAAACGACGATGTGTATGTTTGGTGTGTCATGCCTAATAAAAAAGGAAAATGGTACAAGTTGGAAAAACCAACGACCAAAGTTGTAACCGATTTTCAAGATAAGCTCATCTATCTTGAGCTGCTAAATCCGTACGATATTGTTGAAAAAGGAAAGCTAGATCGCGCTACGAGTGATGCCATTTTAAAAATGGAAAAAATCAAAGGTGTGACCTACGAAAGCAAAGAATTAGTCGGATTTACACAAGGAATGAAAAACAGGCTAAACTTGATGTATCACATTGCTAAAAGAGCCGCAGAAGCCAAAGAAAAGCAGTAAAGATGCAATTGCAAACCAACATTCCGTTTGTAAAAGAACCATATAACCCAATAAGTTATGATTCCCATATCTGCTTATTGGGTTCTTGTTTTTCGGAACATATTGGTGAAAAATTAGCGTATTACAAATTCAACACGTTTCAAAATCCGTTTGGAATTTTATTTCATCCAAAAGCGATTGAAAATCTCATTGTAAAAGCCATCAATCAAGAGACTTTTACAGAAAACGATATTTTTTATCAAAACGAACGTTGGCATTGTTTTGAAGCGCATTCTGAGTTGAGTCACGAAAACAAAGAAACGGTTTTACAGCGACTCAATGCTGCGATTGCACAAACGTATCAAACTTTGCAAGAAGCTTCTCATATCATCATTACGTTGGGCACAGCGTGGGTTTATCGTTTTATAGAAACGGATATGCTTGTTGCGAATTGTCACAAAGTCCCACAAAAGCAATTTTTAAAAGAATTATTGTCGGTCGATGAAGTGGCTGCCAGTGTTGAAAATTGTATTGCGCTGCTAAAAAGTTTCAATCCGAAATTGACAATTGTGTTTACGGTTTCGCCTGTGCGACATGTAAAAGATGGTTTTGTGGAAAATCAACAAAGCAAAGCGCATTTGTTAGCGGGAATTCATCAGCACATTTCCAAACGTGAGCATATTCATTACTTTCCTTCTTACGAATTGATGATGGACGAACTACGCGATTATCGTTTTTATGCAGATGATATGTTGCATCCAAATACCTTGGCGGTGAATTATATTTGGGAAAAATTTCAACACGCTTGGATTTCTCACGAAAGTGAACCAACCATGGAAACCGTAGCAAGCATTCAAAAAGGATTGTCGCACAAACCGTTCAATCCGAATTCGGAACAGCATCAGAAATTTTTAGTCAATCTTCACACTAAAATTGAAAAACTGCAACAAGAGTTTTCTTTTATAAAATTTTAACAAATTAGCGTGTAACTTATTAATTTATAGTTAAGTACGGGGAAACCATACTTTTTGATATTTTCTTTCAAGTAATTTTATGTAGAACTAAAAATTTAATAATTATGAAAAAGAAAGGAATCAAAAACTTACGATTAAACAAAAATTCTGTGTCGGTTTTAAACGAAGCTGCAAGAATTAAAGGAGGAAACAACACGGCATTGTGTACAGGATTGGCTGGCTCATGCTGGTGCAATGTAACGGTGACAGATTGTTATCCATGTCCAGGAGAAAGATAGAACAAACAAACAGTAAAGCGAATTTAATTTTGTTTTGCTGTTTTTTTAATTGTGATGAATTCATAAAAAAGAAAAACCATGAAAAAGAAAAGTTTAAAAAATTTACAACTACGAAAAAGTTCAATTTCAATTTTGGAAAATCTATCTGTAAAAGGAGGAAATACCTATGATAGCCGAATGAATCATTTGCCCTGAACCAGATACGGAAGGAGCAGGTTGTAATACGAATGCAACAGGCTGTCAAACATTTGCTTCCTACTGTGATTGTGGAACGTACTAGAGAATAGTAAACCTTAATGATACACTGTCTCAAGAGTTAAACTTTTGAGGCAGTTTTTTGTTCCTGAAAACCGAAGTAAGCTTCATTAGTGAGTGTAGAAAAGTTGTAAAATGATTTATTATGAGTATACTTGTAAGAATATCATTTAAAATTATATTGGATGAAAGTAAAACATATTATTGCCATATTTCTTTTGGGGATTTTGATAACTATTGTCGGCTCATTGTTTAAAATACAACACTGGCCGTACGGTGGAGAATTGCTCACAGCAGGTTCACTCGCAGAAAGTTTGGCAATACTATTAGGAATATGGAAATTGTTTTCTACTAAAAAGTTTCAAGACTTCTTGAATAGTTAAAACTAGTTAGCAACCAATTCAATACCGTCTGCAATTAAATGTGCGATACTTGGGCGTTCTTTTTGCATTGCTTCCAAACGGTTTATGATATTTGTGGCTAGTGAATTTTTATCTAAAGTCAACTCATACAGCTCTATCAACAACAGCCAATCTTTAGGGTGATTTGCAGTAAGTTCGTCAAAAATATGTGGTAAAGAAACGTTATTGTCTTTTCCAGTTCTATAATCTCGAACTTGCATATACAATCTTTCAAGCGCTTCATCTTCTTTCGATTTCGGAACTTTTACGGTTAATGTGTTCGATTTAAAATGCATCGAATCAAACGAATTATAATCTGCTGCACCTGCATATGCGGACACAATTTTTTTCCCTAATGCCAAATCAAACGTACCGTATTCTGGTTTAAATAAGACGCTATTGCCATACGTTACGGTACAATCGGTAAACTGAATCAAAATCAATTTTCCGTTAAGATTTCGAATTCCTGTTACGTTCAAACCATCTACTTTGATGCCGCTTTCATATTCGAACGAAATACGCTCACCATCATAAAAATTATACGCTTTTAAATCGCGCGGACTCATATCTTCAATCGCTAAATTGATACCTTTTAATTTACCCAAAGGCGAACTAAAACCGTGTGGATGCATGGTAATTCCGTGACCAATCAATTCCTTCTCCCGATTCGATAAGGCAGTAGGTCCTTCCGTTCTAAAAAAGACCACTTCGTTATCTTCATTCGTAATCATTTCGGTAAATACGCCCGAAACTTGCAAGCCTGTACTGAGTTCAATTGTTCCAATCTTTTTTGACTCAATCAACTTTCGCAAGCCCCGAAAGCCACCTTTTCGCAATGCCATGGTTTGTGCAAACTCTTCCAAAACTTGCATCAAATATGAAAAATCGGGTGTAACGTACAATTGTGGTTGTGGTTTGGTGATGTCAAACTCTTGATACGCCGCATCAACCGAATAGGGAAGTTTTTTCACTTCATCGGTCATGCACCATTTGCTTTCGCCGATAGAAGACAACAAACCTGCGCCATAAATCTTCGGATTGTCCACATTGCCAATTAGACCGTATTCTACGGTCCACCAATGTAAATTACGAATCATAGCCATTTCTGATAATTCAACTTTTTTTGCTTGTAATTCGTTAACGCGATTTTCGGCTGCTTCAATTTCAGCAGTTGTAGAACCTGGTGCTTCTTTTAAAATAGACAACTTTCGTACAGCTTCATACATATCATTGTCATGGGAAGACAAAATGGCTTTGGCGCCAATTTCTCCAAAACGACGTAAATATTCTGCATAATCTGGATTGGCAATAATAGGCGCATGTCCCGCCGCTTCGTGAATAATATCGGGTGCTGGTGTGTATGAAATATGTTCCAATTGACGAATATCACTCGCAATCACCAATACTTTATACGCTTGAAATTCCATAAATGCGTTTGGCGGAATAAAACCATCAACGGCAACGGCTGCCCAACCAATTTCCTTTAAAATTCGATTCATACCATACATGCTTGGAATGCTATCGATGGAAATTCCTGTTTTTTGCAAACCTTCTAAGTACGAATCGTGTGCAACATGTCGCAAATATGAAACACTCTTTCGCATCACATAGCGCCAAACGGCTTGATTAATCGGAGTGTATTCGTCATAATTTTGCGGTTTGATATATTGTTGCAAATGTGGCGGAAGTCTGTCTAATAAAGGATTGGTTTCAATATTCTCGTTCATGAGGCAAATTTTCACAAAGCTATTAAAACATCAAATAGGATGACAATAAAATATAGAAATTCAACGTATTTTATAAAATATGTATCTTCACCATAAAAAAGTTGCTATCATGCCGCAAAAACCAACAACACGGAAAGAAGAAATAGTACAAACAGCGGAATTGCTTTTTAAAAAGAAAGGCTACAGTGCTGTAACCATGCGCGACATCGCGCAAGCTATGGGAATCAAAGCGGCGAGTTTGTATAATCACATTCAATCCAAGCAAGAAATTTTGGCGGATATCATCATGAAAATTGGTGAGCAATTTACCGCAGGAATGGCAGAAATCGTAGCGATGGAGGAAGCGACAAGTATTGAAAAGCTTGAGCGAATCATCAAACTACATGTGCAAATTACAATGGAAAATCCTTCCCGAATGGCAACCATGAACAACGATTGGATGCATTTAGAAGAAAAACTCGATTACTATTTGCAACTACGTCATAACTACGAAGAAAGCTTTCGTCAAATTCTAACAGAAGGCATTACAAAAGGAGAAATTAAAGATGTAAATCCTGAAATCATACTCTTTTCCATTCTTTCCACATTACGTTCCTTATACCTTTGGATTCCTAAAAGAGATGAAATTATAAAACAAGATTTGCTTGGGAAATTAAGTCAAGTGCTACTTACAGGGGTTGTTTTATAATTATGGTAAACCTGTAAAGCATTGATAGACTTTGCATTAACAATTCTACTGTAAAGCCTTCCTTTAACAAGTGTAATCTTACGTATCTTTGTGTCAATTAATTAAAAACCCATTTCTTAATGAAAAGAAAACTTACCAACGATTTGAGGTTGAACAAACGTTCTGTCTCAAATCTAAATGCTATTGTTGCTGGTGGACCGCCTCCTCCGCCAGGAAGTAACTCATGTGTAGGAGTGCAAACATGTCTTACCTGTGAAGGCAATACATGTGAGCAGACATGTGACAGAACTTGTACCTAAACTATTTTATTTAGATGCAATAAAACCATGAAAGAGCCTTTATGTAAGGGCTCTTTTTTTATGTAAACAACTGATTGATAATATTTAACAAAAATTTAGTTGCAAGTCAAACTAACAATTGTTAGTTTTGTGTAAAATAACTAAAAATTGCATGGCAAAGTTTCATGAAATTGAAGTCGCAGACGTGTATAAAGAGACTTCAGATTGTACGGTAATCACATTCAATATTCCTGAAAATCTCAAAGAAGAATTTCAATATACGCAGGGACAATACTTAACACTGCGCAAAATCATCAACGACGAAGATGTGCGCAGATCGTACTCGTTATGTTCCAGTCCAATTGATGGCGAATGGAAAGTCGCTGTAAAGCAAATTTCAGGCGGAAAATTTTCTACCTATGCCAATACCGAATTAAAAACAGGTGATACGCTCGAATTAATGGCGCCAGCAGGCCGTTTCTATGTAGAAGTTGATTCAAATGCAAAGAAAAATTACATAGCCTTTGCCGCAGGAAGTGGAATTACGCCGATGCTTTCCATTATAAAAACACACTTGGAAGCGGAACCAGAAAGTACTTTCAAGCTCTTTTACTTGAATCGCACGGTAAAATCCATTATCTTTAAAGAAGCAATAGAACAATTGAAAAACAAATACTTAGAGCGTTTCAATATCTTCTATTTCTTGACAAAAGAGCAACGTGATATCGAATTTTTAAATGGGCGATTTACGCCAGAAAAGATTCAATTGCTCACTAAAATGTTCATTGATGTTACTGATACGGCAGATTGTTTTATCTGTGGACCAGAAGAAATGATTTTCCTCATCAGAGACGAATTGGAAGCTGCGGGATTGCCAAAAGAAAACATTCACTACGAACTCTTCTTTTCGGGCGATAAAAAAGCAGACAATGCACAAATCGCGCAAGCATTAGAGCATAAAGTCGACGGAACTGATGTCACAATTGTTGATGGCGGAAAAGAATTTCACTTCATCATGGAAGATGAATACGATAACATCCTTGATGGCGCATTGGCGGCAGGAGCCGATTTGCCGTTTGCCTGCAAAGGTGGCGTGTGTAGTACCTGTAAATGTAGAGTGCTAGAAGGTGCCGTGGAGATGAAAATCAACTATGCACTCATTGAAGAAGAACTCGCGAGCGGATTGGTGCTGTCGTGCCAAGCTGTTCCAACCACAGAAAAAGTCGTAGTCGATTTTGATGTGTAGTATACTTTGGGCGTTTCCCTTCGGGTCGGGCTTTCGGTAGTCGCTTTTTTGCCATTCCTGCGTAAGCAGAAATCTCAAAAAGAGCTCCAGCAAAACCTCAATCCCTAACGCAAATTCCCACGAAAGTGAGAATTTTTTAAAAACAAAAGGAAAACAAAACGTCATGATGAACTTGATTCAGCATCACACAAGAAACTAAAAGCGAGCAAACAACAAAAAACAAACAACAAATAAAAAAACATACTGTAATGAGTGAAGCACAACAAAATACCAATGGGGCAGAGCGCAGTTTAAGTTTAGAAGAAATATTTGAGCAGCGCATTGCAAATGACGAAAAAATAGAGCCAAAAGATTGGATGCCTGAAAAATACAGAAAAACACACATCCGACAAATATCGCAACACGCACATTCTGAAATCGTAGGAATGTTGCCAGAAGGAAACTGGATTACCAGAGCACCTTCGCTGCGAAGAAAAGTGGCGTTACTAGCAAAAGTACAAGACGAAGCTGGACACGGATTGTATCTGTACAGCGCCTGTGAAACACTAGGAATCTCTCGTGAGGAATTATACGAACAATTACACTCTGGGAAAGCAAAATATTCAAGTATTTTCAACTATCCTACCATTACGTGGGCAGATATGGGCGCCATTGGCTGGTTGGTTGACGGTGCTGCTATTATCAATCAAGTGCCATTATGTAACACTTCCTACGGACCGTATGCCAGAGCGATGATTCGCGTATGTAAAGAAGAAAGTTTCCACCAGCGTCAGGGATTCGAAATCATGATGACCTTGTGCAACGGAACCGAAGTGCAAAAGCAAATGGCGCAAGATGCATTGAATCGTTGGTGGTGGCCAGCATTGATGATGTTAGGACCAACAGACGACGTTTCTGTACACACAGAACAATCGATGAAGTGGAAGCTAAAACGTAAAACCAATGACGAACTACGTCAGCAATTCATTGATCAAACCGTACCACAAGCAGACATCTTAGGCTTAACCGTTCCAGATCCAGATTTAAAATGGAATGAGGAAACTGGGCATTATGACTTCGGTGAAATCGATTGGGATGAATTTTGGCAAGTTGTCAAAGGTCATGGACCATGTAACAAAGAGCGTATGAATGCCAGAGTAGGTGCATGGGAACGCGGAACGTGGGTAAGAGATGCAGCCATGGCATACGCAGAAAAGCAACAAAACAAAAAAGAAAATCAAGCGAAAGCAGTGTAAAATAATATGAATGTCATTCCTGCTATTTATGCTGAGTTTATCGAAGTAAGGCAGGAATCTATAAAAACATGTAGTAAGTAAAACATCTCAATACTGAATACTCACTACTCAATACTATAAAAAACATGAACAAAAACTGGCCACTTTGGGAAATATTCGTTCGAAGTAAAAACGGATTAGAACACCGACACTTTGGAAGTTTACACGCTGCCGATGCAGAAATGGCATTGGAAAATGCAAGAGACGTGTACACTCGCAGAAGCGAAGGTGTAAGCATTTGGGTAGTAGAATCCAAACACATCACAGCGTCCAATCCAGAACACAATGGCGAATTATTTGAACCAGCGCAAGACAAAATCTATCGTCATCCAACATTTTACGATTTGCCAGATGATGTGAAGCATATGTAGCACTTTGCGCTATTTCCGATGCTTACTGAGCTTGTCAAAGTAAGGTGGGAATCTCTATGAAACGAAATTTATCATTTCTATCTTAAGCATTAATCTAGCATTTTGTCATTCCTGCGTAGGCAGGAATTCGATTTGATATGAATAGTTAATATTGAATTGCATCTAATATATAGTTAGAAATTCAAAAATAAAGATACCCACTTTCGTGGGCAATATATATGAAAACAAACCTATACAACTACATACTAGAACTCGCAGACAACTGTCTAATTGCAGGACAGCGATTAGGTGAACTTTGCGGTCATGGACCAAGTTTGGAAACAGACATTGCGTGTACGAACATTTCACTCGATTTGTTTGGACAAACGCGCAGTTACTTTCAATATGCGGCTGATATTAAGGGAGAAGGCGCAACGGAAGACAGTATTGCTTTTTTACGCTATGAGCAAGAATATAAAAATGTGCTCTTAGTAGAACAACCAAATCGTGATTTTGCATTTACGATGGCGAGACAGTACTTATACGATGTCTTTCACTTGTTGTTGTTAGAAAAATTGCAGTTCAGTCAAGACATCACGTTAAGTGCCATTGCTAAAAAATCTATCAAAGAAGCTTCGTATCATGTGCGTTTTACGGGCGATTGGATTAAACGTTTAGGTGATGGAACTGAGGAAAGTCACGAAAAAATGCAAGCTGCGATTAACGACCTTTGGACGTATACCAACGAATTATTTGAAGTAACTGAAGATGCGAAAATCATGGTAGCAGAAGGTATTGGAGTTGATGTATCTACGCTAAAAGAAGCCTATTACGAAAAAGTATCTGCATTGCTGGAAGAAGCTACACTAACGATTCCGGAATCAAAATACTTTCAAAAAGGAGGGAAATCTGGAATTCACACAGAACACATGGGCTATTTATTGGCAGACATGCAATACATGCAAAGAGCCTATCCAAACATGAAGTGGTAACAAAGTCAATCCTGCGCAAGCAGCAACCTAAAATATAATCTCAAACAAAAAAAACAACACCCAACACCAAAAACCCAATACCTAAAGAAATGCTTTCCACCAAACAACATATTGACGAAAACTTAATTCCAATCTTGGAAAAAGTATCCGATCCAGAAATTCCGGTACTTTCCATCATGGATATGGGAGTAGTACGTTCTGCGGTATTGGTGGATGGAATTGTGGAAGTCAGCATTACACCAACATACACAGGTTGTCCTGCAATGGATGTGATTGGCGATGATATTACAAAAGCATTACAAGAACACGGCTATGAATCAAAAGTAAAACTCATTCTGTCACCAGCTTGGACCACCGATTGGATTACAGAACGCGGTCGAAAAGCGCTTCGTGAATACGGAATTGCGCCACCACTAACGGCAGATGCCGACAAAGAAGCATTATTGGGTGAAAAACGAATTGTAAAATGTACCAATTGCGGTTCAACAAATACCAAACTCGTCAGTCAATTTGGTTCTACAGCGTGTAAAGCATTGTTTAAATGCGAAGACTGTTTAGAGCCTTTTGATTATTTTAAATGTCTTAAATGACAATTTCCTTTAAATACTGAGCTTGTCGAAGTAAAAGCGGGAATCTCTATATAAACACTAAACAACACATGAGCGACCAATCTATCAAACTCATCATTCAAAATAAAGTAGCGTACATCACGCTCAATCGTCCTGAAGTATTCAACAGTTTTAATCGCGAAATGGCGTTATTACTTCAAGAAACGTTAGACCAATGTAAAGAAAATGAAGACGTGCGAGCTATCGTTTTAACAGGCGAGGGAAAAGCATTTTGTGCGGGACAAGATTTAAAAGAAGTCACGCATCCAGAACTAAATCCAGGATTCAAAAAAATACTCGAAGAACATTACAATCCTATCATTCAGCGAATTCGTTCCATTGAAAAGCCTGTCATCGGCGCGGTAAATGGTGTTGCTGCTGGTGCGGGAGCAAATATTGCCTTGGCTTGTGATATTGTGGTGGCTCATGAAAAAGTTAGTTTCATTCAGGCATTCAGTAAAATTGGACTTATTCCAGACAGTGCGGGAACGTTCTTTTTGCCAAGAATCATTGGTTTTCAAAAAGCATCTGCGTTAATGATGTTGGGCGACAAAGTATCCGCTGAAGAAGCAGAACGCTTGGGAATGTTATACAAAATATTGCCACTAGAAACATTCAATGAAGAAGTTATTGCGTTAGCAGAAAAGTTAGCAAAAATGCCAACCAAAGCATTAGGATACACTAAAAAAGTGCTCAATCAATCCTTGACAAACGACTTGGATTCACAATTAGCTCTAGAATCAAAATATCAAATACTATCAAGCGAAACAGAAGACTATCGCGAAGGTGTTGCTGCTTTCGTGGAAAAACGCATGCCGAAATTTAAAGGGAAATGATTAACGATTGCTGATTGTTGAATTTTGATGTAAGAACTAACTATGAAGTCAAATCAATTAGAAGACAGACTTATTGAATTCTCTGTAAATGTGATTAATTGTTGTAAAAAAGCAGATGATTCTTTCGCCTCACAACATTTAGTAAAACAGCTCATTCGTTCAGCTACTTCAGTAGCTTTAAATTATGGAGAAGCAAGAAGTGCTGAATCATCTAGAGATTTTCTCCATAAAATGAAATTATGTTTAAAAGAGTTGCGAGAGTCTATAGTAAATATGAAAATTCTAAAACAAGCACAATTAATTAAAGATAAAGAAATAATAAATAGATTAATAGATGAGAATAATCAACTAATCTCGATTTTTGTCGCAAGTATCAAAACAGCTACTTCAAAAATCAACAATCGTTAATCTACAATCGTCAAATATGAAGAATATAGGAATCATAGGTTCAGGAACCATGGGAAGCGGAATTGCACAAGTGGCGGCAACTGCGGGATGCATGGTTAAATTATACGATACCAAACAAGAAGCTTTAGACAAAAGTAAAGCTGCTTTGGAAAAAATACTCAATCGATTAGTGCAAAAAGGACGCATTGACGAAGCCGAAAAAAACAGAATTCAAGGAAACATTTCGTATGTTGATACACTCAAAGATTTAGGCGATTCAGACCTAACAATCGAAGCGATTATTGAAAATCTAGACATCAAACAAAAAGTTTTTACAGAATTGGAAACGTACGTAAGTGATACCGCAATTATTGCGTCCAACACATCATCACTTTCCATTGCTTCCATTGCTTCTGCTTTGCAAAAACCAGAGCGTTGTATCGGAATTCACTTTTTCAATCCAGCACCATTAATGAAACTGGTTGAGGTAATTCCCGCGATTCAAACTTCCAAAGAAGTACTAGACATTGCAACAAAAACAATTACTGATTGGAAAAAAGTCGTGGCGGTTGCCAAAGATACGCCTGGATTTATCGTAAACAGAGTCGCGCGACCTTTTTACGGAGAATCGTTGCGCATCTACGAAGAAGGAATTGCAGATTTTGCTACGATTGACAATGCCTTAAAAACACTCGGAAACTTCCGCATGGGACCTTTTGAGTTGATGGATTTCATCGGAAACGACGTCAACTATACCGTAACGGAAACCGTATTTACAGCGTTCTATTACGATTCAAGATACAAACCATCATTCACGCAAAAACGCCTATCAGAAGCAGGATACTTAGGAAGAAAAACAGGAAAAGGCTACTACGATTATGATGAAAACGGTAAAATAATCCGTCATTCTGAACTTGATTCAGAATCACATTACAGTGAGTTGAACGAAACAATCTTTGATCGTGTACTCGTCATGCTCATCAACGAAGCAGCAGACGCTTTATTCCTAAACATCGCTTCCGCAGAAGACATTGACAATGCGATGACCAAAGGTGTCAACTATCCAAAAGGATTACTCGCTTGGGCAGACGAAAAAGGAATCGATTGGTGCGTGAAAACCCTAGATAATTTATACGACGAATATCATGAAGATAGATATCGTTGTTCGCCGTTGCTTAGAAAAATGCTAAGAAGTGGAAAAACTTTCTTTTAATGGAAAAGTTTTTAGATATCAGGATTGAAGATAAGTTTAAGATTAGTGATAATATTAAAGAAAAATTCAAGGTTGAATATCCACTTATCATAACTGGTATTATAGATGCTAAATATTATGGAAAATTAGAAAGTGGAAATTTTGTTGAACTCAAAATTGAAAGTGAAACTTTAATCAGAAAAATCGTAGGTGTCGATTACTTTACATTACCAATTCATGCTAATATTGGTGAGGTAAAAACCAGAAGTGTAGGTTTATTAATTGAATGTGAAAGTAAAGAAGGGTTAAATAAAATTTCAGGAGTAAAACTAATACGACAAACAGCGATAATCTATATAAAAACAAAATGAAATTTGGAGATTTATAATTCAAAATCCAATATTTACAATTGAATCATGCAAGGAGAAAAAATACCATATAAAATGTTGAGCCAAGACCCATTCAGCACATGGCTTGGCACCGAAATTCTAGAATGCGAAATTGGACGCTGCAAAGTTGGATTGACTATCAGAAAGGAAATGCTCAACAGTATGGGAAAAGCGCATGGCGGCATTAGTTACTCGTTGGCAGATACCGCTTTTGGTTTTGCAGCCAATACACATGGAAAATATGCAGTCTCTATTGAAACGTCTATCAATCACATAGAAGCATTAGAAGAAGGCGATTTCATTACTGCCGAATCAGTCATCGAAAAAGTAAAAAACAAACTCGGTTTCAACATTGTCGAAGTCAAACGCGGAGAGGAAGTCATTGCATTATTCAAAGGTGTTGTATATCGAACGCAAAAAGACTGGGAAGAATAAAGAAGATTAACGATATTTGATTGCAGATTTAAGATTAAAAACTTCAAAAATCAACAATCTTTAATCAAAAATCTCAAATAAAAAAAGAACATGGAATCATACATCATAGACGGAGTCAGAACTCCCATAGGAAAATTCAAAGGAACCTTAGCAACCAAGCGTGTGGACGACTTGGGAGCGCTGGTCATCAAAGAAGTTACGGACAGAAACCCAAACATTCCCAAAGATGCATACGACGACGTGATTATCGGTTGTGCCAACCAAGCAGGAGAAGACAATCGAAACGTGGCGCGTATGTCGTTATTACTAGCGGGATTGCCACACACCGTGCCTGGCGAAACAGTGAACAGACTATGTAGCTCTGGATTATCAGCAATCATTCATGCCAATCGTGCTATCAAAGCAGGCGACGGCGATGTATTCATTGCTGGTGGTGTAGAAAACATGACGCGCGGACCGTACGCAATTGCCAAACCATCCAGTGCTTTTGGAACTGATGCTAAAATGTACGATACCAGTTTTGGATGGCGATTCATCAATCCGAAAATGGAAAAAATGTACGGCACGGACGGTATGGGACAAACGGCAGAAAATCTCGTAGAAAAATACAATATCTCACGTGAAGATCAAGATGCGTTTGCCTACAGAAGTCAAATGAAAGCCACTCAAGCACAAGTGTCTGGGCGATTGGCGAAAGAAATTGTCGCGGTTGAAATTCCACAACGAAAAAAAGATTCAATCATCTTCAATCAAGACGAATTCATCAAACCTACTACAACACCAGAAATCTTAGCAAAACTCCGACCAGCTTTCAAAAGTGAAGGTGGAAGTGTAACCGCAGGAAATGCTTCTGGACTCAACGACGGCGCGGCAGCAACCATTATCGCTTCCGAAGCGGCAGTCAAAAAATACAATCTCAAACCGATGGCGAGTATTGTAAGTTCGGCGGTAGTTGGAGTAGAACCACGAATTATGGGAATCGGACCTGTAAACGCGTCCAACAAAGCACTAGAAAAAGCAGGACTAACCATGGAAGACATGGATATCATAGAACTCAACGAAGCCTTTGCAGCGCAAAGTTTAGCGTGTATTCGCGAATGGGGATTGGCAGATGATGATGAACGAATCAATCCAAACGGTGGTGCCATTGCTATCGGACATCCGTTAGGCGTGACAGGAACGCGCATTGCGTATTCGGCGGCGTTGCAATTGCAGGAAACGTGCAAACGCTACGCACTCATCACCATGTGTATCGGTGTTGGACAAGGCTATGCAGCGATTATTGAAAACGTAAATCGATAAAATAATTTGGACGTTTCCCTACGGGTCGCGCTTTCGGCAGTCGCTTTTTGAAAACTGTCATTCCTGCGTAGGCAGGAATCCATTTTTCAAAAGAGCTCCAACAAAGCCTCAATCGCTAACGCAGTTTAGAAATGAGATGTTAGTATTGAGTATTGAGATTTTTTCGTCACTTCGAGTGTTTTTTCGCAGAAAAAATGTATCGAAAAGTACTTTGAAACAAAAATAGATTTTTCGTAAACAACAAACAACAAACAACAAACAACAAACAACAAACAACTCAACAACAAACAACTCAACAACAAACAACTCAACAAAAAAGATAAAAAACAAACAACCACACACAAATGATACTACAAAGCTACATTAACGGACAATGGACAGCAGGAACAGGAGAAGGCACTCCAATGTTTGATGCCGTCTCAGGAGAAACCATCGGATTTGCAACTACGGAAGGACTCGACATTCCAGCAGCCTTGCAATATGGAAGAACCAAAGGAGGCGAACAACTTCGAAAAATGACCTTTCAAGAACGTGGAAACATGCTCAAAAAATTAGCGTTGTATTTAACGAAACGCAAAGAGCAATTCTACGAAATCAGTTACAAAACAGGCGCAACTCGTGTTGATAGTTGGATAGACATTGAAGGCGGATTTGGAAACCTATTTGCCAATGCTTCGTTGCGTAAACTCTTTCCAAATCAACCGTTTCACGTAGAAGGTGATCCTATCGATTTATCTCGTGGCGGACGATTTATGGCGCATCATATTTTAGTGCCAAAACACGGAGTTGCTGTACACATCAACGCATTCAACTTTCCAGTGTGGGGAATGTTAGAAAAATGCGCTGTAAACTGGATGGCAGGAATGGCAGCAGTGGTTTTGCCAGCGCCACAAACAGCTTATTTAACAGAAGCGGTGGTACGAGTGATTGTAGATTCTGGAATTTTGCCAGAAGGTTCGTTGCAGTTATTAAGCGGAATGACCAAATCGATTTTAGATACGGTTGAATCGCAAGATGTCGTTACCTTCACAGGTTCAGCGCATACAGGTCGCATCTTAAAAGCACATCCAAGACTCACACAAGAAGCTGTACCATTTACCATGGAAGCAGACTCACTAAACTGTTCGGTTTTAGGAGAAGATGCTGTGCCTGGAACTCCAGAATTTGATTTATTCATCAAAGAAGTTCGCAAAGAAATGACCGTTAAAACAGGTCAAAAATGTACGGCTATCCGTAGAATTGTCGTGCCAGAAAACTTGGTAGAAGATGTACAAATTGCTTTAGGAAAACAGCTCAGCAAAGTCATTATTGGAGACCCAAGACTCAAAGAAGTTCGCATGGGCGCGTTGATTAATCAAACGCAAGTGCAAACGGTGAAAGATCAAGTGTCTAAATTGGCAAAAACAGCAGACATCGTTTACGGAACTTTAGATACCATTGAAGCTATAGGCGCTGATGGCGAAAAAGGAGCGTTTTTAAGTCCAATCTTACTCAGAGAAAACAATCCGTTCAAAAATACAGACGTACACGAAATTGAAGCATTCGGTCCTGTAAGTACCATTATGCCGTATAAAAATATGGACGAAGCCATTCAATTAGCGCAACTAGGAAAAGGTTCGTTAGTGTCTTCAATCTTTACCAATGATGATACTATTGCAAGAGAATATGTTGTTGGAGCAGCATCGCATCACGGGCGAATTTTAGTAGGAAATCGCGATATGGCAAAGCAAAGTACAGGTCATGGTTCACCATTGCCTTTGTTGGTGCATGGAGGTCCAGGACGCGCAGGCGGCGGTGAAGAAATGGGTGGAATGCGCGGCATCAAACATTATATGCAGCGTTGCGCCATTCAAGGTTCACCGACTACGTTGACGGAAGTGACAGGAATCTATCAGGCGAATGCCGAGTATAAAGAAACAGACAAACATCCATTTGCGTATCATTGGGAAGATATTGAAGCGGGAATGTCTATCAAAACACACAAACGAACCGTAACTGATACCGATATTATCAATTTCGGAAACTTGACTTGGGATCATTTCTACGCACACACCGACATTACGTCGCTAGACGGAAGTATTTTTGAAAAACGTACGGCGCACGGATACTTTATCATTTCTGCTGCAGCGGGATTATTCGTCTATCCAAACAAAGGACCAGTTGCAGCGAATTACGGATTGGAAGAATGTCGTTTCTTGCGTCCAATCTACCACAACGATACGATTTATGTGCGATTGACGTGTAAAGAAAAAGTAGACCGAGATTCGCGTGGAAAAGAATTGCCAAGCGGTATCGTAAAATGGTTTGTGGAAGTATTTGACCAAGAAGATGAATTGGTAGCGATTGCGACGATTTTGACCATGGTTCAAAAGAAAAATCCGTTTGCGACTATCAACAAAAATACAGTTCAAAATTACTTGTCAAAATTAACTGAAGACACCAAACCAGCTTGGGGAAGCATGAATGCGCAGCAAATGGTAGAGCATTTGGAATATTCCTTACGCGTGGCTTCTGGGGAAATTCAGGATTTTGACATCGAAACTCCTGAAAAGATTCTGGAAAAAGTGAATGAAACTTTATACAATCACAATCCGATGCCCAAAAATTATGACGCGCCAAAGCTGTTGGAAAACGAGCTTTCTACCACGCGTTACGAAAATCTGGCGGAAGCCAAAACCAAATTACTAGAAGCGTACGACGAATTTGAAGCTTATTTCAAAGAACATCCAGAAGCGACGACGAAAAATGCAGTGTTTGGACATTTGGATAAATTTGAATGGGATTTGATGAATACGAAGCATTTTAATCATCACTTTGAGCAATTTGGGCTTTTGTAGTTGCTAGTATTGAGATGTGAGAATTGAGAAAAGTTTCGACTGTCATTCCGCACTTGATGCGGAATCCACATTGAAAAATAATGGATTCCTGCCTGCGCAGGAATGACAAATGAAGTTCTAACGAAAAGATGCTGATTGACAAACAGAAAAATAAAAAAAAACACAAGTAGCGAGTCTCAATACTCACTACTAATATCTAAGAATATGACCGATCCATACGTAAAACAACACATAGAAAACGGCGTAGCCACTATCGAATTTTTTCATCCAGCACACAACTCGTTGCCTGGTGATATTTTAGCAAAACTAGCACAAACCATCACAGATGCAGGAACGAATGATGAGATTAAAGTGATTATTCTAAAAAGCGGAAAAGACCGTACGTTTTGCGCGGGAGCGAGCTTTAAAGAACTCATCAATATCAACGATGCGGAAACAGGAAGAGTCTTCTTTTCAGGATTTGCCAATGTGATTAACGCCATGCGAAAATGTCCAAAATTCATCATCGGACGTGTACAAGGAAAAACTGTTGGCGGCGGTGTTGGATTGGCGTCTGCGGTAGATTATTGTATGGCTTCCAAATTTGCTTCTATCAAATTGAGTGAACTCAATGTCGGAATCGGGCCTTTTGTGGTTGGACCTGCGGTAGAACGCAAATTAGGATTAAGTGGCATGTCGCAAATAGCTATTGACGCCAATAGTTTTTACGACGCAGAATGGGCGAGAAGCAAAGGTTTATACATGCAAGTGTTCGATTCGAATGAGGAATTGGATGAAGCTGTCACAGCGTTTGCCAATCATTTGTGTACCTACAATCCAGAAGCGATGGCAGAAATGAAAAAAACCTTTTGGAAAGGAACAGAAGACTGGGACGAATTGCTAGCAGAACGCGCTGCGATTTCAGGACGTTTGGTGTTGAGTGATTTTACGAAGGAGACTTTGAAGCGGTTTGCGTAAAGGTAGATATTAATATTTAGTAGTGAGAATTGAACTTTTTATTAAGGGGAGATTTAAGTTAGAACTAATTTCAAAGCAACTTTTTTGAAAAGACATTATTTGTAAATATTAATGTCAAAATAAGAAAATAATATCTTACTTTTAAGTCTCAATTATTACAAAACTTTATTATTTAAGATTAGAGAATGAGTAAACAGTCTTCAGATATAGAATTAGCCTCTAAAGAGAGAGAAGATATTTTTGACCTATATTACAATACAATCGAAAATTTTAAACTTGAATTTATAAAAAATCAAGAAAAAGAAGATTCACCAAATTATGAGTTAATAGAGAAAGCATTAACTGTTTTAGAAAGAAATTTAGATGATTTGGCTAAATATGAATTTAAAAAACCGAGAATTGTCAATCTAGGGAATTTTACAGTTAAAACTTTTTTATATGATTGGAAAGATATTTTTAACAAATTAGGAAGGAGAAAAGGATTTATAAGGGATTTTACATATACTATACTAATAGTATCCTCTATTTTATCAAAGATTGAGTTATTAGAATCCATTATTTTTAGAAAATATATTAAAGGACTATCACCAAGTAGAGAAGATAGGATATATTTTGAAGAGAATAAAATAGAAATAAGAGATAATTTAGGATTGGCAAAGACATATCGCTCTTCCATATTGAATAAACTTTCTCAAATTTTCGGTGATAAATCAGATGAGTTAAATCTAGCTCGCCATAAAATAGATGATGATTTTAATATAGATTTGGTAGCTAGGTCATTAAAAATAAGAAGAGAAGAAAATATTTTTGAATCAATCTATTTTGATAAATTTTTAGATATAGACATAGAAGAATATAGGAAAAAAATAAATACATCAAAAATAATCTCTGAAATACAAAAAGAGAGAGAATATCCTCTGGACGCTAGTTTTGAATGGTCAATGACTTTAAAATTTGATAATGATTCAGATGAATATAGAGCTAATCAAATTGCATATTCTATTTGGGTAATATCTGAAGCATTGGAAAAAATTGACGGAGTTACAATAACGTTAGAAGACTCAGGTATAGGAAGTAGGTGGTTTAAGTTCAAAATTGGGATTAAAGACGAATTGACTAAACAAGAGGTTAAAGAAGTTCTTAATAAATCTAAAGAAGCTCTTCAAGCTCACTATTTAGAAAAACCTATAGAAGAAGCTAAAAAAATAAAAGCAGAACGGGAAAAAGTTGAAAAGGAAACAAAATCAATTGTAAATGAGGAAGATGCAAAAAAGATTCGAGATTTGGAAATTGAAAAGTTGCGACTTGAAAATGAAGCTGCTAAAGTGAATATAATGAAAGGCAAGCTTGAATTGATTCAAGGTATATCTAAACTAATTAGTGACGGAATCGTTCAAAATGATAGTAATATTCAGCTAATGCTTAATGATATGTTATTTCTGGAGAAAAAGAATGATTCTGTAAATGAAGGTGAAAATATTGAAATAATTGAAGAAGATGGTATAGTAAAGCCTCCAGAAAAAGATGACACAATAGAAGCATAATTAATATCTAGCATCCATATTTGTATTTCAGTTCATTTTTTAAGTTATCCCAAGATTTACTTTCAGTTTTGCCAGCCATTCGTTTTTTTCGACGTTCTTCAATAATAGCATACTGTTTATCAGAAACGTTAGAATTTGTGTCAGTAGTAGCAATCATCGCATCAAAAACACCATCTAAAATGATTAATTTCGTATCATCTTCAATAATGATTTCAAATTGTTTGATAAGTTTTTCTTTTAATTCTAATGCACCCATGATTCTATAGCTTATAAACAAATATACATAAATTAAAATATAGTATTTTTACAGATAATTATAAAAAATTAAAGATTCCCGCTTTTACGGGAAATGAATATGATCTACGAATTTAAAGGCTATATACCAGTTGTACATGAAAGCAGTTTTGTGCATCCATTAGCAGCCGTAACTGGCAATGTAATTATTGGAAAAGATTGTTATATCGGTCCAGGTGCGGCAATTCGTGGCGATTGGGGCGAAATTATCTTGGAAGATGGTGTCAATGTACAAGAAAACTGTACCGTACACATGTTTCCCGGAAAATCAATTGTATTGAAAGAAAGTGCGCATATTGGGCATGGCGCGATTATTCACGGTGCGAATATTGGCAAAAATGTTTTAGTCGGAATGAACACTGTCATCATGGACGATGCGGAAATCGGAGATGAAAGCATCATTGGTGCCATGGCGTTTGTAAAAGCGCAAACGGTGATTCCACCTCGTAGTTTGGTTGTTGGAAATCCTGCGAAAATCATAAAGCAAGTCAGTGACGAAATGATTGCTTGGAAAACTAAAGGAACACAACTTTATCAACAATTGCCAAAAGATTGTCACGAAACTTTACGTGAAGTGGAGCCACTGCGTGAAGTTCCAAAAAATCGTCCCACACAAGAAGCCTTTTACGATACGTTGCGCGATTTTATGAAGAAGTAATAATTTCAATTTTTCACTGATTAAGTATTGGTATTCACCAATTCCAAAGTAGTTGTATACAAATCCGTTTTATGCATTTTTGCTTTGAGCCACGCGTAAAAACTCATGACAAAAATATCTTCTTCCACACGTGTTTTCCACTGAAATGAAGCTTCTACTTCCGTGTGAAACGCTGTTGAGGTTACTATTTCAGGTGCGTTGTAGTATTGTTTTACAAGTTTTAAAAATGTAATTACGCGCGCTTCTCCCGATTTCCGCAAAAACGGATAGTACTTGCGCTGAAAACTTGCAAATCGTGAATCGACATAAGAAATATTTCCCAGTTCAATGTGCAATAACAACTCAATCAAGTTCTTTTTTAAAACCCAATCGATTCCTGCTTTTTCCTCGTACCATTTATCGGTATGGTAAAATTTAGAAAATACCTGCTGCGCTTTTTTAAATTCGTTTTGCTGAAAATAACACACAATCAAGCTCAAATGCACATCGAGCATGGTTTCCAAATCATACTTTTTTAGCTGTATAATTTCTTCCAGCAATGCAATCGCTTTTTGGGCTTCTCCTAAATAATTACAATTCAACGCCAACAAACATTGATAGGGCAACAAAGCGTCTTTGTAGTATCGCCGTTTTTGTTGCTCCATTTGCTCTTTCATGCGTGTTAAATATTGTACACTTTGCGTGAATTCTTTTTTTCGAAAGAAAATATTCGCAATCAAATACAACACTTTGATATGATAAAATAGATGTTTCTCACTTTGTTTTAGTCGATTGGAAATGTCGTGATAATTTTCAAGTAAAAACGGCGCAATGGCAAAATACGTTTTGGTAACAGCCGCAACCGAATTGACAATTTGTGCCAATTGATACAGTGATTTGTACGACAAGCCCATTTCTTGCGAAATCTCGAAACGCTCATAGGTTTCCTGAATTAATGTTTGCAGCGAAATAACTTCACCTTTATACATCACTTTTTGCAACTTTTCCTGGATGACAGCGTATGCCATATTCAACTTTTCTTCTTGTAAAAAATCCTGTTGATTGGCGGTACATTTTTCAATCAATGTTTCCAATGGTGGTGAAAAATCTGTTTTGTGTGCGTATTGTATTTGTGTGTGATAGACTTCGTTGAGCAGTGAAAAATGTAAAATATCACGCGCTTTCTTTTCGGCTTTGTCTAAAATTTTAAACGCGGTTTTGTATTGTTTTTGTAATAATAAATTGCGTGCGACAAGAATACGCTTGGTAATGTCCAATTCGACAGAAACTTCATGTGTCAAACTTTGGGTTGCCATAAAATCGACCAATGCACTCCACAAACGTTTCCGCAATCCGTGATAGGCTGTTTTATTATCGTTTCCATATAACTTTTGAGGAATTTCTTTTACGGGATATTTCGCGAGAAGCAACTCAAACAATTGCACATTTTTAGTATCGTGTCGTTTGTTTTTATACTTTAAATACTTTACGAATTCTTGTTGTTCTTCCGTAGAAAATTGAGAAATAATAGCATCAATAGCAATCATTATATCATCCTTTTTATTTTATTTAAAAAATTGATTATTAGTATTTTAAATAAGAAATAATAGTATAAATATAATCCTTTTTTATAAAAAACTGTGTTTGGTAACTAAAATTCCGATTGCATATTTGCTTCGTAATCAAACAAAAAACAAATCAATTTACATTTAAAATCAACCCATTATGGAACAACAAACATTTTCAACATCAAAAGAAAAAACAAAAAAATCACAGCTTGAAAAAAATCCATTCAAACCAACGCCTGCATTTATTTCTGCAGCTTGGGCGGCATTAGGTGTCGGAATGATTGCTTATTGTGTAGGATTGTGGAATGCCACCATGGAACTTAACGAAAAAGGCTATTATTTCACCATTTTACTCTTCGGATTGTTTTCAGTGGTTTCGGTACAAAAAGCCGTAAGAGATAGAATGGAAGGAATTCCTGTTACTGATATATATTACGGAATTAGTTGGTTTACAACTATTGCTTCTATCACTTTATTATTGGTAGGATTGTGGAACGCAGAGATGGAATTAAGCGAAAAAGGATTTTACGGTATGTCGTTCACCTTGAGTTTATTTGCTGCCGTTGCCGTTCAGAAAAATACGAGAGATATCAGCGCATTTGCAAATCAAGACAATTAAATGTGGTTGATTTACCCCAACCTCGTAGCAATTATATTTATATTGTTGCGGGGTTTTTAAATTTAAATAGCATAAGAATTATTGTAGTAACGTTTATCTCATATATTTCTATAACATGAAAAAATTATATCTATTCTTTATATTTATAAGTTGCATTTCCTGTACAAACTACGGTGAGAAAGGTGATGGAAATGGTAACTTAAAGCATGAATTTTTAACAGAAAAATGTGAAAGTAAACCTAATTATGAAAGCTGGTTGTTTTTGCGCCCCGAAAATAAAACGGTATGTTACCAATATTACAAAGGTGAGAAATTTTCTGGAACAAGTATTGAGTATCACTATAACGGAAATACAGCCTTTATCTATACGTACGAGGAAGGTGAGGAAATCGTAGAGAAGCGAAAGACGTACGACGTAAATGGTACGCTTATCAAACAAGAAGAAAAATACTAAAAGTCAGATGAGTTTACCTTTTTGACTTTATAAAAATAAAATATCATGAGTTTAAAAATCAAAAGTGCTTTACCTGAATTAGTGGAAAATAACATCATTACAGAAGAAACGGCGCAAAAAATCATTGCATATTACGACAAGCCTGAAGAAACAACACAATCCAATAAACTGTTTATTGTTTTTGGAATTTTGGGCGCTGCACTCGTCGGATTGGGAATTATCTTAATCATGGCGCACAATTGGGACGAACTGCCCAAATTTGTCAAACTTATCGCTGCCTTTTTTCCTATGATATTGGGACAAGTAGTTTTAGGCTACAGCATTGCAAAAAATAAAAGCATGATTTGGAAAGAAACTGCCACGGTATTTCTATACTTTTCGGTTGGTGCATGCATTGCGTTGGTGAGTCAAGTTTACCATATTTCAGGAAATTTAGAATCGTTTATACTCGCGTGGACCGTTTTATGCGCTCCGTTACTGTATGTTACCAAATCGAAAGCAGCTATCTTTTTGCACTTAATATTTAGCACCTATTACGCGCTCATTACAGGATACGGATTCAACGTTCAAACTGCTCCGTTGCTATACTTTGTATTGCTCAGCGTGTGTATTCCACGATACATTACTTGTATGAAAGAAAAAGAATCTGCCACAGTAAACGCTTTACATTGGCTATTTCCTGCGAGTTTGTTGCTGTCGTTGCCGGTATGTTATGACCGAAGTCCACAAGTTGCGTATTTGTTGTACATGTTTTTATTGGGAATTTATGTCAATATTGGACAACTTCCATATTTTAAAAATAAATCCGTACTCCAAAACGGATACTTGTGTTTTGGCGCCATAGGAACTATTATTTTATTGCTATTGGTAAGTTTTCACGATGCTTGGTTGTTTGGTTTCCGTTACGACGTTGTAGATACAGTAGAAGTAATTAGTGTACTGACGTTATTTTTAGGTGCTTGTTTTGTTTTGTATGTGAATGCGAAATTTCAAAAAGTACAGCAGTTATCCATGTTGCAATTTATTTTTATCGTTTACGGAATCATCTTTTTGATTGGATTGGTAGATACAATTACAGCAACCATTCTTATAAACATATTGCTATTTGCAATAGGAATTGCACTCATTAAAACGGGAGCAGATAATATACAATTCAGTACACTAAATTATGGTATGCTTATCATCACCGCATTAATCATCTGTCGTTTTTACGATACAGATGTCAGTTTTGCTATTCGCGGACTTATCTTTCTTAGTATTGGTGTTGGATTTTTTATCACTAATTACATCATGTACAAAAAACAACTCAAAAAATAAACATCATGAAAAAAACATATATCTACTTACTTTTTAGTTTAATGGTGATTGCACAAATTGTGGCATCAGCGCAAATTGTATATAAACATGAAGCTACCATTCATTCAGAAAATGTATACAAATTTATAACAGCTCCAATTGATCCAAGCGATCCGTTTCGCGGAAAATATATTGTGCTAGACTTTAAAATGAATTCATTCACGACTGATGACGAAGATTGGGATTACGGAGAAAAAGCCTATCTCTATCTCGAAAAAGATGAAGAAGATTATGCATATATAGATACACTTTCCAAAACCAAACTAGCAAACAATCCAAACGATTATATAATCGTAGAAACAGGAAGTTATTATGACGGTAAAATTCATTTTGATTTGCCTTTTGATACCTATTATATGAAAGAAACCAAAGCGTACGATGCTGAATTATTATACAGAGAAAATAACAGGCGAGGCGAAGCGCAAAAAGTGTATGCTACCGTATATATTCAAGATGAAACCTATGTGCTCACGGATGTAATTATTGACGGAATTTCTATCAAAGATTCGGTAGAAAAGTAATTTTTATGAATATATTGCAATCACATCTACAATGTCACGAAAAATTTGACGGGATTGTGTTTCATCAACATTAAAAAAGGTTTTTGGTATCTTCTGAATTTGAAATGAGTGGATTCCAATTGATTCTGAACTATTTCAGGTGAAATAACATTAAATAAAAAGTAAAAACATATGGCAAAAATTTGGACATTTCCTGAATCCAAACATCACACTTTAGTCGTAATTCGAAACAAAACGCTGTATTTTGACAACAAAAAAGGCGCAAAACTATCGGAGCAAATTGAAAATTTAGAAAAAAGCCCTTTGTGGATTTTACCGAATGAAATTCCGCTGGACGATATTCTCAGCGTAAAATTCGTCAAAAATAAGTTCAATATTGATACTACAAATATCAATACCGATATTCGTGTCAATGATCCCAAAAAAGCAGACGAAATTTTTAAGGCAATCAGCAATGAAGCACCTCATTTGAAAGCTACGGTCAAAAGAATGAGCATTATTTTCAGTTATTTTGGAATCGGGATCATTATTGCCATACACTTATATATATCGCTCATTATATGGTTAATTAAAGTAATAAAAATTGGCAGTGGAGCCAATCATTCCTATTTACAAGATGAATTCGGAATGTTTTTAGGCAACATAATCTACGGAGTTGGTTCTATGGGAATGATTAGCATCGTCATCATCAGTTTAATTTATATATTGCCCACAGTGTATCTTTTCAATAGAGATATAGAAAACAGACCTTTTATAAAAAGACTTCATCGGGTATCCTCATAATTTTTTGAGAATTCTACATGCATGCTATGATTTCTTCCGGAATCAATTAAACCTTTTCTCAATTCAAAAGTCCTAAAAGCAAGAATTTTAAAAAAACAATTATGAAAAACATCCTGTATGCACTCGCTATATTATTCACAGTAAATTTAGCAGCACAAGAACATCCAGAACATGGAGGAAGAAAAGGTAAAATGAAAGCACACAAAGAGTTTTTGCAAAGCCTAACTCCCGAACAACACGCAACCTTACAAACGAAAAAGTTGACATTAGCGTTAGATTTGTCAGCGCAACAACAAGCTAAAGTATTGACATTGCAAACAAAAAAAGCAACGGAACACAAAGCGAAAATGGAAGCGCACAAAGCAATGAAAGAAAAAGGTGAAAAACCGACAGCAGAACAGCGTTATCAACTAATGAACGAGCGTTTGGATGCGCAAATTGCTTACAAAAAAAGCATGAAAAAAATTCTAACGAATGAACAATACGAACGTTGGGAAAAAATGCAGCTTCACAAAGGAAAACAAAAGAAGCAGCGAAGAGGAAAACGAATGGCTAAGAAATAATTGGAAGCCTGTATAGTCATAAAAATCTCGGTTATCGGGTAAAAAACAGAAAAGAGAAGTGAAAAGGCTTCTCTTTTTTTGTTATTTCTACACAATTTTAGTAATATTGGAATATCAATTTAGCTAACAACAACCAACAAATTATGAAAAAATACATTACACTATTCGCATTTGTATGTATGTTATTTCTAGGAATGCAGACGACTACGGCTCAGGAAGATATAGAGCCATCAGCAATGGATACTCCTGAAATAAAAGCCAAACTCAAAACGTTAGATTTGGCAAAAACGGTAGAACTTACAGATGTACAAATAAAGCAAGTCTACGAAATTTTCTTAGCGTATGAGAAAAATGGTCAAGGAATTGAAGGAATGACTTTAGCAAAAGCTAGAAAAGAAATTACAAATTTATTGTTGCCAGGTCAACGCGAAAAATTTGCAAAAACGTTTTCTAAAGAAGTTACTAGAGAGCGAAAAATGGAAAGAGGAAGAGACCAATAAACTCCAAAACACATAAAAAAAACTCGGTTTGCTACAACCGAGTTTTTTTATGCGTATTATTTTAGCAGAAGTCTACAATTCTTTTGCAACTTCTTTAACTGCTGCAATCGTTTTATCTAAATCTTCATACGAAAGCGCATCTGATAAAAACCAGCTTTCAAAAGCGGATGGCGCAATATAAATTCCTCGCTCTAATAAACCGTGGAAAAATTTCTTAAACGTATCGTTATTTCCTTTGGCAGAAGACGCAAAATCAACAACAGGCTCATCACAAAAATGTACGGAAATCATAGAACCAATTCGGTTAATTTGATAGGTAACGCCAGCTTCAGACAACACTTTTTCCATGCCTTCGTGCAAATACATGGTCTTTTTTGTCAAACTTGTAAAAACGTCATCGCGCTCATTCAATTCTTGCAACATTGCCAATCCAGCTGCCATAGCCAACGGATTTCCACTCAACGTTCCTGCTTGGTACACAGGGCCTAAAGGTGCTAAATGACTCATAATCTCCTTACGCGATGCAAAAGCTCCAACAGGCAATCCGCCGCCAATTACTTTTCCAAAACAAATAATATCAGCATTCACACCTAACAATTCTTGCACGCCACCTTTTGCCAATCGGAATCCTGTCATGACTTCATCAAATACGAGCAAAATATTATGTGCATCACACACAGCACGCAATCCTTCCAAGAAACCTTCTACAGGTGGAATACAACCCATATTTCCAGCAACAGGCTCTACGATAATACAGGCAATTTCGCCTTCATTTTTCGCTACAATCTCTTGTACATGTTCCAAGTCGTTAAAACGAGCGAGTAAGGTGTCTTTTGCAGTTCCTTGTGTCACACCAGGACTGTTTGGACTTCCAAAAGTGACCGCGCCACTTCCTGCTTGAATCAAAAAAGCGTCGCTATGACCGTGATAACAACCTGCAAACTTTATAATTTTATCCTTTCCGGTATAACCACGTGCCAAACGAACGGCACTCATGCACGCTTCCGTTCCACTATTTACAAAGCGAATCATGTCAATATTTGGTACCATTGACACAGCGAGTTCTGCAATTTTAGTTTCAATCTCGGTTGGCATACCGAAAGAAGTACCTTTCTTTGCTTTCTCAACAACGGCATCAATTACAGGCGGATGTGCATGCCCTAAAATCATCGGTCCCCACGAATTGATGTATTCAATATATTGTTTGCCATCTTCATCGGTGATATAAGCACCTTTGGCTTCTTTTACAAAAATTGGCGTACCGCCAACGGCTTTAAACGCACGAACAGGTGAATTTACGCCGCCAGGAATCACTTTTTGTGCTTCTGCAAACAGCGCGCTGCTTCGTTTATATTCCATCTTTTTTATGCTTTTTTTTAAATTAAAAATCTTTCGGGAGAGGTTTTACAAATAACACCTGACCAATGAAAATATCATTAGTTTCCAATCCATTTAAGGACTTTAATTTGGCAACGGTGATTTTGTGTTTTCTAGCAATACTGTACAAGGTATCGCCTTTTTTTACGGTATAACGGTCGTTATGTGTGGTTACTTTCTTTGCGTCTTCTGGCTTTTTGCCTAATACTTCTGCGTCGTATTTATACAATTTATAACGCTCTATCAGCGAAATTAATTTGTTGGGATATTTTCTATCGGTAGCGTACCCTGCTTTTTTCAAGCCTCGTGCCCAACCTTTGTAATCGTCTTTTGGCAATTTAAACAAGCCTGCATAGCGTGAGCGTCCCGTTAAGAATAACGAATGATCGGTAAACGAATACGCGGGATTGGCATACTTACGGAAACATTCTTGGTCTTCATCATCATCGTGATATACGCGTTCGCCTTTCCAACCTCTATGACACTTAATACCAAAATGATTGTTAGAGCGCAAGGTAAGTTCGCCTTTTCCTGAACCTGATTCTAAAATTCCTTGTGCAAGCGTAATGCTAGCAGGAATGCCGTGCAGCTCCATTTCGCGCTTAGCAACGTCGCTATACGTATCAATATACACTTCTGTTAAACTTTTGGTAGCGGTGGCTTTAGGAACTTTAATCGTAATATCCTTTGTAGGCTTTTCATTCGCTACATCTTTTTCAGGAATCGTAGTTTTTACGACTGTAGTAGTCTTTTTTGTTCTCTTTTTCGATTTAGAAACACGATTTTGCGTTCCACAACTTGACAATATCAAGAATCCTAAAAGTGTATAAATAAGCTGTTTCTTCATCTATTTATATAATCGTTTGTTGTCCTTTTTGCTGTAGTTTTTGGTTCATTCCTGCAATTCCTTGCAATCCTCCTGAATGAATTGCTAAAATACGATTTTGTTTGCCAAAATACCCGTTTTTCATCAAATCAATAATTCCAAAAAGCATTTTTCCTGTATAAATCGGATCGAGCGGAATACTTGTTTGTTGTTTAAATTGATTGATAAATGCAATCAGTTCTTCTGTCACTTTTCCATAACCGCCAAAATGATACGCTGTTATCAATTCCCAATTGGTTTTTTCTGTCAACTTCACGATATCTTTTTGCAGAAAATCACCTTTTAAGGCTGGAAATCCTACTACTTTTTGATGTGGAAATGCACCATTGGCAATTCCTGCAATCGTTCCGCCTGTACCAACCGCACAACAAATCGTATCAAAATCCTGTTCGTTTTCCGTGATGATTTCTGCGCAACCTTTCACTGCCAAACTATTTGTTCCGCCTTCGGGAATACTATAAAAACGTCCGAACTGGGCTTTTAATTGTGTTGTAAATGCTTCAGAAGTTTTGGCGCGATACGCTTCTCGCGAAATAAAATGCAATTGCATCCCGTTTTGCTGTGCGAATTTGAGTGTCGGATTACGGTCTATTTTTGTGTGTAATTCTTCACCACGAATAACGCCAATGGTTTGAAATCCATGTAATTTTCCAGCAGCAGCAACTGCCGCGATATGATTGGAAAACGCGCCGCCAAAAGTAAGTAACGTTGAATGTTGTTGTGTTTTCGCTTTCGCGAGATTGTATTTCAACTTCCTGAATTTATTACCAGAAACAAACGGATGAATCAAATCTTCTCGCTTGATGAACAAACGCACATCAGTTTCAAACTCTAGCTTGACTTCTTGAATCGGGATATTTTTTGTTTGAAATTCCATGAAAACTCAAAAATAACGTAAAAACTGAAACAACTTTCGTGTTTTTAAATACTCAAAATTGCGTTCGTTTCGATAGGCTTCTTGCTCAAAACTCAAGGTTTTGTAGGCAACATAGCTATTTCGGTAGATGCAAAACCGAATCAACCATTCTAAAAAATAGATGATATAAAAAGGAACAATCAACAATTCTAGCTGTTGTCGCAAATGAATCTTCTCATGATGTATCAACGCAGCATTGCTTTTATCATTCGCATCACGCAAAAAAATAAACGGATACAAGGTAATTCCCCGAAAACCTTTAGGTACTATATATTTCGATATCAAAACCATGACTATTGCCGTTCAAAATTTGAGCCAATTTAAGTACCTTTGTAGAAATGAAGAAATTAATTCCCATCGAAGAAGGCGATTTTTATCTTTCGCCCGAAGGTTATAAGGTGTTTACGGAGCAATTTCACCTAAAAAGAGGCTATTGCTGCGAAAGTGGTTGTAAACATTGCCCGTACGGATTTAACAAAAAAAGAAAGTAATTTATGGATTGTGTTTTTATGAAATACAAAAAAGCAATGGCACATTTTCATCGTGTGGACATTCGGTATCCTTAGTGTTTGCTATCATTGGCAGACTTAAAGAAATACGAATACTTATCTAATCACACACAAAAATGACGTTTAAAGAACATATTTTACAAGGAATTCCAAACGAATTACCAACACCAAAACCCTACGATACTAACATCAATCACGCGCCAAAGCGAAAAGAAATACTCTCCGCAGAAGAAAAAAAGCTAGCGCTTCGAAATGCACTGCGCTATTTTGACAAAAAACATCATGAAGTATTGTTGCCAGAGTTCAAAAATGAATTGGAAACCTACGGCAGAATCTACATGTATCGTTTTCGTCCAGATTACAAAATGTATGCACGTCCGATAGACGAATATCCAGGAAAATCAACACAAGCAAAAGCCATTATGTTGATGATTCAAAACAATTTAGATTACGCTGTAGCGCAACATCCGCACGAATTAATTACCTACGGAGGAAACGGAGCCGTATTTCAAAACTGGGCACAATATCTTTTGGTAATGCAGTATTTGGCTGAGATGAATGATGAGCAAACTTTAGTCATGTATTCAGGTCATCCGCTAGGTTTGTTCCCATCGCACAAAGACGCGCCAAGAGTTGTGGTAACCAACGGAATGATGATTCCAAACTATTCACAACCTGACGATTGGGAAAAGTTCAACGCATTGGGCGTAACGCAATACGGACAAATGACGGCAGGAAGTTATATGTACATCGGACCGCAAGGAATTGTTCACGGAACAACAATTACGGTACTCAATGGTGGGCGAAAAATTTCCAAAAACGGCGAAGGTTTGGAAGGAAAACTATTCCTCACCGCAGGATTGGGCGGTATGAGTGGTGCGCAACCCAAAGCGGGCAACATTGCAGGTTGTATTACCGTCTGTGCAGAAGTGAATCCGAAAGCTACTGAAACGCGTCACTCGCAAGGTTGGGTAGATGAGGTTATTCATGATTTGGACGAATTAGTCACAAGAGTTCGAGCTGCTAAAGCAAACAAAGAAGTCGTTTCTATTGCCTATCAAGGAAATGTGGTAGATGTTTGGGAGAAGTTTGATGCGGAAGATATTTTTGTGGATTTGGGAAGCGATCAAACTTCCTTGCACAATCCGTGGGCTGGCGGGTATTATCCTGTGGGACTTTCCTATGAAGAATCCAATGAGATGATGGCAAACAATCCTTCACTCTTTAAAGAAAAAATACAAGATACCTTGCGCAGACACGCAGCAGCGGTCAACAGGCATACCGAAAAAGGAACTTATTTCTTTGATTATGGAAATGCCTTTTTGCTAGAAGCTTCACGTGCTGGTGCAGATATTATGGCAGAAAATAATATCGATTTTAAATATCCAAGTTACGTGCAAGACATCATGGGACCGATGTGTTTTGATTACGGATTTGGACCATTCCGTTGGGTTTGTGCATCTGGAAAGCCAGAAGATTTAGCCAAAACTGATCAAATTGCTTGTGAAGTGTTGGAAGAAATCATGAAAGTATCTCCTGCGGAAATTCAGCAGCAAATGGCAGACAATATCCGGTGGATAAAAGGCGCTCAGGAAAACAAATTGGTTGTTGGCTCGCAAGCGCGAATTCTCTATGCTGATTCGGAAGGTCGTGTAAAAATTGCACAAGCATTCAACGATGCGATTGAACGTGGTGAAATTGGACCTGTCATTCTCGGTCGCGATCATCATGATGTTTCTGGAACCGACTCACCTTACCGAGAAACTTCAAACATTTACGACGGTTCTCGCTTCACGGCTGATATGGCAATTCACAATGTTATTGGTGATAGTTTTAGAGGCGCTACTTGGGTATCCATTCACAACGGTGGTGGCGTTGGTTGGGGTGAAGTAATCAATGGTGGCTTCGGCATGGTTCTTGATGGTAGTAAAGAAGCATCAAAACGTTTACAATCCATGTTGTTTTGGGATGTAAATAATGGAATTGCCAGAAGAAGTTGGGCGCGAAATGAAGAGGCTGTTTTCGCGATAAAGCGCGCCATGGAAGTAGAGCCAAATTTAAAAGTAACACTTCCCAACATGGTAGACGATGCGTTATTAGATTGAAACCTCGATTACGTATAATATAGTAACCCAAAAAAAGCAGTGATATGAAAAAATTAAAAGTACTATTTCCAATAGTTGCCTTATTGCTCATCACTTCTTGTATTTCGGTAAGAGTGGTTGCCGATTATGACCAAGAAGCTGATTTTAAAACGTATAAAACGTTTGCGTTTTATAAAACAGGAATTGACCAAGCAGAGATTTCAGATTTAGACAAAAAAAGAATTCTTCGTTCCATTGAAAATGAAATGGTAGCCAAAGGTTTTGTAAAATCAGACAATCCAGATTTATTAGTAAACATTATGACCAAAGCGAACAAGCGCGTTGACCTTAACAACAATTGGGGTTGGGGATTCGGCGGCTGGGGCTGGGGCTGGAATCCTTGGATTTGGGGCGGCGGCGGAATGCAAACCGTTCGAACTCGCGTTGAAGGTGTGCTTTACATCGATTTGATTGATACCAAACAGAAAGAATTGGTATGGCAAGGAAGAGGCGCAGGAAATTTATTGAACACGAGCAATATTGAAAAGAAAGAAGCGCGTATTCAAGAATTTGTCAAAGAAATTATGAAGGAATATCCGCCAATGGCAGACACGCAATAAAGACACTATCACATAATTTAAAAGCCTTGAAGCAATTAAGTTTCAAGGCTTTTTTTATTTTTCTAATGAAAACAGCAAAAAAAGTACCGCTGCTTTTATTTTTTTCTCCGTTACTTTTAGGTAAAACCTCCGCACCTTTCAAGGAAAACCTCCGTTGCTTTTGTTTAAAACCTCAGCATCTTTTTTAAAATGGTTGATTTTCGCATATAAATTCATGAAAGTTTAGATGTTTTTGAACTAAAAATGCTTCTGTCTTATGGTTGTAAACGCCTTAAATCCCCATATTTTAAGTTTTCATTATAATCCGCGTTTAGTGTAATTTTATATATTTACGGTTATAATTTACTTCACTTTTATGATTCAAAAAATCACTTATACATTTACTATTCTCTGTGTTTTTGTCAATGTATGTATTGCACAAGACAGTCTGTTTATCAAGGTTGATAGAAACAATCGTGTAAAAGAATTGGGTGTGATTCGCAATGGAAAAAAGGACGGATTGTTCTTTAAATACAAACGCAACGGAAAGCACAAATCTCACATGTATGAAAATGGTAAAAAACGAACTTTAGAAACTTCGGAAGTTAATGTGGAAACTACGTATGATCCGAAATCAAAAGGACAGATTATAGGAGAAAGTTTTGGGATTCGACATAAAGAAAGACGTGAAGGATTGTGGCTTTTCTTTAATGAAAACAAGCAATTGAGCAGCGCTTCTTTGTATGTAAATGATTTTCTGGAAGGAACAACGTATCATTTTCATTCCGACGGAGAAATTCTTCGAAAAGAACAATATACCAAAGGAAAGAAGCACGGAATCTCAGAGGAATTTCATGCAGGTGGCGCATTACACTATCGCACGACATATCAAGATGGAAAAATAGCAGATGGGAAGCAGATTTATTACTATCCTAACGGTAATAAAAAAATCGTAAACCACTATAAAAATGGTGAAAAGTTTGGAAAAAGTACTACCTATTACGAATCCGGAAACATAGAAATTGAAGGTGAATACCGCGATAAAGGATTTGCAGAAGGTCCATGGAAAGAATACTATGAGAGTGGTGCTCTAAAAGAGGAATATTACTATAAACACGGATTGTTTCACGGCGAATACACCATTTATAATGAAGACGGAAGCATTGCGGAGCAGTACATTTATAAGAATGACAAACTGATTAAGACGATTAAGAATTAGAGGCGCGTTGCTTTTAGATTCGCTTTCGCTGTTAGAGTTAAGACCGCTTTGCTATTAGATTTTTAAACTTTTTCTTTTTTATCGCTTCGCTCAATTTCAGGATTTTAGCTTTCTTCTCTTTTTAGAAACTTTTGAAAATACACTTTTACATTTAGTATTTTGTAGACGTCAGTTCGATTTCAATGGCAAAAGCAATCAATCATTATTGAAAATTTTAGCTATTTGTGAGAAGCTGAATCAAGTTCAGCTTGACGAAGCCGTTTTCAATCTTACATAAAAAAACATTGGTACATTTTCAAATTATCAAATTGATACATTAAAAAAAGTCGTCAGTTCGAGTAATTTTCAATAGAAAATTGTATCGAGAACTACTTTGAAGCAAAGAACGCTTTTCAATTACGAGCACATCTCGATACAAATTTGTTTTACAAATTCACTCGATATGACGCACTGAACTTAAATATCTCATTTTCAAATCATCAAATCAACACATTAACAATTGCTACATTTAGTACATTAACAATTCCTCAATCTTCGCTTTTACTTTTTCTGTGGATGGAATCATAGTTTGCTCCAATGTACTGTTGAGTGGAATGGCAGGCATATTTTCAGAACCAATGACCATCACGGGTGCGTCTAAATATTTAAAGCATTTTTCTTGAATCATTCCCGCAATAGCGCGTGCAAACGAATTGTTGACAGGCTCTTCTGTAACGACTAAACACTTTCCTGTTTTTTGTACAGATTCGATAATAGTTTCTTCATCTAATGGAAATAAGGTTCGCAAGTCGATGATTTCAATGTTTTCGCGTTTTCCTTCCGAAGCGTTCATTGCCCAATGCGTTCCCATTCCGTAGGTAATAACGGTTAAGGTTTCTTTTTCATCTTGCTTCCAGATTTCTTGCAACACATTTGCTTTCCCGAAAGGCAACATATAATCTTCCGCAGGTTCCACCGAAGTCGCGCCTTTGGTGCCGGGTACTTTTGACCAATACAAGCCTTTATGCTCTAAAATCACAACTGGATTTGGATCGTGATACGCAGCTTTCATCAAACCTTTTAAATCGGCTCCGTTGCTTGGATAGGCAATTTTGATCCCTCTAATGTTGGTTAAAACCGATTCTACGGATGATGAATGATATGGCCCGCCACTTCCATACGCGCCAATCGGCACACGAAGAATCATAGAAACTGGCCATTTTCCGTTCGATAAATAACACGAACGACTTACTTCCGTAAACAACTGATTGAGTCCTGGCCAAATATAATCGGCAAATTGAACTTCTACAATTGGTTTTAGTCCAACCGCACTCATTCCTACAGTAGAACCTACAATAAACGCTTCTTGAATTGGCGTATTGAATACTCTATCGTCTCCAAATTTTTGCGCCAATGTTGCTGCTTCGCGGAAAACACCACCCAAACGTCCACCAACATCTTGTCCGTAGAGCAGACATTCTTTGTGTTTGCGCATCAGTTCTTCTACGGCAAACAAAGCACAATCAACCATCACAACTTTTTCTTCGCGTGCTGGACTTCGCTCTCCAACTTCTTCAGTTACAGGTGTTGGTGCAAAATCGTGCGTAAATAAATCGGCTGGAGTTGGGTCTTCAGCTTGAACCGCTTCCTCAAAATCGACTTTTACTTTGGCAATAGCATCTGCTTCTATCTTTTGTACAGCTTCCGCAGAAAAGCCATGGTCTAGTAATTGTTGTTTTAACACTGGATACGGATCGCGCGAGCGTGCTTCTTCCAAATCGTCACGATACCATTCCATTCGCACACCTGACGTATGATGATTAAGTAATGGAACTTTGGCATGTACTAAGATTGGACGACGTTCTTCACGAATGGTTTGAATGACTTTTTCAAGCGTTTTATAGCTTTCTGTAAAATTAGCACCGTCAATAGAAACGGCTTCCAATCCTTTGAAACCTTCTGCATATTCTGCGGCATTTTGCGCTCTAGTTTCTGCTTCATTCGCAGAAATATCCCAACCATTGTCTTGTACCAAATATAAAATTGGCAATTGTTTCAACGCAGCCATTTGAAACGCTTCCGCAATTTCTCCTTCTGTCACAGATGCGTCACCCAACGAGCACACTGTAATCGGATTCAAATTGCGCGTATCTTCAAACGGAGAATCTTTTGCCGCTAGGTCCTCAATACCTTGAATTTCCTTATATTTCATTCCCATCGCAACACCCGTAGCTGGAATGGTTTGCATTCCCGTTGCCGAAGATTGATGCGGGATTTTAGGTTTGTCAGCATCTTTCAAACTTGGATGCGAGTAATACGTTCGTCCACCAGAAAACGGATCGTCTTTTTTAGCCAAGAGCTGCAACATTAAGTCATACGGACGCATTCCGATGGCAAGTAACATAGCATCATCGCGATAGTATGGAAAGGCATAATCTTGCGGAAGCAATTGCATTCCCACCGCACACTGAATCGCTTCGTGTCCGCGCGAAGTTGCATGTACATATTTAGAAACTTGCTTAAAATTGTCTTCGTATAATGTTGCCATTGCCTTTGCAGTGCATAGCAATGAGAATCCTTTTTCTAGTGTTTTTTTGTTCATATTTTTGGGTGTTGGGTTTTAGGTGTTGGGTCGCTTCGCTTATGGTTTTTCGTTTTTTGTGGCTACGCTTATGTCTTTTTGTTGATTTGTCTCTGTTGTCTAAAAAAATCTATTTTTTATTTAAAAGTACTTCTCGATACATTTTTTCTGCGAAAAAACACTCGAAGTGACGGTTTAGCTTCTAACACAAAGTAATCTTTATAAAAAAACTCAATACTAACATCTCAATACTCACTACTAACTTACCGCAATCATCCAATTGTGCTTGTCTTCTAGTTTTCCTGAGCGAATTCCGTTGATGGTATCCATGACTAGTTGCCCGACAGGACTTTCGTCAGATACGTGAATTTCCTCATCTTTATATCCAATAGCTTGAATCATCGCAATGCCAACAGCTGTTCCTGTTCCGAAGGCTTCTTCGAGCGTTCCGTTATTGGAAGCTTCAATAATTTCGGAAAGTTTGATTGGGCGTTGTTCCACTTCGTAACCGTTGTCTTCTAAAATAGTGATGACACTTTTTCGTGTGATGCCGTCCAAAATAGCACCATCCAAACTCGGCGTAATGAATTTTCCGTTGATTTTAAAGAAGATGTTCATGGTTCCCACTTCCTGAATGTATTCAAATTCATGCGCATCTAACCATAATACCTGGTCAAATCCTTTGGCTTTTGCAATTTCTGTTGGACGAATCGCGGCAGCATAGTTTCCTGCGGCTTTGGCTTCTCCTGTTCCACCTTCTGCAGCACGGATAAATTTAGTTTCTGCATATAGTTTGATTCGCTTCGTAAAGAAAGGTCCCGCAGGAGATGCAATAATCATAAAATGATAACTTGTCGCGGCACGCATTCCAATAAACGGTTCCGTAGCGTACATAAACGGACGCAAATATAAAGCACTTCCTTCTTGTGGCGGAATCCAACCGCGCTCCATGTCTACCAATTTTTTGAGTCCTTCCACAAACAATTCCTCTGGAAATTCAGGCATTCCCATACGACGTGCACTAAAATTTAAACGTTTAGCATTTTCTTCTGGACGAAATAATAACGGCTCCCCATTTTCGCTGACCGTAGCTTTCATTCCCTCAAAAATTGCTTGCCCGTAGTGCAATGCCATTGCTGCGGGATGTGTCGGAATCATCCCCAAAGGCTCAATTCTTGGCGTTTGCCATGCGCCATCTTCATACGAACAGATAAACATGTGATCAGTAAAAGTTCTTCCTAAAGGAATGTTGTCAAAATCAAGCTTTGATACGTTGGATTCTTTTGTGTGTGTGATATGTATGTTTTGCGTTTGTATCATTGTTGTGGGGTTTTTATTGTTTGTTCGCTTCGCTTTTTGTTTTTCGTTTTTTGTTGATTTGCTTTTATTCGAGGGTATCTCACTATTCAATACTATTGTCTCAAGTCTGTTTTCGTTTCATAGTACTTCTCGATACTAAATTTCTTCGAAAAATCACTCGAAGTGACGTTTCGAGTTCAAGTTCAAATACTTCTATTTGAATCAAATTCTTCTAAATAATCACCCACTTTTCTCAGGAATGAACCGCCAAGATAACCGTCTACCACTCTGTGGTCAAACGATAGTGAGAGATACATCATGCTTCTAATCGCAATTTCATCTCCGTTTTCGGTTTCCATAACTTCTGGGCGTTTTTTGATGATTCCCAACGCGAGAATGGCAACTTCCGGTTGATTGATAATTGGTGTTCCCATCAAACTTCCAAAGGTTCCTACGTTGGAGATTGTAAACGTACTTCCTTTTATTTCTTCTGGTTTGAGTTTGTTATCACGCGCAGCATTGGCTAAGTGATTGACTTCCGAAGCTAAGCCTTTAAGGTTTTTTTCATCAGCATTTTTCACCACAGGAACAATCAAGTTTCCACTTGGCAATGCAGTTGCCATTCCAATGTTGATATCTTTACGTTCAATGATTTTTTTGCCGTCTTCCGTCACCGAAGCGTTGATACCTGGAAAGTCAATAATAGCTTTGGCAACAGCTTCTACAAATAGCGGTGTAAAGGTGAGTCGCTCTCCATATTTTTCTTGAAACGCTACTTTGTTCGCATTGCGCCAATTCACCATATTGGTCACGTCAATTTCAATATACGCCGTTACGTGTGGTGAAGTATGTTTGGAGTACACCATGTGATCCGCAATCATTTTTCGCATACGATCCATTTCAATCACATTATCGTGTCCTTCCACAAATTTGATTGGTGGCGGATTGTAACTACTTTTCGGTTGCTGAGGTTGTGCTTGTGTTTGCGGGCGACTTGCCAGCGGATAGGTTCTATTTTTAAGATAGTTGAATACATCACTTTTGCGAATGCGTCCGTCGGTTCCTGTGCCTGGAATGCTTTGCACTTCTTCAATCGTCATGTTTTCTTTTTTCGCAATGCTAACGACTAACGGTGAAAGAAAAGCATCTGGATTTCGTATAAATTCTGCGTTTTGAGTTGCTAGTTCAGAGTGATTTTGCTGCGAAATAGTCGCCTCTTTAGTTGAAGTTTTTACGGGAGCTTCTTCTTTACTAGTACCATTCGAAATGTTTTCTTCTGCATCTGAAACTTCGGAAGCATCTATTAATGCAATCACTTCTCCGACAGGTACGACATCATTGGGTTGAAAACGAATTTCAGTAATCGTTCCCGTACAAGGCGACGGCACTTCCGAATCTACTTTATCAGTAGCAACTTCTAAGATAGTTTCTTCTATTTCGACAGTATCTCCTACATTTTTTAGCCAACTGATGACAGTTGCTTCAGAGATACTTTCACCCATTTTGGGCATTTTCAACGGGACAATAGGCATGAGCGTTTGTTTTTCAATTTTTCTTTTCCATAAAGGCGAACAAAAATACTGAATTTATAATAAATTAAAATAAATACACTATTGAAAGTGTTTTGTATGGTCTTTTTTTCTTTATTTTTGACTTTTGATTTTATTTTTTTCTTTTAGAAGCTGTTTAATGTGGCTTTTTTATATTTTTTATCTGAAAACCTATGAAGTTAGACCAAATTGACTTGAAGATTTTGAAGCTGTTGCAACAGAATAGCAATCGCACGACGAAGAGCTTGGCAGAGGAATTAGAGATGTCAACAACACCTGTTTTTGAGCGTATTAAAAAGCTTGAAAAAGAAGGTTATATTGATAATTATGTGGCATTGCTCAATGCAAAAAAGTTAGGATTGAAACAAACCGTTTTTATTGGTATTACGCTACAAGGACATACACGTAGTTATTTGGAAAAGTTTGTAAAGCAGATTAACGAATTTCCAGAAGTCGTGGAATGTCATCGCGTGACAGGAAATTTTGACTATTTGTTGAAACTGGTTGTGGAAGACGTGGAAGCGTATGAAAAATTTATCATTACTCAATTAACACTGCTTCCATATTTGGGAAGTGTACAGAGTTATATAGCGTTGTCTAAAGGAAAACAGACGAATGAGTTGAATTTGGATGTGTTGTGATTTTATCTAACTAAACTACATCAGGTTAAGTTCATTCTTTAGTTCAAATTAAATCCTTCCTTCTTTGTTCATTTTTGGCTTGATCCAAAAACGAACCAAAAAAATCAAGTTTTAGATAGGAAATTGCTACGCACCATTCACTAGCTAAGCTGCATGCTTGAAGCTACGCTTCGCAATTCCGCTTGCTAGTTCATTATTTCTTACTAAAACAACGTTAGTTTTGTGTATTTTTAAGCTTTAATATAATTAGATAATGCTTGATTTTAAGTTGGATTTTTTAGATCATGTGGCGATTCGTGTGAAAGATATCAATGCTTCTGCAGCTTGGTACGAAAAAGTATTGGGTTTAAAGCGATATCAACTCGAAAAATGGGGCGAGTTTCCAATTTTTATGCTGTCGGGAAAAACAGGAATTGCGTTGTTTCCTGCCAATTTGAATGACGCAGCATTGGATTCATCATCTATGAATGTTAAGATTGACCATTTTGCATTTAATGTCAGTAATGAAGCCTTTGCCAAAGCTCGAAAGCATTATGAAAACTTGGGAATTGCCTATTCGTTTCAAGACCATCATTATTTTCATTCGATTTATACGAAAGATTTGGACGGACATGATGTTGAATTGACAACTTTAGTCGTTGATGCGGATGATTTTTATGCTTGATTGTATGGTGCTTCCCAATCTTTGCACTACTTTTATTTTTTTATTGAATTTTTGAATGAAGACCATTACCAACAGCCAGCGAAATTTAGTTCGTATTGTATATGATATTGCCAACGAACACGGAATTGCTATTGAATCATTTTCGTACGATTGGATTTTAAAATTAACCAAAAACGAGGTTCAAAAACATGTATTTGGCTATAATTTTGAATTGAATTCTGCAACTTCCAAAATGATTGCAGGCGATAAAACCGCGACGACAGATTTGCTGCAATCTGCCAATATTCCTACCGTTTTGCATACGCTGTTTTTGAGTCCAGCAATGGAAAAGTATGTGGGAAGCATTGGAAATTGGGAAAAAATAGGAACGTTTTTTAATGAAAACAATCAAAAAATCGTTTGCAAACCTGTCGACGGTACAGGCGGAAATGATGTGTTTTTAGTGAAAACTAGTACACAACTTGAACAAGCGATTCACGAGTTGTTTTCAAAATATCGCAGTATTTGCTTGTCACCTTTTTACGATATTAAAAAAGAATACCGCGCTGTTATTTTAGATGGCAAAGTGGAATTGTTATACCAAAAAAATATTCCTTTTGTAACGGCTGATGGTTCAAAAACGATTCTCGAACTGTTGCAAGAAGCCTTTTCCGTTGAAGTTTTAGACAGCGTATTGGCAACATTTTCCAGCACAAAAACACACAAACTGAGTGATATTCTCCCGAAAGGGAAAACCATCAACGTGAACTGGAAAAGCAATTTAGGAGAAGGTGCTCAGGCAGAAATTATTCAAAACAAAACCATAGAACAGCTTGCGGTAAAAGCTGCAAAGACAATCAATATCCGATTTTGCTCGGTAGATATTATTGAAACTACTTCTGGCGAATTTTTCGTGTTGGAAATCAATTCTGGCGTGATGATTGAGCACTTTTTAAACAGCAATCCGCAAGAATATACTCGTATAAAAGCAATTTATGAAAAAGCGGTGTTGCGAATGTTGGAAAATTAGAAAAAATTTCATGGTTACGGAAACCCGTAAGTATATTTTATATCATTCAAATATTTTTACAAGCAAACTAATCAATTGTAAAAATTATGAAGAAAATATCTTTTTTAGTAGTACTGTCAATCATCTTAACGTCTTGTGGAAATTATGTTCGAATTGGAGATTTGACAGGAATTAGCAACCGAAATTTAGATGATAGCGAAAAATATGTGTTACTTAAAAGAGATGTAGAAGCCATTGCTAAGTCGAAAAATGATGATGCGTTAGAGCAAGCTGTTGATAATCTTACCAAAGAATACGAAGGTGAATTTTTGAGAAATGCTAAAATTTATGTGAAGAATAATGGTGCTAAAGTAAAAGTTATTGGAGATGTTTGGGGAATTCAACGTACCAATGTAAACGTTACAACGAATGCCAACGCCAAAATTGAACTCAAAATTGGCGATAATGTAATTTTTAGAAGAAGAGGTAAATTAACCGACGGAAAAATAGTAGGATTAAATGCAACTTCTGTAATTGTGGAATATGGTCGTAAAAAGAAGAAAATGGAGTTGAAATATGATGAGGTAACCAAAAGCGAATAATTGAGGTATTTTATCAAGAAAAGAAGTGCCCAAAAACTCAACGAATCTTTAAATAGTAATCCAAATACTTTCTTAGATAATTGCGTCTAAAGTGTGTTGCTGCTTTTTCTTTGGAAAAGAACTGAAAAAAGTAGCGAGTGTTTTCAAATTCAATCAATGTTGCGACACCGTGAAGTTCAGCGTTGTTGTACAAAATTTTAAAATCGATTTCTTCAATTTTCATGTCTTTGTACGTGCGATTTTTGCCGTTTTCAAGCGCAACAACACTAGTAGTGACACTATTTGCGATAGCATTTCGCAGTTGTTCCCATTGCGCACTCATAGACAAGTTGGGTGATTTTTCAACACGGTCATAAAAAAAGTAGTACTTAGCAAATTTTGCCAATACTTCGGTGTTTGGCAAAGATGAAGTGTCGTACATGTGAAATTTATCGAACAATTTTAAAGTAACATGTTCAAGGATAGGAAGCGTAGAATCTTTGGTGAGTTGTGTAACTTCTCTAACGATTTTATTCTTACCAGCAATAAAATCAGTGGTTCTGACGCTTGCGATTTCGCGAAACTTTTTTGTCTCTTGAAGAATTCTTTCTAGTGCTTTATCTTGCGTGGTTAATGGCGTATTCTGAGTTTGTGAACTTGTCAAATTAACTACAAGTCGTATGATTGAAAATACAAGAATTCCAAAAATAACAAAAGCTTTTAAGCCTGAGTAGTCCGTTTTCTTTACAGGTTTAACCGTTCTGTTCTTGTATTTCTTCTCATTATTCTCGTTAATTTCAAAGCTTTTGAGTCGGTCAATAGTATCTTTATTTGAACTTGAATTTGAGTTTGTTTTGGAATGCGATGTTGCCTTGTCCGTTTTTTTAGAATAACGAAATTTTCGCTCCGAGTGTTTTTTCGAGCTGTTTCGTTTTTTGTCGTATTCTGAGCGTCGGGAGCGTTTCAAGAGTTATCGGAATTAAAATATAATTTTAAAAGTACAAAAAAAAGAACTATGTAGTTCCTTTATTAAAATTCGTTCGTTTTGCTTTTCTTTTTTATCGAGACAAGATAATCAACAAGATATGAAAAACAAATAATGATAACGCTTACAAATAGCAGGCTGAATAAACTCATACATCTTGAAATTAATTACATAAAAAGTTTAGATAGAAGTCTATGTATTTATCAAAGTTGTGCTACAATGCTAGTAAAATTTATCCAAAAAGGCTGTAAAAATTAAGTTTTTAACAAAAAAAGAACCACAAAATGCAGTTCCTTCTTTACTGCGTAATTATTCTTAGTGATGTTCTGTTGAAAGTTTAGCTAGTAACTAAACAATTTCCACAAAAAGTCCATCGTCGTTTTTCTCTACTTTTGCGAGTTGATTTTTAGTCAATTCTTTCATCGACTTGTCCCACTTTTTGTTAGACAAACCAGCTTGTGCTTTCAAATCACCCAATGGTAAACGTTCCGCTTTTTTCAACAAATCCAATACAACTTTTGCTTCGTCTGTGAGTGCAACTTGTTTGCGTTCTGGCTTCATCTGTGGAAAGAACAATACTTCTTGGATAGATGCATTATTGGTTAAAAACATAATCAAACGATCCATTCCGATTCCCAAACCAGAGGTTGGTGGCATTCCGTATTCCAATGCACGAATAAAGTCATTGTCAATAAACATGGCTTCGTCGTCACCTTTTTCAGAAAGTTTTAACTGTGCTTCAAAGCGTTCGCGTTGGTCAATAGGATCATTTAACTCCGAATAGGCATTGGCAATTTCTTTACCACATACCATCAATTCAAAGCGTTCTGTCAACTCTGGATTGTCACGGTGTTCCTTACACAACGGACTCATCTCTTTAGGATAATCCGTAATAAAAGTTGGTTCAATATAATTACCTTCACATTTTTCGCCGAAAATTTCATCAATCAGTTTTCCTTTTCCCATCGTTTCATCTACGTCAATGCCCATATTTTTGGCAGCTTCGCGCAATTCTTCTTCTGACTTTCCAGTAATGTCAAATCCTGTAAAATCGATAATCGATTGCGTCATCGTGACACGTTTGTACGGCGCTTTAAAATCAATGTTATGTTCGCCAAACGTCGCTTTGGTTGTTCCGTTTACGGCAATGGCACAGTGTTCTAATAACTTTTCGGTGAATTCCATCATCCAGTTGTAGTCTTTGTAAGCGACATAAATTTCCATCGCAGTAAACTCTGGATTGTGCGTACGATCCATTCCTTCATTTCGGAAGTTTTTAGAGAATTCGTATACGCCGTCAAATCCGCCTACAATCAATCGCTTTAAATACAATTCATTGGCAATTCGCATATACAACGGAATGTTCAACGAGTTGTGATGTGTCACAAACGGACGTGCCGCAGCGCCACCTGGAATCGGTTGTAAAATTGGCGTTTCTACCTCAAAGTAGCCAGCTTCGTTAAAGAAGTTACGCATAGCGTTGAACAATTTTGTACGCTTTACAAATACTTCTTTTACTTCCGGATTTACCACTAAATCCGCATACCGCTGACGATAACGTTGTTCAGGGTCATCAAATTTGTCGTATACTTTTCCTTCTGCATCTTTTTTTGCAATCGGTAAGGGTTTTAAGGCTTTACTCAAAACGGTAAAGTTTTTCACCATTACGGTTTTTTCTCCAACTTTAGTAGTGAATAATTCACCTTCAATCCCGATAAAATCGCCAATATCTAACAACTTTTTGTATACATCATTATAATGTGATTTATCGTCTCCCGAACAAATTTCGTCTCTGTTAAAATAAACTTGAATTCGTCCTTCCGAATCTTGTAATTCGGCAAAAGAGGCAGAACCTTGAATACGACGCGACATCAATCTTCCTGCAATTATCACCTGTTTACCTTCTGCAAATGTTTCCTTTACCTGTTTAGAAGTATGATTTACAGGATACAAATTTGCTGGATACGGGTTAATGCCGAGTTCGCGTAACTTTGAAAGTTTTTCTCTACGAACGATTTCTTGCTCTGATAATTGCATAATATTATGTGTAAATTTAAGTTTGCAAAGATAATTACATTTCGTTAGTATACCAATGTATTGATTTGGAAATATTTGAAGACAAACAGCGTTATTACCGTAGTATTGTTGTAACATTTGCTGTTTTTTTAGGTCTTACCTAAATCATCAATCAACAAACAAGACGTTAAATGAGTATATGGAGAGTACTGTTGGCAATTATTTTTCCGCCATTATCTGTATTAGATAAAGGTTGCGGTTCTGTAATAATTGTCTTTATTTTGTGGATTTGCGGCTGGGTTCCGGGAACGATTGCTGCGTTAGTTATTTTGAATAATCCCGACAGATAAGAAAATTAATTTTACTAGTAATACACACATAATGAAAAAAATCTATTTAGGACTTTTAGTCGCGCTTATCAGCTTTTGTACAAGCTGTGAATTTTCGGAAACTATTTATATCAACGAAGATGGTTCAGGAAAAATGTCAATGTATTTAGACGCATCGGAGTTGATGCCGATGATGAAAAATCAAATTCCAGCCGATCAGGCAAAACCTATAGACTCGCTGATTTCTTTTAAAGAAGCGCTCGCAGGTCAGCAAAAATATGTTAGTCAATTACCTAAAAGAGATCAAGAATTGATAAAAAGCTTAGAAAAGTTGAACGTTCACATGGTGATGGACGCTGATAAAGACAAGCTCAATGCAGATGTGTATATGAATTTTTCAAGCATTAATGATGTACAAAATACATTTGACGCGATGAGTTCGCTCGCTAAATTAGCTCAAAATAAAATGGCATTTGGTCAAATGAGTTCTTTGTCAGAAATAAACTCTGACGACATTTTGACTACAGAATATTCACTTAAAAACAACAAATTCCGACGTTTTATACGTATTGTCGATACCAAATTAATGGATTCGTTACGCAATAATTTAGGACAAGCGCAAATGTTGTTAGCTTCTTCAACGTATAAGTTGAACTATAAGTTTCCAAAAAAGGTAAAATCAGTTTCCTTAGAAGATGCTGTCATTGGAAAAGATGGGAAAAGCGTGACGGTTACTGTAAATGCTTTGGACTTTGTGAATGATCCTGAAATTTTAAATGTAGAAGTAGAGCTGGAAAAGTAATTTTGTGTTATCACAATACTAAAAGAGGAATTACAAACACTTGTAATTCCTCTTTTATTTTTATCCAAGTGTATCACACCAGTCGCAAATACTGTTGCATGACATGGTTTGGCATCTCCAAGGATCAATTGTGTGAATGGTTAAAATAGTAGTTCCACTAGGACAGCCAATAAGAGTGATTGCTTGTTCAGCTTGTCCATCTTTCAATCCGCCAGAAATGGTGGCAACCTTGCTTTTTGTAAGCGATAATGATTTTAATGATTTTTTCTTCATGATATATTATTTTTTGTTTCATGGCAAAGAACTTTAAAGTTGCGTGGATAGAAAACGGTACTTTTCCTAAAATCACCACAGGAAAATCACTTAGGAAAATTAGACAACACAATAGAAATGTAAAAAAGGAGTTTCTTCCTAGATAATATCGTATTTTTGTAGTGACATTATGGAAACATTGAACAAAACTATACACGTACAAGATTTAGGTGCGAAAGATTATAAAGAAACCTGGGATTTTCAAGAAGTGTTATTTAAGGAAATCGTAGACACAAAAATTAAAAACCGACGTGAAAATGCAGGCTTGGCAACCAAAAATCACTTTTTGTTTGTGGAACATCCGCATGTATATACGCTGGGAAAAAGCGGTGATATTTCTAATTTGCTGTTGGACGAAACACAATTGAAAGCAAAAGGAGCAACGTTTTATAAAATCAATCGTGGTGGTGATATTACGTATCACGGACCTGGGCAAATTGTAGGTTATCCAATTTTAGATTTGGAAAACTTCTTTACAGACATTCACAAATACTTACGTTTGCTAGAAGAAATGATTATTCTCACGTTGGCAGAGTACGGTTTAAAAGCTACCAGAAGCGAAGGCGAAACAGGCGTTTGGCTCGATGTAGGAACACCCTTTGCGCGAAAAATTTGTGCCATGGGCGTTCGCGCGAGTCGTTGGGTAACCATGCACGGTTTTGCACTAAATGTCAATGCTGATTTGGGATATTTTGACAACATTATTCCGTGTGGAATTCGTGGAAAAGCAGTGACGTCATTAAATGTAGAGTTAGGCAAAATGCACGTAGACGAAGCGGAAGTCAAAGAAAAACTATTGCGTCATTTTGAAACCTTATTCGAAGCGGAACTTGCTTATGAAACGGTAAAATGAGAGCGCAAAAATTGCTTCTTATTATTTTTACAATCCTAATCACTATTATTTTGTTGCTTGGTGGAATTGTAACATATATCAGAGGTTTTGCTGATGGTGTTCGGTCACCAGCTATCTTCTTTTTGGGTTGCACAGGTGCGTTCAGTGTATATTTTCATTTAAAAACCAAAGTATTATACCCTTTTAAAGAATTTGATGCGCCATTAGAAGAACTTTCTAAAAAATACTGGGCATTGCATATTGCTTTTGGCTTAATACTACTACTTTTAGGATTGTACAGTACTGTTTTTTGGTTGCAAAGTACGCAAGAACTCTCCAAAATAATTCCTTCTATCATTGTCATTATCGTAGGTGTTTGGACGTTGCTTGATATTTACATTCTCCATAAATTCATCGTGTCGCACAAAGAACGTTTGGAGCGTCGCGAAGAAATAGAAAACATCAAAGGAACAACGAAAGAATCGTGATAATTCTGTTATATTAAATCGATAATTGACATAAAACCTTATATTTGAGGTGTAGATATAACCCTTTTTATAAGAGTACTTCCCAATTTTTTCTTTTATGCGCGCTTTAAAAATTATCCTCATCATCGTTTCATTGCTCATCATCATTATTTTTTTATCAGCAATGCACCAAATTTCAATGATGAATGCGCCTAGTAGTTTTACTACAATAATGTACACGATTATGGGAGTCTTAATTTTTCTTTCAGCAGCAAATATTCTGTATCATATCAAAAGTTTTCGTTTTTACAGAGGTAATAAAAGGCAGCGATTGTATAAGAAACTACACAAGATTTTTTGGGTTATTGGCTTTGTTTTTCCGGTATTTTTATTCGTACTATTGTCATTTTCGGTGTACGGTAATTCCGTGCGTTTTGCAAACGGATATTACAATTCAGGCGAAGTAGCTTTTACTATCATATTGTTCATAGTTAGCATTGTAGAATTTATAGAAACATTACAATTGCAAAAACGAATTAAAAAACTGAGAGAAACTCACGATATAAAAAAAGAAATTGACGATATTGGAGAAATCAACTAAACTTATTGCATGCGTTTTATAAAAATACTTTTAATTATTGCTGCGTTAATACTCATGGGAGCTGTATTATATGTAGTTATTGTAGAGCTTCCCAAAGTGCAAATAAGTCAAGTTCAAAATGAATTGTTTATCTATTTGAGTTTGGCATTTTCGTCTGCTTTTCTTGCTTTTTTATATCATATCAAAAGCTTTCGTTTTTACAGAGGCAAGGAAAAGCGAAACATTCACAAAAATGTGCGCAAAATATTTTGGGTTGGTACCATTTGCTTTTCAGCGTTTCTCTTATACATTACTGGCTCAGGATTGTATAACATGATACGATTTATTGAATACGGATATAATTCAAAAGATATCTTATTTCTTTTCATGTTTGCAATTCCAGGATTTCTAGGCTTTTTAGAAGCATCCATCCTAAAAAAGCGCATCCGACGTTTACGTACAGAAGATGACGTCATCGGAGAAATTGATACCATCGGAAAAGAACAAGACTAGTCACATCGAGCTTAAGCGAGACCCAACACCCAACACCCAACACCCAACACCTTAATTAAGCTTATACACCAAAATCGTATTGTTTTCTCCTTTGGTGACCAATTCTAACTTATTGTCTTTGTCAAAATTCTCCAAATCGGCAGCAGAAGTTCCAAACGCAGGAAACCCAGGAATTGCTTCCGCATTGCTATCAAACAAATACACTTTTTGTGCATCTTTATCGGTAATACTTACGTAGATTTTATTGCGAATAAGAAAGATTTTTGGTTTGCTGTACGAGCCAAAATCGAGTTCTACAGATTTGTCTTTGATGTGTAATTTGTTTTCAGAAAAACTCACCAAGGTTTTATTGGTCATTACCACATCATGATTGGTTTCTACGGGAAGTTTGGTTTCTTGTGCATTTCCTTTTTGGTCAATTTGAATCAAGTTGCCATTCCTATCAGAAGTTGTAAAAAGATTGTTATGAATGTACATAATATTGTCTGAAAACTGTAGATTTTTCTTCGGTGTAATTCGCGGTTTTCCTGTTCTTGACAAAATATGCAGTTTGCCATTGCTTTCTTGAAACGTAATATAATCTTTCGTCAACACTCTAAAATGCTGCGGCGGATTGATAAAGTCGTTTTCCGAGCCAGCAAATGTAAAACCTGTGACTTGCTTTCCTTTTTTATCGCGCATTATTACTTTATTTCCTTCGGTAAACACAAAACGGTAATTTTTTGATTTGTCATAATCAAAAATCGCGACAGGTTGTGTATATGTTGAGTTTGCTTTTGTTGGATATGGTTTTACATCATTTCCGTTTCTATCCAACACATAAAACGATTGTGGTGTTGTAAACGCCAATTGTAAACGTCCATTTCGATACAAATCTACCTGCGAAATCGTGCCTAAAATCGTGCCGTCCAATTGTTTTTTCCACAACACTTTTCCTGAGGTGGCAATCAAATACAGCATATTTTGATTGTCTTGCACCACAATTTCGCGACGTTTCGTAATATGGTTTTTTACAAATTGCGGCGCGGTTGCCACAGGATTGTCCAACACAACATTTAACAATTGCGAAATGGTATTTTCAGAAGGTTTGGCAGTGTTTCGCTTCAACATTCCGTGGACATGTGCATAATCATTTCCGCGCTCGTTGGTAAACTGCAATGCGGCAAACGGATAATCTTCCAAATTAATACTCAATATCTCTTTTTGATATTTTTTTGAAGTGCTTTCCGCGAATGTTTTCTTAAACTTTTCCGTATTTACCAATAGCAATAGTGACGATTCATCGCTCAAATCGTTCATTGTTTCTTGGTAATTCTTTTGAAACGACAAGGTTTGCTCGTCTTTATACATACCAATCAACATAGCCAAACTGCGCAAGCCTTTTGCATCCGAAAAAATAATATACTCGTCCAAAATGGTAAAAATTCGATTGTCAAATGTTTTAATGAACGGCGTAAAATGATTTTTAAATAAATTCTCGTCTGTGTTCTCGTAAATATTCGTGTTGCGAATGGTGCTAAAAACGGTTTTGGTTTTTAGTTCGGTAATAGCTTCATTGCTGGAAGAAATAAATCGCAATCCTGTAAAAGTCGTGTTGTTAAAGCGAAATGTTGCTACTTCTTCCAACGCATCTAATTGTGAATTTTTTGTTTTTGGGTGAAACTTCTCGTAAGCATCAAACGTTACAGACGTAAAATATTCAAAAAAAGGAGGAATCACTTTAGCAATTTTTGCTGCTCTTGGCGATGTATTTTTCAACGAACTTAACGCGTGACCCAAAGAATCGTTTGCAGTGACAATTCCCGTAAAGGAAATTTCATCAGGCAAAATACTCAAGTCCAGCGCAGCTTGCTCACCAACCTTAGAAACGATGTTAGTAGTTGCATTCGGAAACAACTTTTTCAGCAAAGGAGAAATATACTTCGGATTGACTAAAATCGTTGCTGATTTCGTTTCATCAATCGTGGCATATACTTTTTTGAGCGTTTCTGGAACGGTAGCTTTTTGGTACGAACGAATGCAATTTTCAATCAACAATTCTGAAGAAGAATTCACAAAAACACTATCTGCGATAAACGTATAATTCGCGCGTTTTCCAATGGTTGTTTTGGTAATGGTGTTGTTTTGATAGGTGATTTTTTCCGTAGTTGGTTTCACGGTAGAATCAAGTGTAATCAGTTTTGGGTGAAATTTGGAAACAAACATGTACTCAAAACTATCTTTCCCTAACTCATGAAAGCTAACGAGCGATTTCGAATTGGGTTTTACATATTGTAAATAATCCACAAACGCATTAAAATCCTTCTTAAATGCAGGCTGACGAAACGATTTTAACAACTGATTATTCTTCAGCTCACTGCGAAAACTTTCCAAATCATGAATCTGAATCACAGCAGCAGCGTCTTGCGGCGCAAATGCCAACAGTGAATATTCTTTTGGAGTTGTCTCTGTTTCGCAGCTAATAAATAGAAGAATGCCCAGCAGCATGCAGATTCTTTTCATGGAATGATATTTTGTAACATCGTACGATGTTGTTGCCCTTTTATGATGTGTGTACAAAAATATAAAACTTATAAATTCAGAAAATAGTGTGTTACGATAGAATTACAGTTGTTATTAACAATATAGTAGTGTTTTTTTCAAGTATTGGGTAATGAATTTTGAAAACGTTCCCTTATAAGTATAAATCTTAAAACAAAACATTATGAAAAAACAGAATTTAAAAGTGCTAACATTCTCAAAAAGTACAATCAGTAAATTGGAAGCGAAAACGTTACATGGAGGAGCAAACACTTCGGGCTTCTTATCTTGTAAAAAACCAATTGAGCCCGTAACGGTTCAAGTGAGTTGTAAAGATTCCGTTCACAATTGGTGCGACTCTAGATTTGGAGGATGTAATACATATTATTG
>SMNH02000013.1 GCA_006383075.2 Kordia sp. TARA_039_SRF
AAAAAAATTAAAAAAGAATCACTAATTTTAACACTCAAATGAAACGATTTTTTACACTTCATTTACACTGCTCAATTTAATCCGGCACGGGTGGCTCACTTTACCCGAATTTTCCAGGAAAAGAAATAACAAAAGAAGAAGCAATATCTCCTGAATATTGGGTACAACATCTCCGAAATACTGTAAAATTTGAAGAAGGAATCGGTACTATTTTAGATAAAGGCAATGTATTATGTATTGAAGTTGCTCCTGGAAGAGTACTAAGTAACTTTTCAAAACAACATACTAAGTTCTCAAACACTAGTCTTACCGTAAATATCTTGAGGCATCCTAAAGAAGAAAAAAATGATAATTTAATACTAACGAATGCGTTGGGACAACTATGGAGCAACGGTGTTAAAATAAATTGGGAAGCATATTATGAAGGCGAAGAAAGAAGTAGAGTGCATGCTCCAACATACATGTTTGACACCTATAAGTTAACGTATGATGTTTCTCCTTATAGTCAAATTCAAAATGTGACGACTGCGCAAAGTTCATTGAAAGCATTTGAAGAATGGTTTTATGTGCCAAATTGGAAAAAATCTGCTGTGTTAGAGTCGAAAGAAACGCAGGTTCAGGCAAAGACCTATTTAATCTTTACAACAGACAACACTTTTATTTCAGCATTAGAAAACAGACTAGAAGCTAATGGTCATACACTTATCAAAGTGATTAAGGGTGATACATTTATAAAAACGGATACTCATAAATACATCATAAATCCAGAAAATGAAGCTAGTTTTAAAAAGTTATTTGAATCAATAGAATCTGACCAGCTTACAGTAGATCAACTCATTTTTAATTGGAATATGGAAGGAAATGATCAAGAAGCTACAATTACGTCATTTATGTTGCTACAGAGGCTATGTAAAGGCATCTTACATCATTCTTCTGAATCCAAAAAGAAAATCACATTTGTATCAGATTATAGCTTTCCTGTTTTAGAAAACGAAAAAGAAAAGTTGGCAGCTAGTACCTCAATGTTTTTAGCAAATATCTTTGCTCAAGAAAATCCTAATGTATTCACAAGCTTTATAGATGTTGACGCTTCAAATGACATAACTAGCGAATCCTTATATGCTTCGATTCAAAACGAGTTAGATTATAATTATTCAGAAAGAAGCATTGCTTATAGAAATAATAAAAGATGGACTAAATTTTATGAGCCAATCAAAGTTGATGACGCCAAAAAAGATACCTATGTTTCATCGGGAAAAACATATCTCATCACGGGAGGACTAGGAGAAGTAGGAAAAGTTTTTGTGAACTATTTAAGTGAAACGTACAATGCAAAAATTATCATTTTAGGACGTAGTAATGTCCCTGTTGAATCTGAATGGGAAGAATATGTAAACGCAGCGTCCGCATCGCAAAAAACAATTACTAACATACAAGAATTGCAAAAGCTTAGACATAAGAATAAAAAAATCTATTATTACAGTGCGGATACCGCAAACTTGGAAGATTTTCAGAAAGCGGTTGCTAAAATACAAAGGGAACATGGCGAGATTTCTGGAATTATACACGCGGCTGGAAATGGGGCTACTAGTACATTCAAGCCTGTAGAAAATTTAGATATTGAGATTGCAAAAGCTCAATTTGATCCAAAAATCAACGGAACCTTAAATATCTATGAAACGTTCAAGGACAAGTCTTTAGATTTTGTATGGATTACCTCAAGTTTATCTTCAATATTAGGCGGACTTACTTATGGAGCGTATGCTGTGGCAAATAAATTCATTGCAGCCTTTATAAAATCAAAACAAGAAGAATTAAAAAACTGGTTCAGTGTAGAATTAGATGGTATTACTGAGGCTAGAATAAGTCATGAAAAACTAATTAAAGTTTTTGAATACTCCTTTTTCATACAAGACCTTCCTCAATTGGTAATCTCTGTAAAAGATCCAAATGAAGTCTTAATAGCACAAGCCAAAAAAGAAGTCATAGAAGAAATTGTTACTGCGTCTGAAGCAATAAGTAGGCCTGTTTTAAGTGACGATTTTATAGCGCCGAGTACAGAAGTTGAGCAAAAAGTTTGCGAATTGTGGCAGTCGTTTTTCGGTTTTGAAAAACTGGGTGTTTTAGACAACTTCTTTGAATTAGGAGGCGATTCATTAAAAGCAATGACTTTACTAAAAAGAATTCACAAAATATTTGAAGTAGAAATAGGTATTGAAGATTTTTTCATGGCACCAAACATTCAATCAATTTCCAAAGAAATTGATACAGCTAGAAAAATGAAATCACTTCAAAAAGATAAAAAGAGAAGTAACACAATTACAATTTAATTGACTCCCTAAACAAATCACTTTTCTTCAAACATACTAGAGTCTTTATCTACAGTAGGTAAAGAGAATAGCTTATTCCTTATAGTCCAATAATTTATAAATTAACTTTTATCCAAATGGTTTTAACAGAAAAAAAATTAGAAAGATTAACCAGTGAGTTCGATCGAATTGGTTATGTAAAACTCGCATCATTTTTCAGTGAAGAAGTCATCGAAAATTTACAGAAAGAAGCATTAAGATTACTCAGTAAACATGGGAAGCGCAAAGATTTTGTCATGGACGAAACAGACTTTACTTTACGAAAAATCACTACCGTTTCAGGAAATCTTATCGATGAAGAATCTACAATGATTACTGATATGTATAAAGACGAAAAACTTATTTCTTATTTAGAAGAAATATGTGATAACAAATTGTTTTTAACGCCAGATATGGCCGATAGACATGCCATACATATGTTGCATAAAAAAGATGATGTACATGGAGGTCATTTAGACACCTATCCTTACGTACTTATCACATGCTTGGAATCTCCTGGAGTAGACGGAGGTGGCGAATTAGAATTTGTGCCATTCTCTGAAAACATGGATGACTTAGGTTCAGAAAAATCAGTATTTGATAAACTTGACGTAGGAGATAGTTACTTCATGACTGCTTCAAAAAGTATCCATAGAGTACTTCCGCTAAAAAAAGATAAAAATAGAACAGTATTGGTATTTACTTATGCTGATGAGTTCTCTAAAGATATAGAGATATCATACTCGAGCAACAAACTATATGATTAATTAAAAATACTTCATCTATGAATAAAATAAAACTAAACAAAACTAGAGAGTCAAATGTAAGTGGATATTCAAAATCATTTCCAACGACTTTCAAATATGCCAAAAATGATATTCTTATCGACGACAAGGATAAGGAATACCTAGATTTTTTTAGTGGAGCAGGAGCTCTAAATTATGGGCATAATAATGACATTCTCAAAGAAGCAATCGTTAACTTTTTAAAGTCTGATGCACCTGTTCATTGTTTAGATATGGATAGTGTCATAAAACTAAATTTTCTAAATAAAATTACAGAAGTTATTTTAAAACCTAGAGGATTTGATTATAAAATACAATTTCCAAGTCCATCAGGAACCAACGCTGTTGAAGCTGCGATTAAATTGGCTAGAAAAGTTACTAAAAGAAAAAAAATTGTTGCTTTTACTCACTCTTTTCATGGCATGACGGCTACGTCTTTAGCTATTTCGGGAAGTCAAGAAATGCGACATCAGGATATTCCTTCGCAGGATATTATTTTTCAACCTTTTGATGGATTCTTAGGAGAAAATACAAATACTATAGAGTATATTTCTAAGATGATTGCTACAAACGGATCAGGCAACCAACTTCCAGCGGCAATTATTCTTGAAACAATCCAAGCAGAAGGTGGAATTAAAGTGGCCAACGAAAAATGGTTACAAGAACTGCAACACTTTGCAAATGAAAATGGAATTTTACTAATTGTTGATGATATTCAAGTAGGTTGCGGAAGAACAGGAAACTTTTTTAGTTTTGAGAGAGCAGGTATCACACCAGATATCGTATTACTATCAAAATCTATCAGTGGATTTGGCTTACCATTATCACTAGTATTAATGAAACCTGAGTTAGATATTTGGAAACCAGGCGAACACAACGGAACATTTAGAGCAAACAATTTGTCACTTTGTGGAGCAACCAAAGCTTTAGATTATTGGGAAGATGAAACCTTTTCAAACAATGTAAAAGCTAAAGGAGAATTCATTGAAAAAGCACTCAAAAAAATTCATGAAAATTCCGAAAATGTACTAGATGTTAGAGGATTAGGAATGATTTGGGGAATAGAATTTGTATCAGGGGAAATGGCAAAGAAAGTATCTAAAACACTTTTTGAGCAAGGAATGATTATAGAAACATGTGGTAACATGGGACAAGTTATAAAATTACTACCTCCACTTACAATCACAAAATCAAATCTGACAAAAGGATTAGAAAAGCTCCAAAGCGTAATTCATCAAGTACGAGAAGAGGAAATTCTCACCTACTAAGCATCATTATTTACCAAACAATCAATAACTAATACTTTATTAAATGCCTAGTAAAACTTTAGGAATTATTTCTGGGATGGGAACTAGAGCTGGACTGCTATTTGTAAATAAGCTCATTGATCGGATTGAAGCACCAAAAGATCAAGACTTTCCTGAGTTTATTTTACACAACAACAGTAAAGTTCCTGATCGTACATTGTCAATTGTATATGGAGAAGAATCTCCCGAAAAGCAATTACTAAGATCTGTAGCGATGCTAAATGAGAGCAATGTTGATTTTATAGTATCCACTTGTGTTACCTCATATTATTTCATTGATCAATTTCAGGAAAATCTTAAAAGTAATATTCTAAATCCTATTGATTTGGTGTTTTCAAGAATATTAAATGAATACCCAGCATATGAAAAAATAGGTTTGTTAGCTACTACAGGAACTGTGAACTCTAAAATATTTCATAAAAGATTTAAAAATTCATCATTACAACTGATTACGTTAAACTCACACGATCAAGAAGAAAAGTTTATGAAATCCGTGTACATGAAAGGAGGTTTTAAGTCTGCTCACATTATTCCCGAAGCTTACGATGCTTTTGAGGCATCAATGGAAGCTCTTAATAATCAAGGAGCAGAATTAATTATTGGCGGTTGTACAGAAGCACAAATAGGCTATGAAAAACTAAAAGCACCAAACACTCTTTACATAGACGTGATTGATGTACTTATTGATGAAGTTATTGAACGTCTTGGATTGGTGAAACTAAACAGAGAAGAAAATACAATTTATAATTATTAACCATTAATTCTTAATCATGAAAAAACAAAAAACTAATAAAATAAGACTAAACAAAAGTGTTGTTTCTAAATTTGAAGTAACTAATATTCATGGAGGTGTTGCGGACTTACCTAACTCTATACAGCCACAAAAAAATCAACCAAAAGGAACATGTATCAAATGTTCTACAAAGGCTTGTTCAAAAAATACTTCTTGTAGCAACAATCCAATATGCAATTTGTAGTAACAATGTATTATGCGATAACAATCAAAGTATCTAATTTCACGCTTTGCAGTTTTGCATAAAATTTAATTGTCTTCATTCATAGCGCAGGTAAGGATAATAAAAACAAAAGTGATTATTCTATTTCATCAATTGTTTAAAGATGAAGCAATGAACATCTGGGTTTAACAAAATGTATCGCAGAAGAAAGTACCATCTATAATTCGTAAACACTGAATATTTTATCATGAAATCTATATTTTTTCCTAAAAAAAAGAGGCAGAAAGTCACAAAAAAAGAACTTTCTTACCAATCTTTTCAAAAATTAAAAGTTACAAATGATCTCAATGTATATATAATTTTTTCTGATACGGAAGAAGAAATATATGTAGAAACAAATGAGGATTTACATGCGCATGTTAAATGCAATTATAAAAATGAAACCTTGTCTTTAAAGAAATCAAATAGTCGAAGTTTAAAGAAAAACGAGGCAATAAATATCTACATAAAAACCAAGCCTTTTTACGATTTTTATGCAAATGATGATTGTATCATAACGTTACAATCGCTATTAAAGGGAGATGAGGTTTTTGTAAATCTAGATGACGACTCAAAATTTGTTGCTACAGTAGAAGTTCCAAATATGGAACTAACAGCTGATGATGACTCTGAAGTAGAAATTAACGGAATTATTGACCGTTTAAAGCTACGTTTGAAAGAAGACAGCCTTTTTGACTGTTTTGACTTATCTGTAAACCATTTAGATGCACATTTGTCAAGTGATAGTGAAGCTAAAGTTACGGTAAATACTTCATTAAAAATGAAGCTAAATGATGATAGCGAATTAAAATACAAAGGAAACCCTACTATAGAAAAAAAAGAAGTTTGGGGAGATTCTAGTGTTGTAAATATTCCATCTTAAAAATACATAACCATCCTAAACAACAACAAAATGAAAGTAAAAAGAGTATCAAATATAACGCAGGAAGAGTTTGTCAATGAATATCTAATTGCCAATCAACCAGTCATCATTACCGATGCAATGAAAGATTGGGATACAGATAAATTCAAGCCTGAATTTCTGAAAGAAGAATTCGGAGATTATTTAGTACAGATTTATGATGACTTGTTTGACTTACAAAATGTAGATTCCTTAGAAACTTATTTTGATGAAAATTTCGGAAAAGACAAAGAGTCAAGTGAATACATACGATGGTATACACAATTAAAAGAACTAGATTTTTTCTGGTCGGATGAATGCTTCAGTAAACTCAAACAATATTGGAGTCATCCTTACTGTATTCCGCAAAACAATTTAGCAGTTCCTCCTTGTAAAGAAGATGAAGAAAGAAATATAAATACCTATAAATATCCTTATAAAGGAATTTTTATTTCAGGGAAAGGAGCAAGAACAAGACTTCATAAAGATCCTTTTAATAGCAATGCAGTTTTATGTCAATTTTACGGAAGTAAAAAAATCTTTTTATACGGTCCAAGCAAAGAGCACATTGTAATGAATAATGGAGAATTTGTAGACTTAAAAAATATTGATGAGGAAAAGTTTCCTGAGTTTTCTTCCATCACTCCTGATTATGAAGATAGCTTACAACCAGGAGAAATAATTTTATTTCCTTCTGGCTGGTTTCACGATGTTACTTGCGAGTCTGATAGCATTTCAATTACTTGGAATTTTATTCATGCAAGCGGAACTGAAGGACTTACCAAATACTTAAAAGCAAATCCAAAAGATGATCAATTAGAAATACTAAGATACTTTCTCAAAGATAAAGTCTCTGTAGAAGCTACAAGTGACGAGATTTTAAGTTTTTACGAAACTCAATATTAATTTTTAACAATTTAATGATGAAAGTAAAAAGAGTATCAAATATATCAAAAGAAGAGTTTGTGAAAGATTTCCTTATTGGAAATCAGCCAGTAATCATTACTGATGCTATGGATACATGGGATGTTAAAAAGTTTACTCCATCCCATTTAAAAGAAGAATATGGTGACTCTTTAGTGCAAATCTATAACGACCTCTTTGATATGCAAAACGTGGATACTTTAGAGACATATTTTGATGAAAACTTCATTGAAAATAAAGAGTCTAAAGAATATGTAAGGTGGTATTCTCAATTATTGGATGCAGATTTATTTTGGTCTGATGAATGTTTTGAGGGATTGAAATCATCATGGACGCATCCATATTTTGCTCCTACAGAAGGTTTGGTTTTCCCATACAGTGAAACTGGGAAACCAAAAGACATTACGAAGCATCAATACCCATACAAAGGAATTTTTATATCAGGAGAAGGTGCCAGAACACGTTTACATAAAGATCCTTTTGAAAGCAATGCACTATTGTGTCAATTTTATGGAACTAAAAAAATATACCTATTTCATCCTTCAAAACAAGCTAGTTTAATGAATGATGAAGACTATGTTGATATGGTAAATGTAAATCATGAAAAATTTCCTGACTATAAAAATATAACACCTGACTATGAGGATACATTACAACCAGGAGAAATAATTTTGTTCCCTTCAGGATGGTTTCATGATGTAACAAGTGCTTCCGATAGTATTTCTATTACATGGAATTTTATTCATGCCTCAGGGATGGATAAGCTCTACAATCACTTAAAAAACAATCCTGAGGATGGCCAGCTGAAAGTATTAAAATATTTTTTAGCAGATCAGTTACCCGCAGAACCCACTTATGAAGATGTAATGACTTTTTATGAGCAAAATATGGTGAATTATTGAACAATACCAAAGCAACTTCGCTTCCAAAGCGCACCTTAAAGTTAAATTGGTATCACCTAACAAGTTATTCTTTCATGGGGAAAGAAAATACCATAAAAAACGCAAACACAATACCTTACAATCAATAAATATATGCTAGCTTTTTTAGAGGAACTAGAAGAAAAAAACATCAGTGTTTTTTTAAATGGAGATAATTTAGAACTTAATTTCGATAGTGAAATTGAGGAAGAAGTACTTCATAAAATCAAACAAAACAAAGAACAGCTTGTTTCTTTTTTAAAGAAATATGACAATATTTCAATAGTTGAAGAAATTGAACCAATACCTTTTGAGGAAAATTATAAAATTTCAAATGCACAAAGAAGACTTTGGTTATTAAATCAAATAGATGGCGGTTCAGAAGCGTACCATATACCAAGTTCTATAATTATCAATATTGATAATTTAGAACTCTTTAAGAAGGCAATTTATAAGGTGTTTGAGCGTCATGAGATTTTACGTACAGTATTCAAAGAAAACAAAGATGGAGAAATTCGTCAGTGGGTGAAATCTACAGACGATTTTGAAATAGAAATTAAAATTGAAAATTATGATGAATCAGATACTAAAATCAACAATATTCAAAGAAGAATAGATGAAGACATTTACAAACCTTTTGATTTTGAAAACGGTCCTTTAATTAGATTGATACTGTTTCCACTTGAAGAAAACAAGTATGTCTTTTACTATAACATGCATCATATCATCAGTGATGGATGGTCTATGAATGTTTTAAATACAGATGTATTAGCTTACTACAATGCTTATCTTACCAATCAAGAAGTGAGTTTACCCGAGCTTCGTATTCAATACAAAGACTACACGTATTGGCAAATAGAGAAGTTGGCCAGTGAAGAATATAAAAAGCATCAAGCGTTTTGGTTAGATAAGCTCTCGGGCGAATTACCTGTATTAGATTTACCAAGCAACAAACTCAGACCTGAAAAATTTAGTTTTACAGGGCATAGTTTAAAAACATCTCTATCTCCTGAATTAACCACAGCTCTAAAGACCTACTGTGCAGATCACAATGGGAGTTTATTTATGGGATTGGTATCAGTATTTAATCTCATACTCAATAAATATACAGGTCAAAAGGATATCATTATAGGTTCTCCAGTTACGGGAAGAGATCATCCAGATTTAGAAGATCAAATAGGTTTTTATGTAAATACGTTGGTTCTTAGAAACACCATAAACCCTGAGGATAGTTTTGATACATTCTTTTCTAGTGTAAAGGAGAATATCTTTGCTTGTTACAATCACCAAATGTATCCATTTGACGAACAGGTTGAAGCACTTGCACTAAAAAGAGATTATAGCAGAAATATCATATTTGATGTAATGCTAACATTGCAAAATACAGAGGAAGTTGAAAAGCGAGAAGTGTTAGCCGCAGAAGAATACCTCAAAATACACGATAATGGCGCATGTGCAGCACAATTTGATTTAGAAATAGACATTCAAGATTTTGATAGTTTTTTAGAGTTTCAAATCACATTTTATACAGGTGTGTATGAAAAAGAAATGATAGAACGTTTGATACGTCACTTCAAAGAGCTTTTACATTCTATTTTTTGCAATACAACAGAAAAAATAAAAAACCTCGAATACTTATCTTCAAAAGAAAGACAAACGATACTGATTGATTTTAATGATACGTATTGCGATTATTCATCTAAAGGATCTTTTCTAGAGTGCTTCAAAAAACATTTAGATGCATTCCCTGAAAAAATCGCAGTAAAAGCTACAAGTAATAAGCTTACTTATAAAGATTTAGATGTGCTTTCTGATAAATTTGCGCAACACTTACAGTCTTGTTTTGCTTCAGAAAAGGGAGATCAAATTATTTTAAATATAGAGCGTAATGAATGGTTGGTAGTATCGATATTGGCTATTTTTAAATTAGGTGGCGCATATATTCCAGTAGATCCTTCGTATCCTGAAGAGCGTAAAAAATACATTTTAGAAAACAGTAATTACAAAGCGGTAATATCATCAGATGTTTTAGCGGAATTTATCTCCAAAAAAGACACTTACTCAGATACTTTTACAGCAGTCGCTACAAATGACGAAGATTTGGCATATATCATTTACACTTCGGGGTCTACAGGAAACCCTAAAGGAGTTATGATTCCACATCGTGGGATGTTAAATCACCTGTATGCAATGGAAGAAGAGCTAGAACTAAACACTGATAGTATCATAGTTCAAAATGCACCTTACACTTTTGATATATCGGTATGGCAATTATTAAATGCGCTGATTGTAGGAGGAACCACCAGTATATACGAACAAGATACTGTTTTAGATTTAGGTGAGTTTTTAAATAGAATTAAACAAGAAAAGGCTACAATATTACAAGTAGTTCCTACATACCTAAAAGAGCTTTTAGATTACGAAACATCTAAGGGAACAAACTATTTAGGAGAATTAACCTACATCTCTTCCACAGGAGAAGCTATCAGTAAGAAATTAATTGACAGGTGGTTTTCGGTATACGCTAACATTCCACTAGTGAACGCTTATGGACCTGCGGAAGGCTCGGACGATACTACATTAAATATATTAGTAGAACCACCAGCTGGAAGTAAAATATCAGTGGGTAAACCTATGCAAAACATCAGCATTTATATTTTAGATGAATATCTTAAAATATGTGGATTGGGAATTGCAGGAGAAATATGTATATCTGGAGTTGGTTTAGCAAAAGGATACTTAAACAATGAAGAACTTACACGCGAAAAATTTATCCCTCATCCATTTAAATCAGGGGAGTATTTATACAAAACGGGTGATTTAGGTGAATGGCAAGCAGATGGATCAATCATTTTCTTAGGTAGAAAAGATCATCAAGTAAAAATACGAGGACATCGTATAGAACTGGGAGAAATTGAAAATCAACTATTAATTAACGAAGCGGTAGAATCAGTTGTCGTAATGGCAATAGACGGTAATTCCGGGCAAAAGGAGTTGGTTGCCAATGTTGTATTAAAAGATGATATAGATGTGGATGAATTACGTAGTTATTTATCCCAGAAAGTTCCAGCATTTATGGTTCCTAATTATTTTATAGCATTAGAAGCCATGCCATTAAATCCTAATGGCAAAATAGACAGAAAAGCATTAGCTGCATATAATCTATTAAACAAGAAGGCGAACACTGTATACATAGCAGGAAGAACTGAAGAAGAAAAAGTTTTATTATCTGTATGTGAAAATGTGTTGAAACGAGATAAGATAAGTATCAAAGAAAATTACTTTAATCTTGGAGGAGACTCCATAAAATCCATACAAATTATTTCTCGCTTAAATCAAAAAGGATATAGGCTAAGAGTTAGAGAAGTTATGAGTACGCCTATCTTAGAAGATTTGGCAAAGCGTATTCAAAAGAATACAAAAGAAATTTCACAATCAGTAGTAGAAGGCAGTGTTTTATTAACTCCAATACAGCAAGGATTATTCTCCGCAACTGAAATACAAAACCCAACACACTATAATCAATCGGTTTGTTTAAAAGCTAAAACAGCGATAAATGGTAATTTACTGAATCAATGTATAGCAGAACTAGTAAAGCATCATGATGCCTTGCGTATGACTTACACAAAAGAAGGTGATGCATGGCAACAATTTAATAGAGGTATTGGAGATGATTGTTTTTCTATAGATTTTTATGATTTAAGGGGAGATACATCTGCAAAAAAAACAATGCAAGAGCAAGGTCAACTATTACAATCGAGTATTGACCTAGAAAATGGACCTTTATTCAAAATAGGACATTTTAGACGAGATGATGGCGACTATTTGGCACTCATCATACATCATTTGGTAATAGATGGTATCTCTTGGAGAATCTTATTAGAGGATTTAAGTAATCTATACAATCAAGCATCACAAAAACAATCTTTTCAATTACCACTCAAAACAGAATCTTTTCAATTATGGGCATCAATGCTTAGTAAACATGTAAGTGAAGAGCAGTTTTTAATAGAAAAGTCGTATTGGGAAGATGTGTGTAAGCAAACCATAGAAGATTTACCTACAGATATGGTTATAGAGGACAGCAGAATCCTCAGTGAAGAATTATCCATTACATTACCTAAAGAAACCACTAAATTATTACAATCCGATATTCATGCAGCATACAACACAGAAATCAATGACATTCTACTAACTGCTTTAGGATTAGCGCTGAAAGAGAGTTTTGGTGTAGACAAGGCTATACTGAATATGGAAGGTCATGGTAGAGAAGAAATTGTGGAAGATGTTGATATTACAAGAACTGTTGGATGGTTTACCTCTGAATTTCCATTTGTATTAGATGTGCAAGGAGAAGATGTAATACATAATTTAATTCATGTAAAAGAATCACTTCGTAAAATACCTAACAAAGGAATAGGATACGGAATGTTTAAATACTTAACTGATGATTTTAATACAGATGTAAAACCTTCCGTAGAATTTAACTATTTAGGCGACTTTGGGCAATCATTAAATTCTGATTCAAGTGAAGAAGAAACACCGTTGTTTGATTATGTTTCTGAAAATATAGGTTTAGATTCAGATGCAAAAAATGGAAGTGTAAAGAAGCTAGATGTTGTAGGAGCTTTATTAAATGAAGAACTTCAAATTGCTTTTTCTTATTCGAAAAAAGAATACAAAACAGAAACCATTCAGCAATTAGCAGTAAACTACATAAACTGTTTAGAACGACTAATCAAGTTGTTATCCGATGTAAAAGTTAGCTACTTAACTCCGTCAGATGTCACCTATAATTTGCTGAGTGTAGAGGAATTATTTGAGGTAAACAAGAACCTTGATATAGAAGATATTTATAAACTATCTCCCTTACAAGAAGGAATTTACTATCATTGGTTAGCAGATACTTCAAGTTCACTTTACTTGGAACAAATGTCTTATAGCTTAGAAGGAATCGAACTAGACAAAGAAAGTATAGAGAAAGCGTATAATCAGCTAATAGAACGTCACGGAATATTAAGGACAAGTTTTTCCGATCAGTATGGAGGCGATATCCTTCAATTTGTTTATAAAAAGGCGTTCAATAATTTTTCATATGAAAGAATAGAGAAGAAGTTTAATGCCACAGAAAAGGCAGCATTTATAGAAAGCGTAAAGGAAGAAGATAGAGCGCATAAGTTTGATGTATCAGTACCATGTTTGATGCGTTTGAAAATCTTGGATTTTGGAGATGGATCGTATGAGTTCTTATGGAGTCATCATCATATTCTTATGGATGGCTGGTGTATGGGAATTATAGTGAATGAATTTACCGAACTTTTTGAAGCTATCTTACAAGAAAGAACACCTGTTTTAGATGCGGTTACTCCATATTCAAATTATATCAAATGGCTGGCATCAATCAATAAACAAAGTTCGCTAGACTATTGGAAGTCTTATTTAGAAGAGTACTACCAAACAGCGTCCATACCATTTAAAAACAGGAATATAGATGATAATGTGGCTTTCAATGCTGGGACATCAGAGTTCACTGTAAGCGGAAATACATTTAAGAAAATAGAGAAAATATGTGTGGATGCAGGAGTTACGATGAATACATTTATGCAGGCAACATGGGGTTATTTACTGGGAAGGTATAACAATGTTAATGATGTTGTGTATGGAGTTGTAGTATCAGGAAGACCACCTTACTTAGAAGGAGTAGAGAATATATTGGGGCTGTTTATCAATACGGTTCCTGTACGAATGACATACACGGAAGATGATACTCCAATAAGTATTTTACAAAAGATGCATACGCGTGATATTGATGGAGAGCCACATCACTACTTATCGTTGGCAGAAATACAATCTGAAAGTAATTTAGGAATGGATTTGCTGGATCATATCCTAGTTTTTGAGAACTATCCGATACAGGAAATTATAAATGAAGAACGCGAGCATAATGTTCAAGAAGAGCAATTGGCGATTACTTCTATTGATATGGTCGAACAGACCAATTACGATCTTGATGTTACTATCGGACTAAGTCATAATAAATTGACAGTTGAATTAACATACGATACAAATGTGTATCAAACCACAGCCATGGAGACTATGGCTACCCACTTTCAAAATGTGATTAATAGATTTGCAACTCAAGAAACTAAAACACTCACTGATTTTGAAATTTTATCAGAAACGGAGAGAAATGAATTATTGATTACAAACAATGATTACAATATTACCTATCCTACAGATCAAACTATTTTAGATGTATTCACGGAACGAGTATTAGAAAATCCTAATGAAATTGCTGTAGTTTTTCAAGACACCAAGCTAACATTCAAAGAATTGGATGAAGTGTCTACTCAATTAGCAAATTATCTAATACAAAATCATGCTATCACAAAAGGCAGTCTTATTGGATTCAAATTAGAAAGAAGTGAATGGGTAATAGTCAGTATTTTTGCAATTCTAAAAACGGGAAGTGCTTACATCCCTGTAGATCCTTCTTATCCAAAAGATCGTATTGAATTTATAGAAAACGACAGTCAATTTGAATTATGTATTGATCAAGAAATAGTAGAAAACTTCAAAAAACATCAGCCTACCATAAGTACAGAAAGACCTACTGTACTAAAGACTCCAAATGATTTGGCTTACATAATTTATACATCCGGATCAACAGGATATCCAAAAGGAGTTTTAGTAACGCACGCTTCAGTTGTTAATATATATTACGGTTGGAAAACTGCATACAATTTAGAAGATTTTAAAGTAACACTTTTACAATTGGCTAGTTTCTCTTTTGATATGTCGGTGGCTGATTTGTGCAGGTCTATCTTAACAGGAGGAACCATGGTAATTTGTGGAAATGACAGAAAGTTAGATACAGTATCAATGTGTAATCTTATTAAAGATAACCAAGTAAGTGTGTTTGAAGGTACACCATCTTTTGTAATCCCACTAATGCGTCATATTCACAAAGAAAAAGTCAATGTAGAATCTTTAAAAATGATAATTCTTGGGGGAGAAAGCTTAGATTTAAAAGACTTTGAATTCTTAATGCTCGAGTTTGGTAATTCCACAAGGGTTATTAATAGTTATGGAGTCACGGAAGCAACAGTCGATAGCACCTACTATGAGTGTGAAGTAGACGCTAATCATGATTTTGTAGCAAGCACACCTATTGGAATTCCTTTCCCCAATGTAAAACTATATGCGTTAGATTCTGAAATGCGCTTGGCTCCAAAAGGCGTTATGGGAGAATTATACATAGGAGGAAAAGGTGTAGCAAACGGATATTTGAACAGACCAGAATTATCAGAAGAAAAATTCATTGCCAATCCATTTGAAAAAGGAGCATTTCTCTATAAATCGGGCGATATGGTCAAATGGTTGTCAAATGGAGCCTTAGAATTTTGTGGAAGGCAAGATGATCAGGTTAAAATACGAGGTTTTAGAATCGAATTAGGCGAAATTGAAAATAGCCTCAAGCAAATAGATTTTATAAATGACGCCAAAGTTTTAATAACTACTGATGAATTAGGCGAGAAGAAATTAGTTGCATACCTAATTGCAAAAAGAGAAGTAAATATTAATGAGCTAAGAAGTCATCTTTTAGAAAAAATTCCAGCATATATGCTGCCGGAATCTTATGTAACTGTAGATGCGTTCCCATTAACAGTTAATGGAAAAATAAATAAAAGAAAACTCTTAGCAATTGGTGGAGATAATGTATTTAGTGCAAACAAGTACATAGCTCCAAGAAATGAAGTAGAAGAAAAACTAGTTGATATTTGGGCAGATGTTTTAAAAGTTGATGCTGATAAAATTGGTGTGAATGCAAACTTTATTGAATTGGGTGGACATAGCTTAAAAGTAATTCGAGTAATAGCCAAAATACAAAAGGAATTAGAAGTGAAAATAGATATTCAGCAATTCTTTGAAGCTCCTATTTTGGAAAGTATAGCAGCGATTATTTCAAACGTAATTTCTGATAATTTTGAAGAAGATGACGAATTTGAATCTTTCAGAATATAAAAACTTTCAATTCACAGGACTGCTACTTATTTAAGTCTTTAACCAACATTAATTTTCTATTGAGACATAAGTAAAATAGAAGTAAACCATCATGATTATAAAATGGAGACCAAAGAAATTATAGAATTCTTAGAAGAAAAAAATATAAAAGTCAAGCTTGCAAATGCAACTGAACTCGACATAAAAGCACCGAAAGGTGTTGTTACGAAAGAAATCATCACCATGTTAAAAAAACACAAAGATGATTTAATTGCGCACTTTAGCATTTTTGATACCAACAATGATATTATAAAGAAAGTGATTCATGAAGACAAAGGCTATCCTTTATCATATTCGCAGAAAAAAATGTGGATATTAAGTCAAATTGAAGATCGATCATTAGCTTACACATTATCAGATGTACTATTCATTCCAAATAATATTCACAAAGATCTTTTGGAAAAAGCTATAATTGCAACTATAGAAAGACACGAAACGCTACGTACAATATTTAAAAAAGATGCTAAAGGTGAGCCGCAACAATGGATTCAACCAATTGAACGTATAAACTATACTCTGAATTATACAGATTTGAGTACTGTTTCTGATACAGAAACCTTTATCGATAAATATGTAAAAAAAGACATGGATATAGCTTTTGATTTATCTAAAGATATACTCATAAGAACACACTTATTTCAAGTAAGCCCTACGCAGTTTGCTTTTTATTACATCTTACACCATGTAATTACAGATGGAGTTTCTATGGATATAATCATCCGAGATGTGTTGGAATATTACAGAGCTTTTGTAGAAAATAAAAACGTAAGTTTACCAGAGTTAAGAATTCAATACAAAGATTATGTAGTATGGCAATTGCAAAAAATGGAAAGCCCGGAATTTAAAAGTCACGAAGCGTTCTGGAAAAAACAACTATCAGGGAAATTACCAACCTTAGATTTGCCTAATCAAAAAAGCAGACCAAGAATATTAACGTATAACGGACGTACTTTAGGAACCTATATATCTTTAGAAGACACGTTAGCATTAAAAAAGTTTTGCCTAGCGCATGGAGGAACCATATTTATTGGAGCATTGGTAATATGGAAAATACTATTTTACAAGTACACTAAAAATAAAGACATTATTATTGGAACTCCTATCGCAGGAAGAGAGCATGCAGACTTAGAAGATCTTATAGGTATCTTTATGAATTTACTTCCTTTGCGAAGTGTGTTAAATGAAAATGCAAATTTTATAGATACATTCAAGCAAATAAAAGATATCTCATTTGAAAGTTCAAAACATCAGGCATTTCCAATAGATAAGCTATTTGAAGACATGAATATTCAATACGATCCAAGTAGAAATCCCTTATATGATGTGATGTTATCTTTTCATAATACATCAGAGAACTTGGCTTCTAACTTCCACCCGTCAAAAAATGAATTAGATGATGTTTTTATTGAGGACGATGAGAATTCTAAACTAGACATGCTTATCAATACTGGTGAAATAGGAGAATATCTATATTTCAATATAAATTATAATACAGATATATATGACGAAGTATTAATTAGGCAAGTCATGAAAAATTACAAACTAATATTAAAAGAATTATTAAATAATCCTTCGACACAAATAAAAAACCTAGACTTAGACTCGGAAGTCAAAAATTCAATTCGAGAAAAAAACAAGACAAAATTCAAAATGAAAATAAAATAAAGATTATTTAGTATGACAAAAATTGGGAATTCTAACTTTAATTTTTATATTAGCAATGTTATTCAAGCAACTGAAAAATTATAATTCTGTAACTCAGAGTAGCGTAGCTGTATAGCTACTTATAATATCTTCAAAAAAAAGTTAATTTATTTTCTCAAAACAATTAATCCCCAAGGATTTTAAAAAATTAACAACTTTCCCCCTCATTAATTAAAATTGTATAAAAATTATTTTTAACCATTTAGTGTAAGCAAATTCAAAAATACCTAAATAACAGATTGGCTTTGTCTAATTCAGTTATAGCAAATAAATGATTCACTTCTATAAATTTCTTATACCAGTTATTATTTGAAATTACTGTAGAAGAAAACGATTTAGCATTCTTTTAAGCAAACTAAGAAATCGAAAATTCAAGAATCTTTATTTAACAAATTGGGAATCCAGTTGAAAAGTAAAATTATTGATACCAAAAACTAATAATAAATCAATCTAATTCTTTATCGATTGATTGTTATCATTCACTAAAAAATATTAAAAATATCATATTAAAATGATAGAATCATCAAAGCATTCTACGGGTCTGTACACTGAAATACAAAGTACATATCCGAGAATAACTTATGGGAAAGGGGTATATCTCTATGATACATCTGGAAAAAAATATTTAGATGCCAGCGCTGGTTCAGTAGCTGTGTCTACTATAGGTCATGGTATAGAAGAATTAGCTAAAATTATTAAAAAACAAACACAAAAAGCATCTATTTTACCTGCACATGCAGTTACCAATAAAGTAGTAGAAAAATACTTAAAAAGGCTGGTTCAGTTTGCTCCAAGCGGATTCAAGCAAGCACTGACAATGACGAGTGGAACTGAAGCCGTTGAAAAAGCACTAAAAATTGTATTACAATACCATCAACTGCTTGGAAATACAAACCGTTGTAAGATTGTATCAAGATGGTTTAGCCATCACGAAAGTTCAATCTTTACTCTAAATGTCGGGGAAGCTGAAGGTAATCATAAAACCTATGAACAATGGAAGCATAATTTTCCACGTGTTCAGCCAACATATAAATATAGATACGGAAATAAACTATCAGAAGACGAATATTGTGATTACTGCGTAGATGAATTCAAAAAAACAATTGAAAAAAACAATCCAGAAACCATTGCCGCTTTTATTGCAGAACCCGTAGTCGGGACAACATTGGGAGCCGTAACACCACCCAAAAACTACTTTTCAAGGATAAAAAAAATATGTGAACATTTCGGAATTTTGTTTATATCGGATGAATTAACAACAGGATTCGGACGTTTAGGAACAAATTTTGGAATCGAAGAATTTCAAATAACACCTGATATTATCGTAGCAGGAAAAGGAATGAGTGGAGGATATTTTCCGCTAGCTGCAGTATTAATAAATAAAAAAATCGCCTCAATCTTTGAAGAAAATCAAGTAACTCTCAAAACAAATTGTACTCATGTAAACAATCCTGTTGGTGCAGCAGTTGGTAGTTATGTGCTCGACTATATAGAAAAAAATAAAATCCTCGAAAATGTCTCACAAAGAGGTGTAGAACTCAAGAAACGCTTAGAAGAATTAAAAGTGTCTCCTATAATAGGAGAAATAAGAGGAAAAGGACTTTTGCTAGGAGTAGAATTTGTGATAAATAAAAAAAGTAAAACGCCATTTCCAGCAGAAATGAACATTAGCGAAAGAATTTTTCAAAAGACCTTGGAGAAAGGAGTTATTGTATACCCAAGAAAAGGTTCTTCAGATGGTGTGCAAGGTGATCACATACTTGTATGTCCTCCTTTAACTATTACTGCTAAAGAAGTAGACTTTTTAGCCGATAAGTTGATTGAAGCCGTGGCAGAAATTCAAAAAGAAATTATAACAACAGTAACATCTTTCCAAAGTCGCCGTAATAGTAAAATTCAGTTAACGGCATTGGTAGAAAAATAAAAATGACACTCTTAAATAATAAAAATCATAGGGTGAACTACAAAAGCATAAAAAATTAAAACTAAATAGCATAACCATTAAATCCTTAGTATTATGGTAAGTCGAATAAATAAATTATTAAATACTAATGTCGATAGTATAGAAAACACAACTACGGTTGATTTTTCCAAGATGTCTTCAACTTTAAATTTTCCATTATTGGCGAAGGCATCAAAGTCAGGAATAGATCTTAAAGCGTGGATTGATGAAAATAATGATGAATTTAAGCATAAACTTAAAACGAACGGAGCAATTCTATTTCGCGGTTTTGCAATTAATACAGTTCAAAAGTTTCAAAACTTAGTAACACTATTCGCAGAAAAACCTCTAGAGTATAAAATGAGATCTTCACCGCGTTACGCTGTGGGAAATAATGTATACCACACAACTACCTATCCGAATGAATATAGTATAAATATGCACAGCGAAAGCTCCTATGATCCGGACCATCCTAATCATATCGTTTTTTGTTGTATTCAACCTGCAGAAGAAAGAGGCGAAACTCCAATTGCAGATAATAGATTGGTACTAAGTGGTCTGACAGAAGCTACCAGAGAGAAGTTTTTGCAAAAAGGAATACAATATGTGAGAAACCTAACCAGCTCTTTAGGATTGCCGTGGAGAGAAGTATTTCAAACTCAAGACAAAACTGAGGTAGAAGCCATCTGTAAAGAAAAAGGAATTACTTGTACATGGCAAAATGATGACAAGCTTACCCTAACATGGAATAAAAAGGCCATTTGGAAACATCCATACTCAAACGATGATGTTTGGTTCAATCATGGATTCTTTTTCAATAAATATGCATTAGACGAAGACTTCTTATCTCTAATCGATTCTGATGATGACTTACCAAACAATACATCTTATGGTGATGGAACCGAGATTTCAAAAGAAGAAATTGAAGAAATAAAAGAAGCCTATGCAAAAGCAACTTTCGAATTCCCATGGGAAACAGGAGATGTACTCTTCTTAGATAATATGTTGATGTCGCATGGTCGAAATCCATATAAAGGTGATAGAAACATCATAGTGTCCATTTTTTAAACTTAACAAAATCATGAAAGAAAATATAATCTCAGAAACTAGCAGTTACGAACTTTCCGTAAATCAAAAAAATCAATGGTATGTAGATGATAGTGAAACGTCAGTGTTTTACAATCAAATAGTAATACAACTCGATAGTAGTGTAGAACTACCTAAACTTAAAGAAGCAATACGTGCTGTCATTGAAAAAAATGAAACATTACTATTCAAAACGTTAAAGGTTACAAACTTGGTATACCCGAAACAATTTATGGATACAACACAAACGCTAGAGTTATCTTCCATAAGCATTACAGAAAGTGAATCAAAAACTGCCTTGGTTGAAAAAGAGCTAGGATACAAGTATGATATCTCAAAAAATGAACCGATACGATTTTGTTATGTAGCGACTGAGACCTCAAAAGAATTACATGTACGTATGTATTCATTTTGGGCAGATACTTACAGTACTTTCATGTTTTGTGAAGATTTGGAAAAGGCACTAACAGACATTGAAACTTATAAGAATACAGAAAGACAAGTAGTAGAATACCAAAACTTTTCTGCTTGGCAAAATGAATTATTCCAAAATCCAGAAATGGAAGGAGTTGAGTTTTGGAAAAATTATGATTATAACTTAGGAAAAAGTAGCATTCCTTTCATCAATGATGTATCAAGTGTATTTGCACCGATGAAAAAACAAATTGCTAAACTTTCAGGTGCAGAATATGAATCTCTTGTCGCTGAAGCCAGTAAAGAACACAGTTCGGTTGAGCTAGTTTTATTTGCTAGATTGGTAAAGTATTTAAAACAATTTACGCAAGAAAAAATAACGATTGGATATACACCTTTTACAAGATCATACGAAGAATTAAATAACACTTTTGGGACTGTCAATAAAGCGTTGCCAATTGTCATAGATAAAGCTGATCATAAAAATGATTACAAAAGCATTATCAAAGAAAATCTTAGCAATATAGATGTTTGGGCAGATTACTTCTACATCAACAGAGAAAAAAGTAACAATTCAAAGCAGGAGTATTTCAATTACAATTTTGAATATATAAATACTGCTAAGCAACAATCTAATACACAAGCGGTAATTACAGATTTTTATGCTGTAAATGATCTTTTTGACTTTAAAGTTTCTTGTGTAGATAATGGAAAAGAAATTTCCATAAATCTGTATTACAATACTGACAAAATACTTGAACCTGCAAGAACTGTATTATTGGCGCAATTAACTTCAGCATTTAAAGCAGAAACAGGAATTACAGAAGTTGCTTCTGAAACTATTGCAAAAGCAAATACTACCGCTATGCAATTTTCTCCATCAAATTCTGTAGTAGAAATGTTTGCGGCCAGAGCATTAGAAACACCGAATGCTACTGCTATTGTTTATGGTGATACCAAGATTTCATACAACGAGTTGGATAAAAAATCCAACCAATTTGCAAACTATATCCGTGCGCAATATAAAATCTCCGAGGGAGATGCTGTAGCAGTATTGCTAGATCGTTCGGAGTGGTTTGTAATAGCAATGTTAGGGATATTAAAAACAGGTGCTTTTTATATTCCAGTTGATACAAATTATCCGAAGGAAAGAATTCAATTTATAGTAAAGGATAGTACAGCAAAATTATTAGTAACAAGCAATATTCAATTAGATAAGCATGTGTTTTCAGACCAGAATGTATTAATTGCTTCTGATGAAGACATTTATAAAAATACTACAGTAAGTTTTGATTCAACTTCTATAACCTCATCAACTATCGCTTATTGTATATACACTTCAGGATCAACAGGAACTCCTAAAGGATGCAAAATAACACACGGAAACCTATTGAATTATATTGCTTGGGCAAATCAGTATTATTTTTCTGAAGACTCAGGAAATTGGGGATTAATAACATCGCTTTCTTTTGATCTTACGGTGACAGCTCTGTATACAAGTTTAACACGAGGTAAAAAATTATACTTGGGCGATTCTGCGAAAGATGTATCACAATTATTAAAAGAGTCTTTTGCAAACAAAGAAATAGATACTTTAAAACTCACACCTACACATATAAGTATTCTAAAAGATGTAGCAATAGAATCAACTTCAATCAAGACAATCATTTGTGGAGGAGAAGCATTACACACAAGCCATGTAGAAATCATTCACAATATAGATCCAACAATAAAAGTATATAATGAATACGGACCTACAGAAACAACTGTTGGTTGTACCGTAAAAGAAATATTACGCGAAGAAAAAAGGATAACAATAGGTAAGCCTATTGCAAATACGCAAATAAAAATACTCAACGCCGCTCATGAAGAAGTAGGCATAGGAATGCAAGGAGAAATTTATGTAAGCGGATTTGGAGTTACAGAAGGGTATATAGCAAGACCAGAATTAACTTCAGAAAGGTTTATCGATATGTCTGGCGTTAGAAGTTATAAAACAGGCGATATCGGAATGTGGCTTCCAGATGGAAATATACAATATATCTCCAGAATTGATGATCAAGTAAAAATAAGAGGGTACAGAATTGAACTAGGAGAAATTGAAAAAATGCTTACCAATCTTGAAGGTGTCAAACAAGCAATTGTAATTGTTCATGAAGAGGAGGACACAAAAGATTTAGCAGCATTCTTAATTTCAGAAAATGCAATTCAGCAAGAAGGGCTGAGAAATGAGTTACTCAAAAGCTTCCCTGAATATATGATTCCATCAACATTTACTCAAATTACAGAAGTCCCTGTAACAACTCATGGTAAAGTAGACAGAAAAGAACTGCTTAAAATAAGAGAAGAACAAGTATTAAAAGCAGTAGAATACATTGCTCCTAGAACTGAATTGGAAGAAAAAATAGCAACTATTTGGGAGAAGTTATTTAAAAAAGATAAAGTAGGGATAAAAGATGACTTTTTCTTCCTTGGCGGACATAGTATTAAGTTGATAAAATTGATAAATCATTATCAAACGGTTTTTGATGTTAAATTAGAGCTGAATCAATTCTTTCTCAATACAACTGTAGAGGCACAGGCAAATATCATTAGTGCATCTATGAATACTGCCATTGAAAAAATTGAAAAAGCAGATGAAGCAGACAATTATCCATTATCTTTAATGCAAAGACGCTTATGGCTATTGAGCCAGAATAAAGAACGTTCAGTAGCTTACAACATGTATTCATACAATGAATTAGTTGAAGTTGATGAAGAATGCTTTAGAAAAGCAATAGATGCTATCATAGAACGTCACGAATCGCTGCGTACTGTATTCAAGAAAGATGAAAACGGAGACGTAAGATTATGGGTTATTACTCCAGAAGAATTAGATTTTAACGTAGAAACTTTAGATCTCAGTCAATCTAAAAACTACAATCAAGCTTTAGAAGAATATATAAGAAAAGACTCTCAAACAGCTTTCGATTTAGAAAACGGGCCGCTTATAAAAGTTACCCTAATTAAAAAATCAGACACTGAATATGTATTCTATAAAAATATGCATCACATCATGGCTGATAATTGGTCTTTAGATGTATTGTCAAAAGAGTTTGAAGCATTTTACATGCAATACAGGTTTGGTATAGAGGCGAATTTAGAAGAATTGCCAATCCAGTACAAAGATTACGCAGTGTGGCAAACAGAAAGAAAATCTTCGGAAGCATTTACAAAGAAAAAAGAATATTGGCTCAATAAATTTAATGACACAGTTCCAAAAATGAATCTTTTATTTACCAAGGAGCGTCCACCTATAAAAACATATAACGGAGTGGAATTTGGAAATAAAATCAACGACCCTGCAATTAGTGAATTCTTTAACATAACACAAAGCGAAAAAGGAATCACTCCTTTTATGAAAGCACTTGCGGTTTTTAATATACTATTATATAACAACTCTTTTCAAACGGATATCGTAGTAGGAAGCCCAGTAGCGGGACGAGACAATCCACAGTTGAAAAATCAAATAGGACTTTACATTAATACAGTACCATTTCGAAGTAAAATAAATGTAAACGATGATTTTAATACCTTATTAGAAAACATTAAATCAGATGTAATAGGCGCGTATAAAAATCATGATTATCCTTTTGATTTAATGGTGGAAGACTTGAAAGTTCAAGTTGATTTATCTCGAAGCCCTTTATTTGATGTAATGCTTGTAGTGACGCATGAAACAGAAAATAATCTTGAAACTACGGAAGAGGAATTAGAAAAAATAGATTTTGACACTAGCACCTCAAAATTTGACTTCTCATTCTATGTAGAGCTAAGAGGTAATAGTGAAATAGAATACAGAATTAATTACAACACAGATTTGTTTGACGAGGAGTCTATGCAATTGTTTACTTCTCAATTTGCAAAACTAGTACAGCTTTTAGCAGAAGATAGTACCAAAACAATTCAGGAGTACTGTGAAGAAATCAAAGACGAAAAAACTAAAAATGAGCACCAAAAATTTCTTCAAAACTTTTCTACAAACCTAGAAGAAGATTTTTAGAAAGCTCAATACCAACACACAACCAGTTACCAATACCATTTACGAACTCATTTTTAATGTGTAATGCCATTTCAAATGGAGTAAATACCCTTTTGCATACCAAAAATTAAAAGTAATCATGAACAAAAAAGTTATACATACAGTTTTCGAAAACATTGTGGCAAAAATGCCAGATAATATTGCTATCGAAACTAGTTCAAACCTAATAACATATGCACAATTTAATGCCAAAGCAAACCAAATAGCACATGTGCTTTCTGAGCTAAGTAAGAATAGAGAAGATATTGTATGTTCTTTCTTTGAAGATAAATTGACACAATTATACGCGCTTTTAGGAACATTTAAAGCCGGTAAAATTTACTTGCCCTTAGATGAAAAATATAAAGGGAATCACTGGAGTGTTTTATATGAAAACATTTGTCCAAAAGTAGTATTAACTCATGAAGAAACTATCGAGAAAATTGAGTCCTATAATGAAAGTTTTGAGTATGCAATTCCGCAATTAGTATGCATTACAGAAACCAATGGGGAATTAGGAATTAAAGTATATAAATTACTTGATGGGAAATATGAAGAAGCATACACAGTTACAGATGGAAATACTGAGAATCCAGAAATAAATATTCAAGGAGACGATGCCAATTATATATTCTTCACTTCCGGATCTAGTGGAAGACCAAAAGCTGTGCTAGGAAACCATAAAAGCTTGAGTCATTTTGTACATTGGGAAACTAAAGAGTTGCAGATTACTGAAAACGATAGAATAGGTCAGTTAACTTCATTATCATTCGATGCATCTTTACGAGATATCTTTCTTCCATTAATGAATGGTGCAACTATTTGTATTCCTTCAGAAGAAATAAAGAAAGATGTAAAAAAACTAAAAGTATGGCTAAAAGAGAATAAAATTTCAATTCTGCATACCATTCCTACAATGATGCGCTTGCTGATGCAGGATAAAAACTTTAGGTCTATAGATGGTAACTATTTTACGGAATTAAAATACTTACTCCTTGCAGGTGAAAAATTATTCAATAAAGACATTACAGAATGGAGAGCATTATTTGGCGATAATACATGCATCATAAACCTATATGGAACTACTGAAACAACACTAATTAAAACGTTTTACAGGGTTCCGAAAGAATTAAAAGGTGAAGCCACAAATGGAATCTGCGTAGGGAAACCTATTTCAAATTGTAACATTTTGGTGCTCAATGAAAAAAATCAAATTTGTGGTATAGGTGAAGAAGGAGAAGTATACATACAAACACCCTTTTTGACGAACGGATATTACAAAGAAGAACAATTAAATAGACAAAAATTTGTACCAAATCCTATCGGGAATTTTAATGATGTTATCTATAAAACAGGAGATTACGGTAAGTATGATGAAGACCGGAACTTAATCATCCTTGGTAGAAAAGATGGAGTCATTAAACTAAATGGAGTTCGATGTGATGTAAACTCAATAGAAAGAAATATTCTTGAATTAGAGGAGATAAAAATGCTAAAATGTATTCCTCATACAGTTGAAGGCACTGTACAGGCATTAGTCTGTTTCTATTCCTCTGAAGAACAGATGACAGCAGCAGTTAAAGAGCATTGCATGAAGTTCTTATCTAGCTACGAATTATTAAGCCTGCATTTCATTCACCTGAAAGATTTTCCTGTAAATTCAAATGGAAAAGTAGATACGATTGAACTGAAAGAAAAGGTGAAGCAATTTTTTCAAAAAAGCGACACTATAGAATTACCAATTAACGAAACTGAACAACAATTAGTATCTATTTGGAAAGAAGTGCTTGACATTGACAGAATTAGTGTAAAAGACAATATATTTTTATTAGGAGGAAATAGTATTCACTTAATTCAATTGACAACACGTATTCATTCTGTTTTTGGAGTAGAACTCAGTATTTTTGATCTTTTCAATCTTCCGGTTTTAAAAGATCAAGCCACTAAGATTGCAACGTCAAACAAATCATCACATCAAAAAATTCCTAACGCTGAAGTTCAGGAAAACTATCCTCTATCATCTGCTCAATACAGAATTTGGGTAGTTTCGCAGGATGAAGAATCCTCTAAGGCATACAATACAGCAAAATCAATCGAAGTACATGATTATTTAGACGCAGCGATTCTTAAAAATGCAATATTGGCTGTTATTGAACGACATGAGATTCTTAGAACCGTATACAAAACAAATGACAACGGTGAAATAAGGCAATGGATTTTGCCAATGGAATCCGTAGACTTTAAGCTCGATTATGTTGATTACAGAGGTGTAGAAGATGCAGTTGAAAAAATAGATCGTCAAATTGATGAAAATGAATTGAGACCTTTCAATTTGGCAACAGGTCCTTTATTTAGAACTACACTATATCAAATATCTGATAATCATTTCATGCTCGCTTATGAAATGCATCATATAATATGCGATGGTTGGTCTATGGGAGTTTTTCTAAGAGACCTATTAACATGTTACAATGCTGTAAAACAAGGAAAAGAAATTGAATTACCTGAGTTAGGAATTCAGTACAAAGACTATGCATGTTGGGATGAAGCAAAATTTAAAGACAACTCTCATGATGAAAGCCTTAACTTTTGGAAAGAAGAGTTATCGGGAGAATTACCATTATTAAACTTACCAACTCGAAAAAATCGTCCTTCTGTTAAAACACATAATGGAAAACAATTGCGAACGTATTTTTCTAAGGAATTTTCAAAAGAAATCAAGCTTTTCTGTAATGAAAGAGAAACCAGTTTATTTATTGGTTTATATACTGCATTCAATATTTTACTACACAAATACACGCGCGAAACAGATTTTATAGTAGGAACTCCCATAGCCGGAAGAAATCATATAGATTTAGAAAACCAAATAGGAGTCTATGTAAATACAATTCCTTTACGAACGAAAATTCAGCCAGAAGAAATAATTGAAGATCTTTTTGATAGAGTCAAGAAAAACGTACTCGAAACGTATAAGCATCAAGAGTATCCTTTTGATCATTTAGTAGAAAAACTAAAAATTAAGACAGATATCTCAAGAAGCCCGGTTTTTGATGCTTCTTTTAGACTTCATAATGTTGGAATTCAAAAGTCGGATGATGAAATCACCGCTGAAATGATTCAAGAAATTTCCGATCAAGGATATGTAAGAACTAAAGCTGATATTGACTTTTCTCTAGAAGAAATTGGAGACTATATAGATTTCAATGTAATTTATAATACAGATATCTATGAAAGAGAGATGATAGAAGGATTCATGGTACATTTCAAAGAACTATTGAAATATATTATAGAAAATACGGATAAAACAATCAGTGAAGCTGAGTATATCACCGAGGCAGAAAAGGAGAAAATCTTAGTTGATTTTAACGATAATGATAAAGATTTTTCAGAAAAAAATATACTTGAATCATTTGCACAACATGTAGAAGCTACTCCAAATGCAATCGCACTTATTTTTGAAGATAAAGAGCTAACGTATGAGCAGTTAGATAAATTATCTAACCAATTTGCAAATTATTTACTAAGCTTAAACGTTACGAAAGAAGAACTTATCCCTATATGTTTAGAACGTTCTGTAGAAATGGTTGTTAGTGTCTTAGGTGTTTTAAAATCGGGAGGAGCTTATGTACCTATTGATGCAGCATATCCAGAAGAACGAAAAAACTATACTGTAAAGGATTCTAAAGCCAGATTGGTAGTTACTCAAAAATCATTACTAGACTCTTTTACATTAGGAGCTAATGTTTCTCTAATAGATATTCAAGAAGAAGCATATAAAAATCATCCAACTACTGCTGTAGATGTTGACATTCAAATGGATCAATTGGCAAATGTAATTTACACTTCTGGTACTACTGGAAAGCCAAAAGGAACTATGATTGAATACAAAGGAATAGTCAATCTAATATACAACCAAGTAGCAGTATCAGACTTCCAACAAGGAGATCGATTATTGCAATTCTCTTCATTTGCTTTTGATGCTTTCAGTTCAGAATTATACATGGCAATTACTACAGGATCAACTTTAGTAATGCCAACGCAAGAAGTAATAGGACATACGGATGACTTAGTAGCGTTAATGAATGATAAAGGTGTAACCTTAACCTTGTTGCCGCCATCGTACAAAACACTGCTTAAAAACTACGAATTTACTACTCTAAAAACCATCGTTTCTGGAGGAGAAGCACTCATTGCTGAGGAAGCATTACACTTTTTCAAAAAAGGAATCAGAATTATCAATGCCTACGGTCCTACGGAAAATATGGTAAATTCGACCATGACAAGAGGTCATTTTATCAATTCTGAAAAAGTTTCTATTGGGAAAACTTTAGCCAATGTAAAAGCCTATATTCTTGATGAATCTCTGAGAATTTGCCCAATTGGAGTTGTTGGAGAACTCTGTGTAGCAGGAATTCAAGTGGCGAGAGGTTACTTAAACAGACCTGAACTAACGAATGAAAAATTTGTACAAAATCCTTTCAGTGACAATACTGAATCCAAATTATACAAGACAGGAGATTTATGTAAATGGTTCCCTAATGGAGAAATTGAATACATAAGTAGAAAAGACAATCAAGTTAAAATAAGAGGAAATAGAGTAGAACTTGGAGAAGTTGAGTCTTGGTTGCAAAAACACGAAGATATCAACATGGTAGTTGTTACCTTTAAAACAAATCCTGTAAAAGAGTTGGTAGCGTATGTGGTATCTGATAAAACGTTAGATGTGGATGAGTTAAGGTACTATTTAATGAAAAGAGTACCTACATACATGATTCCTAATTATTTTGTGCAAATAGACAAGATTCCATTGAATCACAATGGAAAAATGGACAAGTCAAAACTGCCTGAAGTAACTGTTGAAAACCAAGCAAGCGGCAAAATAGTTCCGCCAAAAACAGACGAAGAAAAAATACTAATCAAACTCTGTAAGCAAATTTTAGGCGTTGATACTATCGGAATCAATAACAACTTTTACAATCTAGGAGGAGACTCCATAAAATTGATTTTACTGTTATCTAAATTAAAGAAAGAAGGCTTATTCTTAAAAACGAAAGCCGCTTTATATTCGGCAAACTTTGCTGAAATGGCAAGTAAAATGTCAAATGAAATGCTTCAAATTGATCAGCAAGAAGTTGAAGGACTAGTAGAATTATTGCCAATTCAAGATATGTTTTTCAATACCTTGAAAATCAATAATAAAAATCATTTCAATCAATCAATTGTATTAGCTTCAGATAAGCGATTAGATAAAAAGGCGTTGACGCATAGTATTATGAAAATAGTGCAACACCATGATGCCTTACGTATGAAATACTACAAAAACGAACAAGGACAATGGGAGCAGTATAATGACAAGTACGATGAAGAAAATATACCTATTCAATTTTTTGATTTAACTGATAGCGAAGATCCAATAGCCCGTATGGCACACATTGGGGATGAGATGCAAGCCTCTATAAATCTTGAAAAAGGTGAGATATTTAAAGTCATTCATTTTAAATTAAAAGACTCAGATCGAATAGCTCTTATTGCACATCACCTTGTCGTTGATGGTATTTCTTGGAGAATAATAGTAGAAGACTTAAAAAGTGCTTATTATCAATATGTAGACAGCAAAGAAAGTTCACTTCCATTAAAAACACATGCTTTTAAACATTGGACTTCACAATTAAAGCTATATGCTGAAAAACTAGCCGAAACTGAAGAAAAAGATTATTGGAACAATATCGCAATTCAGGAGATTCCAAGCCTATTAAAAAAAGATTCTAATACTTACACGATTATTGACAATGAAGTAAATTTTGTATTACAAAAAGAGTACACGGAATTGTTGAATACTAGAATACACGAAGTTTACAATACTCAGATTAATGATATTCTTCTCACAGCACTGGGAATTACACTAAACGAAGTACTTGAAGCAGACACAACACTTCTTCGAATGGAAGGACATGGAAGAGAAGAAATTTTTGACAATGTCGATATATCAAGAACCGTAGGTTGGTTTACAACGATGTTCCCGTTTGTTCTTAGCACAACTACTGACAAAAATGTAATTGAAAATTTAATAGCAGTAAAAAAAGCTCTAAGAAATATTCCAAACAAAGGAATAGGATTTGGAATTTTAGATGTTTACACAAATGCAATAGAAAAACAAGTAAAGCCTAGTGTGTCGTTCAATTATTTAGGAGAATTTAAGGATGACGATCAAGATGATTCAATAGAAGAAACTGAAAACTCAGAAATCAAATTTTCTTCTGAGTATATAGGAAGTGAAATAGGAGAGCATATTCCTGAAGAAGTTTCACTAAAAGTGTCAGGAAAAATCTATTCAGGACAATTAGAAATGTCAATACAGTTTTCAGATGAAGAATTTGATGTACAAACAATGCAAAAATTCACGGAGACTTACAAAAATACGTTAAAAGGTATTATAAATAATATTCTGAATACCACCGAAGAGGATGTATATAAAAATTCTGAAGAGTTCTCCATTAGAAATGAATACCTATATAAAACATATAAAGTTTCTAGTAATCAGAATAGTATGCTAAAGATGAAGGAAAAAATTGGAATCAATGAATTTTATATTTCTGAATATGATGAAAATATTTTTAATCAAAAATTTAGGAAATTTCTTTCTCATTACCCATTTTTGTGTGTTAAAATAATAAAAGAGCATGGAGTTGTGGTTCAAGAGCACATTTCTCATGAAGAAGTTAAGGTAGCTGTTCAGAAATATGATTTGTCAATTACCGAAAGAAATGAAGTTGAGAAAAAAATGGAAGCGTTTTTCATGAAACCTTTCGAAGTTTTCTCTGAAGAGTTAATTCGTGTTTTTGTAATTACGGATAAAGAAAATAGAAAAGGAGCTCTTGTCAATGTAGGAATACATCATGGAATTACAGACGCATATACGAACGATTTTTTAATGAATATGATGCAACGCTATTTTAATGGACAAGAAATAGAAACATCGCAATTTTCTAACTTTGAGTTTGCTGTAGAACAAGAAAACTTTATAGCATCCGTAGAAGGAAAATCGCAAAGAAAATATTGGACAGGACTTTATGAAAACCTTTTGCTTGAAACTGAAAATTTACATGATGAATTGTATACGCGTAATTTTGTAAAGCAAACGTTAACTATTCATGGAGAAGAGTTCGATTATTTAAAGAAAATCGCTTTAGATATTAAAGTACCAATAAATAGTTTATTAATGGCACTTCACCAGCATCTAATTGCTAAATTTAATCCAGGAGCGGTGGTTCAAAATATAGTTTCTAACGGGCGCGAACAATCTACAGAAGAACATGTAACAATGCTAGGAGTAATGAGTAACATGTTACCAGTACCTCTTGTAGACAAAAAAGTTAAAAATGCTTTTAATTCTTCTTATGTAAAACTCATTTATGAAAAATATATAAATGTTCGTCTGCACCAAGAAATTCCTTTTGAAATAATCAAAGAAGATGTGTACAATAGTCGAAAAATAGACATTGAAAAAATCGCTGGCGGAAACTTTAATTACTTAGTTGCTGGTGAAAAAATATCCCAAGGAAAAGAATTAGAAGTCAATTCATTAAACAGAGAAGATACCGTAGGAATTCATATGTATTGTGTTGAATATTCAAATGGAATTGAAATCAATCTTACTTGTAGTGAATCCTTATACCAAGAAAAACAAGAGTTCTTAAATTTAAATACAATTATTAACAACAATCTACTTATTAAAAGAGAAATTAATTAAATCTTATGAAAATAATACACCTACAAATAGTACTCTTACTATTACCCTTTTATGTCTTGGGGCAATCACAAATTAAGGGAAAAGTGACGGATGGAAAAGAACCAATGGCTTTTGCAAATGTTTATTTATCAGATGAAGATAATAATTTAATTAAAGGAGTTATAACAAGTGAAGATGGAACATTTGAGATAACATCTGATAATGGAACATACACATTAAATGTTAGTTTTTTAGGATATAAAAACTGGAAAAAAACACTCGATATTACTGGAGATTTAGATTTAGGAGAAATTGTAATTGAATTAGATACAGAACTTGACACAGTTGTCATTGTGGCAAAAAAGAAAATATTTGAACGTAAAGTAGACCGCATGGTTTTTAATGTAGAAAACAGCTTGTCTGCTACAGGTGGTGACGCCATTGATGCATTACGTGTATCTCCTGGGTTATTCGTCAAAGACAATCAAATCACCATGATTGGAAAAGACGGCATGCAATTAATGATCAATGGAAGAATAATGCCGCTCGCAGGAGATGATCTTATCAATTTCTTAAGAACAATACCTGCAGATGATATTAAATCTATTGAAATTATTACAAATCCACCAGCAAAATATGATGCAGCAGGAAATAGTGGTATTATCAATGTAGTATTAAAAAAAGGAAAATTAAATTCGTGGAATAACTCTACTTCCTATTCGTACACACAAGCAATTTATGCAGCACATGTACTAAGAAACAATTTCTCTTTGAAGGAAGATAAATATCAAATGTTAGTCAGCTTATCAGGAGGTTTAGGGGCAGAATTAAACGATATAGAATCTACAACATTCTTTACCGAAAGCACTTGGGATGCAGATACAGATAGAAAACACGAACAAGACTTTTTCTCTTCTCGTTTAGTATTTGATTACAATCTTACGGAAAAATTATCGATAGGGACACAATATCTTTTTAACTACAATGCTCCAGATTATAGCGATAGAACAGATACGAGAATACTTAACTTGGACAATACATTAGATTTAAAGCGAATAAATACAGGATTTAACGATAGAGAAACAAAATATCATAATATCAACGCTCACATGCTATATAAAGTTGATACGCTTGATAGAGAAATTTCTGTAGATTTAGATTACTTAACATACAGATCTGATACAGACAGACGCTTCCAAACCAACGAATTTGATGCAAATGGAAACTTCTTAAGTACTATTGGAGAGGCAGATAACTTTGGAAACTTGGAGGTAAATAGTTTGAGTGCTAGAGTAGATGTAGAGCATCCTTTTGAAAAAATAAACTTAAGCTACGGAGGTAAGTTAAGTTATATTGAAAACAATAGTGATACTCGTTTCTTCGATACTTCTTCAGGAGTTCCAGTTTTAGATCCCAATCAAACAGATGAATTTGAATATGAAGAAACCATTCAAGCTTTATACATAAGTGCAACTACTTCGCTAGGAGAAAAATGGAGTGCTCAAGTAGGATTGCGATATGAGGCAATTGATATTGAAAACTTTTCGAAAGTGTTAAATCAGAGAAATAAAATCGATTACGACGAATTCTTCCCAACGCTATACTTACAGTATGATATTGATGATGATAATTCTCTATATGCCAATTACGGAAGGAGAATTGATAGACCTTCGTATTCTGCTTTAAATCCATTTCGCTTTTATTATGATAGTAACAAGTATAGTGAAGGAAATCCTTTCTTAAGACCTTCGTTTACAAATAATGTAGAAATTGGATATGGAGGAAATCACTTAAATGCTAATATTTTTTATTCGAATCTAAAGGATGGAATGGGACCAGTTTCCATAATGATTGATGATGAAAACTTTACTATCATCTCACAAGAAAATTATTATAAGACTGATACTTATGGTTTTCAAATAACCTCTAGCTATGACTTCTACGATTGGTGGGAAAATTACAACGTAATTTCATACACGAATTTTAAGCCAGAGCTTACCAATAATAACATTGACGCTATATTAAACGGAGATGATGTATACCTTTTTGCTACAAGTAATGCATTTACAATTAGTGAAAAGTTCAATGCAGGGATGACTTTTTATTATCAAACTCCTTTTAGTGATGATATATTTCGTTACGGCGAAAGTTATAATTTGAGTTTTTCATTTAGATACAGAATGTTAGACAAAAAGTTAAACTTATCCGTTAATATAAATGATGTATTCAACAGAGATCCTAGCCGAATAAAATCTATCACTAACGGAATTTTAAATAGTTACCTACAAAACAATAGCTCTAGAAGAATACGATTCTCTATCTCTTACAACTTTGGAAACAAAGACAAGAAGGTAAATAGTAGAGATTCAGGAAACGAAGACGAAAGAGACAGGTTATAATAATATCTTATAAGTATAACCATCGAAATAAAGGGAAAAAAGTATAAACCAAAACCAAAACAATGAAAATTAAAGAAATGGCTTTAGATAATAAGTCAATTTACATAATTGACGATTTTTTGCCTAAAGAAAAAATTGACCAATTTTATGAGCATGTGAAAACATTGCCATTTACAAGGTTTGAAACTGATGATGAACATGACGAATATCCAATTTTTAGTGTAGATTTTAAACCAGACACACTTTTGGGAAGTTATGTGGGAGAAAAAGTAGAAGAATTGTTATCAGAATTAAAAATAAATGACAATTTAATACTAAGACGATCCTACGTAAATATGTCTCATTATGGAGACATGGGATTTCCTCATTACGACTGCGGCCAAGATGAAACAGATATTACCGTTCTTTATTATGTAAATAATGAATGGGATTATACGTGGGGAGGAGAAACATTCTTTTATGTAGATAAAGACCCTCAAGCTGTCGTACTTCCAAAACCAGGAAGAGTAGTTGTATTTCCAGGAAATATTGAACACCTAGGAGGAATACCTTCTAGAGTATGTAAAGTTTCTAGATTCAGTCTTGCTTTGAAATATATGCACGGATTAGAATTATAACATGAAGAATTCTATTTCAATCATAAATAACAATCAAGATGAATCATAATAAAGAACTTAAGGCAACACATGTAGAAACATTGAATGGTTTTCCATATCATATAAATCTAGACAATATTTCAGTTGAAAACTTTGTAGCTTACTATAAAGAGAATGAAAGTACGATAAATGAAAAGCTAGAGCAAAATGGAGCGATTAAATTTCGAGGAATACAAATAGACTCTCCAAGCTCTTTTCAAAGTATAATTAATGATATCTTTGATGAGTTTTCAAGTTATGTAGATGGTAATTCTCCACGAATAAAGGTAAAAGACAATGTGTATACGTCTACAGAATATCCTCATACACAAAAAATTACAATGCATAATGAATTGTCCTACTCGGGTAATTGGCCTAACAAACTCATATTTTGCTGCATTATAGCTGCACAGAAACAAGGAGAAACACTTATTGCTGATGGAAGAAAGGTTTTAAACACAATGGATGCTTCTTTTGTGGAAGAAATAAAAGAAAAGGGCATTACATACATTAGAAACTTACACAGTGGTATGGGACTTGGACCATCGTGGAAAGATACCTTTGAAACTGAGGACAAATCAGAAGTAAATAAACACTGTGAGCGATTGAATATTGAATATGAATGGAAAAGCGACGATAGTATTCGATTAATACAAAGGAGAAAAGGTACATTACTACATAAAAGTACTGGCGAAGAAGTTTGGTTCAATCAAATAGACCAATTTCATCCATTACACTTAGGTGAAAAACTTTATAAAAATCTACGAAGATTATACAAGAACACTCATGATTTACCAATGTTCGTAGAATTTGGTGACGGAACTGAAATCACCGAAGATAGAATTAAACATATCCTTGATACAATGGAGGCAGTTACGATTGCTCCAACATGGAATCAAGGCGATTTACTACTTATTGACAACGAATTGGTTTGCCATGGAAGAAATCCATTTGAAGGCGAGAGAAAAGTTCTAGTCTCTATGATTAAATAGGTTTCTATTACCTGTAATTAAGTATCTTATCAACAACACATAATGTACAGTTATATCAAAAAACAACTTTTCCTGTTGCATTTTGCAGGAGGAAATAGCTATTCTTATAATTTTTTAAAAGAATCTCTATCCAATAGTTTTGAGTTTATTCCTTTGGAATTACCTGGAAGAGGAAAGCGATTTCAAGAAGAATTGTTAACAACAAAAGACGAGGCTGTCAATGATTATGTACATCAAATTCAAATGCATCGTAACAATCAGCCTTTTATTATTTTTGGACACAGTATGGGCGCAACTTTAGGTTTGTCTGTAACCAAAAAGTTAGAGGAAATCAATGACTCTCCAGAATGCTTAATAGTTTCAGGAAACTCAGGTCCTCAAAAAAGAGATGAAGAGGCTACAGTTCGCTACACACTCAACGACAAAGACTTCAAAGAAGAACTCCGAGATTTAGGAGGTGTTCCAGAAGAAATTTTAACAAATGAAGAACTCTATGAGTTTTTTAGTCCAATTATCCGTTCCGATTTTGAAATTCTAGAGAAAGATGTTTTTTCAGAGAAAGGTGTCATCATAAAAACACCCATAGTAGCTATTATGGGATATGAAGAAGATACAAGCGATGAAATCGAAAATTGGAGAAAATTTACATCAGGGACATTCACATTCCAACGAATGACAGGGAATCACTTTTTTATCTACAACCATGTAGACACTATTTCGACAATAGTCAAACAAATACATTAACAAGTACTGTAAACATAGATACAATCCATTATTTATTGAATACGAGCCTGCTTGTATTCAGTAAAATCTTATTCCAATTTATAAGCTATCAAAATGTGTTACGCTAATACCTATTTATGGTTTTGGTAAAGATACCTTGGCGCGTAGTTTATACATACAACGTACAATTTAGAAATCAATCAATTAATACTCTTAAAAATGTTAAAATTAAATTTTAAGGACATTATCTACTTACTACTATACGCTATACCCAATACGGTATTAAGCTTTGCGATAGTTCATATTATAAATAATGTATTATCTGGAAACGAAAACTTTTTAAAAGGACATATGATTATTGTGTTTTTGGCTACAATTTTCTACACATACCTTTTAAATGTAATTTTTCAAAAAAAGCTTAACAAGTATACGTTCAAAATTTTATATAAAAATGAGAAAAAATTGTTTGACGAAATTCTGAAAGCACCATTAAAAACAATTGAAAAATTTGGAACAGAACGATTTTATACAGCTATGGATGATTTGCGCTTATTTTCAGATTTACCTTTCACGGTAACGCACACCGTTAGTTCTGTGTTAATGCTGGTACTAGGAGTTATTTATATGTATACACTATCAGTAATTTCTGCAACTATCGTGGTTATACTTATTGTGCTAGTTGCTGCACTTTATTTCATAGTTATGAACTCTATGTCGTCACAAGTTGCTAAGCTTAGAGAATATAATGATCATTATTATGGTCTTGTAGACGACCTCATCTCTGGTTTTAAAGAACTTAAATTAAGTTCCATAAGAAGAAGAAATATTATGAAAAAATATTTAGGTCCCAATAGAGATAAATCGGAAGGATTAGACTTTAAAATCAATTATATTTTCTTGTCAATCAATATGATTAGTCAATATGGCTTATACTTTGTGATTGCTGCAATCATTTTTGTGTTACCCGCTATGGGAGTTTTAGAGAGAGAAGATGTAATCGCTTATGTAGTTGTTATCTTATTTATTTCAGGGCCTATCAATAATTTAATCAATTTACAACAAGCCTACACTAGATTTATGGTAGCTCATGCTAGAATTAAAAGATTTAGAAAAGATTTTCAAATAAATGAAGCTGATACAATAAAAAATGAAACTCCTAAAACAACTCAATTTGAATCTTTAAGATTTGAAGACATTCACTTTGATTATGAAAATAAAAACAATGAAAAAGTTTTTGGATTGGGACCAGTTAATTTTGAAATCAAAAAAGGAGAAGTATTATTTATTGTAGGAGGAAACGGCTCAGGAAAAAGTACCTTTATAAATGTACTTACAGGTCTTTACAAGCCAAGTAAAGGTCAAATTTATATTAATGGTACTGTTACTGAAAATCTCAACGAAGACCTTGAAGAGTCTTATGCAGCAGTCTTTACAAATAATTACAGATTTGAAAATAATTACGACGATTATGTCCTTGAAGGAAATGAAGAATATATGGATTTATTAAAAACCATGGAGCTTCATAAAATAGTAACAGATGATAAAGATGAATCGGCACGTAGAAACTTCTCAAAGGGACAAGGAAAACGAATGTCAATGATATTTGCTCTATTAGAGAAAAAACCGATTCTAATTTTAGATGAATGGGCAGCAGATCAAGATCCACACTTTAGAAAGTATTTCTATGAAGTATTAATTCCTAGACTCAAAAGTGAAGGAAAGACAATTATAGCAGTGACACATGATGATGCTTATTTCCATGAGGCTGACAGAATTATAAAGTTTGACTATGGTAAAGTTGTCAAAGACGTTCATGTAACTAAGAGCTTAAACTTAGCGCAAAGTTTATGGGCAGAATAGTGTTTTGTATAACTATACTAACACAAGAAAAAATATCTCAAACAACTTTCTAAACTTCTTAGAAAACCAAAGCGATTGATATGAAAATATTAAAATTTGGAGGCACATCTGTGGGATCTGTGAAAGGCTTACTGAAGATAAGTGAAATCATTTCTCAGACTTCTGGTCGTAAAATTATAGTTTGTTCTGCGATGTCAGGCGTCACAGATATCTTATTGAACTTAACCAAGCATGTAAAGGCACGTGATGAATTGTCTATTTCAAGATGTATAGATACATTAAGACAAAGGCATTTATCGGTCATACAATCGTTGTTTAGTCAAGAAGATGTAAAGTTACAAATGAAAGATTTTATTTCAGAGTCTCTCAATTGTATTCTAAAACTATCTAAGCAAACATATTCAGAAGATATAGAGTGTGAAATTATAACGTATGGAGAGCGCTTATTAACTCAAATTTATACCACATACTTAAATTCAATAGGAATAAAGAATGTACTACTTGATGTTAGAGAATTCATGCAAGTAGACAAAGTTCATGCGCCCGATATAGCTATTATATCTGAAAAACTCATATCTATTTTAGAAAAAAATAAGGAAGTTGATTTATTCATTACACAAGGCTTTATTCGTATGACCAGTAATGGAGAATTACGACATTTGCAACGAGGTGGCAGTGATTATAGTGCTACTTTAATTGGTGCTGCCTTAGGAGTAGAAGAAGTGCAAATATGGTCCGACGTAGATGGCTTTCACAATTGCGACCCTAGAACAGTAAGTAGTTCTTTTCCAATTCCTTGCTTGTCATATGATGAAGCAGCTGAATTAGCTTATTTCGGAGCGAAAATATTGCATCCTAGAACCGTGTTTCCTGTTAAGAAGCTTAAAATTCCGTTGCGGTTAAAGGATACTTACAAAAGTGAACTTCAAGGCACAACTATTTCTAATAAGGTTATATTTTCTGGAAGAAAAGCAATTGCTATTAAAGATAATTTATTAGTGTTAAGAATGACTTTTGCAACAAGCGATTCAATGAAGAATATGACAGCTAAAGTCTTTGATGAATTAAAAAAGAAACATATTGCTATATACTTTTCTCATACAGAAGACAACTTCATAGAAGTAGTTGTTCCGCAAGCATCTCGTATTTACGAAACATTAGATGTATTGGAAACAATGGCAAGTATCAATTTTAAAAAAGATGTAAGTATTGTATGTGTGGTAGGCTACGATCAAGATTATAGTAAAATATCAAATCAAAAGGAAATACATAGCAAATGCTACATAAACAATGTAATTAGAAGTGAACATGATATGCTGAGCACGAGGTTATTAATCAATTCGGCTGATAAAGAAAAAATGTTGTTCCAATTGAATGAATTTCTATTCCCAGAAAAAATCACTTTATAAAAATTAAATCCATAATCAATTAAACTTTATAAACCATGAAAAAAAGTAGAAAAACAAAATTAAGTTTTGCAAAACAAGTTGTTTCAAAATTTACTACGGACAACGTAAAAGGAGGAGCAACGCAGAGTGACCAGCAAGCAACGGGATGTAACACAAACTGCCCGAACAGTGAAAAATGTCAAATACGTAATGAATAATTTTTGCACTCATGAAAACAAATAAAAAGGCAAATCTAAAGTTTGCAAAACAAACCATTTCATCATTTACAACAAACAATGTAAAAGGTGGTGCAGCAGCAGGCACTCAAAGTAATCAACAAAAAACGGGTTGCCAAACAAATTGTACCGCTTGGAAAACAACAAGAAACTAAGATTATATTATCATGAAGACAAACAAAAAAGCAATATTAGTGATTAATAAAAAAGTAATCTCAAAATTACAACAAGGACAAATAAATGGAGGAGCAAAAGCACCTATAAACCCTTTAAAGACAAAGGTCTGTGCTTCTCGTGCCAAAACTAATTGTGATAGCTGTCTTATACATTAATTTAGAGTATTGTAATATTTAATCAACTATTTTATCCTTGCTTTGTTTTTTATATTCATTTATTCGGCATTAGTTATAAACTTATGAAACTAACACTTCCTCAACAAGACATATATTTCGAACAATTGTTGTACACAGAAGATCCTATTTACAATATTGGAGCAGCTATTTCAATTAAAGGAAATATATCATATGATATTCTCAATAAGGCTTACACTGCGTTGATAGACCAACATGATGCTTATAGAAGTATTGTGGTAACAAACACGCAAGGGGCTACCATTGAAATGTTGCACGAGCATACTTCGCAATTGGGTTATGAAGATTTTTCAGCTGAAACTTCTCCAAAAGAGAAAGCAGCAGCGTTTATGAAGCATACTTTTCAACAGGTATTTCGTTTTGAAGATAAAACGCTCTTGCACAAATTTATTTTGATTAAAGTTGAGGAATCATTCCATTATTTATTCTCTATGTACCATCATATTATCACCGATGGTTGGGGAACTTCTTTAATGTTTCAGCGTTTAGTAAAAAATTATAATGAACTAGCTAACGAAGAAAAAATTAGTTCAGAATATCCTTATTCCTATCAAGACTTTGCAATTGATGATGAGAAATATGTAACATCGGAAGATTTTCAAAAGGATAAATTATACTGGAAAGAAAAGTTTAAAAATCTGCCAGACCGCTTCTTACATACCATAAAATATGATGGTAAAAAAAACAAGAGCAGCAGAAAAGAATTGCTCATTAAACGCTCAATGTATAATGAATTAGAGCAATTGGCGAAAGAAACTAGAAGTTCTACATTTCACATTATTTTAGCCGTATTATATCTGTATTTCGGTAGAAAACATCAAGTTAATGAACTGGCAATAGGATTACCCGTATTGAATAGAAGCAAGTCCATTTTTAAAAAGACAGTAGGATTGTTCATGGGGGTTTCACCATTGCGAATTGAATTGGATTTTGAAACAGCATTTACGGATTTAATTCTACAAATAAAACAACAACTTCGTCAAGACTACCGTCATCAACGTTTTCCTCTAGGGAAATTAATTCACGAATTAGAACTTTTTGAAGATAAAGATAGACTCTTTAATATTACGCTTTCGTATGAAAAACAAAACTATGCAGACCATTTTAAGGATACGGTAACCAAAGTGGTTCCAATGACGCATGAATCTGAACGCGTTGCATTGGCATTATACATTAGAGAGTTTGACACTACGGAAGATGTAAAAATAGATTTTGATTATAATCTTAACTATTTCGATGCTGATAGTATTGAAAAAGTAGTACAACATTTTGAATTACTACTGCATGAAGTTGCAAAAGATCACACAAAAAAGTTAAAAACATATACATACATAACTCCTGCAGAGCAAAAGAAACTTCTTGAAACGTTCAATCAAACAAAATTTGAAATTCCTAAAAAAACGGTATGTGCTTTATATGAAGAACAAGCAAATAACAACGCAAACCAATTTGCTGTAATTGATCAGCATAAAGCTTATACTTACAAGGCATTACAAGAAAAGTCGAATCAAATTGCCAATTATATACGAGAACATTTTTCTAAAGTTTCAAAATCACCAATTGCAGTATTAATGAATCGTTCTGCAGATTTAATAGCAGTATTACTGGGAATATTGAAGAGTGGTCATTCTTACATTCCGTTAGATCCTACGTTTCCTGTGGAGCGTTTACAATATATAATGCAGCATAGTGAAGTTTCTTTCTTGTTTGGAGATGCTGTTTATAAAAATCTTTTGAACAACCATAGCGGATTTGTAAATGTTTCAGAAGTGGTTGCGAATGAAGCTTTATCTACTCAAGATGTGGATAATTCAACTCAAGAGTCTGATGCGTATATTATTTATACTTCAGGATCAACAGGAAATCCAAAAGGAGTGAAAATAGCGCACAATTCATTAGTAAACTTTCTTAAAAGTATTCAACACAAACAAAAAATAACCTCTGAAGATATCCTATATTCAGTCACAACACAATCTTTTGATATTTCTATTCTTGAATTTTTCTTACCAATTACTGTGGGAGGTTCTGTGTACATAGCTAACAAGAAGACGCTTTCTGATCCTTTCAAAACCATAGAGGAAATTGAAAAGATGAAACCAACAGTGATGCAGGCTACACCTAGTTTTTATCAAATGTTGTTCAATGCTGGTTGGAAAGGAGATAAGAAACTTAAAATATTGTGTGGAGGTGATTTGTTGAATCAAGCATTAGCATCACAGCTGTTAGAAAACTCTAAAGAAGTTTGGAATATGTACGGTCCAACAGAAACAACAATATGGTCTAGCACTAAACAAATAAAAACTCCAAAAGACGCTTCAAATATTGGAAGTCCAATCTTTAATACACAATTATACGTATTAGATCGGTATAAAAAATTAGTACCGCAAGGCGTACAAGGAGATATTTACATAAGTGGAGATGGATTAGCCACAGGATACTTAAAAGATTTGGACTTAACCAATCGTAAATTCACAAAGCATCCATTTCTAAAAAATAAAAAAATATATCATACAGGCGATATTGGAAAGTGGAATGAAAATGGAGAGATTTTATTTTTAGGTAGAAACGATTATCAGGTGAAAATTAGAGGATATCGCATTGAACTTGGAGAAATTGAAGCAGCACTTAATGCATGTGATGAGATAAAAACAAGCACTGTAATTGCTAAAAAAGAAGAAGTGCAAGAAGCATTTTTAATAGCGTATGTTATACCAGAACACGAAGCAATAGACACACATAAAATAATGGAAGAATTGCATACAAAACTTCCGCAATACATGATTCCAAACTTTATAGAAACTTTGGAAGCTTTTCCTTTAACTCCAAATAAAAAAATTGATAGAAAAAAACTATCAGAAATGAATATTCATACACTTTCCAGTACGGATACGTTTGAAAAGCCACTTACAAATATAGAAATTAAGATAAGTGACTTATTTAAAAATGTATTGGCTATAGAAAAAGAAATAAGTAATACGGATAATTTCTTTGCTCTAGGAGGACATTCGCTAAATGCTGTACGGCTTATAAGCCTAATTGAACGTGAGTTCTATTGCCGTCTTTCTCTAAAAAATATTTTTGAAGCGCCAAGTGTAAAAGCTTTAGCTACATTATTAGAAAGTGGGAAAATTGAAAAAACAAAACCAATAGTTCCGATAGCAGAACAATCAGATTATCCAATTACGGCATCACAATATGCCTTGTGGCTTGCTGCTTTAAGCCCTGAGAAATCCATTGCATATAATATGTTTGCGGCTTTTAAAATAACTGGCGTAGTTCAAAGAGAATTATTAGAAAAGGCATTAGTCAAAATTATTAATCGTCATGAAATTCTTAGAACAAATTTCCTTGAAGTTGATGGATTACCAAGACAAAAAATCACTCATAAAGCAATCAATACATTCCATCTTGACGAATTAGAAGTTGAAGATGAAAATATTGAAGATGCTATTGTAGCATACGCTTGTCGCGAGTTCGACTTAGCAAATGAACTCTTAGTAAGGTTAGGAGTGCTTAAAACTACAAGTGGCGATTCATATATGGTTTTTTCAACACATCATATCATTATGGATGGATGGTCTTTAGAGGTACTTATAAATGAACTGGCTAAGTATTACAAAGCTCTAACTGTAAACGGAAACTCTAAAGAAGAAAAGTTGCCATTTCAATTTAAAGATTATGTGACTTGGTTAGCAGAGGAAGAGCGAGTAAACACAAAATCAAACCAAGAATTTTGGAGCACATATTTACAATCGTATCAATGGAAGAACCTCATTAAATTTGACACGATAGAGGAAGAACAATCTCAAACTGTGGCCATGTACTATTTCGCTTGGGATACAATAGTTTTAAACGATTTAATTGCTTGTGGAGTTCGACATAATACAACACTACATACTTTGCTAATTACAGCCTTCAATGTGTTAATCCATAAAATGTATCAACATGAAGATATCTGTATTGCAACAGTAAACTCAGGGAGAAATTTCTCAGATTCACATTCGCAAATGGGAATGTTTGTAAAAACGTTGCCATTACGTTCCAAGATTTCAGGATCGCAAACATTTTTAGACATCGTACATGCAACACATCAAAATTTACTATTGCTGGATACACATCAAAATATGCCAGCTGAGGTACATAATAAATTACGATTTGAAATATTGATGGTTTTACAAAATACTAAGTTCAATTACGATACTATTGACTTGCATGAAGAATTACAACTCAATGCACATCCAATAAAGTCTACCTACAATAGACTTCCTTTACTTATAGATTTCCATAAAAAGCATACTGAGTTATCAGGTACTGTAAATTATGATACTAGTAAATACGAAAAAGAAACGCTTGAATTGATATTTACGAAATACAAAAAAGTAATTGATCAAATTATAGAGCAACCAACAATTCAAATAAACGCTATTGATATTGATTTGCCTTTTGAGAAGGAAGAAGCAATAGAAATAGATTTTAACTTTTAAAACATCAATTAAAAACAATTTAATCTTATTAATCTTAGAATTATGAATTTGTATTCTAAAACACTCTTACCGCTGATAGTCTTTTTCATGTTTTCTTTTTTAGGAAAGGTATGGGCGCAAAATGTAAAATTTGAAGAAGAAGAATCTTTTTTCCCTAATGCAGAAGTCTTAAAAGAAGAAAAAATTAATTGGGGATATCTTACAGTCCCGGAAAATTGGGAACATCCTGAAAAAAGAAAAATAAAGATTGCTGTTAGTGTATTAAAAAACCGATCCAATAAGGAAAACGCAGACGCGACAGTATTTATTCAAGGTGGTCCAGGCGCAAGTGGTGTTATGAATATTTTGAATTGGTTAAATCATCCTATAAGAGAATCAAATGACATTGTTTTAGTAGATATAAGAGGAACTGGACTTTCAGAGCCAAGACTTTGCCCTGATTTAGGAGATGAGTTTTTAGAAATACTAGCAAAGAATCAATCGCCTCTTGAAGATGAAAAACAAAAAACGGCAGCAGCAATGCTTTGTAAGCAAGAATTGTTAAATAGAGGAGTAGATGTTGATGCATATCATAGTACATCAATTGCCAATGACTTACATGCATTGAAAGATGCTTTAAAATACAAACATTGGAACGTGTACGGCGTATCTTATGGGACATATGTGGCACAGGTATATGCTAATAACTATCCTGATGACGTAAAAAGCTTAATATTAGATTCAGTGATAGATAATATTACTAACTATTACACGGAAAATACATCAAACTACATACAAAGTTTATCTAAAGTATTTAAGGAATGTGAAAATGATCCTGAATGTAATTCGAGTTATCCAGAATTGGAAAAAATATACTATGAAACAATAGCGAAACTAGAAAAAGAACCAATTACTGTTAAAGTAGATTCATATTTAATTGACTCTGGTGAGTTTACCTACAATGCGGAAGATTTTAAAGTAGCTGTGCAACAAGGATTATACAACAAGCAATTGGTAGAAATAATTCCGCTATTAATCTACCAAACATACAATCGAAATGAAGGTGCCTTAAGCAATCTTGTTGAAGCATTTTCTTCCTTACTAAACATGGATTATGGAGTATATTATTGTGTAAGTTGTAATGAAGCTTTACCGAGAAATGAATATGCTTCATATGAAAAGAATGCAGCACAATTTGAAAAACTCAAAGGAGGAATATCATTTTATAAATCAGATTTTAAAGTTTGTGAGCAATGGAATGCCACAAAAGATTCAGTAGCCGTAATATCTGTTGAAAGCTTACAAAATGCATCTTATCCAGTATTAATATTATCAGGAGGTTACGATCCGATAACTCCAGAAGATAATGGTCACAATCTGGTGCGTAAGTTAACAAATAGTAAAATAGTAGTAGCGCCTACCTACGGACACACACCTGGATTTACAGATATTGGAAATGAAGTTACCAAAAACTTTATCGAAGCACCCTCAAAAGTAGATGTTAACGCATATAGTGAAGCTGAAAAGGTAAGTTTTGTAAGTAATATTGAGATGAATGCTGGAATTTCAGAAATGGGAACCAGTCTAAGTCAATTAGATCCGTTTTTTATTGGGCCACTAGCTATAGCTGTTTTTGTAATGATAGCATTTGTATTCATATATACATTCAATTTTATAAAGAAGAAATACAATACAATGCCAGATAAAGTGATTCGTATCCTTAGTACAATTACTTCCGTTATAGGGATATTTTTGATTGCTAACTTTGTTTTAGCTGTGTTAAAAGTTTCTGAAATAAATTATTTCATTCTCGCTTTTGGTTTGCCGACAACCTATAACTACTTATTTACCACAATAATTATATTCAGTATATTTTTAATACTTACATTTCTATATTTCATTCTAAAAATTAAAAAAATTGATGAAAGAAGTATCATCTTTTCAGTAATATTCTCTAACATCTTATTGTTAATCTACATGACTTATTGGGGAGTTGTTGTAATCTAAATTAATAACAGCGATTATCTATAATTCAACAAAAACCATTCTAAGTATTTAAAATACTTTATAAAATCGCTCTTTGGAGAGCGTACACATTTGTGGTAAAAAATATTCATAATGAACCAAAAAACTATAAAAACACTTACGTATAATGCATCTCTTGAAAAAATTGAAGAAGATGTGATGGCATTCTTAAGTGAAGTACAATTAAATTTCCCCGATGCCATATCAATGGCTTCTGGTAGGCCAGATGAATCCTTTTTTGATTTAGAAAACACACAAAAATACATTGATACGTTTGTAAACTATAGAGCAAAACAGAATCAGGTAGAAGTCAGCGAGTATCTAGGAAGTCTAGGACAATACAATAGAGCAAAGGGAATAGTCAATGATTTGGCAGTTGAGTATTTAAAGAAAGATTATAATATACAATGTATTCCAGATGATTTAATTATAACCGTAGGTTCTCAAGAGGGAATGATGCTTTCATTACTTACTTTAATGAATCAAGAAGTAGATACTATTTGTATTGAAGATCCAACATATATCGGAATCAGTTATTTTTCACTAATTAATAATTACAATATAAAAAGTATTCCGGTAAAAGAAGATGGAATTTGTCTTGAAACATTGGAAGAGGTAGTACGTAAAAAATCTATATTAGGAAAGCCAGTGAAGCTGGTATATGTAATTCCAGATTTTCAAAATCCTACAGGAGGCAGAATGCCTATTGAGAATAGAAAAAAACTCATCAGACTTGCGGTAGAATACAATTTTATCATTATTGAAGACAATGCTTATGGAGATTTTACTTTTGACAAGCAACAATATCCAACACTTAAATCGCTAGATAGCCATGGAGTAGTGGTATATCTACATTCTTTTTCAAAAATTTTACATCCATCATTGAGAATAGGAATTATGGTGGCTAATAGAAAAATGAATGAAAAACAAAAATTAAGTCATTTAATTGCTAAAGTTAAAGGTTACACAACTGTAAATACACCAGCTTTACCACAGGCTGTTTTGGGAGGAATTCTTCTTGATCAAAAATTTTCTCTAAAGGCTTACAATGAAAAAAAGCTAGCAAATCTAAAATCGAAAAGAGACAAAGTGTTAGAGATGTTAGATGTAAACTTTAAAAAGTCATCATCTGAAACATTACACAAAATATGCTGGAATACTCCAAAAGGAGGTTATTTTTTAACGCTTACGTTGCCATTTTCAATCGGAAAAGAAGATGTTGTAGAATGCGCAAGTACTTACAAAGTAATTTTCACTCCAATGTCATTTTTCTATCTAGGGAATGGTGGAGAAAATCAAATACGAATTGCTTACAGTTATATGCAAACTCATCAAATAGAAAAAGCAATCAAAAACTTAGCAGCTTTCCTAGCGACTAAATAGTTCTTTTTTACAGTCAAAAAATACAGCAAGCTCAGACATACACAAGATATGCTCTGAGTGAAACAAAATTATAACCAAATATCTAATAAATAGAAATCATGAATGAAAAGTTAATAGAATCAGACTTCTTAAAAGTCGAGTACGACTTCATTGAGTACTATGTCGGTATGGCAAAAATGGTCGTATATTGGCATGTTAAAGCACTAGGATTCAAAGTTGTTGCGTATTGTGGGCAAGAAACTGGAAATCCTGATAAGTGTTCATATTACCTTGAGAAAAATAATATAAAACTTGTCATTACAGCGGCGTCAAGTCCTAGATCGCATAAAATTGTCTCTTTTGTAGATTTACATGGAAATGGGATTAAAAAAATTGGGGTTAAAACAAAAGGGATCAAAAAGTTTTTTGAAAATGCTATGGAAAAAGGCGCAGTACCTATAAATTTTCCGCACACGCTTTCGGATAGTCATGGTACGGTAGATTTAGCATCTCTAAAAATATTTGATGATAACGAAATTGTATTGATTGACTATGATAATTATGATGGCGTTTTCATGCCAGGATATGAACCTGTTTCTGATGAGGAGTGGAGTTTCGAAAAAGAAGAATCATACCTAGAAGATATTGATCACATTGCAAGTGCATTAAGGATTAATGAAATTAAAATCTGGGAAACCTACTTCAATAATATTTTTTCTTCAAAAACAGTATCATGTTTTGATGAGAGACAAAAAGAAGGCGAAAAAAAGATAGGAATGTACCTGAAAGTGTTACAAACCAACGATAAACAAATGAACAATGTTTTGGTAGAGCCTGATCAGCATAAAAGTACACAAGTACAACTCTTTTTGGATGAACATTACGGTTCAGGAATCCAGCACATAGCATTCTCTTCATCAAATTTCTTTAAATCGGTTGAAATTCTTAGGAAAAATGGCGTGAAGTTTATTTCTTTTCCTGACTCTTATTATAATAATTTGCGTAGAAAATATCCAAACCTAGATGTTGATCCCATACAAAAACATGGTGTTTTATGTGATGTGGTAGATGATACCCTTTTATTTCAAGTATTTACAGCACCTATTGGAGATAGAGCAACTTTTTTCTATGAAATAGTACAACGTGTCAACTATTATGAAGGTTTTGGACTCGATAATATTTACACCCTTTTCGAGGCTATGGAAGAGGAAGTAATGATGAATAAATAATAACTTATGGAAGCATCTACTTTTGTAGAAAATCTAATATCAATTGTAGGTGAATATTATGTCCTTACAAACACTAATGATTTTTACACGTATGTAACAGATCATAGTACAGGCACAAAGGGAACTCCTTTATGTGTTGTTCGTCCTAGCTCAACTGCAGAAATTTCCATGATAGCCAAATTATGCAATGAACATACTGTTGGAATTGCTATAAGAGCAGGCGGAAGCGGAGTAAGCGGAGGTTTTTTATCTGGAAATGATTCTATCCTAATTTCTCTTGATCGACTAGATCGTATTATTGAAATTAATGAAATAGATAGGTACATAATAGCAGAAGCTGGCGTAGTAACACAAAACCTACAGGATGCTTTACACAATAAGGGATTGTGTTTTCCTCAAAATATTAGTAGTGCAAAATTAAGTTGCATTGGAGGAAATGTAGCAGTTTCTAGTGGAAGCCCAAAATCTTTAAAATATGGAAGTACTAAAAAATATGTCTTAAACCTAGAAGTAGTATTGCCCAATGGAGAAGTGATTTGGACAGGGAAAAATATCAAAAAAAATGCTACAGGATATAATTTGACACAACTTTTCGTGGGTAGTGAAGGAACACTAGGTATAATTACAAAAGTAGTATTAGAAATTGTTCCTCTAAAAAAAGAAGCATTAATACTAGCTCCTTTTAAAAGTTCTGAAGAAATATTCTCTTTTGTAAAAGCCTTTTTTATGCATGGTTTTGATGCTTCAAGCCTAGAATTCCTTGATAAGAATGCTGCTGAACTAGTGTTCAATTACCTAAATAAAAAAATAACAGAAGAATCTATAGAAGGAATGATTTGGGTAGAGTTTGAATCTAGTCATGAACAAGATAACATGGTAAAGATGGAAGCACTCTATGAACTCATAAAATCATATACTCCGTATGAAATGCTAATAGGTCAAAATCCGAAAGAAAATGAAAAACTGTGGAGATATCGAAAAAAAATTGGAGAAGCTGCTATCAATAAAGGTTTTTTTCATGATTTAGATTTGGTGGTGCAACGATCAAAAGGTGCTGAAATATATAAAAAAATCGAATACGTCTGTAACTCTTTAGACTTAGAATTCATTGTAGTAGGTCACATAGGAGACGGAAACTTTCATGTAAATATTTTTAGAGATCCCAATATGAGTGATAATCGCTGGCAAGCTAATATTAAATTATGTGTTTCAACGCTACTAAAAGAAACGGTTAAACTAGGAGGAGAGATTTCGGGAGAACACGGAATAGGAAGCTACAATAAAACTTATTTTGAAGAGTTCACAGCGGAACAAAACATAAAAATTATGAAGGGCATTAAAAAGGTTTTTGATCCAAAACACCTATTAAACACAAATAATATTTTTATTAAAAAGCCCTAAACATAGTTCACTACTCATGAAGGAGAGTTCTATATCTAATAGAAAATAATAACTATTTGTCCCCTAATTTTTTAATACAAAATTATTTTATTGAATGAACAGACAAGTACGAAAAGAGATGATGAAAATGATATATGGATATTATGTGTCATTTTCAATTGGACTCTGCGCCAAACTAGAAATTCCAGAATTACTTCAAAACAAAGCTCAAACAATAGAAGAGCTAAGTCAAAAAACGGAAATGAATAAGGAAGCATTATTAAAAATGATGCGTTTATTGGTCGCAAATAATATTTTCACCGAAATTTCAGCTGAGAGTTTTAAGAATAATGAAATGTCAAAAACCTTAATTTCAGAACTCAAATACTTATCTCAATTACATGTATCACAAGTTTTTCAAGAGTCTTGGCGAAATCTTGAATATAGTATAAAAAATGAAAAATCGGCTACAAAATATGTAACAGGAAATTCATTTTATAATTATTTAAACCTTGATAAAAATCAAGAAATCAGAGATATATTTGATAAAGCCATGGTTGAAATTCAAAGTGAGGACGGCAGGGTAATCCATGACTACTATGATTTTTCGATTTACAAAAAGATATATGACATAGGCGGTGGTTCAGGGAAATTTTTATCATCAATTAAAAGAAAATACGAACATATTTCTGCGACATTATTTGATACAGAAAAAGTTATCAATAAAATAAATCCAAACTCCATAGCGGATATTTCATTATTAAAAGGAGATTTTTTTGAAAGCATTCCTAATGACGGAGATTTATATATTTTAAGGCATATTATTCACAATTGGGGTGATAATGAAGCTGTCCAAATCTTAGAAGAATGTGTTAGTGAAACCTCTCATGAAGCTAGATTTTTAGTTATTGAAATGGTATTAGACACAGATAGCGAAAAGAAACAAACGAAAGAAGAAATTACTATTTATAGAGATATACACATGTTAGTAGCTTTAGAAGGAAAACAAAGAACCTTAAAAGAATTTGAAGGTATTTTTTCTAGCGCTTCTCTAGAAATAGAAGACATCATTTTGCTACCATCAGGAATGAATATTTTTAAATTAAAAAAACTAAAACATAAAAATTAGTTCCGAAATATAATTAGCAATACTTGTATGTTTTTAAGATAAATTAGATATACCAATGGAAAAAAAAGAAAACACAATTCTTTCTGATAAATATGATGATTTTGTTAAGGATAAAAGTTCAATTTCTAGTCAATTAGATACTTATGATGAATTAGTGCCAGATGTATATAAAGGATTAAAAGCACCCGTTTCATCTTGGCCTGTCATTATAAATCAAAATAAAAAAGAAGTTTTAAAAAAACTATGTATTACAATTCCAAAACTTCTTCATAAAATTCCTGAATTATACTTCAATAATAATTTAAAAAAAATATCAGAATTCTACTTTGGAGGAGATACTGATAAGGGGCAATTTTCTTTACTCTGTCATAACAAACAGGAAGAAGTAAGTTCTAGGCTTGACCTTATAGATACAGAAGATGGGTTTAAAATTTTAGAAGTGAATATGGGATCTTCTCTTGGTGGAATGGAGTTTCAAAACTTTGAACGTTTAATGTCAAAATTACATCCCATACTATCACCAGATAATAAAAAATTTATTCACAGAAAATCACAAACTATATACGTAGAGTTTTTAATAAATAAAATAGAAGAATATGTATCTTCAAGTGATCGTGAATTGGGAATATTTTTTATAGATGGTACACCTGGAGAATATGAAGCTAGAAATCTTGTAAAAAAATTTTTCAATGACTTATTGGAAAAAGAATTGAGTAAGCGAGGTAAAACAGGGATGACTTATATGGATGAAGTTTCTAATCTCAAATACATTAATGATGGATTGTTCTATAAAGGAAAAAGAATTCATGCAATTTTAGCAATAGATTATTCTGCAAATGACCTCTCACTAGATGTGTTCAGAGCTTTATTAGCTAATAAAATTTATTTTCCAGACCATCTTGGGACGATGTTCATGAGAGACAAACGAAATTTGGTTTTACTAAGAAAATTGGCCATTGCAAACAAATTCTCAGAAGAAGATAATGAAACCATTCTTAAATACATTCCTTGGACAGAAATAATAACAGATGATATTATACAATATAAGGGTAAAGATTATAGCATGCCAGCACTTTTGGCTGATAAAAGAGAAGATTTTGTAATTAAAATTGCTGATGGTCTACAAGGTGATGATGTGTACGTAGGGAGATTTCATGAGCAAGATGCTTGGGAAAAAATCATACAAGAAGTTATAAAGAAAAAAATATTCGTAGTACAGGAGTTTTTAGAATCAATTAATGTTTATGCGCCTGACATACGTAATGAATGGGTAAACCATGAATTAGTTTGGGGCTCTTTTGGATTTGGAAAAAACTATGGAGGCTCATGGATAAGAATGGTGTCTCAGGAAAAAAACTTAGGAGTAATTAATTCAGCCAAAGGAGCTGTTGGAGCCCTCGTCTATGAAGCTTTACCCCAAAAAATTGCTCCCCAAAAACGATTCTCTATTACTAAAAAATAAAAAGTCTTGTCATTAAAAAGGAGCTAAAATTTAGGTGCTCGATAATCGAGATTTATAATGCTCCTGCGCTTACTTCGAAATGTTTTAATAGTTTCTACGGAATACTTTGTGGGCTTGCCCCGAAGTAGTTGACTGTAAACTAATAATCCCATATACAAACATTACAAAATTATAGATATGGAAAACACAATACTTTCTGAAAAGTATTCCGATTTTGTGAATACTAAATCAGAAAAAATAGCAGCATTAATTGATACAAATGCTCCAGATGTTCCAAAATTATTTAGAGGATATTTATATCCAGTTAGCTCATGGCCTGTTATTATAAACAAAGAACAATCAACGACTCTAAATAAATTAAGCAAAAGAATTTTAAAATTAATTATGCAAATTCCTTCATTATATTTTAATAATGATGAGCAAAAAATAGCAGCGCATTATTTTGAAGGAGATACAATGTTGGCACAACTTGCCATGATGTCTCATAACAAAAATAATCTGTCTTCCAGCCGTTTAGATTTAACTTATACAAAAGATGGGTTTAAAATTTTAGAAGTCAATATTGGTTCCAAAATTGGAGGATGGCAAGTACAAAGCTTCATTGAAATTATCAATGACAAACATCCTCTATTAAAAGAAAACTATAAAACCATCAATACACAAATCAAATATTATGAGTTTATAGTAGAAAATACATTAAAACAAGCGCGTGACATTGATAAAGAATTGAATATTTTCATTTCTATGGAAGAGATAGACGATGAAATACAAAAGGAAAATATTATTAATTTTTTAAACAAACAGTTAACGATAACCCTTCAACGGAAAGGATTACAGGGAAAAATATATGTAGGAAACTTAACAGAATTAAATCTAGTAAACAATTCTCTTTACTTGGGCGACAAAAGAATACACACTGTCCTGAATAAAAGCGGAGAAGAAACTACTCCAGACATATTCAGAGCTTTTTTGATGAATGCAATTTATTTTCCAGATCACTTAGGCATCATCATGTATAAAGACAAAGGAAATCTTGAATTATTAAGAGAATTAGCAGAAAATAAAAAATTCAGTTCAGAGGATAATGAAATGATTTTAAAGGCTATTCCTTGGACAAAAAAAATAAAGGAAAAAGAAGTGGTATTTAATTCAGAAACTCACAATCTCGTGACTTTATTGAGAAACCATAAAGATAATTTTGTTATAAAAGCCGCGTATGGATATCAAGGAAAAGATGTCTTCATCGGTAAATTCTGTACAGATAAACAATGGGAAGAAGCAATTCAACTATCTCTAAGAGAAGAAAAATTTATTGCACAAGAATTTAGCGATTCTATAAACTTTATGGCACCCGATGTTGATAATGTTTGGGCAGAACACAAACTTATATGGGGATCTTTTGGTTTTGGAGAATTGTATGGAGGTGTTTGGGTAAGAATGTCAGCATTAAAAACAGATGTAGGAGTAATAAACTCGGCTACCGGAGCTGTAGAGGCTATAGTTTATGAAACTAACTCTGAAAACAACTAATGAGATTTAAAAATTAGTAGATATGAAAAATTCAATACTTGATAAAGAACATATTAGTTATACTGATGCTTCAAAAGAAATACCTACATGGATTCAAACTAATGTTCCCGAAGTTCCAGATATATTTAAAGAGTTTGCATATCATATAAGTTCTTGGCCAGTAATTTTAGACGAAAAAAAGGCAAAAGATTTGAAAGAATTAAGCTCAAAGGTCTTTAAGATGATTCGGGGTATTCCATCATTATATTTTGATAATGACGAACAAAAAATTGCAGACTATTATTTTGAAGGTAACTCTATGTTGGGACAATTCGCCATGATTTCCCATAATAAAGTAAGTAGCGAATCTTGTTGTCGAATAGATTTAACCTACACAAATGAAGGCTTTAAAGTTTTAGAAGCCAATATAGGGTCATCTATCGGAGGTTGGCAATTACAAAGCTTCACAGAAATTATAAATAAAACACATCCTCAGTTACAACAAAACTATCAATCTGTAAACACTCAATACATATACTTTGAATTCTTAGTAAAAAACATAATAAAATATGTACACTCTATAGAAGGAGAGATCAATATTTTTATCTCAATGGATGATGTGCAAGAAGGACAGCAACATACATATTTGGTTGAATTCTTAAATGAGTTATTATCTAAAACATTATCAGATAAAAACTTAAAAGGCAAAGTTTTCATAGGAAGTTTGTCAAAACTAAAACTTAGTAATACCATATTACATTTAGGTGGAGAAAGAATTCATGCTGTTTTAAATATGAGTAGTGAGGAAATTACAATTGAATTAATGCGTGCTTTTATGATGGATGCTATCTATTTTCCAGATCACTTGGGCGTAACAATGTATAGGAAAAAAAGCAATCTAGAATTACTAAGAGAATTGGCAGAAAACAAAAAATTTAGTCAAGAAGATAATGATTTCATTCTAAAAGTTATTCCATGGACTGCTATAATAAAAGAAGGAAAAGAAGTTGTGTTCCAAGGAAACCGTAAAAATATTAGTACGCTTTTAAAAGAACACAAAAATCAATTGGTGATAAAGGACAATTACGGTGAACAAGGAAAAGATGTATTTATAGGTAAATTTTTGTCAACATCAGCATGGGAAGAAGCGATTAAACTAGCATTAAAAGAAAAAAAATTTATTGCGCAAGAATTTAGTGAATCTATAAATTTTAGTGCGCCAAATCCAAATAATGATTGGACAGATCATAAAATCGTATGGGGATCATTCGGTTTCGGAGAAGTGTATGGAGGTGTATTTGTAAGAATGTCTGAAGTTAAAACAGATACAGGAATCATAAATGCCGCACGAGGAGCTGTAGAGGCAATAGTTTACGAACCTATATAAATTGCCATACACATTTATGACCTATTTACTATATACCTATGCCTCTGAGAGGAATCATAAAACACTAATAGATAGATTTTTACCTGATTTCCCAGAAGATTTTCAAAACAATATATTATGTTATAGAAGGTGGCAAGATGCCCAATTAACCATCTTAGGAAGACTTCTACTTAAACAAGGACTAAAAAACTTTGGTGAAGAATACGACGAAAATGATATTATTTATACAGAATACGGAAAACCTAAATTCAAAAATGATAAAATAAAGTTTAATATTTCTCACTCTGGTACGATTGTGGTAAGCATACTTACGGATGTTAAAGAAGTAGGAATAGATATAGAAAAAATACACGACATTAACGTAAAAGATTTTGAACCTCAAATGTCCCACAATGAAATTTATAAGATTCAAAATGCAGTCAATGTTCAAGAAGCTTTTTTTAGTTATTGGACCCAAAAAGAAGCTGTTATAAAAGCAAATGGTAAAGGTTTATACATTCCATTAAGTGCCTTTGAAATAATAGGCAATAAAACAAAAATAGCAGGTGACGACTTTTATTTAAAGAAGATAGAGATTGATGAAGAATATAAATGTTGTGTAGCTTTTAAAAATATAAATTTCACAGAAAAAATCAATCCGAAGAGAATTCGATTTTTTTAAAAGGTAAATATGTAAAAAATGGAAGGTAAAAGTATAACCCTTATTAAAATGTTACCGCTATTTTTAAACAATAAATTAAACTAAAAAAAAGAACTCATGAAAAAAAGTAAAATCAATAAGTTATCATACCTATCCATATTTATATTATCAATTACTATGGGAACAGCGACCTTAAAAGCACAATCTGAAACACATAAAGTAGACAGTTTTGATGAAGTAACTATAAGCCCTTATATAGAAGTTACCTTCAAAAAAGGAGATACTGAATCTGTGATTATAGAAGAGACAGATTTACCGATGGATAAACTCAATATTGAAGTAAAGAGTGGAAAGCTTCATTTATTTATAGATGATACAAAAATTACATCTCCAACAAAAAAAGTAAAAAAGAATGGAGGTACTATGAAAGTTCCTATTTATACAAAAACCATGGTGAAAGCTACTATTATTTATAAAGATGTGGATGTGTTTTCTTTACGTGGTGAAGAAAAATTTAATTTCAAAAGCCCGATTAAGAAAAACAAAATAAAATTTAATATTTACGGAGAATCTCAGACATTTATTGATGAGGTTGATATCAATGATTTAAAAGTAACCATATACGGAGAAAGTTACTTGGAAATCAAAAAAGGGACAATCAAAAAACAACGATTCACAGCGTACGGAGAAAGTCAAGTAAACACGCTAGGATCTACTAGTGAAACTACAAAAATTACAGCTTACGGAGAAGGAAGTTACAAATTTAACACCTCAGAATTGCTCAAAGTAACTGCGTATGGAGAAGCATATGTAGGATACAAAGGTAAGCCGAAAGTTAGAAAAGGATTAATTTTTGGTGGTACGGTTAGAAAAATTGATTAATTCTCCTCATCGTGTTCTATGATAAAAAGCAAATAAAAATCTATATTTTTTCTAGCTGATGCTGATTGCTTAGTAATTAGCAAATATCCTCAGCAATCTCAAGTATATCAAGGAATTTGAGCGGAAATAAAAAAGAGAACTACCATAAAAATTATGATAATTCTCTTGAAGTGGAGTCGGAGAGAATCGAACTCTCGTCCAAACAAGCAATTCAAATGCTTTCTACACGCTTAGTCTTTGTTTCATTGTCGACAAATAGCTGACCAAAAACCGCCCACTATTTGCTTAGCTTTTTTAGTTGAAAAACTGTGGCAAAGCTACACAGTTTCGATGTTGATTTTTATGGTATCTCTAAATCGGTCGCCATCAACAAGGGCTACCGGGAGATATTTAGCTTTTCCGTCTTACGGAAACTAAGGCAAATCTTACTATGATTCAGATTACGCAGCTAAAGCGTAGTTATTCTCGCCATTTAAAAAGTGTGAAATATGAGATTTACGAGCTGTATCCCAGCGCTCGACGTGCTTACACTTCAATTCGACTCGCTGTCAAAACCAGTCGACCCCAAAATGTTTCAGAACTTTTACGTTAAATCGAAAAAGGATGACAAAAATAACACAAATTTTAATAGTTTTGTGTGTTTTGTTCCAAATACTATATATGTGGTGCAAAAAATATACCAAACTATCTCATGTCAGTCCTTAGTATAACTGATGTTTTAAAGAAAAATGCCCATGAAATTTGCCATCATTAAAGAACGTAAAAATCCACCAGATAGACGTGTCGTTTTCTCTCCTGAAAAATTAGTAGAAGCGAAAACGCAATTTCCAGAAGCTACTTTTAAAGTGGAAAGCTCCGATATTCGTGTGTTTGCCGATAACGCTTACGCAGAAAAAGGATTTGAAGTCACTGATGATGTATCTGATTGCGATGTGATGATTGGCGTAAAAGAAGTGCCAATTGAAAACCTAATTCCGAATAAAAAGTACTTTTTCTTTTCGCATACCATCAAAAAACAACCGTACAATCGCAAGTTGTTACAAGCTATGTTGGCAAAAAATATCGAAATGTACGACCATGAAGTCATTACCAAAGCCAATGGAGGTCGTTTGATTGGTTTCGGGCGTTATGCAGGCTTAGTTGGTGCATACAACGGTTTTCGTGCGCTCGGATTGCGTGACGGATTGTTCAATCTGCCAAAAGTAGAAACACTTGCCGATTTAGAAGCAGTGAAAAAAGAACTAGATAAAATTACCATTCCCAACATTAAAATTGTCCTTTCAGGAACTGGGAAAGTAGCCTACGGAGCCAAAGAAATTTTAGACCATCTAGGCATCAAAGAAGTAAGCGATGCTGTGTATTTGACTGCAGAATTTTCAGAGCCAGTATACTGTATGATTGACGTGATGGAATACAACGTACGAGAAGATGGAAAAGTAGGCGATAAGTATGCTTTTTACAAAGATCCTTCGGGCTATAAAAGTAACTTTATGACGTATGCCAAAGTGTCTGACTTTTTTATTGCAGGACATTTTTATGGCGATGGCGCTCCATATTTATTCACAAGAGAAGATGCCAAACATCCTGATTTTAAAATCAACTTAGTGGCTGATATTTCTTGCGATATTGATGGTCCAGTAGCAAGTACCATTCGCCCTTCCACAATCGCGGAACCTTTTTATGGATACAACCCAAAAACAGAAAGCGAAGTAGCTTTTGATGCCGAAAACGCTATCACAGTCATGGCGGTTGACAACTTACCTTGCGAATTGCCCAAAGATGCTAGTGAAGGTTTTGGAGATATGTTTTTAAAATATGTAATTCCAGCATTTTATAACGATGATAAAGACCGAATCTTAGCACGTGCAAAAATGACAACAGCCGATGGCAAACTCACCAAACGCTATGCATACTTACAAGATTATGTAGATGGGAAATAGTCTTTTTTACTGAAAATCAGGAAGAAATACTAAAAGAAAAGTAGGAAATTCATCGGTTGAATTGTTATCTTTATAAACCAACCATTCAAAAAGCCGATGAAAAAATCAATTCTATTTCTTTTATGTGCACTTGTATTGTGTACATTTTCTTGTGAAAATGATGATAATATTATTCCACAACAAGCTGCTGAAGAAGAGCAACCCGTAATCCCGATTAACTTTGAAGAAAACTTTGGAACTTCCGTTACAGCGCGTTTTTTAGGTCGTGTTGTAGACGAAGACAACATTCCAGTTGCTGGTGCTACCATCAAAATTGGAACGACCACAACGACAACAGACTTATTCGGTATGTTTTCCGCTTCAAGTTCGGAAGTGTTTGAAAAATTTGCCTATCTCACCGTAGAAAAAACAGGATTTATAAAAGGCTCCAGAGCTTTAATTCCATCCACAACCGATGTCAATCGTGTAGAAATCATGTTACTCAAAGAAGATGTGATTGCGACAATTGCTTCTGGCGAAACTGCAATGGTCAATCTCAGCAATGGTACAGAAGTATCGTTTAGCGGAAATTACATGCGCGAAGATGGCTCTACGTACAACGGACAAGTAGAAGTTGTCTTAAAACATCTAAGTCCAGACGATGCTAATATGGAAGCCATGATGCCAGGAATGCTATTTGCACAAGATGTCAGTGGCGAAGCTGTAACCTTAGAAACCTACGGTATGATTGCTGTAGAATTGATGGGAAGTACAGGTGAAAGGTTGCAACTATCTGATGGAAGTTCGTCTCAAATTACCATGCCAATTCCAGCTAATACTATCAATCCGCCAGCAACGATTCCGTTATGGCATTTTGATGAAACTTTAGGATATTGGGTAGAAGAAGGCGAAGCAACACTGCAAGGAAACATGTATGTAGGCGAAGTAAATCACTTTTCTTTTTGGAATTATGACTATCCGTATCCATCAGTTTTACTATGTATAAAATTGATTGACGAACTCGGAAGACCTTTAGCGTACACGCCACTAGATTTATATTCTTCTTTACTAAATAATACAGGAACGTATGGATTTACAAATGCAAACGGTGAAGAATGTGGTTTGGTGCCTGCGGACGAAGAATTAACGGTTACCGTACCGAATCCGTTGTGTCCGGGAGAGCCGTTTACAACAACGGTTGGGCCTTTTACAACAGATACAGACATAACACTTACTGTGCCAGCAGGTCAAAATACCTCAACCATTCAAGGAACATTTGTTAATTGTAATGGTGAAAATGTGACGGATGGATATATTCAGTTATTCATCAACGGAAACTCTGAAATCATTCCTGTAACGGATGGAACTATTGACTATACAATTACGTACTGTGACGATATTGACTATTCTTTAAAAGGTGTAGATATTATCAATAATCAAATCACGGATATTATCACAGGAACGCTAGATGGTACAGAAATCATTGACTTGGGTACGCTAAGTTCGTGTACAGGGTTTGAAGATACAGATGGCGATGGTGTTTTTGATACATTTGAAGATGTAAACGGCGATAACAATCTTGAAAACGATGATACAGATGATGATGGCATTCCAAATTATCAAGATGCTGATGATGATGGCGATGGTGTCAATACTGCCGATGAAGATTATGATGGCGATAACGACCCAACAAACGAAGATAGTGATGGTGACGGAACGCCCGACTATTTAGATGCAGAAGATGTAGTGGCGTTTTCAACAGAAGCGCTGGGAACAGGTTGCGACCCAATCGAATTTGATTTGGACGAAATAGCAACAACCAACGGAAATAATTTACATACCTACGCTTTTTACCTTACAGAGGCAGATGCTTTGGCAGAATCGAATCCGTTAAGTTCTCCGTTTGGAGTTTCTATTGCCGATTTAACCAGCAATACACAACAAATATATGTGGTGGCAACCAATGTTACTTCTGGGCAAACCGCTGTAGGCGAAGTATATTTATATTGGAGTTATGAAGACTCTGATGGTGACGGATTGACCGATTGCGAAGAAATTACAGGAGTTGACAATCCAAGCACGAGTTTAGTACCAAATGGTACTAGTGATCCAAACGACCCGAATGATCCAAATCCGCAACCTGTAGCTACATTGAGTATCAACAGCGTTACAGTTAATGAAGGCGACGGAACCGCAACAGTTCCTGTAACATTAGACGTGCCAAGCGATGTTGATACGGTTGTAGGTGTTTCCACTTCTGGCGGAACAGCCACACAAAATTTAGATTACACAACAACAGTACAATCATTGACAATTCCTGCAGGACAGATTTCAGCATCTTTTACCGTACCAATCATAGACGATTTTGATGTTGAACAAACTGAAACTATCAATATTTTCGGAACTATTTCTTCTGGAAATGTATTAAATCCACCTGGGCAAACACTTTCAGCAACTATTTCTATCGTTGACAATGATAATGGCGTTAATTTTACACTACAAAGTATCAGTGTTACAGAAGATAATGGTGTCGCGGTAGTTCCTGTCACGTTAGGGAATCCGTCAGATGTAGACACTGTTATTAGTATTTCAACTTCTGGCGGAACTGCTTCAGAGAATTTGGATTACACCGCAACCGTACAAACCTTGACAATTCCTGCGGGACAAGTTTCAGGAAGTATAACCATATCAATTATTGACGATTCAGAAAGTGAAGGCGACGAAACAATTATTGTTATCGGAAATGCAGCATCCACAAACGTAACTAATCAGCAATCGCAAGCAACGGTTACTATTATTGATAATGAACAAAGCACGGTACCATCCACAGGAGATTTAGTAGCTTGCGCAGATGGTGCTGGTGTTGCAACGTATGATCTTACGGTCATGGATTCCTACTATGCCAACGGAACAGGCGCTGCGATAAGTTATCATATTACGGAAAGTTCAGCAATTAATGACACAAATCAAATAGCTGCTCAAACGTTTACCATATCGCAATCAACCACAATTTATGTGCGAATTGAGTTTGCGTCAGGAAATTTTGAAATTGCTTCTTTAAATTTAATTCTCGGTTCAGTGCCATCGAGTCTTCCAAACCTATCCATAACAGAATGTGATGGAAATGCAGATGGATTGGCAACTTTCAGTCTTTCTCAATTGGAACCAGACATTACGCAAGGACAATCTAACTTGGTTATTACATATCATTTGACGCAAAGTGATGCTGATACAAATACGAATGCACTAAATTCTAACAGCTACACGAATACAGTTTCAAGTTTTGAAACTGTATTTTATCGAGTAGAAGATGTGACAACAGGATGCTATTCAATAGGAACTATTGATTTAATTGTAGATTCTGGTTGTTAATACATAATAAAAATGTAAAAAAGCATCTTTCTGTTTTCGGAAAGATGCTTTTTTTATGTCTGTATGATGAAAACGAAACCTGAACTTTTCAGCCCTCCAATCTTAAAAAGCCAGGAATCGTTTTCTCACCAAACTAACTAGTATTTCTTTTGAAGTTTAGGAGTTGACATATATAGCAGTTATTATAAAGTTTCCAAACCTTCACTTTAATCTCTACAACAAAAACAAGCGATTTTGGTAAAATGTTTGATTCAAAAATCAGCATTTAAAATTTCAGAGTACTTCTCGATACATTTTTCTTTCAGAAAAACACTCGAAGTGACGGTTTTGATATTGAATTTGAACTTGAAATTTAAACGTCCGTTTGATTTCAGTTTTACGAAATATATCTTCAATTCCAAATAAAAACCATCGGTACATTTTCAAATTATCAAATTGATACATTGAAAAAACCGTCACTTCGAGTGAAATTTCGTAGAAATTCACTCGATATAACAATTTAATAAATCATCGTATCAACCAGCCACAACAGCTGAATCTGATTTAAAATTCCAATCGATTTTTCGAGAAACGTACATGACAATTCCTAAAATGATAAACAATCCAATGCTTCCTGCCAATAGTGCGTAACTTTCCAATTGAATAATCACATAAATAAAACTGTATAAAGCAATCAATGAAGTGCCAATAAGCACAGGGAATTTCCAGTTTTTTAAAATAGATTTTGAATACAGCGTAATCATGACGACGACTGCAACTCCTGCAATTAAATAGGCTTTAAAGAAACTACTGTGTTCGGAAATGGAAATAAGTAAGGTGTAAAATAGTACTAACGCCAAACCAATCATTAAATATTGAAACGGATGAATGGAAATTTTGCTCATAGTCTGAATGAGGAAAAACACCAAAAATGTCAGTCCGATGACTAAAAAACCGTATTTAGCAGCACGTTCACTTTGCTGATATTCGTCTAGCGGAATGATAAAATCGGTTCCAAAGGCGTAATTTGTCAAACTTGGTAACACCACAAAGTATTGCTGTGAAAATGGGCGATTGGTATGCAATAATTTCCATTGTGCTTCAAATCCGCCATTATCAAGTTCGCGTTTATGTTGCGTGATAAAACTTCCTGAATGTTTCGGATGTTGCCAATCGGATGTCATTTGTACATTGGTTACTTTTCCAATCGGAACAAATTGTACACTTCTACTACCATTATACGAGAGCTTAAAATCAAAACTACGCGCAGCTTCTGACGGTACATCTTCCATCGCAATAACTGAACTTTCTAGTGTGTCAATATGCGATTGTTCGGAAGGTAAGGTTTCAAAACTATAGGTGTTTCCATTCAAATTCAGCTTTACTTCACTTTTCAAGCCTTTCAAGTTGGTAGTTTTAATAAGCAACGTCGCTTTATCCCAAACAATATCTTCCGCAGCGACTGATTTTTCAGAGAAATTCGGAATTTCAAAGCTTCCCGAAGTCACAATATCAGCGGTAAAAACGGTAGTCTCGAAATTATTTCGCTTTTTAGGAATTGTTTGTACGTCTGAATTGATGTCTAAGTCCTTCGGGAAAAAATAGGCGTAATGTACTTGTGCCGTTCGTTTTTTTTCGTTTTTCTTGGTGAGTTCGTTATACTGTATCGTTTCTGTATACTTTTTGTAAGGAACTTTTAAAATAGGACCGTACACTAAAATTTCGTCTCCCCATTTTCCGTTCAATTCGCTTGCTACGCCTTTTTGACGCTCTTCTCGTTCGGTAATCAAGTCTTGAATCAATGACAGCGGAATCATGAGTAATAAGGTTAACGCGCCTGTAATGATAAACTTCGCTGTGATGGAGGTTGTAAACCAATGCCATACTTTTTTGTTTTTGTTTGTTTGATGTATTTCCATTTTAATAGATTTAAAAGTACTTTGAAATTCAAAGTAAATAGATAAAAAAATAATTTGATGATGTTAGGAGCAATGCCTAACGGCTTTTATGTAATGTTTTATTTGATAGATTATTCACTTTTTTTAATCAATTTTTCAAGGGCTTCAATATGTTTTTTAAATTCCGCTTTTCCAAGTGATGTCGCACTGTAACGTGTATTTGGCTTTCGCCCGATAAATTGTTTCTCCACCTTAATGTACGCCACTTTCTCCAAGGCTTTGGTATGACTTGCTAAATTGCCGTCTGTTACGGAAAGAAGCTCCTTTAGCATTTTAAAATCTGCGTACTCATTCACCATCAAAATTGACATAATTCCCAGTCGAATTCGATGGTCAAAAGCTTTATTTATGTTGTTTATAATACTCACAATTACGCTGCTCTTCGTTCTAAAAGTACATACATTAATCCGCCATAAATGATGTGAAACACACCAAAACCAATTGCCCAAAAATACAAACCATATCCGATATATTGTGTAGCAATCAATCCAAGAATGATGTTAGCATAGCCTAAATATTTCACATGTCCAAAGGTATATTTACTTGCATTCACACATGCCAAACCATAAAAAATAAGCGTAGTTGGCGTTACGAGTCCTACGATGCCCTGTTGTAATAAAATCAACGTAAAAATTCCACCAGTTGCTAAAGGAATTAAAAAATTGATAAGCAAATTGATAGCGGTTTTATCAAAAATACGTTCTCCGTTTTTGCGTGCTTTTCGCTGTGTTAAAATAATTCCCGTTACAACGGCTAATATCAAAACAATCGCAGCAATTGTCATCAATTTAAACGTAATCGTTTCTGTCAAAACAGACGCATCTCTCGTATAGGAAGTATTGCGAATTTCATAAGCCATGCTCAATTCTCTTCGGGCAAACCATGCACCAACTAAGGCATACATTCCTGCCATAATACCCGAAAGTCCGCTTAGAGAAATAAATCGGGAAGATTTGTTCATAAGATGCTTAATCTCTTTAATGTCTTTTAGATAGTCTGATGATGTCATATTAAAAGTACTTTGAAATACAAAGTAAAATAAAAAAGTTGAATTGCACAACTAAAAATCATATCAAAATGAAAAAAGAAAAGTAGTGATGGTCATTTGGAATGAAAATTCTCGAAAATATCAGATTTTTTCTGGCACACAAACAGCGTTTTTTCTTAAATGAAAATACAATGCGTATTTAATTTTCTCAAAATGAGCACAATTTCAAATCATTTCCATAAATTTAGAAACTTAACCTAAAATTGATTTGTTGAAAAGAGTTTTAAAATATCTTAAAGATATTGGGCGACTTGAACGTTTTGAAATAAATAACAGTAGCATCACTTTTTTACTTGCAGGACCGAGTACCTACATTTATGTATTGTTCATGCTGCATTACAACCCCGATTTGACCATTCCGTATCGTGGCGAAATTGTGTTTTCGTTGTGGTTTGTAGTGGTTGGAATTCTTCCGTATTTTAAAAATGCTTTTCTCGATGAAATTTATGGCTGGATTACTTTTGCCAGCTTAATGATTTTTCAATATTACCTTACGTATACTACAGCGTTGAACGACTTTTCACTGGATTATCTTCTGGTGACGTATGTGTTTATTTTTGGTGCGGTATTGCTGTTAAGTAATCGTTTGTTAGTCATTATTTTTAGTGCGTTTCAGTTAATTCATTTGTCGTATCGGGTGTATTATTCTGACTTGGATAGCATGTCAGAAAGTGCCATTTTGGTGTCTATGAGTACTATTTTTATTTTTTCTTTTTTAGTGATGAATGGATTGATTCGCTATCGAAAAAATTTAGAAGCGATTAATTTAGAATTGGAAAGGCGTATTCAGCAACGTACGGAAGATTTGCAAAATCGCGCAAAAGAATTACTCAGAAAAAACAAAGATTTAGAAGAGTTTGCCTATGTGGTTTCCCACGATTTAAAACGCCCGTTGCGCAATATTTATACTTTGACTGAATGGCTTACTGACGATACGGAATATCAATTCAACAAAGAAACCAATCAAAGTTTACAATTGATAAAAGAGCAAGTAACGCAAATGGATTTACTGGTAGAAGGTATTTTGAATTATTCGTTGCAAATGGATAAAGAGCGCAGTGTTAGTACGATTGATTCGCAACAATTGGTAGACAGAATCGCTACGGTAAACGCTAGTGATGTGGTAAAAATTCATGTGGATGATACATTGCCAAAAGTGATTTTTAACGAATCACAATTACTACAAGTCTTTCAAAACCTGATACAAAACGCCATCAAACACAACGATAAAGAATTGGTGGAAATTCATGTGAACTATCAGCAAACTACAGCAGGACATCAGTTTTCTATTCAAGACAATGGACCTGGAATTGCCGAAAAATATCACAAAAAAATCTTTGAATTGTTCCAAAAACTCGAAGTCAAATCTGATATTGATTCCATCGGAATCGGATTGGCGTTGGTAAAGAAAATCATAGAACGCAACGGTGGAAGTATTGCTGTTGAAAGTGAATTGGGCGTAGGAACTACCTTTATATTTACCATTCCAACGGAAGTCAAATCCTGATTTTTACCAGAAGCGCCTTAGTAATCATGACCAAAAATGTACTCAAAAATATAGGTTCTCTAAAACCGTTTGAAATACGAAATAGCTACATTACGCTAATTTTAGGCGCGCCAAGTACATACATCTATCTGGAAATCATGAAACATTACAATCCAGATATCATACTGCCTTTTTATGGAAATATTGTATTTGCACTGATGTTCTTGCTTATCGGAATTTCAGCGAATTTCCGAGTGAAATTCATCTTGCAAAATTATGGTTGGCTGGTGTTTGGCTCTACAATGGCTTTTCAGCATTACCTAACGTATGCTACGTATTTGAATCACTTTTCGCTAGATATTTTATTGGTGAATTATGTGTTTATTTTTGGTTCGGTATTATTACTAAGCAATCGAATTTTAGTATTAATTTACAGTTTTACAGAAGCCATTCACTTAGCGTATGTCGTGTATATTTCTGATTTGGATGCGATGAGAGAAAGTGCCATATTACTCTCTACAGCGGCAATTTTTATCTGTGCTTTTTGGATGATGAACGGATTTATTCGCTATCAGCGGAAAATGGAATTGCTCAATTCAACACTGGAAGATGCCGTGAAACAACATACGTTAGATTTGGAGATTCGTGCGAAAGAACTCTTAGAAAAAAACAAAGATTTGGAAGAGTTTGCCTATGTCGTTTCTCACGATTTAAAACGTCCGTTGCGCAATATTTACACACTCACCGATTGGCTTTCAGAAGATGATGATGAGCAAATGAACGCAGAAGCCATCAAAAGTTTGCAACAAATAAAAGGGCAAGTCTCGCAAATGGATTTGCTAGTGGAAGGGATCTTAAATTATTCTTTACAAGCAGAACCGGAACAATCTGCAAAAGAAGTTAACTTACACACTACCGTAAAGCGCATCGTCAACAGTTTGACTACTGAAAACGTTTCCATTTCATTAGAAAAAAAGTTACCACGCGTTGTATACAACGAATCACAAGTGCATCAGATATTTTTCAATTTACTTCAAAATGCCATCAAGCATAACGATAAAGAAGACATAGAAATTTCTATTGATTATGAGGTTAATAAGTTTCGATATAAGTTCTTTATCAAAGACAACGGTCCTGGAATTTCAGAGAAATATCACGGAAAAATATTTGAGCTTTTTCAAAAACTACACACTGATGTAGAAGAAGAAGCTATCGGAATTGGATTGGCGTTGGTGAAAAAAATTGTGGAACGAAATGAAGGGAAAATTTACCTGAAAAGTTCAGAAGGAAATGGCGCTACTTTTATATTTACCATAATGAAGAAGTAAATTTCGTCAAGCGTATGAATCATAGAATTAATTGTGATGAAACGATGTCATTATGACGTAAAATTTATATTTTTGAGTATTCCCGATAATCCCTATCACAAGAAAATGAGGTTACTATTTCGTTTCAAACATTGGAGCATTCTTTCAATTTGCATGCTGAGCTACTTTTATACAAGTAGTATTATTGCTCAAAATAAAGCTTTGGAAAGTGACGAAATTACAGCCTTCAAAACGGCATTGCAACAACTTTCTTTTAGCGATGCAGTAGAAGAATATTACAAATACAGAGTTGCAGATTCTACAAAAGCAGCAACCGTAGTAGCGTATTTGCGAACTAATTTTATCAATTCTGAAGATGAAAATGAAGTCGCAGAAACCTATATCACCATGGCAAGCTGGCAGAAGAAGAATGATAGTTTGCAATCTTCATTGACAAGTTTAGACATTGCGATTGAGAAGTTACAATCGTTGAATAACAAACCGTTATTGTTTGAAGCGCACAATAAAAAAGGAGCGTATTTATTTGAAAATGGTGAGAACGAAGCTGCGTTGGAAAACTTTCTAACAGCATTTCAAATTGCCAAAGAAACGAACAATATCAAAGATCAACTGAGCGCATCCAACAATATCATTTTAATCAAAATTCAGGCGAATGATAATTTGGGCGCTATCGATTTATATTTGGAAAACCTGAGGCGAATCAAAATTTCGGGTGATGCAGCTTTGGAAAATAAAAAGTTCCCCATGTATCTCGGATTGACCAAAGCGTATATCAATTTGGAAAAATACCAAGAAGCGAGTCAATATGCCAATGAAGGTTTGGAGTTGAGCAAACAAAAAAATGTGGTGGCGTATCAAGCATATTTCACGACTTTTTTAGGGGAAATAGCGTCTAATAATGGCAAATATGAAGAAGCAAACACGTCGTTTAAAAGTGCAAAAGAATTGATAGGTGAAGCCGGCGGAAACAAAGTGTTGGACATTTTTTTGAAATTGTATTTAGGGAAAAATTTTGCTGCACAAAACAAACATAAAAAAGCTGTAAAGGTCTTTTTGGAAGGCGAGCAATTGTTGCAAAAAAATGAAGTCGATTTTTTAAGCATTCAAGAGTTGTATGTAGGTTTAGCGAAATCGTATTTGGCATTGGAAAACATTGAGCAAAGTTCAAAATACTTTGAAAAGGCATACGAAATTGATGCAAAAAATGACAAAACACGCGCTGTCATCAATTCGCGGATTATGCAAGATGAGCTTGGCAAATTGAAGGAGCAAATTACAGATTTAAAAACGCGGTCACAACAAACAAAATATTATTATGCTATCGGAATTGGCTTGCTCATTTTTGTCATTATTGGTTTGATAGTATACTATAAGAAACAACAAAAGAAAAATAAAAAGTTGTTTCAAAAACTAATGTTAGCCTTGGAAGATAAGCGTTTGCAGGATAAAAACGCGTTAAAAGAAACTTTAAAAAGCACAGAGAAAAATACAGTTTCAAAAACAACAAAAACTCCAGAAATCGACGAGACTACGGCAGAAATTCTTCAAAAACTAGAAGAATTTGAAGCTACTGAAATGTTTTTAAGCAATGAAAGTACGTTGGTTGAAGTGGCTAAAAAATTACAAACCAACACTACGTATCTCTCCAAAGTCATCAATACGCACAAAGAAAAATCGTTTACAGCATATCTAACCGATTTACGCGTCGATTATGCTATTGAGCGCTTATCGGAAGATCGAAAATTTCGTTCATATACCATTGGTGCCATAGCACAAGAAATTGGCTTCAGACGCTCGGAATCTTTCTCCAAAGCCTTTAAAGTAAAGACAGGATTGTATCCTTCATATTTTATAAAAGAACTTGAAAAACAGTAGTTTAGGTGTTGTATTGCTCGCTATTTATAAATTACGACTAGTAGTATAAAGATGGCGCTTATTTTCTAGTTATCTTACAAATAACTATAATTTTGATAATACAAATGATATGAAAAAAGAAAGAAAATTACAGTTAGCGTTGAAAAAGGTAAGCATCTCAAAATTACAAGCGGTTATTGGAAAAGGTGGTGTTACCACTCTAGACCTTCCTTGTCCTGTATCTGAAAACTGTGTCAACTCTGAAATTTGCACAAATCCGAAAGTGGATTGTAAAACTTTTTTAACGGTATTAGACAGTCAAGAAAGATGTTAATCTAAGCGGATGACATAAAATTTGAAGAAAACGAATTGTATTCCCTTACTGAGAAAACTCCTGAAAATGTTTTCAGGAGTTTTTTTGTGTAGAATTCTGTAATTTTTTGCATTTCATCAAAATCTTATTCAATTCATTCCTAGCTTTTTCTAACAAGGCAGACATATTACGTTTGCAATTGCGAACGTAGTTTTACCAAATTTGCATTAAAAAACATACATAAATTACGGGAAAACCGTTATTTTTGAATAATTACCTACTGCAACAAAAAACTATACTCTTGTATGCCTCAAACAAAACGCATTACTTTTTTACTCGTATTATTTTTTACAATACTAGGACACAAATCTTTTTCCAGAACAATAATTCAAGACAGTATTGCGCAATTCGATAAAGTAGCATTTAAGGATTCTTTGCGTATGTTGGCACCGAAGGAACTCTCTCGAAGATTTTTATTTGAATATCAACAAGACTCAATAAAAGCAACTATTACATTAGCGTATGTAAAAAGTGAAATGCTAGTTTCTGAAGACTTACTAACGCAATTTTGGGGGAATTATGTGTTAGCACGTTGGCAACATAATCAGATGCATCTTGAAAAAGCCCTTATGTATGCAGATAAATTATACGAAATAGCAGTACAATTAAAAAATGAGGATTTGATTTTGTCTTCATTGATTAATAAAGGAAATTTTTACTTCAAATTTGGAAACTATAAAGAGTCTATGGAATTCAATTTAGAAGCTTTAGAATTAGCGAAAGAAAGTAAAAATATTAAACGAGAACTAGCTATTTCTTTAAATCTGGCATTAATAAAGCTTGAAACAAATGACAGTCTCGGAGCTATAGAGCTTCTAAATAAAATATTACTTGTCATAGATAAGGGGACAGCAGGAACACTTATTAATTTAAAAATAAAAGTATATGTTGCATTAATAAAAGGTCATATAAAGGTTGAAAATTATGAAAAAGCTAGAACTTACTGTAATAAAGCAATAAAGCTAAGTCGAAGTCATGGAAATAAAGAATATGAATTTTACGGTCTTTCATTTTTGGGAACTATTGAAAAGCTACACAAAAATTACCAAATAGCTCATAAACTATTGAATCAGTCTTTGTTAATTGCAGAGGAAATCAAATCTGTTACACAAGAAATCCCACTTATTTATTTTGAAAAAGGAGAAGTGTTTTATGATGAAGAAAATTATATAGATGCTATTAAAGTGTTGCACAAGGCAGACTCATTAATGCAACATAATAAACTCGATTTTATAAAATTAGAAGAGACCTATGCGTTACTGGCAAAATCATACAAAGAAGTTGGTGATATAAAAAATAGCTTAAAATACTATGAAAAAGCCAATGAAGCTTACAAAAAGAACGATAAGCGCCAAGGAAATATTAGTGTTGATATTATTAAAAAGTATGATTTGCAATCTTTAAAGAAAGAACTGAATCAAGCAGAAAAAGATACCAAACAAACAAAAGTTACTTTATGGGTAAGTATATTTCTAGGTTTTTTAACCTTTATTGGATTGCTTTATTTCTATAAAAATCGTGAAAAACAAAATCAACAAAAATTTAAATCGCTTTTACAATCGTTGGAAATTGAAAAAGAAAAGGTACTCTTGGCTAAAGAAGAAGCTGTAAAAAAAGCGAAAGAAGAGAAAATAGTGATTGATGAACTTGTTCAAGATGAAACAACAAGCAAAGAAGTTGAAATTATTGACGAAACAAAAGCCAAACTTTTAAAGAAACTCCAAAATTTTGAAGATAAAGAGCTGTATTTAAGTAAGAACAGTAGCTTAAACGATGTTGCAAAAAAACTAAAAACCAACACTTCCTATTTGTCAAAATTGGTCAATGCGCATAAAGGAAAATCATTTACAGCATATATTACAGATTTACGGGTGAATTATGCCATTAGACGTTTAAAAGAAGACAAAAAATTCCGTTCTTACACCATAGATTCTATTGCTAGAGACATCGGTTTTAATCGTTCAGAATCATTTTCGAGAGCATTTAAAAACAAAACAGGGTTATACCCTTCGTATTACATAAAAAAGCTTGATAGTCAGAATGTTGAATAATGTTTTTTATACTCGTGATTTATGAATTTCTAGTTATTTTTTTTAAAAAAAATATACTTCGGATTTATATTTGAATATAACTTATGAAACCAAATGATTTATGAAGAAAAAACAGATTATCTCCAAATTTCAATTCCAAAAAACGACTATTGTATCCTTTAAAGCCATGAATAATATCATGGGAAGATCACTTGTAAACGTTGATACGATTCCAATTTCTGTAAGTCGTGTTACTTGTGTAACCCTAGCTGATTGCCAAACAAGAGACGGACAACAAACGTGTATCTCTTGTACGGGCGGTGAATGTACACGACCTACAACAACCGCAAATGGTAACACTGATTATTGTTATAACGGGAATGACACTAAAGAAGGATGTCTAGAAACTAGACGCTGTTAACATTTTGAAGAAAACGATGTTAATTTTATGAAAGAGTTTACCTTGTGTAAACTCTTTTTTTTTGTGGAAAAAATAAAATATGTTTTATCTTAGTGTTGTATCATGAATCCCGCAGAAAATTATATTTTACAACAACCAGAGCCGTACAAATCTATTTTGCTAGAATTGCAAGTGTTGATAACACATATAGTACCGACAGCCGAATTGAAATACAAATACAAAATTCCATTTTACTACTACAAAGGCAAACCCTTTTGTTACCTCAACGCGAGTCATAAAAAGAAATTTGTAGATGTAGGTTTGGTAAAAGGTGGCGAAATTACAGTGCATACGTCACACTTAGTGACTAAAAATCGAAAGCAAATGGCGTCATTGCGATACAAAGATGTCACACACATCAACTCCAAAATTTTCTTCGACGTCCTCAAAGAAGCGGCGAGTTTGTATTGAGGTGCTATAGTATTGATGAGATATTAGTATTGAGAATTGAGATGTCTAACAAGTCTACATTTCGACTGCGCTCAATGTGACACAATTTAGTATCTAAAAGCATCTAAAAATCTAACGGTCTAACAATCTAGAAAAATCTACAACGCTTTAATCGTTTTGCGAATCTTTACCAAATTGCTTAATAATTTTTCCAAATGGTCTAAATGCAGCATGTTAGCACCATCACTTTTGGCATTTGCTGGATCAAAATGTGTTTCAATAAATAATCCGTCCACATTATTCACAACACCTGCACGCGCAATAGTTTCAATCATATCAGGTCTTCCGCCTGTAACACCACTGGACTGATTCGGTTGTTGAAGCGAATGCGTTACGTCTAAAACCGTAGGCGCAAATTGTTTCATTGTTGGAATACCACGAAAATCTACAATCATATCTTGATAGCCAAACATCGTTCCGCGATCGGTAATCCAAGCGTTTTCATTTCCTGAATCGTGTACCTTTTTCACAGCATGTTTCATACTTTCAGGACTCATAAATTGCCCTTTTTTCAAATTGACCACTTTTCCTGTTTTAGCAGCCGCTACAACCAAATCTGTTTGGCGAACTAAAAATGCTGGAATTTGCAACACATCAACATACTGCGCGGCTTTGTCAGCATCCGAAACTTCGTGAATGTCAGTGATTGTTGGCACGTCAAAGGTCTCAGAAACCTTTTTAAGAATCGCTAACGCCTTTTCGTCTCCAATACCAGTAAAACTATCAATACGACTACGATTAGCTTTCTTAAAGCTTCCTTTAAACACATACGGAATTTCGAGTTTGTCCGTAATTGCGACAACTTTTTCCGCAATGCGCAATGCCATGTCTTCGCTTTCAATGGCGCACGGACCTGAGAGTAAAAAGAAATTATCTGCGGTAGTATGTTTAATCTTAGGAATAGAACTGAGTTGCATAAATTGTAAATTTTCTGCAAAGATACACTAAATTTCAGTAGTAAGTAAGCTTGTATTGACAGCCGTCATCTGCTTTATTTTTTTATGCGTGTGTTTGGTATAATATATCGCAAGAATGACAAATAAAAGAATCGCAGCAACACCTACATAAACTAACGAAAACGTACTTGTTTGTACGCCTAAATTCTCAAAAAATGGCACAAAGGCAAATTTACAAATTACAGTAAGTACCAACGCGATTATGATTGAAACAGCTAAAATTCTATAGGAAATAGCTAAATACACATTGGCAATTTGCTTTCGCGAAAAGCCTAAAAAGTGCAATTGGCAAATGGTTTGTTTGTTCTTTAAAATTAGCAGATTGATATTGGTAACAACGAGTGTGATGGATAAAATGGTAATTAAAATTCCAATTCCTAACACGATTGATAACACCAATTGCAAAAAGTAACTAATGCGCGAACTTAAAAGCTCACTTTGAAAGTATTGATACTTGTTTTTGGCTAAAAAATCTAACAATTTAGGATCTGACGGATTTACCACTTCCATAATGATACGCGATATGCGCACTTCTTTGTCTGGACTCAACAATTGATTGGTGTAGTTCAGAAAAGTTTCAGGTACTAAAATCGTGTTGATTTTTTCAGAAGTCGCTAAAATATACGCATCGTATACTTCTCTTTTGGAAGTGCCGATTAAATTCAACTCAATGGGAATTTTACGAATTAAATTTTGATCAATTTGTGGCAAACCTGCGCCAGGCGCAAAGCCGTAATTGTATAAATCAATATAATTTTTTGGAATGATAATCGGAACTTCTCTTGATGAAGGCGACCAGTTCCAGTTTTCGTCATCAACATCAATAAAACGGTCAGAAACGGCTTCCAGAAACATATCGGTTGAAATACTACTCATTCCCATAATAGAAACGCTTCCTTTTACTCGGTACGTTCCGTTGGTAAAACCGCCTACTTTTTTGACAAATTCTTGTTGTTTGAGTGTTTCTATTTCTTCTTTCGTAAACGCATTATCGCGACCTAATTGTTTGGAAATAATCACAGTTTGATTGCTCAACAAATCACTCGATGAGCCAAAAAGTGATTGTGTGTCTATAAAAAGTTGAAAAACCACTAACAAAATTCCCAATCCCAAACTAGAAGTCAACGCAAAAAAGAGCAATTGCGAAAAATGGATTTGTTTATGAAGTAACTCTTTAATCACAGCAGCAACGTTTTTGAGTAGTCAATATTATAGGAATTTCCCAAACTAGCAATTACCAAAGTTGCATTTCTAGCAGTTATTTCGTCTAAAATAAGTTGGGTTGCATTGTCAATTTGCACATCATCAATATGACTAAACGGTTCATCTAGTAGCAACAATTCAAAAGGCTGACAAAGTGCTCTTACAATAGCAACACGCTGTTGTTGCCCATAGGATAACGTTTCAGCTTTTTTATCTGCCAAATGTCCAACGTCTAAACGTTCTAAATAGCTTCTAATTTCAGCTTCCGTTTTATGGTTTGTCAATTGATTCTTTAGCTGGATATTCTCCATGGCGGTCAATTCAGGAAACAATCGCAATCCTTGAAAAACAATAGAGATTTTTTGACGGCGAAGTTGTGTCCATTCCGTTTCAGAAAAGCTTGCAATATCTTTTTCATCAAACAGAATAGTACCTGTAAACTTATTATTTAAACCGTATAAAAAATTAAAGAAGGAACTTTTCCCACTTCCTGAAGCGGCTTTAACCAAGTAGGTTTTACCAGCTTCCAAATAAAAAACTTTACTCCAAACTTCAGAAGAAGCAGGAGTAAAGTATGTTGGGTATATTTCTTGTATGTGTATAGTCACGCTTAGTAAACTGACTATTTTTTAGTAACGAGACATCATGTCCATTGTTTCTTTCATGGTAGCATCCATATACTTGATAACACGCTCAAGTGAGTTGCCATCACCTTTTGTATATGTAAATGCTTCCATACCATCAGCATTCATAATCATGTGCGATTCTCCGAAAAACTCATTATACTTTTCAGTAGTAACATCTGCATTGTTACTGCCGTACATAGAAGCATACGGATTCATACTAGTTAAAGCTTCAGAATACATTTTAAAAGCATTTTCTGAAATATACATGTAAACTGAATTGTCTAATTTAGATTTGTGCTCAAAACTAGATAAGTTCGTAGCTAATTTACCATTCTTGTATACTTCGTCAGCTTTATTTTCGTCGTTCGTGATAAACAATAAATTGTCTTTCAACATCACAAACACATTGTCATCAAGTTCGTAGTAATTTTTTCCTTTTGTGTTTTCAGGTCTTTTCATCTTCATTGCAGTGTTGACAAGCGTTTCAAACTTTTCCATGTCTTCAATGGCAACAGCACCATACACATACGGTATTTTAGACTCAAAAACTTTGTATTCGTTATCACCATAATAATCGCGAATACTATCTTTCTTTGTCGTTCCTTCGGTTACAGCGACCATCATAGAGCCATCAAAAATACCTGCAATATCTTCCATGGTCATGCCAATTTCGCGTTTCATTTCCTTGTTAGCTCTTTGCAGATTCGTTTTTAATCCTGAACGAACCATTTGTGGAATAAGTTCATTGTCTTGCAAACTCTCAAAATGCTTATACAAAGCAGTAGGATCTAATGAAACTTTAAATACCATAGAAGGATTGCTTGGCAACACATTCAATAAATCAGATTCATAGCCTTTAGCAGCCCATGACTCATAGCCTGTTAATGATTTAATATCTTTATTCAGCTTTAATGTTGCTTTTGTCAAGATGCGATCATCTTCAAAGCTTCCATAATAAGCAAAATTGTTGTCTCCTAGTTCGATGCTATTTTTTCCTGTGTACATAGATGCCATTGCATCACCAATTTCTTTTAATGGCGTAGAAGAAATGTGCATTCCCATGTCCATGCTAGTGTCAAAGAAGCTTTTGTAGTAGTTAGTAGCATAGATGTTTTCTGAAGCTTCCATCTTTGTCAAATCAATCAAATCTTGATCAGGATATCTTGAACCTGCAACAACTAAAGCAGTGTTTTCGTTCCAACCAATTGCCATATCTCTGCTAGCATACACAGTAAATGCGTCGTTTTTACCAACGTTTTCTTGCTTTTCAGCGCGTGGTAAATCTTGTAACATAGGCATTATCATTTTTTCAAAAGAAGCAGCATCTTTAATAGGGATAATTAATCCTCCATAACCAGCTCTACCTTCAGCTACCATAAAGCCTAATAAAAATTCTTTACGGAAAGCAGCGTTAATATTTTCTGCGGTCATTTGCTCTTCTAAAAATGCTTTCATTTTACGAGGAGCCGACTGCTCTATCATTTGGCTGATGTATAAGTCTTTAAAATCAACATTTTGACTTTTCTCAGCTAACGATCCCAAATTTACATACATTACTCCGACAGCATCTTTAGGGATGTAAGATGATTCAGAATTTTTCTTTCCACAACTAATAACCAATAAGGCGATTGTGAATAGGAATAAGATTTTTTTCATACTAAATGAAGTCTTTAAGGTTTACAATATTTATTATTAATCGGTGGAGGAATGCAAATTTAACAATATCTGTAGGTTTTAAAATAAAAACACGATAAAATTGTGCATATTTACGTTGGTTACCATAAGTAAAGACGACTGTGTAGCAAAAATGTTACAAATAAGCTCATGGTTACCCTAAAAAAAATGATAAAACGCAAGAAACAAAACATCAAAAGATAGTAGTTTAAATCATTAATTAACAGTAATTTAACCTAAAAAGGAAATAAAATTCTTTTGTCTAGCAAATAAACGCTACTTTTGCACGCTTAAAATAGAGGCTAAGAAATGACTTCAATAAAAAATATTGCAATAATTGCGCACGTTGACCACGGAAAAACGACGTTGGTTGATAAAATTATGTATCACTGTCAGCTTTTTCGTGAAAATGAAAATACAGGAGATTTAATCTTGGATAACAACGATTTGGAGCGTGAGCGCGGAATTACGATTACTTCAAAAAACGTTTCGGTTACCTATAAAGGAACGAAAATTAATATCATTGACACGCCTGGTCACGCCGATTTTGGTGGAGAAGTAGAACGTGTACTCAACATGGCAGATGGTGTTTTACTGTTAGTAGATGCCTTTGAAGGACCAATGCCACAAACGCGATTTGTATTACAAAAAGCAATTGACTTAGGATTGAAACCATGCGTGGTTGTTAACAAAGTGGATAAAGAAAACTGTACGCCAGATGAAGTGTACGAAAAAGTATTTGATTTAATGTTTGAATTGGGTGCGGAAGAATGGCAGTTAGATTTCCCAGTAGTGTACGGTTCTGCAAAGCAAAACTGGATGTCGGACGATTGGCAAAAACCAACAGATTCTATTGAGCCACTTTTAGATATGGTCATGGAGCACATTCCAACACCAGAATTTGAAGAAGGAAGTACGCAAATGTTGATTACCTCGTTAGACTATTCATCATTTACTGGACGAATCGCGATTGGACGTTTACAACGTGGAACTTTGAAAGAAGGAATGCAGGTTTCGTTGGTAAAGCGTGATAAATCAATTATAAAATCAAGAATCAAAGAATTGCATACGTTTGAAGGTTTAGGTCGTAAAAAAGTATCTGAAATTCAAGTAGGTGATATTTGTGCGATTGTAGGTTTGGAAGGTTTTGAAATTGGTGATACGATTGCCGATTTGGAAAATCCAGAAGGCTTGAAAACCATCGCCATCGACGAACCAACGATGAGCATGTTATTCACTATTAACGATTCGCCATTCTTTGGGAAAGATGGAAAATTCGTAACATCACGTCACATCAAAGACCGTTTGACGAAAGAATTAGAGAAAAACTTAGCACTGCGTGTTCAGGAAACGGATAGTGCGGATAAATTCTTAGTTTTTGGTCGTGGAGTTTTACACTTATCCGTATTGATTGAAACCATGCGTAGAGAAGGCTACGAATTGCAAATTGGACAACCACAAGTAATCATCAAAGAAATTGACGGTGTAAAATGTGAGCCAATTGAAGAATTAACTATTGACTTACCAGAGCATGTTTCTGGAAAAGCAGTAGAAATGGTAACACTTCGTAAAGGAGATTTGCTAAGCATGGAAGCCAAAGGCGAGCGTATGATTTGTGAATTCTTAATTCCGTCTCGTGGAATTATCGGATTGCGTAATCAATTGTTAACGGCAACTGCTGGAGAAGCGATTATGGCACACAGATTTAAGGAATACCAACCAGTTCGTGGAGGAATTCCTGAGCGTCAAAACGGTTCGTTAGTATCTATGGAAAAAGGAACAGCCATTCCATATTCGATTGACAAGTTGCAAGATCGTGGAAAGTTCTTTGTAGATCCAGGAGAAGAAATCTATGAAGGTCAAGTAATTGGTGAAAACTCTCGCGGCGATGACATGACGGTGAATGTAACCAAAACTAAAAAGTTGTCGAATGTACGTTCTGCCGGAGCAGATGACAAAGCAAAAATTGTTCCTGCGATTAAATTTTCACTAGAAGAAGCATTAGAATACATTCAAAAAGATGAATACGTAGAAGTAACACCAAATCATCTACGACTGCGAAAAATCTATCTCACGGAAGTAGAAAGAAAGCGCAACAAAACCATCTAGTAGCATCAAAAAATAAGTAACAAAAAGGTTCCATTGCGCAAGTAGTGGAACTTTTTTATTAGTATTGAGATGTGAGTATTGAGAATTGAGATGTTTCCAATGTCATTCCTGCATAGGCAGGAATCTATGTGTGAAGTTAGAAGGCATTAGTAGATTAAGTATTAGTGCTATTTAAAACGTCATTTCGAGTGGCGAATCTGTGATTCGTTGTATCGAGAAAATTATGAAACGTCATTCTGAACAAAGTGCAGTAATCAATATGTAAAATAAAAAGGCATTAGTTGATTTGGAATTAGGGATTAGTAGAGTTTTTAAACTATTTTCTAAATAGATAAAGAACATCAAAAGGAGATTTCGTATAAAGTGCGGATGAGAGTAAAGACAAATTAACAAATTGACGAATCAACAAAGAACAAACAACAAAAGACGAATAACAAAAAACAAAAAACAAAAAAATGGACATCTTCGGAATCACAGGAACAGAATTGATAGGATATTTAGCGTCATTGGCAGTATTAATTTCATTCACCATGAAAGACTTAAAAAACTTGCGTACAATTAACGGAATTGGCTGTTTACTCTTCGTAGTATACGGTTATTTAATGCCAACATTGCGTGTGGGTTTGCCGATAATCATTACCAATTTGGCGATTTTTGGCATCAATATGTATCATTTGACGCGTTCCAAAGCGTAGCGACTGAAATAATGTTATCGAATTGTTGGTAAAATGTAAAATTTTCTATCTTTACCAAAAATCAAACTATGCAGTTTCTTTATTTCGACGCGGGTATTGGCGCTATGATTGCGCAGGCAGCAGTGGCGGTTGCTGCGGGAGTTTTGTTGTTTTACAAAAGCATCAAATACAAAATTAGAACGCTACTTGGTTTGCAAAAAGACACTTCCGAAGAAGTTTTTGATGACATTGATATAGACGATTCTACGCTCGAAAATGCATCGAAAGATGACAAATAATTCACGACACGCTTCTTCCTATCGCGATCCGAGCGGACATATTTTTGTAGACAATGGAATTGTAAAACGTGTCATATTTCCAAGCTATTTCTCACAATACGATGCGCTAAAAAGCTCTGAATTCTTTCAAAAAGCATTTCAACACAAGCTATTAATTCCGCATGAAGAAATTGAGAAATCGGAAACTCATATTTACATTCAGCCTGAGCAAATTCCGTTTTTTACCTATCCATACGAATGGAGTTTTCAGCAATATAAAGAAGCTGCACTGCACACGCTAAAATTGCAGAAATATGCATTGCAACACAACTTTTCACTCAAAGATGCAACCGCGTATAACATCGCTTTTCACAATGGAAGCGCTATTTTTATAGATACGCTTTCGCTCGATTTTTACACAGAAAACACACCTTGGCGTGCGTACAAACAATTCATCACGCACTTTTTAGGTCCGTTGGTCATTGCCAAATATCACGGCGCAGAATTCTTAAAAACCATGTCGAATTTCATTGATGGAATTCCGCTAAAACTCATTGCTTCGTTATTGCCTGGAAAAACGAAGTTGAATCCGTTTTTGTATACCAACATTCACTTGTTGGCGAAATATGAAAACAAGCATCAGGAAGAAGATGTACAGGAACGTAAACAAGCTTCACTCTCCAAAAAAGGATTGTTTAACATTATTGACAGCTTGTACAATTACATCAAAAAGTTACAACTCAAAGAGCAATCGGAATGGGGAAATTACTACCAAAAAACAAACTATTCGGAAGCAGCTTTTCAGCAAAAATCTAGCATCATCAACGATTGGATTGCAGAAATAAAAGTAAAAACTGTCATTGATGTTGGTGGAAATGACGGAACGTTTGTGCGTCAAATTTCAAGCGATATCGAACTCGCTTTGGTTGGTGATATTGACAACAATGCAGTAGATCACAATCATTACTTGGTCAAAAAAAACAAAGAAACAAACATGATTCCGTTTGTAATTGATTTGCTCAATCCGTCGGCAGCTATTGGTTTTCAAAACACCGAGCGTTCTTCGTTTGTGGAGCGAGTACAGAAGTTGAAGCCCGATGTAACCTTAGCGTTGGCATTGATTCATCATCTATCCTTAACGGGAAATGTGCCTTTTGAAAACTCAGCAGCGTTTTTTGCTTCTTTTTCCGAAAACCTCATCATCGAATTCCCAAAACGAGCAGATTCGTACGCTACGCGATTGCTGAATGCAAAAGCCGAATTCAAACATCAGTTTGGGCATTACAATGTAGAAAACTTTGAAAACACCTATTCGGAACACTTTCAATTAATTGACAAAAAGGAAATTCCCGATTCCGAACGCGTGTTGTTCCTTTTCAAGAAAAAATAACAAATTGAATCTCAGAAAAAACATAGAAAAATTTGTAGCTAGCGCTAAAGAATATCCAATCACATTCGCGATTGCAGCAGGTTTGTATGCGTTTATATATGTGTTTGCGTCTAACTTTATGTTGGTTAATTCGTGGTTTCAATTTTTTGTAATTTCGGTAGCCTATTTGGTAATTCCTATTATTGTTTTTACACTTTCGTGGGAATTGACAAAGCGACTTTCGTTTCTGCAAAAGTTCAAACCGTTTGTATTGCCCGTTTTAAATGCGATGTTTTTTGGATTTTATTTTGTGGGAAGAATGCACGGTTTTCAGCATAAAAAAATCATTCTCGGAGCTGTCATCATTTGCGCATTACTCGCGATTTTGCTAAGAAAACACTACAAAAAAATCATCGTATTGCAATTCATCATGGCGTTTGTGGCGTTTATTACCTTACTGCCAACACTCTACGAAGCTGTATTTGACAGCAACGAATGGCGAAAATTTCCAGAAGAAGTCGTACAAACCAACTTCAAAACATTTCCAAACATTTACGTCATTCAACCAGATGGCTACGCGAATTTTACCGAATTAGCAACGGAACCTTACAACTTCCAAAACGACGAATTTGAATTGTACTTGCAAGACAACGGATTCAAATTATATAAAAATTTTCGAAGCAATTACACCTCAACAGTATTGTCGAACAGTTCCATGTTCGCGATGCAGCATCATTACAAAGGCAGACAATTGGCAGGCGCGCGAGAAGTGATTTTGGGCGATAATCCTGTCATTCAAACCTTAAAAAACAACAACTACGAGACGTTTCTCTTTATGGAAAATCCGTATTTATTATTGAATCGTCCAGCCATCAAATACGATTATTGCAACATTGACATGAGCGAAGTTCCTTGGTTTGGCATTGGTGCGTTTAACAATCCAAAAAAACTGCTGAAACCATTAACGGAAACCATTAAAAAACAGCAAGGAAAACGTAGTTTTTACTTTATTGAAAAAATTTTGCCAGGTCACATCACGACATTTAAAAGTGCTACCAAAGGAAAAGAAACGGAACGTGAAAACTATCTCACGCAAGTGAAATTAGCGAACGAATGGTTGAAAGAAATCACGCAAATCATCACAAAAAACGATCCCAATAGCTTGATAATTATTGCTGCAGATCACGGCGGCTACGTAGGATTTGATTACACTAAACAACTTTTCCAAAAACAAACAGACAAAAAACTGGTGTATTCAGCATTCACGGCGGCGTTGGCAATCAAATGGCCAAACGGAGAAATTCCAAGTTATGATGAAAAACTCAAAACGCCTGTCAATCTCTTTCGCACCATTTTTGCCTATTTGGGCGACAATGAAAAATTGCTAGAAAACTTCCAAGAAGACGCGAGTTATTCCCGAATTACAGAAGGAATTTTAGGTGAAGTCTACAAGTATATTGATGCTGATGGCAATGTGGTTTTTGAGAAGGTTGAGTAGCAAAATGAAAAAAGAGTTGTCCTATTTTTTTAATTTTTCAGGACTTTGATACGTGTCAAAAATCTTTAAAATACTTATAGTGCTTTCGTTTAACGGCACATAAATAATCTTAAAATGTCTAACAATTATTCTTCTGTACGGGTCGCCTAAAAACTCATCTACTTGATATTGTTCTAAGAATGTGATTTTCTTACTAGCTTCAATAATATCTCTTTTTACATTATTGGAATTTGCTAGAGATTTTGTTTTAAAAAGTATTCTTTCGTGTAGAAATTTTAAATCTGCTTTAGCCGCGTCAGACCAAATTATGACAATTTTTGTAGTAGACATTTACCAGTTTTCAGCTTCTTTCTCTAAGTCTTCAACAGTAGTAAAGTTTCCAGCTTTTACAGATTTTTCAGCAGTTTTAACTTCTTCAATATACATCGATTTGGTAAGCGGTTTGCCTTCTACAGTGTGAGCAACAATAGTATCTGAAGTTTCTGATTTTTTCCTTTTAGCAAACTCAAGCACAGTTTGTAAGTAACTTTCATTATCAGTACTTAACAATTGAATGATTTTATTACGTAATTCTAAGGCGCTCATTTTAATAAAAAGTTGAATACGTAAATATACATAAAATTACAGTTGAAAATTACAATTTGCAGTAAGTTCACTTATAAAACGGTATTTTTCAAATATCTTCTACCAAACTCACATTAAAATTAGTAAATTCACTTTTTCTAAACCAAACCCTTATTTACACACTAACCAAATATACAGATGCCTCTAAATCGCTTTGGGACGAGTTTGTTTCAAAGGCAAAAAATAGTACGTTTTTGTTCTATCGCGATTTTATGGACTATCACAAAGCGCGTTTCAAAGACCATTCACTGCTACTTTACAAAAAAGAGAAGTTAGTAGCGCTATTTCCTGCAAATCAACGGGAAAATCAGGTGTATTCACATTCGGGTTTGACCTACGGTGGATTGCTGTTTGATGAAAATCTAAAGCTTCGCGATGTTGCTGAATGTTTAAAATTGATATTGGAATATCTGCATGAAAACAGCATCGAAAAGTTGCACATTAAATTGTTACCGTCGATGTACAGTCCGTTTCCGACAGACGAGTTGCAGTATTTGTTGTTTATTTTAGAAGCAAAATTGACACGCAGAGATACACTTTCAGTAGTCAATATGAAACACCGACCTAAAGTGTCGAAAGACAGAATCGCGGGAAATAAACGCGCGCTCAAACATAAGTTGGTCATCAAAGAAGAAGATACTTTTGATGCCTTTTGGAATCAAATTTTAATTCCGAACTTACACCAAAAACACGATGCAAAACCTGTGCATACCTTGGCGGAAATTCAGCAGCTAAAAAAACATTTTCCGAAAAATATTCGACAATTTAATGTGTATCATGATGATGAAATCGTCGCAGGAACCACCATTTTTGAAACGGAACATGTAGCACATTCACAATACATTTCTGGAAACGAAGACAAAAACAGTTTGGGAAGTCTGGACTTTTTACATGTACATTTGCTGAATGACGTTTTTCAAGACAAAATGTACTTTGATTTTGGCATTTCAAACGAAAATCAAGGGAAAAATATCAATGAAGGTTTGCACTATTGGAAGGAAGGTTTTGGTGCACGCACCATGACACAAGATTTTTACGAAATTGACGTACAACATCATCACAAACTTGACACGATTTTTATATGATACCATTTTTGGACTTACATAAACTCAATGCGCGATTTGAAACGGAATTTCAAGCTGCTTTTCAACAGTTTTTGGATTCGGGTTATTACGTGTTGGGCGAAAATGTACGTCAGTTTGAAGAAGCTTTTGCTAACTATTGCGGAACAAAACATTGCATTGGTGTCAGCAACGGATTGGATGCGCTCACGTTGATTCTGGAAGCATATAAAATCATGGGAAAACTGCAAGAAGGTGACGAAATCATCGTTCCTGCAAATACGTATATTGCCACGATTTTAGGAATCACTAAAGCGGGATTGAAACCTGTGTTGGTTGAACCAAATATGGATACATTTAATATGGATGTTTCTGAAATAGAAGCAGCTATTTCATGGAAAACACGCGCTATTTTAGTGGTGCATTTGTACGGACAATTGACCGAAATGGAAGTGATTCACACCCTAGCGAAAAAACAGAATTTACTCGTCATGGAAGATGCAGCACAAGCACATGGCGCGAAAAATTCGGAAGGTAAAAAAGCAGGAAATCTAAGTGATGCAGCGGGATTTAGTTTCTATCCCACAAAAAATTTAGGAGCTTTGGGAGAAGCTGGTGCCGTTACGACAAACGATGCTGAATTAGGGGAACTTATCAGGAAGTTGCGTAATTATGGAAGTTCGTCAAAATATGTCAATCAGTATAAAGGTGGAAATTATCGTTTGGATGAAATTCAGGCTGCATTTCTTCGTATAAAATTACAACAGTTAGACGCTGATAATGACGCAAGAAAAAGCATTGCAAAGCGATATCTAAGCGAAATCATAAATACAGAAATTATCTTGCCAAAGTATCAAAACGAGGCTTCACATGTATTTCACCAATTTGTCATTCGCACAAAAAATAGACAGAAACTTCAAGAGTATCTCAAAGAAAACGGAATTGGCACGTTGATTCATTATGAAATTCCGCCACACAAACAAGAGGCTTACAAAGAATGGAATCATTTGCATTTTCCCATCACGGAGAAAATTCATGACGAATGTCTGAGTTTACCCATCAATCCTGTATTAGAAGCCGCAGAAGTTGATACGATTATTTCTGTGCTCAATTCATACACCAACCAAACATAATTTCCATAATTTTTATGGCAAACAATCCACAATTTTCATACACGCATATTTTAAAAGCTACGTCATTATTTGGTGGCGTTCAGGTTTTTAAGATATTGATTTCTATCATTCGTGTAAAAATTGTTGCGATTTTACTTGGCGGAGTCGGAATGGGAATTATTGGCTTGTTTAACAGTACGATTCAAGTAGTAAGCGAAATTGCCAAACTTGGATTGGATACGAGTGCTGTGAAAGAATTGGCGCATGTACACGTTTCCAAAGATGAAAAAGCTATTACGCAAACGGTGAGTATTTTGCAAAAATTCATCACCATTACTGCGATAATCGGCGCAATTTTTACGATTGTATGTTCAGCATTGTTGAGCAAACTTACGTTTGGAAATACAGATTATACGTTTGAATTTATTTGGCTGGCGTTGGCAATTTTCTTTATGCAGTTGACCAATGGAAAAATCGCGATTCTACAAGGAACACAAGCCTTAAAAAAGTTAGCGGTTGCCAATGTGTTGGGAAGCACGGTCGGATTGCTCGTTTCAATTCCACTGTATTACATTTATGGTTTGGAAGCCATTGTGCCCACAATTATTATTACTGCGATTGTGATTTTTGGTTTTTTCTGGTATTTCGAAAATACACTTAAAATTCAGCGAATTTCATTGGGAATCAAACAGGCGTATACGGAAGGAAAAAGTATGCTGCGCTTGGGTTTGGTATTGAGCATAACGGGAATTGTCACATTAATAGCAACCTATCTATTACAAATTTTTATTCGTTATGAAGGCGGATTGGACGAAGTTGGCTATTACACAGCAGGATTTTTAATCATCAACGCGTATGTAGGCATGATTTTTAACGTGATGGGAACAGATTATTTCCCACGATTATCAGCCATTCACAACGACAATGCTAAAGTGCAAATTGCTGTGAGAAATCAGGCGACGATTGCTATTTTATTACTTACGCCCATCATTACTACGTTTTTTGTAGCGGCACCGTTGATGGTGAAAATTTTATATTCAAAAGAATTTTTAGTGATTCTTGGGTTGATTTCTTGGGGCGTTTTAGGCATGGCATTTAAGGCGGTTTCTTGGTCGGTTGGCTATGTAATTTTGGCAAAAGGCGATTCCAAAATCTTTGTAAAAACCTCCATAACATTCTCTATTTTAATGTTGACGATGAACTGTGTTGGCTATTATTTTGGCGGATTGACAGGTTTAGGAATTAGCGTGTTGGCGTATTATGTTATACATTTTATAAGTCTGTTGATTATTACCAAATTAGCGTATGGATTGCAGTTTCAATCTACATTTTTCAAGCTATTTATACTGTGCATATTGTTGAGCGGACTTGGATTTGCGTGTACATATATCGAAAATGGCTATTGGAAATACGGCGGAATGATTGCGATAATGCTTCTTTCTTATATCTTTACATATTCGCAATTACAAAAAAAGATGAACATCAAACAATTGATAAAAAATAAGCTTTCAAAAAAATAAGTATGCCATTGAAAAAAATATATAAGGTGTTACGAAAGCAATGGAGGCGATTCAAATTTGCCCGAACGGTAAATTGGTATAAAACAATTTATTTCAATTACAAGATGTTCCCAAAGCCAATTGCTAGGAAACTTCCTGTGTTTTTTTACGGTTCTGTCAAATTCAACAGTTTGCAGGGAAAAGTAACGATTGATGCAAAAAGCATCAAACGTGGCATGATTGGTTTCGGACAGAATTATGAAATGAACAAACGTTCCATGCGTATTGCGGAAATCACGATCAACGGACATTTAACATTCAAAGGATATTGTCAATTTGGGAAAGATTATTTTCTTAATATTATGGACGGTGCGTATTGTGAAATGGGAAATATGGCTTCGTTAGGTTCCCGCGGAAAAATCATTTGTTCAAAAGAAATTAAATTTGGAGAATATGCGCGTATCGGTTCAGAATCACAATTGATAGACACCAATTTTCACGCGATGTTGAACACCGAAACTGGCGAGAAAAGTGAAATGAAAGGGATTATACATTTGGGAAATTACAATTACTTTGGCAACAGAGTTTCTGTTTATAAAGACACCAAAACACCTAATTTTACTACGATTGCTTCACATGCAGTGTTGAAAAAAGATTTTTCGAATTTACCAGAAAATACGATGATTGGAGGCATTCCTGGCAAAGTCATTAAAACTAACATTTCTAGAGATTGGGAGGGAGAACGCGAAATGATAGAAAACGCATTGATAATTGATTTTTGATTGAAATCGATTAGAATAAGTTACTTAACAAAAAATAAAAAGACACTGTCCAAAATTTTGTGTAAATGATATAGACGGGTTTAGCTCTTAATTAGAGTTGAACCCTATTTTCAARTRYWKTTAAAWAYWRATWKRKWWTTWWKYYYYMRWTRWKRWYACCGCCGACTTGCTTTCCAAACGTTTCTGGATTGCCATACGCATCTAGGTAATCATCTTGCAACTGAAATGCTATTCCCAAATAACGACCGAAATCATAAATAGCTGCTGCATCCTTTTCACTTGTTTCCGCAATAATAGCGCCCATTTTCATCGCTGCTCCGACCAAAACTGCAGTTTTATATTCAATCATTTTTAAATATTCAGGAATCGTCACATCGTTTCGGGTTTCAAAATCGACATCGTATTGTTGTCCTTCACAGACTTCAATCGCCGTTTTGCTAAACAATTCCGCCAACGCTTTAAAAATTCAAGCCTTCAAAAAGTGTCGTGGCTTGCACTTTTTTCAAAGATTCAGCGTTGGTTACGGTGACTAAAACTGGCGCTTCTCGTCGGTTCAGAGCGGTTCGAGTTGCTGACACGACCACTTGATCCAATCCGAGCGGATCTTCTTCTAAATTAAAATTGATAGTCAAGCTTTCGTCTGCAACCGTAATTTTTCGCTCTATAGTTTTATATCCGATGGATTGCACAACTAATGTATACGTTGCACTGTGTACATTAAAAGAATATTGCCCATTTTCATCCGTCATTGTTCCTTTATTTTTATTCTTCACATAGACATTTACAAAGGGAATAGGAGTGTTTTTGTGTGTGATAGTTCCTTTAATTTCAATGCTTTGAGATAAACCTATAAAAGAACATAAGAATACTATGTAACAAATTTTAAGATTCATATAAACAATTTTTTTGCAAATATATAACTAAATTTTAGTCTTATCTAAAAAAATAAACTACATATGAGTAAAAATTGTATATTTGCACTGATAAGCAGAAAATTATGATGACACTTTCAGAAGAAAATTATCTAAAAGCCATCTATCATTTGGGCGATATTCACGATGGTGGAATTAGCACGAATGCCATAGCAGAACGCATGAATACCAAAGCTTCTTCTGTGACAGATATGATTAAAAAACTATCTGAAAAAGGCTTAGTGCATTACAAACGTTACAAAGGCTCTGAATTGACAGAGGAAGGAACGTTGGTTGCTGCCAATATTATTAGAAAGCATCGTTTGTGGGAAGTTTTTTTGGTGGAAAAACTCAATTTTACATGGGATGAAGTGCATGATGTTGCTGAGCAATTGGAGCATATAAAATCTGAAAAACTCATCAATGAGTTGGATGCGTTTTTAGGATTTCCAAAGCGTGATCCGCATGGTGATCCAATTCCTGATAAAGATGGAAATGTTTCCAACAAATTAGGCAAACTTTTAATCACGCTTAACAAAAATGACAAAGGAATTATTGTCGGTGTAAAAGATTCTTCTTCCTCATTTTTAAAATATTTGGACAAGCAAGGAATCGCATTAGGCAAAAAAATTAAAGTGGTAGACAAAGAACCGTTTGACAATTCCATGAAAATTCGCATCAAAAAAGAAGAGTTTATGATTTCGCAACAAATCGCGAATAATATTTATGTGAAGCTGAGTATAGAAGCGTAGTAGTTCTGTTATCTGTTGTCGTTGAAGAAATTAATCAATATAAAAAAATGAAAAAATACATATATATACTTTTTTTCATGCTTACAATAGCAAGTTGTAAGACGGAAGTCAAAAAGCAAAGTGGAAAATTGCAAATCGTTACCACAACAACGATGATTACTGATATGGTTAAAAATATTGGTGGCGATGTTGTAGACGTAAAAGGCTTGATGGGAAGCGGCGTGGATCCGCATTTATACAAAGCTAGTGAAGGCGATGTGAGCAAACTTTTTAATGCTGACGTAATTATTTACAACGGATTGCATTTGGAAGGAAAACTGGGAGATATTTTTGAAAAAATGGAGAAGCAACAAAAGAAAACCATTGCCGTGGCAAATGCTGTTGCTAAAAACGGTTTGATTGGCTCAGAATATTTTGCTTCAAGTTACGACCCGCATATTTGGTTTCACATTGGCTACTGGAAACAAGCAACGCAATTTGTTATTGACGAACTCAAAAAACTAGATGCTAAAAATGCCGAAGTTTTCGAAAAAAATGGAGAAGCCTATTTAGCAAAATTAGATGCGCTTGCTACTGAAATTTCAGTTAAAATCGCTGAATTACCTGTAGAAAAACGAATTTTAGTTACAGCACATGATGCGTTTAACTATTTTGGAAAATTACACAATTTTGAAGTCGTTGGTTTGCAAGGATTGTCAACAGCGACGGAAGCTGGTGTACAGGATGTACAAAAATTAGCTACATTTATTATACAGAACGATGTAAAGGCGATTTTCGTAGAAAGCTCTGTGCCAAAACGAACCATTGAAGCCTTACAAGCTTCTGTAAAAGCGAGCGGACATGAAGTTGCGATTGGCGGAACCTTATATTCAGACGCACTTGGCGATGCTGGAACTGTTGAAGGAACGTATATTGGAATGTATAAATACAATGTAAAAACGATTGTGGAAGCGCTGAAATAGTAGTGAGTTATGAGAATTGAGATTTTTCAAAGAAAACCTAAAATCCAACACCCAAAACCAAACACCTAGAAAAAAAATGGAAGAAAAATACGCAATCACAGTAGATGACCTTACGGTTGCTTACAATTACAAACCTGTACTTTGGGATATTGACTTGGCAATTCCGGAAGGTGTGTTGATGTGTATTGTAGGACCAAACGGCGCGGGAAAATCTACCTTGATAAAAGCCATTTTGGGAATCATCAAACCGATTGCAGGCACAATTTCTGTTTTTGGAAAACCGTACGCAAAACAACGTTCGTTAGTAGCGTATGTGCCGCAAAAAGGAAGTGTTGATTGGGATTTTCCAACGACAGCGTTGGATGTGGTGATGATGGGAACCTACGGAAGTCTCGGCTGGATAAAACGACCTGGACAAAAAGAAAAGAAAGCGGCACTAGAAGCTTTGGAAAAAGTGGGAATGTTGCCTTTTAAAAATCGGCAAATCAGTCAGCTTTCGGGCGGACAACAACAGCGAATTTTTTTAGCTAGAGCTTTGGTGCAAAATGCGGCTATTTACTTTATGGACGAACCCTTTCAAGGTGTGGATGCGACTACGGAAAAAGCCATTATCAATATTTTAAAAGAACTTCGTAAAGCTGGAAAAACAGTCGTTGTGGTACATCACGATTTGCAAACTGTTCCCGAATATTTTGATTGGGTAACATTTCTCAACGTGAAAAAAATTGCGACAGGTCCCGTAAAAGATATTTTCAACGATGACAATTTGACCAAAACTTACGGAATCAATTACAAAGTAAGTGTGCAAGAATAACTTTCTAAACTAAATAACCATCGACTTTCAAGAATACATAGAACTTATTTTCTCAAACTACACCGCACGAATAGTGATGTTGGGAACTGCCATTTTGGGAGCTATTTGCGGTATGTTGGGAAGTTTTGCAGTGTTGCGAAAGCAAAGTTTATTAGGTGATGCCATTTCACACGCGGCATTACCAGGAATCGCGATTGCGTTTCTTATCACAGGTGTTAAAGACAGTAATTTATTTCTATTAGGCGCATTAATTAGTGGATTAATCGGAACGTTTTGGATACGAAGCATCACGAAAAAAACACACTTAAAATCAGACACTGCTTTGGGTTTGACCTTGTCGTTATTTTTCGGATTTGGAATGTTGTTGTTGACCTTTATTCAAAAACAACCCAATGCCAGTCAAGCTGGATTGGACACGTATCTATTCGGGCAGGCAGCGACATTGTTAGAAAAAGACGTTTGGCTTATCGCGATTGTTGCGGGTATTGCCCTGTTGATTTTACTAGTGTTTTGGAAGGAATTTAAAATTTTACTTTTTGACGAAGATTACACCAAAACGCTCGGTTTCAACACGCGTTTTATCGATATTTTAATCACCACTTTTATTGTCATCACAATCGTATTAGGTTTGCAAACCGTGGGCGTTATTTTGATGAGTGCCATATTGCTAGCGCCAGCAGCAGCAGCGCGACAATGGACGAATAGCTTAGGAAAAATGGTCATTCTGGCAGCAATTTTCGGAGCATTCTCAGGAGTTGTAGGTACTGGAATCAGTAGCGTTTCTGGAAATCTTTCTACAGGTCCCGTAATTGTATTGGTTGCCGCAGGAATTGTATTGCTTTCATTTATATTTTCACCCAAAAGAGGTTTATTATTTAGAGAAATTCGCTTCCGAAAAAATAGAAACGACATCAAAATGCAAAAAACGTTGGCGTTTATGTACGGAATTGCCAAAACACACGAAAATATTTCACATCCGCATGCCATTAAAATTTTAAATGGTTTTCAAGGATTTTCGAAGCGTTCTCTGCAAAAACTCGTCGATTTGAATTATGTAGAAATCGATGGGCAACAGTGGTCAATGACGCAAAAAGGCTTTATGACGGCTGCCAATTTATACAATCAACAAGCAGAAAACCCAGATGAATAGCGCACAAATCACCATACAAATTATAGTAACACTCGTTGCCATTGCCTGCGCCATTCCTGGAACGTTTTTGGTATTGCGTCGCATGTCGCTCATCAGTGATGCTATCAGTCATTCTATTTTATTGGGAATTGTGATTGGATTTTTTATTGTGGAAGATACATCGTCTCCGTTACTCATTTTTTTAGCGGCGTTGACAGGAATCGTCACCGTGATTTTGGTCGAATTCATTCAAAAAACAGGCTTGGTCAAAGAAGATACTGCTATCGGACTCGTATTTCCTGCGTTGTTCAGTATTGGTGTCATTCTAATTTCAAAAAATGCCAATGATGTTCATTTAGACATTGATTCGGTGATGGTTGGTGATTTGAGTCTAGCACCGTTTGATCCGTTATTGATTAATTGTCAAGAAGGTATTGCCGATTCGTGTGTCAATTTAGGTCCCAAAGCTATTTGGGTAATTGGAATCATTTTGTTGGTAACCTTAACCTTATTAATTACCTTTTTTAAAGAATTAAAAGTAAGCACGTTTGATGCGGGATTAGCCGCTGCGTTAGGATTTTCGCCAATAATCATGCATTACGGATTAATGACAGTTTCTTCGGTGACGATTGTTGGTGCTTTTGATGCAGTAGGTCCCATTTTGGTCGTCGCTTTGATGATTGCACCTGCTGCAACCGCATATTTATTTACCAAAGATTTAAAGAAAATGCTACTACTTTCTTGCTTCTTTGGTGTGGTAGCTTCCATTGCAGGGTTTTGGTTGGCACATATTTTAGATGCGTCAATTTCAGGTTCGATGACGACGGTTTTAGCGATTCTTTTCTTATTGGTGTATGAACCAATTATTACTTCAATTGTTGTTAGTATTATTGCGGGAATTGGTATTATTTTTTATGAATACTACAACACAGCAATCTTGAATGGAGTTAGTTTTGAAGGTTCTCAGTTGAGTGACAAACTCACGTATATATTTTCAAAATTCGTTTTCGTTGATTATGTATACATTTTGGGAATCGTCATTGTTATGACTGTATTTTTGATTTATATTTTGCCAAAAAGAGGATTGATTTACGGATATTACAAAGTGCGACAGCAAAAAACAGAAATCATGTTGTTGGTGTTTTTATTGCACATTCGAAATCATGTTGAAGAAAGTGAACGTCATGTAAAACATTTAAACGAACACATCAATTGGCAACGTTTGCGCTCGCAATCCATTGTCGATTTGGCAAAGAAGAATAATATGGTTACTGTTTCCTCAAATAATATTATATCGTTAACTGAAAAAGGTGCTGATTTTACCGAAAAAGCCATCGATTATATTATCACGAATAAAGACACAGAAATTGAAGAAATGAAAGATGATTTCTTCTTATTTCGAGGATAATAATGTTTACTATGAAATTTACACTGAAATTACTTTGCGCACTATTACTGTTTTCTGCTTGCAAAACAGCTCAAAAGGAAGAGCCAGAGTTTCCTTTGTATTTACAAAAAACAGCATCAGAATGCGGTCCTGCTTGTTTAAAAATGATTAGTGATTTTTTCGGGAGCGATTATAGTTTTGAAACGTTGGCGCTTATTTCTCAAATGAAACCGTACGAAGGAACTTCTATGGGGAATATTGCGGATGCTGCTGAACTCATAGGATTGAATAATTTAGCGGTTAAAATTGACTACCAGACATTACTAGATGAAGTGCCGTATCCTGCCATGTTGCATTGGGATGAAAATCATTTTGTAGTGGTTTATAATATGGATAAAGACTCTATTTGGATAGCTGATCCTGCAAAAGGTTACACGACATATACAAAAAAGGAATTTTTACCACACTGGATTGTAAAAGAGGCTACTTCAAATTTGGAAGAAGGATATGCGTTATTAATGGAGACTACAGAAGCTTTTTTTGATGCAAGAACTAAAATCAAAGTGCATACACAAAGTAGAATTGAAAAAAGTAAAAAAGCAAACGAAACTCGTCAAAGTGATGCTCATGAAAATTGAGAAAAAGCTATGATTCTTTCAAAAAAAAAGTAAAACTTTCCTTCAAGAAACTAATGTTTGTTAGCTGGTTGATATTCAGAGCATTATAAAAAATGGCTATTACCGTTCGTCGAATAAAAAGGCGTATTTATCGATGAACTATGTACATTAACCTAATTATTAAACATTATCATAGATAAAGAATGTACATTAGTATTGAGTAATTTTAGAAATCATTTAGTTGTTTTTAACTAAAGACATTAATTAACAACAACTGTTTGTTAAGAAAAGAGAGTGAGGCTTAACACTCTCTTTTTTTATACCTTATATTTTCCTCACGATAATTCGCACTTAAAAATTTAATCGGTATTGCTTCATAGTAAAAGTGTAACCCTGCTGTACTTTGACTTTTGGTGATTTAGGATATACTTCTTCTAATGTTGATGATGAAGCTACAGGAACAGAAACGGACTTTAATAATTTTGGTCTTTCTTTAAGTGCAACAAATTTATTCTTTGGATTGAGCTATTATTTTTAAGAGTTAAATGGACAATATTTACGAACAACCGCAATTGTCTTCTCCGCAAGCTTTTGCGGTTTTCTTTTTCCAAAAAAACTTCTTCACGATAAATGCTATCGCTGCTAAAAATAAGATGCCAACAAGTATTTTTTGAATCATTTGTTTATTTTAAAAATTGATAGGCTATTAACGCCGCTACATACGCAATAATCGTCATGGAGAATAATTGTACCATTGGCCATTTCCAGCCTTTGGTTTCTCGTTTTACAATCGCCAACGTACTCATACATTGCATCGCAAACGCATAAAACAATAAGAGCGAAATTCCAGAAGCAAAGGTGAATACTTTTTTGCCGCTACCTGCGTGTACTTCCGCTTGCATTTTCGCTTTGATGGTATTTCCTGCTTCGTCATCGCCTTCACTTCCTACGCTGTAAATTGTAGCCAGCGTTCCTATAAATACTTCACGTGCAGCAAACGAACTGACTAGCGCAATGCCTATTTTCCAGTCGTAACCCAATGGTTGTATGACAGGTTCTATGGTTTTTCCAATAACACCGAGAATGGAATTTTCCAAGCGCATTCCTTCAATTTCGTCTTCAATGATAGCTTCTTTCAGCTCAGGTATTTTTTCCGCCACAGCGGCATCCATTTCTTGCACACTTACTTTTTTTCCTGCTGCTTCAGCTTCTTCACGTACACTTTCCGTGTAGCGAACTATTTTATTTTCCAACGCAATTTCTTGAATCTCCGTAAAACCATTTTTTTTAATGGTTTCTTGTACAATAGTTTCTGCGTTTTTAAAGTTATCGTTTACACCAACAGAACCCAACACCCATAAAATTATGGAAATGGCTAAAATGATTTTTCCTGCTTCAAATACAAATGTTTTGGTTTTTTCCAACACCGTATAGGCTACGTTTTTTACCAACGGTACTTTGTATTTTGGCAATTCCACCACAAAATAGGATTTGCTTTTAATTTTTAAGGTTTTGTGTAATATAAAGGCGGAAATCAGCGCAATGGCAAATCCGATAAGGTATAAAAGCATCAAGGTAATGCCTTGCCAGTTAAAAAACCAAAATACACGTTCGTTCGGAATGATGAGTGAAATTAAGATAGCATACACAGGCAAACGCGCTGAACAAGTGATGAATGGTGTCACCAAAATAGTAATTAAACGCTCTTTCCAACTTTCAATATTTCGGGTTGCCATAATAGCAGGAATGGCACAGGCAGCTCCTGAAATTAATGGTACAATACTTTTTCCGCTCAATCCAAATCGGCGCATGATTTTATCCATTAAAAACACAACGCGACTCATATAACCACTTTCTTCCAAAATGGAAATAAAAAGAAATAGAAAGGCGATTTGTGGAATAAAAATAACAATTCCACCCAAACCAGTAATAATTCCGTCGGCGAGTAAATTGGTCAGCATTCCTTTGGGTAATACTTCTTTTGTCCATTCGGCAAGCGAGCCAAAAGCACCGTCAATCAAATCCATCGGAACCGAACTCCACTCAAAAATTACTTGAAAAATTAGTAATAATAAAAGCCCGAAAATAACGTATCCGAAAATTTTATGTGTAAAAATTCGATCAAGTTTTGCTTGTGTGTCCGAAGCTTTGGAGCGATCTACTTTGTACGATTTTTTCAACACTTCATTGATAAATTGATAACGCACAATGGTTTCACGATGCTGCACTTTTTTCAATTCACTAGCAGACAGTGACGTGAGCAAAGAAGTATTGGTTATGGTATTTTGTTTAATTTTTTCTTCGGAGATGCAACGTTCAGTGGTAAGTGACTTATAGTTTAGAATAGCTTCTTTTACATCGTCAATTCCTGTTTTTTGCTTGGAACTGATAACGACTACTTTTGTCTTTAAATCCGCTTCCAATTGCTCAATATCCATTGAAATTCCTTTCAATTGCATGCGATCTGCCATATTAATGACCAAAATGGTAGGAATTTCTAAATCTTTTACCTGTGTAAAAATCAGTAGATTTCGCTTTAGTTGCTCCACATCGACAACCACAATCGCAACATCGGGATGCATTTCGTTGCTTGTATCATTGAGAATATCAATGGCGATTTTTTCGTCAACAGAAGAAGCATTTAAGCTATACGTTCCTGGTAAATCTAAAATCGTAGCTTTTTGTGTGGATGATAATTTGCAAGTTCCCGTTTTCTTATCTACTGTAATTCCAGGGTAATTACCCACTTTTTGGTTCAATCCTGTTAAGTGATTAAACAAAGATGTTTTTCCTGTGTTCGGATTTCCTATTAAAGCTACTTGTATGGGTGCATCACTCATTACCAAATGGAATTACAAAACTTTTTCAATTTGAATTTTTTCAGCAGTGTCTTTTCTGATGGCGATGTTACTTTCGTTAATTGTTAAAAATAAAGGACCGTTAAATAGTGTGGTTTGTACCAATGAAATTTCATTGCCAGGCAAACAGCCCATTTCAATCAATTTAAGAGGAATACTATCTACAGGGAAATCGAGAATAATCGCTTTTTCTCCTTTTTTTAAATCGGCAATCGTTGACACTTCTTATTTAGATTAAATTTAAAGAAGCAAAAATACATCAAAAAGTTTAATTAGAAAACTTCTTTTGACGGCTTTTTTTGTGAAGTGATTTAAACCACTTCTATTTGTACGAAGCTTTTAAAATTTTAATGTCTTCTAAGAGTTCTTTAATTTCTTCTTCGTTGGTACCATCGTACGTGCCGCGTACTCTTTTTTCTTTGTCAATAAGGATAAAATTTTCGGTGTGTACCATGCCGTAATTATCATCTCCAGTAGATTTTACCGCTAAGTATGACTTTCGAGCCAAGTCGTAGATTTGTTTTTTGTCGCCCGTGACTAAATTCCATTTTTTATCATTGACACCTTTTTCAATCGCATATCGTTTGAGCTGTGCAACCGTGTCAATTTCTGGTGTTACTGTGTGGGATAACAACATGACTTCATCGTCGTTGAGAATTTCTTTTTGGATGACTGCCATATTTTTTGTCATCACAGGGCAAATAGTTTGACACGTAGTGAAGAAAAAATCCGCTACATAAATTTTATCTTTATAATCTTCTTGCGTAATGGTTTCGCCGTTTTGATTGACAAGTTTAAAATCTTTAATGGTATGATACTTTCGAACGTGTTGTATAGAAGGATCAACCAATTCTACATTAAAATTTTCAGGTTGATATACAGGAAGCACTTTCGCATCGCGCAAAGCAAAATAGAAAGCAATCATGATAATGGCTGATAAACAGCTCATTACTATCACGAAAAGCTTATACTTCTTAAAAAATGAAATCATTGAATGTCGTTTAACGGATAAATTTACAGTTCGTCGATAAAATTTAGGGTGTTTGTCGAAAAAACACGGTACAAATTTACGATTTTAAAATTTCATGGGGAAAAATTCCTATATTGTTAATCCCAAATCTAGCTTAACTATGAAAAAAACCATCCTTGCCATTGGTTTTTTATGGACTTTTGTCGCTTTTAGCCAAACCGATCAAGAACTGATTGATGTGGCTAAAGGAGAGCATATCAAGGCAGCTAAACTTCAAGATTTTCAGGCAAACCAAAAAACAGCTTCTTACGATTTACTATCTCATAAACTCGAATTAGAGCTCGATCCTGCTATTCATTATATTAAAGGAAAGGTAACAACAGAGCTTCGTGTTTTAGAAAATACCGATGATATTGTTTTTGATTTGTCGAACAATTTGCAAGTAGCTTCTGTGACTTCAGAAGAATCAACATTACCTTTTACTCACGAAAATAATGAGCTTACCATTTCATTTGAAGATGATTTTTGCGAAGCTTCCATATACACATTTACCATTGCTTATGAAGGTGTTCCTAATAAAAACCCTGACGGCGACGGATTTGTTACAACGACACACAACAATACGCCATCATTATATACTTTGTCAGAGCCGTATGGTTCTAGCGAATGGTGGCCATGTAAGCAAGATTTAAACGATAAAATAGATCAAATTGACGTCATCATCACGGCTCCTGCAGCGTACAAAGCTGTTTCCAACGGAATGGTAATATCAGAAACTCAACAAGGAGCTATGATGAAGACGCATTGGCAACATAATTACCCAATTTCAACCTATTTAATTGGAATTGCGGTGACCGATTATGAAGTGTTTTCACAAACTGTTGAAGCGAATGATGGACATAGTTTTGATATTGTAAATTATGTATATCCAGAATCGAGAGAGAAAGCTGAGGAATACACGCAAGTGACGGTTGAAATTATGAATTTGTTTCAAGATTTATTTGGAGAATATCCTTATAAAGATGAAAAATACGGTCATGCAGAGTTTGAATATGGTGGCGGAATGGAGCATTCTACCATTTCGTTTATGGGAAATTTTAGTCGCTCGTTAATTGCGCATGAATTGGCACACCAATGGTTTGGAAATAAAGTAACCTGCGATTCTTGGAATCATATTTGGCTGAATGAAGGTTTTGCAACCTATTTGTCAGGATTGGTGGAAAACCATTTCGATGGTGAAGCAGATTTTATCAATTGGAAACGTGGAAAAATTGCAGACATTACCACATCAAGAGCTGGTTCAGTATATGTAAAAGACGGTAAGCTTGATAATATTGGTCGTATTTTCAGTTCGCGATTAACCTATAATAAAGGTGCGATGGTGTTACACATGTTGCGTCAAAAATTAGGTGATGACATTTTCTTTAAAGCAATTCGTAATTATTTGAACGATGAGCAATTAGCATACGGATATGCTACTACAGATGATTTACAAGCACATTTGGAGAAAGAAAGTGGGCAAAACTTACAAGAGTTTTTTAGCGATTGGATTTATGGTGAAGGGTATCCAATGTATGATGTAGCTTGGCATCAAGCTACTACAAACGAATTGATTATTCGTATGAATCAATCGCAGTCAAGTAAAAAAGTAGATTTCTTTGAAATGAACGTTCCATTTTTAGTAATGGGAACCAACGGCGAAGAAAAATACATTGCTTTGGACAATGTACTGAACGGTGAAGAATTTTCAATTGCTGTTGATTTTGAAATTTCAGATATTATTTTCGACCCAAAATTTGACATTATTTCTAAAAATAATACCATTAGTGTTGATGTTGAAGCTGTTGCCGAATTAGAAATGCAATCTCCTCTTAAAAATACAGCGACAAGAATACCTTAGTAACCCTACACAATCAATTAGACATGTTCGCATTACAAATCGGTCATTTCAAGACATGCGTTTGTATGGCAACATCTTGATTATTCAGTAAATATCGTTAAATCTGTTTTTTAGCTTGCTACTACCTTTTTTAAGTAATCATAAAACCTTACTTTTGTGCGTTCTATAAACATTTTATACTATAAATGGGAGTATTTATTCAGATTACATCGTTTGTCCTAATCATTTCAATTTTAGTGATTCTTCACGAATTAGGGCATTTTATACCAGCAAAACTTTTTAAAACAAAAGTTGAAAAATTCTACTTATTCTTTGATCCTTGGTTTTCTATCGTAAAAAAGAAAATAGGGGACACCGTATATGGAATTGGTTGGCTTCCATTAGGAGGTTATGTGAAAATTGCTGGAATGATTGATGAAAGCATGGATAAAGAGCAAATGGAAAAACCACCACAACCGTGGGAATTCCGCTCCAAACCAGCTTGGCAACGGTTGATTATCATGTTGGGTGGAGTTATTGTAAACTTCTTATTGGCTTGGGTAATTTATGTGTCTTTATTTGTGTATTATGGCGAATCATACATTCCTGTAGACCAAATTAAGGACGGAATTTATGTAGATGAAATCAGTGAGAAAATAGGACTTCGTACAGGCGATAAAATCTTAAAAATTGACGGTGAAAAAGTTGAAAAATTAGACAAATACTTATCAATTGATATTCTTCTAGGTGATGAAATGACCGTATTGCGTAATGGAAAAGAAGTTACCTTTCCGTTAAGCGATGAAGGAAAAAAAGCTGCATTGGATAGTCAAGGAAGAAACTTTGTAACACCAAGACTTGCTAATTTAGAAATTATAGAAATTGTGGATACCCTAAATGCAAAAAAGGCTGGATTTATGGTAGGCGACAAATTAGTTTCTGTGGGTGATAAAGAAGTTGTTTTTTGGGATGAGTTTACGGAAACTATTGAAGATTATAGAGGAAAGTCAATGAATGTTATGATAGAAAGAGACGGGCAACTTACGAGTCTTACTGTGGAAGTTGATAAAAAAAATCCTTTAGGATTAAGAAATAATAGAGTTACAGCTTTAAGAGCTTTAACTATAACCAAAGACTATGGTTTCTTCGAATCCATTCCGAGAGGTTTAGAAGAAACGGTAAATGTATTGGTACGTCAGGTAAAACAATTCAAATTAATTTTCAACCCTATCATCAAAGGATATGAAAAAGTAAAAGGACCGATTGGAATCGTAGAAATGATGCCACCATCATGGAATTGGGAATTCTTTTGGGGCTTTATGGCAATGTTTTCAGTATGGTTAGCCTTTTTAAATATTTTACCAATTCCAGCCTTAGACGGAGGTCATGTGATGTTTTTGCTATATGAAATCATTGTAGGGAAAGCGCCATCGCAAAAAGTCATGGAAATTGGTCAAATTATAGGGTTTGTTATTATCATGAGTTTAATGGTAGTTATCTTCGGAAATGACATTTGGAATCTTATAAAAGGCTAGCAAAACTAAAAATTAACACTTTCTTTTTCTTAAAAGAAAGTGTTAGAATTTCTTACTAATAAAAATAGTTTAAGAACAATAATTATTCGTATCTGGAGGACATACTAAACAAGATTCATCACCTCTTGTTTGACAAAATGTTGTACCTCCACAAAAAGCTGAACAATTAGCAGTACCACAATATTTGGTTAGAAAAATTGTGTAAGGAGTAATACTTACGCTTTCTGGATTTTCACCTCCTATCATGTCATTCAAATTTGAAACAGTTTTTTTCTTTAAAAGTAATTTTGAATTAATTTTTTTCATTTTAATTATTTTGTAATTTTTTATTTATAATAATCGAGCAAAAATATATTTTTTATTGAAAGAAAAAACACACGTAAATATTTTTCAATTATTAAGAAAATAGAACTTAAAAGGCTGTCACTTTTTTAAAAAATTATTATTTTTTTTGCACTAAATTGTCTCCTTTATGTTAATCTAAAAAAGGTTTTATTAAACAAAAAAAATTGATAAAATCTATAGTATTACTTATGAGTTAAAACTTTTTCATTTTTTTTAAAAAATTATTTGTTGTGAATAAAAAATAGCCTATATTTGCACTCGCAAAAAAGCAATAACACTCCTCCTTAGCTCAGTTGGTTAGAGCATTTGACTGTTAATCAAAGGGTCCTTGGTTCGAGCCCAAGAGGGGGAGCAAAGCTTTCAAAAGCCATCCATTAGGGTGGCTTTTTTTGTGACTAGGTATTTTTAAGTCCATGAATTTTATAGAATGATGTTGTCTTAATGTCATCCATAACAAAAAACCAACACTCTATACAACCGTTCACATAAAATCCGCTCTTTTAAGCTATTTTTAAAGTTCTAAATTTACCAATCATGAAAAATATATCTTTTGTGTTTTTCTTTATCGTTTCGAGCGTGTACGCACAATTAACGGTTCGAGATGACAACTATATTTTTGTGACGGATCAAGTGTTGTTTGTGAATGATAATGTGAATTTGGGTGAAACGAACTCCAAAATGTATCTGCGAAATGATGCACAACTGATTCAAGGAACAGGGACAACAGGCAATACTGGAGTTGGAGAATTAAGTATATATCAAAACGGAACGACACACAATTATGCGTTTAACTATTGGTGTTCGCCTGTAGGCGATAATTTGGCTTCTTTCGGAAATGAAAACTTCAGAGCCAATCTAATTGACGATGCTACGGGACTCATCACAAGTACAGATGCTACTTTTACGAATCTTGATGGTACTTCATCGCCATTGGTGATTGCTAGTTATTGGATATATACATTTGAAAATTCAGCACAATTTAGCGATTGGGTACAACAAGGCGCTACAGGAACAATTGCGCCTGGATTGGGGTTTACGATGAAAGGCACGAGTGGTTCAGGGAACAATCAGTTGTATGATTTTAGAGGAAAACCGAATAACGGAACCATTGCCAATTCAGTAGCAGACGGCGAATGGACATTGGTGGGAAATCCATATCCTTCAGCATTAGACGCTGTTGCCTATATTCACGATACGGACAATGTCGCTGCCATCACAGGAACTTTATACTATTGGGAGCAAGATTTAAGTGTGTTGTCGCATAGCTTGGACGATTATGTCGGCGGATATGCAACGTACACTATCAACGCAGCAGGAACGATAGAAACTTTCGTGCCCGCAACGTTTGATACGTACAATTCTGACGGAAGTCTCAATACAGCAGGTTCGAGTAGTACGAGTGGAAAACAAGCGCGCAGGTACATTCCTGTTGGGCAGGGTTTTATGGTGGAAGGAAGTGTGGGAAGTACCGGAACTGTACAAACCAAAAACGCGCATCGTGTGTATTACAAACAATCCAATACGGATAGTGAATTTTTTAGACCAGCCAATTCTGATAACGAATTCATCACAGAAAATGAACAAAACACAGCAAATACAGAAGAAACAAGTCCGTACGGTGAAATTCCTGATGATTACAAGCGTTTTCGCTTAAATATTGACTTCAACGATGTATATACGCGACAACTCGTACAAACGTTTCACGACACTGAAGCCACTACGGGATTCGATTACGGTTTGGAATCCAAAAGTCCTTCGGGAGTTGCCAACGATGCTTATTGGACAATCAATCAAGAGCCTTTTATTGCACAAGCCTTGCCTTTTGCTATTGATCTGTCCATTCCTTTGCATATTAAATTAAGCACTAATAGTAATATCCGCATTCGTTTATTTGATGTGCAACATTTTGAAAGTAATCAACCGATTTTTATTTGGGATACAGAAACAGGAATTTACACCGATATTCGACAATTGCCGTTTGAAATTAACTTGCCTCAAGGTGAATACGCGCATCGTTTTGAAGTTGTTTTTGCCAGAAATACGCTAAGCACAGAAGATATCACAGCAGATACTTTTCAAGTGGTGCAAAATATCATCCAAAAAGAACTCATCATCCAAAATCCAAATAAGGTAGAAATGAATCGTATTGAATTGTATGATATATTGGGAAAACTAATTTGGTCAGATACTGATGTAAAAACAACCACTCGTTACACCATCAACACCAGTTCATTAAGTGAAAACGTGTACATTCTCAAAATAAAAAACAAAGACACTTCTATATTTGCCAAGAAAATTATCGTGAAAAACTGATGGTTTTTATCTGAGTTTACAAAATGTCAGTTCGAGCGCAGTCGAGAACAGCTAAGAATTGATAGTTTCAAAGGAATCTCGACTGCGCTCGATTTGACATTAAATATAATATATTGATAATCAGCAACATAATAAAATAGTTATATCGAACTCACGTTAACTATCAAATAGAATTTCTTCCTCATTCTCAATTCAACCCTGCATTTCAACAAAAGAAAATCACCATTCACTAAAAAAATAGTGGAGTTCCATTTTGTTTTTAGATATTTATAGAGAATAAGCTCTTTGCATGCATCAAAAAATACACGTATTAATAACTTTTCTTTTCTTTCTTTTAAACGTAATGGCGCAACAACCGTTGGTAATGCAACTTACGGAAAAGGAAGGCTTGCCCGATAAAGAATTTTACAATGTGTTGGAAGATGACAAAGGATTTATATGGCTTGCGGCTGATAAAGGTTTGTATCGTTACAATGGCAAGGAATTTCAGTTGTTTTCGCATCCCAATCAAGTTGGATTGTCTGTATTTTCATTAAAAAAAGACGAAGATGACACGATATGGTACACTAATTTGGCAAATCAGGTATTTTATGTGAAAGATGGCGAAGTAACCCTATTTTTAAACCTAAAAGAATACTTTTCAGGAAGTTTACCTCGTATATTTTTTCACAAAGATCGCTTGATTTTAGCCTCAATTCGTACGCTATTGATTATTGATAAAAAGACCAAAAAAATCATTTATAAAAAGCAAGGCAATGATAATGTCTTCAACTCAGATGCTTTTATACACAACGATGCAATCTGTTTTTTTGACGACGAAGGAAATCTAATTACGATTGACAAAAATTTAAAATTTCATCAAAAAGCAACTAAACTAAACTACAAAACCAACTCCAGAATTAGCGTTTTTACAGATGAAATTAGCGGCATGTATGTGTTTATGAAACGCTACTTAACCTTACCGCACGAATACATTCTATTTGAAATTGACAATAACTTCGAGATAAAAATTCACACAAAATATTCAGGTCAAAAAAGATTCGTTCACAAAATAAAATCAATTCAGAATGAGCTTTTTGAAGCGTCCAATGAAGGTGTGCAAATATACACGGTAGCGCAAGAAACGCTCCAACTGAAAGATAGTTTGTTAAAAAATGTGAGCATTAGCGATATGCTCAAAGATAGCAATGGAAATTTATGGTTTACTACCTTGTTCGAAGGTATTTATGTCGTGCCTAATTTACAACTAAATACAAATGTTGAAATTCCCAACGGAAACACCATCAGACGACTTTACAAAGGAAAAGACAATGAGTTGCTTTTAGTAGGCAAACAAAAAGAATTTTACCTTTTTCATCACGATACCAATACGACAACAACTTTTGCAAACAATAATGTAGCGGACATCAAATACATGTTTTACAATACGTTCAAATCGTTATATTACTTACAAACTACCAAAGCACTACAAGCATTTACCATTCAAGACACAACCATCAATTTTTTGGAAGATTACCAACCTGGGATTTTAAAAGACCATGCTATCATCAACAAAGACAGTGTATTGCTGGCTACGGGCGGAAGCATCATCCTCACAAATATGCGAAATAAGCCAAGCAAAAACAATGTTGAAATTTTGTACAACGAAAGCTTGCGCTCGTATAGTTGTTACTACAACAACATCACAAAACATAGCTATTTCGGAACGGTAAAAGGATTGTACGCGTTTGATGAACATTTTAACAAAAGCGAAATTTTACATAACAATAATTCCATCTTTATCAAAGACATGGTGGCTTCTAATGATGGAAGTGTGTGGTGTTTGTCTTTTAAAAACGGAATCTATCAAATACGAAACAATCAAATTGTGAAAAATATCACGGTTGAAGACGGTTTACTTTCCAATTTGAACGACTTTATTCGCTGCGATACAAAAAATAATCTGTTATGGATTGCTGGTGAAAAAGGATTGCAACAATTTAACATTCGCACAGCAACATTTCAAAACCTGACCAAAAAACAAGGAATTCCATCCTACGAATTCACAGGCTTGGAA
>SMNH02000014.1:0-2160 GCA_006383075.2 Kordia sp. TARA_039_SRF
ATTGTTTTTTCTCTTCTGGTGTCATAATAACTGTGTGTTATAAAATTATACAAAAATTTAAGGCGGGTTTTAAAACCCGCCTTAAATCATACTTTACACAGTATTTTGGATACTACCAAATAACAAAAGCGGACTTACAAAATTTTGCAAGTTCCGCTTTGCTTTGCTAAAAACAGCTTCCCTTAAAGATTCCCCAATCCAACGTGATACTTAACTACCAACAGCTGTTTTTAGCTTCATAATCAAACCAATCAACTAAATTCATTATTATGAGAGTTGTTTTATAAACTCAGAAACCGTAGTTCCTGTGTTTTTTTGAAATGCTTTCGAGAACGATTCTCTGTTACTAAAGCCTGTTTCTGTTGCCATGGCTTTTACGGTATAGTTTCTAAAGTCTCCATTTTTTTCTAACTTTTCAACACTGTATTGTATGCGCAAATCATTGATATAATTTCGAAATGATTTTAGCTTATGTGTATTAATCACTTTTGATAAGTACTTTGTGTTGGTTTGTAATTTTTTAGCAAATGCATGCAAAGTAATTTTAGGATTCAGAAACCCATTTTCTTGTTCAAACGCATTTAAGTTTGTTAGAATGGTATTGACAATTGCAGGATCAATAGAAAGGTCATGAGATGTATTTTTATCCGTATTGTTATCTTCTGATTGTTTGGACTTTTCTAGCAAGCTCATAATCGTTTGAAGTCGTTGATTACCACGTTTGTTTAAAAAACACAACACTCCAAAAAGCATAATTAAGAATAGTATAATACCTGTCATTACGTAATATTTAAGTTCAAACGCTTCTTGTTTTGCTATCAATGTTTGTATAAGTTTTTTTTGTTGCTGTATCAGTGCAACACTGTCTGTTTGCGTAGTGTTTTTAGACACCGATAACTCTTGAATATTTCTAAAGTTTATGGTGCGTTCGCTTCCATACGTCATATTCAGGCTAAGGAAAATGACACAAACAATTAATACATGATTCACAATACATTTCATAATGACTTTGTTTTTATTTGTAGTTTATATTTTTGAAAAAAGCATGCGTTGTGCTGGCTATGCTATCAGCAGCATGGCTTTTTTAGGTTTTTAAAGGTGTTAAAGGTTTTTAGAGATTGATGAAAATTAGTTGTTGTTTTTCTTTTCCTCTTTTTTCTTGTTTCGCTCTTTAATTTTTCTTTTCATCAGGTTTTACTAAAAGTTGTAGCGCAGAAGCTACAATGATTGACATTATTAATTTTTCAAAAGTTTTCCTGTCAGAAAAATCAAAATAATTTCCATCACTTACAAATTCCAGTACTGAATAATGAACTAAAGTAATAAGTACTACTAGAGATATTTTAGTTGTTATTTTCATATTTTATATCATTATCTATTCCATCATGCCCAAAATCTAGCTGTAACTGCTGAGGTAACAGCTTTTAAAGCAGTACCTACTACAAGGAACAGAAACAGAATCTGTAGTATGAGGTTCAATACCTATTTCATTGAAGACTCTTTCTTGTTCTTTATTATTTCTCATYATCCTTTTTAGGTAGTATTTATTTTTTCAAAYATTCCTATGTAGAATAAAAAATTTTATTAAAATAATTAAYCATAAAATAATTAAATAAGTTAGACTTAAATTTTTTTCACTTTCACAATATTTTATAGTTCCAGTAAGTACAGTTAGAAATAAATATGTATTTATAAATGTAATACCCATTCGTATTAATAGTTTGTTAAAACTATTGAACCAATTAGTTAATAATATAGCCATTGAGAATCCAATTATTACAGGGAACAAATAAAATAAGGGTTCTAGAAAACTAATTTTCAAGAAGCTAGTGTTAAAAACGATATATTCCTGTGTTACCCAATAGGTTATTGTTACTACAATAACAATAATTATGGTTTGAAAAATTATAGATACATATTTACTCACAATATTTTAATTTAATAAGTATTTGATTTCTCTTTATGCATCGACTACATTTTTCTTTGCGTATTTAGCGATGTAATTTTTAGTTTTGGTATTATTGTTAATACCTAACAACTTATCTCTTATTTTGCGGTCCTTTTCTTTTTCTTCCAGTTTTTGTAAGTACAAATCGAGTATCGCGTTTTCAATTTCTTTGTTTTTATTCAAGTCATTGTACACATTACGAATCATGGAGG
>SMNH02000014.1:2168-107943 GCA_006383075.2 Kordia sp. TARA_039_SRF
ATCTCTTATTTTGCGGTCCTTTTCTTTTTCTTCCAGTTTTTGTAAGTACAAATCGAGTATCGCGTTTTCAATTTCTTTGTTTTTATTCAAGTCATTGTACACATTACGAATCATGGAAGAACCGTAGGGTGAGCCTTTACGGTTGGTAATACCGCGTTTTTTTAAAATTTTCAATGCGTCGCCAGTATAGTGATATCCTAATGTTTCTTTTAGTTTTTTACGTTGCTGTTTGGTAATCATAATTTTAAAAATGTTATGGTTAATTGGCCATTTGTTTGAAGGAAAGAAGGGTTAAAAAAAGCTATGCCGATGGCAGGCTATGCGTTGACATGGCTTTTAGGTAGTTATGAAAAAGTTATTAGTAAATGTTACTTATTAGAAATAGAATTTATCTATTTTTTAAGCTTTTGTAAATTAGCATAGCAAACATTATTGCTAAGATTGTTAACTGTCCATAAAACAATAAATTATTAGTCAAGTAGATTTGTATAAATTGCAGGACAATAACGATTGCCAAAAGTAGTAGTATAATCTGTTCGGATTGTATTTTCATAATTATAATAGGTTATTGTGCTAAACAATCTTCCAAAGCATTATCTGCTCTTACCATACATATTGTATAATTTATTAGTGCACCACCTGCACCAACAAGCCAGCCAAATCCTAATGTAAAAGAACCTGCTACTACAGATGCTCCAGTAGCGATTGTATATTGTAATGTGCATGCACCTTGCGCTTTACGATATTTATCTTCACAAGGACCACTTTTCGGATACGATTCGTTTAACTGTTCATATATTTCATTAATTATTTCAGATTCAAGTTTACTTTTATTTAAGCTCTTATACTCTACACTATTCATAAAATTAATCCCATTGCTTCTCATTTCTTTAGCCAATTCTATGATAGAATTTGCTTTTTCAATGTTTGCATCATGCAATATTTTTTGCAATTGTTCATACGTTAAATTATCTTCAAGAATATTTAGTGATGTAATATTCTCTAAATCCCGATTCTCTAATAAATTCAGCATATTAGATGATAATTCAATGTGTTTTTCAACAAACTCTTTTAAAGATAGTGAATTTTCAACTTCTTCAATATCACTTTCAAACTGTGAACACGAAGTAAAAAAAAGTAACAATACTAGAATACATGATACATAAGGTTTTCTAAGTTTTTTCATTTTATTAGTTTTAAAATACACCTACTCGTACGTTTTTCGGTTTCCACGACTGTTTTTGGGATACACAGTTGTATTTGCAATAAGTTTAAGAATAGTTATACCCCATTACGTAAGGGGTACTCCCCATAAAAAATGCTTTATAAGCATTGATGAACTATTTTGATGGGTTGTTTTAGTATTTATAATGATTAGCATACTGCTTGTAGGCATCATTTTAAACGATATACATAGTAGATTGTGCCTTTTAAGCTGTAATTAACTACGTATAAAGGGTATTGTATTGTTTATAAATAGTAAAATGATGTTTATAATTATTTATCAACTACTTGTAGCGGTAGTTTCATCGGTGTTTTGTGTTCTTGAAGCCTTTTTAAAGAGTGTTTTCATGTCTTCATACACAGTTTTAGCACCAGCTTCGTTTTCACCTGCTAAATACCGCATGGTTCTATAAAAACTTAATGTGTTGGTGTAATTATCGTGGTCTAGTAAGGTTTTGGTGTCTAGCAGTTGTTGGGTAAGATTCTCCAACATTTGCACACGCCCTTCTATTTGCATGCGTGCGGTGTAGTCTTTGTCAAATTCTGCTTTGTCAATAAAACTTGGTACCCAATTTGGGTGTTGTTCCATGTGACTTTTAGCTTTGTCAACAATCAATTTGTTTTGGTTGGCAATACGCCCGTATTGTTGTCGTTGTTCGGGAGTAAGGTTTACTGTTTTTCCAGCTAAGATTTGCTGAATAGCTTCTAAGTGTGTGTCTAGATTGGTGAGTTCTTCTTGTGTAAACTCAATACTGATTAAATTTTCTAATGCCATGTTTTGCTATTTTTAAGAGATTATACTTTTTGTAAAAAATCTGAGTTATCGTAAGAAGTAGTTTTATTTTTTAAGATTCTGCTTGTTAAAATTAAAACTGTATTTTAGTGCTCGGATTTTTTTTGATTGGTGTAAATGTATATTTGAAAAATCTAGAAATCAAGGACAGTATTTCTATTTTCCGCGAAATTAGAACTGTATTCGTGGAATATAGAAGAATTAATTGTATATAAACCGTAAAATATTCCTCAAAAAATAATGTTATTTAAAAAGTATCTTTTTTTTCTTTTCTATTTTTTGTCAACAATAGTACTGTATCCACAAGAGAATCCTCATTTTAAAATGGATTCATTGGCTAATAAGAGCTTTGATGATTTAAAAAAAGCATTTTATAATTATAAAGATATAGGACAAATAGAGGCTGCAAAAAAAACAGCTTATTATACTTTAAAGAAGGCAAAAAAAGAAAATAATACTGTGGCAATAGCAAATAGTTATATACGATTGTGCCGTATTTTTTCCAAAACTCCTAAGTTAGCGTTAAAGTATATTGATAGTAGTATTGAGGTTTCCACTAAAAACAAGTATACTAAATTGCTCGCTGAAGGTCATTTTTATAAAGCAAGATGTTATTATTCAAGATTAGATTTTGAGAAATCTTTAAAGTATTATATAAAAGCTAAAGAATATTATGATAGAGTAGATAACAAGGAAATGTATTATGCTATACAGAATAATATTGGTTTAATAAAGCAGAATGTAAATGCTCATGAAGAAGCACTAAAAATTTTTAAAGAATGCTACTTGTATGACTTAAGCCTTGGATATGATTCGATTCGAAAGGTAGATCATTTGGCGACTATATCGTCATTATCCCTAGCTTATGTTGAACTCAACAAGTCTGATTCAGCTACATTAATGAATAGAAAAGGATATAAATTGGCGTCAACAGTTAAAGATTATAATCCATATAAGCCATTGTTTTTTACAAATTTTGAAGGTTTGAATCAGTATGCGCAAGGAAATTATATCGAATCAAGAGATAGTCTTTTAAAATCAATTCCTTTTTTAAGAGAAAGTAAAGCTAATGCTAATCTATGCTATGCATACTTTCGATTAGGAAAGATTTCGAATCATTTTTCAGAAAAAGAAAAATCAATTTTTTATTATAAAAAAGTAGATAGTATATTTTTAGAATCAAAGTTTGTTCTCCCTGAACCTAGAGAAATTTATGAAAGTCTCATTAACTATTACAAAGAAAAAGATGACATAAGAAAGCAATTATATTACACAGAACGTTTATTAAATGTTGATAGTGTTCTTACACGTGATTATAAAAAATTAGTTCATACGCTTAATAAAGAATATGATACTCCAGAATTAAAGAGGCAAAAAGAGAAATTGATTGTGATCTTAAATAAGAAAGACAAAGGGATTACTTTTCTTATTTTCATTATAGTTTTCATCTCCATAACATCTATCTTAGTAATCAAATTCTTTCACTCTAAGAGGAAGCGTAATGAGAAAAAATTTAATCAAATAATTGATAATCTTAAACAAAAAAATAAAGAAAAAGTCGTAAAAATTGATGATAATTCTAAGAAGAAGAATTCTTTAAATATAAATGAGGATATTATAAATTCAATTTTAGAAAGATTGAGTGATTTTGAAAAAAATGAAGGCTTTTTAGAGCCTAAATTAAGTTTAGCAAAATTAGCAAAATACATAGAAACAAATAATAAGTATTTATCGAAAATAATAAATACTCATAAATCAAAAACATATAATACATACATTAATGATTTAAGAATTAATTATGCAATTGATAGATTACAAAAAGACCATGTTTTTAGAAAATATACCATTAAAGCAATTGCAGCCGATATAGGATATACAAATACTGAATCATTTACGATGGCTTTTCAGAAAAAGACAGGTATAACTGTTTCCTTTTTTATAAAAAAGATAAATTCACAACATAAATAGAAAAAAAATATTCTATATTCAGGGAATATGGAAAAACAGAAACAAAGTTTTAGTTTTTTTTACAATTACAAAACTATATTTGATCAATTATAAATTTTAAAAGTTCAAAAAATGAAAAAACAGAAACAAAGTTTTTCCAAACTAAAGAAGACTAAGATTGCTAGACTTAATTTATTACAAGTTATTGTAGGTGGTACAGAATTTAATAAAACAATTACAAATTGTGAATATGTAACATGCGATGAAGGAACTGATACGGGAAGTCAGACAGGAGATAGATCTAATGATGTTCTTTCATGTGGCACGCAATGCGGATGAGATATTATGTGATTCAAATGAATGATTAAAAGTTTTTTATATGTTTTTATCAAGAAAAAAATATTATATATTACTCTTTCTTTTAACGGGTTGTCTTTTGACTTGTTGTAAAATTCATCAAAATACAATCATAACGAATGATTATTTAAAAAAATTAAAAAGAACAACCAATATAGATTTAAAAGATTGGTATGTTAAAGATATTTTTGAGGATTCCATAATTGGAATAAGCCTCGAAAAAGCATATAAAAAACTTTTAAAAAATAAAAAATCTGATACTATTATTGTAGCTCTTATTGATACTGAATTGGATATAGATCACAAAGATTTAAAAAATCAAATTTGGATTAATGAAGATGAAATTCCTAATAACAGTATTGATGATGACAATAATGGATATATAGATGATATTTATGGTTGGAATTTTTTACAAACAACTAAAAAAGATTCTGTTTTATACGCTAATCATTCCTTTATAAGAATCATAAAAAAATATGATTCGATTTTTAAAAATAAAGAAGAGAAGCAAGTTTCTGAAAACCATAAGAAAGAATTTAAAGAGTATCTCAGAGCTATTAAGACTTATAAAAAAGAGAAAAAGGAAATAGAGAATGATATTGCTACCTACAATAGAATAAAAGATAAATACATAAAAGCTGATGAGTTATTAACTAATTATTTCCCTAAAAAAGATTATAAAATTCCTCAATTAGATTCCTTATTAAAAAATACAAATGATTCAATACTAAAGATGCGCATTGGGAATATGAAAAATTATTTAAAAAATAATATAAATGAAAAATGGGTAGATAGAGGAATAAAAGAAGAATATAAAAAACTAAATACATGGCTGAGTTTTACATATAATGATCGACAAAATCAAAAAGATGATGTAGATAATCTAAATGATGTTTCGTATGGTAATAATAATGTACAAGGAACTCTAAGAGGAAGTCATGGAACAAAAGTTATGTCAGTTATTGCAGCTACCCGTAATAATGGTACAGGAATAAATGGAATAAGTAATTCACTAAAAGTTATGTTCGTGGGCGTTGCTCCTTATGGAAGTGAGCATGACAAAGATATTGCACTGGCCATACGATATGCAGTAGATAATGGTGCTAAAATTATCAATATGAGTATTGGTAAAGAGTTTTCGATGCACCCTGATTGGGTAAAAGAAGCTATAATATATGCTGAAAGTAAAGATGTGCTTATTGTTTCTTCCGCAGGAAATAAGAGTTATAACTTAGGTGTTGAATTCGATTACCCTGACGATTATGACGAAAACGGAGAGTATTCAAATAACTTTATAAAAGTAGGAGCTAGTTCTTACAAAGCAGACTCAACCATGGTTTGGCTTTCCTCTAATTATAGTAACAAAAATGTAGATATTTTTGCGCCAGGACACAAAATTTATTGTTTGTCAAGAAATAAAGCTCTTAATTCTTCAGGTACATCATTAGCATCTGCTGTAGTATCTGGCATTGCTTCTTTAATTCGATCATATTATCCAAACTTATCTGCTATTGAAGTAAAAGAAATTATTCTTGCTTCTGGAATATCTTTCGATGTGGATGTAGTACAACCGTATCCATATGGAGAAAAACAACCTGAAGATAAAATACCATTTAGTGAGATGTCCAAATCAGGAAAAATAGTCAACGCCTACAACGCACTTCTCCTAGCAGAAGAAGTCTCCAAAAAGAAGAAAAAACGTAAAAACAGAAACTAAACATGTATCTTATTTGGACAGTTCTAAATGCTGCTTTTGTAATTTTATTCTTTGCGTTAGTGCTATCACTTATCGTAAAAGGAAAGAAATTATTTGAAAATGATTATGGAAACCTAATTCTTACTTTGCTTGCCATAGGCGTATTGGGAATTTTAAACAAAGATGCTACTAACCCTAAAAATGAATATATATTTCCAACAAATGAAATGCTTGTTGGGCGGAGTGTAAAAACTTCTCATATAAATATAGAAGACAATCTTATATTTGATATCGGTCTTACAATTCGCTTTAGAAAAGATGCTACAGGTGAACTTATTCCAAGTTTTAGCCGTAGTCATGCTACAGGGTATACCAATGGTTTAGTTTGGAACTATAATTATGCCGATATAGAAAAATTAAAAGACAACACCTTCTCCTACACTGTCGTTGGCACAATAGATTGGCGCATGTACGGAATCAAAATTTACACACAACCTAAAGAATTTAAAGGAACTTTTGAACTTTAAAAAAGATTGATGATATTAGTTTGAATCCATAAAAATAAACTCAATACGTGAAGTCGATTTTATTATATATAGTTCTTTGCTCAGTTATACTAGGTTGCACTAGTTCAAAATCAACCATAAAAGCTTCTCCAAATGTGACTGCTGGCTTTATGAAAAATGAAGCCTTAACTACAGAAGAAAAGCAACATTGGCACTTTAAAGATATCTATACAGATTCTATTCCTGGAATAAGTCTCGACAAAGCATATACTACACTTCTAAAAGGTAAAAAAGGTGATACTATAATAGTAGCAGTTCTTGATATGCGTATTCACAAGAATCATGAAGATATTAAAGATTTTATTTGGACAAACACAGATGAAATTCCAAATAATGGAATAGATGATGAGCATAATGGTTATATTGATGATATTCATGGTTGGAATTTTCTAGGGAATTCTAAAGGAGAGCAGGCTTACCGTGCTAATTTTGAATATGTTAGAATTATTAGAAAGTTCAAGGCAAAGTTTGATGGTAAAAAAAGAGAAGAATTTGAAGGAAAATCTCTTGAAAATTTTGATGAATATTTAAGGGCAAAAAAAGTTTACAATGAAGACCTAAAATATACAAAGAGAAAATTAAGTTCTTTAAAATATAAACAGATTAGGAAAAATTTTCTTGAACAAAATATTTTAAAAGAATTACCGAACTCTTCTCTTTCGGTTGATGCACTAAAAAACTTAAAAATAACAGATAAAAAATTAGCTAATAATATTAAATTACTTATACAGTTAAAAAAGGATAGTGTTAAGGATGCCTTTGATATTGAATTAGAAAAACGTTATCTAGATTTTTATCTAAATGAAGAGTTTAATGAAAGATTAATTATGGGTGATGACATAAATAACCTTGATGATAAAACCTATGGAAATAACAATGTAACATCAGATAATTCAACATCATCACACACACATGCTATAAAAGTTGCAGGTATAATTGCTGCAAATAGAAATAATAAAATAGGTATAAAAGGAATCACTAATCAGGTAAAAATAATGCCTATAGCAATATCTCCTTACGGAGATGAACAAGATAAGGATATGGCTTTAGGTATAAGATATGCTGTTGATAATGGTGCTAAAATAATTAATATAAGTTCAAGCAAAAAATTTTCTATACATGAAGAATGGGTTTTTAATGCTTTAAGATATGCCGAAAAAAATGATGTTTTAGTGGTGACTTCTGCAGGAAACGAAGCTGAGAATCTAGATTTTATACAGAACTATCCAGATGACACCGAAAACAAAAATTATGAAATTGTAAATAACTTTATAAAAGTGGGAGCTTCAACTCATCAATTGAATGAAAGCTTGATACACTACACTTCCAACTACGGTAAAGAAAGTGTTGATATTTTTGCTCCAGGGAAGAATATTTATACTACGTACCCAAATAATAATTATGATTATAGTAGTGGAACTTCTTACGCTTCTCCAATCGTCACAGGTGTGGCTGCCTTAATTAGGTCAAACTATCCAAATTTATCCGCTACAGAAGTTAAAGAGATTATTATAAATTCTGGAGTAGAAATTAAATGGAGTGTTAGTAAACCTCCAAACACAAACAATAAAGATTTAGTCCCTTTCAGCTCCCTATCCAAATCAGGTAAAATAGTCAACGCCTACAACGCACTTCTCCTAGCAGAAGAAATCTCCAAAAAGAAGAAAAAGAAGCGGAAAAAGAAAAAATAAACTACTGAATCAAGTTAATACTAATCGTTGAGATTTCATCACTTGGAAAGCGGTAGGAGTGTGTCGGATTGATTGAAATACCTGCCTTTTTGATGGCATCTAAAAAGATATCCAACTCCACAATATACTGATCGGAAAAACCATGCGTCACATCATACGCGGTGCATGGTGTTTTGCCTAAATTAGCTGCGACAACACTCGGAGCAACGGTGTGCAATTCAATAAACAACAAACCGTGCTTTTGAATATACGGTTTCCACTTTTGAAAATGTTCTATCAAACTTTGCGCAACGTCCGAATTATGAAGATGCTTTCCTCTATGAGCAAATGCACCTGTCGATAACAAATCGCGAGTATACGTGCCTTTAGGAACATTAAACGGACGATTATGATCCAAAAACGAGCGGACATTCAACAACTCTTCTAGCTTTACATTGTATAACTCTTGCAACTTTGCATCAATCTCTGCGGGATTTCCAATATCGCCCCAAACCACTTCTGCCCATACATTGGCTTTCTCCAAATTTCGTTTGGTACTCAACAATGCTTCTTTATTATAATCGGCGCCTATCAAAATCAATTTGTTGTTGCTCAAATCGTCTTTTCGTTGGGTTTTATTCCAAATCAAATCAAAAATATGCTCTAACAACGCGCCGTTTCCGCAACCAACATCAATAATTCCTTTAGGTTGTTCATGTAGTGGTTTGTTAAAAATATCAATCAATACAGCATCAAACTTATTAAAATAGGTGGCGTGACTTCCTCCACTTCCCCACACATTAATACCACGAAAAACATGTTGCTCGTTGCCCAAATGATCTTGTTGAAAAAACGGTAGAAAATCGCCTGTCAAATAGGTTTCTTTGTGTCGCATAATTGGCATATACGAAGTGGTAACACCGTACGCATAACTTTTTGCAAACAGAAACTCACCTTTGGTTGTCAAGGCGTTTCCATCATACATTTCTAACAATTGCAACACTTTTTGAAGTGAAGTGTCTTCTAAAAAAACGGTAGTTTCTGTACTCTCTAAATCGGAGTGATAGCCCAAATAGACTAACATTGGCGCTAACAATACACCTTCCAAATGAAAAGCAACTTCCTCTTGAAAATAAGCGTCATCTTTCAATTTCTCTTTGGTGTTTGACCAATATTTTGCATAAGAAAATAACATCTCAGTTTTTGGCAATGGAAACTGAAAAGGCTTTTGCAACAACTCATAATAATACGCGAAAAGAGCATTAAAATAGACATAATGCCCAATGTGTTTTTGAAAAAACTCAAACTTAGCAGTCGTTTCAATCACAACTTCTTTTGAAGAAACGGTGTACAATAAAACACCTTGCGAAGCCAAACTGCGCAGTGAAACATTCAAGTATCCAGCGTGAAACCCTGGAAAATGTTCCATTAGTTTTGTAAGCGTAGTTGTCTTGTTTCTTGCCAAAAAATCAAAAACGGCATGCTTCTGCAATACGGCAATTGAACCTGTAATGGCAATTCCATCTTGGTGTTTAAATAATAAGGCTCGAAAGGTGCGTTTTTGTTCTTTGGTTAGGCTCATGTTTCTAAATATACGGAATTTTCAAAAGTGTTATAAAGAAAAGTAATTAAAACAAAATAAAAGTAAGGGAACTACGTAAAAAAGGAAGTTGCATGCACTATTTATACAACTTCCTTTTCACATTAATTTTCTATAAAATACCAGCGATTTTCAACTAGCAGTACAATTAAATTGGACATAAGCTTGAAGGTTCATTCGTCTGACAACCTTTTGTTGGTAATGGATCGCTCGGACATAAAATATCTCTGCTGCCTCCACCTGAAGGTTCTGGTTGACAAAAGAAACTTGGAATTGGAGTCGTTGGTGTAATTCCACCTTTAATACTGTCCACTGCTGCAAATTTAGAAATCGTTTTTTTACCTAAAGCTAATTTTGTAAGTCTTTGTTTCTTCATGATTTTTCTATTTTTTGTTCGAAGCAAAATTGCATTAATGAAAAATCGTAGGGTAGCGGAAAATAACTGAAAATTGTATGGGAAATTCACCAAAGATAATTCTCACTAGCAAAGTAGTTGTTGGATGAATTGAAAAATAGCGATCAAATTCCCTTCGGAATGGCGTCAATCAACTTTTTTGTATAGTCAGATGTTGGATTAGCATAAATAGCATCTGCTTCGCCCATTTCTTCAATCTTCCCTGCGTTCATCACCACTAATTGATCCGAAATGTATTTGACAACCGCCAAATCGTGTGAGATAAAAATATAGGTAAACCCGAAATTATCTTTTAGCTCGTTGAGTAAATTCAATACTTGCGCTTGTACCGAAATATCCAAGGCTGAAACCGATTCGTCGCAAATAATCAATTTGGGTTGTAAAGCAATCGTTCTTGCAATGCCAATGCGTTGTCGTTGTCCGCCCGAAAACTCATGTGGATAACGTCCATAATACGAAGCATCTAATCCAACGCGATTCAGCAATTCAATAACTTTTTCCTTGCGTTCAGCGTCGTTTGCATACAATCCATGCACTTTCATTGGCTCTAAAATTGCAGTGCCTACAGGAATTCGCGGATTCAAAGAAGCAAACGGATCTTGAAAAATAATCTGTATCTCTTTGCGGAGACTTCGTATCTCACTTTTTGACAGTTTGGTGATGTCTTGTCCTTTATAAAAAATTTCGCCTTTGGTCGCTTTATGAAGCCGTAAAATGGTATTTCCTAAGGTCGATTTTCCGCAACCTGATTCGCCCACCAAACCCAATGTTTCGCCTTCGTACAACGAAAAACTCACGTCGTCAACGGCTTTCACTTCCGTAGATGTGCCAAAAATGCCTGCTTTGCTAAAAAAGGATTTGGAAACGTTTTTTACCTCCAATAAGGGCGCTTTCGCGTACATAATCTCATGTTGACGTTTTCGTGCTTCCGCAGAAACAACTTCGTTAGAAACCGTACCCGCCAACACATCTTGAATGGTAGGCAACTTTTTCAACCGCACGTCCAAAGAAGGCTTTGATTGCAATAGGGCTTTGGTGTATTCGTGTTTTGGATGTGTAAATAAAGAATGTGTTTCGCCTGCTTCTACAATATCACCTTTGTACATGGCCACAATTCTATCGGCAATTTCGCTCACTAATGACAAATCGTGCGAAATAAAAATAATACCCATTTCGGTTTCTTGTTGTAACTCCTTTAACAACAAAATAATTTCTTTTTGAACTGTTACGTCAAGTGCGGTAGTTGGTTCATCTGCAATAAGTAATTTCGGTTTGCACGCAATTGCCATGGCAATCATCACACGTTGCTTTTGTCCGCCACTCAACTGATGTGGATAGGAGCGATACATTTGTTCTACTCTAGGCAATTGTACCTTTTCAAATAATGCTAAAACAGTTGCTTTAACTTCTTTTTTGGTGCAGATTTGATGCTGTAGTAATACTTCTGCAACCTGCTTTCCACACGTCATTGACGGATTTAGTGAACTCATAGGTTCTTGAAAAATCATAGAAATTTCATTCCCGCGAATGCGTTGAAAATCTTTATTAGAAAGCGTCAATAAGTTTTGATTACGATATAAAATTTCACCAGAAATCGTAACATTTTTTTTGGGTAACAAACCCAAAACAGCCAAAGAAGAAACCGATTTTCCACTCCCAGATTCGCCCACAATTCCCAAAATTTCATTGGAAGAAACGGTATAGGAAATTCCATGAATTACTTCATTATCTTTAAACGCAATGCTGAGGTTTTGGATGTCTATTAAAGGATGCATTACTCAAAAGTAACGAAATTAGATATCAGTCAAAAATTAACTTGCAAAATAGCCTCAAAAAAACAATTACACCTCTGTTTTTTCATAAAAAAAGTAAGGTTAAAACATACTATATATGTATAAAAAACAAGTTTTGTAAGAATTTCTTAAAAAATTATGTAATTCATCGAAAAAATACTTATATGTTTAAAATATTCACAAAAAATTAACATTTTTAGCGCTTATTAATGAAAATAAGTCAAAAAACAATCATCGGTAATGCATACCATACACCGATACATTACACCTGATTACGTATGCATTTAGTAGACTTATGACATTAAAAATAAATTAACCTTAATAACCAAAACAAAACATGAAAAATAAGTACCTTTCATTAGGGCTTTTAGCCTTTGGTATGTTCTTCGCGCAAACTACATTTGGACAAACAAATGCTGAGAAGCAAAAAATTGTGAGTCAGTATAATTTGCAAACGTTAGGAACATTAGAAAACAAATTTTCTACAGAACAACAGCAAGAAAAGCAACGCGCTATTGAACTTGCAAAACAAAACGGCTGGGAAATTAGAACGACATTGCCAGACGGAACACTCATCGAATTACAAAAAGTAACGGCAGACGGACAGCCGGTATATTACAGAACATTTAACGTTGATGCAGCACGCTCAACCAGAACAAATCATTTGAATTCAGGCGGCTCATTAGGATTGAACCTTATGGGACAAAATATGACTGCTTATGTTTGGGATGGAGGAGTTGCCAGAGCATCGCACCAAGAATATGATGGACCAGGAGGAACCAATCGTTTCTCTACAGGAGATTCAGGTTCATTAAATTATCACTCAGCGCACGTTACAGGAACCATTATGGCTTCTGGAGTAGTGGCAGATGCAAAAGGAATGGCGCCACATGCAAGTGCCGTAGGTTATGACTGGAATAGTGACAAAGCAGAAGCAACTTCGGCTGCGTCTAGCGGAATGTTAGTTTCCAATCACTCATATGGTTTTAGAGGCGACTTAGTTCCAGATTACTATTTTGGAGGCTATATTGACGAATCTAGAGATTGGGATGAAATCCTTTTCAACGCGCCAAATTATTTAATGGTAGTTGCAGCGGGAAATGATGGAAATCAAAACGGTTACAACGGAAGTCCATTAGGAGGAAACAGCTCGTATGATAAGTTAACAGGACATTCTACCGCAAAAAACAACTTAGTAGTTGCCAATGCACAAGATGCAAACGTAGATGCTAGTGGAAATTTAATTTCAGTATCTATCAGCAGTAGTAGTAGTGAAGGACCAACAGATGATTATCGTATCAAACCTGATATTGCAGGAAACGGAACAGGCGTGTATTCTACGTATCAAAATAGTGATACAGCGTATAATTCTATCTCAGGAACGTCTATGGCTTCGCCAAACGTAGCTGGTTCGGTATTACTATTACAACAGCATTACAACAATACCAATGGTTCGTTTGCACGAGCAGCAACCATTAAAGGAATTGTATTACACACGGCTGATGATGCAGGATCTAACGGACCAGATGCTGTATTTGGCTGGGGATTAATGAACTCAAAACGTGCTGCGGAAGCTATTTCGAACGACGGAAACGAATCTAGAATTGAGCAATTAACGCTAACGTCTGGACAATCATATACAATTACAGTAGATTCTGATGGTGTAAATCCTTTATTAGCGTCTATTTCGTGGACAGACCGTGCAGGAACAGCAACGACAGCGACAAACTCTTCTACACCAGTATTAGTAAATGACTTAGATATTAGAGTTACACAAGGTGGAACAACATACAGCCCATGGAGATTAACAGGTGTTACAACCAACGGAACTGGAGACAATGTAGTAGATCCGTATGAAAGAGTAGACGTATCAGGAGCTTCTGGAACGTATACCATCACCGTAACTCATAAAGGTTCTTTAGTTGGTGGAAGTCAAGATTTCTCATTAATCGTAACAGGATTAACAGGAACGCCAGTAGTTTGTAACGCAACTACGCCAACAGGAGTAACTACTTCAGGAGTAACGGATGCAGAAGCAACGGTTTCTTGGACAGCAGTTCCAGGTGCTACGTACGATGTACGTTACCGACAAGTAGGAACGAGTACGTGGACCACAAATGCTGTTTCTGGTACATCTACAACATTGACAGGATTATCAGCAACAACGCAATATGAAGTGCAAGTACGTAGTAAATGTACAAGCGGAAATTCTTCGTATAGCGCTTCTGTTAATTTTACAACTACAGAATTCCAGCTAAACTATTGTGCTTCTAACGGAAATAGTGTAGCAGATGAATATATTAGCAGAGTTCAATTGGCAACGTTAGATAACAGCTCTGGAGCTTCTACAGGAGGTTATGCTGATTTCACTTCCGAGTCTACATCGTTAACAAAAAGTCAAGCATATACCATAACTGTAACACCAACTTGGACAGGAACCACGTATAGCGAAGGCTACAGCGTTTGGATTGATTACAATCAAGATGGAGACTTTACAGATTCTGGTGAGCAAGTTTGGACGCAAGCAGCTACCCAAACAACGCCAGTAAGTGGTTCATTTACAGTACCATCTTCAGCAACTAGCGGAGCTACACGTATGCGTGTTTCTATGAAATACAATGGTGTTCCAACGGCTTGTGAATCGTTCTCTTATGGAGAAGTTGAAGATTACACCGTAAATATCAGCACAGGAGTGGCAGATACGGTAGCACCAGTAATTACGCTCAACGGTGCCTCAACAATCAATCTTACTGTGGGCGATTCCTTTACTGACCCAGGAGCAACGGCAACAGATAATGTAGATGGCGATTTAACAGCGAGCATTGTTGTGTCAGGCTCTGTAAACACATCAGTTGCAGGAACCTATACATTAAATTACAATGTAAGTGATGCGGCAGGAAATGCAGCAACACAAGTTTCAAGAACGGTGAATGTTGACCCAGCAAGTACAGGAAGTTGTACAGGTGGAATTTCATCATTCCCATATACGGAAGGATTTGAAAATACCTTAGGAGCATGGACGCAGTCTACTGCAGATGATATCAACTGGACGGTAGATGCTTCTGGAACGCCATCAAGTAATACAGGACCAAGCTCGGCGGTAGAAGGTTCCTACTATATTTTTGTTGAAGCTTCTGGAAACGGAACAGGATATCCAAATAAACAAGCAATTTTAAATTCACCATGTTTTGACTTGAGTGGAGAAACACAAGCTACTTTTTCTTTTGGTTATCACATGTACGGTGCATCAGATATGGGAAGCATTTCTTTACAAGCGAGTGACGATGACGGAGTAACGTGGTCAACACTTTGGAGTGAAACTGGAAACAAAGGAAATTCTTGGCAAACTGCTAGCGTAGACTTAGCTGCGTATGTTGGTGGAAGTGTTCAATTGCGCTTCAATAGAATTACAGGAGCTACTTGGCAAGCAGATATCGCTATTGATGATGTAAGTCTTTCTACAAGTGGTGGAAGTGGTCCTTCGTGTTCAAATGTTTCTTTATCAATTACGTTTGATAATTACCCTGAAGAAACCGCTTGGGAAATCACTAACGGTAGTGGACAAGTAGTAGCTTCTGGAGGAACGTACGGTTCGCAAGCAGATGGTTCCACATTAAATATTGATGTTGGATGTTTATCTGACGGATGTTATGACTTTACAATTACAGATACGTATGGTGATGGAATTTGCTGCTCGTACGGAAATGGTTCGTTTACGTTGACAAATGACGATACTGGAGCAACCTTAGCTTCTGGAGGTTCATTTACCACGTCAGACACGACAAACTTCTGTTTAACAGCAACAACATCAACAGCTACGAATAATTATGTAACTACAAGTGATGATACTTTTAACGCAGCTACTTTTGAAGTAAAAATTTATCCAAACCCTGTAAAAGGAGGAACGTTAAATGTAACTACTTCACAAGACAATGCAACGTATACTATCTTAAACATGGTTGGGCAGCAAGTAGCAAAAGGAAACATTGTTTCTGGTGCTATTGATGTTCAAAAATTACAAGCAGGTGTATACATGATTCAAATCAATGCTGGTACACAATCAGTGACTAAGAAATTTATTAAGCAATAAATAACTAGTAAATACAATTAGAGTGCTTAAAGGCCCAAACGATTTTCGTTTGGGCTTTTTTTTGTTTTAGCAATTAGTATAAGCTTCATCAAAGGAAAACCCTCAAAAAAATTAACATAAAAGTCTCAAAAAATTTAACTAGATTTGACTTGTGACAAACACATCAAACATACGAAAAGTAAAAAGCGTTGTCTTGCTACTTGTCTTCGTTCTTTTGAAGATGGGCATTGCGCATGAAATTTCACATGCGTTCTCTCATGATGAAATCGCCGATTGTGAAGATTGCTTTTTGATGTTAGATGCCAATGAAAAAAATCTATTTAATTACCAATCACAAGTCTATGAGGAGAACGCACTCATTGTGTCATGCGCTCATAAACCAATTTTATTACTGTATAAAAATCCGATGATTGATGAATTTTATAGTAATGAATTCTTCAACAAACCACCACCAAACTTGGTATAAGTACCTCAGAACTTTTTCGCAATTACACAACAAATATGCCGTGCCAAACGCAGGGTAAATTGATGTATATATACATTGTGAGTTTATAGTTCAATATCAATCAATTACAACAAAATTATCACTTTTTTGGTATGCTTAAAGCGGATGCCAAAAATACCATTTTACTATTACCATTATGATACGTATAGAGAATCTTACGAAAACGTACGGGGATTTAGCAGCGCTAGACACCCTAAACTTAGAAGTGAACAAAGGAGAAATTTATTGCTTATTAGGTGCTAACGGAGCTGGAAAAACCACGACTATCAATTTGTTGTTGGGCTTTATAAAACCCACATCAGGCAACGCTTTTATCAATGAAATTGATGTGGTTAAAAAGCCTAAGCTAACCAAAAATCACCTAGCGTATATTCCTGAAAATTTGATGCTATATCCAAGCTTAACTGCTATTGAAAATCTAGATTATTTTTCTGGAATCGCTAATAAAAAATTAAAAAAACACGAATTAGAGGCGTTTCTGGTAGAAGCGGGATTGCAAGAATCAGCGTTCAATAAATCAGTGGCAAAATACTCTAAAGGAATGCGTCAAAAAGTTGGAATTGCTATCGCTTTAGCCAAAGATGCAAAGGTATTACTCTTAGATGAACCAACTTCAGGATTGGATCCAAAAGCAAGTAATGAATTTGGACAATTATTACAAAAATTGCGTCAAAAAGGTGTCGCCACGTTAATGGCAACGCACGATTTATTTAGAGCTAAAGAAGTAGCAACGACTATTGGTGTTATGAAAGATGGACAATTGAAGCAGCAATGGTCAGTTGATGAACTTTCTTTGAAAGAATTGGAAGACAGCTACTTGGAAACGATGAATTATAACTCGCTGCAATCATGATACGACATACGTTTACAAAAGAAACCAAAGAACTATGGCGCGACGGTCGAGTTCGAATAGCGTTTATTATTGTACTGTTGCTTACAGTAATTGCAGTAATCATCAGTGCAAATTATTATAAAAACGTCAATGAGCAATACGTAGAAGCAAGCGCAAACGAACGTGAAGTTTGGGATAATCAAGGAGAAAAAAATCCGCACTCTGCTGCACATTATGGAACCTATGCTTTTAAACCTAAATATCCATTGTCTTTAATTGATCAAGGTGTTGATAAATATACAGGAACTTCTATCTTTTTGGAAGCACACAAAAGAAATGAAGCACAATTCATTGCAGCGTCCGACCAAACAGGATTGGCGCGATTTGGTGATTTAACACCCGATTTTATTCTGCTATTCATCATTCCGTTACTACTTATTTTAATCGCCTATAATAGTATTACAAAAGAAAAAGAAAGAGGTACATTGACGCTATTGAACAGTCAAGGAGCCGTTGGTTGGAAAATTGTTTTAGGAAAATGGCTTGCCATCTTTTTGCCTGTCGCTATCATTGTGTTTGTACTGTTTGTTAGCACTGGATTTTTGCTATCAAATCTACCCGATTTTGGAGTGTTTAGTTGGTCGTCACTATGGACAATGTTTATTACATACATGACATACTATGCTATCTTTATCAATTTGGTTTTGCTTATTTCAGCATCTGTGAAAAAATCAGGAATTTCGTTGGTTTTATCACTAAGCGTTTGGATTTTAGTTTGCTTGGTGTTGCCCAAAGTAGCTAGTAACATAGCTGAATACAAATATCCGTATCCGACACGACAAGAATTTGCTGAAAACATTGCCAAAGACAAAAAACTAGGTTTAGACGGACACAATCCATGGAGTAAAGCGGCTAAAAAATTAGAACAAGAAACCCTCAAAAAATACGGTGTTGATAGTCTTAGTCAATTACCTTTTAACTACGACGGTTATCGAATGCAAAAAGGAGAAGAGCATGAAGCTGAAATCTATTTCAAACACTACAAGCTTCTAAAAACACAATATTCCAATCAAAATAGTATTTATAAAATTTTAGCAGCAGTATCACCATATTTGCCAACTCGATTTTTAAGCATGGCAATTGCAAAAACAGATTACAATACACATTGGGATTTTTCAGATGCCGCAGAAAACTATCGTATTGACACTCAAAAATTCTTAAATACGCACTTTGCAGAAGAAACCAAATACGGTGACTGGAGTTGGAAAGCAGATGCTGATTTTTGGAAGCAATTACCAAAATTCCAATACGAGCCGCCATCATTGATTGAAACCATCAAAACCAATATGACTAGCATTTTCATCATGCTTGTTTGGTTATTCGGCTCTTTTACATTGTTGTTTTTCACCACTAAATCACTCTAACATGTTACGATATAATTTCAAATATGAATGGCTGCTATTACTTCGCAATCGCTGGATTCAACTATTGAGTATCTTGCTTTTTATGCTCTTCGCATTTGCCGTGTACAATGGAATGCAAAAAGTGGAAGCACGCCAAAATACAATTGCTGAAGCCGAAGTAGAACTTAAAGAAACTACAAATACAACCTTACAACTACTTGACTCTATCGAAAAAGGACACAAAGTGAGTGTTTCCAGTTGGCGACTTCCTTCACGACCAGTGGTAATTGGAAATTCACTTCCAAGAATTGTAAGTATGCCAGCAAAAGCAACAGCTTTTATAGCCACAGGACAATCAGACTTATTTACACATTACGTAAAACCAACCGTAACTGGCGATGATCTTTCCATTAGTTATACCGAAATGACCAGTCCCATACAACTACTTTTCGGAAGTTTTGATGTAGCATTTGTAATTATCTATTTACTTCCATTACTTATTATTGCCTTTTCATTCAATGTTTTAGCTGCCGAGCGTGAAAGTGGAACACTAAAACTGCTCGCTTCACAACCAATTCGAATCAGAACTTGGGTATTGCAAAAACTAGCCTTGCGTTTCTTTTGGTTAACAGTATGTATCAGCATTACACTTGTCGTTGTTTTTGCAATATTTTCTTTTGATTTTGGAGTGAATTGGGCAGCATTTTTTACACTTTTGGCTTATATCATTGTATACGCTTTGTTCTGGTTTGTGCTAGCATTTGCAACAAATATATGGATTCATAGTTCGGCTAAAAATGCCATTGCTTTGATTGGTTTTTGGGTGATTTTTGTATTGTTATCACCTTCAATCTTAAATCAGTTGAGCAACTCTTTATATCCAATGCCATCACGTATGTTAATGCTCAACCAAATGCGAACTTTAAAAGCAGAAGCGACTAAAAAGCAAGATGAAATTTTGGATAGCTACTTAAGAGATCATCCTGAATATGCTATTAATGACAGTACGCAGACACGAAACTTTTATCACAAATACATGGCTACGCAGAATTTAATCAAAGAAGAATTGCGTCCCGTGATAGAAAAATTTGAATCACAATTAAACAATCAACAACAACTGGCGTATACTTTTAGTTGGTTGTCGCCTTCACTAACCATTCAAAATGCCTTGAACAATTTGGCAGGAACTTCCGAAAAAAATTATCGAGAATTTCGCGAGCAAAGTCTCGTGTTTGCAGAAGAATGGCGAAACTTTTTTCTTCCATACATGTTCAACAATGAAAAATTTACCACTAGTGATTTAAAAAAACTACCTGCATTTACATTTGAATATAAAAACGAAGCAAGCTACACAAGAATACTCGGATTACTCTTTATGAGTTTTATAATTGTTGTGCTAGTATTTGTACTAAAACCAACGCAGCAACAAATACAAGTAACTACATGAGAAAGAAATTAACATACTTGCTATTCGTATTTTGGGGAAGTTTGTTGCTTTCGCAAGAAGGGACAAATACAAATTTTCCACCGCCAGAAACACCTGTAGAAATCAAAGCAACTAAAATCACTGGCAATATCACTTTAGACGGACGCTTGGATGAACCCGAATGGAATACTGCAGCATCAATTACCAATTTCTTTAAAGTAGAACCAGTACAAGGAGAAGCCATCAAAAACCCGACAACAGTTTGCATTCTATATGATGATAAAAACCTTTATGTTGGTGTTTTTGCCAAAGATGATGAAGGAAAAAAAGGTGTGCGTATGCAAGATTTGCGACGCGATTTTAACACGAGCGAGAATGATGTGTTTGGAATCCAAATAGATGCACAAAATACCAAGCAATATGCTGTATCGTTCCAAACGACACCTTACGGGAATCAACTAGCTTTGCAAAGCTTTAACGACCGAATTACGGACACCAATTGGAATGCTTTGTGGAGCGTACGTACGCAGCGAACTGACGAAGGATATTTTGCAGAATTTGCTATTCCGTTCAAATCAATTCGCTATGACAAACCTATTGCGGGAAAACCTGTAACGTGGGGAATTACCTTTTACAGATTGGCTCGAAAAGATTTTGAAAAAACAGTATTTCCAGCAATTCCACAATCATTTTCAGAAAACCGAATGGTTTATGCCGCAAAACTCACAGGATTGGAAGTGCCACCGCCATCTGCCAATATCAGAGTAGAACCCTACGCACTCTATCAATACGATGAAACAAAAGCTGGTAATGCCGTAATTGATAAACTAAATGAACCTAAAGTTGGTGGCGATGTCAAATGGGTAATCAATCCGGAAACGGTGTTAGATTTAACAATAAATACAGATTTTGCTCAGGCAGATGTTGATCGTGCAGTCAATAACCTAGAGCGTTTTAATATCTTTTTCCCTGAACGAAGACAATTCTTTTTAGAAAACTCTGGAATTTGGGCGGGAAGCGATAATTTTCAACTTAGACCTTTTTTTAGTCGAACTATTGGATTGGATAATAGCTTCAATGCGCAACCTGCACCGCTAGATTTGGGCGCACGATACACAAATCGTACAGAAAAAAGAACCTTAGCCGCAATGGCAGTGCGACAGCGAAAAACTGATGAAGCTGGTGGAAGTACATTTGGTGTAGCACGATATACCCAGAATTACGGAAAAGAAAACAACTTTGGAGCCATGCTCACAACTCGTTTGGATGATCGCTTTAGCGAAAATGGTATTGACAATTCAAACAACACAACAATTACCGTTGATGGTTTAATTCGTCCACAAAGTGAAGTAACGCTGTCATATATGTTCTCAACGTCTATAGACAGTGAAATTGATGGTTTGGGCTATTCGGGACGTGTTTTTGCAGGAAAGCGCACTAACGATTATTACATGGGCTATGTTAATATATTCATTAGTGAAGAGTATACGCCCGATATGGGATTCGTGTTTCAAAAAAATGTAATGTATCACAGTCCTGGCGGGTATGCAATTCTACGACCAAAATCCTTACCATTTATTAGGCGCTGGGATCCTGGCGTTTTTGTAAACTATTATCATGATTTAAAAGACTTTGGAAACTTTCAACAGGCAAGTATTTATATCTTCCCAATTTACACATGGTTTAAAGACAATAGCTTTTTGGAAGTTTCGCTCACACCAACATGGCAAAACATCAACTTTAATTTTGCACCTTTAGGAATTACAATTGGAGAAGATAATTACAATTATACTCGATTTATTACGAGATACAACACTGACCAATCGAAAAAATTATCAGCATCAGTAAGCTATAATTTTGGAAATTTCTACAACGGTACACGTAATACATTTGAAGCTGGGTTGCGATATGCACCGTTGCCAAATATTTCAATAAGAGCTAATTATGAACATAATAATATCAACAGTCTGGGCGTGCAACGAGAAGATTTAGATACCGATTTATACACTGCAAATATACGATTGGCATTAAATCCAAGAGTTCAATTCTCTAGCTTTTATCAATATAATAGTTTTGACAAGCAAGGACGCTGGAATTTACGTTTGAGTTGGGAGTACATGCCATTGTCATTTATCTATTTGGTGTTTAACGACATACAAACCGATGTATTTAATCCAATGCAGCAAACGCAACAATTCATTAGTAAAATAACCTTCTTAAAACAGTTCTAAATTTATAGACTTAGCTGTGAGCTAGTACAAATTTTGTGTTTGTACTAGCTTTTTTAGTAAGTTGTATTTTATTTGTTGTTAAATGAGAAGAAAAGTCAATCCGTTTTCGTTTTTTCCAATTTGGAAAAATGTTGTCGTTAGAAAAATTAAATCAACTAGATAACTTAACAGCAAGGGAAATTAGGGAATTATTGCAGTTAAACTTGAGAATAAGAAATGAATTAAAAAAAGACTATGATTCATTATTACGAGCGTAGCGTGGTAATCTTTTTGTTACTTAGCAAAATTATATTTTGACAGAAAAAGATTGTCGCGTCGTGAACTCCTAGCAAAGGCATTTCAAAACCAAACGTCTATTCGGAGTGTTTTTATGAAGCAAAGCAAACATAAAAATGTATCGAGAACTACTTCGAATGCATAAAATTCCTATACACAAGAAGTAGATTACTTCGTCATGCCTCCTCGTGATGACGTTTCAAAAAATCTCAATTCTCATATCTCAATACTAACAGCTAAAAGCCAAAGGCGAAGAGCTATTAAACCTGCAATACTTCATCGTCTTCCAACAAAGCTTCATTTCGTAATCTGAGTAAAATTTGCGCTACGGCGATGACATCTTTTTCACAGTAATTGATGATTCGGTCAATATCGCCTTCTTCATAAAATACATTGCGAACTTGACTGCCATCTATATCATCTTTTGGCGAAGGAATTCCCAAGACTTTGGTCATCAAACGCAACGAGGTGTAATGTTTATAGTCGCCAAATTTCCAGAGTTCCATCGTATCTAAATGCGGAATTTCCCAAGGTTTTTTGCCAAATAAATTCAGTTTAAGCGGTAGTGGAATTCGATTGATAATCATACGACGCGCCATAAATGGAAAATCAAATTCCTTTCCGTTGTGTGCGCAGAGGAGTTGTTGCGGTCGGTTAAAATGTGTTTCGAGCAAGGCTTTAAATTCGCGAAGCAATTGTTCTTCGTCTCCATAAAATGAAGTCGTTCGGAACTGTCGAACATCACCTTTATTGGCAAAATAACCTACAGAAACGCAGATAATTTTTCCAAATTCTGCCCAAATTCCTGCACGGTCATAAAATTCCTCTGCCGTAAACTCGTCTTTGCGTTGATAGGTTGTTTTCTGTTCCCAAAGTAGTTTTTCTTCCGCATCCAAATCGTTATAATACGGATATTCAGGAACCGTTTCTATGTCTAGAAACAATACATTTTCTAAATTGATTTTGTGTAACATACGTCTATTTTTAGTACGTTCGTGAGGAAAAATGAGGTACTAGTTAGACTTTGCTTTTTGTCGTTTTTTCAGCTTTTCTTTGTAAAAAGACTTTTCAGCAATATAAAGTGTTTTGATAACTTCTGCAAAAACTTGTGCGTTCGCGTTGGTCAAATATGTGGTTTTTTCAACGGTCATTTCCTGCGTTTCCGCGACTTGTTTTTTGATGGCGTCAATTTCATCATCTGAAAAGAGAAACTCACAATACAAATGCTCTTTCGCAGGACGCTTGTAGTTAATTGTAGCAGCTTTATCCCAAACTACATAGTCTTCACCCAAAATTTGTACGAGTTGAATCATATAAATCGGATCGGTAGCGGCAAACATGCTTCCACCAAAAATAGCGCCGACATAGTTTTTGTTTTTATAACTAATAGGAACTTTAATTTTGACACGTTTCAAATCGTCCGAAATCTCTACAACACGTGCCGTAGTTCTACGATACATGGGCGACAAATTGAATCCGTACTTAAAAATTGTCGCAGTAGACATGAATTTTTTTAGGAAGTTGGTAGCAGTTCTGTACATAGCTTTTTTAGTGAAGTGGTTAAACTTTCTTAAAACAACGACTGCTGTTTTACAGGACTTTCATGATTTAACAACCATTTTTTACGCCACAATCCGCCCGCATAGCCAGTTAGAGAACCATCGCTTCCAATAACTCGGTGACACGGAGTTACAATCCACAGTGGATTTTTTCCATTAGCAGCAGCAACAGCACGAATGGCTTTGACATCGCCCAATTTTTTAGAAAGTTCGAGATAAGAACAAGTTTTTCCGTAGGGAATTTTGTGTAGCTCCTTCCACACTTTTTGTTGAAATTCGGTTCCTTTAGGTGCTAATGTTAAGTTGAATTCGGTACGCTTTCCAGCAAAATATTCTTCTAATTGTGTAATACAACTTTGTAAAACTACCGGAATCGTGGTTGGATTGTTGATTTCGAAATCTTCATTTACTACAGAAATTTCTTGTATTCCTGTATTGTCAGAAACAACTTTAGCAATTCCTAAGGGAGTTTGAATATGTGCTGTATGTACATTCATCGGGCTTAAAACAGCTTTTTGTCGATAAAGCGTATTAAATTAAGGTTTAACTGTATTTTTTTTATAAATTAGTAAACTCGACTTTACAGCAACAAGCTTATAACTTGTAGGTGTTAAAAGAGAAAAAAATGAAAGTTGTTAGTAGTTGGTAATTTGTGTATAATTTACCAATGACAAATATGCCCAGTAGATTTATTCTTCTGGGTTATTTTTTTCAATGATTCCTAACTTCTTAGCGCGTTTTTCCCAGCTTTTACGAGCCAATTGTTGTAAATCGGCAACGTTGTCACTCTCGTCCATAATTTCCAAACCGAGTAAGGTTTCAATAACATCTTCCTGACTTACCAATCCACTCACAGAACCGTATTCGTCAACAACCAACGCAATATGCTCGCGGTGTTCTATAAGTTTTTCAAACAATTCTGGAATAGGAAGATTTCTATCGGTAACCAATAGTTCTCTTTTAATAGACGCTAACGGTTCTTGCCCTTTTCCGTCAATAATGGCTTCCATCAATTGATCTTTTAGAATATAACCCGTAATATCATCCGTTTGTGCGCCGTGAATTGGGATTCGAGAAAATTTCAAATCGGGATTTTCATCATAAAACTGCTGAATGGTTTTTTCTGAGGAATCAATTTTTAATACTGAACGTGGCGTCATCACATCTTTTACCAAAATGTCTTTAAAACCCAGTAAATTTCGAATTACTTTACTTTCCGATTCGTGAAAAACACCTTTGTCAGTGGCAATTTGTGTCATCGCACTAAAGTCTTCACGACTCAACACACTAGCGCCATGACCTTTGCTTCCGATGATTTTAGTAAACAATTGTAAAACCCATAAAATTCCTGTGTATTTTAGGATTAATACCATAATGTCTAATGTTCTGGTTGCAAAATTGGCAAGTTGCTTCCAGTACATGGCTCCAATTGTTTTTGGAATGATTTCGGAAGCGACCAAAATTAAAATTGTCATCACTACCGAAATGATAAATACACCGTAACTGTCTTCATCACCATACAGTTTTTTGGCTTCCGTTCCTACCATAATTGCGCCAACGGTATGTGCAATAGTATTGAGCGTTAAGATGGCAATCAGCGGTTTGTCTACATCTTGCTTGAGTGCTTTTAAATTATCGGCATACGGTTTTCCCTCTTTGCTTTTAATATTGACAAATGTTGGCGTTACGCTTAACAAAACTGCTTCTAAAATAGAGCATAAGAATGAAAAGAAAATAGAGAGTACTGCGTAAATTACTAATAGTGTCATGATGATTTAAAAATTGTATATGGCGAATTTAGCTAATATTTTGCTCAATTTTTGAGATATGTTGTCGGAATCTGAAAAGTTTCTGTCTTTTCCCTCTTTTTCTGATTTAGAACACTTTTTTTAATAGGAAAAAGGAATTGACGCTTTATAAAAGACGTGCAATACTTTTATAAAGCATCAATAACGATGCTTTTTTTACGCGACTTCACGTTCTAAGTTTGTTCCGAACAATAAAACATTTAAATTATGAAAAAAAATATTTTTAAATCGTCATTCGCGCAAAAATGCCTAATGATGTTTGTGTTTTTTTCAGCATTCAGTCTTGCTACATTTACAGCAATGGCTCAAGAAGTGAAAGAAACTCAAAGTACAAGAATTGAAGGTGATAACATTGAAGTTACACTAGAATTATTTAACCAAATAAAAAATTGGCAAAACAAAAGAGATGCACAACTTCCTTTAGATGCATATTTGGCAACACAAGAAATTTCACCAGACATGCAGCCAAAAGTGGCAACACTCTTAAAACAATTACGAGGCGGTTCAAGAGATACTGATTGCAATTGTGCGGTACTTACGGTAAATTCTTCGTATGATGTAGCTGCAAATTATTCCAATCAATTTTCACCACCAGAAAATCAAAGCGGATTGACTACATGGTACTCAGAATCTATTTCGGGAGCTGCAACACGTCAACGATTAAAGTTAAACTCACCAACGACAAATAATGAGTATGAGTATGAAAAGTCGGTAAGCGGTGATGAAACATCTTCAAATAGTTATGCACGCATGTCTTTTAATTACATCTGTACCAATGGAAGTTTGTTGCCAGAAGATTGTGGTTGTGGAAAAACTATCAATTTACAGGCAAATTACTATGGAGATGCTTGGGTAGCTACTTCTGCAACTGGTGGTTGGGGAACACATTCAAGCTTTGCTGCTATTGAGGACGATGCTGCTTTATTTGCGATTGATCAATATCAGGCAGATACACAGATTACGGTACTAGCAGGTGGACAATTTCAATTGTCAAGAGCACAAGATGATACTTGGAATCCTGAATTTTGGATGAATACAGTTGATTTAGCATCTTCCATTGTGGGTATCGTTGTGGCTATTAATACTGGAGCTCCAATTAATTGGGGTACTTCTGTTACCCAAGTTGGTACACAAATAGTAAACGTTTTTCAAACACCAATAGATATCCATTATCAAGAAGAGGAAGATGGTTCTGAAGCAGCGAATTTTTCTATGGGATATAGTGGCGGAATTACATTAGAGCCGAATCATATTGTAAGTGTAGTGATGATTTCCAAAGGATATATTTATGGAAAAGGGAAAGGAAAATTTGTAAGTGATTCAGAACATAGAAGTGCTTACTTACTATCAGCAGTGTTACCTTTTAATAATTCAAACCCAGAGTGTTGTATGGAACAATATGGGAAGTGGGTTTCTGGAGCGTTAGGACTTCCTGGTTCAACCGCATTACTAAATACTATAGGAGCACACCAAACGCTTTATGCGCCATGGGACAACTTATCAGATACCAACGGTGATGGCAATGTAAACATCAATACAAGCATTGGTTACGCATATCGTTCAGAAGAGTGTCAAGTTTGCGGAATTGATGTAGTTACAGGACTTGCTGTAGACGCAACAGATCTAAATATTGGTGCCAATACGCGACCAGTAGATTTTTCATGGAATGGACAAGCAGGTGTAGATTATTACCAAATTAAGGTGTATAGCAATACAGGAGTTTTATTGTACACTTACAATACTTCGGATACAAGCTATACCGCAAATTTAGTGCCTGGAGATTATAGTTTTTCAGTAACTGCCATCTGTAATAACGGAGAATCTACTGTATCGGGAACGCAACCATTTACAGTACCGCCTTTAGTAATAAGAGATGATATACGTTTTAGAATGTCTCCTAATCCAGGAAAGTCTGATGTGGAAATTAAAATAGAAAACTATGAAGAGTACAAAACATTAGAAGTTCAAATTACAGATGTACGAGGAATTACTCATCACAAATCGCAGATTACAGAAGGTGTTCACAATATAAATATTCAAAAATGGAACACAGGTATCTATTTTTGTAAAATTATTGCAGATAGCAAGCAATCTACAGTAAAGCAATTGGTGAAAGAATAGTTGGTTTTAGTTTTTAACGAGGGAAAAAGAGAGTTTGTAGCAATACAGGCTCTCTTTTCATACTTACTTGATAATCGAGATTAAAAATGCACCGACGTTTGCGTCAAAATGCTTCAATACTTTCTACTTAATGCTTCGTGGGCTTACCCCAAAGTAGTTGACTACCAACCACGATATCTAGGCGGTTTGATACTTTTTAGATTCAAATATACAATCAATTGTCCGCGGTGATGCGTAACGTGGTCTTGCAATAAATTTAAAATTTGCAATTTCGTTTTCGGTCCCGCGAAGAATTCTACAATTTCTTTTAAATCACTTTCCTTCGCAGTTTTTACGATTGTTGCTGTTTGATTAAAAGAAGTTTTTAGTGCAGCAATCATATCCGCTTTGGTGGTTGGTGTTTCTTCCTTTGCTTTCTTTTTTTCGGTGGAAAAGTATGTGGTACTCAACCAATCCATATTTTGTTTGATGTGCAATAGTTGTTCTCGAAACGTTTTTTGGCGTTTCGTTGGCTTATAATCGTATGCGTCTTCTGGCATCAATTCTGCCATTTCAACCAAATAATTTTTAGAGTTTTCCCATTTTTCCAAAAAAGCGGAAATGGGTGTGTTTTGGGCATTTGCAACGGAAAGCGTTACAACAAAAAGTAAGAGCGTATATAATTTCATAGATAGTTATTGTGTGTATTGTAAAATATTTTGAATGTCAGTATTGCTTATTTCTGGTGAAATAAGGCACTTGCGTTCTCTTTGGTTAAAAATTTCCGTGAATGATTTGCGCCTTACATTCAAAAAAGAATCTATACTAATTTCTTTTTCTTCTTCGTAGCGAGCTTTTACAGAACGCAATGGTGGTCCAGTAGATTGAGCATCTAATTTATGACAAGCAGCACAATTTATTTTAAATAACGCTTCTCCTTGTTTTTGAGCTCCTGTAAGATGTTCTTCTAAAAATGTGTAGCCACAGATTAGAATCGGCTGAGTTTTAGCTATTTTTTCGGATTCCTTTACACTCACAAGAAATACTACAGCTATTCCTGCAGCAATCAAAAAAACAAATATGGAAGCAGCAGCTTTCATCAAAGTTATTTAGATAACAATCGAATCACATCTTTTGCAAAATAACTCGCAATCATATCTGCGCCAGCACGCTTAAACGCCATAATGGATTCCAACATCACTTGGTCGTGATTGAGCCAACCTTTTGCCGCAGCAGCTTTCAACATGGCATATTCGCCACTTACTTGATACACGGCTACAGGTACATCATATTCGTTTTTCACTTCTCTTACAATGTCTAAATAAGGCATGCCAGGTTTTACCATCACAATATCGGCGCCTTCGTCAATATCCATTTCGGTTTCGCGCAAGGCTTCAAAACGATTGGCAGGATCCATTTGATAGGTTTTTTTATCGCCAAATCCAGGGGCAGAATCCAACGCATCGCGAAACGGTCCGTAAAATGCAGACGCGTATTTGGCGCTGTAACTCATAATGCCAACATCGGTAAAGCTTTCGTCTTCCAAGGCTTCACGAATGCTCAAAATGCGTCCGTCCATCATATCGCTTGGCGCTACAAAATCAGTACCAGCTTCGGCATGCGAAACGCTCATTTCTGCTAAGACTTCTACCGTATCATCGTTAATGATTTTTCCGTCTTCTACAATACCATCATGACCAAAAGACGAATACGGATCGAGCGCCACATCGGTCATGACAATCATGTCTGGACAGGTATTTTTAATAGTTTTGATAGCACGTTGCATCAAACCATCGGGATTTAAGGCTTCAGTTCCTTTATTATCCTTGAGATTATCAGGCACTTTTACAAATAACAACACAGAGCGCAATCCTAAACTCCACAACAATTTCAATTCGGCTACCAACGTATCCAAACTATGTCGGTAATAATTAGGCATGGACGGAATTTCTTCCTTTACACCTTTGCCTTCTACCACAAAAAGGGGCACTAAAAAATCGTTAGCTGTTATCGTATTTTCTCTTACCAACCCGCGAATGGCAGCATTGGCACGTAAACGTCTGTTGCGTCGAAGTGGGAACATATTTTTGTTTTTGAAAAGTTGTACAAAGATATGAAAAAGTAAGCCGAAAGGATGGTTTTATAAACGTTAAACCATAAAAAGCGATTTTTAAGAAATAAAATTAAAAACCCACGTGTAAATCACCATCATTCCTAACACAATGCCGCCAACGAGCATGATGTCGGTAGTGAACAACATTCCCAAGAAACCTACGCATAACATGGCAATTCCGTAGAAAAGTCCAATCATGCGTCCTTTTTTGGAGTTTCGTAAAAAAGAACCTGGCAACGGTAACAATGCACAAAAACAGGTAAATCCCCAAAGCATAAATAACGGATTGTTGAGTGTGAAGAACAAAATCACGCCTGCAATTCCCGCTAAGGTCAATCCGCCAAACGCGTAGCCGCTGTATTTTTCATTGTCAGTCAAGAGATATTTTCCGTACGAATCGCCCAATAAAATGGTGTTGGACAACGATTCCATAATCCAGCCGCCAAGTACAAAAACGAGATATACGATGATAAGCGGAATGACTAAAAAGGTCAAATCAGACGCTTCTAACACTTTTACGCCCAAACGATAAGCGACATACAATCCGATGATAAAAATCCATTGATTGCGCGACGATTGCTTGCTCATCCAAAAGGCATATTGTAAATACCATTTGTAGAGTACATTTTTCGATTTAATAGCTGTTGCCATGCCTTCGCGTGCGTATTGCATGTTCGGATTGAGTTGTAATGCTTGTTTGAAATGATGTAAGGCTTTTTTAGTATCACCATTTTCCAATGAAACCCAACCAACATTGGCATGCGCATAATCATCTTCAGCATTGTCAAACAAAATATGTTCTACGGTTTGATTGGCTTCTTCCTTGCGATTTAATTTGGTTAAGATGCGTGCGCGAATATTTAAACAAGCTGCATTTTTCGGATCGAGTTGTAAACCTTCGTTGACAAAATGCAAAGCTTCTTCAAACTTCTTTTTGTCCATCAGCAACGCACCTTTAAACCCAAAATAATCTGCTTGATACGGATCGAGTTCTATACTTTTATTTACTAATGAAATCGCGTCTTGGAGTTTGTCCAATCGGGAAGCAATTTGTGCTTTTAGGAAGAATAAATTGCCTTCGTTGGGCGTTTCGTGGAGCAATTCGTCAATGATTTGAGAAGATTTGGTATAATCGCTCACATTAAAATAACACAACGCCAAATAGTATTTGCTAGGATAATTGTACACACTTTCCGCAACAGCATCACTCAGATACGTAATGGCTTCTTGAAAACGTCCCAATTCAAAGAGTTGAACACCGCGCAGATGATTTTTTGACTCCATCACTTCTTTATGTTTAAATACGCTAAAATATCATCGTACAGTCCGCTATCATTGGCATACAACGCATAATTTTTTGAGGAAACAAACCATTCTTTGGTACTCGGTTTTATCTTTTTAATCGCTTTTAAAATGTCTTTTGTACTAAGCGGTTTCGGAATGCCGTCTTTGAAAGAAGCTTCTAATTTCGTTTCTACCGCAACATCTATGGCTGCTTGAATATCCGCGCCCGAGAATTCTTTTGCTGCTTTTGCCAACGCCATATAATCAATGGTTTCCGTTGGTTTTTCTTGGAGATGAATGTTAAAAATCGCCGCTTTGGCTTCCACATCAGGTGGCGATACGAAGATGATTCTGTCAAATCGTCCTGGACGGCGAAATGCAGGATCTAAGTGCCACGGAGCATTGGTAGCACCTAAGACGAGAATTCCATCATTATCGGCGTCAATTCCGTCCAATTCTGCCAAAAATTGATTGATGACAGTTCTTCCTGAGGTTTTGTTGACATCGTTTCGATTCGCGCCAAGCGCATCAATTTCATCAATAAAAATGACACATGGCGTATTTTTTCGGGCAGTTTCAAAGATTTCGTGCAAGTTTTTCTCCGAATTTCCAATCCACATGTCCAAAATATCGTTGATGCCAACACTGATAAAATTTGCGTTGATTTCCCCTGCCGTAGCACGCGCAATGTGCGTTTTTCCGCAACCTGGCGGACCGTACAAGAGAATGCCACCACCTATTTTTTTGCCATAGGCTTTGTACAAATCACGGTGTTCTAAGGGTTTGATGATTTTTAAATCGATTTCTTTTTTGATGTTGTCCATTCCACCAATACTCGCAAAATTGGTTGTTGGCTTTTTGAGGAAAGACAATCCATCTTCATCGACAAAATCAGGTTCGCGAGTAGTTGTATTTACTTTTAGCACATTATCAAAATCTTCATTTTCGTAGTTGGCATCGAGTTCCAACAATTCTTTATAAGTTTCTTGCGCATCGCTGTAATTTTCTTGGTTGATTTGACAATAACAGAGCAATTCCAAGTATTTTTTCTCGGTTTTCTTTTTGATGATTTCTTCTAGCAAGACTTCCGCAGCCGTTACTTTTTGTTGTTTGTAAAAGCAGTTTGCCAGTTCGTATTTGGCTTCTAGATGATTGTTGTCTAAATCGATGATTTCAATCAATTGTTGTTCCGCTTCGGCGAAACTTCTTTGTTGCATGTAGAGTTTGGCAATTTGAAGTTTGAGCGGAATATTATGAGGAGAAAATTGTAGTGCTTCTAATAAACTTTCTAACATTCGTTTCTTTTTTTGTTGAAGATAGCATTTTTATTGATATCCAATGTCTTCACTGAGCGCGACTTTACTTTTGGCAAAATTTCCGGTTCCGAAGGCAATTTCATGCCCTTTTTCATCTACCAACGAACTTTCTGCCACAAACAAATTGCGCGACTTGAATTTGACCTTTCCTGTTGCCGTAATTTTTCCTTTGCTAATTGGTCGCGTAATGTTGATGTTGAAAGAAGTCGTTAGCACAAACGCATCTTTTACTATCGAATTGACCGCAAAAAAAGCGGCATCGTCTAGCAATTTGAAATATACCGAACCGTGAATCGCGCCCAACGCATGAAAATACTTTGGGTCAATTGTTATGGAAATCGTGGCAATTTCGTCACCAATAGTAATTTCTGTAGTTTCATAGAGTTGCGTATTCACGTTAGACGCTAAATACATACGTTCGAGTTTTCGGTAGTGTTCCATGGTTTTTTGTGATGAGTTGGAATGCATCAAGTACAATTCTCTAGAAAAAGAACAATTTATTTTTTAGGAATTCGTTTAATCAATTCAACATTTTGACTGTGTTTTGAGCTGTATGACATTACCAACGTTCCTTTCGTGCCGTCATTCGCTTCAATGGCAAAAACAATAGAATCATCTTGCGGATTTGACATGCCTTCAAAGCGATAGCTTTCGACAATTTTCAATTCGTCAGGTAAATATTCTTTAGATGTTTTACTTCCAACTATTTTAGTATTTTCAGCTCTAAAGCCTTCTTCGTAACCATTTTTGGTAAGTGTGTTAATGGCTAGAGAAAGCGTATCATAATCTCCTACGTGCATAACTTTTTTAATTTTAATGAGTGATTTTTTGAACATCAAGAGCGTTAGCTCGATTTCTCAAAGAGCTTTAAAGTTACAAAATATCACTTGGAAAAGCTATTTAGTTGAAAGATATTGTAGACCTTTTTATACCCAATTTTTTGGGAAAGTTTTTATTCCTAAAAATACTACATACGATATCATATATGCTGTGCCAAAAAATACAACTAGGGCCATAAAGCCCTCTGAAAATGTGTGTAAATTCGTAAATAATATTCCCAATTTATATAAAATGTAACCATAGATTAACACCTGTAACACGAAGGTGATTATGACATGATAAGTTTTAGGATTTTGAATTAGAAAAATTATAATAGGCGTTGTAATAGCAAAAATAACATTCATCAACAACAACATCATGAGTATGATGAAAAACTCGTTATGAATTTTAGTCAATGAATTCCATGTAGCGATTGACATTTCCGCATTGATGTTTTCAGAAAGATAGTCATACATATTTAAAACCGCCGTTTTTGCAATCTGAAAGTTATCTGTGAATGTATTATCAAGATTGATAAACACGATACATACGAAAACTAAAATAATAGTTGTAATAATTGGAAGAATTCTAAACATAACTCTTGACGAAATGGGTTTTCCAAGATACATATCGTCTTCTATTTCACGATTTTCAAATTCGAGATCATCTTTGGACATTCCTGCGACTCTGACGGAAGCATTTATTGGAAGATACCCTAAAATATATCGAATATTGTTTCGCTTAAAATACATGAGATGCTTTCCGAAAATTCTTGTAGAAATTTCAAATGATTCCAATCGCATTCCGAATACCTTGGCATAAATGGTATATAGAATATTTGATACGAATAGGTTGCAAATTACTGCAATCGCCAAATAGAAAACCGTTATATCTACACCCATGCTTTCGGTTTTTGTAATACTTCAATCAATTTTGCTTCGTGACTTCCTTTTTCAGGATGATGATTGTATTTCCATTGCACGGTTGGTGGCAAACTCATGAGAATACTTTCAATGCGACCATTCGTTTTGAGTCCAAACAGCGTTCCTCTATCGTGTACTAAATTGAATTCTACATAACGTCCGCGACGAACTTCTTGCCAGTCTTTATGTGCTTGTGTGTACGTTGTATCTTTTCGACGTTCTACAATAGGAACATACGAGTTTAGAAAACTATTTCCGATTTCTGTGACGAAATCGTAGCGGTCTTGCATGGTGAATTCGTCAGTTTCTTTTAAATAATCAAAGAACAATCCGCCCACGCCGCGCGCTTCGTTTCGATGTGTATTCCAAAAGTAGTTATCGCAGGTTTCTTTGTATTTCGGATAGAATTCAGGATGATGTTTGTCACAGGCTTCTTTGCAAACTTTGTGAAAGTGACTAGCATCTTCTTCAAACAAATAATACGGCGTTAAATCTTGTCCGCCACCAAACCATTGTGTCACAATATTTCCTGATTCGTCATACATTTCAAAATAACGCCAATTGGCATGAACCGTAGGAATGAACGGATTTTTAGGATGCAACACCAAACTCAATCCGCAGGCAAAAAAATCACCTTGTTCTACGTTGAAATTTTTACGCAAGGCTTCTGGCAATTCGCCATGAACTGCGGAAATATTGACACCGCCTTTTTCAAAAATAGCTCCGTTTTCAATCACGCGTGTGCGTCCGCCGCCACCTTCAGGTCGTTCCCACAAATCTTCTTGGAAGGTTGCTTTTCCGTCAATTTTCTCGAGTGTTGAAGTAATGGAATCTTGTAATTGATGGATGTAGTTTAGGAATTGGTCTTTCATTGTTTTTCGTTAAATCAATTGCTTTGTAGTGCATTGCAAAGGTACTTTTTAAATTAGAATATGACGAAATTCCTTAAAGCAAAAAAAGAAGTCAGCAATGACTTCTTTCAACTAAAATTTATTTCAATTTATTTTTAGGAGGCACATTTTGGATAGCCATTGCACGATAAGTTACAGCTATTTCTTTCGCTTGGACAAGCTGCTCCAGGACAACTATCAGTTGGTGCTACAAAACCACCGACAATCATTTTTTGAGCTTGCTTTTCTAATGAAACAATTGTGTGTTTCCCTAATTTTAATGTTGTTTTACTTTTTTTCATTGTTTTTGTTTATCTGTTTAAATTAAAAGAAATCATTATGAACTACTTTTTATATTTTTCACTAGAGATTCCTATTGTTGTTGAATAGTTCTTTCACATGGTCCGTTTGCAGCGCACGTTTTTCTCTCTGTTGGACATGCTTGTCCAGGACAGCTTTCATACGAAGTTTGTGCTTGTTTGAATCCGCCTAAAATACTTTCTAAAGAAGCAATGGTTTTCTTGCTAATTGTTAATGTTGTTTTACTTTTTTTCATGATTTTATGTTTAAATTAGGTATAAAATGTAGCGAAAAGATATAAGAAATATTCTAAAGAGGAGTTCAAATAAAATTAAAATTTACTTTTTTGTATGTAATTCTCTGAGTGTAGAAATTGTTCCTGCTACAGCAGAAAGTGGCAATACAATCAAAATTCCTACAATGGGAATTAGCAGAATTAGCATAAATACAATACCGTTTCCAATGGCAATTCCGCGATGTGTGCGAACGTATTCCACGCTTCTTTTGTATGGGAAATATCGTTCTAAGGTATAATCCATGTTTCCAAACCCTGCGTAGTAGGCTTGTACTAAGAAAATAAGTGCAAGAAATACAACACCAATTACAGGAATAAAACTGAATACGAAAAACGGAATAATCCAAAGAATTTCTATGACAGCGTTGCGCACACCAATTTGAATTCCGCGGGCAAATGCTGAGGTTTGTGCTCTAAAACCGGTACCTGATTTTTTGACAATTCCGTAGATATGACGCTCAATTTTTTCTGAAATAGGACTCATAAACGGTGCTACGATAATCATCAATGCGTGTTTAAAAATGACCAATCCGAAGGCAAATACTATCAATCCGCCAATAAAATTTCCAATAGCAGTGACTGTTTCTTTTCCCCATGAAAATGGCCAAACGCTAGAAATGTATCCGCCAATATCATCCGAAAATCCCCAAGAAGCGGCAATAATGGCAATTCCCAACAAAAAACTTACCACAATCGGAATTTTAAAATAGCGCCATAAATTGAGTTCGTTCAGCAATCGGTAGGCTGAAAAATAGTCTTGAATTCCTTTTAGTATTTCGTTTATCATATTTGTTTAATTAATCAAAATCTAAGATGTCAACATCGTAACTAGAATTTCCACTTCTATTGTTGTAATCGTTTTCAATACCTTCTAAAAATGCTTCAATCTCTTCTGAAATATCGTTAAAAAATATATTAGAAAACTCAAAAACAGCAAATAAATTAAAGTATTCATCATTGGTTTCTTGTTGGTGACGACGAATGAGCGTGTTTATTTTTTCTAGCGTTTCCACAGGTATATTTTTCAACAAGAAAAAGTGTCCCTTTAAAAAAGACACAATATGCAATGCTTGCTGTGGCGAATTTTCAATGATTTGTGGCAAATGCTGTTCAATCGTTACAAAGTATCGCTGGATTTCTCTCCGAACTTTTTTACCGTTGGTATTTAATCGAAACAATCCTAAAGAATCAAATGAAAAAGCTACCGAAAATAAATTTAAAATTTTGTTTTCTTTCAGCACCTTTCTTTTCATGCGATTGTCCAAAGGCATTTTTTCATATACTATTGACAAATACGAATGCAGGAGATAGTAACTTTCTTCATCAACATTTGACAGAAAATAATCTTCATAATTGCTTTTGTGATAGCTTGTAAAATTTTCATCAGTTTCCAAATAAGTACGTATCCGAGCATAGGCATCATTTGGATGCGGTTTGATATTTTTATGTTTGATAGAAAGTACTTTTTTCAATGTCAAATCCATCACCGTATAGCGTATAATATCTTTCAAACTGGTTTTTGTCGGTGATAATAAAACGGCAGTTGCCGCAGGTTTTAAAACGGCTAAATAGTTGATGAGCTTTTTGTCAAATTTTATATTTGAAATGGTGTCAATTTGCATGAAGCGTTATAGAAATATTGATTTAGAAAAGGCGTTCAAAATGTAAAACGTCCATCACATTTCCATGAAAATCTGTATGTCCGTCTTTGATGCGTTTGGCAAGTACAAAGTTATGTTTTTCTGCAATACGCAAGCTTTTTGGATTGTCTTCCCCAACACGAACATACGCAGATTGCAGTTGCAGCGTTTCTTTTGCATAGGAAATGAGTTGTGAAATTCCTGCGCTAATAACGCCTTTTCCTTCGTAATGTTCATCAACAAAATACGCCAATTCGCAGCTTTTGGTTTGCCAATTAATTTTCTTGATAATAAGTAACCCAATAGGCAATTGTGTTACAGTATCTATAATTTTAAAAGTGAAATTTTCTTTTGCGTTGGCTTCGCGAATTTTGGTTTGAATGTAATATTCCGTAGCCAATAAAGAGCAGTTTTGCTTTGCCGTGATGGGAAAATACTGATGCAAGCGTTTGGCATTTGCTTGAATCAACTTAAAAAGTGAGTTTTTATCAGCAGTTTCTAAAAGTGCTATGGAGAAATTGACTTGCATCCTATAAAAGTACACCAAAATATAGCTTTAGAAATTATAATGTCAATAAAAAACCATCATTTAAACCTAGTAAAATGATGGTTTTTAGATTAGAATAGAGTTATTTAGGCTTTACTCAATGAGCTTTTCAATTTTTCTTCTGTAAAATGATTTGGTTTACAAATCAAATCCGATTGAAAACATCCAAACACGGTTTTTTGGACTTCCGTCATCATAAATATCACCTAACCCTAAATGATAGCGTGCGCTTAATGAGATGCCAGAATCCGTTTTGAATCCTGCGCCAAAATTCACGCCGTAATCAAAACTGTTTGGATCAAATTCTTGTGAAGTATCAAATAAATTAAAGTTACTATCAAATTCTTCTTTATGCGAAATAGCAACACCAATTTGTGGTCCAGCTTCTAAGAAAAAGTTATCTCCTAAATATCCTTTTAGCATTAAAGGCAAGTTGATATAATCTAGTTTTTGTGTAAATGTGCCTCCATTGGCTTCTATTTCGTATCCTTGTTGCGAGTACAATACTTCTAGTTGTAATGCAATATGCTGGTTTAGAAACGATTCGCCATAAAGACCTACATGAAAGCCACTACGTTGTCCTGTTTCTGCATCGCCATCAAAGCTTACAGCAGCTAAATTGTATCCACCTTTTACACCAATGTTTGCAGTTTTTGTGTTGGCATCTTGTGCATTTGCTATGTGGAAAGTCATTAAAAAGATTCCGATTGTTACGATTAGTTTTTTCATTGTATATAGTTTTATTGTTTATAATTAACGTCCTCCGTTTGCTTGTAAATCGGCAATACATTGTGCATCCAATTGTGGTGCACTTCCGCCAGAAACCATGTTTGAAATTCCAGCGCCTGTTTCGGCAGACCAAAACATAAGACAGTTTTCTACATCGCAATGTTTGGGATGCGCTGCGTCTTCATGATTGCTTTGTAATGGTGTTCCTAAATTAGTTAATCCTAGTAAATGTCCAAATTCATGGGTGATAACAGTTGTTTCCAGCACGCTTCTACTAGGTTCTAAAGGCCCATTGCTCAATTCTTGTATTGTTTCTTGAAAAATTACAAACGATGTATTTCTGTAGGCTGTTCCTAAAACGACACTTGTTTCCGTATTATTCGCTGAAGGAGCATCCGCAAAAAATGCCCAAATTACAACTTCACTTTCTGTATTGTAATTCATGCGATGTGTTTGTTCCAATGCAGCTATATCATCTAATGTATACGACATGTTTCCAGGTGATTCAATAGCTGTTAGTGTTGTACTGATTCCGTCTGGTTTATAAGTTCGTTCTTCCAAAAAAGACATAAAGTTATTTATCGCAGTTTGTGTAGGCTCAAAACCTTGTACATATATAATTTCTACAGAAAGACTTGTATACGTATTTGCTGCTAAAATATCATTGGCAGAACTACCAACTTCCTGTTGATTAGCGATTGCCGGATTTGAAGGTGTTGTAATCTCTGTTGGTGAGTCGCCATCGCTTGAACAAGCAAAATTTAATAGTAAAACAATTCCTAAACTTATATTTTTAAACACTGTTTTCATATAATCGTAAAATTATAACCAATAATAATAATGAATTAACTCATTTGCATGGTTTTATAACGTATATACGATTTTATTGTGGTATTGGATTTTTAAATTGAAAAGGTGTTTACTGTAAAGAAAAAATCCGTTATTCAAAAAATTGAGTAACGGATTCGATATTTTTAATGAAATTGCTCTTTTATGCTTTGTATTCTTTTACTGCATCAATAAAGGCTTTGGCATTGTCTAATGGAATGTCAGGTAAAATTCCGTGCCCGAGATTGACAATGTATTTGTCTTTCCCAAACTCATTAATCATTTGATGCACCATTTTTTTGATTTTTGTTGGTGACGAATACAAACGTGTAGGATCAAAATTTCCTTGCAGCGTGATGTTACCACCCGTTAAATAACGTGCATTTCGCGCCGAGCATGTCCAATCGACACCTAAAGCTGCTGCGTTAGATTGTGCCATGTCTTGCAACGCAAACCAACAACCTTTTCCATACGCAATGACAGGCGCGTCATCTTTTAAAGCCTCAATAATTTGATTGATATATTGCCACGAAAATTCTTTATAATCTGTTGGAGATAACATGCCGCCCCAAGAATCGAAAATCTGCACAGCATTGACACCTGCTTTTACTTTTTGTTTTAAATAAGCAATCGTAGTATTCGTGATTTTTTGTAATAGCATGTGTGCCGCAACAGGATTGGTAAAGCAGAATTTCTTCGCTTTGTCAAAGTTTTTACTACCTTGACCTTGTACACAATAACACAAAATTGTCCACGGTGAACCTGCAAAACCAATCAATGGAATTTCGTCATTGAGCAATTCTTTCGTGGCTTTGATGGCTTTGTACACATAGTCCAATTCTACTGTCACATCTGGCACAATAACATTGTCAACATCTTGTTGTGTCCGAACAGGATTTGGCAAATACGGTCCAAAATTCGGCTTCATTTGCACTTCAATGTTCATCGCTTGCGGAATCACCAAAATATCTGAAAATAAAATTGCGGCGTCCATTCCGTAACGACGAATTGGTTGCACGGTAATTTCACTAGCCAATTCAGGTGTTTGGCAACGTGTAAAGAAATCGTACTTGCGTTTGATTTCCATAAATTCTGGTAAATATCTTCCCGCTTGACGCATCATCCAAACTGGCGGACGCTCAACCGTTTCTCCTTTTAACGCTCTTAAAAATAAATCGTTTTTTATCATGTTTTTTTGTTAGTAGTGAGCTATTAGTATTGAGAATTGAGATTTTTTCTCCTCAGTACTTACATCTCATTTGTCATTCCTGCACTTGCATTGAGCTACGTCGAAATGTAGGCAGGAATCTATATGTTTTTATTCTAAGTTAGTTGTTTCAAAGTACTTCTCGATACATTTTTCTTTCAGAAAAACACTCGAAGTGACGTTTGGATTTCATAAGGTTATTAGCACTTGACTAATCCCTAATCCCAAACACCTAACACCCAAAACCCAACACCTAACGAGCATACTGCGAGTTCACCAACTCAATCACACTTTCCACCGATGGTAACTTCGCTACGCGTACATCTTCAAAGTGTTTTCTAGCTTCTTTGGCAGTGGTTTCTCCAATACAATACGCTATGCCTTTCGCTTTGTTAGCCGAAAGGTAACTTTGTACTGTGGACGGACTGTAAAACATTACACCTTCAATGCCGTCTTGTAATTTTTCTGCGTCTTTGATGGTTTTGTAAGCGTGTACTTCGGTGACTTCTATATGGTTTTCTTCTAAAATTTTTGGCAATTCATCCAAACGAATGTCACTGCAAAAATAAGTTGCTGTTGTACCTTCTATATATTCTACTAAATAGTCAGCAAGTTGTTTAGCGTTTCGTGCCGACTTTTTTACAGGACCAATTTTTTGTTCAATCAATTTTTTGGTTCTGCGCCCGACACAGTAAATGTTTTCAAATTGCAATTTGGAAGCTGGAAAGTTTTCTGCCAACGCTGCTACTGCATTTTTACTGGTGATGATGACATTTTTAATCGGTTTTTGAACTACTTGAGGCTTGATTCTATTCGTGCTGATTTTGATGAAATCGCTGCTTTCGGTAACAATTCCGTCAGCAAATAATTGTCGTTGCGCTTCGGTCAATAATTTGGTAGAATACACGTTGATTTTCTTCCCCGAATTCTTGATGTCGTCCATCAATCGCTTTCCGCCACGTTCAATAATATAGTCCGAACAGTATTTTGCCAGTTCGTGATGTTCTCCAACTTTTTCATAGCGACTTACATAAATTCGTTTCGAGCCGTCTGTACTTAGCAATACACCTTCCAACGTTACAACATCATCTTTGATATACGCAATGGCACCAATCGGAGCCGTGCAACCACCTTCTAGCAGGTTTAAAAATTTGCGCTCAATAGATGTACAGATTTCGGTTTCTTCATGATTGATTTCCGCACAAATAGCACGCACATCTTCATTAGCTTCCAAAGCCGTAATCATAATAGCACCTTGCGCGGGTGCAGGAATCATCCAATCAAGATTGATGGCATTTTCTGGTCGTAAACCGATACGTCCAATTCCCGCAGCAGCGAAAATAGCGCCATTCCAATGTTCGTTATCTTGTAATTTTTGCAAACGCGTATTGACATTTCCGCGTAAATCTTCAATGGTATGTGTTGGATATCGGTTGAGCCATTGCGCTTTTCGGCGCAAACTTCCTGTGGCAATAACCGCGTTGCGTTGTGATAAAAATTCTTCGTTTTTTTTAAAAACTAAGGTATCACGTACATTTCCACGTTTTAAAACGGCTGCTTGTACAATCCCTTTCGGTAGAATTGTTGGTACATCTTTTAATGAATGTACGGCAATATCAATATCGCCATTGAGCATAGCAATATCGAGCGTTCGCGTGAAAATTCCTGTAATTCCGAGTTCGTATAGAGGTTTGTCTAATACCAAGTCGCCCGTAGCTTTTACAGGTACCAACTCGGTTGTATGTCCTAAAAATTCGAGTTGTTCTTGTACGACTTTAGCTTGCCACAATGCGAGTTCACTATCTCTAGTCCCGATTCTGATGCGTGTACTCATAGTGAGTTATTTTCCAATTGAAATACTTTTTGTATCAAAGCTACACTTTCTTCTGAAGCTGTGTTGTCATCTTTGAGATGATTGGCGAATTGTGTAGTTATTTTTTGAATGATTCTGTTGCTGATGATTTCCGCTTGTGATTCGTCGAAGTCATTGATTTTTTTACGCTGAAAATCCAATTCGGCATTTTTGATAGCAGTTAATTTTTGCTTTAATGCTTTGATAGTTGGCGCGAATTTACGCGTTTCCAACCACGAATTGAATTCAGATTTTACCTCAGCAATGATAGTTTCTGCTTTCGGAACATCTGCTTTTCTACGCTCTAATGTTTCATCGGTAATTTGCGATAATGCATCTAAATGAACTAAACTTACATTGTCCAATTCCGTAACATTGCGAGCAACATTTTCAGGAATAGATAAATCTAGAATTAATAATTCTTTATTGGTTAAAATATCTTCCTTAGAAACTGTTGGGCGATGTGCGCCTGTAGCAACTATTAATACATCTGCTTTTTGGATTTCTTCTGAAAGTGCTGAAAAATCTTTTACCGTTAGGTTAAATTTCCCCGCAATTTTTTCCGCTTTGTCTTTGGTTCTGTTGATGAGCGTAATGTGATTGTTTTTGGTATGTTTCACCAAGTTTTCACAAGTGTTACGACCAATTTTCCCAGTTCCGAAAAGGAGAATATTCTTTTCAGAAATGTTTTCAACATTTTTTAAAATGTACTGAACTGACGCAAAAGCTACGGAAGTCGCACCTGAAGAAATTTCTGTTTCGTTTTTGATGCGTTTGCTTGCTGTAATTACGGCATTCACCAAACGCTCCATAAACCCGTTGATTAATCCAACTTTTTGCGCTGCTTTGAATCCTTTTTTGAGTTGCGAAATGATTTCAAAATCACCTAAAATTTGACTATCCAAACCACTTCCAACAGTAAACATGTGGTTGATAGCATCTTTGTTTTTGTAGATATAGGCTACTTTTTCAAACTGTTCCGCAGTTCCGTTAGAGAAATCACATAATAATTTAATGAATTGACATGGATGTGAAGCAAAACCATAAATTTCTGTTCTATTACACGTAGAAATAATCAACGCGCCATCACCAATATGTTGTACTTTTGTCGTTTCAAGAATTGAAGCTTGTGCGGCGTCTGTTAAACTAAATTTACCTCTAATATGGGCATCTGCTTTTTGATAACTTAAGCCCACACAGTAAAAAGAATTATGTTTAGAAATATTATATTGCTTCATAGCGATTCAAAATCGGTAACAAAAATATTATTCATAAATAAAAAAAAGTAACGCTCAAAGGACTTTTTATGTCGCTATAAGTTTTTTAAATGTGATTCTGCTTAAAAACCTACCAAATGTTGTAATTTTACAGCAAAATAGGGCTTTTTAAGTTACTTAAACTAGAATCGTTCTAAATAAGATGAAAAAAATATAGCTGTTTATGGAAGATAAAAATAACGCTCAAAGTACTTTAAAAGAAACTCAGGTTGAAGATGGCTTTTATATTTTAAAGCTTCAAAATGATAGTGATGAAACGCAACAATTGATACGTGAAATTGATAGTAGTTTTATACAATTTCATTTTTGTGTAAAAGGCGAATGTAAATTCAACTTTAATAATGGTCGTTATTCTTTTAATGTGCTGGATGAACATGCGTTACTGTTGTACAATCCACAAACAGATTTGCCCATTAATGTTGATTTGAGTCCGAAAACATGGTTGATTTCCGTATTGCTTCCCATTAAAAAATTTCACTCTTTATTTTCTACAGAAGCCAATTATATTCACTTTTTAGATGCTGATAAGAAAGACAAAAAATATTACGACAATAAGAAAATAACGCCGATTATGGCAGTTGTGCTCAATCAGATGTTGAATAATAACATGCATCCTTCCATCAAAAAATTATATTTAAAAGGCAAAGCGTACGAGTTGTTGAGCTTGTATTTTAATAGAAGTGAAGATGCCGATATTGAGCAATGTCCGTTTTTGGTGGATGAAGAAAATGTATTAAAAATTCGTCGTGCAAAAGATATTGTCATCGCCAACATGGCAGAACCGCCGAGTTTGCAAGAACTCGCCAATGAAGTTGGACTGAATATCAAGAAACTGAAAGAAGGTTTTAAGCAAATTTACGGCGATTCTGTGTTTAGCTTTTTGTTTGATTATAAAATGGAATACGCGCGTAAGTTGCTAGAAACAGGAAGTTACAATGTAAATGAAGTCGGACTGAAAGTTGGATACAGCACCGCAAGTCACTTTATTTCTGCGTTTAAAAAGAAATACGGCACTACGCCGAAGAAGTATATTTTATCAAGTATTTGATATAGAAATTTAGACTTTTTGCAAAAGCTTAGAAACGGCTTTGCCTTTAGAAACTTAGATACTGTTGGCGCGAGTTTCAAACTCGCGCCAGCGTATAAATACGGTATTTTTACGTACTGTTCGCAACGATAATTTCCGTAGTTATGGTCTGTTGTGGTGCGACATTTCTATCCAAATTTGTGTTTTAAAAAAGGTGATATCTGAAAAACCTATAACGAGTAAGAAACACAATTAAATAGCAATCGTATGGAAACGAACACCATTCAAAACACTATGCTTGGACTTTTGGAAACATTAGTGCAAAAATCACTCATTACCAACGAACAATTTCAACTCCTACAACAAGATTTTACACCAACTTCACAGATTGATTCCGCTATAGATTGGGCGGATGTTCGAAAATTATTTTTTGACAACGGAGCTACGCCAAACTTTACAGTGGAGCCGATGAACTCTGCCAACTTATGTCCTACATTTTTTCCTGTGTTGCGAAGCATCAATGCATTGCGATTACAATTTAATGAAGACATTTCTATGCAATCGAGAAAAAAGCGCTACACTGAAATTTTAGAAACCATTCGGAAAGTAATTGGCCATCATGTAGGCGCTGTTGCAACATCAGGCGTTAAAAATATTGCCTTAGTTCGAAATACTAGTGAAGCTAATAACCAGCTTTCTAAAGGGTATAAACATTGGGAAGGCAATGCGGTACTTTTGTGGGATGAAAATCATCCGACGAATAATAATGTGTGGAAATTAAGAGCGACTTCCACAAAAAAAGTAAAAATGTTTTCGTTAAAAGAAGTTGATTTTCTCAATTGGACAGATGCCGAAATCACTAAAAAAATTGGTGATATTATTATAGATGCTATTGAAAATTCAGCCGAAAAAATAGTTATGTTGAGTTTTTCAGAAGTTTCCAATATTTCGGGAATTTGCATGCCTTCCAAAGAAATTGTAGCACGAGTTCGTGCAGCATATCCTGAAATTCACATTCATATTGATGGCGCGGTAAGTTGGGGCGGATTGGAAATTAATTTGATAGAAAAAAACGGTGTTAAAGGTGTGGATTGTGATAGTTTTGCGTCTAGTTCGCACAAATGGTTGATGGGACCTTTTGAAACAGGAATTTTTTACATGAAACCTGAACGTGCTCAAAATTTTGACATTAGCATTCACGCTTATGACGGGAAAATTGGTTTTAACGATACCATACCAAATGATACTTCACGATTTGAATTGCTCGGACAACGCGACGAAGCTAATATTTACGCATTAGGACAAACGCTTGCTTTGCACAATAGAATTAACGGAAACAATCCAAAACGCATAGAAGAACGCGTTAAATTTCTCCAAGATGATTTACGAAAAAAGTTAGCATTCATGGCGGAAAGACTTCGTGTGAAAGTTCAGCACATAACACCAACTTCTAAAAAGTTTTCGAATGGTGTGACGGTATTTAGTATTACCAAACCAAACGGCGCGATTCATCATGAAGATTTATACAACTATTTATATGGTGAAGAAAATAAAAAAAATCGTTTTGCGGTTGGTTTTATTCCAGAAAGAACAGGAGACAATCCACATCCGGAAGCGTTGCGTATTTGTCCGCACATTATGAATTTGCCAAACCAAATTACGGCAGTAGTGCTTGAAATAGCCAATTTCATCCAAAGAAATCATACCATTACAACAGAAGAATTAAATGCAGTAACGCAAGAAGAAGTATTGAGTTAATTTTTAGTTAGCGCGAGTTATAAACTCGCGCTAGCATATTTTTGGAAACAACTTGTCGTTCCTGCACTTTGCATTGAGCTACGTCGAAATGAAGGCAGGAATCCAAGATACGCTAATTTTCTAAGCAGTCTAAAAATCTAACGAAGTCTAAATCATCAAAACTGCGCAAATCCGCTAATGCGTTTTCGTTTTTTGTATTTTACACGTTCTACGGCATCTTCAAACATTTCCTCATCAATTTCATTTCCGTAAATGCGCTTTCCTCTCGATTTGTCAAATAAATACGGTTCAATTGTCAATTCGGGTTTGTCAAGAAATGCCACATAATGGAGTTTGTGTCTTTCGCCATAGCGATTTTCCTCTTTCGTTTCAAAGAAATAAATGGTGATATTTCCGTCTTCGTTGGTAACATTGATAGATTTTACAAACGAAATGGAGTCTTTTTCTTTATCGAGTCTTAAACGACTTACCAATCCAGCTTTTGCATAGCGCTGTTGGGTTTTTAACGAATCGGGTACCATGCCGAGCAAGTCTTTTTTTCCGAGTTTCCACAATGTGGCTGCCAATGCTTTTTCTTCGTACAAAGTTTTGTCTTTCAACTCTTGCGGAATGGATTCTTTCTGTTCAGCTAACAATGCAAAATATGTGGTCAAAGCGTCTTTCGATTCCGTTTTGATTAACTTCTGGAAAAAGTCCGTTACATTTTTATCTTTTCGATACGGAAATAACAACTTTACATAGCGTTCTAAAGCGTTGCTTCCTTTGTAATATTTGGACTTTCCTAAGTTGCGCTTTACTTCAATCTTCGCGTCATTCAATAACTGATTTTTATACTTTTTGTATACTTTCGGTTTGATGTAATTGCTATCGCTCAATTGTGTCAACAATTCGTAAATTGGTGTTTTATACTCTGGAATGCTTGAATATTCGAGCAATTCTGGGAATAATTCTTTCTTCAATTTCAGCTTCTTTTTTCCAGTTTCAAAAAGTCTGCTCGTTGCTCTGGAATCTAATGGAAAATCTTTCTTCAATAAATCCAATACCAACTCGTGAGATGCTTCCTTTTCTTGCGACAACAACATTTTTAAAATAGCAGTTTGCGTTTTGGGTTTGTCGTACGCTTGTACATATAATTCTTCAATAAACGGATAAATACGCGGACTTTTCAGTTTTCCTAAGGACGTAATTAAATAGTTTTTGATGCTTTCGCGATCTTTTGGAAATTCATGTGTTTCTAAAAGATGAATGATAGCGTCCACATGCTTGTCTGAAAATTTAATATTGCTGTATGATTGCAATACAATGCTGTCATTATTCTTTACGCCTTCAAAGAAAATATTCGTTTTATCGGCAAATACATCTTTTCCGAGCAAAGTATCTAACGGTGTAAATGTGTCGTAAAAATTCTTCACAAAAGCAGAGCGCTCCGAAATAGAATCTTCCAGCGTTGATAACACATACAATACGCCTTTTTTTAGAATACTTTTTCGATACAAACGCTTCGCACTTGCAGTATCTTTCAAAATATACGTACTAGTGTATATATCGCCTTTTCGCTCACGTTTTTTGTCTTCAATCACAAGTCTCGATTTGTAAAAATCTTCCATGCCGCTCCACACGCTGTCAATATTGTGAAACATTTGTAGGTCGTGATATTTAATTCTACGCACAAACACTTTTTCATTGCTCTTGGACGTGTAAATAGTAAACTTTCGTTCTTCATCATACGGCTTTTTGTCCGAATCGAATCGCGAGCGATATGATCTTTGCGACGCTGGTTGCTTAGTGTTTGTCAATACCGAAAAATGTAGCGACGTATCAATGACCTTTTTAAATTGCTCGTATTTTGGTGTTTTTAGTTTGAACGATTTAAAATAGGTGTTTGCTTTTTGAGCATCATCACCAATAAACCCAAGCAAATAATAACTTTCGTCTTTTACAATGGTTTTTAGATAGATTTTTTTCTGCGTGACGGAATCCAAAATAGCAGAAGATTCATAGCTTTTATAGCGATAATCTACAAAGTCACCTTGCAGCTTTTTAAGGTCTAATTTCTTATAAAAATTCTCGTGAATGTACTTCGCTTCAAACGCATCTTCTTCAATATAACCAAGGTCACTGACAAAAGCTTCCTTAAAAAAATAATATTCGTCATTTACCGCTGCTTGCAACAGCTTATTCCCTGCGTTTTTAGTATTGTCAGAAATATAATTGGCAGGAAACAAAAACTCGTATTTATGATATTCCGAAGTGTAGGTTTTCAATTCGTTAGAAGGTTTTCGAAATTGAATAGAACCAAAAATTTCATCTTCGTATTGCAATACAAAATCCTTCTTGCCACCAAACTTGATAATAATTATTTCCAGCGGTGTTTTGTAAATATGATACTTTTGGTAATCACCTTTCTTCGTTTTATTTACAATGCTAAATCCTGGAAATGGACTTGTTAAGTTTTCCTTCGAAATAATATCGCCGGGAATATCTTCGTACAATAACGGATCAATTTCGGCTAAGGTAATTTCGTCTTTTTCCTTCGGAAATTGGTCGTAGGTATTCAATCGTGTAATGGTCAAATATGCGCCGTTGGTCATGTCGGGCGCGAGGTAGAATTTCTGTTCTTTGTACACAAACTCTCGCAGTTCGTCAAAAGTTTTAATCGTAATAAAACCATCTGGCGTACTGTAAGTGTTTAAATTGGGTGCTACGTACAAATCTTCCAAAGCTACTTTGGCTTTTAGTGCATAGTCAGTTTGTTCGGAAGTTAATGGTTTTACGGTGTAGCCTAAATCTTCTAACATTTGCAACATGCCTTTTTTGCCTGCCAAATGTGCTGCGCCAACACCTGCAAATACGGTTTTATGTTGCATCAGCGAATCCATCACGCGTACCATGTTTTCATTGCGTTTGTACAACATGTGTTCGCGATAAAAATCGGTATTTACAGCCGCTCCAATAGAATCGAGTAATTCAATATTTCGATTGCGATACGCATCTTCTTGAACCGTGTAGCGATTTTGGTCTTTAAACAATTTTTGCACCCATTCGTCAGGTTTTTTCTTCATGACATTATACGCTGCACGCGATGTTAAATACCGCGATTCTCTAATATCTTCTAAACTGATAATAGGTTTGTTGTTCTTTTTTCCTGCTTGGTAAATAAACATGTCCAAGTAGGTTTCTTCCTCAAAATCGTCTGCGCCCGCTTGTTTTCGGTACAAATATCCATTAATGATTCTATTGTCAAATCGGATGATACGCCGCACTGCTTCTTTCTTAGGAAACTGCGGATTAAAATTTCGATCGTAAAAATTATTATAGTCATAATCTCTCGATGACATATCAGACATTTGCTCATAATTATGCGCCAGCCAAGTAGTTGGATCAGATTCCAAAGCCACGGTTTCGGCAGCTTCTAAGGCTTTAAAAAACACATCGTCCAAGCGGAAAGCTACTTTCTTGCTCACATGCATGGTTCCGTACAAATACGATGGTTTTTCCATGCCGTTTCCAGAAACTTCCCAAAGCAGACTTTGTTTTTCTTCTTGCGCAATTAAAAAAGGGGAACAACACAGAAATAATAGAGAAATATAGAATCGCATAAAAAGGGTAGAAAATTTATTGGTAATCGTGTTATCGGTAAAATGTCAACTAATGTACTAAAGATATAAATTCTATCGTGTTAATGGAATCATAATGCGTGAAATTGCTTTTTAAATGAGCGTATAAACATTTCCTATACTTCTCTTCGTATTAATTGAAGATAGAGTCGTATTTTTGTGTTTAAGAAAAAGAATAAAAAACATAACAATACAGATGAAAGGTGTATTACTGATAAATCTTGGTTCGCCAGATACTCCCAATCCGAAAGATGTAAAAAGATATTTAGCCGAATTCCTCATGGACGAACGCGTGATTGACGTTCCAAAGTGGTTGCGAACGTTTTTGGTAAAAGGTATTATTCTCAATACGCGACCAAAAAAATCGGCAAAAGCCTATCAAAAAATCTGGTGGGATGAAGGTTCTCCACTAATTATCATTTCTGAGCGTTTTCAAGAAAAAATTCAAAAACGTGCCAAAGTTCCTGTGGCGTTGGGAATGCGTTACGGCTCTATGAGCATTCAAAAAGGATTGCAAGAGTTGCATGATAAAGGTGTCGATGAAGTATTGGTAGTTCCGTTATATCCTCACTATGCAATGTCGTCGTATGAAACGGTTGTTGTCAAAACAAAAGAAGAGCAACAAGCACATTTTCCAAACATGGAATTGACCATTATGCCGCCTTTTTACAAGCATCCAGACTACATTCGCGTGCTTTCAGAAAAAATAAAATCCTATATTAAAGATATTGACTACGATCACATTCTGTTTTCGTATCACGGAATTCCTGAGCGACACATTCGCAAAAGTGATCCTACCAAATCGCACTGCAAAATAGATGGAAGTTGTTGCAATACGCCATCAAAAGCACACGATTATTGTTACAGACACCAATGTTTTGAAACCACAAAACTGGTTGGTGAATATTTAGAATTAGACAAAGATACATTTAGCAATTCCTTCCAATCGCGCTTAGGCGGCGATCCTTGGTTAAAACCTTATACTGACAAAGAATTTGAACGTTTTCCGCAAGAAGGCAAAAAGAATTTAGTAGTCATCACACCAGCATTTGTGGCAGATTGTTTAGAAACCTTAGAAGAAATTGCCATGGAAGGAGAAGAAGAATTCAAAGAAGCTGGCGGAGAACAATACCAACACATTCCATGCTTAAATGACGACGACGATTGGGTAAAAGTCATGACGCGTTGGATAAACGAATGGAGTGTATCATCGCAACCTAAAGAAGAAATCACTGCCTAATGGCAATCAACAAATCTGCTGCACTAGGTACAGAACCTATCGGGAAACTCCTCATTGAGCAAGCAGTTCCAGCATCGATTGGAATCTTGGTAATGTCGCTCAACATGGTTGTCGACACCATTTTTGTGGGGCAATGGATTGGACCGATGGCAATTGCCGCAATCACTGTAGTAGTACCGCTCACGTTTTTAATTGCCTCTATCGGAATGGCAATTGGCGTTGGTGGCGCGTCTATCATTTCCAGAGCGTTGGGAAGAGACGACCACGACAAAGCTCAACGAACTTTTGGAAACATGATAGTAATGTCGTTTGGCTTGGCAGTTTTCTTTGTCGTTGTCGGACTCGTCTTTAAAGAAGAAGGCTTAGCGCTTTTTGGTGCGAATGGTGACATCTATTCGCCCGCAGAAATCTACTATGTCATTGTCATGTACGGAATTCCGTTTTTGGCGTTGTGTATGACGGGAAATCCAGTAGTACGTGCCGAAGGAAAACCTAAATTTGCCATGGTAGCCTTGATACTTCCTGCCATTGGAAACATCTTTTTTGATTACCTATTTATCAATGTGTTGGATATGGGCATGGCGGGTGCGGCTTGGGCAACGTCTATTTCGTACTTTATCTGCTTTCTCTTTATTTACTGGTTTTTCTTGTCAAAATACAGCGAACTCAAAATCAAATTGCGTTGTTTTAAGTTGGAACATGCTATTGTAAGAGAAATTACAGAATTGGGCGGCGTAACCTTGGCGCGCCAAGGAATGGTGAGTATTCTCTCCATCGTTCTCAATCATACACTATTTGCTTATGGTGGCGAAACTTCGGTAACTATTTACGGTATTATTAGTAGAATGTTGATGTTTGCTTTATTTCCTGTGATGGGAATTTCACAAGGATTTTTGCCGATTGCGGGCTACAATTATGGTGCGGAGAAGTTGGCGCGTGTGCGCGAAAGTATCAACATTTCTATCAAATACGGAACAGGTTTGGCACTAGTTATATTTGCCATCATCATGCTATTTCCAGAACAAATCACCTTTATATTTACAAAAGATGAAACCGTAATTCGTGAAACGCCAAGTGCGCTTCGGTGGGTTTTTCTCGTTACACCACTCATTGCCGTACAAATGATTGGCGCAGGCTATTTTCAAGCCATTGGAAAAGCAGTTCCAGCCTTATTACTAACCCTGACCAAACAAGGGTTTTTCCTCATTCCACTTATTCTCATCTTACCAACATACTTCGGAATCTTTGGTGTTTGGGTTTCTTTTCCTATTGCCGATGTGTTAGCTACGCTTGTTACAGGTTGGTACTTAAATCGCGAAGTAAAACGAACGCTGAGGTAGTTTTTAAGTAGTGAGATGTTAGTATTGAGTATTGAGAGTCTTCAGAGAATAATTCAACAAAAGAAGAATAAACAAACAGACAAATCAACGAATTGACGACTCGACAAAAAAACAAAAAACAAACAACAAAAAACAAAGAACAAAACACAAACAACAACAAAAAAATAATCCGTATTTTAGTAGCTAAAACCAAACCTGTCTTTACGCATGCGAATCACAACCATACTGCTGGCTATCTTTCTTTCCATTACTAGTCAACTTGAAACCCAAGCACAAACTTTTGACGAAAGCTATTATAAAAACCTAGAATATAGACTCGTTGGGCCATTTCGTGGCGGACGAAGCGCTGCGGTTACAGGCGTTCCTAACAAACCCAATCTATTTTATTTCGGAGCCACAGGCGGCGGAATTTGGAAAACAACTGATGGCGGACGTTCTTGGGATAACATTTCCGACGGATATTTTGGCGGAAGTATCGGTTCTATTACGGTTTCTAAAAGCGATCCCAATGTCATCTATGTTGGTGGCGGTGAAAAAACCGTACGCGGTAATGTTTCTTCAGGCTACGGCGTTTGGAAAAGTGTAGATGCTGGAAAAACATGGAAAGCTTCTGGATTGACCAATTCCAGACATATTCCACGAATGGCAGTCCATCCAACAAATCCAGATATTGTATATGCTGGCGTAATGGGAAATATCTATAAATCTTCTGACGAAAGAGGCGTATACAAAAGTACCGATGGTGGAAAAACATGGAAAAAAACACTCTTTGCTAACGCCGATGCTGGTGTTGTTGATTTACTAATCGATCCAACAAATCCTAGAATTTTATATGCATCTACATGGCGTGTTCGCAGAACTCCGTATAGTTTGAGTTCTGGTGGCGAAGGTTCAGCGCTTTGGAAAAGTACGGACAGTGGGGAAACGTGGACGGAAATCTCTACGAAAAAAGGCTTTCCAACAGGCACTTTAGGAATTATCGGAGTGACTGTTTCGCCACTAAACAACCAACGCGTTTGGGCAATTGTAGAAAATAAAGATAAAGGCGGATTGTACCGTAGTGAAGATGGTGGTGAAACGTGGACACAAGTCAACAGCGAGCGCAAATTGCGTCAGCGTGCTTGGTATTACACACGCGTATATGCAGATACCGAAAATGAAGATGTCGTATATGTTTTAAACGTTCGTTATCATAAAAGTACCGATGGCGGAAAAACATTCAGTACGTATAATGCTCCACACGGCGATCATCACGATTTGTGGATAGCACCCGAAAATCCGAAACGTATGATTATTGGCGATGATGGCGGCGCACAAGTTACCTACGACGGTGGCGAAACCTGGAGTACGTATCACAATCAACCAACATCACAATTTTACCGTGTCACGACTGATAACAGCTTTCCATACAGAATTTATGTAGCGCAGCAAGACAATTCTACGATTCGAATTCCGCATCGTACTGATGGATATTCAATTAGTGATGAAGACTGGGAAAGTACGGCTGGTGGCGAATCGGCACATATTGCCGTCGATCCAGAAGACAATGACATTGTATATGGCGGAAGTTACGACGGTTTTCTAACGAGAGTGAATCACAAAACTGGAACGGTACGCGCCATCAATGTGTGGCCAGACAATCCGATGGGACATGGCGCAGAAGGTATGAAGTATCGCTTTCAGTGGAATTTCCCAATAATCTTTTCAAAACACAATCCGAATCGATTGTACACCTTTTCAAATCAAGTGCATGTGACGGAAAACGAAGGACAATCGTGGAAAATTATCAGTCCAGATTTAACGCGAAACAATCCTGAAAAGCTAAAGTCTTCTGGTGGACCGATTACGCAGGACAACACTTCCGTAGAATATTACTGTACCATATTTGCTGCCCAAGAATCGCCTTTGAAAGAAGGATTGTTGTGGGTTGGAAGTGACGACGGATTGATTCACATTACACAAAATGGCGGACAAACTTGGGAAAATGTGACGCCAAAAGGAATGCCAGAATGGATGATGATTAATAGTATTGAACCAAGCGCTTTTGACGCAGGAACCTGCTATGTTGCAGGAACAAAATACAAAACGGGCGATTTTAGACCATATCTATATAAAACTACCGATTACGGAAAATCGTGGACAAAAATTACGAATGGAATCAAAGATGACCATTTTACACGCGTGGTTCGTGAAGACCCAAAACGCAAAGGATTGTTATACGCAGGAACCGAAACTGGTATGTACATTTCGTTCAATGATGGAAAAAATTGGCAATCATTTCAGTTAAATCTTCCCATAGTTCCGATTACCGATTTAGCCGTAAAAAACAATAATTTAATCGTGGCGACACAAGGAAGAAGTGTTTGGATTATTGACGATTTAACCGTGATTCACCAACAATACAATCGCGCAAAAGACACACATATTTTGTACACACCAAAAGACAGTTACAGAATGCGTGGTGGTTCGCAAAAAGGTAGTAAAACGGAAGGAACGAACCATCCAAATGGTGTGATAACGTATTTTTATTTGAACGATTATGACGAAAAAGATGAGGTGTCGTTAAGCTACATGGAAGCCAATGGCGATGTTATCAAAACATTCAGCACCAAAAACAAAAAGAAAGACAAACTCAAGGTAGAAAAAGGAGCCAATATGTTTTTGTGGGACATGATGTACACAGGAACAGAGCGTTTAAAAGGCATGATTTTATGGTGGGCAAGTTTGAACGGTCCAAAAGCAGTTCCAGGTGAATATAAAGTGAAATTGACCGTAAAAAAAGAAGGACGAGATGCGGTCGAAATCACGAAGCCATTTACAATTTTGGCAGATCCAAGAGCAGAAAGTACCTTGGCAGACATGCAAAAGCAATTCGATTTTATCAAAGATGTCAACGCAACGATGGACAACGCGCACAAATCCATCAAAAAAATTCGAAAAATTAATGCAAAATTGACTTCTTTTGCAACACAATATAAAGACGACGAAAACGTCAAAGATTTGGTGGAAAAAGCCAACGAACTGAAAAAACAGTTTACCGAAATTGAAGAAGCGTTGTATCAAACCAAAAACCGTAGTGGACAAGATCCGTTGAATTTCCCAATTCGTCTCACCAACAAATTAGGGCACTTAAATTCGCTTGTAAGTATGGGCGATTTTGCACCGACGGCGCAAGATATTGCGGTGAAAAACGAATTGACACAAAAAATCAACAAAGAGCTCAACACCTTTAATAACTTGGTAGATACCGAAATCAAAGCGTTTAACGAAGCCTTTAATGCCAAAAAACTCAATTATTTGTTTATAGAAGACTAAATGTTTGAATATTACAATTACATAAAAGCACTGCACTTAATATTTATAGTGACGTGGTTTGCAGGATTATTTTACATTCCGCGCTTGTTTGTATATCAAATTGAAGCGTTTCACAAACCATCTCCAGAAAAGGAAATTTTAGGAAAACAACTCAAACTAATGGCAAAACGTTTATGGTTTATCATTACGTGGCCATCCGCGATATTGGCAACGCTTTTTGCGGTCATTTTACTCGTTTTAAACTCGTCGTTGCTGCAATTGGGCTGGATGCATATAAAACTTGCCTTTGTAGTATTGCTGTTTTTATATCACTTAAAAACGCATCAAATGTACAAGCAATTGCAAAAGGACGATGTGCGTTATACCTCTAACTTTATGCGATTGTGGAATGAAGGCGCGACATTTATCCTATTTGCTGTGATATTTTTGGTCATCCTAAAAAATTCCATCAACTGGATTTTTGGCGTGATTGGCATTTTTGTGTTAGGAATTCTGTTAATGCTCGGATTTAAAGTGTACAAACGCATTCGCGAGAAGAATCCTGAGGCGTAGTAGAAGATACAAGTTGAACTCATTATAAGAGTTGTCAACGATTTCTCTCTATGTCTCAAGATAATTTTAAGGTGTATTAAATACGTACTTTTGGCTTGATTATTGTGCGAAAGCAAGGAAAATAACTCACATTCATGAAACCCGCAAAACTTTCATTACGTTCACGAATATTTGCTTACATGATTCTACTGATTTTAGTAGCGTCTATTCTGATTGCTTTGGTGACCATTTATCAGTACAGCGAACAATCGAACGATTATCATTTGCGCCGTTTGGATAGAAAAGAAAAGCAAGTCAAAGGACACATACGTTATCTTATCAATTTTGAAACTACCTATGTTGTTAATGAGGAGAATTTGCCGCTCATCTTTAAAGAAGAAATCTATAAAATTGCCGATATTCACAATGTAACCTTCAATTTGTACGATTTGGAAGGCGGATTTTTAATAACGTCCGATACCTCCATAAGAAGCGAAGGAATTATAGAATGTTTGCCTGCTAAAATTTTAAATAATTTGCAATACGATGTCGACAAGCATTATGTAGACGACATTGCTGTTGAAAACGGCTCGGAATATCAATCGTCGTACAGCGTTATTACGGATATAAAATCCAAACCTTTGGGGATTATCAATTTACGTTATAAACTTGATAATACCTTTACAGAAAGTGAGTTGCGAGAGTTTTTAACGCGATTGGGCTACACATACGTATTGATGCTTCTTATCGCGATTGTTTTTGCGTATTTTATTTCGAGATACATTACCAAATCACTCAAAAAAATTGGTGAAAAACTAGATCAGACACGCTTCAATCAGCGTAATGAAAAAATTATTGTGGAAGATGCTGGAGAAGAAATTTACAACCTTATCAACGCGTACAATAGCATGATTGATGAGTTGGAAGAAAGTGCGGTAAAACTAGCAAAAAGTGAACGTGAACAAGCATGGCGCGAAATGGCAAAACAAGTGGCGCACGAAATTAAAAATCCGCTGACACCAATGCGTTTGACGGTACAAAGTTTCCAGCGAAAATTTGATCCAAACGACCCAAACATTCGTCAAAAAGTAGATGAATACTCCAAAACCATCATTCAGCAAATTGATACCATGAGCAATATTGCTTCGGCGTTTTCCAACTTTGCCAAAATGCCAGCGCAGCAAAGTGAAATGCTCAATGTGGTTGAAATTACGCGTTTGGCAATGGATTTATTCAACGAAGATTATATCAATTACACGCACGAATCAGAAAAAATTATTGCAAAATTTGACCGTACGCAACTCATTCGCGTAGTGACAAATTTAGTCAAAAATGCCATTCAAGCGATATCTTACGAGCGTCCGCCACAAATTAACGTCCGAGTTTTTGAACAAGACGATAAAGTGATGATTACGGTTCAAGACAACGGAATTGGAATCACCAAAGAAAACGAACCCAAAATATTCGAGCCAAAATTTACCACCAAAACCAGCGGCATGGGATTAGGACTCGGAATGGTGAAAAATATTATGGAAACTTACGGCGGAAATATTACCTTTACATCTGAAGAAAATAAAGGCACCACATTCATCGTGTCGTTTCCAAAAATCTAAACAATCATGAGCTACGAAAACATTCTTGTACACGCAGAAAACGGAATAGCAACAGTTACTATCAATCGCCCAAAAAAATTAAATGCTTTAAACAGTAAAACCATTCGCGAATTGCATGATGCTTTTCACGCATTGGACACTGACGATACCACCAAAGTGATTATTTTGACAGGAAGCGGCGACAAAGCATTTGTTGCAGGCGCTGATATCAGCGAATTTGCACATTTTTCTGTGGAAGAAGGCGGCGTTTTAGCGGCAAAAGGACAAGAATTACTATTCGATTTTGTTCAAAACTTGGGAACGCCTGTGATTGCAGCAGTCAACGGATTTGCGCTCGGTGGCGGATTGGAATTAGCTATGGCAGCACACTTTAGAATTGCTAGTGATAATGCCAAAATGGGACTTCCAGAAGTATCGCTTGGTGTGATTCCTGGTTATGGTGGAACGCAACGTTTGCCACAATTGGTAGGAAAAGGAAAAGCGATGGAAATGATTATGACCGCAGGAATGATTGATGCCCAAGAAGCCAAAGCTTGTGGTTTGGTAAATCACGTAACGACACAAGAAGAATTGTTGGATTTGGCGACGAAACTTGCAACGAAAATTATGCGAAACTCCTTAGTGGCGATTCGCGGTGCCATCAAAGCTGTCAATGCTAATTTTGAAGATGGCGTAAACGGTTACAAAGTAGAAATTGAGGAATTTGGAAACTGCTTTGGCACCGAAGACTTCAAAGAAGGAACCACGGCTTTCTTAGAAAAACGAAAAGCAGCATTTCCTGGCGGCAATAGTTATAAGCGTAGATAAATTGTTAAAAAAACATTTTAGAACAGGTATTTTCTCTCGTTTTCATAAACCATCAATGATATTTTTTTGCTTTTGGTGAGATAGTTTGTTACTTTGAAGAGAGTTCAAATAGTTGAATTTCAATTTTTTACTGAAAAGTTGCTTTTTGAATTTTCCTTACAACTAAACTACATACACCATGAAAAAAATTACACTTCTATGTCTCTTATGTCTTTGTTTTTGGGACATGAATGGACAGTGTACCATTGATCCGTTTATACAGCAAAACTATGAATTTGACGCTAAATTACTCGTTCTGAGAGAGATTAAAGGAAATGCTTCTGATCCTGATTATGACAATCCTTTTTTAGTACAATCTCGCGTAAATTCTTATTTGGAAAAATTCTCCGCCATTTATACAAATCCACAAAACTTGGCAGATGTTGATTCAATATTTAATGAATTTCAATTTAAGGTAAATGCAACAGGTTTAGCGTTTAAAAAAATGGAATTTAGAGTTCCGACCAGTACGAGTTGGGTAGATAATTTAAAAAACTCCCAAGCAACAGGTGTAACGGCGCTTGATGACTTTTTAGCACAATATCAATTTTCAACTTCAAGTTTTTTTGATCACACATCAGGTACTTATGCAGGACTTACGAAGTTTGAAATTACGACCGCATACGATTTTCTAAACACCTACGCATTGCTTGATGATTTACAAAATACGTCTAGTGACATTACGGAAGTAGTAGGTAATGTAGTTGATCTCTCTTTTTGGTGTAATTATATTGGTGTTCCGTACACAGTACAAGCGTATCAACTACCACCTAATGATGTTCCCGTCAGTTCGTGCGAAATAATAGTTGATAATGCTACAAATAATGATACTGTATTTAGGTTCGTATTAGGACGTTGTTTCGCTTCGGGAACATATATTCCTGATTCTAGATTCGTAACTGTTAGCAATGATTGTAGTTTTGTTACGTTTTCCAGAACACTTTCCAACGAAGATTTTGAACTGACCAATGTTTCTGTCTATCCAAATCCTGCTTCAAATAGCATTCATATTCAAGGAATTGACAACATTCAAACAGTGGAAATTCATTCCATTATAGGAAAACAGATGCACGTATCTCTTTCCAATTCGCAAATTGACATTAGTAGATTGAAAAGTGGTGTGTACTTTTTAAAAATTACCGACGACCAAAATCGCTTTGTGATTAAAAAAATCATCAAAAAGTAATTTTGTATCTTTTGAGAAATCTCAAAAAGAGATTCAAACATCATGAAAAAAATTATATTCTTACTGTTATTTTGTGCTTTTGCATACCATTTGAATGCGCAATGTACCATTGATCCGTTTATTCAACAGCATTATGAAACAGACGCAAAGTTGCTGGTTTTGCGTGAAATTATGTCTAATCCAAACGACGTGGATCGACACAATCCTATCGTATCGCAATCAAGAACAGACGCGTATTTAGAGAAACTTTCTGCTATTTATCAAAACCCTACTAACGAGCCTGCAATAGATTCACTTTTTAATGAATTTCAATTTCATGTGAATAGATTTTTGATACGATACAAGAGAATTCAATTTAGAGTCAACACGGATGTGAGTTGGGTACAGACTTTAAAAGATACACATCTTACCAATGTTCCAGCAATAGATAACTTTTTAAATCAATATCAATTTAGTGTTGAGTATTTTAGTGATTCAACGAACGGAACACCAGCAATAACTTCTTTTGTGCTTATTACTTCTTTTGACGCATTGAATGTGCAAGCGATTGAAGACGACTTTCAAAATACGGCGCCTACTGAAATTACTGTTTTAGCTCAAGGCACAATGTACGAGCATCCATGTAATTATATAGGAATTCCCTATCAAATTCCTAGTGATGACTTATTTCCGTCGTATCATGATGTTGTAAGTTGTGATATCTTATATAATGGAAATAACAGATTCTTGTTTTATCTGAATGGAAATTGTCCGTATTCTCCCGTAAGTCAATCTCGCTATGTCACCGTTTCAGACGATTGTAGCACAGCAACCTTCTCACGAACACTTTCTAGCGAAGATTTTGAATTAAATAATGTTTCAATCTATCCAAACCCAGCTTCAAACAGCATTCATATTCAAGGAGTTGACAGCATTCAAACAGTTGAAATTCATTCCATTCAAGGGAAAAAAATGCAAGTGTCCGTTTTCAATTCGCAAATTGATATCAGCAGTTTACAAAGTGGTATCTACTTTTTAAAAATTACAGATGAACAAAATCGCTCTGTGATTAAAAAAATCATCAAAAAGTAATCTTTCCCGTAGTTGCAGTGAAAATGCAGACCAATTTTACGCTAATTTTTGCTTGACTTTTATTTTTGGAGAAAGGAAAAACAGTGGAGAATTCAACAAAAGTCAAAGGTAGAGGTGCGCAAAAAAATGTGCACAATCGTTTCTTGGAAGATGCGCATGAAGTCCGTTCCGACTTTTTAGAATACTGCCGAAAAGAAGGAGAAATCGCTGATAAAAACAAAACGAAATACATCAATGTTTTTCCCAAAACAATTATCAATAAAGTCACAAGTCCCGATGTTGGTATGGAATATTCGCTCAATCCGTATCAAGGTTGTGAGCATGGTTGTATTTACTGTTATGCCAGAAACAGTCACGAATATTGGGGGTTTAGTGCGGGATTGGATTTTGAACGAAACATCCTCGTCAAGCGAAATGCTGCTGAATTGCTGGAAGAAAAAATCAAAAAGAAAAGCTGGAAAACACAAACCATTGTATTATCGGGAAATACCGATTGTTATCAACCTGCAGAAAAGGAATTGGGAATTACGCGCAATCTGCTCAAAGTCTTTCTAAAGTACAAACATCCTGTAGCTATCATTACCAAAAACGCATTGATTTTGCGCGATTTGGATATTTTAAAAGAATTAGCAAAAGACAATTTAATAGGTGTCAATATTTCTATTACTTCCTTGTCGGAAGAAACACGTCGCGTACTGGAACCGCGAACAGCAACCATTAAAAAACGTCTTGAAACAGTGGAAATCTTAGCCGCAAATGGAATTCCCGTGAATGTGATGTTGGCGCCAATTATTCCATCCATAAACAGTCATGAAATTCTGCCGTTGGCTAAAAAAGTGTCTGAATTGGGCGCAACGTCTATTGCGTTTACCATTGTGCGACTCAACGGCGCAATCGGCGAAATTTTTACCGATTGGATTCGAAAAACCATGCCAGACAAGGCAGATAAAGTGTTGCATCAAATTGAAAGTTGTCACGGCGGCACGTTGAACGACAGTCGCTACGGACACCGAATGCGCGGCGAAGGAAAAATTGCAGAGCAAATTCGAAACTTAATTCACTTGGCGCGACACAAATATTTCAAAAACAAAAAAATGCCCAGACTCAATACAGCACTGCATGAACAATACAAAAACGGACAATATTCGTTGTTTTAATAAGTAAAAAGTAAGATTAGTAGAGTATGTTTTTTCTTTTTCGCAGTGTAGCAGGGATTTTTCGTGAATTCTTTGAAAGTGTGAGTTGTGGATGATTTAGTGTGTTTTACAGCTCAAAGTAGAGCTTTTTGGTTATAAATCTCGAAAAATCTTTGCGGTTTTGCTTTTCTCCCTAAAGGGAAAAGCAAAAACACCTCTGAAAAAGCGCCTTTTCTTTTGTTTCGTTTTCTTTGGGTGAGCAAAGAAAATGAAAATAGAAAGAAACATTGTAGTTTTTATACCATACTTTGATATAGAAATATAAATTTCATTGGAAAAAAACATAAAGTTTTTGTTGATATCATTACGCTTATCAAAAAATCACAACGCTTGTAAAATACTTTTCTTTCTATAAAAAGTATTTTCTTAGATTGAAAAAGAATTCCCAATTTTCAACGTGTATCATCTATAATTAGAAATATACACAATGAAAAACGTAGTTTTATATCTGCTGTCATTTTTGGTATTGTCATGCTCTGTTGATACTGAGAATCTCCAATTGCCAGAAGTATACTTTATTAGTTTTACCTTTAATGATATTACTTATGTTGTTACGGAATACACTGTTACAATCGACCCAATCGATGAATGGAATCGTATGGTGGAAGTTCCTTTTGACAACGCTTCAAAAACCTTGCGATTTACCGTTGAAGTAGAAGAAACCAATCAAATGGATACATTACTTTTTGAAGTTGACGATGTTAGTTGGGAATCAGATCCGACGTATGGAAATCGTGAAACGTCTATTACCAAACACACGGATTCTAATATGGAAGGAACCTTTCGAGTTACGTTTGAAGATGCTTCTGGCAGGGAAATTTATAGATTTACGAATGGTGTGATTCATATTGAATTCTAATCAAATTAAGTCAAATCGAGCGCAGTCGAGATTACTTTGAAATTATAGTTTCATAATTGTTTTCGACTGCGCTCAAACTGACACTTTAAGTTTTCAAACTAGTTTTTTTCTTAATCAATTAATATTATCTAAAATTTACATATTCTGTAAACGTTCTTCCTTGACTTTCAAAAGTAATCACATACGTTCCTTTTTTCTCTTTGGAGAGTTGAAGCACACGCTCTACAATTTTGGTATTTTTTATATCTTCTTTATAAATAAGCGTTCTTCCTTGTTGAATAGATTCTGTATAGTACAACTTCATTTGTAGCGGTTGCACATCTAACGAAAGCCTAGATACAAATAAATGATTGCCGTCGAGTCGAACCATTGGTTTGTACACCACGGTTTCGTTTTCTTTTTGAAAAGTCACGGTATTGCTTGAAACCGTAAATGGAATGATGACAATTTGTACATCTTTATCTAGTTCTACGGTATATTTGCCATCAGGCAAAGCAGTTAAATCAAAACCTTTGCGGTAGTTTCCATCTTTTTGGATAGCCTCTTTATACACAACAAGTAAATTTGCGTCTTTAATCACTAATTGATGCCCTTTCTTCACATTTTCAAAAGTAACTACCAAGTTAGTTTCAGTAGCATTGTGCGCAAAACTCTGTACACTAATTAGCATTAGTAAGATACATACGATGTAATTGATTCTTGTTTTCATGACGTTGTTTTTTTATAATTACATCACAAATCTAGTACAGCTTCGAAGATTGAAAAACGACTATTTTGGCTAATTTGTGTGTTATTTTAACCATTAAATAATTGTAAACTTCGTATAAAGTTAAAATAGTATAGAATTTAGGTAAATTTACACACTTTTAAAGCGCTTTTAATAGTATTTTTGTAATGACTGATACGATATTACTTTGAATACAAAACCTACACTTGAGAAAATAACGCCCGAATTTGGAAATTCAATTTTCGTAGCGCAAAACACTAAAAAGCGCAAGCGAGAAGCTGCATTTTGGCATTTTCATCCAGAAGTGGAATTGGTATATGTGAACAAAGGAAAAGGGAAATGTCATATCGGGAATCATTTGTCGTACTTCAATAACAGTCAGTTGATTTTGATTGGTTCGAATCTTCCGCACAACGGTTTTGCAGACAGACTAACGTCTAAAGGAAAAGAAACGCTGATTCAATTCAAAACAGATTTTTTAGGGAAAGACTTTTACAATTTGCCTGAAATGCAACCGATTTATCTTCTTTTAGAAAAAGCCAAAAAAGGCATTCGTTTTAAGCCAGAAACCAAAAAAGTAGTAGGTCCCAAAATTGAAAAAATACCAAAATACAATGGTTTTAAAAGAGTTGTCAAACTGCTGGAAGTATTAAATATGTTAGCATTTGCGGAAGATTACGAATTACTCAACGTAGACGGATTTGCCTTTGAAGCGCAACCGCAAGACAGTGTGAAAATTGACACCATTTTTAAGTATATCAACAGCAACTTTCAACGGCATATAAGTTTGGACGAAATAGCAGAAGAAGTAAACATGACTGTACCTGCGTTTTGTCGTTATTTTAAGAAAATCACGGGAAAAACCTTTACCAAGCTCGTTAATGAATATAGAGTAGTGTATGCGACAAAACTGCTACAGGAAAGCGATAGTAGCATCACAGAAATTTGCTACGAAAGTGGTTTCAATAACTTTTCACATTTCAACAAACTGTTTAAAGAAATTACAGGAAAAAGTGCTTCTAAATATAGAAGTGAGATGAAGATGATGATTCAATAAAAAACCATCTCACAAGTGTAAGATGGTTTCTATATGTGAGTTTTCTAATTAGCGTGTACATACTTTTTTACTATCGCAGTTCCAACTTGGTCCTGCGGTGCTTGGTGCTGCATTTTGTTCTTCAGAAGGCGGATTTTCGCCGTCAACTCCTCCATAAATGGCAGACAAATTAGAAATAGATTTTTTAGAAAGTTTCAATGTTTTCAAGTGATTACGTTTCATAATGATTTGATTAAAAAGTTAATAACATTGGCAAGCTACCATAGGAAATGTAAAATTAAAAACAATGCTGTTGATGGTTTATGAATACGCGGTGATTTCACAGTGAAAGTAAAAAAGTTTACACTATGAATATCGATAAAAAAATCACTTTTCTCCATTCCACTCTGCGTAGAACTGCGTTAAAAATTGCTCCATAAAAGCATGTCGTTGCTCTGCGATTTTTTGTCCAGTTCGGGTATTCATTTTGTCTTTTAACAACAACAATTTTTCATAAAAATGATTAATCGTTGGCGCAGTAGATTTTTTGTATTCTTCCTTCGTCATGTTGAGATTTGGTGCAATGGCAGGATCATATATTTTACGATTTTTAAATCCGCCATAATTGAAGGTTCTTGCAATTCCGATGGCGCCAATAGCATCCAAACGATCTGCATCTTGAATAACGTCCAATTCTGGTGAGGTAAATTGCTGCGTAAAGTTTCCGCCTTTAAAGGAAATGTTTTTAATAATGTTTTCTACATGTAGAATGTCCGCTTCCGCCACAGCGATATCTTCCAAAAAACGACGCGCCACTTTTGGTCCTACAGTTTCGTCGCCGTTGTGAAATTTTGCATCGGCGATATCGTGCAACAACGCGCCCAAACTCACAATAAACACATCTACATTTTCATCTTTGGCAATCAACAATGCATTTTTGTATACGCGTTCTATATGAAACCAATCGTGTCCACCTTCTGCATTTGCTAATGTTTTTTGTACAAAAGTGATGGTTTTTTGGATGTTTTCTTTTTGAGATGCGGTCATGATGTAAAATTAGGCTGTAATCACTTTTGAAGTCACTATTTTCTCCAACCGTGCAATCAACTTATTATAGTTGGTTTTTGTGTAATCGCTCAGTAAAATCGGTTCGTGCGTTTCAATGGTGATTTTGGCGCCTAAACCTAACGGAAACTTTCCGTATTTGGTTGTTTTCCACGAATTATTAATCGTTACAGGAACAATTTGCGCATTAGGAATATACTTAAAAAGTATTTCCAATCCTGTAGATTTAAAAGGTTTCGGAACGCCTGTACGACTTCGAGTGCCTTCTGGAAAAATGATGCCTGCGTGGTTGTTTTTGGAAATCAATTTGGCAAAACGCATAATTTCAGCAATGGCTTGTTTTTGGTTTTTTCGATCAATCAATGCAGCGCCACTTTTTCGCAAATGATACGAAATACTCGGAATGCCTTTGCCCAATTCTTTTTTACTGATAAATTTCGGATAGTGCTTTCGAAACATCCAAATCAACGGTGGAATATCGTTCATACTCTGATGATTGGAAACAACAATCAACGGTTTGTTTTTATCAAAAGTAAACGTATTGCGAAGTTGGTAGCGAACTCCCAAAATAAGGTGGCCATACATCAAGCTAATTTGTAAGACATTCGCAACTTTATAATGGCCTGTATGTCCGGCAAGTGTTGTTCCGATCCATAGTAATCCATGAAAAATCACTAAAATCAATCCAAAAACTAGCATGTAAATGCTCGATAATATATAGGATAAAAACTTCACGTAAAAAAGATATTTAGGTTAAAAAAAGAGACTGTCTAAAAAGTTTTAACTAACGTCATTCTAGGCTTGGCTCAGAATCTCATCACGCTGACTTTCAACTGTTATGAGAAACCGAATCAAGTTCGGTTTGACGAAATATGCACTTTTTAGACAGTCTCTTTATAAGGTAATCGATAGTGTATTAACAATTTTCGTTATACGCATCTTTTAAGTTCTCAGCAATCATTTCTGCTGGTCTTCCTTCAATATGATGACGCTCTAACATGTGTACTAATTGTCCATCTTTAAACAACGCCATGCTTGGAGACGAAGGTGGAAAAGGAATCATATAGCTTCTCGCTTTATCAGTTGCTTCTCTATCTACTCCTGCAAAAACCGTTACTAAATGATCGGGTTTTTTATCGTTATCTAAAGACATTCGTGCGCCAGGTCTTGCATTCGCCGCAGCACAACCACAAACAGAATTTACAACTACCAAAGTTGTTCCTTCCTTTGCCAACGCATTGTCAACAGCTGCTACCGTATGTAATTCTTCAAAACCTACCGCGGTCAAATCTTCGCGCATTGGTTTTACCAATTCTGGTGGATACATAATCTTTTAAATTAAATTCATGAATAATTTGTACAAAGATACGGATAAAGTTTTTTCTGGCTGAATTTGCGCTGCGCGATTTTTGTTAAAGAAAACGCAAAGAAATTGTCGTTTTTTTAGAAATCTAGTCGCAGGCAATTATTTTTTCTTTGGAAAATGTATCTTTGGTAAAAAACAAGAATATGAGTGGATTTGCAAGCTGGATTGGAGGCGCGTTAGGATGGACTCTTGGTGGTCCTATTGGTGCTGCCGTCGGATTTGCCATTGGAGCAGCTATTGACAAAGCAACTTCAAAAGGATTATTATTAGACGAACCAAAAGATTCGAAAAGAAGACGTCGCCCAAGAACCGAGCCAACATACGAACGCCGAAGAAGACGCAGAACAACGACAACGGAAAAACAAGCGCAAACAAAATCGGGCGATTTTGAAGTGAGTTTGTTAGTGCTTTCAGCAATTGTAATGAAAGCGGATGGCGAAGTCTCGCAATCGGAAAAAAACTATGTCCGCGATTATTTTGTGAAAATGTACGGAAAAGACCGTGCCAACAATGCGTTTAAGCTGTTCAATGGTTTGTTGCAAAAAGAAGATATTTCCACACGTCAAGTATGTCAGCAAATCCAAGCGCACATGGATCATTCTTCACGTTTGCAATTATTACATTATCTGTTCGGTGTTACCAAAGCAGACGGCATTGTAAGTGAAGAAGAAGTAGAACTGATTGAAAAAATAGCAGGATATTTATACATCAACGAACGCGATTATCAATCTATCAAAGCAATGTTTTACAATCCGATTGATAGTGCGTATCGTATTTTGGAAATTGACAAATCTGCCACGATTAACGAAATCAAAAAAGCCTATCGTAAAATGGCGAAAAAATATCATCCTGATAAATTGCAACACTTAGGTGAAGAACACGTAAAAGGCGCTGAAGAAAAATTTCAACGTGTACAAAAAGCTTACGAGCAATTGCAAGAAGAACGCGGTTTTTAAATTCGCGAAATAAAATGTATGTTTGAAAAATTAACCCCAACCTATAATCCTACAATTACTTATGAGCGACTTTTGGATTTACTTTAAATTAGGACTCAATCATGTATTAGATTTTAATGGCTACGACCACGTACTTTTCTTGATTGTCCTTACGGTTGCCTACTTATTCAAAGACTGGAAACGCGTATTTTGGATTGTGACAATTTTTACCATTGGTCACACCATATCGTTACTTTTATCTACCTACAATGTCATTGCTGTTCGCGCAAATACCGCAGAATTTCTAGTCTACGTCACCATTATTGCGACAGCCTTATACAACATATTCACCGCAGGAAAAAGCAATAACAAAACGAAAATTGTCATTCTTTTAGTCGTTGCGTTATTCTTCGGATTGATTCACGGTTTGGCATTTTCCAACTATTTCAAAACCATTACTTCTGGAGTGGAAAGTAAGTTGTTGCCGATGCTAGAATTTGCCTTAGGCGTTGAAGCCGCGCAAATCATTGTCGTGTTTGTCGTGTTGGTACTTTCTTTTGTATTTCAAACCGTATTCCGTTTCTCCAAAAGAGATTGGGTGATGGTGATTTCATCTATTGTATTGGGAATTGCTTTTCATATTGTAGATATTAATTTTTTGTGATGTGATAGTAATTTAATAGTTTAGAATCGTATTAACTATTAATTCATTACACATGAAAAAAAGAGAAATCTCGAAATTAAGCTTAAACAAAAAGCAAATTTCAACCTTAAACTATCACAACCTTTTGGGTGGTGCGCGACTTATTCATGCTGGTTCAGATTGTGAAGGAACTTGCACATGTAATTGTACAGAAGTACAAACGTGCGGAACTGAAGAATCAGAATGTATTGCATGTCATTCAGAACCGTGAAAACCAATTTTGGTAAAAAATTAACAACGAAGCTATTGTGATTCCAACACAAACCTAATATCTTCGTTATAGAAGACAAGAAGCAACGAACTCGTTGCTTTTTTTCGCTCCAAAAGCGTACATTTACACATGCCTAAACAAAAACAAGCAAAATATGATCATGCCTATTTGCGCATGGCAAAAGAATGGGGAAAACTCTCGTATTGTAAGCGTAAACAAGTTGGCGCGATTATTGTCAAAGATAGAATGATTATCTCTGATGGTTACAACGGAACACCATCAGGATTTGAAAATTTTTGTGAAGATGAAGAAGGCTATACCAAATGGTACGTATTGCATGCAGAAGCCAATGCCATTTTAAAAGTAGCAGCTTCTACGCAATCATGTGTTGGCGCTACATTGTATATAACCATGTCACCTTGTAAAGAGTGTAGCAAGCTTATTCATCAAGCAGGAATTACCCGAGTGGTGTATATAGATGCATATAAAGACGACTCTGGAATACAATTTTTACAAAGAGCAGGCGTTGAAGTAGAACATCTTCCTGAGATAGAAGCTTCTTAAAACAAATATAATTTTGAACAAAAAAACACAATATTTACTTCCTATTATCATTGCAGCCGCAGTGGCAGCAGGCGTATTTATTGGTGGAAAGTTAAATTTTAGTGCAACGCCCGAAAAATTATTCTCATCAAACACAAGCAAAGACAAACTCAATCGCTTGATTGATTACATCGATTATGAATATGTAGACGACGTAGATGTTGATAGCATTGTAGATGTAACAGTAAATAATATTCTCGAAAACCTAGATCCACATTCCGTATACATTCCTTCTGAAGAAGAAAAACGTGTTGCCGAAAACATGCAAGGCGATTTTGTAGGTGTCGGAATTCGTTTTGATATGATCAATGATACGTTAACCGTCGTACGAACGCTAGAAGGCGGACCAAGTGTAGCCGCAGGCATTAAAGCGGGCGATCGTATTTTGATGGCGGATAAGGATACTTTGTACGGAAAAAATCTTCGCAATACGCAAATCATCACGCGCTTAAAAGGTACTGAAAATACATCTGTCAAACTGAAAATTTATCGTAAAAGCACGGATGAAGAACTATTTATTGACTTGAAAAGAGCCAAAGTTCCTATCAAAAGTGTGGTGGCGCATTATATGTTGACAGACGATTTAGGCTATATCAAAATCAATCGTTTTGCCGAAACTACTTATGAGGAATTTGAAGAAGCACTCAATAATCTACAAGCAAAAGGCGCGCGACATTTAGCGTTGGATTTACGCAACAATCCAGGCGGAATTTTAGACATTACACGTGATATTGCCGACGAATTTTTAGAAGATGGAAAACTGATTCTTTTCACCAAAAATAAAAAAGGAGAAGTTGAAAAATATTATGCCACCGATGAAGGCGATTTTGAAAACGGCGAAATTTATGTGTTGATGAATGAAAAATCAGCTTCTGCGAGCGAAATCATTGCAGGTGCGTTGCAAGACAATGACAAAGGCGTGATTGTGGGAAGGCGCTCGTTTGGAAAAGGACTCGTACAACGCCCAATGCCTTTGGGTGATGGCTCTGTAGTCCGATTGACGATTTCACGCTATTACACACCGACAGGACGCTCTATTCAACGTTCGTACAAAGATGGCAATAAAGACTATTTTGATGAATATTACGAACGCTTCAAATCGGGAGAATTGCAATCGATGGACAGTATTAAAGTCGCAGATTCGTTAAAATTTAAAACACCTAAAGGAAAAGTTGTATATGGCGGCGGCGGAATCATTCCAGACGTATTTGTTCCATTGACAAGTTCGCCAGAAGAATTATCACTAGAACGCGGTTTGCGTACAAGAATTGTTGGTTATATTGACGATTTTGTCTTCAACAAACTAGAAACTGATAGAGCGCAATACGAAGATATTTCTGAAGAAGAATTCATGCAGAATTTCACAATTACGGACGAATTGCTCAAAGAATACACCAATTATCTAAGTGACATGCGCGGTCAGCGAATCTATATTGAAAAATATGCCAATCAGATGAAGCGACATATCAAAGCAACGTATATTGAGCAATTGTACGGCGCAAATGGTTACCAACAACAACTCAACGAAGGTGACAAAATGATTGAAAAAGTGATTGAATTACACGGTAATTAATGTAGCAATTTTTTGATGTAACAGTGTATCAATTATTTAATTTTTAAATCCTTCAATCTTTTAATTCCTAAAAAAGTCTAAACTTTATCGTGAACTTTGGTATGATTTCCGTCGTTCCAAAGCGTTAAAATATCCGTAGCAACTTGCGCACCGCTTCCAGCTGCAATGGCAAATTGACTCCGCCAACCCGCAATAGTTCCGCATACGTACAATCCATCTTTGACTAAATGGTCGTTGTTTTTAAGATAGAGTCTGTCCTTTTTTGCAGCAGCTCTTGGATGTGGTGCCATGAAGTCTTCCAAGCCGTCAATGGTTAAGGGTTTTGCATAGTTTAATGCAATCACAACAAGTTTACTTTGGTATGTTTTTTTATTCGTAACGATTTGAAAATTACCTGCTTCTCCTGAAATTTCTAGTACTTTTTCTTGTGTAATTTGGGTGACATGCGGATAGGTTTTTGCTAAATGTGCTTGCCCTTCCATCATAATTTCAGCGCCTGTTTTTCCTGCTGGCAAGCCTAAAACATTATTAAACAGCGCATTCTGTAAATGTGAAGCACGTTGGTGAAGTACGATACCAATCTTTTTATCGGAAGCAAACGGTTTTTCTTTGGCAGAGCCTAATACGAGCGCACATTGCATGCCCGAAACACCACCGCCAATTACAAGAACATCAAACATTATTTCTTAGAATCGTTAATTTTATCTTGAATCTTTTTCGAAGTCAAATAAATCAGTATAATCAAAATAGCGCATAAAGCCGCCACAATACTGATAACAGCCACCATACTTTCTCCTTCTAACAAATTGTCGAAGTCTAGCTTGGTTGCGCTGTAAATGCTAAGCAAAATCGCGATTATAATAACGATATATGAGAATTTTTTCATAACAATTTTCTATTAATTTTTTCTGAAATACTTTGAAAGCACGTCCTTTTTAAGCATCTCCGCTTTTTCATCACTCTTTGGTGATTCTGTCAATTTTTCTGAACTGCTAAAATACGATATTTCTCGGTAAAATTTTTCAACATCCGGATCACTTGGCTCATACTCAATGTCTTTTTCGTCGGTAGCATTTGGCGCGTACTCATATTTTTCTATACTCGTTTGTGATGTCCAATTCAAATGTTCGTCGTACGTATACTCTAGTAGTTTTATGTGTTTAGTTACCATTTCTTCATCATAGGAAACCACGACTTGCTTAGTGGTATTTCCATGTTTGTCGACGGTTTCTGTAATTATTTTTTGCAAACCATCTTTTTCGCTATATGCAGAGCTTCTTTCTTCCGACGGAATATTTGAACTAAAAAACTGTTTGGTAACTTTCTCATTTCGTTTTGGATATGTCACCAAACTTTGATACGTTTTCCGCGTGCCATACTGTGTTATTTCATCTTTAGTTTCAATCAATCTTCCGTGAGCATCTCGCTTGTAGCTTTCTACTGCTTCTTGCGTATTGACTAGTGGCATCGTTGTTTTCACGCTTGTTACATACGATTTACCCCGAATCGTTTCATAAGCATACTCAAATACTATTGACGTCTTTTTTTTAGAAATCGGATAATATCCATCTTTCTTAAAAGATAATACACGGTCAAACTTATCGTATGTTTTGGTGGTTGTATAAATACAAAAATAATTACCTGTTTTTTCCACACTCTTAATGGTAACTATGGTAGTGTCTTTTTGTTTTTGGTATGTATACTCTTTATATGCTTCAAAATTATACACCGCACCTTTAGCAATCTCATATTCGTAATAGGAGCGTAAATTACCATATTCGTCATACGACATTTGTTCTATATACGCCTTTTTACGCGTCTTTATATTAGTATCATATAATTGCTCATACGTATGCAGTTCGCGTTGCAATAAATTTCCTTTTTCATCATAATAAAAGCGAAAAACTTCTTCATCACTTTCTATTTTGGTGACTTTTCCAAGTGTGTTAAAATGCGCATCAATATGTAAGTATACAGTATCTTGATGCATAACAATAGGATCGCCATAGCCATAAAAGCTTGAATATTGTCGTATGCGTTTAGGTGTTTTTGTAAAACTAATGTCAAAACCACCCATCACAGGAACACCTTGCCTAAAATTCATTAAAATACTGTCAGTCGCCATTGGGTCTAACATTTTTTTTGTTAGCGAATTACTTGCAACTATATTTTGTTGTCCTCTAACAGGATTCGTGCAAAGTAAAATACTAAAAATGAATAGGGCAAGGATGCTTATTTTCATGCGGTTGCAAATATATCTTGGATTCCTGTAGTGAAAATTTTCACAGCAATTGCTAATAAAATCACTCCAAAAACTTTTCTCAAAATACGAATTCCATTTTGTCCTAACAAACGCTCAATTCTTGCTGAAGCTTTCAATACAATAAACATGATAATCATATTTATAAAAATCGCCACAATGATATTTTCAGAACTAAATTCTGCACGAAGCGATAAAATAGACGTCAAACTTCCTGGTCCGGCTACTAATGGAAACGCAATTGGAAATACAGAAGCATCTTTCATGGCATCTTCATCCTCTTCCTTAAAAAAGGTAATTCCCAAAATCATTTCCAAGGCTAAAAAGAACAACACAAACGAACCTGCAATAGCAAACTGACTAACGGTAATACCAATCAAATTCAGCACGCTTTGTCCAATAAATAAAAATACGATCAAAATAATACCCGCAATAATCGTTGCTTTTCCCGATTGAATGTGTCCTGTTTTACGACGCAAATCAATAATAATTGGAAGGCTTCCTACAATATCGATTACGGCAAAAAGTACCATACTTGCCGTTAGAATTTGTTTAAAATCTAATTCCATTTCTATCCGTTTTAAATTCGCCGCAAAAGTACATGTTTAAAGTAATTTGCAAAGTGAAAACACATGTTTTTTAAGTTAAATTAAAGTGAAAAAAGCAGTTGTAAAAAAATCATGTAATTGGCTGAAATTAAAACCTTAGAAAAAAGTATATTTGCGGCATGTTTCAGATAGGAAAAACCATTATTTCGGAAGATATTATTGAAAATGATTTTGTGTGTAATCTCAATGCGTGCAAAGGCATTTGTTGTGTAGAAGGTGACGCAGGCGCGCCATTGGATGAAGAAGAAATTAAGAAACTTGATGATATCTACGAAACCATACAACCTTTTTTACGAAAAGAAGGTATTGAAGCTATTGAAGCGCAAGGAACCTATATTGTTCGTGAAAATGGCGATTTGGAAACACCACTAGTCAACGGAGCTGAATGTGCGTATGTCACCTTTGATGAAAAAAATACCGCCATGTGTGGTATTGAACAAGCGTATAACAAAGGTATTATTGATTGGAAAAAACCAGTGTCTTGTCACTTATATCCTGTTCGTGTAGAAGCGTATAGTGATTTTGCTGCGGTAAACTACCATCGTTGGCCAATTTGTGACGATGCGTGCACACTTGGAAAAGAATTGCAAGTACCTATTTATGTTTTTGTCAAAGAAGCGTTGATTCGAAAATTTGGTGAAGATTGGTATGCAGAATTGGAAAACACCGCAAAAAAATTAGGTCGCTAATTTGCTAAAAACTCATTTTCTCATTTTTTTTTTAAAATGCTGGGTTTATCACTGATAGCGGAAAATAGCTTATCGTAACTACTTGATAATCAGATTAAAATGCCGTTTTAGAAAATGTTAAAAAAGTAAGAAAAAACTGTACTCTTGTTAAAAACTCATAGACTTTGTGAATAAGTTACACTTTCATTTTCGCATACATTTTTCAATCTTTGTTATTCCCAAATCAAACAATAGTCTTTTTACCCAATTTTACATTAAAAACTCGATAATTTTATGTCATCAGCAATAGAACCCATCTTACAAGAAAACAAAGACAGATTTGTGATTTTTCCAATCAAACACGCAGATATTTGGGAATGGTACAAGAAATCGGAAGCTAGTTTTTGGACAGCAGAAGAAATTGACCTTCACCAAGATTTGACCGATTGGAATACAAAATTGAATGATGACGAGCGTTATTTCATTAAGCATATTCTTGCCTTTTTTGCGGCTTCTGATGGAATCGTCAATGAAAACTTAGCAGAGAACTTTGTAAATGAAGTACAATATTCAGAAGCTAAATTTTTCTACGGTTTCCAAATCATGATGGAAAATATTCATTCAGAAACATACTCGTTATTAATTGACACGTATGTGAAAGATGAAACAGAGAAAAACAAATTGTTTCAAGCTATTGAAAATTTCCCTGCGATTAAAAAGAAAGCAGACTGGGCATTGCAATGGATTGAATCGCCAAGTTTTGCAGAACGTTTGATTGCGTTTGCTGCCGTAGAAGGAATCTTCTTCTCTGGAGCGTTCTGTTCTATTTTCTGGTTGAAGAAACGTGGAATTATGCCTGGACTAACGTTTTCTAACGAGTTGATTTCTCGTGATGAAGGTGTACACTGTGATTTTGCAGTGCATTTACACAACAATCACTTAGTAAATAAAGTTCCAAAAGAGCGTATTCGCGAAATTATTGTCGATGCTTTAAACATTGAGCGCGAATTCATTACAGAGTCTTTACCTGTAAGTCTTATTGGAATGAACGCTAAATTAATGACACAATACTTAGAGTTTGTAACCGACAGATTGTTGCAAGAGTTAGGTTGTGAAAAAGAGTACAATGTATCCAATCCATTCGATTTTATGGATATGATTTCTCTTCAAGGAAAAACCAATTTCTTTGAAAAACGAGTTTCAGAATACCAAAAAGCTGGTGTTTTAAACAAAGAAGAAGAGAAAGACAAATTTAGCTTTGACGCTGATTTCTAAAAAAAGAAAATCCCTTTGATTTTGATTGCCTAGCAATTAGAATTTTAAAAATAATAAAATCCCAAAATGCCAATTTTTTCCCGAAAAGTTGGTAAAATAACTAACCCCTTTTCTGAACGAAAGTCAGAAAAAATAAAAAAACAGATGAGCGTATGTTTGTAGTAAAAAGAGACGGAAGAAAAGAGCCAATGATGTTCGACAAAATCACCGCGCGAGTGAGAAAGTTGTGCTATGGCTTAAACGATTTGGTAGATCCTGTAAAGGTGGCTATGCGTGTAATTGAAGGATTGTACGATGGTGTAACTACCTCAGAACTTGATAACTTGGCAGCAGAAATTGCCGCCACGATGACCACAACGCATCCCGATTATGCACGATTGGCAGCGCGTATTTCTGTATCTAACTTACACAAAAACACAAAAAAGTCGTTTTCTGAAACCATGACGGATTTGTACGAATACATCAATCCGAGAACTGGGAAAAAAGCACCATTACTTTCGGATGAAGTGTATAAAGTCATTATGGATAATGCTGATCGTTTGGATTCTACTATTATCTATAACCGCGATTTTGGATACGATTACTTCGGGTTTAAAACCTTAGAACGCTCATATTTATTAAAACTTAATGGTAAAATTGTGGAACGTCCACAACACATGTTGATGCGTGTTTCTGTTGGAATTCACTTAGACGACCTAGATGCAGCGATTGAAACGTATGAATTGATGTCTAAAAAATTCTTTACGCACGCTACGCCAACATTGTTCAACTCTGGAACGCCAAAACCACAAATGTCATCTTGTTTCCTACTAGCAATGCAAGACGATAGTATTGACGGAATTTACGATACGCTCAAACAAACCGCAAAAATTTCGCAATCGGCTGGTGGAATTGGGTTGTCTATTCACAATGTGCGTGCAACAGGTTCATATATTGCAGGAACGAACGGAACGAGTAACGGAATTGTACCAATGTTGCGTGTATACAACGATACGGCACGTTACGTAGATCAAGGTGGTGGAAAACGTAAAGGTTCGTTTGCGATTTATGTAGAACCTTGGCATGCGGATATTTTTGACTTTTTAGATTTAAAGAAAAATCACGGAAAGGAAGAAATGCGTGCGCGTGATTTATTCTACGCGATGTGGATTCCAGATTTATTCATGAAAAGAGTAGAAGAAGATGGTGCATGGACGTTGATGTGTCCAAACGAATGTCCAAACCTATTCAACGTACACAGTGATGAGTTTGAAGCATTGTACTTAAAATACGAATCGGAAGGAAAAGGAAGAAAAACTATCAAAGCGCGTGAATTGTGGGAGAAAATCCTAGAATCTCAAATTGAGACAGGAACACCATACATGTTGTACAAAGATGCAGCAAACCGTAAATCGAATCAAAAGAACTTGGGAACGATTCGTTCATCGAATTTGTGTACCGAAATCATGGAGTACACTTCTCCAGATGAGGTTGCAGTATGTAATTTGGCATCTATTGCGTTGCCAATGTTTATTAAAGGAAACGAATTTGATCACAAAGAATTATTCCGTGTAACAAAACGCGTAACGAAAAACTTAAATAGGGTAATCGACAGAAACTATTATCCTGTAAAAGAAGCAGAAAATTCTAACTTCCGTCACCGTCCAATCGGATTGGGAGTGCAAGGTTTGGCAGATACGTTTATCAAATTGCGCATGCCTTTTACGTCGGATGAAGCGAAAAAGTTGAATCAAGAAATTTTTGAAACCTTATATTTTGCAGCAGTTACGGCTTCTATGGAAATGGCAAAAGCAGAAGGGCCATACCAAACTTATGAAGGTTCGCCAATGTCCAAAGGAGAATTCCAACACAATTTATGGGGCATTAAAGATGAAGAACTCAGCGGACGTTGGGACTGGGCAAAATTGCGCAAGCAAGTGTTGAAAAATGGTGTGCGTAACTCATTATTAGTAGCGCCAATGCCAACAGCTTCTACCTCGCAAATTTTAGGAAACAACGAATGTTTTGAGCCATATACTTCTAACATTTATACAAGACGTGTATTGTCTGGAGAATTCATCGTGGTAAACAAGCATTTGCTAGAAGATTTGGTAAACTTAGGATTATGGACCGAAGATTTAAAGCAAGAATTGATGCGTGCGAATGGTTCTATTCAACACATTGATGAAATTCCGCAAGACATTAAAGACTTGTACAAAACAGTGTGGGAATTGAGTATGAAAGACATCATCGACATGTCGCGCCACAGAGGATATTTCATTGACCAATCGCAGTCGTTGAACTTATTTATGGAAGGTGCAACCATGGCAAAATTGACCTCAATGCATTTTTACGCATGGAAATCTGGATTAAAAACTGGAATGTATTACTTGCGTACGAAATCGGCAGTAGACGCGATTAAGTTTACGGTGAAAAAAGAAGTGAAAAAAGCACCCGTAGCGGCAGAAGCAGCAACGGCTATTTCAGTAGAAACTACAGCAGCAAAACCTACACCAATCGCAGTAGAACCGTTGACTCCAGAAGAAATGAAAGAATTAATTGCACGCTCAAAAGGCAATCAAGACGACGATTGCTTGATGTGTGGTTCATAACTAGTTAACGTTAAAGGACAACTATAGTTTCAAAGCTGGTACGAGTTATAAATTCGTGCCAGCTTTTTGTTTTTTTATCATATTTTGAGAATCAAATAACAATGGATTCCTGCCTTCATTTCGGCGTAGCTCAATGCAAGTACAGGAATGACAAGGTAATAGCGCAGCGGTCTAACAATCTAACAGCAAAGCCTTTCCTGTTAGCTCAATACAAGTGCAGGAATGACAGTTCAAAGTGCTACTATCAACAATCAAAAATCTGCAATCAACAATCATCAATCGAATGGATTCCTCCTTCATTTCGGCGTAGCTCAATGTAAGAGCAGAAACGACAATGAGAAAGCGTAACTATCTAAGAAAGTATAAAAGGTCTAACAATCTAACAGTAAAGAATTTCCAGTTACATCAACACTGAGCAAAGCGAAGCAAAATAGTCTAAGAGATTCCCGCCTACGCGGGAACAAGTCTAACAGCGAAGCGGTCTAGAATCTAGTAGCGCAGCGGTCTAATCAAGAAGCATGTCCGTTCCCAAATAGCCATTATCTTTATTATAATACCACGCACGATTTTTTGGCATTTTAATTCCGTTGATAATCATTTCATCGGTCAACAAAATATATTCTCCATCGTTTTTAGATTCGTCTTTAAAGAATTGATACACTTCCATAGCGTAGGTTTTCGGATTGAAATAAAAGTACCACGTGTCTTTTCCGATGCTTTCGTTGTATGTAACTTTTAGAACTAAATATTCCTTGCCCTTAAAGGTTTTTCGCTGCACTTTTGGGTGAATAATAGTGCCGTCATCCTTTAATTTCATTGGCAAACCGTACAAATAGGTATAATAATTCTTGTATAAATAGGCGCGTTCACAGCTAAGATTGTTCTCTTTTTTGACTTTTTCTGAAGGATTGGAATTTCCGTTAAAAGTAATCGCGCAACTGTCTTTTACAACCGTATATTCGGTAGTTTTCTCGCCGCGTGTGGCTTTTACAGAAAAATATTCGTTTGGCAAATTGATATGAATAGTACTCACACGATCAGGATTTTTCGGTGTTTTCATGGTGACGTGTAAAGTGTCGTTGAACGTTTCCCAATTGCCATTCGGGTCGTGATAGTTGATAGCTTTTTCAAGAAGTGCTTCTCCAGATAGTTCCTGTGCAAAAGTAATCGTAGCAATTACCAAAAAAATAGAAGTAATAACAGATTTTAGCATGTGTGCAGTATTTGATTGCTCTAAGATAGTATTTTCATCGCAAAGCATAAGATTCCCAAAAAGAATATAAAAACTCTAAAAAAGTCTAATAATCTAACATTCAACAGCAAAGCAATTAAAAACAATTGCTACATTTTCAAATTGAAAAATTGTTACATTAAATTACTCTTCTTGGTCAGTCTTATCTTTAATTGTAGCTGGCTCTACCGAACTATCGTGCTCTTTGTAGTATACTTCTAGCAAATCCATCGTGGCATTCAGTAAATCTTTGGTTTCTAGCAACAAACTAAAATACAAAGTTGTATTCTTCGGACTGGATTCTTCGGTGCGTGTACGTTCCACCTGCGTTTGAATTTTTTGTTGTACCAGTTCAAAAATGCCATCTCTGCTTATCAAAACACCTTCAATATCTTCAAACGAGCGCGTATCAAAAGCTTCTTTCGTTTTATTGAACAATATTTCCATAGCTTCATCAACCTGTTTCAATTCTTTAATTTGATTGAATTTTAGCTTCTTATGGTTGTTATTGACGTGTTTTAAACTTGCTTTCGAAATATATTCTAGCGACTGCGTAATATCTTGCAAATAGCCTAAAATATTGATGTAAAAATTACTCGCGCCAACGCTGCTAGCTTCGTCTAAATTTTTGATAAAGAAGAAAATATTATCGCGCAATTCATCAATTTCATCAGAAAGTTTGGAAATATTTTTACGGTTTTTCTTCAGCATGTTCAAATCTTGTTTCGCCAAACCGTTAATGGCGTTTGTATAAATTCGATTTCCTCTTTTCAATACATTTCCAATGGTGTCTGCACTTTCGTGAATTACACCTTGCACCGAACTACTTTCGGCTTTCTTCAAACTATCTTCAACCTTTGCTTCTTTTGCTTTTTTATTGTGAATAATGTAGTTTCTGATGAGTAAAAACGCTGCCAAACTCAACAACAACGCTAACATGATTTGAAGGTGAATGTTCAATAAGAACGCAATCAATCCTGCCGCTAAAAAGGCAACAATTGCCGTGAAAAACCATCCGCCAATCACATTTAATACTCCCGCAACTCTGTACACTGCACTTTCTGCGCCCCAAGCTCTATCTGCTAACGATGTTCCCATTGCTACCATAAATGTTACGTACGTAGTAGATAATGGCAATTTCATAGAAGTTGCAATAGAAATCAACACACTGGCAACCATTAAGTTTACAGCGGCACGTACCATGTCGAATGCAGGAATATCTTTTTTGTTTTTATAACTTTTTACAGGTGGCGCGGCAAATTGCTTGTCTATTTTTCTTTTCCAAGAATCAGGAACAATAGTAGCAACACCTTGCGATACACCAATAGAAGCACGAACGAAGCCGCGAGACAATGAATTTGGTCTAAAACGTTCTTTTGTCTGCTCTTGACTAGACAAATCAATAGACGTCTTTACCACAGCTTTTGCTTTGCTCGAAAACCAAAGCGTAATTACCATAATAAACCCTGCAATGACTAAGAAAATGGTAGGTGTTTCTACAGTTTTTCCTAAAAAGCCCATTTCAAACTCCTGAGCAGCAGCCATGATATCTCCGCCAGCAAAACCGCTTGCCATAAACTTTTCAAACGCTTGCCAACCAGCAATTGGTACACCAATAAAGTTCACCAAATCATTTCCAGCGAAAGCGAGTGCCAAGGCAAATGTTCCTATAACAATAATAAGTTTATAAATATTTACTTTTAGAAACGACATTACTACATAGGATATCAATGACCAAACCACAAAACTGATGGCCACAATTTGTAGTACATATACTTCTAAAAACTCTTTCAGCGTTAAAGCAGATTCGGCATCTACAATTTTATTAGCATACGAAGTTCCTTTAATTCCTTTTACAAAAATAAAATAGGTAATGGCTGTCAAGGCAAATCCGCCAAACAATGCGCCAATCCAACTCGCTTTTTCATTAAAATTATAAGACAATAACAATCGGGAAAACCATTGTACAATGGCACCAATACTAAACGCAATGACGACGGACAATAAGATTCCTATAATAATTTCAGTTGCTTTGGAAGTATTGATATATTCGATAAGCGTGTCGTATCCGTCACCTTTTTTACTAATGGTAATCAACGCCATGGCTACAGCAGCTCCTAACAACTCAAACACAATAGAAACCGTAGTAGAGGTAGGCATTCCGAGCGTATTAAAAAAGTCAAGCAGCAAAATATCCGTAATCATTACTGCCATGAAAATGATCATGATTTCATGAAAATGAAACTGTTCGGGTGTAAAAATTCCTTTTCGGGCGACTTCCATCAAACCACTTGAAAAAATTGCACCAATAGTAACACCAACACTGGCAACAATCATAATCGTTTTAAAAGAAATGGCTTTTGAACCAATAGCAGAATTTAGGAAGTTTACCGCGTCATTACTAACTCCAACGACCAAATCGGCAATCGCCAAAATAGTCAATGCAATGATCATCAGTAAGTAAATATTGTCCATACGAGGATTTTAAAAAAAATAATTTACAAATATCAATAGTGTTGTCAAATGTAATGTTACCATAAGGTTATATCTTAGTGTATCCTACGACGTTTCTAAAGATACTAAATAACTGAAAAACTATAGAAATATCACTCAATTTTACAGAATTGTGTGTATTCTAGGCTTAGAATGCTAAGGTATTGGTATTTCAAGTTTTTATGTGCTATATTGCACGTAAAAATGCTATCTTTCTAATGAATTGGGAACAACTACTCTCTCTAAAACGTCATGGAGATACCCACAAACGATTGCGCAAAGAGCAAGACGAAACCCGATTGGGTTTTGAAGTAGATTACGATCGGGTGATATTTTCATCCGCGTTTCGCAGTTTGCAAGACAAAACGCAAGTCGTTCCGCTATCCAAAACTGATTTTGTACACACGCGACTCACACATAGTTTGGAAGTCTCTGTCGTAGGACGAAGTTTGGGAAGAAAAGTTGGAATCAAGCTTTTAGAAAAATATCCACACTTACAAGAAGTACACGGGTTTCAATTCAACGATTTTGGTGCCATTGTTGCCGCTGCAGCGTTGGCGCACGATATTGGAAATCCGCCGTTTGGACACTCAGGCGAACGCGCTATTGGTGAATATTTTAAAATAGGAAATGGTACGCAGTTTCAATCAAAATTAACGGCAAAGGAATATCAAGACTTATGCGATTTTGAAGGAAATGCAAACGGATTTAAAATTTTAACCGAAAACCGAAAAGGTGTCGACGGAAGTTTGCGATTGAGCTATGCAACCTTAGGTGCTTTTATGAAATATCCGAAGCAATCATTGCCAAAAAAACCAACGAAGCATATTGCCGATAAAAAATACGGAATCTTTCAATCGCAAAAAGAAGCATTTACCGATGTTGCGAACGAATTAGGCTTGCTACGACAAGGCGAAGGCGATGACATTCGCTATGCCAGACATCCATTGACGTTTTTGGTAGAAGCTGCTGATGATATTTGTTACACGATTATTGACTTTGAAGATGGAATCAATCTTGGCTTAATTCAAGAAGAAAAAGCACTAGAATACTTGATTAATTTGGTGCGCGATACCATTCAAAAAGAAAAATATAGCGCCTTACAACATCGTGAAGATAGGTTGAGTTACTTGCGCGCTTTATCTATCAATACACTCATTGAAGATGCGGTACGAATTTTTTTAGAAAACGAAGAAGCAATCCGCGCAGGCGAATTTTCCGTAGGTATTATGGAGAAGAGCAAGTACAAAGCGCAAATTGAAGACATTATTAAAATCAGTTTCGAAAAAATTTACAAAAGCGAAGAAGTCATTGAAAAAGAGATTACAGGATACCACGTATTGCAACATTTGCTAAATACCTTTATTTCTGCGGTGGAAAATCATCACAATGGCACGCTTTCAAGTTATGATAAATTGATTTTGAAAGTTTTACCTGAAACGGTAGACTATAAAACAAATCATTTATACCATCGTCTGATGCATGTAACGAATTATATTTCCAGACTATCCGACAGTCAGGCAGTATTACTATTCAACAAGCTCACAGCCAAAACGGTATAAATCAAAATATTAGCCTCTTAACCCTTTTATATAAAAAAAATGAAAAGAAAATTAAAGATAGGAGCAGTAGTTATGGGACTCCTAGTTTTTGGTATTGTAGGATATGTTTTCTTGAATTCTTCTGTAGAAAAAGTAGACGAAAAAGTTTCAAGTGCAGAATTACGAGAAAATCACGCCAATTTTCTGAAAAACAGTCCGTACAAGGAAACACAGAAATTATCAAGAAAAGAACGCAAAGCGAAAGGCTTGCCGCCAAACGCCTATAACGAACAAGTTTGGGAGCTCACCATGAATCCAAGTTTGGGACGACCAACACCAGAATTGCTTCCTCAAATTGAACGTGAAATAGAGCAATTTCCATTGCAAGGGCGTGCACCAGGCGATGCAGCAGACAATAATTGGGTTGAACGCGGGCCAAACAATATTGGAGGTAGAACTAGAGCATTAATGTTTGATCCAAATGATATTAATAACGCCAATCCTGCTGACGATTATACACGTGTATTTGCAGGTGGTGCTTCTGGTGGATTATGGGTAAATGATGATATTACCGACGCTAACTCTTCTTGGCAATTAGTACAAGGCTTGCCTGATAATATTTCTGTGACGGTTATCGTTTCAGATCCAAATGATTCAAATACTATGTATTTAGGTTCTGGCGAATCGTATACGTCAGGATTTGCCGTAGGAAGTGGAATATACAAATCTACAGATGGTGGAGTGAATTGGCAGCAAATTATTGGAGGGAACTTCGGAACAACTTCAAGTAGTGGAGGAGCACTCCTTATAGATGGGATTTTTTATATAAACGATCTTGTTGCAAGAGATAATAACGGAACTACAGAAGTATATGTATCTATTGCAAGTGCACCATATAGAGAATCTGGTTCACCATTCAATATCTTAGGATTTGAACAAAGAGGACTGTACAAGTCAGACGATGGAGGTGCAAGTTGGTCACGTTTTCCAATTCAATTTTTTAATGGAATATATATGAATCCAAATGATATAGAGTTGGATTTAAATAATGATATTTGGTTGACTACCACAAGTGATACTTTTGGAAATTCTGGTGGATATATTTATAGGTCTACTGATGGTATTACATTTAATTTTGTATATCAATTGCTAAATGCGCAACGTACAGAATTAGAACCATCATCAACAACGCCAGGAACATTTTGGATAGCTGCTGATGTAGGAAGTGGATCGCAAGCTGATTTATTCCAAACTACGGATAATTTCACTACAGTTACGTCATTTTTAGAACCAGATGATGCCGACAATGGGATTCCTGCTAGTGACTACACAAGACAACAAGCCTTTTATAATTTGCCAATCGAAGTAGATGACAATGACAACTTGTATGTAGGTGGAATTGATTTGTTCAAATTTAACAATGCCGTCTCTGACTGGGAACAACTCTCAAAATGGCAAACAGGAGGCGGACAACAAAATATTACAGCTTCTTTAGTACATGCTGATCAACATGCTATCGTATTTCGTCCAAACGATAATTCACAAGCCATTATAGGAAATGATGGAGGTGTATATTACAGTCCTGATATTACAAATTCTGCTGGCGACGCCAATGCTATTCAATCAAGAAATTTAAATTATAATGTGACACAATTTTATTATGGAGATATTGCCGATGGAGATATTGCTGATGGAGATGATTTTGCTGGTGGTACGCAAGATAACGGAAGCTTAATCTCTCTAGATGCAAATGCAGGAGTGAATAGTTTAGCTGAATTTTTAGGAGGTGATGGAGCGTACACTGCTATTGATTTTAATGATGGGTATATGATTGCATCTTTTCCTTTTGCAAGTCACGCGCTTATCCCGTACCCTTCATTAAATTTTTCTGGAGCATATTTTGTTGTTAATGAAAACAATGGAGGTTTTATAAACGTAGCGGAATTGGATAAAAACACGAATACGTTTTATGCTAATACATCAACTGGAGGAACTGCAAGGTTGGGTCAATTCACCAATATTACCAGCGGTGGAGCAAGTGTGATGCGAGAAGATTTAACAAATTCTTTAATGAATAGTAGTCCTTCGGCAATTAAAACTTCAGTTAATGGTCAAACTTTGTATGTTGGACTTCGTAACGGGCGCTTATTAAAAATCGAGTTTGCACTTACCTTAGCAAGAACTTGGTCAAACATTCAAGATCCTGGTTTTGTGGGAAGTATTTCTGATATTGAATTTGGAGAAACTGAAGACGATTTATACGTTACGTTCCATAACTATGGCGTGAATAACGTATGGTATTCTCCAGATGCGGGCGTTACATGGGAACAAAAAGACGGGAACTTACCAGACATTCCTGTAAAAGCGATTTTGGTCAATCCATTAGTGCCTGGCGGTGCAGAAGTCATCATTGGAACGGAATTAGGTGTTTGGAGATCGTCCAACTTTGACACGGCAAACCCAACGTGGGTTCGTTCAGACAACGGAATGCGTTCCGTACCTGTGTTAGATTTAGACTTACGAACCACAGACAATACCGTATTGGCAACCACGCACGGAAGAGGGTTCTTTACGGGACAATTTTTGCCTGGCGTATTGAGTACGGAAGAATTTACAGAGGACAATAGTTTTTCCATCTATCCGACAATTTCTAGTGGAAACATGACTATCAAAGCCAACGATAGCGGAAAAACAACCATTACAGCATATACCATTGCTGGACAACAAGCCAGCGTAAAACAATTGGATTTAAGTAGGAATTCACCGTCGAGCCTAAACCTTTCGGAATTAGCAACAGGTGTTTATATTTTGAAAATTCAACAAAACGATAAAATCAAAACGCAAAAAATAGTGATTCAATAAAAAGCTATTATTACTACAATGTAAGTTTGACATAAAATAACAGTGGTTTTTTCTTTTCCGCAGTGTAGCAGGGATTTTTCGTCAAAAATTTCTGAAACCTTGGAAGAAATTTAGAAAAGTTCTTGCGGTTTTGGTTTTCTCCCTAAAAGAGAAAACCAAAAACACCTCTGGAAAAGTGCCCTTTCTTTTGTTTCTTTTCTTTGGGCAAACAAAGAACAAGAAAATAAGTAACTATAATTTAGTTTCTTACCTTTGGTTTTCTTTACGAGAAACAATTTTATTTGATTAAAATTTATATTGAATTAAGGATTACAAACTATAAGGACTGTTTCAAAAGATGTAATTTTATGTCTTACGAAACAGTCTTTTTTCATTTTTTAAAAAAGCGTACCTTCACAACACATTTACCGTATTTTCACTAACATGAATTCAACGAAAAGAAGAAGAGTCATCTATATTTTGTTATTTCTTGCCATAATTGGCTATATTATTAGCAGCAAAAAGAAAAAAGAAGCGCAACAAGAAAAAATACAAACAGAAGCTACTCAAAACGCACACTAAGTTTGCAGTAGCGGACGAATCTTAAACTTTTCAATCATGGCAAAGAAAACACTAGTAAATTCAGAAACGGACAAAGACGCATACGCTTATGTAGAAGCCGTTTCGAACGAAAAGCGCAAAGCAGACGCAAAAGTATTACTCAAAGTATTTAAAGAAGTCACAGGAAAAGAACCTAAAATTTGGGGAACGAGCATCATCGGTTACGGAAAGCATTCGTATCAACGAAAAAACGGTGACGAATTCGAATGGTTCAACACAGGATTTTCACCTGGAAAAGCACACTTATCGTTATACATGATGTACGACGTAAAAGCCGAAGCGGATTTATTGGATACTCTCGGGAAATACACCACAGGAAAAGGCTGTTTGTATATCAAAAAGCTAGAAGATGTAAACATGGACGTATTAAAACAACTCATTGAAAAAAGCTATCGTTGGGAACGGTGATTTTAATGTAGCAATGTATCAATGTAACAATGCATCAATGTGTTGATTTGATAATTTGAAAATGAGCCAATTTTAATGTTTTTCTTGCTTTCGCAAGACTTTTTTTAGATTCTTTGATGCACTTGTGGATAAATTTTAGCTATTTGTGAGAAGCTGAATCAAGTTCAGCTTGACGAAGTACGTTTTCAATCTTAAATAAAAAACATTTGTAAATTTTCAAACTCCTACATTAATAATGTCGTCACTTCGAGTGGATTTGTGTAACAAATTTGTATCGAGAAGTACTTGCTTTCGCAAGATGCTCTTTTTGAAAATCATCTAAAAATCTAAAGCGAGGCGAGTCTAATTAAGTCTAAAAAATAGTCTTGTATTATAATAACGAACTCAAAAATGCTTCCAACGCTTCCGCAGAAATCCCACAATCCTCATACAGCTCTTCAACCGTTCCGTGTTCAATAAATTTATCTGGAATTCCACGAAGATGAATCGTGTTTTTATATTGATGTTGTGATGCGAATTCCGTAATCGCACTTCCAAATCCGCCTTTGACAACACCATTTTCTAGCGTGACAATCGTGTCATAAGCCGCAAATACCTCGTGAAGCATCGCTGCATCCAATGGTTTTACAAATTGCATATCGTACCAACCAATTTGCGCATCGGTGTCAATAGTTTCTAAAATACTTTCTAGCTGACTTCCAATATGTCCCACACTCAACACTGCAACTTTTGAACCTTCTCGCAAACAGCGACCTTTTCCTATTTCGATTTTTGAAAACGGTTGTTTCCAATCGGTTAAACTTCCGCGACCTCTTGGGTAGCGAATCGCAATCGGATGTTTCAAGCCAAGTTGTGCAGTGTACATAATGTTTCGCAAGGCAATTTCGTCCAACGGCGCGAAAATGATGAGGTTTGGAATGCATCGCAAATATGCCAAATCGAACACGCCGTGATGCGTTGCACCATCTTGCCCGACCAATCCAGCTCTATCCAAACAAAAAATTACAGGTAAATTCTGCAACGCCACATCATGAATCACTTGGTCGTATGCGCGTTGCAAAAACGTGGAGTACACATTACAAAACGGAATCAGTCCTTGCGTTGCCATTCCTGCGGCTAAGGTGACTGCGTGTTGCTCGGCAATTCCGACATCAAAGGCGCGTTCAGGAATCGCTTCCATCATGAATTTTAAGGAGCTTCCCGTAGGCATGGCAGGTGTAATTCCAATAATTTTTTCGTTGTTACGCGCCAATTCCACAATCGTATGTCCAAACACATCTTGAAACTTTGGTGGTAAATGCGCTGTATTTTTTGGAGCTAATTCGCCTGTAAGCTTATCAAACTTCCCTGGCGCATGATACTTCACTTGATCTTCTTCAGCTTTTTGCAATCCTTTTCCTTTCGTTGTAATTACGTGCAGAAATTTAGGACCACTAACCGATTTTAAACGCTCTAATTCGGTAACAACAGCAGCAATATCATGTCCGTCAATCGGTCCGGAATACTCAAAATTCAGTGCTTCAAAAATATTATCTTGTTTCTGTGTGCCTTTTTTGACATTCGTCAGATACATTTTTAGCGCGCCAACACTTGGGTCAATTCCAATAGCATTATCATTCAGAATAATCAAAATATTCGTATCCGTAACACCAGCATGATTCATCGCTTCAAACGCCATTCCACTAGCAATGGAAGCATCACCAACAACGGCAATATGTTGTTTAGTAAAATTGTTTTGAAGCTTAGAGGCAATCGCCATTCCCAACGCTGCAGAAATCGCTGTAGACGAATGGCCTACGCCAAAAGTATCGTATGCACTTTCGTCACGTTTTGGAAAGCCTGAAATGCCGTTTTTTTGTCGATTGGTGTGAAAAATTTCGCGTCTTTCGGTTAAAATCTTATGTCCGTATGCTTGGTGCCCTACGTCCCAAACTAGCAAATCATTGGGCGTATTAAACACATAATGCAAGGCAATTGTCAGCTCTACCACACCCAAACTCGCACCTAAATGTCCTTCTTTTACAGACACAATATCAATAATAAACTCCCGCAACTCCTGCGCTACTTGTGGCAACGCTTCTTTGGAAAGTTTTCGTAAATCTTTGGGAGAATTGATATGTGAAAGTAATTTTTTCATTGGAAAATTTAGAATGGTAAAATTACGATTTTAGAATTGGGTTCACTAAAAACTTAGTAGTTTTGCAGTATAATTTTTTAGCAATGCAACTCGAAAACATCTTTGACGATACGTATTTTATGAAAAAAGCACTGCAAGAAGCCGAATTTGCCTTTGAAAAAGGAGAAGTTCCGGTTGGCGCGGTGATTGTAATTGACAACAGAGTGATTGCACGTGGACACAATCTAACAGAAACGTTGAATGATGTGACGGCACATGCCGAAATGCAAGCCATTACTGCAGCAGCAAATTTTTTAGGCGGAAAATATCTCAAAAGATGTACCTTGTATGTAACGCTGGAACCGTGTCAAATGTGTGCGGGCGCGTTGTATTGGAGTCAGATTTCAAATATTGTCTATGGCGCGCGCGATACAGAACGCGGCTGCATTAATTTACAAACAAAATTGCATCCCAAAACTGTGATGAAAGGCGGCGTATTAGCAGAAGAAGCGTCACAATTGCTGAAACGATTTTTTATTCAAAAGCGAAATTTGAATTAGTTGGTACATAAAGTATTTTTCTTTTAATAATTGTTAAAAAAAATTAATTTTGTCGCTTTAATCGTATCTTGATTAGTTTCATAAATGAATCTCATACAGTATCTTTACAATACATGAAAAAAATCTTTCCTTTTGTCTTGTTACTCCTATTAACAAGTTGCGTTTCATCAAATATTAGATCTAATAAATCGCCAGATTTTAATGAAAAAATAGCCAAACTTTTCGTTTTAGGGAAAGTTGTAGATAATGCAAAGTTTTTTTATGGCTCTCTAGCAACCAATTTTGTAGCTTCTTTAAAAGAGAGAGGAATAGAAGTAAAAACATACTATGTCGATCCATTATCTCTTGAGTCGGACGAGGATATTGCAAAAAGAATTGAAATATACAATCCAAATTTAGTAATGATTATTAGTCAAACAGAATCAAGAGTAACTACTGATGGATTTGGATTTAAAGGAGAAGTAACAGGCGGAACCTTTGATATTAAAATATTTCAACCTAATTCAAAAAATCCTGTTTGGAGAGCAAATTTAACAGCTGATAGTACTTTAAATCTTAAAGATGCTGCTAAAAGGGCTAATAAAAGATTAGTTGAAAAATTAATTGAAGATGGATTATTAGAATAAAAAAACGCGCAATCAATATTGCGCGCATAGCTTGATAAGTGGGTTGTTTAAAAAATTTATTCAATAATTTGTACTTGAACTGCAACCATACCTTTTCGGCCTTCTTCTTCTTCATACGAAACTCTGTCGTCCGAAGTAATTACTAAGCCATTTAAGTTGGAAACATGAACAAAAATGTCTCTTCCTGTGTCGTCGTTGGTAATGAATCCAAAGCCTTTGTCTTCATTGAAAAATTTAACTGTACCAGTCATTTGTGAAATAAAATAAAATTAATAGATACCTAAGTTAACATTTTTCAAGGACAACTTATAGAAATTGTAGGGGTTTTTTGTGTTATTCTTTTCGACCGTAGTCGTTCATTTCTTTCAATTTTTCATTAGAAAGGATAAAATCTTCCTTCTTTTTGTCCTTGTAACGATAGTAAATAAAGAGCGGCATCCAAATAAAAGAAAAGATTAAAATGCAAATACCCATGACTTTTTTATCGAAATCTTCTTCGGCAAATTCGTAGGTATACGCAAAAGTTCCCACGCCTAATAGTACGATGATTAGGATGATTAAAATATATTTTATGACTAATTTTTTATTCAACGTTGATAGAATTTAAAATAGGTTGTATTGTTTTGTTAAATGTTCCAAAATCGTTCTCTTTAGACGCGTCATTGAACCAATGTGCAATAAACTTGAGGACAGCAATGGAAGAATTTTTATGCCTAACAGTAACACTAATAATCTCAATCGGAATTCCGGCAGTCGTAGCAGTGCTATAATACGAAATTGCCTTGGTGCCGATGAGTCGAAATTCTTTTTGCTTTTTAATTTCTAAATTTCCGAATTCTCTGTGATTTTTCAAATACGATTTATGTTGTTCGGCAAATTCATTAACATTTTGCGATGTGTTGATTAGTTCCATGTCTAACGTCACCATAAAATTTCCGGAGTTGTATTCGGAACTTAAAATGTAAAGTGTGCGACCGTTTTGTTCGTTAGAAGTCCAATCGGAAGAAAGTGTCATCATGAAACCATCCATTTTAACGGTTTTTGATTCTTGTGAAAAAAGTAACGATGTGGACGCGCAAAACAGCAATAAAATTTGTAATGTCGATTTCATAAAGTACTAAATTATCTTGTAAAAGTAATCAACTTTCGGCGATATGCGGTTAATAGTTTGGATTTTGAGACAAATCCGTAATATTTATCATCTTTTAATACAGGCAAATTCCAAGCGCTGCTATCTTGAAATTTTTTCATCACGGTTTTCATATTGTCTGTTTCATAAATGATATAATCTGGCGCGTTGTGCATGATGTCGTCTACGTGAAGCGAATCGTACAACGCGGTATCAAACATAAATTCGCGGATATCATCCAACAAAATGATTCCTACCAAATTAGCATCATCATCTACGACAGGAAATAAATTTCGACTCGATTTTGCCACCGCTTCATGCAACATGGTTCGCAAACTCATTTCTGGATGAATGATGCTAAAGTTTTGCTCAATTACACTGTCCAACGCCATCAACGTTAATACAGTTTCATCTTTGTTATGCGTAAGTAAATCGCCCGTTGCAGCCAATTCACGGGTATAAATGGTATAATTTAAAATGTTTTTGGTGAATAAAAAGGAAATCGCACACGTCAACATCAACGGCACAAACAAATCGTAGCCGCCCGTGATTTCCGCAATTAAGAAAATAGCCGTTAATGGTGCGTGAATTACACCTGCAATCAATCCTGCCATGCCAACCAAAGTAAAATTGGACTCTGAAACGTTAAACCCAAACTGATTGATGACTTTCGCCACTACATTTCCCAGCGCACTTCCCATCACCATCGTCGGAATGAAAATTCCACCAGAACCGCCAGCGGCAAAGGTTGTAGTCATGGCAATGGCTTTAAAAATCGTAATTCCAATCAAAAGTACAATTACGACCCAAATGTTATCCGTGTAGGCATCTAGCGGTGTTGTTCCGAGTGCTTTGATGTGATTACCATCTAACAAATCGGTAATGAATCCGAAACCTTCTCCGTACAGTGGCGGAATAAAATAAAGCATCACACCAATGGTCAATCCGCCAATAATGAGTCTGTGTTTTTTCTCGCGAAAGCGTCCAAAAAATTTCGTGATGGCAAAATGCATTTTGGTAAAATAAATAGACGCGAAAGCCGTTCCGACGCCAAGTAAAATATAGAAAGGAATGTCGCCGAGTTGAAATTGTTCTGTCAGATTGAAATTGAATAAGTTTTCATTTCCCAAGAAAAAATACGAAGTCACGACTGCCGAAACCGACGCCAGTAATAAGGGAATTAAAGAAGTCAAGGTTAAATCGAGACTGAATACTTCAATGGCAAAAATAATAGCCGCTACGGGCGATTTGAAGATGGACGAAATAGCACCAGCCGCCGCACAACCAATCAACAACATGCGTGTTTTGTTATCAATATGAAATAATTTACTGATGTTAGAACTAATTGCCGAACCTGAAGCAACAGCAGGTCCTAACAAACCAACCGAACCACCAAAACCTACCGTGAGTGGTGCCGTAATGAGCGGAATGTAAATTTTATGATTTTCCATGATGCCTGTTCGCTTGGAAAGCGCGTACAGAATGGACGAAATGGCGTGTTCCGTTTCTCTTTTAAATACATATCGCAATAAAACATACACTAAAAACAATCCGATAATTGGAAGAATAAAGTAGAGTTGATTTTTAGAAAAGATGATACCGTTTTCTAATAATGCTTCTATGGAAAAGGTAATGTTTTTAATCGTTACCGCCACCAAACCAGAGCTTAAACCTACCAACACACTCAAGATATACACAAAGTTTTTGTTGGAAATATGTTTGTATCTCCAAATCAGAAAACGTGTAAAACGTGATTTTTTAGGCATTGCGGCACGACTTTTTACTCGATAATCGAGATTAAAAATGCTCCGACGCTTGCGTCGAAATGTTTCAATAATTTCTACTTGATGCTTTGTGGGCTTGCCCCGAAGTAGTTGACAATTTTAAAGTAAATATAGGGAAAACTAAAAAAGCTGTTTGAATATAACTATCCAAACAGCTTTTTTTAGTGTATTTTTTTGTGATTATTTTTTGTCTTCAACTTCTTTTAAAAGATGATCATTCATAATTGCTGCATGTTCAGTAGCCATCAATTCGTGTTCATCTTTCATTTTGGCGTGTTCTTCTTCCATTTGCGCGTGTTCTTTTTCTAACTTTTCGTGTTCTGCTTTAATTTCTTCTACAGATTTTTTGCCAGCAGCATGCTCTTTTTCAATTTTTTCATGCGTTTTCATCATTTCAGCGTGCTTTTTGAGGATTTGTGCATGTTTGTCAATCACTTTTTGATGCTTCATTTCAAAGGCAATATGCTTGTCTTCTCCAACAATGCTATCAATCGCTTTGTGTTTTTGCTGCCATTCTACATGCTTCGCTTCAAAGTTTTCATGTTCTTTTTCAAAAACGTTGTGCATGGAATCCATTTTTTTATGAGCTTCGGCTAATTCTTTTTCTAACTTTTCAGTTTCTTTGTTTCCGCAGCTTTGAAAAGTAATAACACCGCAAATCATAAGAATAGCTATCAGAATATTTTTTTTGAGTAATTTCATTTTGTCTTTATTTAATGTGTTTGTCATATATGTTAAAATAGGATAATTAAAAGAGAATTCAAAATTATCCACTGTATTTGCCAGAATTTGATATGGTTACAAACGATATTAGGATTTTATATTTGGGAGGTGATTTTTGCCTGCAACACTAAAAAATCTTCCAAATACAACTGACGAATGGTTTCTACATACGGGCGTCGAACCGAATAGCCATTTTGAAAGTTTTCAATGGCTTCGTTAATCGTTTGTGAGGCTTCTATGAGATTTTGTTGTAGTTGCTCTTTCATAAGCTTGACGCGATGATTATTGCTTTGTGTTTTGTTTTCAACCTGAAGACGCTGTTGAAGCATTTTACTTTCTTCAAATAATGTCAATGCTTTGTAATATTTGGCGTCAGCAAAATCAGTATTATATTTTAAAATGGTGTTGAAATCGTTAAGTGCTAATTGAAATCTGCTAGGAGTATTGTCAAGATAGGTTTTACTTTTATTTTTTTCAAAATGTGCAATTCCCCGATAGAGAAAGGCTTCATGTTCTACCCAATCTTCGCCAGTTTCTTCGGTTTCTTTTTGAATGTGTTTGTCAAAATAGGCAATGCAGTTGTCATAATCTTTCAAACCTAAATACGCAATGCCACGCCAATAATCTACACTGTGACCTTGCGGCGCATCGGTGAAATTTGGCGTTAATGTATCTGTTGCATCAAAATCGGCAATCGCACTTTTGTAATCGCGATAAAACCATAAGTAATTGTATCCACGATAGCCTTGCCACGTAATTGGATCGAGTTCAACGGCTTTGTCAATATACGGTTTCCACAAATGTGGCATGCCTCTTTTTAAGAACGGAATCGACAATTCGCGCCACGATTCTGCATGTGTTGGATCGAGTTCCACGGCTCTCGCAAACGCGTTGATGCTTTCTTCGGTTCCTTGATAATGCTGCATTCCGTAGTGAAAATTGTCTAACGCACGTTTTTTCCGTTCGCTTTCGTCTTCGCAAGAAAACAAACACAAAACGACAAGTACACTAAGGAAGTATTTCGGTAATGTTTCCATGTTCTATTCGGTATGAGATGTACATATACGTATCGCGATACGCGCCACGCACAAAATTTGGATTCCATTCTTTTAATTGTGTCGTCAACTCAAACAATTGGTCTTTTAATCCTTCAGTAAAAGTGATAGGTTCTAAATCGAGATTGTTTTCATGAATGACATAACGACCTGCTTCGCCTTTGCAATTAATCACAAAACGAATATTGAGATAGCCGGAATCCGTATAGTTGTTGTTTTTATAATTGGAGAGTATAAAATTTCGTAATCCGTTTTTGCCTTTTCTGTACGTTGCGCGTTCGGGATTGTAGTATTGTAAAATAAAATTTTCGTCACACACTTCAAATCCGTCACTTAACAACGCCGTTTCAGGATTGATATAATGTGCATCACTTGTAAAGGCATTTTTTGTGGGACGAAAAGTCTCTTCTTTGGCTTCCTGTTTGCAGGAAACAAAAAGCATTGCGATGCCAACAAAGAAGAATAATCGTGAAAAGTAGGTGGTTTGCATTAGATAAAACTACTAAAAAAACCCTACAAATTGCAGGGTTTTTACATAATACGAAGAGAATCGTATGAGTGTTCTATATTCAAGTACAAACTACATATCGAGTTTGATGTTGAGTTCTTTTAACTGTTCCTCGTCAATTGGTGCTGGCGCGTCAATCATGACATCGCGACCAGAGTTATTTTTTGGAAAGGCAATAAAATCACGAATCGTTTCTTGTCCGCCCAAAATAGCAACCAATCTGTCCAACCCAAACGCCAATCCGCCATGTGGTGGCGCTCCATATTGGAACGCGTCCATTAGGAATCCAAATTGTGCTTTGGCTTCTTCTTCTGTAAAGCCTAAATGTTTGAACATGATGGCTTGTATTTGTTTATCGTGAATACGAATAGAACCACCGCCAATTTCATTTCCGTTTAAGACCAAATCGTATGCGTTTGCTTTTACATCGCCTGGATTGGTGTCTAATAATTCCAATTGTCCAGGTTTTGGTGACGTAAATGGATGGTGCATGGCATGATAGTGTCCTGTTTCTTCGTCCAATTCTAACAAAGGAAAATCTACTACCCACAATGGTGCAAACTCTTCAGGATTTCGCAAGCCTAAACGCTCTGCCATTTCCATACGCAATGCACTGAGTTGCGCGCGTACTTTGTTAGTGGCTCCAGAGAGTACACAGATTAAATCGCCAGGTTTTGCACCTGTTTTTTCTGCCCATTTTGCCAAATCATCTTGGTCGTAGAATTTATCAACAGACGATTTAAAGCTTCCATCTTCATTACATTTTACATATACCATTCCGAGCGCACCGATTTGTGGGCGTTTTACCCAGTGAATCAGTTTGTCAATTTCTTTACGTGTAAAACTTGCCGCGCCTGGCACTGCGATTCCGACAACCAATTCTGCTGAGTTGAATACCTTGAAATCTTTGTGTTGAGCTACGTCGTTCAATTCGCCAAATTCCATTCCGAAACGAATGTCTGGTTTGTCATTTCCATACGTTTTCATGGCGTGGTCAAAGGTCATTCTTGGGAATTTTTCCACATCAATTCCTTTGATTTCTTTGAGTAAGTGGCGTGTCAATCCTTCAAACACATTTAAAATATCTTCTTGCTCTACAAACGCCATTTCGCAGTCAATTTGCGTGAATTCTGGTTGTCTGTCGGCACGTAAATCTTCATCGCGGAAGCATTTTACAATTTGGAAGTATTTGTCCATTCCGCCCACCATCAATAATTGTTTAAAGGTTTGTGGCGATTGTGGCAAGGCGTAAAATTGTCCTTCGTTCATACGCGAAGGCACTACAAAATCACGCGCACCTTCTGGCGTAGATTTGATTAAATACGGCGTTTCCACTTCGATAAATTCTTGCGAAGACAAGTATTTGCGTACTTCCATCGTTACTTTGTGACGGAAGATTAAGCTGTTTTTTACAGGATTTCGACGAATGTCTAAATAGCGATATTTCATTCGGATGTCTTCTCCGCCGTCGGTTTCATCTTCAATTGTAAATGGCGGCAACAATGACGCATTCAAAATAGACAACTCTTTTACTAGAATTTCAATATCTCCTGTTGGAATTTTAGAGTTTTTTGCTTCACGCTCAATAACGTTTCCTTTTACTTGAATCACGAATTCGCGTCCAAGCGTTTTTGCCTTTTCAAAAACATCAGCTGGCGTGCGTTCTTCATCAAAAATAAGTTGTGTGATTCCGTAGCGATCGCGAAGATCTACCCAAATCATAAATCCTTTGTCTCTTGATTTTTGAACCCAACCTGCTAAGGTAACTTCTTGTGAAACGTGTGATGCTCTTAATTCACCACAACTATGTGATCTGTACATGTGTATGCGATTTTAAAAGCGCAAATTTACAAGTTTTTAACGGATGAAGCGTGTTGCCAGCAGAAATATTTTCTGGATTTTGTTTCTACTATTGTTATGCGAGAAATAACTTTTTTAGGAATAATTTTGATGGAAAGAGTGCTTTTTTGCATGCTAATGTTACCAAAATGCACAAGATTAAGTATTTGAAAATAAGCTTTTTAATATTCCAATGTTAATTTAATGTTACGTAAATGTTGCTTGAAAGTAAAAAAAACGTTAAGTTTGTAACGTAAATATTAATAGAAGCCTCAAATTATTAAAAATATATAGATATGAAGAAGTTATTTTTTATAGCAGTTTGTCTCGTTTTTGGAGCAACTGCGTTTGCACAAAGCAATGATAAGCCAACATTAGAGAAAAAAGGAGATTTGATTAAAGCAACATATTTTCATGATAATGGTGTTGTAGCTCAAACAGGATTTTTTACGTTGGACGGAAAACTGCAAGGAGAATGGAAATCATTTAATGCCAAGGGAAAGAAAACAGCCGTTGGAAATTATGAAAACGGAAAAAAAGTAGGGAAGTGGTTCTTTTGGAACGCTGACCAATTAAGCGAAGTAGATTATAAGGAAAGCAAAATTAAAGACGTGAATGTCTGGAAACGAAATACTTCTGTAGTAAGCAACAGATAAAAAATGCTTTTATAACGACAAAAAAAAGTCCCGCAATCACAATGATTTCGGGACTTTTTTTTAGTAGTAAGATATGAGTAGTGAGAATTAAGATTTCTTTGGATTCCTGCCTACGCAGTAATGACATCACAAAAATATTTTGTTCTCAAATAGTACTCGAAGTGACGCGTTGTTTAATGTGTAAATTTGATAATGTATCAATGTTTCTTTTGCTGCTATTATTTATACTTTTTTTAATCTTTAAATTTTAAAACACAAACCGTCAGTTCGAGTGATTTTCGACAGAAAATAGTATCGAGAACAGCTTTGATTTTTAGTAGTTTATAGGTTTAAAAGTTTATAAGTTTAGGTTTTGAAAGTAATTCAAAATTCAGCATTTAAAACTTTAAGTTTCCTAGCACTTCTCGATACATTTTTCCTTTCATTTCGACAAGCTCAATGTGCGGAAAAAAACTCGAAGTGACGTTTTTAAGTTTCATACAACTTCGAGTTCAATTTCAACTTCAATTTCAAAGTCACTACACCGTTTCTATTGGTAAATCTACTTCATTGATACTATTGTCATCATCGTTATTGTTGTCATTAATTAACGAATGTATTTCTACAGGTCGCTTGCTTTTGAACAACCAGAATTTGAATTTGGTGATGAGGTAGAACAGTATTGGTACAATAATCAAGGTTAAGAATGTCGCAATAATCAATCCGTAGATTACTGTCCATGCCAATGGTCCCCAAAAAATTACGTTGTCTCCACCAATGTATATTTTTGGATCAAATTCACTGAAAAGAGAGAAAAAGTCAATATTGAATCCAATTGCTAACGGAATTAATCCTAAAACCGTCGTAATTGCCGTTAATAATACCGGACGTAAACGCGCTTTTCCTGCTTTTACCACTGCTTCAAATACTTGTGGCATCGGTAAATAGGTTTCTTTCGGAATTTTCATTTCGTGCTTCTTACGGTCAATCAAGAGTTGTGTGTAATCTAACAATACAACTCCGTTATTCACCACAATTCCCGCCAAGGAGATAATTCCCATCATGGTCATCATAATTACGAAGGAAGCTCCTGTGATTAACAATCCACCAAAAACACCAATCAAACTTAAAAAGATGGCAATCATGATAATTGTTGGTTTTGAGATGGAACTAAACTGGAATATTAAAATCAGCATAATCAATCCTAAACCTGCAAAGAAAGCACTCATTAAGAATATCATTTGTTTTTCTTGCTCTTCAAGTTGTCCTGTGTAGTCTATTTTAATGCCTTTATCTTCGACATCAAATTCGTCTCCAATTTCTTTTTTGATTTGATCGACAATGGCTCCAGCATCCGTATAGCCTGGTGCCAATCCTGAATACACCGTCACGACACGTTTGTAATCGTTGTGTTTGATGGCGCTAAATCCAGAGGTATTTCGTTGTGTTGTTACGGCAGATACGGGAATTTCTTTGAGTTGTCCCATTTGATTTCTAAAAATCAACTTTTGATTGAACAACGAACTTTTATTATAGCGGTTTTCTTCATTAAAGCGCACATAGATGTCATAGTCATCACCATCTTCTTTGTAAACAGCCGCTTTGACACCAAATAGTGAGTTACGCAATTGCTGTCCAACTTGTCCTGCTGAAACGCCTAATTCACCTGCTTTTTCACGGTCTACCACCACTTGCATTGCAGGTTTTCCTTTATTGACGTCGATTTTTAATTCTTCAATTCCTGCAATATTTTTAGAGTTGATTAAATCGCGCAAACGCTCTGCTTCTGCGATGAGTTCCGTGTAATCATTTCCTTCCAATTCGATATTGATTGGATATCCTACTGGCGGACCAACAGCATCTTTTTCTACTGAAATCGCGACTCCAGGATAGATTCCTTTCAGCGCTTCCGTTACTTTTTTACGCAATACTTCACTGTCTTTTCCTCTACGGAATTTATATTCGCGCATGGACGCCGTAATTTTTCCTTTGTGTGGCATTTCGGCAGCCGAACCTCCGTCGGTTTGTGGATTTCCAGCACCTTCACCTACTTGCGACACAGCTGATTCTACCAAGAAATTTCGCTCGCCATCCATGTATTCTTCGGCATTTAGTACATCATATACACGTTTTTCGATGTCTTTTGTGATTTCATTGGTTTTTTCAATGGCGGTTCCTTGTGGATATTCGATGTAGACAATAATTTGATTTGGCTTATTGTCTGGGAAAAATTCTACACTTGTTCGTTTGCTTTGAATGGATTGCCCAAAGAGCATAAACGTTACAATTAGTAATGTAAATGTTCCGAAAGAGAATGCATACGATTTCCATCCCGTTAAGGCAAAACGTAAGAAACGCTCGTACGTTCTTTCTAAGGCAGCAAGAATTCGTTTTTGGAAATAACGCGCCATTGGTTTGAGTACGTATTTGTACACCCAAAACATTAATGCAATAAAGATGAATAGAGTTCCTAATCCTACGGCATCACCGCCAATGAGATAGCATAGAATTCCTAAGAAAACCAATACAGCGCTGAGAATGAGTAGTTGTCGCACTTTAAGTTTGCGTTCCCCAACTTCCATAAATTGTGATACCATCATGGAGTTGATAAAAATCGCCACGAAAAGAGAAGATCCTAGTACGACTGATAACGTAATTGGGAAGTAAATCATGAATTGTCCCATAACGCCAGGCCACATTCCTAGTGGTACAAAGGCAGCAACTGTAGTTAGGGTAGAAATAATGATTGGAAAGGCAATTTCTCCAATTCCTTTTTTGGCAGCTTCAATACGACTCATGCCTTCTTCGTCCATTAAACGATAGACGTTTTCAACTACTACAATTCCGTTGTCTACCAACATTCCAAGTCCCATGATTAGTGCAAAAAGAATCATGGTGTTCATGGTGTATCCTAATAAATCTAGAATCATGAATGACATGAACATTGACATTGGAATTGCCAATCCTACGAATAGTGCATTTCTAAATCCTAAGAAAAACATTAATACAAATACTACCAAGATGATACCGAAGATGATATTGTTTACCAAATCGTTTACTTGGTTGATGGTTTTTTCCGATTGATCGTTGGTAATTGTTACCGTAAGGTCTTTGTGGTCTTCTTTAAATTTGTCAACAATTTTATTGATTTCATCTGCAGCAGCGACCATGTTTTTTCCCGCACGCTTTTTCACGTCGAGCATTACTACTTTTTTCCCAGATTCACGCGCATAAGTTGTTTTGTCTTCTTCTTGAAAACGAACAGTCGCAATATCGCGTAAGTATACAGGTCCGTCAATAGATTTTACAACGAAATCGTTCAACTCTTTCGGGTCATCAATTTCACCCAAAATACGGATGGTACGACGTTGCCCAGACGTAATCATATTTCCTGCGGAAACCGTGATATTTCCATTGGCAATGGCGTTTCGAACATCGTCAAAATTGACTTTTGCTGCCATCATTTTGTAGATGTCAACCGCCACTTCCACTTCTTTTTCTTGCGCACCACGAATGTCTACTTGTTTGATTTGCTCTAAGTCTTCAATTTCATCTTCTAAAAATTCTGCGTATTCTTTGAGCTTTTCAACAGGATAATCTCCTTTGATATTGATATTCAGAATTGGCGTTTCTTCCGAAATATTTAAGTCAAACACATTCGGTTCTACTTTGGCGCCGTTGAATGTTGGCCAATCTTCGCCACCTTTTTCAGTATCAACCTTGTCTTTAATTTTGGTTTTGGCTTCTTCAACCGTAATATCTTCGTCAAATTCGACAATGATGATTCCATAATCTTCTTGCGAGGTAGAAATAACTTCCACCACATTACTGATATTTTTGATTTGGTCTTCGAGCGGATCAACAATCAGTTTTTCTATATCTTCGGCAGTGTTTCCTGGATAAATGGTACTGATGTATATTTTGGTTTCCTTTATTTCAGGAAAGTTTTCCCTTGGCATGCTAAAGTACGCGGAAAGTCCGAGTACTAACAGCAATCCCATGATGATGTAGATAATGGTAGGATTATCTATTGCCCAAGAGGATAATTTGAATTCCTTGTTTATTTTTTTGTCCGACATAGGTTTTTATTTTTCTAAAATCGTTACTTCTTGTCCGTTATTTACTGTTCTTGCACCAGCATTTATGACTGCATCTCCGTTTTGTAAACCATCAACTACTTCGATGTAATCACCTTGCGTTTTGCCTGTGATAATCTTTCTTATTTTTGCTTTTGCAGTTTCGCCTTGAATAGAATCGGCAACAAACACATATTGCTCGCCATCCGCATTTTCTGAAATTACACTTTGTGGTACTAGAACGGCTTTCGGATTGGTATAGTCGTTGATTTTTAACTTTGCTGTTAGGTTTGGTTTGATATTTCCGTCCTTGTTTGGCACTGCTATTTCTACTTTGAAGGTACGGTTGTTTGGATCGATAAAATCTGCCGCTTGGCGAATTTTTGCTGGAATTGTTTCTCCTAATACAGGAAAATATACTTCCACGTTTTTTCCTTCTGTAACACTGGTTAAGTATTTTTCAGGAATCACCGCTTCAATGTACATATCGCGTAAGTTTACAATACGAATCAACTGCGATTGTCCTGCAGCAACTACTGAGCCTTGCTCTGTAATGACATCGTCAATAATACCTGAAAATGGTGCTGTAACAGCCGTTTTTGCCAATTGAGTTTTTAATTGATCCACTGCTTTTTGTTGCGCTTCGTAAGCTGATTTTGCTTGTAAAAACTGAATTTCCGAACCAATTTTTTGATCCCACAACCTTTTTTGTCGCTCATACGTCGTTTTGGCTAAGTCTGCTTGAATTTGCAATTGTGCTACTTGCTGTCCCAAACCGCCATCGTCGATTCTTGCTAAAATTTGTCCTTTGGAAACGCGTTGTCCTTCTTTTACAAATACTTGTTTTAGGATTCCGCTATATTCTGGTGTAATGACAATATTTTTCTTGGTATCTACACTTCCTTGTAATTCTAAGTAGTGATTGAACACACTGTCTTTTACAGAAAACACCGTAATAAAAGTTTTCTTTTTGGTAGGATTAATTTCTTCAATCGCTTCTGAAAGTTGCTTGATTTTTTCATCAAGTGCATTCTTTTCTTTCTTTAACGCCTCACGTTTTTCCGTAAGTTTATCAACGTCTTTTTCAGAGATTAATGTATCAATGTCTTTTTCTTTTCCGCCGCCGCAAGAAGCTAGCATCAATATTATAGGAAGAAGAAGTATATTTATTTTTCTCATTAGTATTGGATTTGCTTAGTGTTTTTTAAAGTTTATGTGTTTAGAAGTTGATGAGTTTATGAGTGTCTTAGTTGATGAGTAAAACTCAGTTCCTCAAGAACTCAACGACTTCCTACATTAATTCGTTGTATTTAAAATAGTTTCTAGCGCTGCTTTTTTTGTAATTACATCTAGCATGGCTTGTAAATATTCTTGCTGTGCTGAATATAATTGTGTTTGTGCTTGGCGCAATTCAAAACTCGAACCGACACCTTCAAAAAATTTCACTTCATTTTTCTTTTCGATACGTTCTGAAAGGTTCAAATTTTTCTTTGCAGTTTCGTATTCTTCAATGGCTAATTGATAATCGCTTTTGGCAGAAGCAATTTGAAATTTTAATTGCTGTTCGACTTCAATCAAATCATCTTGCGATTTTTCCAAATTAATTTTTGCACGTTGTGTGGAAGCGCTTCGTTGTAAAGAACTGAAAATTGGAATCTTTAAACTGAATCCGAAAGAGGCAATTCCCAACCAAGTTTGATTGTTTGTAAAAAACTCAAAATCTTCTCCGTTTCCTAAATACGAACCTGTTAAAAATCCGCTCAAAGAAGGCAATGCTTTGCTTTTTTCTAATTTTACCAACAATTCTTTTGAGCGCGTATCGTTTGCTGCAATGCGATAATCAATCGTTTTGGTAATATCTTCATCCGCTTCTAAAAGTGATGGCGTAATATTTTGAAATGTCAATGTTGGTAAGGTGTCTGTAAGCGTAGTTTCGGCGTTTACATCAATTCCCAGCGTAATATTAAACATCTGATATGCCAAATCGCGAAGACGCTCCATATTGCGCAAATTACTCTTAATGCTAGCAAGCGTAATTTCGAGCTGCTCTACATCTTC
>SMNH02000015.1 GCA_006383075.2 Kordia sp. TARA_039_SRF
AACATATTGTACGTCACAATCTCTGTAACGTCTTGGTACACCACTAGTAATTGTACAATCTTCATCAATAAATGCATATCCATCCACAAAAGTTACGCATCCATAACGAACAGGATCACTTTTGGCAATGGTTTCAAGTTGACTATCCAAAAAGGCATCTAAATTCTTTGCAGCTTTTTTGGGAATTGGTTTAAAAACTCCAACATCTGTGGCTGCATTGCGCTTCAGTTCAGTGGCTTCCGTATCTAAATTTTCAAAATTTGTATTGTCTGTCTGACAGGCAAAAAAAGTAAATAATGAAAGCAATAAAATGTAACTAATTTTTTTCATGACTTTAGGTTTTTTTGGTTGAACTCTAATATAAAAAATCTAATAATCAATTAGTTACGTGAAAAACGTACAATTAGTCAGTCAATACCAATAAACCCTAAAACGGCTTTTTCAAACAATTTGGGCGTGTCCAAAAACGATTGATGTCCACTATTGGGTAATACGACCAACGTTGAATTGGCAATCAGTTTGCTGGCATCTTGCAACTCTTCAGGTACGGCAATTGCGTCAAATTGTCCTGTGAGGAGTAAAACCTTGTGTTCAATCTGCGGAAGCAATTCCCAACGGTTTACATCGCGTTGCGCTTCCCACAATAAGTCACTTACCAACTTATTATCTTTTTCGTTCAAATATCGTATAGGATTGTACGGACGCGCAAACAGAACCTTCAATGCCATTCCAAAGCCTGTTTTGCGTTTGGTTGGCGTAAACGCTGCATCCACATAGGTGTTCCAACGTTTTGAAATTTCTGGTGTGTGAATGGAATCTGTAGTCGTCATCCAATCCAAAGCCTCTTGCCAATACGCGGTATTTTTCTTTTGCGCGATAAAATTTGCAGCAATATTTTTTAAAAACTGAGGACGATATTGGTTGTAACGCTCTGGAGAAAAATCACTCGTAACGGGTGCATTAAACGCAATACCTGCTTTAATACAATTGGCTTCTTTGGGAAACTTTGCCAAACAATCCAACACATCTTGTCCGCCTGCGCTATGACCAAAAAGATAAATATCTGCATGGTATGTTTCTTTTAATTTTTTGGCAATGGCAAGAATATCTTTGGCGACTTGCGTAGGATTGATGCGCGTTGTGTCAATCTTTTTAACTGATTTGTTTAGACCGCGTTGGTCAAAATAAGCGATGGCAACCTTAGTTTCTAGTGACTTTTTCCAGCGTGGATAATTAGAGCGACCGAAGTCAATACCATTTTCACCATAATTTCCTTGAACGAATAACAAAATGGTGTTGTTCTTTAAATTTCCGCGTACAAAAACTGGCAAATTTTTAGCGTCAGGTTCTACATAAAAAAAGTCCTTTACTCTTTGTGAAAATGCCAACTGACTTACAAGTAAAAGCGTGATAAAAACTGTTTTTTTCATTTTTTTGATTGATTGAGATGAATAATTTTTTGTTGCTGTGTTTTAATAAGTAATGAATCTTGATTGAGCAATGTTGAAATCTGTAGAAAGTAATCGCAATGTGAGCGAAATATATCTTTTGGGCGAAAACCATTAATCGTTTGTAAAGTATCGCCAATTTGTAGTATTGAATTGGGCGTTGTTCTGTTGACAATCCACAGAGAATCATTCAGAATGCCAGGAATAAAGTTGCGTTCGGCAGCAATTTGTACTTTTTCTTTGGGTTGAAGTATAATTTTCTTCGTGTCATAATTGAGAAATATGGTAAAATGCTCCAAAAAATCATTTCCTAACAACGCTTTGTTCAGTGATGAAAACTGTACTGGAATTTTGGTGTTGAAATCGCCAAGTTTCACAGACAATTCCTTTACCATTAAAGTATCGCGATTGCTTCCAAAAATCCCCGAAGTAGATTGATCGATATAAAGTTCAGATGCAGTTTCAGAAAACAAAGAAGCATATTTTTCAGGAACGACCAAACCGCCGTTGTAACCGACATCAAACAATACATTTTTAATTCGTTTTCCGTCAATTTCAATGTTTATTTTAGGAATCCCTGAACGAAAAGAAGTTTTAAAATCTAGTTCGTGAGTTTTCGTATTTTCAGTAGGAAATAGACTGTTTTGAGAAGTTTCAAGCAGTTGCTGCTGGTAATCAATTTTCCAATTTGCCAATTTGATGAGGTTGGCACCGATAATACCATCAGGAGCTACGCACGGACTGTACGATTTGGCATCGTATTGTAATTTTCCTGCGGCAATTCTGTAAAAAGGTAAGTTTTGCAAAAAAATGCTATCAATTACGGTCATTTCAACCGTGCGTCGAATGCCTTGCGCTGTTCCGTTAGAACGTTTATAGGTTGTCGGAAGCTGTAAATGTTCTGCCAATCCGTATTCAATCTTGCTTGTGCGCGCTGCTGTATCAAAAATAAAGCGGTTTTTAGTCGTTTGTTGCTGTACTTTTGCTTCTACGACGATTAATCCTTTAATATATTCAAAAGGAATGCGATGTGTGGTTTCTGTCTCCAATTGCAACTGTTGATACGCCTTGCAACTTACCAACGCGAGTACCATCCCGAGAAGGGAATACGTGTAAAATAACTTCATGAAAAAGTGATTGTTATTGTTTTGTGAATGATTTTTCTACTTTTTTCTGCCAAAACAACAAGAGCGGAATTCCTATCAAAGAAGGCAATGCAAACGCTACAAACGGATTCATCAACTCAAAACGCGTGACCATCGTAGATAAAAATGCCGTAAATGTGGCAATATAACCGCCCATCATATTTCCGATATGCGCCAAATACCAGTGATACGCTTCTTTTGGACGAATGATAAACGGTTTTAGATTGGCATAGGAAATTGCCAAACCACCAATGCCAAATCCAATGGTCAACAAAACGCCGCCGATATTGACCGAATCTGAAAACAAATAATAAATCCCCAAGCCTAAAAACGCCAAATTCGCTACCGTATTTAGAATTCCTGCAAACCAATCGTACCATTTTGGCAATTGCGTTTTGTGAAGTTTTTTCAGTTTCAAACAACGCACGCCGCAAAACACACTGTAATAACTGAGAAACGCAATAAAAAACAAAAAGCGATTCATTTTATAACCCGCAATCAAGATTCCCGTAATAAAAACAGCCGTCATTGCATAAAAGTAAATTTTCCCCGATTGCCGATGCCATTTTTTTCCTTTCGCACTAAAAATGGCAATAGCTCCAGAAATGAGTGAAATTGCTCCGACAATAATGTGTGTGTACAAGGTGTATTGAATACCAGTTTCCATGAGTTTTGTAATTTTTTGACAGTGAACTCATCTCGACTTTTCCTATTACCTAAAAAATGGAATAAATTCGTCCATATTTTGTTACTTTTTTTAGTCGTATCGCTGCTATGACTTTCAAAAAGTAACGCATCTGACCAAATTTCTCCTCATTTTCGGTTAAATATTAAAAGTCAAGATAAGTTCAGCAAAAGTGTCATAAAAAACTCAGAAATGTCTTTAATATGCTGGCTTTGGGATGTTTTGGACGTATGTGTGAAGAATAGACATTACAAGGTTTGAATAAACTCGGAAATGCTGTTGGCTTTGCTACGCGACACAGGAATTTTAATAGCAATTCCGCGCAAACTCAGCTCTAAATTTCGTGCATTTCCTGCGACTTGCACAATGTAATTTCCGTTGATGATAAAACGATTATGACATCGAAAAAAAGTATTTTTTGGCAAGAGTTCTTCTAGACTTTTCAGTCGGTTGCGAAGTAATTTTTTGTGAACGGTTTTGTCTACTTCATAAAAAACTTCGATATAATTTCCGTCAGATTGCAGACAAATCAGCTCAGAAGCGAAGAGTTGCAATTCTACCTTTCCGTTTTCCGCTTTTAACTGCAATTGATTGCTGGAAGTAGTTTCGTGTTGCTTTTCTATCTGTAATTTTTGATTTTCAACTTTGAGCGATTGTGTCAATTGTTGCGCGTACTTAAACTGTTTTCGTTGTTGTAAGTATTGTTCAAACAAGACTAAAATCACAATCGGAAAAAAGCTGATGCATAGTGAAATAAAAGCTGTTTTTGCGAATAATTTCCACGCAGATTGTGGTGTGTCGTACAGTGTGACAATTCCCAGAAAAATTCCCAACGTAATTAAAAAAACGACCAAAAGAAACAGTAAAATTTCTTTTCCAATCGTCCAACGGTCTTCCTGCGTAAAGGTCGGAAACAGCTTTTGGAGCAATTTTACCGTGCTAAAAATAATCACCGAAACAAAACCGCCAATACAAAGCGCGTACATGCTGCGTTGCGTAATTTCCATTCCTTTAAAATCGAGCGGGGCGAGTAACAAAATAATCAAAAAACTCGCCACGCCAGGAATCGCAACGCTGTAGGCGTTAAAAATGAATGGATGTGGTTTTTTGAGAAATTGAAACATGATTGGGTAAAGGTAGAAAACCTATTGTTTTTTTGGAATATTTTATCAGATGAAAACAGTACAATAACGTGATTTCTATATAACTATTTGTTAAATGATTGATTTTAAGACTTAGATAAAATGTCAAATCGAGCATTATTGAAATTAAAATATATTTTAATTGAAAATACCTAGCGAAGCTATCGAGATTCAATAGAAGTTTTAGCTTTTCTAAAGTGTTCTCGACTGCGCTCGAACGGACAAGTTACTAGCATTATTATGATTTCTTACGTCAAACTGAAGTATAAATAATTTAAAAAGCCTGAAAACTAATGAAGACGAAGTAATATGAAATACTAAAAGTATCACTTTTAAAAGCAATCTTTTTTCGTTTTGTAAACTTTTCACACTTCCAAACCCCAAAAAACGCGAGATTCTCTTAGATTTTACCATATTTTTCAAAAAGAAATGTATTTTTACCTTCCTGTATACTAAATACGTCAAATTTTAGTTTTACAATTACTAAATAGATCACCTTGAAAAAACTACTAAATATATCGGTAATGCTGTCAGTATTAGGAATTTTACTGTTTAGCTGCTCTACCAAAAAAGATACGTTTATCAATCGAAATTGGCATTCGGTCACCACCAAATACAATGTCTTATTTAACGGAAATGTCGCTTTTGATGAAGGGCGTAAAGCCTTGATGAATGCGTATATTGACAATTACTGGGAAATTCTTCCTGTGGAGCGCATGGAGGTTTTGGACGATTTAACACTTCCAGGACAAGGCGGAAAAAATCCAAATTTTAAAAAAGCAGAAGAAAAAGCGGTCAAAGCCATTCAGAAGCATTCGATGGATATCGATGGTCGTCAGCGCAATCCGCAAATGGACGAAGCCTATTTATTGCTAGGAAAAGCGCGTTATTTTGACCAGCGATTTATTCCTGCGTTGGAAGCTTTTAATTATACGATTGGCGAATATCCGAACAGTGATAAAATCAATCAGGCGAAAATTTGGCGTGAAAAAACACATCTTCGCTTGGAAAATGAAGAGTTCGCAATTGCCAATTTGAAACGTTTGCTAAAGTTTGAAGAATTAAGCGATCAAGAATACGCAGATGCCAATGCTATATTGGGACAGGCGTATATCAATTTAAAACATAAAGACAGTGCTGTACAAGTGATGAAACGTGCGGCTGCGTCTACCGAAATTCGCGAAGAACAAGGTCGTTACAATTATATTATTGGGCAATTGTTTAACGATTTAGGCTATAAAGACAGTGCCAATATTGCCTTTGATAAAGTAATTGACTTAAATCGTAAATCGCCGCGTGTGTATATGATTAATGCGGAAATTCAAAAACTCAGAAATGTTGATTTGGATACTGCCAATAAAGAGGAATTTTTTGAAAAATTAACCGATTTGGCAGAAGACCGTGAAAATCGCCCGTTTTTAGATAAAATTTACCGTCAATTGGCAGAATATCATTTAGCGCAAGATTCTTTGGAGTTGGCTGAAGAATATTTTAACAAATCGCTCCGAAAAGTACGTACGGATAGATATTTAAAATCGTTGGATTACGAAAATATTGCAGCCTTACGTTTTGACGAAGCCAATTACAAAGCTGCTGGAAAATATTATGACAGTACGTTGCTCAATTTGGAGAAAAACACACGAAAGTTTCGAAGAATTGAAAAGAAAAGAGCCAATCTCGACGACGTAATTGCGTATGAAGATGTTGCAAAAGTAAACGATAGTATTTTGCAATTGGTGAATTTTTCAGAAGAAGAACGCACAGCGTATTTTCAAGCATATATTGACGAATTAAAAGCCGCGGAAGAAGAACAAAAGAAGCTAGAAGAGCAAAAACAAGCGATTGCGGATAACGAATTCGCTTCAAGCCGAGACAATAGCAAAGGTCCAAGAAATGGTAGTGATGAATTTTACTTTTACAATCAAACTACGGTAGCGTACGGAAAAAATGAATTCCGCAAAAAATGGGGTGATCGTGCGTTGGAAGATAATTGGCGTTTGTTGGATAAGAAGACCATTAAAAAAATGGACGATGCGGTAGCAGATGCTGCAGGGAAAGGAAGTGCTGAAAAAGATATTTACGCGGTAGCATTTTACACAGATAAAATTCCGACGGATGAAAAAGTAATTGATAGTATTGGAAAAGAGCGCAATTTTGCCTATTATCAATTAGGACTGATTTACAAGGAAAAGTTCAAAGAATACGAACTTGCGGCAAAACGATTGGAGCAATTGTTGAAAAATCAGCCAGAGGAAAAACTCATTTTGCCATCTAAATACAATCTGTATAAAATTTATGTGTTGTTAGAGCAGCCAAACAAAGCAGCTCAGTGGAAAAATGATATTTTAACCAATCACGGAAGTAGTCGTTACGCACAAATTCTTCGCAATCCGCAAGACGTGATTGCTTCTGACGAAAACAGTCCTGAAAGTCTGTACGCGAAAACCTATAAAAAGTTTGTCGCACAAGAGTTTGAAGCAGCGTTGAATGATGCTGAAAAATACATCAGACAGTTTACAGGCGAGCCAATTGTACCAAAGTTTGAAATGTTAAAGGCAACCATCGTTGGTCGATTGGACGGTTATACGGCGTACAAAGATGCGTTAAATTATGTAGCATTAAACTATCCAAATGATGACGAAGGAAAACGCGCGCAGCAGCTTGTAACGACTTCGTTGCCGAAAATCGCGAAGAAAACTCCTGTAAATGATGATAAATCTACCAGTTTTAAAATCATTTATGCATTTCAAAAAAACGAAACTGAAGCGATGGAAGCCTTGGAGAAAACCATCAATCAAATGATTGAGGATAAAAATTACAATTCGCTTTCCATTTCGCGCGATGTATATGATAGAAGTCAACACTTTGTCGTAGTACACGGTTTTAAAACTAAATTGGCTGCCATTACGGTAGAAGATATGTTGGAAACGACTAAAGAATATAAAGTTGAAAAGGAAAACGTGATTATGTCATCGGAAAATTATCAAACCATACAAATTCACAAAAATTTAGAAGAAATAAAATAATAAAATAAAACTCCATAATAGAATAGTTTAATCCCTCAAAACTACAAAAGCCATGTTTTCAGAATCAAAAAAAGGACGTAACAACGAAGGTACTCGCGGACAATCGAATAGAATTGGAAAATCTACGAACATCAAAGGGGAAGTAGTCTCAAAAGCAGACTTCCGAATTGATGGAAAGTTGGAAGGAAGCGTAGAAACTACTGGGAAAATCGTCATTGGTTCCACAGGTGTTATCCTTGGAAAAGTAGTATGCACCAATGCTGATATTGAAGGACGTTTTAACGGAGAGTTGGTAGTTACGGAATTATTGACACTTAAAAGCTCGGCAATCATTGAAGGCGACGTTACGGTAAAAAAGCTATCTATAGAGCCAGGCGCTACATTCAATGCTACATGTAGTATGAAGTCAGGAATCAAAGAATTGAAAGCAAGTGAAGGAAAAAAAGCCGAAAAAACAGCTTAATAAACTCATCCGTTTTACAGGATTGGGTATACAAATGGGAGTAACGTTCTATTTGGCTGCTTATTTTGGAAAAAAACTCGATGCGTACTACGGCAACGAGAAAAAAATCATCACTTTTATTTTTATCATTATTGCGCTTGTGGGCACGATGTACAGTGTGATTATTCAGCTCAAAAAAATTCAAGACTAAATATGATTGCGTCAGTAATTCGCTTTGTGTTGATATTAACACTGCTTTTAGGTGCTGTTTTTGCATTGCATACTTTTATCCTACATCTCTTAGAAAAGCCATTATTTGCACATCAAATCATCAAAGCTTATGTGGTAAACTACATATTAGCTGTACTAATTTTTTGTACGTTATTATTTTTAAAAAAGAAGTTTAATGATCAATTAGGCTTTATATTCATGGCGGGAAGTTTGCTCAAATTTCTCTTCTTCTTTTTATTATTTTATCCGCAATACTATGCCGATGCAAAAATGCAAGGAATAGAATTTATTACATTTTTTATTCCGTACAGTGTTTCACTAATAACTGAAACTTTAGCAGTTATAAAACTATTGAATAAATAGTCTTTTTTAAGAAGTTGATTTTGAGGTAATTGCGTTATTTTTAAATCAAATCATTTCTTTTTTAGAGGATTTAAAAAATTATTTTAGAATCGCTTTTTTGCGAATTGTTTTTTTGCCGTTAAAATAAAGTTAGAAATAGTTTTTGTTTTTAAGAGAAAAACATACCTTTGCACCGATTTTTAAGACACTATTATCTGTGCGATATGCGAAGAAAATTTTCTATTAAAAAAATTACGCTCTTACTATTTTTAGTATCGTTTGTTGCTGTTTCTCAACATCATGGAGACGAAGCAGGACATAAAGAAGCTACAACACAAGGCACTTCTGAAGATGCTCAAAAGAAAAGTATAAAAGATTATATCAATCATCACTTGTTAGATTCCTATGATTTCGGATTGTATTCTTATACAAACGATGAAGGTGAAAAAGTGCATGTTGGTTTTCCATTGCCAGTAATTTTATGGGATGATGGATTAAAAGTATTCTCTTCTAGTAAATTCCACCACGGAGAAGAAGTGGCAAAAGTAGGTGATAATTATTATAAAATGTATCACAACAAAATCTACAAAACAGATGCAGAAGGTACGCTGAACTTTGAAGAAGGAGACCATGAGCATCCTACAAACGTAAAGCCGTTAGATTTTTCTATCACAAAAAACGTAGTATTTATCTTTTTAGTGAGTTTATTAATGTTTATTGTATTCTCACGCATGGCTAAATCATACAAAAAGAATCCTATGCCAAAAGGCGCAGGGCGTTTCTTAGAGCCAATTATTCTTTTTATTAGAGATGATATTGCGATTCCAAATATTGGAAAGAAACATTACAAAAAATATATGGGATTCCTTTTAACGGTATTTTTCTTTATTTGGATTATTAACTTATTAGGATTAACTCCACTAGGAGTAAATGTTACCAATAATATTGCAGTAACATTTGCATTGGCATTAATTACGTACTTAATTACAACGTTTACAGCCAACAAAAACTACTGGGGACACATTTTCTGGATGCCAGGTGTGCCATGGCCAATGAAAATTATTTTAGCACCAATAGAACTTTTAGGAACTATTATTAAGCCATTCTCATTAATGATTCGTTTGTATGCAAACATTACAGCAGGTCACATCGTATTGATGAGTATTATTGGACTTATGTTTTTATTTAAAAATTGGTTGGGTAGCTCATTATCATTTGGACTAGCGTTTGCATTAGCGTTGTTAGAATTATTGGTAGCTGCATTACAGGCATATATTTTTACAATGTTATCAGCATTGTATTTCGGGTCTGCGGTAGAAGAACACCACGACCACTAAAATTTGAATGTTTAATTATTAAATACATATATTATGACAGGTTTAAATTTCATAGGAGCTGGATTAATCGTTATCGGTGCTGGTTTAGGTATTGGTAAAATTGGTGGATCAGCAATGGACGCTATTGCACGTCAACCAGAAGCTTCTGGAAAAATCCAAACAGCTATGCTTATTGCAGCAGCACTTATTGAAGGTATTGGATTCGCAGCGTTATTCGCAGCGTAAGGATTAAAATTATAGCTATAACGGTTGGTTGTAGCTATAATTTATTTTGTATTTAAAAGTGAAAATATAATAGTATTTTACATCATATATTATGGAAAAGTTAATTAGCGAGTTTTCTTTTGGATTGTTCTTTTGGCAATTATTCCTTTTTGTGGGATTGGTATTGTTACTTTGGAAGTTTGCATGGAAGCCTATTTTGGAAGCTGTAAACAGCAGAGAAGACGGAATTAAAGATGCGTTGGCTTCAGCAGAAAATGCAAAGAAAGAAATGCAAAATCTTCAAGCAGATAACGAAAAGTTACTGAAAGAAGCACGAGCAGAAAGAGAAGCGATGCTAAAAGAAGCGCGTGAAATCAAAGAAAAAATGATTGCAGACGCTAAAGAAGAAGCACAAGCACAAGCTGGTAAAATGATTGCACAAGCTGAAGAAAGTATTCGTAGCGAAAAACAAGCAGCTTTGGCAGAACTGAAAAACCAAGTAGCAACAATTTCTGTAGAAATCGCAGAAAAAGTAGTTCACGGTGAATTGGAAGATAAGAAAAAGCAATTATCACTAGTTGATAAAATGCTAAACGACGTTACATTAAACTAACAACAGCACAATGGCAGGATCTAGAGCAGCAATACGTTATGCAAAAGCAACCTTGGCACTTGCACAAGATCAAAAAGCAGGTGACGCTGTAGCTAAAGATATGGACAGCATCGTAAAAACTGTTGCTGGAAGCAAAGATTTACGACTCATGCTCAATAGTCCTATCGTAAAGCAAGAAATCAAAAAAACAGCGTTGCAGGAAATCTTTAAAGGTGTGCATGCAGTTTCTGAAGGATTGATTGATATCCTAGTAGCCAACAAACGTGTGGATTTACTAGACGCTGTAGCAGCGCAATACGGAATTTTATACGATGCATCTCAAGGAAAAGAAAAAGCCGTAGTAACTACAGCAGTTCCGTTAACAGATGATTTGCGTGCAAAAGTATTACAAAAGGTAAAAGACCTTACAGGAAATCAAGTAACAATAGAAAACAAAATCGACGAAAGTATTATCGGTGGATTTATTTTACGCGTAGGCGATTTGCAATACAATGCAAGTATCGCTAACCAATTAAATACACTCAAACGAACTTTCTCTCAAAATTAAATACTAAGAAAAATGGCAGAAGTTAAAGCTGCTGAGGTATCAGCAATATTAAAAAAGCAACTTTCAGGATTTGAAGCAACAGCTTCATTGGATGAGGTTGGAACTGTACTACAAGTAGGTGATGGTATCGCTCGTGTTTACGGATTAGCTAACGCTCAATACGGAGAATTAGTAGAATTTGAAACAGGCATGGAAGGTATCGTATTGAACCTTGAAGAAGATAATGTTGGTGTGGTATTATTAGGACCTTCAAAAGAAATTAAAGAAGGTGCAACGGTAAAACGTACACAACGTATTGCTTCTATTAAGGTAGGAGAAGAAATGGTAGGACGTGTAGTAGATACCTTAGGTAATCCAATTGATGGTAAAGGACCGATCGGAGGCGATTTATACGAAATGCCTTTAGAGCGTAAAGCACCAGGAGTAATTTTCCGTCAACCAGTAAACGAACCATTGCAAACAGGAATTAAGTCAATCGATGCGATGATTCCAGTAGGTAGAGGACAGCGTGAGTTGGTAATTGGTGACCGTCAAACAGGAAAAACAACGGTTTGTATCGATACGATTCTAAATCAAAAAGAATTTTACGATGCAGGTGAGCCAGTATTCTGTATTTATGTAGCTGTAGGACAAAAAGCATCTACCGTTGCAAACATCGCAAAAACATTAGAAGACAAAGGCGCTTTAGCTTATACAGTGATTGTAGCGGCTAACGCATCAGACCCTGCGCCAATGCAGGTATATGCACCATTTGCTGGTGCAGCAATCGGAGAATATTTCCGTGATACAGGTCGTCCTGCATTAATCGTGTATGATGATTTATCAAAACAAGCGGTTGCATACCGTGAGGTATCGTTATTATTACGTCGTCCACCAGGACGTGAGGCGTATCCTGGAGACGTTTTCTACTTACACTCTCGTTTATTAGAGCGTGCTGCAAAAGTGATTGCCGATGATGATATCGCGAAAAACATGAATGATTTACCAGAATCATTAAAACCAATCGTAAAAGGTGGTGGATCGTTAACAGCGTTACCAATCATTGAAACACAAGCAGGAGACGTATCAGCCTATATTCCAACAAACGTAATTTCGATTACAGATGGACAAATTTTCTTAGAGTCTGACTTATTCAACTCTGGTGTACGTCCAGCAATTAACGTAGGTATCTCGGTATCGCGTGTAGGAGGTTCGGCTCAGATTAAATCAATGAAGAAAGTTGCAGGTACATTAAAGCTTGACCAAGCACAGTTCCGTGAATTAGAAGCATTCGCGAAATTTGGTTCTGACTTAGATGCAGCAACATTAAACGTAATTGAAAAAGGAAAGCGTAACGTAGAAATCTTAAAGCAAGCACAAAACGATCCATACACAGTAGAAGATCAGGTTGCAATTATCTACGCAGGTTCTAAAAACCTATTAAGAGACGTTCCTGTAGAAAAAGTAAAAGAATTCGAAAGAGATTACATCGAATTCCTAAATGCAAAACACAGAGACGTTTTAGATACGCTAAAAGCAGGAAAACTAACAGACGAAGTTACAGACACATTAACAAAAGTTTGTAAAGAGATGTCTGCGAAATATAACTAGAATTTAGTTAAGAGTTAAAAAAGTTATGAGTTTAGAGTTTGTTTCAAACACAAGCTCTAAATTCTAAAACTGATAACGAAATAAATGTCATTAGAGGATAGTCCGATACGAAGAAAAAGCTTTGAATTTGCTTGTGAAATTGTAAAATTTTGTGACCAATTAAAAGTAACTAAAGACTACGAACTAGCCTCACAACTACTCAGAAGCGGAACCAGTATTGGAGCTAATACGAGAGAAGCACAAAGAGGAGTTAGCAAAAAGGATTTTAAATATAAATTTGGGATTGCTCTCAAAGAAGCTGACGAAACCAAATATTGGTTAGAAATATTACAAGCTACAGGAAGGCAAATACCAGAAGAAATGATGAATAAATGTGACGAGTTAATTAGAATACTAGTAGCAATACTGAAAAACTCATAACTCAGCACTTTACAACTCATAACTCGAAAAAATGGCAAACTTAAAAGAAATACGTAATAGAATTAGTTCTGTAAAATCAACGATGCAGATTACAAGTGCCATGAAAATGGTATCGGCTGCAAAGTTGAAAAAAGCACAAGATGCTATCACTGCGATGCGTCCGTATGCAAACAAATTGACAGAACTACTACAAAGTTTAAGCGCAACATTAGATGCAGATAGCGGAAGCAAATTTGCAGCACAGCGCGAAGTAAACAAAGTATTAGTAGTAGCTATTACATCTAACAGAGGATTGTGTGGAGCATTTAACTCTAACATTATCAAACAATCAAACCTTTTAATCAACAATGTGTACGCTGGAAAGCAAGTTGATTTGGTAACGATTGGTAAAAAAGGAAATGATATTTTGTCGAAATCCAATACCATCATTGACAATCACAGTGAGGTATTTGACGATTTAACCTTTGATAATGTTGCAGAAATTGCACAAAAATTGATGGATTTATTTGAAGCAGGCTCGTATGATAAAATCGAGATTGTATATAATAAATTCAAAAATGCGGCGACACAAATCGTAATGACAGAGCAATTCTTACCAATTGTTCCTATGGAATCTAATGACAATGTACAATTAGACTATATTTTTGAGCCATCAAAAGAAGAAATTGTAGAAGAATTAATTCCGAAGTCATTAAAAACACAATTATTCAAAGCCATCAGAGACTCGTTTGCAAGTGAGCACGGAGCGCGTATGACAGCAATGCACAAAGCAACAGACAACGCAGCAGAATTGAGAGACTCGTTAACATTGACTTACAACAAAGCACGTCAGGCAGCCATTACAAACGAAATCTTAGAAATCGTTGGTGGTGCGGAAGCATTGAATAATTAATAACGTACACTTCGAGTGCCTCAGTGTACTCATAAATAATATACAAAACCTCATGGAAACATGAGGTTTTTTTATTTCTCAAAAAAAACTCAACAACTCAACAACTCAACAAAAAACAAAAAAAACTGTAACATTTTCAAAAAACTGTATCTAAAGGGAAAATCAAAAAAACAAACAGTATGAAAACCTTTAGAAAATTAATCGTTTTATTCGCCGTTTTTGTGAGTTATACCATGCAATCACAAGAAACCGCATTCAAAGTAGAAGTCACAGGAAAAGGAAATCCTGTATTATTATTTCCTGGATTTAGTTGTACCGGCGAAGTTTGGGAAGTTACCGTAAAAGAACTCTCCAAAACCCACGAATGTCATGTATTTACCTTTGCAGGATTTGGCAATGTACCCGCAATCGATTCACCTTGGTTAGAAACCATTAAAAATGATGTCTCGAAATACGTCGCTCGAAAAAAACTAGCAAAACCTACCATTATCGGACACAGTATGGGCGGAACGTTGGCGTTGTGGTTGGCTTCAGAAAATCCAGAAACGTACAAACAATTAATTATTGTAGACGGATTGGCAAGTATTGGCGCGTTGATGATTCCTGATTTTTCTCCCGAAAAAGTAAGCTATGACAATCCGTTTGCCAAACAACAACTAGCGATGGATGCTACAGCTTTTCACAAAATGGCAACGCAAATGGCAGCGGGAATGACCTTTGCTAAAGAAAAGCAATCAAAAATTGTTTCGTGGATGGAACAAGCAGACCGAAAAACCTATGTACATGGTTATATTGACTTAATGAAATTGGACTTGCGTGAACAGGTTCAAAACATTAAAATTCCGGTAACTATTATGGCAGCAGTAAGCTTTTATCCAAAACCGCAAGTTGAAAAACTATACACAGAACAATATCAAAAACTAGCCAATAAAAATATCATCTACGTAGAAAACTCAGCACACTTTATTATGTTTGATAAATCAGATTGGTTTCTAAAAAAAGTAGAAAAGTTAGTTAAGAGTTAAAAAGTGTTGAGTTCTGAGTTATATTTAAAACAAAACATCACTTCGATAAAATTCTGAAAGAATCTTGTATTGAGAAGAGTTGCAAAAACCAATTACATCAAAGTACTTCTCGATACAAATCGCTTAAGCGAATTACTCGAAATGACAATCAGAAATAAAAGCAAATCAACAAATCAACAAATCAACAAATCGACGAATTGACGAAAAACAAAGAACAAAAAACTTGAAAACCCAATTCAACAATATCTACCAAAATCACTACGATAAAGTCTACAGGCTGTGTCTCGGATATGTCAATGGCGACGAGGCACTTGCCAAAGACTTAGCGCAAGATACGTTTGTGAAAGTTTGGGAGCATTTGGATCAATTCAAACAAAAATCAAGCATTGGAACGTGGATTTACAGAATCACGGTCAACACCTGTTTGCTATTCATCCGAAAAAACAAAAAAGGAAGCTACAGTCTGCCTGAAATACGCGATGACGATACAAATGTCGCAGAAACTGAAAAAGCGCACCAAACACGCTTACAACAAATGTATGCGTGCATTCAAAAGCTAAAAGAAACCGAACGAATCGTTATTTTACTTGTGCTGGAAGGTTTAGCTCAAAAAGAAATTGCAGACATCACAGGACATTCACACCAAAACGTTCGCGTGATGGTACACAGAATCAAAGAAAAACTTACAAAATGCGTTACTCATGGAATTTAAAGACATACAAAACACGTGGCAACAACAATCGGAACAACACAACATTCCCGACTTTACGCCGACACAACAAAAACTAAAAAAAATTCGCAAAGGACAACGAATCACACAACTCATTCTCAGCATTACAGGAATTGTCTTAATCAGCTTTTTCTTTTATATTTCCGCATACAAATTCAGCGGAACGCTTTTAGGAATGTCATTGCTTATTAGTGTGATTGTTATTCGTGTGTGGATTGAAATCAGAAGTCAGCAAAAACTGCGAAAAATGAATGTATTACTTTCGTTAGAAGACTTCAAAACGCAACTCATTTCCTATTATGAACAACGAAAAAAACTAGCTTTCACTACCATTCCTGTGTTGTTACTAGTGTATAATATTGGTGTAGGAATCATGATGTATTACTTTTATCAATACCTTTCTAGGGGATTTTTCTATTACATAACCATCTCCTATGTGGTTTCCTTTGTGATTCTATTTTATTTCATCCGAAAGCAAGTCTTAAACGAACTAAAAACCTTAAAAAATCTACAAGAATCCTAAGGAAGCAAACTTTTTAGTACTTTGGAATCATTATTGGAGAAAATGAATGAGTTGATTTTAAAAGAACCAAGAACCAAGAACCAAGAACCAAGAACCAAGAACCAAGAACCAAGAACCAAGAACCAAGAACCATGAGTCAAGAGCCATGAGCGAATAGCAAAACAAATCAACGAAAAACAAAAAACGAAGAACAAAGAACAAACAAAAAAATGCACAGAATCACCTACATAACATTACTCTATCTCTGTTTCACAAGCTGTTCTTCGCAACAACAAACACCTATGAAACTCCAGGAAAAAGCACCATTCACTATTATTTCAGTCTTTGCGCAACCGTGGACAGGCGGACAACCAGATAGCGGAAGCGGAATCAACGTGCAAATGACTATTCAAAATCTCAATAAGAAGAACATTCAACTGCTCGATTTCTACTTTAGAGGAAAACAAACCAAACTGGAAGACATTTCAACCAACAACAACGGATTGTACATTGCACGGTATCTAAAAGAAGCTGAAAAAGAGGTTGTTTTACACAACGATTCTCAAAAAGAAGCCCAAAACGAACCACCAACATTACAGCCAACACTTCCGTTTAAACTAAAAGATAACGAAGGTGTCATCAGCTATATCGAAAACGGAAACATCAAGTACTACAAACTCAAAAACATCGTCGAAAAATTTCCAAACTTTTACCCAAGCGCACCACAAAACAAACAGTAAATTATTCTTCAAAGTTTTAAAATAGTCGAAGAAGTTTTCTTTTCCGCAGTGTAGCAATGGTTTTTCGAAAAACTTATTTAAATTTTTAAGAGGGATTAATTTATGGGTTTTAATATTCTTAATAGAGCACGGGAAGTGGTAAACTCGAAAAATTATTGCGGTTTTAGTTTTCTCTACAAAAAGAGAAAACTAAAAACACCTCTGGAAATCATAGATTCATGAGTTCTTTAATAGAAAATAGAAATGACACGAACTAAAAGCGCCCTTTCTTTTGTTTCGTTTTCTTTGGGCGAACAAAGAAATCGAAGATTCATGAATACCTTTAAAATAAAAATGACATGAACTAAAATGAAAGTAGGAATCTAAATTTTGGTATTTTATCAGTCTTTAAAAGGAAAAGTAAATTTTATTAGAATTAAGCTTTAGAACAATAAAAATCCTTTTGGCATTACCCAAAGAAATCAATACATTTAAGGCGTAAACAATTCATTCCTTGAGCGCACTAAAAAAGTTCTTTAAAGACACCATTATTTATGGAATCGCCGCTATTTTGCCGCGCGCTATCAATATTGGTTTGGTCGGATTGCACACAGAAGTTTTAAAAACAACCAAATTCGCCATCAACACAGAATATTATGTGTATGCTGCGTACTTAAATGCGCTTTTAACTTACGGAATGGAAACGGCGTTTTTTCGCTTCTTCAGTAAAGAACAGGAAAAAGGGAAAATCATTTCTACCTCGTTCATCAGTTTGCTATTTACGACGATTATTTTCCTAATTCTAGGTTTTACTTTTGCAGGCGAAATAGCCACAACATTCGGTTTTGAAAAAGAAATCTATGTGCAAATCTTAGTCGCGACGGTATTTCTAGACACTATTGTCGTCATTCCGTTTGCCTATTTGCGTGTTACAAATCGTCCTATCCGTTTTGCGGGAATCAAAATTGCAAACATTATCATTTTTGCCATCCTAAACATTCTATTTTTGTGGGCAATCCCGAATGGACTTTTATCTGAAAACATTCTGCCAGAATCACTAAACTTCTATGTCAACGGAGAAGCACAAGTTATTTACATCTTTGTGGCGAATCTCTTTGCGAGTCTATGTACGCTACTATTGCTTTTCCCGAACATTCTCAAAATTCAATGGACGTTTGACAAACAAGTACTCCGAAAACTGCTCATCTATGGAACGCCAATCATGATTGGAAGTCTGGCATATGTCACCAATGAAAACATTGACAAACTCTTTTTAGGCGATATGATTGGAAAATCGGAAATGGGAAAATACGCTGCTTGTTACAAACTGGGCGTTTTCATGACACTCTACATTACTGCATTCCGATTGGGTGCAGAACCGTTCTTTTTCAATCATGCCAAAGAAAAAAACGCCAAAAACAACTATGCAACCATCCTAAAATGGTTTACAATCTTAGGCGCTGTTTTCATGCTCATCGTCGTAGCTTACATTGACCTTTTTGCGAGTGTACTCATACGACAAGAAGCTTACTTAGACGCGTTAGCCATTGTACCAATCATTCTCTTAGCGAATCTCTGTTTGGGAATCTATAATAATCTATCCATCTGGTACAAACTCACAGACAAAACCAAATATGGCATGTATATCTCTATCTTTGGTGCGATAGTAACAATTCTATTCAACATCATCATGATAGACAAAATAGGATTCATGGCGTCTGCGTGGGCAACGCTAGTCGCGTACGGAAGCATGATGGTCATTTCGTATGTCATCGGACAAAAACATTACAAAGTACCCTATAACATAAAACAAATTGCAGGATACACTATTTTAGCCACAATCCTATCACTCGTGTCATTCTATGGCGGTTTTCGAGGAAATTATATCATCGCAACTGCATTAGTTTTAGTATTTTTGGCAGTTGTGTACATCGTAGAACAAAAAGAACTAAAACGACTATTGCGAAAAGGTTCATAGCTTGGGAAGTTTTAGTAGTGAGCTATTAGTATTGAGTATTGAGAGATGAGAATTTAGAAGTCAAAAACCCAAACGTCACTTCGAGTGAATTTGCTCCTCATTGAGCCTGTCGAAATGAAGCACTATAAAACTCAAAATGTAAAATTTTAAATATAAAAGTATATTTCAACAAAAAACTACAAAAAACGAATAACAAAGAACAAAAAACATATTTTTAAGAGCCAAGAGCCAAGAGCCAAGAGCCAAGAGCCAAGAGCCAAGAGCCAAGAGCCAAGAGCCAAGAGCCAAGAGCCAAAAAAGTTAAAAGTGATGAGTTAAGAGTTAAGACGAATACACAAATTAACAAATCAACAAAAAGCGAAGCGAACAAACACCAAACACCCGACAAAAAAATGACCATAAACATCATCAACAAATCACAACACGCATTACCGCATTACGAAACCTTGGCTTCCGCCGGAATGGACTTACGAGCAAACTTATCGGAGTCTGTTACCATACAACCAATGGACAGAGCCATCATCAAAACGGGATTGTTCATCGAATTGCCAATAGGTTACGAAGCGCAAGTGCGTCCGCGAAGTGGTTTGGCTGCAAAAAAAGGCATCACGGTACTCAACGCACCTGGAACCATTGACGCAGATTACAGAGGTGAAATCGGAGTGATATTGGTCAATCTCTCCAAAGAAGCATTCACCATTGAAAACGGAGAACGCATCGCACAATTAGTCATCGCAAAACACGAACGCGCTGAATGGCAAGAAGTAGAAGAACTCTCAACAACAGTAAGAGGCGCAGGCGGATTTGGAAGCACAGGAACAAAGTAGTTTTTGGGTATAGTTTTGAGTTTTTAGTAGTGAGAGAAGAAAACTAAGAAACCAAACGTCACTTCAAGTGAATTTGCTGCTCATTGAGCCTGTCGAAATGAAGCACTATGAAATACTAAATATAAAATCTTAAACGTAAAATATTTCAACAAGAAACTACAAAAAACGAATAACAAATATCAAACAACAATAAAATGAAAATAATAGTACCCATGGCAGGAAGAGGTTCACGCCTTCGCCCACATACATTGACCGTACCAAAACCGTTAATCCCGATTGCAGGAAAACCAATTGTACACCGATTGGTCTCTGACATTGCTAAAGTATTAGGCGAGCCGATAGAAGAAGTGGCTTTCGTTTTAGGTGATCCAGCATTTTTTGGTGACGATGTTGTAGAAAGTTTGACGGAATTAGCCGAAAGCTTAGGTGCAAAAGCGAGTATTTACCGTCAAGATCAGCCGTTGGGAACAGGACACGCTATTATGTGTGCCAAAGATTCTTTATCTGGACCAGCTGTTATTGCGTATGCAGATACGTTGATTCGTGCAGATTTCAATCTGGATAAAGATGCGGATGCGGCAATTTGGGTAAAGCAAGTTGAACGTCCAGAAGCGTATGGCGTTGTAAAACTAAATGACAACAACGAAATTGTGGAATTGGTAGAAAAACCGCAGGAATTCGTTTCTGACTTGGCGGTTATCGGGATATACTATTTTAAAGATGTGGGCGTTTTAAAAGACGAGTTGCAATACGTGTTGGACAATAATATCATTCACGGTGGCGAATACCAAATCAATGACGGAATCAAAGGAATGATGGCAAAAGGACGTCGTTTCGTAACTGGAAAAGTAGACGAGTGGATGGATTGCGGAAATAAAAACGTTACCATAGAAACCAACGGAAAAATGCTAGGCTTTTTACAGGCAGATGGTGAAAAACTAGTAGCAGATTCTGCGCAAATCGTCAACTCAGAAATCATTCCACCATGTTATATCGGCGAAAACGTTGTGATTAAAAATTCAACTGTAGGACCAAATGTTTCTGTAGGAGATGACACACAACTGGAAAACGTAACTCTTAAAAATAGCTTAATACAGACAAATTCTAGCGTAAAAAATGCTAATTTAGACGAAGCTATGATTGGAAATCACGCCAAATTTGATGGAAGTTTTACCAAAATCAGCATTGGCGACTATTCAAGCTTGGAATAATAATTGAGAATAAAAACATAAAATAGAAACTAGAAATTCAATTWTWWCWSAATTAGAAAAAWGMWWWTYARAWWTWTKKKTRAAKRAATAYRARTATCTAAMAAATGRWRYAATTGAAAAATTTGTAGGAAGTCAATTTTTGTATACACAAGGTGCTTTGGCATTGCTCGGCGGATATATTCTTTTCTTAGTGGAAGGCGTAAGACTTATTGATCAATCAGTTCCATATGCAAATAGTACAAAATTATATATTCAATTTTTGCCATTTTTAGCATTAATTATATTAAGTGGAATTTTATACCAATACCAACGCACAATTGTATTACAAGGGTATAAGCAGTATTTGGAGTTTGCGATTAACAAAATAGTTGGGCAAAATTTAATTTCCTATGGACATATAGGAATGAAAAAAATGCTTCAAAAGAATCCTATTGCATTAATGAATACTATTATTTATGCTTTGGTATATATTACTTCTTGTGCTTTTGCATATTACAAACCTGCAAAAACAGATGAGCCTAGGTGGTTAGGTTATCATATAATGGCTTTTGTGTTATTTGCTTTGATAGCTATAATTAGTACAAGTGGAAATACGAAAAAGGTGAAAAAAATGGCAATGGCGTTCAATGAATCAGAAGAGATGTTGACGAGCTAATTATTTTTGTTGTTAAAAATACAATCAAGAGTGCCTTTTGAGAAGTTTTGTTTTTTTATTTTTGTGAAAATCACAAAACTCATGCAAGCGTTTTTTCTTTCCAAAATCAAAGAAGTTCTACCTGCAAATTCTTCATTGATTGAAGCGGTAGCAGAAGTGTTAGACATCAGTTATGACGCTGCGCACCGACGTACCAGTTTGAAAAGTAAATTGTCGTTGGAAGAAGCTGTTGCTTTAGCAAATAATTTTAATTTGTCGCTTGATCAGCTATTTGCAGTTGGAAAACAGCAAGTAGTTGCGGTAGAGAAGACACAAATTATTTCATCGCAAGAAGACTTGGAAGCGTATTTTAAAGCATCGCATCAAAACTTACAGCGGATTTTAACGATGAAAGATTCTGAAATCATTTACTCTGCAAAAGATTTGCCTATTTTCTATACATCGTCCAACAATGTATTGTCGCGTTTTAAAATGTATGTGTGGTTGCAATTGTTGAGCGAGCAGCAACACATTTTGCCGTTTGAAAATTTTGCGCCTTCTGTCTCATTGGTTGCGGCAGCTTCTCAGTTGGGTGAATTGTACGCAAATTTAAAAGTCACGGAAATTTGGGATATCACAACGATTAATAGTACGCTGAAGCAGATTCATTTTTATTACAAATCCACCTTGCTTTCTGAGAAAATGGCGTTGCAATTGTGTGAAGATGTAAAGCAATTGGTGGAAACGATTGAAATCAAAGTCGCGAATGACGCTAATTATCGTTTGTTTTACAATGAATTATTGCTGATGAACAATACCGTGTTGGTAAAAACGCCAAGTATCAAAACGCTTTTCGTACCGTACACCATTCTTTCCTATTACAAAACCAGCGATACCAAAACGCTCTCACAAGTAGATGAACATTTGCAGCGACAAATGCGAAATTCCAAATTATTATCTGCTGCTGGAAAAAAAGAACAGCGAATTTTTTTCAACAAAATGTATAAAAAAATTGAAGCTTTACAGCATTTGATTAAAGCAGAAAATGTATTGGATTTTGAATGATACTTCGCTGCGCTCAATTCAAGGATTCAAAAATTCAATGATTTAAGGTTTTTTTGGTGTTTCACTACCTAACACCCAAAACCTAACACCTAATGTCTAATTCAACGCAAAAGGCGCACACAACTTAAATGTCGGAATAAAAACTCGGAATTTTTTCGTAGTGGTAAAGTTTACCATATTGTAATGTCCGCGCATGGCTCCGATTGGAGAAGCGAGCAAACAACCTGATTGATAGGTGTGAGATTCTCCTGGTTTTAACACAGGTTTTTTGCCAATAACACCTTCGCCGTCTACAAGTTCGATATTGTTTAACGCATCAAAAATTTGCCAATGTCTAGAAGTCAATTGCACAGAATCTTTGCTTTGGTTTTCAATCGTAATTTGATAACCAAACGCAAAATGCATCTTATAGTTCTTGAAGAAAGTACCTTCAAAACTAGTCTCTACGGAAATTTTTATGCCTCTCGTTACCTGTTGAATCATTTGCTATGTTTGCTGTTTACTAATAAAAGTATTTATCGAGGTGTACTCAAAAATACGAATTTTATAGTTATGTTTTTCAAGCTTGTTAAAATTTTAACGATTTTTAGCTAAAAGCCTGATGTTCTAATTTTTAATTACGCTAGAATTCGTGGTGCCAATTCCAATAACACGATCATAAATTTCGCCAAACTTTCTAAAATATACAATGATTAAATAGTCGTTTTCGGTTTCAAAATTAGAGCCGCTGATTTTGGTTTCGTCTACGTCACCTTTTTCATTTACAACCACATATTTATAATTGTAAAATCCTTGCTTCATCAATAATTGTACTTCGTACAAGTCTGTTTCCGGATTGTAAAATAGTTGATTTTCTTCGCTGATGGCATAATTGTTAAATCGTCCCACAACATATACTTTGCTGCCAGTCAAGTCCATGTAGTTTTGCAACGAAAAGTGAATGACGGCATAATCTGCTTCAATAGAAGGATCTTCGCCAACAATCGTATTGACGAGAAAATCACCATTAATATCTGGATTAAATGTATAAGGCAACCCAGCGCGCGTAATATCAGTGTGTAAATAATTATGATACAAATCTCTTAGCTCAATACTTGCCACGCTCACATTTCCACCGCGAATTTCTTTATTTTCAAAATTCAAATATTCATTTCCGCCTTTAAATGCGGTTTCTGTATTGTAGCGATATACAAATCGTGTTCCTAAGGTGTATTGTGGTTTAATGTCTGTAATGGCGGTTTTCCAGCGGTAATTCTTTAAAATGGCAACTTTAAGTTCGCGTTCAGCATTTCGCAATCGCATATTGGGAACGTTGATTTCAAATTGAATCAGTTGATCTTCTTGGATGGTGCTTAAATCACGTGTTCGGTGAACAGCTGCGCCAACGCCAACCAAGTTTTCATAAATGATGAACTTTCGCGAAAACATCAATTCGTCATTATCATTGTAGATAGAAACCATATAATTTCCTGTCAGCAATAAGGTTGTAAACTGATTCGGAATCGTTAACCGATAATTGGAATACAATTGCAGCGTATTGAATGAATTTTCATAATTGATAATTCGCTGATTGTCCATGCCGCGCATATACTGTGCTTTCGCAAGATTGGAAGGTGTCCAATCGTAATTGCAATGCACTATTTTATAATAATAATCGGCTTCATCGCCGTTAATGTCGTCAAATGTAACACGTAATGGTTCTCCTAATTTTAACACTGGAAATTGATCGCCCTGATTCGTGCCAATCAAATCAATGCTTTTGATAAAATATGGTGGTTCTACTTCTTCGAGAGGTGCTACTTGTGCATTTGAATACAAGGCAAAAAACAATGAAAAAATAGTAAAAATGCGCGTTGTCATGAATTGTAAATTTTTACAAAGATACGCAAAATGCATGCCCAATAATATTTGACCTATTTCTGGTGGTGAAACATCGCTTCAAATTAGTAATTTAGAATCAGTATAAATAAATTTTATAGTGCTGTATTGGCTTTTAGATGAGTGTATAAATGTTTAAATTTGCACGATTTTTAGATAAAATTCATAAACTATGTCAAAAGACATTCGCATAAAAAAAGGCTTAGATATTAAGCTTGTTGGCGAAGCAGAAAAAACTACGGTAGCAGCAAAAGCGAGTAGTTATTATGCGATAAAGCCCGAAGATTTTCACAGTATCATTCCTAAAATGTTGGTGAAAGTTGGTCACAAAGTAAAAGCCGGTCAGGCGTTATTCCATTCTAAATTAGACGAAACATTACTTTTTCCTTCTCCAGTAAGTGGAGAGGTTTCTGAGATTGTTCGTGGAGCAAAGCGTAAAATTTTAGAGATTAGAGTTTTGGCAGATGCGACACAAGAACATCACGATTTTGGAAAGAAAGATGTTGCTAACATGTCTGGTGATGAGGTAAAAGAGCACTTGCTTGCGGCAGGATGCTGGCCATTCATCAAACAACGTCCGTACGCTGTAATTGCTAATCCGACAAAATCTCCAAAAGCAATTTTTGTTTCTGGATATGACAGCGCACCATTGGCTGCTGATTTGGACTATACGTTGGCAGGAAAAGATGAGGAATTATTAGCTGCATTGACAGCATTAAAGAAACTTACGGAAGGAAGCGTTCATGTAGTAACGAAAAAAGGTGGAAATTCTCCATTGGCAAGAATCGCAGGAACAACTTCACATACAGTTTCTGGACCGCATCCAGCAGGAAACGTTGGAACACACATTAACAAAATTGATCCTGTAAACAAAGGAGAAGTGGTGTGGACGGTTGCAGCGAAAGATTTAGTGATTATCGGTGAATTGTTACTTACGGGGAAATTCAACGCTACAAGAACGATTGCAGTTACAGGTTCGCAAATTACCAAGCCACAATACGTAACAGCCATTGCAGGAGCGAGTATCAAAGATATTGTTGCAGATAATATCAATCTTGATAATACAAGAGTTATCAGTGGAAATGTACTATCGGGACGCACTGAAGGTGAAGATGGAGCCTTAGGTTTCTACGACAATCAAATCACGGCAATTCCAGAAGGTGACGATTACGAATTCTTCGGATGGAACAAGCCAGTTTTTGACAAAGTAAGTGTGTCAAGAGCATTTACATTCTCTTGGTTAAATCCAAAGAAAAAATACGACCTTACTACCAATACAAACGGAGAACATAGAGCATTTGTAACTACAGGAACGTACGAAGAAGTATTTCCGTTAGATATTTACCCAATGCAAACCTTAAAAGCGTGTATGTATTCAGACTTAGACGAAATGGAAGCTTTAGGAATGTATGAAGTAGCTCCAGAAGATTTTGCATTGACAGAATTTGTATGTGTGTCTAAACAGCCGCATCAAAAAATAATTAGAGAAGGTTTAGATTTAATGCTTAAAGAAATAGGATAAAGCTATGGGCTTAAAAGAAAAATTACACAATTTAAAAGAAAAGTATAAAGGCAAAAAAATGGCGCCTGCATTCAATGCATTGCACACATTTTTATACTTACCTAACGAAACGACGCACGGCGGAACGCACATTAAAGCGGCGGACGACTTAAAGCGTACGATGAATACGGTGATTCTTGCACTAGTTCCATGTTTGATTTTTGGAATTTTCAACGCAGGATATCAACATTTTTTAGCAACAGGCGAAATTGAAGCTTCTAACGGGTTTTTAGGAAGTACATTTTGGACTATCGACAATTTAATTCACGGAGCTTGGAAAGTATTGCCGTTAGTTATAGTGTCATATGGTGTTGGATTAGCCGTAGAATTTTTATTCGCAGTTATCAAAGGACACGAAGTTGAAGAAGGATACTTAGTAACAGGAATGTTAGTGCCTTGCATTAATGAATTGGATGCTATTAATGAAGTGTATGAAGATTGGCAAGATGAAACGAATGTAGAATTAATTGCCATTGCCACAGACGATGMAARAAMTWAAAAAAGAATCACTAATTTTAACACTCAAATGAAACGATTTTTTACACTTCATTTACACTGCTCAATTTAATCCGGCACGGGTGGCTCACTTTACCCGAATTTTCCAGTTTATGAAATTATGTTTATTTATATTTGATTTAAACATATCACTAAAATAACAAAACTTTCGCAAATACAATAATATTTTCGTAAAAATACAATAATATTTTCGTAAAAATACATTAAAATTTTCGTAATTAATGAAAGATAGACTAATCAAGATTTTTTCAGACTTAAATGTAAGTTCATATAAAGTAGCAGATGATTTAGACCAAGTCGTTTCACAGGTTACGATTAGAAATATTTTGAAAGGGAAGACTGCAAATCCTCATCAGTCAACTTTAGATTTATTAGCTGATTATCTTTGTGAAAATTTTAAAGTTTCTCGTTTATGGCTAATTAAAGGAGAAGGAGAAATTTATCTTAAAGATGATGAAGACTACTACTTGGAAAAGCTTGGTGTACGATTTGGATTAGATGAATTAATTAAACATTTTGAAAATAACAAAGAAGTTTATTTCTCTAGGTCTAAAGATTTAATGTTATATGTTATAGAGGAACTTATTAAAAATAAAGAAAAGTATTTTGAAATATCTGAGTATTTGAGATTATTTATCAAGGATAGTGTAGAACAAAGACTTGAAGAACGTCTAGCTGAAATCAAAGAAATAGGAGCTATTGTCAACTCGCAAAAAAATAAATAGTAACCTATGTAGTGATTTTAAAATTACCAATCATAAAGGTGAGTCCTCTAGGTAATTTTGCAAATGACTCGTTGTTTTGGATTTCTTTTTTATTTGAACTTTTTTCTAAATCATTAAGTTCTTTTTCTATTCTTTTAGCACGCTTTTTATAGGATTCTTGGGAACGGTCATTGGCATATCCTTTCCCTTGAAGTTGTTTTAATATACCTTTTGCTTTTTCTAATTCCGACATTTGACTTATTTATTAATTTCTTTTCCAACTTCAATAATCACTTTTGAGTTTAATTTTGTGTATTCACTTTCTTTTTCTTGCTTTACATATCCCTTTTCTGGAATTACATATAGTATCTGGTCAAATAAAATAGAAATTACCTTTTTTAATCTTTCTTCAATAGTTTGGTAATGCTTAAACAAAAAGTATGAAGAAACTAAAATCAGAATTGGTGAAACAATAAGTAAGGCATTTTGATGCCAATGTTCAAAATCATATTCGCCTAAAGAGTTTACTTTATATACCAAACTCCATGTAAACCAATAACTAGAAGTCAGAACAAATAGACTAGATATGATTAAATAGAAAATTCTTTGATTTTTTGATTCATAATACTGCTTTATTTTAGAACTAAAATAAAATAAGCTAACAATTAGAACAAAAAAGCGGATTCCTACACTTAGAGCAAAATTTTTAAGGGAGGTATAGCCTAAAATTGAGTCTTCAGTTTTGAGTCTATTTTTTATAGCTAAGTAATTCTTATGATTATTTTTATATTCTTTGGTTATTAAGTTATACTCATCATAATAATTATCAATATTGATTTGTCTATCTTTCAACTTATTAAGTAGACTGTTATATGATGAATCTCTAGTATCTATCATTGGCTTATAAGTGGCAAGATGTTCTTCAAGCTGTATAGATTTTTCTCGTAAGACATTATGAAAAAATGTTGCAGTAATAGAAATAATTATTACCGCAACCATAATTATAGATAGAATAAATCTACCCTCCAACTTCTTCTTCTTCGTCATTGTCATCGGGGTCTCCGACTTCGCCATGACCTGTGCTTTCTGTTTCTTCATATTCTAGTTCTGATATACTATCAGGATTACAACTACTAAGGAATGATAATCCAAATAAAATAACGATAATAGATAAAAAATTTTTCATGACTGTTTGTTTTTTTGTTACATTATCAAATGTATTACAAAAAAACTAGTCAGAAATTTATAGCATTAATTGCTACGAATATTTTGCTAAAATATAAAAATCTTTCACACTTTTACGAAAGTATTTTGTAAGAAAATGTAATTTACGGTTAAACCATCAATTTGCTATGGTTTTGTAGATAGTAACAAAAATAGAGCTATAAAAATTTATAACTCTTTTCTAATTAGCCTTTAATTAAAAAAACTATTTTTAATACTTGGGTTGATTCTTGTATTTTTATTTATTAATTTTGATTTGAAAAATCTTTTAGAACTGAATACAAAAGTGCATACAAAAACCCTTAAAAGGGGCTTTTAATACTTATCTAAGCAACTGAAAATCAAATACTAAAAATAGATAGCGTGAGTTTCCAACTCGTGCCAACGTTTATATATAATTCTTCAATCATTCAATTCCTATCCTAAAACAACTGTTCCACCAATTCTTCAATTCTTGAAATCAGTACAATCTTGATTTTAGGGTTTTTTAATGAAATTTTATTGTGTTTGGATGCAAAAAAGGTAGTAAAGCCTAACTTTTCAGCTTCCAGAATACGCTGATCAATTCGGTTGACGGGACGAATTTCTCCTGCCAATCCAATTTCGGCAGCAAAACAGTTTGTTTTGGAAATTTCTTCGTCTTCGTTGCTAGATAGAATTGCGGCAATCACTGCCAAATCAATCGCAGGATCGTCAATACTGATACCGCCTGTAATGTTTAAAAAGACATCTTTTGCTGCCAATTTAAACCCTGCACGTTTTTCCAACACAGCCAATAACATGTTTAAGCGTTTTGCGTTGTAACCTGTCGTACTTCGCTGCGGCGTTCCGTATACTGCCGTACTTACTAAGGCTTGAATTTCTATCATCAAAGGTCGTGCGCCTTCTAAAGTTGCTGCAATAGCCGTTCCACTGAGTTTATCTGCGTTTTTGGAAATCAATATTTCGGACGGATTGTGAACTTCGCGCAAACCATCGGAGAGCATTTCGTAAATACCTAATTCAGACGTAGAACCAAAACGATTTTTTAGCGAACGCAGAATACGATATACATGATTTCGGTCGCCTTCAAACTGTAAAACCGTATCAACCATGTGTTCTAAAATCTTTGGGCCAGCAATGTTTCCGTCTTTTGTAATATGTCCAATCAAGAACACAGGAATGCCGCTTTCTTTGGCGAATTTGATTAATTCCGTAGTACATTCTCGAATTTGTGAAATACTTCCTGCAGACGATTCTATATAGTCTGAATGCAAGGTTTGAATGGAATCAATAATGACTACATCTGGTTGTATTTCGGCAATTTGCTTAAAAATATTTTGCGTTTTTGTTTCCGTCAGTACAAAACAATTGGAGTTTTTTTGACTGATGCGTTCCGCGCGCATTTTGATTTGCTTTTGACTTTCCTCGCCCGAAACATACAAGGTTTTATACGGTAATTTTAAGGAAATTTGAAGTAATAAAGTACTTTTTCCAATACCAGGTTCGCCACCTAATAAAATTAACGAACCAGGCACAATTCCACCGCCTAAGACTCTGTCTAACTCTTGGTCGGAAGTTGGTAAGCGTTTTTCAGTTTCGGAGCTTATTTCGTGTATCAATGTCGGTTTTGCAACACGTGTACGTCCTTTTTCTTGTTGTTGCCAATTGGCTTTTACTTCTTTTTGAATGACTTCTTCTACAATGGTATTCCATTGTTTGCAGGAAGAGCATTGTCCTTGCCATTTTGCGTACTGCGTGCCACAGTTTTGACAGAAAAAGGTCGTTTTTATTTTTGCCATATTACCAGCCGAAATCTTGTTTGAGTTTGTCTGCTTTGTCGAGCATTAAATCTTTTGTGATGAAGTCAATCGGATTCATGCTAAAACCATTTTGATACATGCGTAATGCTTTTTTAGGCTTTCCAATTTTTTCATAATATTCACCCATAAAAAAGTGAAATAACGCGGTATCTGGATATTCTTTTTTGCCTAGTTTGGCTAACAGTTCTAAATCTTCGTCTTTTTTATTTTTTCTAATAGCTGAATAAATCGCCATAAAATCGTTGACCGAAACACGTTTTTCAAATCCGAACAACTCTTCAATCGTTTCGTATTTATCTATCAAATAGAGATACGGAGAGGTTTTAAGTGTAACAATTTTTTCTCTGTACTCTTTGACACTGATAGGACGATATATGGTGAAGATTTTACTCATTGCTCGCGGAATTGCTTGAACCGCTAATGAGTTGTGATTGGCTTCGGTAAAATCGTCATAGTAATAGAAGACGTTTTCATTTTTTAAAGTACGTAAGGATTCGTTCAATCCTCTTATACGTTTTGCTTCTTTTCTAGTGTCTTCATCGGCCGTTGCCAGATAGTAGAATTTTTTGGTTTCAAACTCTTCCAAACGTGTGGAAATGCGGTCTTCCATTTTTGGTGCAAAATATGGACTTAGATTGATGTAAGCATCAAACAGTGGCACTTCTTTAAATAGATAGTAGTTCGCAAAATTGGCAGTATCATCATGTCCTACAATCATTTTAAAGTTTGCTGTATTGTAATTTTTTTCCACAAAAGGAATCAATTCCATGCCAATAAATTCAAAAAAATCAGCACTTTTCTTTTCGGGCAAACCGCTAGCGTCATTAAAAGCAACTTCTCTGGCGCGATTTTCTTTTTCGTATTGATTTACACCTACCACAATACATTCTGGCATTTCGTCCCAATAGCTGTAATAACGAGCATTGGCAACAACGCTTTCAAATAAATAATGCGCATCCAACACCACAATAATTGGGTATACTTTGTCTTCCGAATAGCCTTCGGGAATGTATAATTGAATGTCGCGCGTTTCGTTTAGCTTTTCCGATTTTATTTTTTCTACTGTAGTTTGCGATTGTGCGGTTGCAAAACTTACAAACGCAATGAGTAGCATGAGATAGTTTTTCATGAGGTAGATAGGTTAATTTAGAGCAACAAGTTAAAGATTTTTTTCGCGATTAAAAATAGGAAGATACAGAAAAGATAATCCACCGAGAATTACAATCATAAGTGTTTGCGATGCCCACATAATCCAACCGAAAGCCATACTTGGGTCTTCAGGTAGATTGAATAGCGAGAAAGCGCCTGCAACGGCAACAGGATAAAAACCAATACCACCATTACTTGCAGCAATGCTAAAACTCCCTGCAATAAAGGCAATCAACATGGCGCCTAAAGGAACTTTTCCGTGTAATTCTTCTACCGAAAAAATGGTGAGGTAAAACATTAAAATATACATTGCCCAAATAAAAAGTGTGTGCAGAATGAATCCCCATTTGTTTTTCATTCGTAAAATGCTTGTCGCGCCTTCGTAGATGCCAAGAATGAAATTTTTTATTTTGAGTGCAATTCCTTTTTTTGCTTTTTTGATGAAAATAATCAAGCCAATTCCGCCAAGAATCATCGCTGCTAAAAGCAATATAAGTTTTGTGGGATTAAGATTTTTAGTGAGCAAATCCCAAATGAAATCAAATTGAAGATACAGGGTAATTCCAATGACAATAAACATGATGATAAGATCGGCAATACGTTCGGCAACAATGGTTCCAAAGCCTTTTTCAAACGGAACATCTTCATAGTTGGTCAGTGTCAGTGCGCGCAAGGCTTCACCTGAGCGTGGAATTCCTAAGTTTGCCAAATACGCTACAAAAACCGCCATCACATTATTCGCATATTTGGGTTTGTAGCCCATGGGTTGCAACATGTATTGCCAGCGATACGCGCGTGATAAGTGACTTAAAACGCCACAAAAAACACCTAAAATAACCCACGTATAATCTGCTTGTTTAAAATATTCAATCAGTTTTTCTAGCGGTGTTTTGGACAAAGAGTACCAAACTAAAAAAACTCCCAATGCTAGTGGGAGTAGAAATTTTAATATTTTCGATGTTTTAATTTTCAATTAGGTAAGCGTATTGTCGGCTTCGTTCGGGAACACCAACGCAGGTTTAAATTTTTTAGCCTCTTCAATATCCATCATGGCATACGTGATTAAAATTAATACGTCTCCTTTGGCTACTTTTCGCGCTGCTGCGCCATTTAGGGTAATTTCTCCACTTCCTCTTGGACCTGGAATTGCATACGTTTCAAGTCGTTCTCCATTGTTGTTGTTTACAATCTGAACCTTTTCTCCTTGAATGATATTTGCAGCGTCCATAAGGTCTTCATCAATTGTGATGCTTCCAATATAGTTTAAATCAGCTCCTGTGACTTTTACTCTATGTATTTTTGATTTTACTACGTGTACTTGCATGGGGCAAAGTTACTAATTTTAAAGTTGTTAATTCAATGCTAAATTGTCTATTAGTCGAATGTTTTCAATAAAAGCTGCAATGAAGATGCGATACGTTTCGTTTTTAGATTTGCGTTTGACAGTTTTTAGGTTTTTGACATTGGCAATTTCAACATATTCCAACGTCAGTAACGGATGCTTATTGAACTGTTTTTGAACCCATTCCTTTACGTGTGTAGCACTTTTTGTGCCAAACTTTTTCTTGGCTTCTAAAAGCGTTTTGTGAATAAAAGCACTTTCTTTACGTGCTTCATTGGACAATCGTTGGTTTCGAGAGCTCATTGCTAAGCCAGAAGCTTCTCGAAATATGTCGCAACCTACAATTTTTACAGGGATTTTGTATTTAGAGACTAATTTTTTGATAATCATAAGTTGCTGAAAATCTTTTTCTCCAAAATAGGCGTTATCTGGCGTTACAATTTCGAACAAGCGTTTCACAATCGTGCCAACGCCGTCAAAATGGCCTGTTCTAAATTTTCCTTCCATTTCAAATTCCAATCCGTCAAAACTAAATTTTTCGGCATGTACGTTTGAATCATAGATATCTTCAACACTTGGGGCGTACACAAAAATATTTTCTCCTAAAGTTTTCAACAGTGCCACATCAGCATCAAGCGTTCGTGGATATTTTTTTAAATCGGTAGCATTATCAAACTGCGTTGGATTCACAAAAACACTTACAAATACAATATCATTGCCCGCTAAAGCGTTTCGTACTAAGGATAAGTGACCTTCGTGCAATGCGCCCATTGTTGGCACAAAACCAATGGTTTTTCCGTCGGATTTTAAAATTTCAACAAAATTTTTTAGCGTGTCTTGCGTATAAAATATAGTCATTTGGAAAAAATTAACAGCGTGCAAACTTAATATATTACTGTTAATCTGCATAATTTTTGTAATTTTGCATGTTTTACACCGAATTATTAAAGGAAAAGTATTTTTATGAATAATAAAAGAGTCTTATACGTTTCATCAGAAGTTGTACCATATTTGCCAGAAACTGAAATTTCATCCATGTCGTTCGAAGCTCCTAAAATGGTCAACAGCAAAGGTGGACAAATTAGGATATTTATGCCGCGTTTTGGAAATATAAATGAGAGAAGACATCAATTGCATGAAGTAATTCGTTTATCAGGAATGAATTTGGTAATTAACGATATGGATATGCCGTTGATTATTAAAGTAGCTTCCATTCCAAAAGAAAGAATACAAGTATATTTTATTGATAATGAAGAATACTTCAAGCGCAAAGCTACATTTACAGATGAAGACGGGAATCTTTTTCCGGATAATGATGAGCGCGCTATTTTCTTTGCAAAAGGCGTTATAGAAACTGTAAAGAAACTAAATTGGGCACCAGATATCATCCATGTTCACGGTTGGATGGCTTCTTTATTGCCTTTATATTTACGTAAATATTACAAAGACGAACCATTGTTTACAGATAGTAAAATTGTTACTTCTGTATACAAACAAGAATTTGAAGGAACTTTGGACAAAGAAATGCTAAACAAAATCAAATTCGACAATATTGGTGACGGTCCTGTAGAAATACTAGCGGAACCAAACTACTCTAACCTTCTAAAAGTTGCTGTGGATCATTCTGATGCCATAGTTATTGCATCTGAAGAAATTCCTGCGGATGTTCAAGAATATCTCACCGGGCTCGATAAGCCAGTTCTTGAATATAAAAACAGCGAAGAGTTTGCAGATGCTTACACTGATTTTTATAATACAAAAGTTTTAAATTAAGGTTAACAGATTACACTCATGAACAAATTTAAAAAGACACTCGTAAGTGGCTTGGTAGTGCTTTTAATGGTACTTGGCTTTGTGGCTTGCGATGATGATTTTAGTACGGTTGGAGACGAAGTTATTGAAAACAACAATTTTTCAACAGACTTGTTTGTAGACTCACAAGTTACAGCATACAACAAGCGTTTAGGACCTGTACAAGCAAATGCTTTGCCTGTATATCAGCTAGGTAAAAATGTAGATCCTGTATACGGAACTACGTTTTCAGAATTAACAATTCAAGCAAGTTTGATAACAGGAACTGAAAATCCACGTTTTGGTGATAAAACCCAAGAGCAAGAAGATGAAGATTTGACCGATTTTGAAGAAGACGAAACCGTAACGGAAGTTTGGTTAAACATTCCATACTTTAGCACAAATACGCTCAATGACGATGGTGAAATAGAAGTAGAAGTTGATTCTATTTATGGTAATGTAACGCAACCTTTTAATTTAAAAGTACAAGAACTCACCTATTTTTTAAGAGCTTTTGACGAAGATGGAGAGCCGCAAATTTATTTCTCTAACGAAGACTTTTCTACAAGAGTTGGAGAAACGCTTTATGAGAATCCTGCGTATGAAATCAATCTTGAGCGAATTGATGTTGAGGAAACAGATGTAAACGGTACTGCAGTATTGGATGAAAATGGAAATCCAGTCATAGAAGAAACACTGTCGCCAAGAATTCGTGTACCGTTGGATGCTGAATTTTTTCAAGAACGCATCATCGATAATGAAGGAAGTGTAAAATTATCAAACAACAATGTGTTTAGAGCTGAAGATTTATTCAGAGGTATTCACATCACTGCTGAAGGAGCAGAAGCATTAATGCTTTTAGATATTCAAAATGCAACTATTGAAATCAATTATGTATATCAAAAAGTAAATACACAAGGAAATACAGATAGCTCGGACGATACTATTGAAACTGAAAAATCATCATTTAACCTAAGCTTATCATCAGCTAACATTATAAATACATTTAATACGCCTACATTTACGCAAGATGTCACGGCAAGTAATGATAATTTATTTTTAAAAGGTGGTGAAGGCTCAATGTCAATTATTGAACTATTTGGACCTGATACTGATGGAAATGGTGTGGCAGATCAATTAGAAGAAATACGAGAAAACGGTTGGTTAATCAACGATGCTAATTTGGTTTTTTATGTAAATAATAACGAGCAACTAACCGATGCTGTAGATCCACAACGTATATATTTGTACAATATGGATGATAATATTCCGCTATTTGATTATTTCATTGACGAATCTGTCAATCCAGTATCAGCAGATTTATCCAAAGCAGTTCACGGAGGAATACTTGAACGTGATGATGACGGAGAAGCATTGCGCTACAAAATTAGAGTAACAGAACATATCAATAATTTAGTACGAAAAGATTCTACCAACGTAAAACTCGGATTGGTAACTTCTTCCGATATTCGTATTATTACAACAGGAGAAATAGAAACAGCAACAACTGAAGAAGAACTTGTCCCAATTGTTTCTATAATGAATCCATTTGGAACAGTATTGTACGGAAGTACGCCTGCTGTCCCTGAAGACAAAAGATTAAAGCTAGAAATTTTTTACACAACACCAGAAACCAATTAATATCAATAACTAAGAAAGAATTATGTGCGGAATCGTAGGTTATATAGGTCACAGAGAAGCGTATCCTGTGGTGCTAAAAGGTTTAAAAAGATTAGAATATAGAGGATACGATAGTGCCGGCGTGGCAATATATGATGGCAAAAACATCAAACTATCTAAGACTAAAGGAAAAGTTGCTGACTTAGAAACCAGAGTAAAAGACGAAATTACAGTTGACGGCTCGTTAGCAATTGGTCATACTCGCTGGGCAACACATGGAGAGCCTAATGATGTAAACTCACATCCACACTATTCAAATTCTGGTGATTTGGTTATCATTCATAATGGAATCATTGAAAATTATGAACCATTAAAGCAAGAATTAATCAATAGAGGTTATAAATTTCAATCGGATACAGATACGGAAGTATTGGTAAACCTTATTGAAGACGTAAAGAAAAATGAAAATGTAAAACTTGGAAAAGCAGTTCAAATTGCCTTAAACCAAGTGGTTGGAGCGTATGCAATTGCAGTGTTTGATAAAAACAAACCAGATGAAATTGTAGTGGCACGTTTAGGTAGTCCATTAGTAATTGGTATTGGTGATGAAGAATTTTTTATTGCTTCTGATGCGACTCCTTTTATTGAATATACCAACAATGCTATTTACTTGGAAGATGAAGAAATGGCAATAGTTCGCAGAGGAAAAAAAGTAAAAGTTCGTAAAATAAAAGACGATTCACTTGTTGATCCGTACGTTCAAGAATTGCAATTAAATTTGGAGCAAATAGAAAAAGGTGGTTACGATCACTTCATGCTTAAAGAAATTTACGAACAGCCAAGAGCCATTCTAGACACATTCAGAGGAAGAATGCTTTCAAATGACGGAATCATCCGTATGGCAGGAGTAGACGATAATATCGAAAAATTCCTAAACGCACAAAGAATCCTTATTGTAGCTTGTGGCACATCATGGCACGCAGGTTTGGTAGCAGAATATGTATTTGAAAACCTAACCAGAACTCCTGTTGAAGTAGAATATGCTTCAGAATTCAGATATAGAAATCCTGTCATCACAGAAAAAGATGTAGTTATTGCAATCTCACAATCTGGAGAAACGGCAGATACACTAGCGGCTATCAAATTGGCAAAAAGCAAAGGTGCTTTTGTTTTCGGAGTTTGTAATGTAGTAGGTTCTTCCATTTCGCGAGAAACCAATGCAGGTGCTTATACACATGCAGGTCCAGAAATCGGAGTAGCTTCTACCAAAGCATTCACTACGCAAATAACGGTATTGACGTTAATTGCATTAAAATTAGCACAGAAAAAAGGAACCATCTCAACGTCAGAATTCCACGGATACTTAAGCGAAATGGACGCTATTCCTGCAAAAGTTGAAAAAACGTTAGAATCTGACGAACACGTAAAAGCAATTTCTAGTATCTATAAAGATGCGACTAACTTTTTGTATTTAGGTCGTGGCTACAACTTCCCAGTAGCGTTAGAAGGCGCATTAAAACTAAAAGAAATCTCATACATTCATGCGGAAGGTTATCCTGCGGCGGAAATGAAGCATGGACCAATTGCGTTGATTGATGAGCAAATGCCAGTAGTAGTGATTGCAACTAGAAAAGGACACTACGAAAAAGTGGTAAGTAACATCCAAGAGATAAAATCACGAAAAGGGAAAATCATTGCCGTAGTCATGCAGGGTGATACGACCATTAGGAAAATTGCCGACTACGTGATTGAAATTCCTGAAACTTTAGAGTTGTTAACGCCACTTTTAACAACAATTCCTTTACAATTGCTGTCATATTATATAGCAGTAATGCGAAATTGTAACGTAGATCAACCTAGAAACCTCGCAAAATCAGTGACGGTAGAATAATGGTAAAAAATTAACTCTTTTGTTAAGAATATCCTAAAAAAGCGTATATTGTTCTCATAAATAACTAAACCAAAAGACTTATGAGAGCTTATCTATCAATTTTGGCTATGTTGGTTTGTGCGGGCTTATTTGCGCAAACTAATGTCAGCGGAAAAGTTGTTGATGGCAGTAACATGCCAATTCCAGGTGTTAACATTGTTGTTGAAGGAAGTGCTACAGGAACAAGTACTGACTTTGATGGAAAATTTAAACTATCTGTCAATCAGCAACCACCTTTTAAAATCACAGCAAGTAGCATCGGATTTGAATCGGCTACTGTTGAAATTACCAAAAACAACGAAGACGTTACCATCGTTCTAAAAGAAGGAACGGAATTAGACGAAATCGTTCTTTCTGCTTCCAGAACACCAGAAAGAATTAGAGAATCGCCAGTAACGGTTGAGCGTTTGGACGCTAGAGCTATTAAAAATGCTTCTGCGCCATCGTACTATGACGCGTTAGAAAATTTAAAAGGTGTTGATATTAATACCAACAGTTTAACGTTTAAATCGGTAAACACTAGAGGTTTTGCCACATTTGCCAACACAAGATTTATGCAGTTGGTTGATGGAATGGACAATTCTTCTACAGCCTTAAACTTCGCCTTAGGTAATTTATTAGGAATGTCTGAACTAGATGTAGCTACGGTAGAATTATTACCAGGAGCATCTTCTGCATTATATGGTGCGAATGCCTTCAACGGTATCATGTTTATGCGTAGTAAAGATCCGTATCAGCATCAAGGAATTAGCGCGTATGCGAAAACAGGAATGACTTCTTCAAGCAATGCAGGTGACAATATTTTTGTAGACTTTGGGTTTAGAGCGGCACATGCATTCAGTGATAAATTAGCGGTAAAAGCTTCTTTCTCTTTCTTGAACGGTACAGAATGGTTTGCAACCGATTACACAAACTACAATACTGCTACAGGAGACGCTATTGCAGGCGATAGAGCTTCAGATCCTAACTACAACGGTTTAAATATCTATGGTGATGAGGTTTCTACAACACTAAATTTTGATGCGCTTTCAGGTGCACCAGCTGGAACATTTGGTTCGGCAGCTATCTCAAGAACAGGGTATGAAGAGCGCGATTTAATGGATTATGACGCGCAAAGTGTAAAAGCTGACTTGGCAATGCACTACAGACCTTTTGCAGATGATTTTACAATTATTTGGAACTCTAAAATCGGTCGTGGAAATACGATTTATCAAGGAGCGAACAGATATTCTATCAAAAACTTCTTTATGCAACAGCATAAATTAGAAGTTCGCAACAACAATTTCTTTATCAGAGGATACGTAACGGCTGAAAAAGCAGGTGATTCGTATGATACGCGTTTTACAGCAATCAACATCAACAGAAGATGGAAGTCAGACCAGCAATGGTTTACAGAATATGCAACAGGATATTTAGGAGCTATCACTGGAGCAATTCCAGGTGTAACACCAGGTGATCCTGCTGTAGCTCACGCGTTTGCGAGAGGATTGGCAGACACAGGTCGTTTTGAGCCAGGTTCACCACAATTTAGAAGTGCATTAAATAGTGTAACGGCTGACGGTGATTTGCTAACTGGTTCTAAATTTATTGACAACACCAAATTATATCACGCAGATGTAAATTATAACTTCTCACACTTAATTGACGTTGCAGATATTCAAATTGGTGGTTCGTACCGTGAATATGTATTAGATTCTCAAGGAACTATCTTTACCGATGTTAACGGACCAATTCGTTACGACGAATACGGAGCGTATTTACAAGTACAGAAAAAATTTATGGAAGATAAAATGAAGTTTACAGGTTCTATCCGTTATGATAAAGCACAAAACTTTGATGGAAACTTCTCGCCAAGAATATCATTAGTATATTCGCCAGACGAAGCTAAAAAACATAACTTCAGAGCATCTTTCCAAACAGGTTTCCGTAACCCAACTACACAAGATCAATACATTGGTTTAGATGTTGGAAATGCAATCTTAGTAGGTTCGGCTCCTGATAACTTAGATCGTTACAGAACAAGACCAATCACAAATAACTTCCCAGCAGGACTTGAAGCATTTGGATTAGATAGAACAGTAACATTAACAGGAAACGACGCATACAACAACTCATTTACGTTAGCATCTTTCCAAGCGTTTGGAGCAAGTGCAGCAGCAGGAGCGCCAAACCCTGCATTATTACAACGTGCAAATGTAGAGTTTGTAAAGCCAGAACAAGTATCTGCTTTTGAAGTTGGATACCGCGGAATCATATTCGACGACTTTTCAGTAGACTTCAGTGCATACTACAACTCATACAAAGACTTCATTGCCAACAGAACAGTAATTGTTCCTAACTATGGTAATGTAGACTTATCTGACATTACAGATTTAACGCCTGTAGGAGGAGCGCCAACGCCAAATGCATTAATTGCAGCAGCTAATGGTGACTTTACACCGTTCCAATTATACTCTAACTCAAATGCAGACATCAGCTCGTATGGTGCAGCTATTGAAGTAGGAACAAAAGTATTTGGAGATTTTGACTTCAGCATCAACTATACCTATGCAAAGCTTGACTTTGACAGAGCGAGTGATCCTGACTTTGAAACAAACTTCAACACGCCAGAGCATAAAGTAAAAGCATCTTTCGGAAAAACAGATCTTTTTGACAACTTCGGATTCAATGTTAACTGGAGATGGAATGATGCATTCCTTTGGGAATCTACTTTTGCAGACGGAATGGTTACGGCACGTTCTTTATTTGATGTGCAAGTAAACTACCGTTATGGTAAATCAACTTTCAAATTGGGTGCAGCGAACGTATTAGGTCACGAATACCTTAGCGCACCAGGAGTTGGAACTATTGGAGCTCAATATTTCGTTTCTTGGGTAATTAACTAAGAAAATAGCTCATAAATAAAACTCAAAAGCGTGCTTAGTGCACGCTTTTTTTATGAAATAATCCTTTCTTTAGCAGAAAAATACAAGCATAAATCATGGTTTTTAGAGAATTCTCAAAAATCATTGCAAAACACTACTTATTTTAATTAATAAAATATATCTTTGCACCGCGAAAAAAGGTCATGTTTTAGTATAAAAATAGAAAACCGTTTTTCAGTATTTAATAACCTAAACATTAAACACTTAAGTAATGTCAAAAGTTACAGGTAAAGTTGCACAAATTATAGGTCCTGTTGTTGATGTAGAATTCAGCGCTGGGAACGAACTTCCAAGAATTTATGATTCATTAGAAATAGCTAGAGAAGATGGTACAAAATTAGTACTTGAAGTACAATCTCACGTAGGTGAAAATACAGTACGTACCATTTCTATGGATTCAACAGATGGTCTTAGTAGAGGTACTGATGTACTTACTACAGGTGACTCCATCAAAATGCCTATTGGCGACGATGTATACGGTCGACTATTTAACGTAATCGGAGATGCTATTGACGGATTAGGAGAGTTGCCAAAAGATGGTAAAAATGGTTTATCTATCCACAGAGAAGCGCCAAAATTTGAAGACTTATCAACTTCTACAGAAGTATTATTTACAGGTATTAAAGTAATTGACTTAATTGAGCCATACGCAAAAGGTGGTAAAATTGGATTATTCGGTGGTGCCGGAGTAGGTAAAACAGTATTAATTCAGGAGTTGATTAACAATATTGCAAAAGGTCACGGTGGACTTTCAGTATTCGCAGGAGTAGGAGAAAGAACACGTGAAGGAAATGACCTTTTACGTGAGATGTTAGAATCTGGAATTATCAAGTACGGAGACGATTTCATACACTCTATGGAAGAAGGTGGATGGGATTTATCAAAAGTTGATAAAGCCGCGATGAAAGAATCAAAAGCAACCTTCGTATTTGGACAGATGAACGAGCCACCAGGAGCACGTGCGCGTGTAGCCTTATCTGGATTGACAATTGCTGAATATTTCCGTGATGGAGCAGGAGATGGACAAGGAAAAGACGTACTTTTCTTCGTAGATAACATTTTCCGTTTTACACAAGCAGGTTCTGAGGTATCGGCACTTTTAGGACGTATGCCATCAGCGGTAGGATACCAACCTACATTAGCAACAGAAATGGGTGCAATGCAGGAGCGTATTACATCAACTAAAAAAGGTTCTATTACTTCTGTACAGGCAGTATATGTACCTGCGGATGACCTTACCGATCCAGCGCCAGCAACAACGTTTGCGCACTTGGATGCAACAACGGTATTGTCTCGTAAAATTGCAGAGCTTGGTATTTATCCAGCGGTAGATCCGTTAGATTCTACATCAAGAATTTTAACAGCAGACATCTTAGGAGATGAGCACTACAACTGTGCACAACGCGTAAAAGAGTTGTTACAACGTTACAAAGAATTACAAGATATCATTGCCATCTTAGGTATGGAAGAATTATCTGAAGAAGATAAAATGGCGGTAGGACGTGCGCGTCGTGTACAACGTTTCTTATCTCAGCCTTTCCACGTAGCAGAGCAATTTACAGGAATTCCAGGAGTATTAGTAGATATCAAGGAAACAATCAAAGGATTCAACATGATTATGGATGGAGAATTAGATCATTTACCTGAAGCTGCTTTCAACTTAAAAGGAACTATCGAAGAAGCAATCGAAGCAGGAGAAAAAATGCTTGCAGAAGCTTAATAAGTAATGAGAATTGAGGAATTAGTATTGAGAGATTAATGCTAAAAACTCATAACTCAATACTCATAACTCAATACTAAAAAAATATGTATTTAGAAATTGTTACACCAGAAGCTACATTGTTCAGTTCAGAAGTTGATTCTGTTGCTGTGCCAGGAGTTAACGGAGACTTTCAAATGCTGAATAATCACGCACCAATTGTATCACTTTTGAAAGAAGGAGTTGTGAAAATTCACATGCATACACAAAGTCATCTTGAATTGGATGATTTGCATGGAAGCATCGTTCGTCACAATGATGATGACAAGATTCTTACGTTGCAAATCAATTCTGGAACAGTAGAAATGAAAGATAATAAAGTTATTGTATTAGCTGATTAATTACGCTAGTATAATCAATATATAAAAGCATCAAGCCATCGTGTTTGGTGCTTTTTTTATGCAATGTATTTTGCTAAATTATAAACACAAAACAATCATCAAAAAGAAACAATAATACGTCAACACTTCAACTTTTCTATATTGGACTGATATTTGATGATAATTAAAAAAGAAATAAATAATTTGGAATAAACACTTTTCAATTCGTAAATTCACTCTCACACATAAAACCAAACTGTTATGAAATCACACTTTAAGAAGAAATTAATCCTATTTTATGGTCTTATTCTAGTAACTTTTGTTGGATTTTCACAATCAGCAAGACAAGCCGTGCAAGCTTCCATGTTTCACACTGACATCAACTCGCAAGCACTTTTACAGAAAAACTTAAACAGAATCCTCAAAGCAAATATTGACGGAACGCCTTATTATGATGAAAGTTTCAATTCGGCAAAAATCTTACCGATTAACAAAGTCTTTTTCGTGCGTTACAACGCAGCTATCGACGAAATGGAAGTTATTCAAAACAGTGATACGCTGTTGATGAATAAAGAAAACAGAAAATACATCATCAAGCAAAACAAAGGAAACATTACCTACAAAGTATTGGAAAATCCAGAAACTAAAGATAATGATAAATTAGGATACTACATACAACTTACGAATGGTGAAAATGTAAAACTCTATCGAAAAGATAGAAAAAAGTTTGTAGAGTCGAAAGCAGCGGCTTATGGAAACATCAACAAAACTTCAGCAAAATACAAGGAGCAAAGAAGCGAATTTTACATTGAATATGGCGATAGCGGAACTGTGATTGAACTTCCAAGAAAGAAAAAATCGCTCATCAAACTATTTGCTGACAAAGGAGATATCAAGGACTTTATCAAAAAAAATAAAATCAAAACTAACAAAGAAGCAGACGCTATTCAGTTGATAAATTATGTTAACTCCTTGTAAAAGATGATTTTAGAGGTGAAAAAAAACTTCTCAACATAGCAAAATGGTAAGATTTTTGTGGGATAATAACTACTATCTATAGAAACACAAACATATAAACCAAAGCGCTATGAAATCATTTTTAAAAACAATTTGCCTGAGTGCTTTTTTACTCGTATTCGTGGCAACATCGTACTCGCAAGGAGGAACGGTGACATTACAACAAGACAATTCGCCGACAATTACATTTTTTCTCGTACCACATTTCAATCCTCTATTTGGATTGGGCTATGTGAATCCAGATAAAAGCCTATTAGAAGTTGCGGAAGGTTCGCAATACTTTGACGAAGAATTTAAAGAGCTCAAAACAGCTCCATCTGCGGGAAAAGTCAAAGCGCGTTATAATGCGTTTTTTGACGAAATGGAAATCAAAAAAGACGAAGAACAAGGCTGGATTAACAAATACCGTCATCGTGATAAAATTATCTTTGCTGAAGATGGAAAAGCGTTTAAAATCTTAGATGCGGATTCGCGTCCAGACAAAAATGCACTTGGCTACTTTGAAGTTTTGTTGGAAAATAACAGAGTATCACTGTACAAAAAGAATATAAAAAAGCTAAGTGTCGGACTAGAAAATTCACCGTATATGATTCCAGTTCCAGAAGTAATTACCGAATTTCAAGATGAAAAAACGGAATACTACATAGAACTGGGAAAAAATGGCAACGCACTCAAACTCTCAAGAACGCGCGGCGGTGTCGCAAAACTGTTTGGAGAAAAAAGAGATATTGTTAAAAATTACATGAAAGAAAATAAGTTAAAAGTTACGATAGACGAAGATTTAATCAAAATCATCACCTATGTCAATTCACTCTAACTTTCAGTATTTAAAAAAATAACCAAAGACTGTCTTACGAAAAGGCAGTCTTTTTGTATAATATTAAAAAATCACTTTCCAATAAGCGGCACTTCACTACGACTTTCCATAGAATAATCGCTATTTTTGTGTGTTGAACAGGCAATGATTGTTTGAAGCGAAAAAACTCAGTGAAAACTCCCAAAAAAATACAAACCAAACTGCAACAACGCACGCAAAACAACAGTTTGCGATTGCTTTCAGTTTCGAAAAATCGAGTTGATTTCTCGTCAAACGATTACTTGGGATTTGCCACTTCAGCAACAATTTTTCAAAAAACACATCAATTCTTAGTTGCTAACAATGTACAACAAAATGGTGCCACAGGTTCACGATTGCTCACAGGAAATCATCAGTTATATCAAGAAGTAGAAGCCCAACTATGCACATTTCACAACAGTGAAGCGGCGTTGCTTTTCAACTCTGGCTACGATGCCAATATCGGATTCTTCTCTTCAGTTCCACAACGCGGAGATGTAATTTTATTTGACGAATTCATTCATGCGTCCATTCGCGATGGTATTGGCATGAGTTTGGCGAAATCGTACAAATTCAAGCACAACAATCTTGACGATTTACACGAAAAAATTCAAAAATTACAACAGTCCAACGCGGAAAATCAAGAAATCTATGTGGTAACGGAATCGGTTTTTTCGATGGATGGCGATTCTCCCGATTTAAAAAAACTGGTGGAAATTTGTGAAAAAACAAACACGTATCTAATCGTAGACGAAGCACACGCGCTAGGTGTTTTTGGGGAGAATGGACAAGGATTGTTGCACGAATTACAGTTAGAAACCAATGTTTTTGCCAGAATCTACACGTTTGGAAAAGCCTTAGGCTGTCATGGCGCTGCAATTTTAGGAAGTAAAACGTTAAAAAGCTACTTGATCAACTTTGCACGAAGTCTTATCTATACTACGGGATTGTCACCACATGCGGTCGCCACCATCAAAATTGCGTATGAAGCGCTTAGCGAAACCGATGAAAAACAGCGTTTGCGACAAAACATACGCACATTTCAAGAAGCGACGAAAGAACTGAATTTTATACAAGGGAATGCTGCTATTCATTGTTGTATCCTTTCGGGAAATGACACGGTAAAAAACATAGCAAACGCCTTGCAAACTGCAGGATTTGACGTAAAACCCATTCTGTCGCCAACAGTTCCTGCGGGAAAAGAACGCTTGCGTTTCTGTTTGCATTCGTACAATACCACAACAGAAATACAAAGCGTCATCAACACACTAAAAAAATACCTCTCATGAAAAATGATTTCTATACAGTAGCCACTTTTGAATATACCGCCGAAGCGCAAGTAATGAAAGGCCGATTTGAATCGCAAGGTATCGAAGTCTTTTTACGAGATGAATATACGGTGGATACCGATCCAATGGTAAGTCACGCGATTGGAGGCGTAAAACTACAAGTACATTTGGAAGACAAAGAAGTAGCGATTGAATTGTACAACGAATTGCGCGAATATGAAAAAGATCGCAAAGGCAATCGTATTGTATGTCCAAATTGCAACGAAAACAAAGTATTAATTGCTCCACTACAAAAAAAGTTGCTCTATCTACTCTTTCCGTTCTTTGAACCGAAGCGATATTTGTGCAATGTATGCGGAGAAATTTTTAAACCAAACAACGAGTAATGCAACAAAAAATATTTGTCACAGGAATTTCAACGGAAGTTGGAAAAACAGTTGCTTCAGCCATCATTACAGAAGCATTGGAAGCAGATTATTGGAAACCTGTTCAAGCAGGCGACTTAGAGAATTCCGACAGTCATAAAATCGAAAAATACATTTCAAATACCAAAACAAAAATTCACCCAAACAGCTACGCACTCAACACACCGATGAGTCCGCACGCGTCTGCGGCTATTGACAATCTTACCATCAAAGTGGAAGAAATTCAAGAACCATCAACCAAAAATCATTTGGTGATTGAAGGTGCTGGTGGAATTTTAGTACCGCTCAACGACGAACACACCATTTTAGATATCATCAAATCTGAATATCATGTAATTGTGGTGTCGCGTCACTACTTGGGAAGCATCAATCATACCTTATTGACGGTGAATTTGTTAAAAGAAAAAGGATTCAAGGTGTCTATTATTTTTAGTGGTGAACAACATCCCACAACGGAAAATATCATTGAAAAAATGACCAATGTGCCTATCATCGGGCGCATTGATGAAGAACCGTATATTGATCAAAATGTCATTCGCGAATATGCGGAATTGTTCAAATCCAAACTAACATGAGTTTACAAGAAAGAGATAAAAAATACCTGTGGCATCCGCTAACGCAACACAAATCGCATCCCAATCACATCGCGATTACAAAGGCGAAAGGAGCAGTTTTATATGATGAAGATGGAAATGAATATATTGACGGCATAGCGTCGTGGTACACCTGCGTGTATGGACATTGCAATCCGTATATTATCGACAAAGTAACGTTGCAAATGCAACAGTTAGACCATGTGGTGTTTACTGGATTTACACACCAACCTGCTGTTGAACTTTCAGAAAAACTCATAAAAATTCTTCCCGAAAATCAAGAAAAACTATTTTTCTCTGACAATGGCTCTACTGCGATTGACGTCGCCATCAAAATGGCACTGCAATATCATTTTAATAAAGGCGAAAAACGCGGAAAAATCATTGCGTTAGAAAATGGATTTCACGGAGATACCTTTGGCGCGATGTCCGTTTCAGGCTTGTCTGTCTACAACGGACCGTTTGAAGAATTCTTTATCGATGTAGCGCGAATTCCCGTGCCAAACGCTGAAAATCTAGAAGCTGTCAAAACTCTCTTTACAGAACTCATCACAACACACAACGTAGCTGCTTTTGTGTATGAACCGTTGGTGCAAGGCGCGGCAGCCATGCAAATGCACAAAGCGGAACACATCAACGAAATTCTAAAAATTGCGCAACAACACAATGTAGTTACGATTGCAGACGAAGTGATGACGGGTTTTGGAAAAACGGGCAAAAACTTTGCTTCGGAATATATACAAACCAAACCAGATATCATCTGCTTGTCCAAAGCGTTGTCGGCAGGAATGGTGCCAATGGCAATTACGAGTTGCAGCGATAAAATTTACAATGCCTTCTATTCGAATGATATCAAAAAAGGATTTTTTCACGGACATACCTACTCGGGAAATCCTGTGGCGTGTAGTGCCGCTATGGCGGGAATTGACTTGTTGCTATCAGATGAAATACAGGCAAATTTGAAACGAATTGAAGCATCTCACCAAAAATTCAATCGAGAAATACAAAACCATCCAAAAGTTGCTGCAACGCGACAGCAAGGACAAATTTTCGCTTTAGATTTAGACATTGAAATGGAGCGTTATGGAAACTTGCGCGACAAACTTTTCAATTCGTTCATGAGTAAAGGCGTGTGCTTGCGTCCGTTGGGAAATACCATTTATATCCTAGCGCCTTACATTACCACAAATACACAATTGGAAAAAATCTACCAAGCGATTCGCGAAACGATTGATGCTTTATAATTTTCTTACGATATTAGCACTCTTAATTTAGGATACTATGATGCATGATTGTATTTCAATAACTGGCTTGGGTTCGGTGTCTCCACTGGGAATTGCAAAAGCCGAAATTTGGAAACAGTACACAAATGATTCACATTGTTTTCACCAAGAAACAATTCAACAACAACAGATATATACAGCGTCACTTTCTGAAGATGCAAAAGAGGCTGTTGACAACTTAAAAAAATCAAATGCTAAATATAAAAACCTAGATGATAGTGTGTTGTATGCAATACTCGCATCGCGAATAGCGATTGAAAATGCGGGTTGGAAAGCAGAAAATGACTTCGGGGTTAATATGGGTTCGTCAAGAGGCGCAACAACACTTTTTGAAAAATACCATCAAGACTATTTACAAAATCAACACGCTGCTACCTTAAGTTCGCCGACAACAACTTTAGGAAATATATCGTCGTGGGTTGCACACGATTTACAAACTGCGGGACCGCAAATATCACATTCCATTACTTGTTCTACCGCTTTACACGCATTGTTGAACGGAATTGCGTGGTTACAATCGGGAATGGCAGAAAAGTTTTTAGTTGGCGGAAGTGAAGCGCCACTCACACCATTTACCATCGCACAAATGCAAGCATTGCACATTTACGCTAAAAAAGAAGCGGCGTATCCTTGTCTTTCGTTGGATTTAGAAAAAAATCGCAACACAATGATTCTAGGTGAAGGCGCAGCAGCAATATGCTTGGAAAAAGGCGAAAAGCAACACGCGCTCGCAAAAATTAGAGGCATTGGCTATGCCACAGAAATCTTAACGCACAACACGTCTATCTCGGCAGAAGGTATCTGTTTTGAAAAATCGATGCGCACGGCGTTACACGATTTTTCACCACAAGAAATCGATGCTGTCGTATTACACGCACCAGGAACCATAAAAGGTGATTTGGCAGAATACCAAGCCATCAAAAAAATATTTTGTAACGAAATTCCAAAACTCACTACGAATAAATGGAAAATAGGTCACACTTTTGGAGCTTCAGGAATGTTAAGTGTAGAATTAGCGATTTTAATGATACAACAACAAAAATTTATTTCAATTCCGTATCTTGAAAAAGAAAAACAACCGAAACCACTAAACAACATTTTAGTCAACGCGGTAGGATTTGGAGGAAACGCAGTATCAGTATTGCTAACCAAAGACTAAATTTCAAAAATAATAGTATAACACCTTAAAAACCGTATAGCATGGGAGATTGGTTTTCAGCATTAACAACTTTTGAAAAATCGTATTGGATTATTGCAGCCATGTCATCAACGATTTTTGTCTTTGTCTTAATCACTACTTTTTTAGTAGGCGATGCAGACGGCGTTGATGGTGATGTAGATGCCGAAATAGAAAGTGACACTGGAATCGGATTTCAGTTTTTCACCTTCAAAAACTTGGTAGCATTTTTCACTATTTTCAGTTGGGCAGGAATCTCTTGTATCAATGCAGGGTTTGGAAAAGGAATTACTATTTTAATTTCAACGCTGGCAGGTTTGGCAATGATGTTTGTCATGGCAACGCTTATTTACTATATCAATAAACTGGTAAGTAGTGGAACGCTCAAACTTGAAAATGCCGTTGGAAGCGTGGGCGAAGTGTATTTAAGCATTGGTCCAAATCGCTCCAAAATAGGGAAAGTACACGTCAATGTTCAAGGTGCTTTGCGCGAACTTGACGCACTTGCCGATAGCAATGAAACTCTCAAAACGGGCACTGTAGTAGAAGTTACTGATATTACAGGCACTGGAATATTAATCGTTCAACCAATAAACAACACAAATTATGACAAAAGCATTCCTCTTATTGCAAATGCAAAATAGTGGTGATGGCAGCGCGCTAGGCGAAATGTCAGGACTCATCCTGATAGTGGCTGCAGGACTCTTTATCTTTTTACTGATTACGGTATTTATCCGTAGATACAAACGTTGTCCTTCCGACAGAATCTTAGTGGTTTATGGAAAAGTCGGTGGTGGACAATCCGCAAAATGTATTCATGGTGGCGCTGCGTTCATTTTGCCAGTCATTCAAGATTATGAATACTTAGATTTAACGCCAATTTCTATAGAAGTAAACTTAGTCAATGCGTTAAGTAAGCAAAACATTCGTGTAAACGTACCTTCACGATTTACCATTGGTATTTCTACCGAACCAGGCGTCATGCAAAATGCTGCAGAACGCTTATTAGGACTGGGAATGCATGAAATTCAAGAACTGGCACAGGAAATCATTTTTGGTCAATTGCGTTTGGTAGTAGCTTCGATGGATATTGAAGAAATCAACTCTGATAGAGATAAATTCTTAACGAATATTTCTGAAAGTGTCGAATCGGAATTAAAGAAAGTAGGTTTAAAACTGATTAACGTAAACATTACGGATATCGTTGACGAATCTGGCTATATTGAAGCATTGGGTAAAGAAGCAGCGGCACACGCTATCAACGCAGCGCGTAAATCGGTTGCGGAGAAAAACAGAGATGGTGCCATTGGTGAAGCAAACGCTTCGCAAGATGAGCGTACACAAGTAGCTGCAGCCAACGCAAAAGCAGTTGACGGAGAAAACAAAGCGAAAATAGAAGTTGCAAACTCTGATTCCTTACGTAGACAGCGAGAGGCAGAAGCAGAACGCGTGGCAATCGCATCAGAAAAAGTACAAGCGGCAAAAGCTTTGGAAGAATCGTATGCAGCAGAACGTGAAGCGGAAGAAGCAAGAGCAGAAAGAGAGCGTTCATCGCAACAAGCCGATATTATCGTTCCTGCGGAAATTGACAAACGTAAAGTAGAAATTGACGCTGAGGCGGAAGCAGAACGAATTCGTAGAAAAGCCAAAGGTGAGGCAGATGCAATCTTGTTCAAAGCACAGGCAGAAGCACAAGGTCAGTATGAAGTATTGACCAAGCAAGCGGCAGGTTTAGAAGAAGTTGTAAAAGCAGCAGGAAACAATTCCAAAGACGCAGTATTATTATTGGTAGCGGACAAATTACCAGAATTGGTGAAATTACAAGCGGAAGCTATTAAAAACATTAAGATTGATAAAGTAACCGTTTGGGAAGGCGGAAGCGGCGGAAAAGATGGGAAAACATCTACGTCTAACTTTATCTCAGGCATGTACAAAGCGGTGCCACCATTGCAAGAAATGTTCAACATGGCAGGAATGGAATTGCCAGAATATTTAAAAGGTAAAGACGTAACAACTGCTGAAGAAGCTTCAGAAACAAGTACTTCGGAAGATACGGAAGCATAATAATCATTTCAAAACAATTAAAATCCGCCTTTGTGCGGATTTTTTATGGATTTAATCAATACTATATGCCACAAAATATCGTAATAAAAACAAATGTTCATATACTACGTACTATTTTTGGTGTAGGATTTTTTTTGGTAGGTGTAGTCGCAACATCTACTGGAAATCTTTTAGGTTTAATCTTTTGTGTAATTTCACTTTTATTTTTTATAAGGGAAGGTTCTGAAATAGATTTAAAAAGAAAACAGTACCGAGCATTTTCAGATTTTTTTGGAATTCATTTTGGACAATGGAAAGAGTTGCCTAAAATTGATTACATTTCAGTATTTATCGCAACAGAAAGAACGATTATATATGATTTCGTTCATGAAACAGAAGTAAAAAATAAAGTAATCGTCTTGAACCTATTCTACAACGGGAATCAACGCATCAAGGTATACACTGCAAAAGACAAAGAAGATGCGTTTAAAGTAGCCAAACAAATCTCAGAAATATTAAAAATTGATATTTTAGACGCAACAGAAGCGGAATCTAAATGGATATAACTATTTTTGTCACCAAACTAACTTTTTTATGAGCAACATACGACACAATTGGACGAAAGAAGAAATCATAGAAATTTATAACAAACCCATGATGGAATTGCTGTACGAAGCCGCTACAGTTCACAGAGTACATCATGATCCAAATACCGTACAAGTCTCCACATTACTCTCCATCAAAACGGGCGGTTGCCCAGAAGATTGTGGGTATTGTCCACAAGCAGCACGCTATCACACTGATATTGAAGGAAATGATTTAATGACGGTTTCGCATGTAAAAGCACAAGCATTACGCGCTAAAGCTTCTGGAAGTTCGCGTGTGTGTATGGGAGCTGCGTGGCGAAATGTAAAAGACGGACCAGAATTTGACCAAGTGTTGGAAATGGTACGTACCATTAATAAGTTAGACATGGAAGTTTGCTGTACACTAGGAATGGTAACGGAAAATCAAGCAAAACGCTTGGCAGAAGCTGGATTGTACGCCTATAATCATAATTTAGATTCTTCGGAAGAATACTATAAAGAAGTCATTTCGACACGTGGGTATGAAGATCGTTTGGAAACTATTGACAATGTCCGCAAAACCAACGTAACGGTTTGTAGTGGTGGAATTATCGGAATGGGCGAGTCGGTAGAAGATCGCGCAGGAATGTTAGTAGCATTATCAACCTTAAATCCACAACCAGAATCAGTGCCTATCAACGCATTGGTAGCGGTTGATGGAACGCCTTTAGAAGATGAAAAACCAGTAGAAATTTGGGAAATGATTCGTATGGTTGCTACGACACGAATTGTGATGCCTGAAACGCAAGTGCGTTTATCAGCAGGACGAACCAATATGAGTAGAGAAGGACAAGCGATGTGTTTCTTTGCTGGTGCGAATTCTATTTTTGCTGGAGATAAATTGTTAACAACGCCAAATCCAGACGTGAATGAAGACATGAAAATGTTTGAAATGTTAGGATTAAATCCGCAAAAACCATTCACCAAAAAAGTACAGCCAAAAACGGTAGAAGCAGAAGATTCGCAATACCAATCGTTAGGAGAAAAGCCAAAATGGTCGCGTCCAGAACATACTATCGAGCGAAACGAGCAAGCGAAAGAAAAAATGAAAGAAGCAGTATTGGCTAAAAAACAATAAAAAATAATCGAAAATAATTGCAAAAGGGCTCGATTTTTGAGCTCTTTTGTAGTTTTAAAAAGCTTATTTGATAACAATTTAGTAACTTAGCTTTACAAAACATTAGGACTTTGAAATTGAATTTGCAAGAAATTCCAAGGGTTAAAAATATTACCAAAGAAGACTTCATTAAAAACTACTTTAAGCCACAAAAACCTGTGGTGATAGAGAATTTTATTGAAGATTGGCCTGCGTATACCAAATGGAGTTTGGACTATATGAAGGAAGTTGCGGGCGATAAAGAAGTGCCGCTATATGACGACAGACCTGTAGATTATAAAGACGGTTTTAACGAACCACATGCCAAGATGAAAATGGCGGAATATGTAGATTTACTCAAACGCGAACCGACAAAATACCGTATTTTCTTGTGGAACATTCTAAAAGAAGTGCCGTCGTTACAAGATGATTTTAGCTATCCTGATTTTGGGTTGAAATTGATGAAGTCCTTGCCAATGTTGTTCTTTGGAGGAAAGGATTCACACACGTTTATGCACTACGATATTGACTTGGCGAATATTTTTCACTTTCACTTTGAAGGAAAAAAGCAATGCATTCTATTCGACCAGAAACAAAGTGATTTTCTCTATAAAATTCCACATTCGCTCATCGTTCGTGAGGATATTGACTTTTCAAATCCTGACTTTGAAAAATGGCCAGCGTTACAAAAAGCAGAAGGACATATTGCCAATTTAGAACATGGCGATATTCTGTACATGCCAGAAGGTTGGTGGCATTACATGAAATACATTACACCAGGATTTTCCATGAGTTTGCGTGCCATCGCTCGAAAGCCTAAAAACTTAAGTAAAGCTTTGTACAATATTTTCATCATGCGTCATTACGACAATTTAATGCGTAGAATGAAAGGACAAAAATGGATTGATTGGAAAAACGAGCAAGCAATTGTTAGAACGCATCGCAAGAATGATATTGCTGTGTAAAACTATTTAACCAATTCATTAATTTTCTCATACACCAAATACGATTCCCAACCGCGATACAATAAATAATCGGCAATTTTCTTTTTTCGCTTAAACGGATTGGTCTCTTTGATAGCATTGGCTCTTTTACGCGCTAACTCATCAAGTGTTTTCAAATACTCGTTTTCTTCAATTTCTTTCAAAGCACTATCAATATTGTATTTTGAGATATTTCGAAACTTTAATTCTCTCACAATGCGCAATCGTCCCCATTTTTTAATACGAAACTTTCCTCTGGCAAAACTTCTTGCAAAACGTTCTTCGTTTAAAAAATTATCATGAATTAACTCGCTAATAATTAAGTCAATGGCTTCAGGAATCATATTCATTTTTTGAAGTTTTTCAATAACTTCTTTATGACAACGGTCTTGATACGCACAAAACTGTTGTAGCTTCAATTTGGCTTCCGTTACTGAATACGATTGTTGTTTCATAAGAGTTTACAAAAGAATAACTATTTATTTACGGAAACAAGTTTTCAGAAGCTTGATTGATAGTTAATTATCTAGTATATTGCTATTCTATTTTAACATGAGCGATGATGAAGACCAAAGCGCCCCTATTTTTTTTTCTACTAATCACTTTATTTTCCTACGGACAAATATACCAGCATGATTTTGGAACAACCTCCATTAGTGCACATCCATATACTGTAGCTCCCACAGTTCTCGACACCAATTTATCTAATTCTAGTTGGATAAATAGTAACAGTACTTGGACTTCTTTTGCAGGAAGTAGTGGTCAGGCAATTTCATTAAACAATTCAGGAGGGACGCCAACAATTACACTAACTTTTGACGTAGATCTAGGGTTTGAATTGGATGTGGCAAGCTTTAGTTTTTGGAGAAGGAGAAGTAGTACAGGAGCACAAAATTGGGATATGACCATCAATGGAATTAGTGTTGGAAGTGGTACCGTACCAACTAGTGGTTCAGATATTGGTACAACCGCTGTATCAAACGTGGTTAGTGGACAAACAGGAACCATTACAGTCATAATTTCTTTAAGTGGCGCAACAGGAACAGGAACTTTCCGACTAGATGATTTTACTCTTAATGGAACGGTAACCTCTACTTGCACAGACGCAATGGACTTCGCCAATATTCAATTTCCAACAACTTCTCAAACGATTACGGTTGGTGATAACTTGACCATATTTGCAAGAACATACGAACCAGGCGTTACAGAAGCTGCGGGAGCAGGAACTGGTGTAGAAGCTTGGATTGGTTACAACACCACCAATAATGACCCGAGTGTCGGAGCAGGTTGGACATGGATTCCAGCGACATTCAATGTGCAAGCAGGAAATGATGATGAATTTAGTGCGGAAATCGGTTCAGCATTGCCAACAGGAACCTATTACTATGCAAGCCGTTTTCGACTCAATGGCTGTAATTTTACCTATGGGGGAACGGGCGGCGTTTGGAATAATGATTCTGTGCAATTAACTGTAAACCCCGATGTTGCCGATTTTTGTAATGTAGACTTTCCGAAAACAGCAACTATTGCACAAGGTGATACTTTTAATGTATATGCGCAAGTATATGAACCTGGCATTACCGATGCTGTTGGACAAGGTGCTAACGTTGAAGCATGGATAGGTTACAATACCACAGACAATGACCCTAGAACCGATGCTGGTTGGACGTGGGTTGCTGCTACGTACGACTCCGATGCGAACGGAATTAGTAACGATCAATACACTGCAGAAATTGGCTCAGCATTAACCGCAGGAACCTATTACTATGCTTCACGATTTAGAATAAATAGCAGTGATTTTACTTATGGTGGAATCCTAGCAGATAACATGGGGAATTTTTGGGATCCTGTGACCTATAATTCTGGAATCTTGACAATCAATCCGCCACCGACAGCAGACGTTGTGATTACTGAAATTATGTACAATACTTCCGGGACTGACGATGAATGGATAGAAATTTGTAATGTCTCTGGAAGCTCACAAGATATTAGCTCTTACATTATTGATGTTGGCGGAACTACAGAACATACTTTTGGCGGAAGTACCACATTAGCAGATGGCGATTGCATTACCATTTCGCTAGGAAGTAATGGCGATGGAGCGTATAATCCAGGGTGTAATTTTACACCAGATGAAGGACCTGGTGCTAGTACGAGTGATCCAAATAATTTATCAAATGCAGCGGCAACAATCACGCTATTTGCAGCAGATGGAACTACGGTAGCAGATATTGTTACGTATGATGATGCTGATGGCGCTGACGGGAATGATGCTTCCTTACATGTCATTGACGCTACATTAGATAATTCGGATACAGGAACAAACTGGCAAGAAGTTCCTGTTGGAGGTTCTCCAGGAACGAACTCGTTAGTGTCTCCATGCGCGCTTACACAAGTTGAATTTGTGGCTACAAGCTCTACACTAGCTGAAGATGGTGCTTTTATTGATGTTTGTGTTGCCATTACAAATCCGAGTGGTTCTGTGGCTACAACTGTTGAAGTTGCCTTAGATGGAGCAAGTACAGCCACAAACGGAACTGATTATGATGACGGCGCAGGAACACCAGCAGCAATTTCGTTTCCAGTCACGTTGACGTTTCCAGCAGGTTCTTCGTCAAATCAATGTGTAACAATTTTTATTTCAAATGATGATGCAGCAGTAGAGCCAAGTGAAACAGTTATTTTAAACTTACAAAATGCTTCTGGAGGAACATCTGCAAGCGTCGGAACAAATACTACGCATACATTGACCATTACAGATAATGACGGCGCAGGTTCAAGCGATATTATGATTACCCAGTATTACGAAGGAGCTGGAATTAATAAATGGATTGAAGTAAAAAACGTAAGTGGTGCAATCATTCCAGCAAATACATATTACATAGTAATATTAAACAATGCAGATGCTGACAATCCTGCTTCGGCAGATCCAACTGCAGGCGGTTCACCATCTGCAAACAATAATATACTCATTAGTACAGATATGGCAGTCGATGAGGTAAGACGTTACAAACACAATAGTGCAACTGTACCAGCGTATGCTTCTCCTGGCGAGGTTGGATATGATGGAAATCCTACTTTTAGCTTTCCTGGTTCTTCAAGTTTGTTTAGTGGTGATGATATTGTAATTATTTCAACAACAAACGATAGTACTACTTGGACAAATAGAGTAGATGTAATTGGTGATGGAACTCTTTGGGGCGACCGAAGATGTTTTGTGCGAAACTCTTGTGTTTCAACAGGACCGTCGACGACTTTTGATTTTAATGATTGGGTAGAATTTACAGATGCTGAAGTTGAAAGTCCAGCTTTAGGAACCAATCCGTATTTGGGTGAACATGAAGGTGGAACTACCACCTGGAATGGTTCTGCATGGAGCAATGGAGCTCCTGATAGGTCAAGATCAGTTTTATTATCGGGAAATTACGATACTTCTGTAAATGGAGATTTAACAGTCTGTTCATTAATAATAGATAGCGGTGTAACGACAACAATTCCAAGCGGAACGTTTATAGATATTGAAAATGATTTAACAGTGAATACCGGAGCAACACTTACTATCGAGAATCAAGGTTCGTTGGTCATGGTAGATGATGCTGGAATCGTAACTGCTAATGGTACAATCAATGTAGAAAAAACAACGACTTCTTTTGAGCAATATGATTATACGTATTGGTCGTCTCCTGTAGCCAATGCTACTTTTGGAGGTGCATTAGCTACATGGCGTTTGGACAGAGCTTACAGTTATGTAGCTTCTAACTATGAAGATTTAGACAATGACGAGATTGATGACAATAATGATATATGGTCTAACGAAACTTCAGGTAGTACAATGACACCTGGAGTTGGCTATGCTGTGATGGGACCAACCACAGGAAGTTTTCCGCGAACAGAAACTGTTACTTTTAGTGGAGCTGTTAATAATGGTGTGATTACGTCTTCCATCAGTTTAAGTGCAGATAATACAGATGCTGATGACGATTGGAATTTTGTTGGAAATCCTTATCCTTCGGCAATTAGTGCAGATGATTTTGTCACATTGAATACAAATATTACAGGAACCTTATATTTTTGGACGCATGTTGATGACGCTTCAATGTCAAATCCTGGACCTGATTTATACAATTACAGTACTGACGATTATGCTATGTACAATGCTGTTGGAAGCGTAGGAACTGGTTCTACAAGCGGAAGTACGGCGCCAACAGGTTTTATTGCTTCTGGGCAAGGTTTCTTTATTGAAGCTATTACAGCTGGTTCTGTTACGTTTAATAACAGTTTGCGAAGTAGTACGTATGATAATAGTAATTTTTATAGACAAACGACAGATGATGTAATGTTTACGCTAGAAACATCTACAGAAGTTGAAGAAGCGGAAGAGCACAATCGTATTTGGTTAAATCTTACCAATGCTGATGGTGCTTTTAGTCAAATCCTAATCGGTTTTATGGACAATGCAACCTTGCAGAGAGATCGTTTGTATGATGGGATTCGCTTAAATGGATTGAATTATTTACGTTTCTATTCAAAAGATGCTACACATTCGTATGGAATTCAAGGAAGACCAACGTTTACTGATACAGATATAGTTCCTTTAGGGTACGATTCGGCGGTTTTAGGCGATATTACCATCAGTATTGATCAAATAGAAGGAATTTTAAATACAGCTGATGTGGATGTCTTTTTAAAAGATTTAGATTTGAATATCACGCACAATTTAAAAGTCGCTCCGTATACATTTACAACCACTGACGGAACTTTTCCTAACAGATTTCAATTGCAATTTATCAATAACTCCATTCTTAGCGTGACTGATGAAGTGCTGCCAGAAAATGCGTTAGCTGTCTATTTAAACAATAATAAAGAAATAGAAATTCAGCAGCGTACACGCACAGCAATCAAAAGTGTAAAAGTATATTCTGTAGTAGGACAATTGGTTGGAAGTACGTCAAACTTGAATCAAAAAATATCACTTCGTGATAGGGCTTCTGGTGTATATATTGTTGTTATTGATACTGAAAAAGGCTCAGTAGTTAAGAAAATTACACGATAAATATTTCAAAAGAACTATCAAAAACTGGTTGTATTCAGAAATTGTTTTAAGTACTTAATTTCAATGAGAAAAATACACATATAAAGCTTTTACCAAGCTGTGTACGTTGAGGTTTGGGAAAAAACCCGCACTGTTGATACAATTGATTTCCACAATTTTCCAACCATAATTTGTTAAGCAAATATCCATAACAAAGGCTTCGGCAACTTCATATATTTGAATCATTTTTTTAGCAAAGGCAATCCCTTCCACGGAGACTTCAGCTTCAAAAACGATATCGCCATTAAATTTGTAGTATACAGATGCTACAATTTGTCCACCAACAACCCACAAGCGTGCTTCTTTATAAATTTCTTTCGGACTAGAAGCTTGTACCAATGATTTGGCGTGTAATAAAGGTGTTTTTGGATTTTCGAGTGAATTTGTTACAAAATCATTCCATTTCGTTTCTGTAAATACCTTTCCTGTAAAAATTTTAGCATCTTTATAAGGTTTTATGAATTTCTGCTCATTTGGTTTCCAGGTAATTGCTTCATTAAATTGAAACACGTTTACATCATAATTCAGTAGATTTTCTTTGTAATATTTCGAGTAAATTTCATATTGATGGTTTCCGCCATAAAACGAACCTGGATTCCAGTGGGTGTTTGCTTTTGCGAGTCGCGCTAACTTCACAGAACCATACACAAAAACATCGGAGCGATCTGCTTGAACGGTAATTTCCTTGGTTTCAGAATTTAGTTCAATTTTCTCAAAAGGAATATTCAAGTCGTGCAGCGCATCAAAAATACGGGCATGATCTGGATCAGAATAGATATTCGACTGCACTAAAAAAAGCATTTGCTAAAGTTATGATTTTAAGTGAGAATTGAAATCTCCAAAGCAAGATTTCGGGTTAAATTGTAATAAATGGTCTGTGTTTTAATTTCCAATTATTTTTAAATATACTGCTAAATCAATTTCTTTTCTTGAAAGTGCTAAAAAACTAATACCGTATCAGTAAGATGTATTCTTCCTTTTTGCATAATTATCAAACTACAAAACCTCTAATTAAATCTGCCAACAAGTTGATATCCACTTTTTCAATTGGATGTTTTACACCTTCTGAAATATTCACTGTTCCGTTTGGCAATTGTGTAGCAGCATGTTCTGATTCCGAAGCAGTAACCATATTGTCCAACGCGCCAATTCCGATAAGCGTTTTGTGTGGAATTTGTTGTAAATCATCGTCTGTCAGGCATTTTCCATTGGCTAGTGCCAACATCATATCTGCTGTTTTGTACACGACTTCTTTCCAATCGTTTGGATGATGTAACTGTTGAAGTCGCTTTGCAAAAGCAGGTACTTTTTCTTCAATCTTTTCGGGATTGAGCATTTTCACTTCTTGCTGTGCGCTTTCTAAGCTCCAATTGAATTTGGTTCCAAGTGTGACAATTTTATCTACCTTTTCAGGATGTTTTTTTGCAAGTATTAACGCCACATAGCCGCCCATGCTATAGCCAAAAATATGTGTTTGAGAAATTTTCAATTCATGAAGTTTGTTCACAACATTCTCAGCAAAATACTCCATAGCAAACGCACGATTCGACGTTCGTCCGCCGTGACCTTCAAAATTGAGTGTATGTACATTAAAATCGTTCGCTAACAACTCTTTGAGTGGTTGTAATTGTACTTCGCTTCCCAAAGCACCGTGAAGCAGCAGTAGGTTGTTGTGTTTCATGATTTAAAGATACACAAATTAGTATTTCAAAAGGGTGCTTAATTTTTTATAGTTAATTTTAGATTCGAATTTGTCCGAGCTGTAAGCTCGAACAAGCAAATTAGAACTTCTTAAAAATTATTTGGTTATTCGAAGTTAGTTCAAGTTTCCAACACAAAGTCAGTTCGAGTTTCCAACTCGGACTATATACAAACAAAAAAAGCGACCGAAATTCGGTCGCTTTTGGTTAGTTTAAGACTTCATCGTTTTTATCTTTAAAACGATATTCTAGATACGTGTAAGCGTCTCTTGGTAATATTTTTACCCATTTTTTGTGTTCTAAGAACCACTTAAAACGGATGGATGGAAATCCTTTTGTGAGATACGCTGCAATAAACGGATGTGTGTTGAGCGTAATCCCGTTTGAGCCATTTTTCTTGGCTAAAATTCTTTCTAGATCGGTTGTAATTTTGTCCACAAGAACAATCGGTGCTTCCACTTCGCTACCGCTTCCATTAGGGTTTTCTTCTCGTGTTTTAATATTTACTTCCGGTCGTACTCGTTGTCGCGTAATTTGTACCAAACCAAATTTGCTAGGAGGTAATATTTTATGTTTCGCTCTATCATCTTTCATCTCTGTCTTCAAATAATCAAATAGAGTTCTTCGGTGTTCTGCATTGGTCATATCGATAAAGTCGATTACGATAATTCCTCCCATGTCTCGTAATCGGAGTTGCCTTGCAATTTCTTTTGCGGCAATTAGGTTGACTTCTAATGCAGTATCCTCTTGTGTTTTGGCTTTGTTAGAACGATTTCCGCTGTTTACATCAATAACATGCAACGCTTCGGTATGTTCTATCACTAAATAAGCGCCTTTACTCATGGAAACTGTTTTTCCAAAAGAGGTTTTAATTTGTCGTTCGACTCCATATTTTTCAAAGAGTGGAACTTTTGATTGGTACAATTTTACAATAGACTCTTTTTTTGGTGCAATCTTCTGCACGTATTCTTTAATTTCATAATAAAGATCTTGATCATCTACTTGTATTCCCGTGAATGTTTCGTTAAAGATGTCTCTCAAAATGGAAGACGCTTTGTTCATTTCACTTAATACTTTCGACGGATGTTCAGCTTTATACAGTTTTTTACACATTGTTGACCATTTTGTCAACAAATTTTGTAAGTCTTTGTCCAATTCAGCTACTTTTTTGCCTTCAGCTACTGTACGTACAATAATGCCAAAACCTTTAGGCTTGATACTGAGTACCAAACGTTTTAATCGGTCTTTTTCTTCTTTGCTTTCTATTTTTTGTGATATGGAAACACGTTCCGAAAAGGGAACAAGTACAATATATCGTCCTGCAATAGAAAGTTCCGAACTAATTCTAGGACCTTTGGTCGAAATTGGCTCTTTCACAATTTGTACCAATATTGACTGATTGGCTTTTACAGCATCCATGATGCTACCATTTTTGTCAATATTTGATTCAAACGGAAAGTTTTTTAAAGTATAATCTTTTAATTTACCTGTGCTTACACGTTTTATAAATTTTAATAAGGAGAGTAACTGCGGACCTAAATCGTGGTAATGTAAAAAGGCATCTTTTTCGTAGCCTACGTTTACAAACGCTGCATTAAGTCCAGAGACAGGCTTTCTTATTTTGGCAAGAAATATGTCTCCAACTGCAAAGTCATTATTGTCTTCTTCCTTATGTAATTCAATAAGTTTTCCATCCTTTAGCAAGGCAAAATCAACTTCAGAGGAATTGGATCTAATGATTAATTCTTTATTCACTCTGATTTAATTTTTATCCATACATAAATGTACAGATGGATTAAACAATTTTCACAGGTATTGTTTTTACCTAATAAATATACATGTTGCGTTTACAAACACAAGACAGCAGTATTTGCGCAATCATGCAATTTTTTTCAAAGAACGTTTTACTTTTAAGCTTGTAAAGCTATAAAATAAAGAAGTAGTTTGCTAACCAAACTACTTCTTCTTTTTGTGACGGTTGGCTCTTCTTCTTTTTTTACGCTTGTGCGTAGCCACCTTGTGTCTTTTTCTTTTTTTACCACTTGGCATAATGCTCTATGTTTTTAATTAATAAATGTATTTCTTGTTACTTTACTTTAACGTTGTCTTTCACTCCTTCAACAAAGATTTTCGCAGGTTTAAATGCTGGAATATTGTGTGCAGGAATTTTGATTGTTGTGTTTTTAGAGATATTTCTACCTGTTTTTTCAGCTCTTGTTTTGATGATAAAGCTACCAAAACCTCTCAAGTAAACATTGTCTCCACCTTCAAGAGAATTTTTTACTTCTTCCATAAAAGTTTCTACAGTTGCCTGTACTTCACTCTTTTCCATTCCTAACTTTTCTGAAATCTTCGCTACGATGTCCGCTTTCGTCATTTTAATATATTTTGTTTATTCGTTATAAAATTAAGGGATGCAAATATATAATTAATTAGATAATATTTATGTTCTAATTGATTAAAATTTAACGATATAAACATTTATTTTTGCGTATTATTTTGATTTGATGAACTTTTCTAAAGAAATTATACACTGGTATTTGCAAAATAAGCGCGATTTACCATGGCGAAAAACAAAAAATCCATACCGAATTTGGCTTTCTGAAATCATGCTACAACAAACTCGCGTAGCACAGGGATTGCCTTATTATGAGAAGTTTACAGCCGCATTTCCAACTGTGTACGATTTGGCAAAAGCCGAAGAATCGCAGGTGTTAAAGCTTTGGCAAGGATTGGGCTATTATTCCCGCGCACGGAATTTACACTACACCGCAAAAGATATTGTAGAAAATTATAATGGAGAATTTCCCAGTACATATAAAGAACTTTTAAAGCTAAAAGGCGTAGGCGATTATACCGCAAGCGCCATTGCGTCTATCTGTTTTGATGAAGTGGCACCTGTAGTTGACGGAAATGTGTACAGAGTTTTGGCCAGATATTTTAATATTGATATTCCTATTAATAGTACCGAAGGCATCAAAAAGTTTAAAGAATTGGCGTTTGAAGTGATTGATGAAGATGAGCCTGCCAATTTTAATCAGGCAATTATGGAGTTTGGTGCAGTGCAATGCAAACCGCAAAATCCGTATTGTATTGTATGTCCGTTAAACGAAAGTTGTGAAGGTTTGAAAAATCAGCGTGTTGGTATGTTGCCTGTAAAGTTGAAAAAAACGAAGATAAAACATCGCTGGTTCAATTATTTGGTTGTTCTTTCGAACGAAACAGAGACGCTTCTGGAAGAACGAAAAGGAAAAGGTATTTGGCAAGGATTGTATCAGTTTCCGCTATTAGAGACCAAAAAAGCAATTGCAGATATCCGTTCGCATCATAAAGAAATTGAAGAAATACTTCAACTCAACGACTTTTCCATTACACCATATAATACGGAAGAGAAAATTCACAAATTATCTCATCAACATTTACATACCACATTTTGGATTGTAGAAACTACCGAGAATTTAAAAAATGGTATACTTTTGCAGGAAATTCGAAAATATCCGGTTCCGATTCTCATTGGAAACTTTATTGAAGAATTTATACCAAAGCAACTTTACTTCTAAAGTCACATATTATAGTTGATTTGGTATCATTTTTAATGGTTTTTTAGTACATTTGATTATACACATAAATTTTACACAATGAGCGGAACACTAAATAAAGTAATGTTGATAGGACACTTGGGCGATGAGGTAAAAATGCACTACTTTGAAGGTGGCGGCTGTATTGGTCGTTTTCCGATTGCAACGAACGATTCGTACACAAATAAACAAACAGGCGAGCGTGTGGTAAACACCGACTGGCATAATATTGTAGTGCGAAATAAAGCGGCAGAAATTTGTGAAAAATATTTGAGCAAAGGTGATAAAATATATGTAGAAGGTCGTTTGAAAAATAGACAATGGCAAGGCGAAGATGGGCAAACGCGCTACACAACGGAAATTCAAGTGACCGATTTTACGTTTTTGTCTACCAAACAAGAATCGCAAGCCAATGCAGCGGCAAACGCTCCTGTAACATCTGCGAATTCTCAAGCGGCACAACCGTCACAGCCAACAGCACAACCACAACAGCAAACGCCACAAGCTTCGCATGTTGAAGAAGATGATGACCTACCATTTTAATCGAAGTCTAATTAACCACTCAAATTTTGGATCCAGAACCCAGTTTACTAATTTTTGCAGCGTCTTTTGAAGGACTTGATATTTTTAAGATGGTGTTTTTTGGTGTCTTATTACTTTGTTCTGCCTTAATTTCAGGTGCGGAAGTTGCACTGTTTTCCTTGTCGCAAACAGACATCAACGAAGCCGAAGAATCGAAAGTTGCTAGTGAGCGATTGGCAGCAAAACTCCTTCGAAAACCACGAAAACTTTTAGGAACTATTTTAGTAGCAAATAATTTCATCAATATAGCTACAGTGTTATTGTTTGCGTCTTTTAGCGATAAGTTTTTTGGCGGAATCACCACAGAATGGCTTCGATTGGTGATTGAAATTGGTGTAGTTACCTTTTTTATTTTGCTTTTTGGTGAAATTCTCCCGAAAGTGTACGCCAGCAGAAATAAACACAAGTTCTCAGCAATGATGGCATTTCCGCTGAATGTGTTAGATAAAATTTTTGCGCCTATCAGTATGCCAATGAGTTTTGTCTCAGGATTGATTCAGAATAAATTGGGAAAAAAACGTACCAATCTTTCGGTAGACCAACTTTCACAAGCGTTGGAATTGACCTCTGAAGACGAAACAACAAAAGAAGAACAAAAAATTCTGCAAGGAATTGTATCATTCGGAAATACAGATACCAAACAAGTGATGCGCCCACGAATGGATGTTTTTGCCTTAAAAGAAGGCATGTCGTTTGAAACGGTTTTGAATGAAATTACCAAGAATGGCTACTCGCGAATTCCAGTGTATAAAGATAGTTTGGACGATATTTCGGGAATTTTATATGTAAAAGATCTCATTCCACATATAGACACAAAAAACTTTGGCTGGGAGAAAATTTTACGCAATGCGTATTTTGTTCCAGAGAATAAAAAGTTAGACGATTTGTTGCGTGAATTCCAAGATAAAAAAATTCACTTGGCAATTGTGGTTGACGAATACGGAGGCACTTCTGGTTTGGTGTCGTTGGAAGATGTGATTGAGGAAATTGTTGGTGATATCAGTGACGAATTTGACGATGAAGATGTGCATTATTCCAAAATTGACGATAAAAATTACGTCTTTGATGGGAAAACAAACTTGAAAGATTTCTACAAAATTATCGGATTAGAAGACAATTCAGCATTTGAAGAACAAAAAGGCGAATCGGAAACCATTGCAGGTTTTGTATTGGAGATTTTTAGAGGTTTTCCAAAAGTAAAAGATAAAATAAACTTTGGAGAATATACGTTTACTGTAGAAGTAATAGACAACAAACGATTGAAACAAGTTAAAGTCACACTAAAAGAATGAACATCTTAAAATATACAAGTCTCTTTTTAATGGTAAGCGTATTGTTAATTTCCTGCGGAGGAGAAGATGTGTTGCCAAAACCCAAAGGTTTTTTACGCTTGGAATATCCTGCACCAAAATATGCCAAAGTCACTTCCGATTGTCCGTATGCTTTTGAAAAGAATGAACTTGCCATTATTAATCCGCAGAAAAATTGCTGGATAAATTTGGACTATCCTGCGCTCAACGGAACCTTACATTTATCGTACATTCCTATTGATGGAAATTTGAATCAGTTGCTAGAAGATGTGCAAAAATTGACCTACGAACACGCCGTAAAAGCAGATGCCATTGACCCGACGGTGTATGAAAACGCAGCACAAAACGTATATGGAATGGTGTATGAAGTATCGGGAAACGCGGCTTCGCAAGCACAATTTTATGTTACAGATAGCATCAATCACTTTTTAACAGGTTCGTTATACTTTAACGCACGCCCGAATTATGATTCTATTTTTCCAGCGGTAAATTACATCAAAAAAGACATTCGCGTATTGGTTGAATCGTTGGAGTGGAAGAATTAGAAACGCTCACTTCGACAAGCTCAGTGTGCATTTAGATTTTTAGACTTGTTAGAGTTTTAGAATCGCTTCGCTTTTGGATTTGTTAGACTTTTAGAATCGTCTCTGCGAGGAGTTTGCGACGTGGCAGTCTTTTTCTTCCAAGTACAGTACTTTTTTGTAGTGACAGATTACTTCGACGTTGTCTCGTAATGACGTTTCCAAGAATTTAATTTTCAAAAAAACACAATTGCTACATTGTTACATTGAAAAATTGATACATAAAAAAATCCCCAATCATAACAATTGAGGATTTTGATATTTTTTATAGAGAAAAGATACTTACGCTTTTTTAGCGCAACATGCTTTCTTGCAATCTTCCGCGCACGCCATTTTTTTAGCTTCGTCTTTTTTAGCGCAGCAATCTTTCTTGCAATCAGGATCGCATTCTTTTTTCGCTTCTTTTGATGAAAATGCTTCTACGTTTTTCATGTCAGAAACTTTATAATCGCCAGCAACTTTTGAAACGGTGCTTGTTAAGGCATCAAAATCAACCTTAGCGTCGTTATACTCAACCATAGCCAATTTCTGTTCAAATCTACCTTTGCAGATTTTACACCTTCCATAGCAGCTAATTTGCCTTCGATACGTTTTGCGCAACCAATCGCGCACGTCATTCCGTCAATTTTAAATTCTGCTTTGTTGTAATGTGCAGCAAGGTCTTCTTTTGTAGTTTTCTTTTCAACGGTTTTTGAGTTTGTGTCAACCGTAATTGTTTTAGGTGTGTTGTCTTTGCAGCTTACCAAAGCGATTGTCATTGCAAAAACGAATACTATTTTTTTCATCATTCTTCTAATTAAAATAAAAAATTCACTCATATAATTTTTACTTATGAGCGTATCACAAAATTAAGCAAATATGAATGAATTATTCGAAATAATTGTCAGACTTTTGTATGATTCTATTCAAAAAACTATGGATCACGACAAATTAAAGTGGATTTATCTAGCGTTACTGTCCTTAATTTGGGGAAGTTCGTTCATCCTGATAGAACAAGCAATTAAAGGACTTACTTCTATCCAAGTTGGTGCGTTGCGATTGACCATTACAGCAATCATCGTATTTTCGATAGGTGGAAATAAAATAAAGTTGATTGAGCGTTCACAGTGGAAATGGATTTTCTTAACAGCACTTGCAGGTTCGTTTTTTCCTGTGTTTTTATTCGCCATAGCGCAAGAGCAGTTGGACAGTGCTGTAGCAAGTATGCTCAATTCTTTAACGCCTTTATATACAGTTGTTTTCGGGATTTTATTGTTTGGCGTAAAAACATCCAAATTGCAAATTGTTGGCGTGTTGATTGGTTTGGTTGGCGCGTTGGTATTGATTTTTGCAGGAGCGAATTTTAATCCGAATCAAAATTATTGGTATAGTATTTTTATTGCGCTTGCCACGATTGGGTACGGTTTGAATGTGAATATGATTAAAAAACATCTAAACGAATTAAATGCTTTAGCTATTGTCACAGGAAACTTTATATTTTTAATCATCCCAGCAATTATCATTTTAGCTTCTACAGGCTTCTTTGGAACAATTTTAGAAAACGAAGAAATGCAAGTTGCTGTGGGTTATGTCGCTATTTTATCCCTTTTCGGAACTGCCATGGCGAAAGTAGTTTACAATCGATTGGTACAAATTTCGAGTCCCGTATTTGCTTCTTCAGTTACGTATACTATGCCGTTAGTGGCGATATTTTGGGGCGTTTTGGCAGGAGAAAAACTGAGTTTTTACCAAATTTTAGGTGGAATCATCATTTTGATTGGTGTGTATTTGGTAAATAAGAAGAAATAAAATAAAAGAACCCAAAATATAAACACTTTGGGTTCTAGTAATAAACTTAGTTTAAGTTTATTTTTAAATAATTGTTCAATTGAGATTATTAAATATTACCGTCAAGACAATTATTGTAGGCCTCTTCATACATTATGGTATATACAATATATCCTTCAGGGTCGTTGTAATTCAATGTGTCATCAGCAGCCAAAAAAGCTCCAGCTGTTAATGTAGCATATCCGTCACAAGAATTAAGCCAATCTACAGCTGGTCCAAATCCATCATTACCGGCTTTAATTGATGACTGTTCTTTTTTATTAAGTACTTTAATTCCTTTAATGTTTTTTAACATAATAATAGATTTTAATATTAATAATTGTAAATATAGTGATATAATTTCATACTTTTTAAAAACTTAATAAACTTAAAAAAGGAAGCTGAATTCTAAACTGAAAATTAATTTTCAACTTAGAATTCAGCTTCCTTTTAATGAATTATATTGAGATCAGATCTTAATTTATGTTATAAAATAATTAATCAAAATCTTTTGAAGTTATCTCTGAATTAATTGTTACTTCAATAAGTTTTGATTCAACAATTTGTGGACCTAGCGAGCCTACTTTTTTTGTTGGAAATTTTATACCCTCTTTCTCTTGATAGTCTGAAAAAAAGGTTTCTTGCGTTTGACTTCTCCCCTGTATGTTGGTTACAGAAACTTCTTTGATTTTTAATCCAGTGTTAATATCATAATAATTAGAAACACTAACTACATCACCAGGAATAAAAATTCTATAGGCTTCAACTCCTTCAATTGTTTCTATGCCAGATAATGTAGCTTTACCAGAAGCTAACTGTGTTAATTCTGGAAATACTCCAAAAGAAAGTTTTAAATCTGCAAGCATACTATTGGGTAATACTGTTTTATTGCCCCCTTGTTTCAGGAATACTTCCTCATCTTTAGCAACAATTGTCATCATTGGATTTCCATTCATAGAAATAATTTGGGCATATTTATCGGAGGTTCTCTTTTCTTCAGTTATTATTTTAGCACCCATTGCTTCTGCTTCATATTTTATAATTAGTGTTTCAACCGCTTCTAATCTTTCTTTTCCACCTATCGCTTTGATGTAATTGTCAATTACAGTTTGCGCTGTAACGCCTTCAGGAATTGGCTTTTTGAACACAGGTTTTTTTGTCGCTTTTCCGTATTGGTCATAATATTTTACAGGAACTTTTTTCCCTTCAAACATCATGCTTTCGAGTCCGTCAATCACTTCGCTTCCTTTTCCAGTTACGACAATACGCAAGTTATCTTTCTTAAAGTATTTTTTTGCTGCACGCAATACGTCTTCTTTAGTAACTGCTTCAATTTTTTCCAAATACGTTTCGTAGAAATCTTTTGGTAAATCTTCAGTGATGATGTTTAACGCATAATTTGCAATGGTGCTTGGGCGTTCAATTCCTGTTACGAATCGACCCACATATTTAGCTTTTACATTTTTCAATTCTTCATCAGAAACCAATTCTGTAGTCATCTTTTTGATTTCTTTCAAAATCTCCACAACAGCACTGTCTGTTACAGCATTACGCACACTTGCGGTTGCACTGAATCGTGAGATTGTTTTTCTGTTGTTTCCAATACTTGAATACGAACCGTAAGTGAACTTTTTATCTTCACGTAAATTGTTAAATAAACGTGCTTCACCACCGCCGCCAAGAATATTGTTAGCAATCAACACAGGGAAATAATCGTCATCTTTCATCGTTAAATTCACCGTGTTTTGAACGCTTAATTCTGACTGTACAGCATTGTCAGCATTGATAAAGTTGATTTCTGTCTGTGCAGGGTTTGAAGCAGTATCGTACGTATCAGCAACGATAGTTCCTTGTTCCCAGTCTTTGAAAAGTTTCTTTACCAACTTTTTAACCTTCTTGGTTTTTACATCACCAATTACGATAAGATAGGCGTTGTTTGGACGAAAATATTTATTGTGAAACGCTTTGATGTCATCTAGTGTTACATTTTTTACCGTTTCTTCTGTTACAAATTCTCCATACGGATGATTTGCACCATACGCCAATACTGACTGAACTCTGCTTGCAATAGCACCAACATTTTTCTTTTCAGATTTTATGCCTTCTAAAATTTTAGCACGTTCACTGTCTAAATCTTCCTGCGTAAAATTTGGATTTAAGGCTGCATCAGCCATTAATTCCATGATTCTTGGGAAATATTTCGATAACGAACTTGCAAAAGCACTTTGCGAACCAAAATTTAAAGAAGCTCCTAAATAATCAACTTCTTCATTAAAATCATCTTTAGAAATAGATGTTGAACCATTCCCTAGTAAAGAACTTACCAAGGTTGTCATTCCTGCTTTTTCTCCTTCTACAATAAGAGGATTGTCTATTCGTAAACTTGCAGAAACGCGTGGTAATTTATTGTTTTCAACCACCATTACGGTCAACCCGTTTTTTAGCGTAAACGTGTCAGGTTTTCCGATATTTACCTTTGGTGCTGGACCTGGTTTTGGTTGTTTAGATCGGTCTATTTGGGCTTGCATTGTGAGTGAAGCTACAAACAATACAAGGAGTGAAACTATTTTTGTTTTCATTGGTGTTTTATTTTTTTTCTGTTTTTTCAGCAGGTACATATTCTAAAAGCAAACGTTGGTTTGTTTTTAAGTACTTATTAGCAACTTCTTTAATTTCTTCTCGTGTGATAGATCGGTAAATGTCAATTTCAGTATTGATAAGATTGGTATCACCATACATTACATTGTATCTTGCTAGCGAGTTTGCAATTCCTTGTACACTTGAGTTTGAATTTACAAATCGGTTTTCAAACTTATTTTGAAGTTTTTCGTAATCTCTTTGAGAAATCAATTCTGTTTGAAGCATTTTAATTTCATCGTCCATTTCAGCTAACAAACCTTCTAAAGTATTGTCGCCAAGCGGAAGTGCAAAAAGGGCATACGTTCCATAGTCTTTTTGACTGAAATTCACCGCTTGTACAGCCAATGCCATTTTTTTATCGTCTACAAGTCTTTTGTATAATTTAGAACTTTTTCCGCCACTTAAATAGGTAGAAATCATGTCCAAAACACGTGCGTCTCTTGTGGTAAATCCTGGCGTTCTATATGCTGCAATAATTGCAGGAATTTGAATGTTTGGATCTTCGTATTTTACGTTAAATTCTTCTGTAATTGGATCTTCTTTTGGAAAGTTTCGCACCACATCTTTTCCTCTTGGAATAGGACCAAAATAATCTTTAATCATTTTTTTAGTCTTTGAGATGTCAATGTCACCTGCAACCACTAACGTTGCATTGTTAGGAACATAGTATTTTTTGAAGTATGCTTTAAATTCATCGAGCGTAGCAGCATCTAAATGCTCCATTTCTCCGATATTTTTGTATTTGTAAGGGTGTTTTTTGAAGATATTTTCACTCACTACAAATAGTAATTGTCCGTACGGTTGGTTGTCGTAGCGTTGTCTTTTTTCTTCTTTTACAACTTCACTTTGCGTATCTACACCAATTTGGTTAATCACCGGATGCATCATACGTTCTGATTCCATCCACAACCCTAATTCTAAATTGTTTGAAGGAAAAACTTCGTAATAATACGTTCTGTCATTTGAAGTATTGGCGTTGTTGGTTCCACCGTTGGCAGATACAATTTTAAACCATTGTCCACGGTCAATATTTTCGGTTCCTTCAAATAGCAAATGCTCAAAGAAGTGAGCAAAACCAGTACGTTCAGGGTTGTTATTGCCCCCTAAATCTTTTCCGCCAACATCGTACATAACCGATGTGGTTACTACAGGAGCTGTGTTATCTTGATGAAGAATTACATGCAAACCGTTGTCTAGGTCGTATTCTTCAAACGTAACTTCTTGTGCTTGGGCAAACAAACCTACCAGCATCAATGAAGCTATTGAAAATAGTCTTTTTTTCATTGCATTTAACTTTTTTTGACTTTGAGTTATTTTAGATGTGACGCAAGTTCTATAAAAATGTTACATATCACAAATAAACCTTAAAGTTTATGACAATTTTAGGATGTCTATAAATTTTCGTATCTTAATGGTTCTTAAATGATTACTAACTAAAAACCCAAAAACTACTATGGAAAAGAAAATTATTAAATACGGTGTTTTTATAGCTTTAGGACTTATCTTATACTTTTTATTAGTGCGAATGTTTGGTTTGCACGAAAACCCTTGGTTGCGTTTATTCAACGGAGCCATTGTTGCATTAGGTGTTTATAAAGTCATAAAAGATGTAAAAAAAGAAAGCGGCGTCAATTTCAATTATTTTGAAGGATTTAAGACTGGCATCATCTCAGGATTTATAGCAACCTTAGTTTTTACCTTCTTTATGGCGATTTACATCTTTCATTTAGATGTTGAATTTGGAGAAAAAATTATGGCAATGAGTTTGGGGAGTGTTTCACGAGAACCAGGACTATTATTATTCATTATTTTAATTGAAGGATTCGCGTCAACAGTTGTTTTGAGCCTTTTATTTATGCAAAAATTCAAGCCAAGTTGGAATATTAACAACAAACTGCCTTAGAAGTATTTGTAGATTAATTAATTAGATGTATATTTGCGTCCATTTTTGGATAAAATTAATTAATTAAACGATACGCTATGTATGCAATTGTAGAGATAGCAGGGCAGCAATTCAAAGTTGCGAAAGATCAAAAAGTATTTGTTCATCGTTTGGCTACAGAAGAAGGAAAGCAAGTGACTTTCGACAATGTTCTTTTGTTAGATGATAACGGACAAGTTACTATTGGCGCCCCAGCTATAAACGGAGCCGCAGTAGAGGCAAAAGTTTTAAAGCACCTTAAAGGTGATAAAGTGATTGTTTTCAAAAAGAAAAGACGTAAAGGATACCGTGTAAAAAATGGTCACCGTCAGTCTTTAACAGAAATTGTAATTGAAAACATTGTAGCTTCAGGAGCTAAAAAAGCTGCACCAAAGAAAGAAGCTAAAAAAGAAGTTGCAAAGCCAGCAGCAAAACCTGCGGCAAAGAAAGCAACAACTAAAGGAGATGACTTAAAGAAAATCGAAGGAATTGGTCCTAAGATTGCATCTACTTTAAATGAAGCAGGAATCACAACATTTGCTGAATTGGCAAAAACGGATGCTGCTAAAATTTCTGAAATCATCGCAGACGTTCGTGGAAATCACGTAACTGACACTTGGCCAAAGCAAGCTGAATTAGCTGCTGAAGGAAAGTGGGATGAGTTAAAGAAATGGCAAGATGAATTAGATGGTGGTAAAGCATAATTGCAAAATCACTTAAGTATAACAATTTAAAACCTTACGAAAATGGCTCACAAAAAAGGAGTTGGTAGTTCGAAAAACGGTAGAGAATCAGAATCGAAACGATTAGGTGTTAAGATTTTTGGTGGACAAGCAGCAATTGCTGGAAATATCATCGTTAGACAAAGAGGAACTACTCACAACCCAGGAGAAAATGTATATATGGGGAAAGACCATACCTTACATGCTAAAGTAGATGGTATTGTGAAATTCACAAAGAAAGCAAACAACAGATCGTACGTTTCAATTGAACCTTTTGAAGCTTAATTAGCATCTGAACGTAAAAAAAAGCCTGAACTTCAATGTTCAGGCTTTTTTTATGCTTACAAGATTTTCTAAATATATCATTCTGAACTTGATTCAGAATCTCACTGATTAATTTTCAGCTTTTGTGAGAAACCGAATCAAGTTTGATTTGACGCTTTTTTTATTTTGAATTTATCCTATTCAACAAATCCTTTTTTCTTTAATAAGGGTTGAATTTCAGGTTCTGCACCTCTAAAAGTTTTGTACAAATCCATCCCCGATTGCGAACCACCCATACTCAACATGGTACGATAACGCTTTGCCGTTGCTGGGTCAAATAAGTTTCCAGTGTCTTTAAATGCTTGAAACGCATCTGCGTCTAACACTTCTGACCATAAATAACTGTAGTAACCCGCCGAGTAGCCAACTGGACTCGAAAAGATATGTCCAAAATACGTACTTCTGTAGCGTGGAATGATTTCGTCAATCAATCCTAATTTGTTCATAGCTTCTTTTTCAAAAGCATTCACATCTGTTGGAATATCTTCTGTTTTGGAATGCCACGCCATATCCAAATAGGCTGCTGCCATATATTCAACAGTTGCAAAACCGCCGTTAAATGAATTGGCAGCTTTCATTTTTTGAATCATGGCATCTGGAATAACTTCACCTGTTTTGTAATGCTTTGCAAACATGCGCAATACTTGCGGCTCGCTCATCCAGTTTTCCATAACTTGTGACGGGAATTCAACAAAATCTCTTGGAACATTGGTTCCCGATAAGGATTCGTATTTTACGTTTGAGAATAATCCGTGCAACGCATGTCCAAATTCATGAAATAAGGTTTCTGCTTCTGTAAAGGATAATAACGACGGAGAATCTGCCGTTGGCGCAGGATAGTTAAAATTGTTTGTCACAATTGGAGTGACCATTCCGTCCACATTTTTTTGACTGCGCAATGCATTCATCCACGCGCCGCCGCGTTTGCTTGGACGTGCAAAGAAGTCCATATAAATAATTCCCAAATGCTTTCCATCAGCTTCCAGCACTTCGAATACTTGTTGATCTTCATGCCACTTAGGAACATTGTTCATTTCTTTAAATTCTAATCCGAAAAGTTCTTTCGCCAAAGCAAATACACCATCGCGGACCGCATTAACTTCAAAATACGGACGTGTTTCTTCTTCGTCAAAATTGTAACGCTCTTTGCGAACTTTTTCTACATAATAACGCCAATCACTTCCTCTAAAATCACCTTTTACACCTTCACTCGCCATTTTTTTAGCCAAGGCTTCACGCTCTGATTTTGCCATTGCTAATGCCGAAGGCCATAATTTATCCATAAAACCATACACAGCTTCTGGTGTTTCTGCCATATTATCCGATAAAATATACGCTGCGTGCGATTCGTAGCCTAATAATTTTGCTTTTTCCAAGCGCAAAGCTGCCATTTCGCTTAAAATTGCTTTGTTGTCGTTTTCGTTGTCATTATTGGCACGCATTGCATAGCCATCAAATAATTTTTGTCGCGCTTCTCTGTTGGGAGACGATTGTAAAAACGGATTGATACTTGGGCGTTGCAATGTAAATGAGTATCCATCTTCGTGACCGTGTTTTTTTGCTTCGGCTTTTGCTAAATCGACTAAGTTTGCTGGAAGATTTCCTAAATCTTTTTTGTCTTTTGTGTGATATTCAAACGCGTTGGTTTCATCTAGTAAATGCTCGCTGAAATCGCCGCTTAATTTTGCCAGTCGTTTGTTGATTTCGCGTAAACGTTCTTGTGGTTCGCCTTTTAGACTGATTCCCGCACGGACGAATTGTTTGTGTGTTTCTTCTAACAACCGTTTTTCTTCTTCAGATAAATTCAGATTTTCTTTTTGATCGTACACAGTTTTTACACGTTCGTATAATTTTGCATTAAGATTGATAAAATCGCTATGCGCTGCCAATGCAGGTGAGATTTCTTTAGCAGCAGCTTTTAGAGTATCGTCCGTATTGGCACCATTCACCACATAAAAAATACGTTGCAATCTCTTTAAATACGCACCGCTAAATTCCAACGCTTCAATCGTGTTTTGAAAAGTTGGAGCTTCCGTATTTTCAGTGATGGCAGTAATTTCATCTTGATTTTCTTTGAGTAAAATTTCAAAAGCAGGCAAATAGTCGCTACTTTTTATTTGGTCGAAAGGCGGCACTCCGTGTGGTGTGTTCCATTCGGTCAGCAAAGGATTGTCTGTCATAGTCGTTTCTGATTTTTTTTCGGGTGTAGCTTCTTTACAGGATGCAAATAGTAAAATGCTACTCATAATGGCTATTGAGGTTCGTTTCATTTGTTTTAAAATTTAGTATTCTAAGATACTGTTTTTTGTTCTAAAAATTCTTGCGAATTGTCAGGGTTCAAAAGCTTTAATTTTTTTGTAATTAATTTTTGATAAAAAATAGTAATCTTTAAACTTGTAAGCAATGTATAATTCCCCTTAAAACCTTAGTTATTTATGAAAAAAGAGATTTCTTACTTTCTATTTCATTGTGAGATAGAGAAAAAGTTAAGCCCTAAAACTTTAAAAGCGTACGAAGCAGATTTACGACAGTTTGATACTTTTTTGAAGTTAGATGCAATTGCCTGTATCACCAAAGAAGACTTGAAGTTGTATTTGGAAATGTTGTCGAAATACGCGTCGCGAACTATGAAACGGAAAGTCGCAACTTTAAAAACTTTTTTCTCTTTTTTAGAGTTTGAAGAAGCAATTGACCAAAACCCTTTCCATAAAGTACGTGTAAAGATTAAGTTGGAAAAGTTATTGCCTAAAGTCATGTCAATCTCTGAACTCAACACTATTTTGGCGCATGCGTATTTGGAAAAAGAAGCTATTCCAATTAAAAACACATATCAATGTAAAGAAGCGACTAGGAATATAGCTGTTTTAGAATTACTCTTAGCCACAGGCATCAGAGTTTCTGAATTGTGTAGTTTGAGAATAGAAAACATAGGAACCGACTTTGAAACTATTCGAATTTTGGGAAAAGGAAACAAAGAACGTAACGTCCCAATTACAAATAAGGCTACGCAAACTGCACTTCAAAACAATTACCTAGCTTTCAAGGATATCATTGATGCTACTTCTTATTTCTTTATCAATCGTTTTGGGAACCCACTTTCTGCTCAGTCAGTTCGTTTATTGGTGAAAAAGTTTGCAAACAAAGCAAGTATTCAACGGACTATTACTCCCCATATGTTTCGTCATTCTTTTGCCACTTTACTACTCGAAGAAGATGTAGATATTCGATATATTCAGCATTTTTTAGGACATAGTTCTATCAATGTTACGCAAATGTATGCGCATGTCAACGAAAAGAAAAAAACAGAGTTGTTGATGATGAAAAACCCACGAAATTTTGTGCGGTTCTGAGTTTGGTTGGTTGTCTGAATAATGGATAACTAATTATTATGAGTGATTACAAGAGAACAATAGATGTTGTTATAACTACTTCACAAAACTATAATAAAAATTATAGCTTATATTTTACTTTAAGATCTATTTTGTCACAAACATTATTGCCTAATAAAATTTTTGTAATAGAAAATGATAATTCAACTAAGATGAAAAGAATGCTTGACTCTGATTTCGGTAACTTCATTAATTTTATAGATGCTTCAAGTAATGTTGAAAATATTTCTTATTGTAGAAATCTTGGCGCTTCGATTAGTTGTTCTGATTTAATACTTTTTATGGATGATGATGTTGTCATAGGAGACAGTGATGCAATTGAAAAAATTGTTGATAGGATGAGGTTTTTAGACTTTTATTGTGGGGCATTGCGATTTTGGAGTCAAATTAATTGGTATAATCAATTGAAAAAAACATATTCTATTAATCATGTAAATAATATTTTGAAATCCACATCAATTTTGCCGAAATCAATTGATAGAACAACAGGAACTTTTAATTACCATAATTATACTTTCATTGGAAACTTTGGTTGTGTAAGAAAGGATGTTTTTTTAGAAGTGAATGGATTTGATGAAAATTTTAAAGGATGGTCATATCAAGACACTGATTTAATGATGAGACTCACTTACGCTAGAAAAGAATATCAACTGATGGCTGATAAAGGTTTAAAAGTTTATCATTTATCACATCCTGTCAATAAAAAAGCCACCAGAGAATCTAATCTAATACTTTATGAAAAAAAACAAAAAGAAATAGGAATTAAATTTCATTTAAATCATTTTTTCGCAGATTTTAACGATGACAAATATGCTCTTTTTAGTCATTTATAATCCTTTTAAAATTATTTAACAGATGACCTTTTTCATCTAAATCCATTAAAGCAGTTAGCGCTACACTTTTGAGAGAGCCACTAACTGGATTATCACCCCATTTATCGTTATTAGATATCATCCAATTGAATATAGCATTTATTGATTCAGTAGCTTTCATTCTTGCTAAAGAAGTTATACAACTTCTAGCAACATGAGGGTTTTTTTCTAATTTTAAAGTTTCTATAATATAGGGAATAGCCGATTTTAAGCGTTTCTGACCACAGATATCAACTATAGCCTCCCTTAATGTTATATTATCACTATTTATTGTGTTCAATAAGGATAAATTCACGTCGCTATCATTTGTCTTAACCAAAAAACTTTCAATTTTAGACCTTACTAAATCTATTCTTCCCATTTTGTAATTCTTAAGATAATTTAAAAGCCAATTAATTGCTTTAGTTTTGTGTAAATTCTTATCAATTATTTTAAAACAATATTCAGAGGCAAAAGAAAAAGTATCTTCATCGTCAACATGTATAAGATCATTATTAGACTTAATTAAAATATTATTTAATACAGAATTATATTTATTTAATATAATATCTGAAGTGAAGACTAGCATTTTAAAGATGTTAACAGAATCCCTAATAACCCCATTATTATATTCTCGAAGTTGAGAAAAGTAAACGTAAAGAGAATTTATATCATTCTCGGAGTAATCCTTTTTTTCTTTTTTTAAAATATTGTAAACAATTTCAATTTTTGTTTTTGATAATTTTCTGCTTATCTTAATGAAGGATTCAGTTTCGTTTTCTGAAATTCCATTATTCAACAAGAATGTTTTAAAGAAAAGTTTTTTTCGTATTGAATATCTATTGGTTTGAATTTTCTTTCTAAGATCATTTTTAAACTTATGTATATTATTTCTATTATATATCAAAATAGATCTATTTTTAATGTCAAATGGAATTTGCTCTATACTGTCAGTAAGTAAAAGAACAGAATTTTCATCTCTGATTGAATGTGCTATTCCTAATTCATAATACACATTTGGATTTTTTTGGCTGAGGTCAGCTATTATAACCTCAGAAGAACTTATTTCATCAAGAATGTTCCCCATTACAGATCTATTATCAAAAATTTCATCCGCTCTAATACAGCTAATTTTTAGCTCAATACAGACTTGTAGTATCTCACCATAAATAAAGCTCATTTCTTCATTAAAGGGAATAATAACAAATGCCGTATTCTCTTCAATATTTCTATTTTCAAAAATGAAATCTCTTGGATAAGCCATAATAATTAGTTATCAATTACTCAAATATAAACAATTAAATTACGTATATCAAAATAAAGATAAAACTTACGATTTTCCTTAAAATTAGTATCGACATACGAATAATATATTCTGTGCGTTTTATAGGTGCCTTACTTAAAACAACCATTATGAAATCACTTGTAACACTGCTATTTTTCTGCTTTACTTTAACTGTTTCTGGGCAAAAGAAAATTCATGTGTTTGTGGCGTTGTGCGATAATGTGCATCAAGGAATTGTGCCTGTACCAAAATCGTTGGGAAATGGTCAAAATCCACGAACCAACTTGTATTGGGGCGCATTGTACGGTGTAAAGACACATTTTAAGCGTAGCAAGGATTGGGAATTGGTAAAAACCTTGCCTTCAAACAATCCGAAAATTTTAGAGCGAGTCCTTTTTAAGCGTAAAACCACAGATACCTATTTATTGGCAGATGCGTATGATGGAAGGTTTATCAAACAAACTACCATTGATTTTTTGCATGCTTGCAGTGGTGAAAATCCAATAGAAATTTCAGTTCAAGACAAAAAACTGAGTTTCGGCGGCAATGCAAGTTTGCTTGCGTATGTGGGTCATGATGGTTTGATGGAATTCAGTCTGGAAGAAAAATTCAAACCCAAAAATACAAATAAGCGAGATGCTATTATTCTTGCATGCATTAGCAAAGATTATTTTAAACCATATTTGAAACAAACTGGTGCCAATCCACTGGTTTGGTCTACAGGATTGATGTCGCCCGAAGCCTATACGTTAAAATGGGCAATCGACGGTTGGATTTTGAATGAATCGGATGCAGCAATCAGAGAACGTGCAGCAAAGGCGTATCATAACTATCAGAAATGCGGTATGCGTGGCGCGCGTGGTTTGTTGGTGACGGGATATTGACGAAATTTGATTTATAAAAATCACAGCTAGGAAAAATCTAACTGTGATTTTAAAGCACATTCCTTCTATACTATTTTGCAGCTTTAGGATTTCCAACGGCTTGTGAGGCTGCTGTACAGCTAATCACATGACCATTTCCGTAATCGCCGCTGATATCATCTTCAGAATGATATACGCCATCCATAATACTTGATGTACATAAATAACCTGCGCCGCCATGAATTGCATGTTGCTCTTTTTTGCTTAACTCTCTTACAGAGTGTAATGCTGAAATCTTTTTTAACATAATTAAAATTTTTAATGATTAATGTTGTGAAATTAGAATGGATTTTCAGCGTTTACAATTTATCTAAAGTTCATTTTATAAAAAAGAGCTGTAATTTATTTGCCGCCTTCACCATTTTCGTCATCTCCTGGATTTAAGCTGTCAGGTCTTGTAGATAGTGTAGGTATGCAATATGGATACTGCGTGCAACAATGCGTTTTAAGAGTTTCATCCATTGCTTGTTGTTCATTCGCGCCTTTAATCAAGTTTAAGGTTGCAATACTAACTTTTTTTAGTCTTAAAGAATTGAGGGTCAACTTTTGTTTTTTCATAATGATATGTATGTTAATGTTTGTTCTTCGAATATAGAGCATGCGCGGATTTGACAAAAATGAAAGTGCCTTCATTTTATGAAATAGCGGTGAGATTTTTAATAAAAAATGACGGATAAATCCCAGTTTGCTTTTTAAAGGCTCTTGAAAATGCACCTTCACTTCTAAATCCTAATTCTTTTGCAATTGCCTTTATGGTATAAGAACGCATGACTTTGTCGTTTTTCAATTTGTGAAGTACATAATTGATGCGTAATTCGGTAATGTAATTTTTGAATGTCATGCCTTTTTGCTCGTTAACAATTTGCGATAAATAGGTTGTATTGGTATTCAGTTTTTTGGCAACAGTTACCAAACTTGTATTTTGTTGTAAAAACGCATTGGATGCTTCAAACTTTTCAAGTCCCTCTAAGATTTTAGTGATTTTTTCGTTTGAAATTTGAAATTTTGAAGTGCTGTCTTCAGGCTCTTTTTTGGCATCTTCAGAAGCTAATTTTTGCAATAAGTCATCAAACTTTTGTCGATTGTCGCGTTGTTGTTTTTTGAAAATTAGTAGTAAAATGACGAGCGACACTAGCAATCCGGCAGAAATAAACCATAACGATATATTTTGTTTGGTTTTTTCATTCGATTTGATTCGTAACGTTTCAATCTTACTTTCCAGCGTTTTTTTATCGTATTCTTTTAAAATGGTGTACCGAATCGCTTCTTGAATGGTATCTGTATATGAATAATTATGTGCCAAACGATAATTTTCTAACGCTTTTTCGGTACTGTCAATTTGCTCGTAACTGTTGGCGAGCAAGGAAAGGACTTCTCGATACTGAAAATCGTCAAACTCAATTTCTTTTTGCAAGGTTTTAATCGCTTCAAAAGCAGCAATTGCTTCTGGAAACATCTTTTTTTCGTAATACGTCTTCCCGCGAAAGCGATATACAGGATATAGATTTCGCTGAATTCCCAATGCGGAAACCAAACTATCTGCCTTTGCCAAAGTTGCCAATGCTTCGTCATATTCTTTTCGTTTGTAATTGACAATTCCTTTCAGTGAAAAATAATAACTCAGCGCATCTTTGTCGTCAATTTGAAGACTTACTTTTTTAAGCTCAGGCAAATACGCTGCGGCTTTGTCAATATCAAAATACGTATATGCGGAAACAAGCCCAATTAACATGTTGAGGTACAAGGTATGATAGTTTCGTTCTTCCATAATGGGCGTGATGATTTCCTTGTTCTTTAAGAATAATTCCGTCGCACCTTTATGATCGCCCATAATATTTTTAATGGAGCCAATACTGTGATTGGAGAAAATTTGATAGCGTATGTTTTCTGTTTTTCTTGCTAAAGAATCCAATTGTAAATAATAGGTGATAGCGTCGTTAAATTTCCCAAATGTGAAATAGGTTTTTCCTTTGTGACTTATCGCTTTAATCAGCAAAGCGTCGTCTTTTTGAGTATTTGCATACGTAATGCATGAATCGATATACGCTAACGATGCTTGCATATTTCCAAAATAATTTTCAGAAGAAGCATTCAATAAATAGGCAGCACTTTTTTCTTGGGAATTTTCTTCTTGCTTGGCTTTTTTTAATAAAGATTTGGCATAGTGTTGCGCCAACGCAGGATTGGTATATTCTAATTTTGTGTATTGCTTTTTAAGCTCTTGATACGATTTTTTTTGAAGTGAATCTATTTGTTGTGCAATACCAATATGTACGAAACAAAAAAGTGAAATACAAAGAAAACGAATGTCTGTATGCATGCATTAAGGAATTTGTGGGATAAAAAAATACTATCAAATATAACGCCAGTTTTGCGCAATATTTTTTGTAACATGTAATTTCTCTACTAAAAATACATTGTTTTTCTTTTAAAGGAAAATAAGTACAACTATTTAAAATACAACGATTATTAGTGCGTATATGTTACTATTAAGATACGCAATGGCATAATTGGTTGCTTGAAAATGTTCAAAAAAAAGAAAGCCTTTCATCGTATGACAAAAGGCTTTTGAATATATAGAAAAATAAATTTCTTAGTATCTGTAGTATTCTGGCTTGAATGGTCCTTGAACTTCTACACCAATATAATCTGCTTGGTCTTTAGAAAGCTCTTCTAATTCTACACCAATTTTTTCTAAGTGTAAACGTGCTACTTTCTCATCTAAGTGTTTTGGTAACATGTATACTTTGTTTTCATACTTATCAGCATTTTTCCAAAGTTCAATTTGCGCCAATGTTTGGTTGGTAAATGAGTTACTCATTACAAAACTTGGGTGACCTGTAGCACATCCTAAGTTTACCAAACGACCTTCTGCTAATAAAATGATATCTTTTCCGTTTACTGTATACTTATCAACCTGTGGCTTGATTTCAACTCTTGTATCTCCAAAGTTGTCATTCAACCATGCAACTGCGATTTCGTTATCGAAGTGTCCAATATTACACACAATCGTTTTATCTTTCATCGCTTCAAAGTGCTTTCCAGTTACGATGTCTTTGTTTCCAGTTGTCGTAATTACGATATCTGCTTTTCCAACAACCGTTTCTAATTTTTTCACTTCAAAACCGTCCATAGCAGCTTGTAATGCACAAATTGGGTCAATTTCCGTAACCGTTACAATAGAACCTGCACCACGGAAAGAAGCTGCGGTACCTTTACCTACATCTCCGTATCCACAAACAACTACTCTTTTTCCTGCTAACATCACGTCTGTTGCACGACGAATCGCATCTACAGCACTTTCTCTACATCCGTATTTGTTGTCAAATTTAGACTTCGTTACAGAGTCGTTAATGTTGATAGCTGGTATTGGTAATGTACCATTCTTCATACGCTCGTACAATCTGTGAACTCCTGTAGTTGTTTCTTCAGACAATCCGTTGATGCCGTCTACCAATTCTGGGTAACGATCTAAAACCATATTAGTCAAATCACCACCATCATCTAAAATCATGTTCAAAGGCTTGCGCTCTTCTCCAAAGAATAAAGTTTGCTCAATACACCAATCAAACTCTTCCTCATTCATTCCTTTCCAAGCATACACTGGAATTCCAGCTTCTGCAATCGCTGCTGCTGCTTGGTCTTGTGTAGAGAAGATGTTACATGAACTCCAAGTTACTTCGGCTCCTAAAGCTACCAATGTTTCAATTAAAACGGCTGTTTGAATTGTCATGTGTAAACATCCTGCAATTCTCGCACCTTTCAATGGTTGCTCATCTTTATATTCTTCACGAAGACTCATAAGTCCTGGCATTTCCGCTTCTGCTAACTCAATCTCTTTTCTTCCCCAAGCTGCCAATGAAATATCTTTTACTTTATAAGCTACGTAAGGAACTGATTTTGTACTCATACTTTTCTTTTTTATGTTTGAATAATTATGGTTTGTGACCTAAAATATGTTTAAATTCGCAACACAACAAAACCAACAATTCTATTTGGTTTCCCGTTTGCGAGTGCAAAGGTACTAAATAACTTTTTAATATAATGGCTCTTTACAAAACTATAACAGTAAATAATGATACTAAAGTGCTGATTTGGAAGATAGAAGAGTCTTTTGAAGCGTTATATCGTGATGTAAAGCTTACCAATCATTGTCAGGAGCGACTCGATGGCATGCGTTCCGAAATTCATCAACGTGGATTTTTAAGTGTGCGCCATTTGCTGGCGGAATTTGGCTATACAGATTTTGATTTGTATTATGATGACAAAGGAAAACCACATTTAAAAGATGGAAAACACATCTCCATCACACATTCGTTTCAATTTTCAGCAATTATTGTCAGTGCGTCCACGCCTGTGGGAATTGATATTGAAATGCAACGCGATAAAATTGTACGCATCGCACACAAATTTACACCTTTAGAAGAATACCGAACTCTTGCCAATCATGATGCTTTGGTGCGAAAATTGACGATTGTTTGGGGCGGAAAAGAATCTATCTATAAAGTATATGCCGAAAAAGGACTAAGTTTCCTAAAGCATATTGATATTGACAATTTTTCTATGGATGAGTCACACACAAAAGGCACTGTGTACTATGGAAAAGAAACCGCAACCTATGTGTTAGATTTTTTAGAGTTTGAAGAATTTACATGCGTATACGCGCTTGAAGAAACTCGTTCGTAATAATATGATAGCAAGCATCTACCAACATATCATTCAAGCAAAAAATAAGGGTCAAAAATTGCTTGCCGTATTGATAGATCCTGACAAAATAGAAATTGAACGTATTCCACAGTTTTTACAAAAAGTACATGCATCTATCATCACACACATATTTGTGGGCGGAAGTACCGATGCTGAAAAAAAAATGAGAACAGTAGTCAAAACCATCAAACAACACACCGCATTGCCTATTTTAATTTTTCCTGGAAGTCACGAACAAATTACGGAAGCAGCGGACGGAATTTTGTTTTTGTCATTGCTTTCTGGGCGAAACCCGAAATATTTAATCGAACAACAAGTACAATCTGTTGAAAAACTTATCAATACGAGTTTAGAAATCATTCCAACAGGTTATATTTTAATTGATGGCGGCGTGGAAACGGCGGTACAGCGTGTAAGCGAAACAAAACCCATTTCTCAAAACAATCAAGAAGCTATTTTGCATACAGCTTTGGCGGGACAATTCTCAGGAAAGCAACTTATTTATTTAGAAGCAGGAAGTGGTGCAGTAAAAATGATACAAGAAAAAATCGTACAAGAAGTTGCAAGAAATTTAAAAATTCCGTTGATTGTTGGCGGCGGCATTCGAAGTAAAACACAACTCGAAACAGCGTTCAATGCAGGTGCCGATTTGGTAGTCATCGGAACCGCTTTTGAAGAAAATGAAGATTTTTTCAATGAATTAGTTAAGAGTTAAAAGTTTTGAGTGAAGAGTAACGAATCAACAAAAAATTGAATCACAAACGTCACTTCGAGTGAAATTTTAGTATAAAATTTTGTATCGAGAAGTGCTATGAATCGACAAAAAAAAACAAAAAACAAAGAAAAAATGAACATATCCGTAGAACTCACATTAACTCCTTTACAAGATGATTTTGAAATGCCGATTATCAACTTTATCAAAAAATTGCGCGTTTCGGGATATACTGTTTTGGAAAATCCGCTCAGTACACAGATTTATGGAGAATACGACGGCATCATGAAATTACTGACTTCAGAAATCAAAACGGCGTTTGAAAAAGAAGAAAATATTTTACTCACTATGAAAATTGTAAAATCAGACAGAAGTACCTATGAGCCAGTTTTTTGATTTTTTACTTGAGCAATATCAAGGATACCATTGGGTTGATGTGCTGTTGGAAATTCTAGCAGCAGGTTTCGGAATTGCCAGCGTTTGGTTTGCCAAACAAGAGAAAATTTGGGTATATCCAACGGGAATCATCAGTACGCTTATTTACATTTACATTTGC
>SMNH02000016.1 GCA_006383075.2 Kordia sp. TARA_039_SRF
TGTTTTTTCTCTTCTGGTGTCATAATAACTGTGTGTTATAAAATTATACAAAAATTTAAGGCGGGTTTTAAAACCCGCCTTAAATCATACTTTACACAGTATTTTGGATACTACCAATAAAAACATAAAGAACCATCTCAAAACTTGAGATGGTTCTTTACATAGCGTAGGCTATTTCAGGTAATTAGGTTGTATTATTTCATGTCAATCACTTCAATTTCATATACATCATTATTTGACATGATAATGTTATACATTCCTTTTTTTGTTAACATATTTACCTTTTTCTTATTGTAGTCAGATTCAATTTTATGAATTTCTTTCACTTTCATTCCATTTTCTGTACACCATACATTCAATCCGCTTTTTGTCAACATAAAGTCATAATTGAAATTTTCTGGCTTTACATATTTAATGGTGATTTCTCTCTCATAATTTGAATCTCTGTCCATATCCAATTTGAAAGTAGTCTCTAAAGCTGGTGCTACAATCAAACGTTCTTGGTTTAAATCGTACTTATCATCACTTTCAAAAGCTACTGGATATACTGCTTTAGTATCTTCATAAATTCTTACTTCAGAGTTTATAGCTTTTTCTACAATTTCATATTCAGTTACATTTGTACGTACAATTTCTGAAGTACTTACATCATTTTGGGCAAATGACATTGTAGTTGATAATAATATTGTTGGGACTAATAATTTTATATAATTTTTCATAATAATCTTTATTTTTTTTTGTTATTCATGATGTCATACTTTGTATTGCTGCGATGACATCTTCAACAGCTTTTTAAATCTACTATGCGTAAATATTTTTTGATTGATATTCTTAGGCTTTTACCATAGAATTGTTCAACTGTGCAGAGGTCTTTTTAGTCCAAGCATTTAACATCCAACTAGCTTTTTCTAACTCTCTAATGTATGCTCCAATTAAGTCAATAGTACCTTCATCTCCTGCTTTGTTGGCATGATCAATTACTACTTTCATTTGTGCTAAAATTAATTTGTGGTCATTGATTAAAATTTCAATCATTTCGGAATCGGTCAATAATGGACTTGATTCTTTTACGGCAGAAATTTCTAGATAATCACTCATTTTACTGATTGGGTGATATTTTAAGGTCAACACACGCTCTGCAATCTCGTCAATTTTTGTTTGTGCGTTGGTATATAATTCTTCAAATTTTTCGTGTAAATCAAAAAAGTTTTTTCCTAAAATATTCCAGTGAAAACTTCTTAATTTTTGATAGTATACGTGATAATTAGCGAGCAGCGTATTCAATTCTACTACTACTGGGACTAATTTTTCATCGCTCATATTTAGATAATTCATAATATATTTAATGTTTTTGGATTAATAATTGATTTTTAAAAAGAAACACTTGGCTTGAACTTTGGAGAACCCAAAATGAAATTTTCAAGAAGTAATTTGTGTGTTTCTATCGTGATTTGTAATAATCACACTTTCAATATAAAGGCTGAGAAAAAAATGTCAAGCGATTTAACAAAACTTAACTCGTAGCAAGAAAAATTAACTTAAAATATGTTAACAAAAAACAAATAATGTTAAAATTTTAACATTTAATTCATTTTGAAAAATGGCTTGTTTTTGAATAAAAATTAAAAATAAATTATAAAAAGTATTTTTATTGATGAATTTTCAATAAAAATACTAAAAATCGAATAATTATTCAAAAACTAAAAACGTAGTTTAAAATGGTTTTTCGTGCGATGTTGGCTTTCAAATTTTAACAAATTCAAATTGTAATTTTTAGGTGCGATGTGACAGCTTTTTTAAATCTTTGTATCTTTAAGGAAAAAAGAAATGAATACATTTTACACGCTGTGTTTTTTACTACTATCACAACTCTTTTACGCACAACAATCTGACATTGACTTTGGTACTTACAAAGACGGTGAACGTTGGCAAATTACCAATGACGGAGTGATGGGCGGACTTTCTCAAGGCGATTACCGATTTACAGATGATGGTGTCGTTTTTAGCGGAACCATTTCCTTAGAAAATAACGGCGGATTTTCTTCCTACAGAAGCCAATATGCAAAACGCAATCTATCTTCCTATAAAAAAATAATCATTCGGTATCGTTCCAAAGACTATGCAATGGGCTTTACGCTAGAAATGGACAAACGCTGGTATGTGCCGTATTATAAAGCCGATTTACCAACAACCGATTGGAAATGGGAAGAAAAAGAAATCAAATTCAAAGACTTTGTGCGTTACAACATCGGTCGCAAACGTTCAGGAAAACCGACACAAGAAGAATTAGCGAACATATTACGCATCGGATTCATCTCCAACGAGAAAAAAGCTGGACCTTTCAAAATTGAAATTGATTATATTAAATTTGAGTAATGGCATACAATATTGTATTGGTTGAACCCGAAATACACACAAACACAGGAAATATAGGCCGTTTAAGCTTGGCTTCAGGCTCAAATTTACATTTGGTAAAACCGTTTGGTTTCGAAATCACAGATGCGCGACTCAAACGTGCGGGACTCGATTATTGGAAACATTTAGATGTGAAAATCTATGAAAGCATTGACGAATTCTACGCGAAAAATGCTGATAAAAAAATGGTGTATTTAACTAGCAAAAGTCAAAAATCATACACAGAAATTCCGTTTGAAGATGAATTGTTTTTAGTATTTGGGAAAGAATCTGTGGGATTGTCAGAATCAATAACAGAAGCCAATAATGACCATTTATACACCATTCCAATGTTTAGCGAACACATACGAAGCCTAAATTTAGCCAATGCCGTAAGTATTGTGGTGTACGAAGGAATTCGTCAGTTACACATATGAAATTACGAAATTCAGATTGTCAGTTTGAGCGCAGTCGAAAACAGCTAAAATCAGAGAGTCTAACAAGTCTAAAAACCTAAGTAAGTCTGCAAAAACCAACAACAATTGTGTTGGAGCGAGTCTATGACTCGTTCCAAAGAGAAACATACTGCTCCGCAACTATTTTATAGTGGTGAAATTCTTCCACAAACGCACGTGCACGCTTTCCAATAGCTATCAATTCATCCGGATTTTCTATGAGTAGACTAAGTTTTTCAACCAAATCATCAACATTTGGAGTTGCGTTAATCAATACAGGTTTTTCAATAGTGTAATAGGCTAAAAAATCTTTTTCCGCTCCAGAAAACACTACTTTTCCTTTCGCCATTGCTTCTAGCGCGTTATATCCTTGATCGTAACCGTACAATTGATCCATAATAATATGCGCTTCGTTATACGTTTGAATATATTCTGAATACGGTAAATTCTCAACCGTTTTAACCTCAACCTGAGTTGGATATTTTTTGGCAACAAGTTGCAAGGCTTTCGCAATCAAGTCGTTTCCTTTTTTTAAGTAATTGACTCTATTAACACCATGAAAAATAATCACTTTTCCGTTGTAGTGTAACGGTTGAAACTTTAATAAATCTATATTGATTGGAAACGGAATCAAAGGCAATACTTTCGGATGATTTCGATACGCCATTTCATAATCAAAATTTGCAGGAATAATTCCATTGACGTTTTCCATTACAAAATGATGCAGCTTTTCATGCGACTTCGATAAATATTGAAGCGAATACTGAAACCATTTTTTAGTGCTTTTATCTTTTTCATATGCTGACAACATATGATAAGGCAAATCGGCATTCAAAATAAAATTCACATAATAAAAATCATCGCCACAAGAGGACAAAAACACTTTTTTATTATGCTTAAAGAGATATTTCAATAATTTTCGCTCCACAAAAGGTGTTGTAGCAAACGGAAACTCGTTAACCAATTGTACAACATCGTAGTTGCGAAACGACTTTCGGTGTTTGTAAAAACGATAGGTAATCTCTAAAAAAGCAATATCAATCTTAAAAATTTTAAAGAATAACTGGCGAAACGCATTGGGAATCTTTTTATGAAAAAAAGTAGCTTCGAGCGAAACATCAATTGGGTAATTTTTAAAGTTGTCAGCGCGACCGATGAGCGTAACATCGTGCTGTAACTTTTGTAGACCTTCTTTAAGCGAATTGTGAAATCTACTGTATTCTCCAACCAATAATATGCGCATAAACAGTATATTTGCGTGAAAGATAGTAGGAAAACTTTATGCAGCAAAATTCTAAAAAGAAAATCTGTTTAATTGTCGAATGTCTCAGTGGCGGCGGCGCGGAAAAGCAGGCAGCCAACTTTTCAAAATCGCTTCACAAGTACGGTTTTGAAGTGACTATTATTTCGATAAAAGACCAGATTTCCTACGATTTTGCTGGAACCTTGTACAATCTTGGAAAAGGGGAATCTTCTGTGAAAATCATCAAACAAATTCAGAAGTTTTTTGCGTTTAAAAAAGCCTACCGACAGTGTAACGCTGATATGTATATTGACTTTCGCTCTCGAAGTCGTTTTGTGATGGAATGGCTCTTGCATAAATTCATTTTTCAAGCTGAAAAAATGATCATGATGGTGCACAGCTATCACATCGAGTGGCATATCCCGAAAGGAAAACTATTTCGAGAAATTTATAATAAAACGCATGCGGTAGTGGCGGTTTCAGAGGAGATTCAATGGAAATTGGGCGATTTGTACGATTTTGAGAACTTATTGTGTATTCCGAATTATATTACTGCCGTAGAATCGCCTCAGAGCGAACCAAATGTGGCAAAAGAAGATTACATCATTGCTGTTGGACGTTTGCAAAACGACATTAAGCAGTTTGATCGATTGATAGAAACCTATCACGCATCTAAATTGGCAAAACAACAGATCAAACTGTATATTTGCGGTGATGGAGACGACCGAGCATCGTTGGGACAATTGATTTCAACATTGCAATTACAAGCGCATGTACAACTCTTGGGATTTGTTGAAAACGTGACCGAATACATCAGAAACGCAAAATATTTAGTACTATCGAGTAGGGTAGAAGGCTTTCCGATGGTTTTATTAGAAGCATTGCAACAAAAAACGCCTGTCATTTCTTTTGATTGCAAATCGGGACCGAGTGAAATTATTCAACACAAAATCAACGGTTTGCTCGTTGAAGATCAAAACTTTGCGGCGTTGAAAGATGCAATGTTACTTTTAATCGAAAATATGGAATTGTATATGAATTGTAAAGAAAATGCTGTATCTTCCATACAAAAATACACTGAAAACCCTATAATCCGCGAATGGATTCAACTCATAAATGCCTAAAATATGTCTACAACTGTTGCTGATATTCAATTGATATCCATCCCCAAAATCGAAGACTTTAGAGGAAATATTTCTGTCGTTGAAGGTGATACAATCCCTTTTAAATGCAAACGTGTCTATTATTTGTACGATATTCCTAGTGGCGCAAAAAGAGGTGGGCACGCACACGTAGAACAGCAAGAAGTATTGATTGCGTTGAGTGGAAGTTTTGAAGTAATTTTTAAAGATGGAACGTCCAAAAGACGGTTTTTACTCAACAAACCCAACCAAGGTTGCCTGATTCCACAAGGAATTTGGCGCGAATTGGAAAATTTCTCTTCAGGAGCGGTTTGTCTCGTTTTAGCTTCCGACGAATTTGACGAATCCGATTACATTCGCGATTATCAAGATTATGTCATCACCAAAGAAGATGTGAAGTTGTCTAAGTAAATTTTAGCTTCGCTCAATTTACAGTTGTGAGATGTTAGTGGTGAGTATTGAGATACCTTCAAAAGTACATTTTGTGGAAACTTTACAATGTTTTTCTTTCCTTATTTTTAGTTGTTTAATTAGAATTTTACTGCTTTAAAATGTAAAATCATTAATAGACAACAAGTTATGAGTGATTAGTTAAGAGTGACAAATAGATGAATCAACAAAAAACAAATAACGAAAACAAAAAATCAGCAAACCAAAAGCAAAGCGACCTAATACCTAACACCTAAATTGAGTGTAGCGAAACTAAAAAGAAGTCACCCTAATATTCCGCTTTAACAAAAATCTTTTCAACTTTTTCAGCCAAACCAATACAAATCGCGGACTTTTTAATAGCAATCGCTGTTTGAAAGTTAAATTATTATAATCGATGTTTTGTAGCATATAATTTCGTTGACGCATCGCGTTTTCCAAGGTGTACATGGAAGCAAAAATATAGCGATACAAATCCAAGTATTTTTTTAAGGAAAGATTGTTCTTTGCAGCTTTTTCGAAACTATCTAAATTAGGAATACACTTTGAAGCAATAGTATCTTTGCTCATTTGGTTGGGAATTTCAAAGTGAATTTCAGCCAAAACTTCATAGTGATATGCAATGCGATATTTCAATCCGAAGCGAATGTAAAAATCGATATCTTCTGCAAATGTAATTTTAGGATTAAAGACCTCAACATCTTCACAAATAGATTTTTTAAACGCCAAACTGCTCTGGCAAAAAATCGGCTGAAACATGCTAGCTTCAAAGAAATCAGGAATCAAAAATGAAGTTCCTTGCAAAGAAGTATCAATATTTTTTTTGGGAACTAAATTTTCATGCGAATCGTAGACTTCTATATAATCCGTTCCATACAAAGACGCTTCTGGAAATTGTGTGTATAACGCATGAATTTTTTCTAAAAAGTTAGGCAACCAAACATCATCGGCATCTAACAACGCAATAATGTCACCTGTAGCTTTGGAAATTCCGTGATTTCGTGTAGAAGACAGTCCCAAATTCTCAGGGTTTTCTATCAGTTGAATTCTATCGTCAGAAATTTGGGAAACTACGGAAACACTATTGTCTGTACTTGCGTCATTTATAATGAGCAATTCAAAATCCGTAAAGGTTTGTTGCAAGACACTTTCAACAGTTTGCTGAATGTACTTTTCTTTGTTATACAATGGAATAATTACGGAAAAAAGTGGCATTATTGACGCTTATCTAAGTAACAAAGATACGTTAATCTGTATAAGTCAAAAATAAACATAGATGGATTGTTGGAAAGTAAATTTTTCTCAAAACGGTTTCCAAACCAGCGATACATCAATGATAAAACATGATTGATTCCAACGGTTTTGACACGCTTGAACACTTTTGTAATTAAAATATCGTCGTGCTCAATCAGTCTGTTTTTTAAGAATAAAATCAACACTTCTACCGATTCCATCGACTTTCTGATAAATTCTTTGCTCGTGTCTAATCCCAAATGATACACAGGATTGTGAATATGCGTCATGTGAACTTCCGCATGTTTCAAATCGTTGGCAAATAATGTATCTTCATGACGAGCATTGGGTATTTCTTCGTTGAATTTCACTTTTTGAAATACTTCTTTCTTAATCAAAAAACTCAAGGTTAAAAAACGTAAATACGACGCTTCTTCGCGCTGCTGAACACTCAATGCTTCACGTTCTTTTCCATATATCCAACGCAATACATTTTCCTGTTTTGGTTTCTCTTCTTGATATAAAATTCCGCCGTAAATCACTTCTTTTTCGTCTGAAATGGCTTCTACATATTTTGTGATAAAATCGGAGTGAACTGGCATTACATCGGCATCCAAAAATAACAACCAATCGTACTGCGCTTTTTGGGCGAGCAAATTCCGAATTCGGCTGCGACCGATATTTTCAGGCAAAACCGTGTAGGAGGCATTGGAAAACGAGTTAATTCGCTCGTTTTTCTGAATGGTTTCTTGATTTTTAGAACAATCATCCAAACATAAAATTTCAAAAACATACGCTGTCTTCGTGAGTTGCGTGTGAATTTCCTCTACTAAAGAAGAAATGTCATAATCATACGTGGGAATCAGTATTGACAGCATTTTTGGTCGCAATTAGTACAATTTCAGGTGATGCATACCCAAAATACGCATCGTTATTTTCAGGAGTGAAATATAAGCTTTTTACCGTAAAACCAACTTGTGTAAGTCGTGTTTTTAATCCTTCTGGCGAATAAATGCGCACATGGTCTTCTTGTCCAAAATGTTGTAACCGATCTTCGGGAGTTGTGATGCTTTCATTTTCGTAGATGTCGCCTTCTTTAAAAGGTGTTTGTATCAGTACGTTTGCGTTGGGTTTGGCAATTCTGTACAATTCCTTCATTGCTTTTAAATCGTTTGGAATATGTTCCAATACATGGAAACAAATAATGGTGTCAAACGCAGCGTCTTTTTGGTCAATATTGGTAATGTCGAATGTATAATCGGCAATAAACTCATCCTCGTAATCGGATGTAATATAGGTAATATCTGTTCGCTTTTTTAACTTTCGATAGATGTTTCTCGAAGGAGAAAAATGCAATACATCGCCTCGCAAGTAATTTTCAGTATTCAGAATTTTCCATAAGCGTCGATTTCTAGCCAAGCTTCCGCAGAATGGACATAGCAAGTCGTTATTTTTTAAGGAAATAAAAGTGCGCAACTTCCGATTGCACACGCCGCATTGGTGTGTTGTTCCTATAAAAAAAATACCGTGAAAAAACCTAAAAAACGGTTCGTTTTGAAATAAAAAGCGTTTCGGTAGTAGCTTTTTGAATGTCTTTTTTAGAATGCTATACATTTTTCTGAACTACTTCAAACACTTTTCCGCCGTCACATTTTAGTGTTTTGGAAGGATATTTTAAAATCAGTGCGTAATCGTGTGTTGCCATTAAAATAGTACGTCCGTTTTTATTAATTTCTTGCAACACTTCCATAACTTCTACACTTGTTTGCGGATCTAAATTTCCTGTAGGTTCATCTGCAATAATTAATTCCGGATCGTTTAGCAATGCACGTGCAATGGCAATGCGTTGTTGCTCGCCGCCAGAGAGTTCGTAAGGATATTTAAAGTTTTTTGTTTTCATTCCAACTTTGTCCAATACCTCATCAATTTTGGCTTTCATTTTGTCTTTATCTTTCCAGCCAGTTGCTTTTAACACAAACGATAAATTATCAGCAACCGTTCTGTCTTGCAACAATTGAAAATCTTGAAAAACAATGCCTAATTTTCTACGTAAAAACGGAATGTCTTTTTCTCTTAACGTTTTCAAGTCAAAATCTACAACAGTTCCTTCTCCTTCTGTTAACGGTAAATCGCCATATAGCGTTTTCATAAAACTACTCTTTCCAGACCCTGTTTTTCCAATCAAATACACAAAATCACCTTTGTGAATTGTGAGATTGACATCGGAAAGAATCAAGTTTTCGCGCTGAAAAATAGAAACGTTTCTAAGATTGAGAATTTGTTCCATGAATACTAGGGATTTTAAAAGATAACACAAAGTAAACAATTAAACCGCAATACAGAAAACTTATTGTGATAAAAGCTGTTTCTAGATAAAAAAAGCGAACCGAAGTTCGCTCTATCAATTATTTTTAAATGTTTCTGAGTATTCCTATCCGCAGAACAATTCAGTTTGACAATCTTCTGTAACCATCGGTGGATCACACGAACCTGTTAATTGAAAGCAACAAAGGAGCAAAACGCCATTAGTAATAAAGGTCAATCTTGGATCGCCTCCAGCAACATTTTCAAAATTTGAAATTGACTTTTTGTTCAATTTTAATGATTTTAAATTCTTTTTTTTCATGATTTAAAGTTTTAATTTTTGGTTTCACTAAGATAGGTATCGTGATTGCTACAAACAAGACATTTTTTACGTTGAAAATAGATAGAGTTTTGAATCAAGAATCATACTGTTTTGACATAAAAAAACGAACCGAAGTTCGTTTTATAAATTAAAAGTGATTTTAAAAGTTTAGCACATTATTTCAGTAAACGTTGTATCACATGGTCCTGTAAGTTGTATTGGGCAAATAGGATCATTTGGGTACAGTAGTGAAAGTCTAAACGGATTTCCACCTGAAACATGTTTTAGATTCGAAATGGACTTTTTGTTAAGCTGTAAAGTTTTTAATTCTTTTTTTTTCATGGTTAAATAATTTAAGGTTTGTAATTGAAGATATAAAATAAGTAGAAAAAAATAAGTGTTTTCTGCAATTTTAACTGAATTATGAAATTTTCTAAAAAAAGAGGCTGCTGCTTTAAAAAAGTATAGTTTTTGAGAAAGAGATTGTCCGTAAGCAAACAAATAAAAAAAGTCAGAATTGCTCCTGACCTTTATTTCTTTTGATTTTTTTCAATCTTAACAGTTGATTGAAGTACAAGGACCAATAGTATAAATACATGGAATCGGACAATAATCGATAGTCGTGTCGTTAACGCAATCTGGTCTTGCTGTTCTTGGGTCATTTTGTCCACCAATCAATTTGAAGTCATTTAATTTTGAAATGGACTTTTTGTTAAGCTTTAATGATTTTAACTTTTTTCTTTTCATAACGTTTACATATTTAATGTTTGCATAGCTTAAATATACTAAAAATCTTACTAATAAATAAGATTTTATTTTCAATTACTCTTGAATACAACTTAGTAACAATGCATACGTGTCTTAAAAAAAGCAGTCAAATTGTTAAGAAATTCCTAAATACAAAGCTAAAATTGCTTTTTGTGGATAAATGATATAATTATACAAAAAAAGCGACGTTATTTAGATAATAATACTGAATTTTTGAACCGCTCAAAATTGGCGAATCCTATTTATTTATGGTAAGTTTGTAGGGAACAGAAATTCAATCGCAATCCATTGCCAATCTCATAAAAAACACAAGATTCATGAGTAAAAAAAATCTTCAATTCATTCTATGCTTGGTGTTCCTTTGTTTTCAACTTTCATTAGCGCAAAAAACAAAAGTATACACACATGATTTAAAAGAATACAACGAAGCCTTACACTTGTACAATAGCAAGCAATACCAAGCTTCGCAAACACTTTTTGACAAAGTAAAAAGAGCTACTGACGACTACGAAACGGAAGCCAATTGTGCCTATTATATTGCCAATTGTGCCGTACGATTGAATCAGTTGGGCGCGGATAATATGATGGAAGATTTTGTGAAACGCTATCCAACAAGTACTAAAAGAAACTCAGCGTATATTGATGTGGCTGATTATTATTTTGAAAATGGAAAATACTCGCGCGCATTGAAATGGTATGACATGTCGGGCGACAAAGGATTGACCAATTCACAACGGGAAGAATACAACTTTAAAAAAGGCTATGCGTATTTCACTTCAAGAAAATACGACCAGGCAAAAACCTACTTTCAAAAACTGTTAGATTCTCCAAAATACGGTTCGCAAGCCAAATATTATACAGGTTATATTGCGTATCAAGAAGATAACTATAAAGAAGCAAGCGAATATTTTGATGGTGTTTCCCAAGACGAAGAATACAACGAAAAACTGTCGTATTTCAAAGCAGACATGAACTTTAAGTTGGGGAATTTTCAAAAAGCCATCGATTTATCGAAAAAAGAATTGCCAAATGCTGACCGTAAAGAGATTTCGGAACTTAATAAAATCATCGGAGAAAGTCATTTCAATCTTAAAGAATACGAAGAAGCAATTCCGTATTTAAAAGCTTACAAAGGCAAAAAAGGACGCTGGAACAATACAGATTTCTATCAATTAGGTTACGCGTATTACCAGCAAAAAGACTATGAAAACGCAATCAAACAATTTAATAAAATTGTGGATGGAAACAATTTTGTAGCGCAAAACGCATACTATCATTTAGCAGAATGTTACCTAAATACAGACAAAAAGCAACAAGCGCTGAATGCATTCCGAAATGCCTCGCAAATGGATTTTGACTTGAAAATTCAAGAAGATGCAGGATTGAATTATGCGCGATTGAGCTACGAAATCGGAAATCCGTACGAAAGTGTGCCTTCTGTATTGACTTCCTACTTGAAAAAATATCCAGATACCGAACATCAAGCGGAATTGGAAGAATTGCTGGTAAGCTCATACATCACTTCAAAAGATTACGAAGCGGCGTTGAATTTATTAGAATCGAGCAAAAAATACAGTGACAAATCTACCTATCAAAAAGTAGCATTTTACCGTGCTATCGAATTGTTTAATGATAGCAAATACCAAGAAGCGTTGACATTCTTTGACAAATCGCTCAAAGAAAACGAATCGCCAGAATATACGGCGAGAGCAACCTTTTGGAAAGCGGAAACCAACTATTTGTTAGATAATTATGATTTGGCTTTACAAGGTTTTCAAGCATTTGCTAATGCAAATATTGCAGATACAGAAGAAGCACAAACCATCAACTACAACTTGGCGTACACGCATTTCAAACAAAAAAATTACGCAAGTGCTATTTCGAGTTTTGAAAAATTCATCGCAAACAATGCTGATGATTCTGCTCGTGTAAATGATAGTTATTTACGTTTGGGCGATTGTCATTTTGTAACGAGTGATTACACAAACGCTATCAAAGCGTATGACGAAGCGATTGCTATGAAAGGAATCGACGAAGATTATGCGTATTTCCAAAAAGCTATCAGTTATGGCTTTACAGGAAAAACGAATACGAAAATTAGTGAGTTGGATACATTCATCAAAAAATATAAAAAATCGTCCTTGCGTGATGATGCTTTATACGAATTAGGAAACACGTACATCAATAACGACGAAACTACGAAAGGACTAAATACTTATGAGCAAATGGTGGCAGAATACCCAAGAAGCTCGTATGTGCCAAAAACGATGTTAAAGCAAGGCTTAATCAATTACAATTCAGGGAAAAATCAAGTGGCGTTGACAAAATTCCGTTCGGTAGTTTCCAAATTTCCAAACACAGAAGAAGCCATTCAAGCAGTAGCAACGGCGAAACTAATTTATATCGAATTGGGACAAGTAGAAACCTATGCGAATTGGGTGAAAAATCTCGATTTTGTAGATGTGACCGATGCCGAATTGGACAAAGCAACGTATGAAGCGGCTGAAAAACAATTCATCCAAAACAATACTGACAAAGCCATTGAAGGATTTGAAAAATATGTACAACAATTTCCAAACGGACTCAACGCGGTAAAAGCGAATTTCTACTTGGCGCAATCGTATTTTAGCAAGGGAGAAACCCAAAAAACGATTCCACATTATGAATTTGTATTGCAAAGCGAGCGCAACGAATATACCGAGCAAGCCTTGGCACGATTGGCGCAAGTATTATTAGAAAAAGACAACTATGCAAAAGCGATTCCAGTCTTGAAACGTTTGGAAGAAAGTGCCGATTTTCCTCAGAATGTTACGTACGCGCAATCCAATCTGATGAAAATCTACTACGAGCAAAACAAGTATGCAAAAACAGTTGCGTATGCTGAAAAAGTATTGGCAATTGACAAAATTGACGATCGTATCAAAAGTGATGCACATGTATTTATAGCGCGTTCTGCAATTGCAACCAATGATGAAGACAAAGCAAAAACGGCGTATCAAGAAGTGCAAAAAATCGCGACAGGAAAACTAGCGGCAGAAGCGTTGTATTACGAAGCGTATTTCAAAAACAAAGAAAAAGACTATGAAGGTTCAAACGCCGTCATTCAAAACTTAGTCAAAAACTATTCAAGTTACAAACAATTTGGAGCCAAAGGATTGATTTTAATGGCGAAAAACTCGTATGCCTTAGAAGATTCGTTTCAAGCAACATACATCTTAGAAAGTGTCATTAAAAACTTCCAAAAATATCCAGAAGAAGTGGCTGAAGCGGAAGCGGAATTGGCAAAAATCAAAGCAGCAGAAGCAAAGCGAAATTCATCCGTAACACCACCAAAAGATGAAGATGGAGGCAACTAAATCGCGAGACACATTGAAATCAAACACAAACTTACAAAGCAAGCACAACATGCGAAATCATATCATAAAATCAACTTGTTTATTAGCGGCTTTTTTTATAGCGAATTTGGCGACTGCGCAAGAAAAAGAGAAAGACAAGGAGAAAGACAAAAAAAATATCGGAACGGAAGTGGTAAACGTTGTAAAACCCTATACGCCATCGGTTTCGGACGCGTTTAAAATAAAACAAATACCTTCATTAAACGATAAAGAAACGGCAAAAAAGAAGGAAATCAAATACTCTATTTTTTCATTTCCTGTGGCGTCAACATTTACACCAGCGAAAGGTAGAGCGGCAAATCTGAAAAAAGCTGAAAAGGAGCAAATTTACAATACGTATGTATCGCTTGGTTTAGGTAACTACAACACGGCAGCGCTCGATTTTTACACAAGTAGAGCCATTAGCAGAGATGAAACTTTTGATATTGCACTGCGTCATCACTCGTCGCAAGGTGATATTGACGGTGTGGAGTTGGATAATAATTTCTTTGATACGAAATTGGATTTGGCGTATATCAATCGCAGTCGCGACTTGTCTTGGAAAGGAAAAGCGGGATATCAGCATCAAATCTTTAATTGGTACGGTTTGCCAGATGTTGGATTAACGGCAGCGCAAATTGGAACGATTGACGAGCAACAAACCTATCATAATTTCTATTTGGGTGCAGATGTTGATATGGAAGATTCATTCTTTAATGGCGGAAACATCTTGTACAGAAGAATGTTTGATGCCACAAGTTCGGGAGAGAACCGATTAATTCTACAACCAGAATTTGAAGTAGAAATCGCAGGCGAACTCATCAAAACCTTAGTAGATATCGACTATGTTGGCGGAACGTTTGAAAACAATTATGCAGGAACAGGAAGTATTGATTACAGTACGCTAAAAGCAGGAATCTCGCCAAGTTTGGTCATTCTACGTGATGATTTAACGGTAAACTTTGGCGCAGGTGTTTATATCGGAATGGACTTAGAAAACAGCGAAACGGACATCTTTATCTATCCAAGGGTAACCGCGCAATATCGCTTAAGCGGTGATAATGTTATTGCGTATGCTGGAGTAGAAGGTGACTTACGTCAAAACTCGTATTACGATTTTGTACAAGAAAACTTTTTTGTATCTCCAACGCTCGGAATTGCGCCAACGGACCAACAATACAATGGTTACCTAGGAATCAAAGGTAAGCTCACGGCTAACGTAAGTTACAATGCCAAAGCGTCGTATATGTCAGAAAAAGGCAAAGCATTGTTTAGCGTGAATCAATTTAATCCGCAGCCAGAAAATGGGTATACGTATGGAAACTCGTTCAATGTGTTATACGACGATGTCAACACGCTTTCGGTAGCTGGAGAAATAAATGTAGACATTACTAGCAATTTTAAATTTGGTGCGAAGGCGGAATATTTCAATTACAACACTGATACGCAAGAAGAAGCATGGAACTTGCCAAACTTGGAAGCGTCTATTTTTGCGGACTATCAAATTACAGAAAATTGGTTTGCGGGAGCAAATATCTTCTTTATTGGCGAACGAAAAGACAACATCACGTTTGCTCCAGGCACCATCATGGCGATGGATCAAGTTGTAACCTTAGACAGTTTTATTGATGTCAACGCACACGTAGGATATCGCTTTAACAATCGTTTATCTGTTTTTGCGAAAGCGAACAATATTGCCAATCAAGACTATCAGCGTTGGGTAAATTTCCCAGTGCAGCAATTCCAAATCATGGGCGGCGCAACATATAAATTTGACTTCTAACTCGATTATCGAGATGTAAAATACTTAGTTATTTCATCTGAAGTAGTTGACTCAAAAAAATAACTTTTTCAAAAGCGTATCATCACTTGAAACGCTTTTTTTGTGAATTTTCGTTAGATGGAATCTCACAGAAAAGAAACCATTTGAAAAAGTTGTATTTTTAGACTTGAAAATAATAATAAGTTACTTTTCGATATTCGTAAGTTACAGAAATTCATAGCTGTTCTCGATACAACGAATCAAAAATTCGTTACTCGAACTGACGGCATGCGAAATTAAACCTAAACTCGAATTGAACTTGGAAATCAATCGTCACTTCGAGTGTTTCTCCGCACATTGAGCTTGTCGAAATGAAGGAAAAATGTATCGAGAAGTACTTTGAAGTTCCAAATTAAACACCCAAAAAATGACCAAAAAACTTCTCATTCTATCACTACTAATCGTTTGTTTCTCTTGTGTTGAAAAAGAAACGGTAGACAGCATCGTGTTCAATGCAAAAATCTACACGGTTGATAAAAACTTTTCCAATGCTGAAGCCTTTGCTGTAAAGGACGGAAAGTTTGTCGCAGTAGGAAATACAAGCGATATTTTAGCGAATTACGAAGCCAAAAACAAAATTGATGTTGCAGGAAAAACGGTATTTCCAGGTTTTATTGATGCGCATTGTCATTTTTACAGATTAGGAACCAACAAACAAAGTGTCGATTTAATCGGAACAAAAAGTTTTGAAGAAGTCATTCAGCGTATTTTCGATTTTCAAAAAGAAAAAAATGTGCCGTTCATTACTGGTCGCGGTTGGGATCAAAACGATTGGGAGGTCAAGGAATTTCCAACAAAAGAACGTTTAGACAAACTATTTCCAAACACGCCAATTGCGCTAACTCGTGTGGATGGACATGCATATTTGGTGAATCAGAAAGCGTTGGATATGGCAGGAATTACCGCAGAAACCAAAGTGGCAGGCGGCGAAGTGCAACTCAAAGACGGAAAACTTACGGGAATTTTAGTAGACAATCCAATGGATTTAATTGATAAAATCATTCCACAACCGAATCGTACACAACAAATTCAAGCCTTGCAAGACGCACAAGACGAATGTTTTGCTTATGGATTAACAACGGTTAACGACGCAGGTTTGGATAGAAAAGTCATCGAATTAATCGACAGCTTGCAAAAAGCAGAAACACTCAAAATTCGCGTCTATGCCATGATTAGCAATACGCCAGCAAACGTGGCGCATTATATTGACAAAGAACCATACAAAACTGATTATTTGAATGTGTGTTCGTTCAAAGTATATGGTGATGGCGCGTTGGGTTCGCGAGGAGCAGCGTTGAAAGAACCATATAGTGACCACGACAATCATTTTGGTGCGATGGTGACAAGTCCAACAGAACTTTCAAAATTGGCGGCGAGTATAGCCAAAACCAAGTATCAAATGAACACGCATGCTATTGGTGATTCTGCCAATTATCAAGTCTTGAAAACCTATGCAAAAGTATTAGAAGGACAAAGCAATCGCAGATGGAAAATAGAGCATGCGCAAGTCATTGACGAACCTGATTTTGACATTTTCAAAAACGAAAACATCATTCCGTCCGTACAGCCAACACACGCAACGAGCGATATGTATTGGGCTGGCGAGCGTTTGGGAGCTGAACGCGAAAAAGGAGCGTATGCCTACAAACGATTGCTGGATTTATCAGGGAAACTAGCCTTAGGAACTGATTTTCCAGTAGAATATGTAAGTCCGTTCAAAACATTTTATGCCGCTGTAGCGCGAAAAGACTCAGAGCACTATCCAGAAGGTGGTTATCAAAAAGAAAACGCATTATCGCGTGAAGAAACCTTAAAAGGAATGACCATTTGGGCGGCATACAGCAACTTCGAAGAAAATGAAAAAGGAAGCATCGAAGCTGGAAAATTCGCTGATTTCATCATCCTTGACAAAAACCTCATGGAAATTCCAGAAGATGAAATACTAAAAGCCAGTGTATTGGAAACCTATGTTGCTGGGAAAAAGGTAAAGTAACCTCTTTTGACTGTTTTACAACTCAAAATTCTTGTAAAGAAAGTGTCATTTCAATTTCTATGACAAAGGCAAAAAAGATTTTGATAAAAAATTTGAACCGTCTTTACGAGCGACAGCGCGGTAATCCGTCTAAATCAAAGTAAAATTAGTCTTTGAAAGAAACAGATTGCCGCGAATTTTACAAATTCTCGCAAGGACGAATCGTAGTACAAAAAGCATTGGTACACATTTTCAAATTATCAAATTGATACATTTAAAATACCGTCACTTCGAGTGTTTTTCTGAAAGAAAAATGTATCGAGAAGTACTTTGAAAAGATGTGGTTTCTTAGCATTTCTCGATACAAAATCTCTACGAGATTTCACTCGAAATGACGCTTTGTCTTCTCAAATAAAAAAGTGAAAGTTAATAGTTTTTACAGCAAAGACAGATAATAAACAGCAAAAAATAAACAATGCTTCGACAGGCTCAGCATAAACAAAAAATGAGCGAAGCGAACCAAAATCTCAATTCTCAATACTAACACCTCAATACCAAATCGCAACAAGCGATTTTCAAAAAAAACCTTGAATCTTTAAATTTTTGAATCCTTGAATTGAGCAAAGCGAATAAAAACAAAAACTCAGAAATCGCAAGATTTCTGAGTTTTCAAATAACCAATAATAACAATAAATAAAGAATAATTAAAAACTAAACGGTACCGCGGCACTAATATTGTCCCATGCTAGTACCATGCGAGCACCATCAGTTTCTTTTGTGAATGCAATGGAGAAATATTCCAACGCATCAATTTTTTTCACAGGAACGTCGAGGCGTGCTACATCTTTATCCTTATCATAGTAATAAGAACCCCAAACGTCTGTGTCAGAATTTATAATAATTGTCCAAGAATCTTTATTCGGAATCGTAAACAAAGTGTATGTTCCCGTTTTAATATCTTGGTCTCCTAATTTTACATCTTTAAAAAAAGTAATCTCAGTAGCTTCGTTAGCGCCTGTTCGCCAAACTTTTCCATAAGGAACCAAACTTCCAAAAATGGTACGACCTTTCTTTTGCGGTCTTCCATACACTACTTTAATGACAGGTGATGCATTTCGTGCTGGTTTAAAATAACTAATATCGTGTGGACTCTTATCAACATCGCTAAATTTCTGAGCAGAAACATCAATGCTGAAAAGCATCGTAAATAAAAGAATCCCAGTAACTAAAAAATGCTTTTTCATAGTGCTTAATTTTCAGGTTAAAAGTACTAAAAGTTCTTCTTAGCATTATGTTAAACTTTTAGTAAAGATGTTAAAATTAGCAGCAGAATAGGCAATCTGAGAAGAAACACAAAAAGATGTAAACTGTTTTTTTAAAGTGAAATCAACCTAACATTGGTTTGCTAATTTTTGTCTGAATCTCCTGTAATTTTACAATATAAAAGTGAATGCCTGTTTTTTGTATGTAAAAAATATAATAAATAATTAAAAATACATTTTTAGGTTTTAGATTGTAATCATAAATGCCATTTGTATTTTTAAATTGAAAGTTTAAATCAATATTTGTCTTGTAATTGAAAAAAAGAAAATTATGTGTGGAATCGTATGTGCCTTTGAGCTCAAAGAAAAAACAGAAGAGTTACGACCTCAACTCTTAGAAATGTCAAAAAAAATTCGTCATCGTGGACCAGATTGGAGTGGAATCTATGCTTCTGAAAATGCTATCTTAGCACACGAGCGTTTGGCTATTGTGGATCCAGCTTCTGGGAAACAACCTTTATTTAGTGAAGATAAACAATTAATTTTAGCAGCAAACGGAGAAATATACAATCATAGAGAATTACGCAAACAATTTGAGGGAAGCTATGCATTCCAAACACAATCGGATTGTGAAGTAATTTTAGCATTATACAAAGAAAAAGGAAGTTCCTTTTTAGACGAACTCAACGGAATCTTTGGATTTGCTTTGTATGATGCACAACAAGATGCATATTTGGTAGCAAGAGACCACATGGGAATCATTCCATTGTATATTGGGTGGGACAAAAACGGAACATTTTACGTTGCTTCCGAATTGAAAGCATTGGAAGGTGTTTGTAGCAAAATTGAAGTATTTCCTCCGGGACACTATTTAGATAGTAAAATTGGTGAACTCAAAAAATGGTACCAACGCGATTGGATGGAGTTTGACGCTGTCAAAGAAAACCAAACGAGTATTGACGAATTGCGAGAAGCATTAGAAGCTTCTATTCACAGACAATTAATGTCAGATGTACCGTATGGTGTATTGCTTTCGGGCGGATTGGATTCTTCTATCACATCTGCTGTAGCGAAAAAATATGCACAAATGCGAATTGAATCTGATGATACAACAGAAGCATGGTGGCCACAATTGCATTCGTTCTCTATCGGATTAAAAGGCTCTCCAGATTTGGCTGCTGCCAGAAAAGTTGCAGACCATATAGGAACGGTACATCACGAAATCACCTTTACCATTCAAGAAGGTTTGGACGCAATTAGAGATGTAATTTATCACCTGGAAACCTATGATATCACAACCGTTCGTGCGTCTACACCAATGTATTTAATGGCAAGAGTCATCAAATCGATGGGAATCAAAATGGTTTTATCAGGTGAAGGTGCCGATGAAATTTTCGGTGGCTATTTATACTTTCACAAAGCGCCAAATGCACAAGAATTTCATGAAGAAACGGTTCGTAAGCTGGACAAACTCTATCAATACGATTGTTTACGTGCCAACAAATCACTAGCCGCGTGGGGAATTGAAGGTCGCGTACCTTTCCTTGACAAAGAATTTATGGATGTTGCCATGCGCATCAATCCGAAAGATAAAATGATTAACGGCGAACGTATGGAAAAATGGGTGTTGCGTAAAGCATTTGAATCCTACTTGCCAGAAAGTGTTGCGTGGCGACAAAAAGAGCAATTCAGTGATGGCGTAGGCTACAGCTGGATTGATACCTTGAAGCAATTGGTAGAGAGTGAAGTCTCTGACGAGCAAATGGAAAACGCAAAATTCCGTTTCCCAGTACAAACACCAAGAGCCAAAGAAGAATATTATTATCGCAGCATATTTGAGGAACATTTCCCATCAGAAGCAGCTTCGTTAACAGTACCTTCTGTACCATCGGTAGCGTGTAGTTCGGTAACGGCATTGGAATGGGATGCATCTTTCAAAAACATGAACGATCCATCAGGAAGAGCTGTGGCAAATGTACATGAGGAAGCGTATTAAGTAATGCTATTTGTCATTCCCGCGAAGGCGGGAATCTAAAATGAAATAACATTGGTACATTTTCAAATTCATGCATAAAAACAAAACGTCACTTCGAGTGGTTTTCGACAGAAAACTGTATCGAGAAGTGCTATGAAAAATAAAGGTAAAACGTGAAACTGTTATGAAAAGCTGATAGATTCCTGTCTTCGCAGGAAATCGAAGATTCGACAAAGTCAATGACAAAAGCGAATACTTGACACATTTATTTTCTCAATTATACGTTAAAAGCATCAAACCGTATTGTTTGGTGCTTTTTTTATGTCTAAAAGTATGCTCATGTAAAATAATGGTTAATAATTTCTATTAAAGTTTTCTTCAATAAAAAATTTAACTTACATTGAATTTTTACCTTTTATTCTAAAATTGCATGAATACGAAAAAGCATATTATATATTTATTTGTAGTATTTCTTCTTTTTAATTGTACTGAAGAAGAAGAAGTAATTGCTGCCGCACCAGAAATAGAAATTACAGACATAGGAGAAGTCACACTTGATGCAGTTCAAGTAACCTCAATAATTACGTCAGACGGCGGTGATATGGTTTCTGCACGAGGACTTTGCTGGAGTACTTCGCCGAATCCAACCATTGATGACAGTACAACAAGTGATGGCACAGGAACAGGTACCTTTATAAGTACAATGACGAGTTTAGTCGTAAACACAACGTATTACATTAAAGCGTATGCAGTAAATAGTACTGGTACATCCTACAGTAATCAATATGAAATAAATACGGACTTACCTGAAGTTACTACGAATACAATTTCAAATATAATGCCTAATACAGTTGATGTGGAAGGAGAGGTTACTGATGAAGGCGGTTCAAGTGTAACGGTAAGAGGGATTTGTTGGGGAACAAATCCAAATCCAACAATAAGCGATAATACAATCGAAAATGGCGTAGGAATAGGTTCTTACATTAGTACTCTGACAAACATGATGCCAGGAACTACCTATTATATTCGTGCGTACGCTACTAATAGTATAGGAGTTACGTATGGAAATGAAATAGAATATAATACGAATTTGCCAACAGTTACAACCTCAGCAATTGCTAATATTATGACTGATAGCGCTGAAGGTGGAGGAGAAATAGTAGAAGAAGGCGGATCAAGTGTTATTGCTAGAGGGATTTGCTGGAGTACGAATCCAAATCCAACTATTGATGATACTATAACAGTAGACGGAACAGGAGCAGGAGTTTACACAAGCATGCTCACAGGATTAACTGCGGAAACTGTATACTACGTGAGAGCCTATGCTACTAATAGTTTAGGAACAGCATATGGAAATGAAGTTACATTCAATACAAACTTACCCACTGTGACAACTACAGCAATTAGCAATATTACTATGACAAGTGCCGATAGTGGAGGAGAAGTCACAGATGAAGGAGGAACAAGTGTTACAACTAAAGGAATTTGCTGGAGCACCGAACCAAATCCAACCATTGAGGATAATATAACTAATGATGGAAATGGTATTGGAGTTTACACAAGTACTATTGATGGAATATCATTAAACTCTACATACTACGTAAGAGCCTATGCTACTAACAGTATAGGTACTTCATATGGGCAAGAGGAAATATTAGAAACAAACATACTTCCTACTGTAACAACAGCGGAAATAATTAATGTAACTAGTACAAGTGCCGAGAGTGGAGGGGAAGTTATTAGTGAAGGAAGTGCAAGTGTTACAACTAAAGGAATTTGCTGGAGCACCGAACCAAATCCAACCATAGAAGATAATACTACTAATGATGGAAATGGTATTGGAGTTTACACAAGTACCATTAATGGAATATCGTTAAACTCTACATACTACGTGAGAGCCTATGCTACCAGTAGTATAGGTACTTCATACGGACAGCAGGAAATATTAGGAACAAACTTACCCCAAGTAACTACCCAACAAGCAGTATACCATACAGATGCTACTGCACTAATAGACGCGGAAGTTATAAATGAAGGAAGCGCAAACGTTACAGAGAGAGGAGTCTGTTGGAGTACTACTCCAACTCCAACTCTAAACGATAACTCGCTTAGTAATGGAGATGGATTAGGATCTTACTCAGTAGCAATTGATGGGTTAATGGCAAATGCAAACTACTACATAAGGGCATATGCTATAAACAATTTAGGAGTTAGTTATGGAGACGAAATTGCATATCAAAGTACTCCATGCTATAATGACCCGACCACCACAAGTGTAATTACACTTACAACACAACAAGAAGTAGATAATTTTAATTATTACTCCGTGGGAGGACTTAATATAGTAAATACCTCTATTTCAGATTTATCTCCTTTAATGTGTCTTAAAGTTATAGATGGGGATTTAACAATTATTAATAATCCAAGTTTGGTGTCATTGACAGGTTTAGAAGGTATTACAACCATTAATGGTTACATAAAAATATTAAACAATAGTTCATTGACAAGTATTAATTTAGATAATTTCATGTCAGTTAATAGCGGGAATACTTATTGGGAAGATGCTTCTCCTACTTTTTCTATAACTGGTAACACTAGTTTGTTGAGTATTAATATGCCTAATTTACAAGGTTTTGGTGGAGCATTGTTTATTCATTCTAATAGTCTCTTGACTTCTATCAATATGTCATCCTTAAACGGTTTATCTGTTTTATCAATCTTAGGAAATACAGAATTGTCAAGTGTTAATTTTAATAGTCTCAGCAGTATTGGAACTGTTGCTATAGGAAATGGTAGTTTAAGAGGGATATTTGCAATAAGAGATACAAAATTAACAAACCTTGATGGATTTGGAAGTTTGTCTAGTACCAAATTGGAATATTTAACAATAGCAAATAATCCATTACTAGAAAACTTAAATATGCTTTCCAATGCTACAATAGAATCAACAAGTACGACTTTAGAAAACAATGCTTCATTGATAAACATTCAAGGTTTAAGTAACGCTGGTATTGTTAATGAAGAAATTTCTTTAGTTGTTAATAATAATGATGCCTTAACAAATATAGATGCTCTTAGTGGTTATATGAGTAATCTTTTATCTTCAATCCAAATAACAAATAATGATGCTTTGACTAGTATAGATGCATTAAGTGGCTTAGGGGCTTGCTTGATAGCAGGGGTTACTATTACTAATAATAATTCTTTAAGTGACTTATGTCCTTTAGCTAGTTATGCCAATGCAGTATTAAATTATGGTTATTGTGGCTTTAATGTCTCAGGTAACGTTTACAATCCTTCTGCGCAAGACATTGTAGACGGAAACTGTTCGCAGTAAATTTATTTTAGAATCAAAGCAAAACGTCAAGAGAAATTTTATCTTTAAAAGATGAAACTCCAACTTGATATACAAAGTTTTGAACTTCCGCTGCAGCATCCGTTTACGATTTCGCGGTATACGGTTACGGTACAAAAAACAGTTGTCGTTGCCATTTCTGATGGCGAATTCACAGGGTATGGAGAAGCAACCGTAAACCCGTATTACAACAGTTCGGTGGAAAGTTTGAAAACTTCTATAGAAAATGTAAAAACTGTTGTAGAAGAAGTTTCAGAAAGTATACATCCAACACAATTTTGGAAACGGCTTGAACCAAAATTACACGACAATTATTTTGCGTTATGCGCGCTCGATTGTGCCTATTGGGATTTGTATGCGAAACAACACCAAAAACCATTACGTCGCTTTTGGAGCGAACACGATACAAATCTCCCAAAAACAAACTTTACGATTGGAATTGACGATATAGAAGTGATGCAATCCAAAATTCTGCAGAAGCCTTGGGCGATTTACAAAGTAAAGCTAGGGACGAAAAACGATGTGGAAATCATAGAAAAGCTTCGAGAAGTCACGGATGCAGTATTCAGAGTGGATGCCAATTGCGCGTGGACCGTAGAAGAAACGCTTAAAAATGCAGTAATACTCAAAGAATTAGGTGTCGAATTCATAGAACAACCACTAAAAGCCGATCATTGGAACGGCATGAAAATTCTTAAAAAAGAAAGTGTCTTACCAATCATCGCAGATGAAAGTTGTCAAAAATTGGAAGATGTTTCAAAATGTGCGGAAGTCTTTCACGGAATCAATATCAAACTCATGAAATGTGGTGGAATTACACCAGCCTTGCAAATGATTGAAATCGCGAAGGCTAACAATATAAAACTCATGGCAGGTTGTATGACGGAATCTTCTATCGGAATTTCAAATCTTACACAATTAGCACCTTTATTAGATTACATAGATGCTGATGGCGCATTATTGCTGCAAAAAGATATAGCGAAAGGTGTTACATTCAACGATGGCGAAATTATTTACACTGAAAAAAACGGTTCAGGAGCTACATTATTATAAAAACAAAAAAACGCCCAGAATTCAAGGAAACTGAGCGTTTAAGATATAAAATAAAAATATTATTGTTTGATAAATTTCTTTGTGCTACTGGCTCCTGAAGCCATTTCAAGCGTTAAGAAATACATGCCTTGTTGCAAATTCGCTACCGAAATTCTGGAGGAAACGTTACTTGAAGTAAACACATTTCTTCCTTGCATATCTACAATAGAAACCTTGGCAATAGTTTGTCCTTCTGCAGTATTAACAGTAATAAAATTCGTTGCTGGATTCGGATAGATTTCAAACTGAGAAGCAGCTACCGTGTTTCTTGAAAGTGTTAATCCAGTATTGCGTTCGTGGGTTTCGGTGGTTTCATTAATTCCTAAAAAGCCAGAAACAATCACAGCATTATTATATCGAAAAGCTATATTAATAGCATTATCGTCATAATAATAGTACGTAGTTTGTGTTAACGTTCCAATATTATTAAAAATAGGAGGAATGCTAAAACTCAAACTTTGATCAATACGCAAACGAGTAACATCTCCCAAATAATCACTTCCCAAAGGATTTGGAAGTGTCAATGTTCCATGCGCATCTACAGTAGTGCTTAATGTTCCCGTAAAGGTTCCGCTCGTTCCTTGGTAGGTAAAAGTACCAGCGACAGCACCAGAATTACTTTCGCCAAAAACTAAAGGAAATTGACCTAAAAAAGCATTCGTTGTATTATAATTCAATTCAATATCACCTTGTGACGCACCCGTGATAAAAGTACCAACAGCATCAGTTTTTAAAAAGAATGTGCTTGTTGTTGGCGGCATGCCTTGCGTGGTAATGGTTTGAACTTCTGTAGTTCCAGGATACGTGGATAACTGTGTGGCATCAGGGGCAGCATAGGTGTCAATATTTGTACCTGCGGAAGTTAAATTGTCAAAAGTCCAAAAAACATTCGCACCTGTAGGCGATTGGTCCAACGGAGCTGCAGGAGTTACAATGGTAAAATTTGTACCTGGAAAGCTGGTGTAAATTGGAATTGTTTGTGAAAAACCTGCAAAACTAAAAAATAAAGCAAGTACGAGTAATTTTGTTTTCATAGTAAATATTTAGTAGTAATGTTACGATACGTAAAACTACTAAAACAATGCAACTAAAAAGATGTTTTCTCGTCAAAAAGGAAAATTGTGCGTTTTTGTGTAAAATACAGAAGCAAATAAATCGTTTCTAAGGCATTATTTTAAAAATCAATCAGACTTGCTTGAGAAAATACGACATAAATTCGCTAAAGGCTATTTTTAGCCATTCTAAGCAACTTTCTTTAAAACTGGTAAATGTTAATAACTATTTGAAAAGCTGCTTAAAAGTATGTGTAAATGAATTTGTGAAGTCTTATATTTGTTAATTACTTATCGAAAAATAACAACACATAACACTGTTTTAAAAATATAAAATTAAGGAGAATATTTATGAGCGAAGAAGCAAAAAAACAATATTCAGCCGATAGTATTCAGGCATTAGAAGGAATGGAGCACGTACGTATGCGTCCATCCATGTACATCGGAGATGTTGGCGTAAGAGGATTGCATCATCTAGTCTATGAGGTAGTTGATAACTCTATTGATGAAGCGTTGGCAGGTCATTGTGATGCTATTAGCGTTACCATCAACGAAGACAATTCTATTACTACAGAAGATAACGGTCGTGGTATTCCAGTGGGAATTCACCAAAAAGAAGGTGTCTCTGCACTAGAAGTTGTAATGACCAAAATTGGAGCTGGAGGAAAGTTTGACAAAGATTCTTATAAAGTATCTGGTGGATTGCACGGAGTTGGTGTAAGTTGTGTGAACGCGTTATCCGATCACTTAAAAGCAACTGTTTACAGAGAAGGAAAAGTATGGGAGCAAGAATATGAACGAGGAAAACCATTATATCCTGTAAAAGCTACAGGCGATTCTGATCAAAATGGTACGGTAGTTACCTTTAAGCCAGATGCGTCTATCTTTACACAAACACTAGAGTATAATTATGAAACGCTTGCCAATCGTATGCGCGAATTGGCGTATTTGAATAAAGGAATCACCATCACGTTGACAGACAAGCGACATAAAGATGAAAAAGGTGAATACATTCAAGAAGTATTCTTCTCGGAAGAAGGTCTAAAAGAATTTATCAAATATTTAGATGGAAACCGCGAGCAAATCATTGCAGATGTAGTTGCCTTTGAAGGTGAAAAAAACGGCATTCCTGTAGAAGTTGCGATGACGTACAATACATCGTACTCTGAAAACTTACACTCGTACGTAAACAATATCAACACACACGAAGGAGGAACGCACTTGTCAGGGTTTAGAAGAGGTTTGACGCATACGCTGAAAAAATATGCAGAAACTTCGGGAATGTTGGACAAATTAAAATTTGACGTTTCGGGGGATGATTTCCGCGAAGGATTAACCGCCATCATTTCTGTAAAAGTTGCTGAACCACAGTTTGAAGGACAAACCAAAACCAAACTTGGTAACCGTGAAGTATCTGCGTCGGTAAGTCAGGCAGTATCTGAAATGTTAACCGATTACTTGGAAGAACATCCAGACGATGCTAAAACGATTGTACAAAAAGTAGTATTGGCAGCACAAGCACGTCACGCCGCGCAAAAAGCCCGCGAAATGGTACAGCGTAAAACGGTGATGAGTATTGGAGGTTTGCCTGGAAAATTAAGTGATTGCTCTGAGCAAGATCCTGCAAAATGTGAAGTATTTCTTGTAGAGGGAGATTCGGCAGGTGGAACGGCAAAACAAGGACGTGACCGTAACTTTCAAGCGATTTTGCCATTGCGTGGTAAAATTTTGAACGTGGAAAAAGCCATGCAGCACAAAGTATTTGAAAATGAAGAAATCAAAAATATCTTTACAGCACTTGGTGTAACCATTGGAACCGAAGAAGATAGTAAAGCACTGAATTTATCAAAATTGCGCTACCACAAAATTGTCATCATGTGTGATGCCGATGTTGATGGTTCGCACATTGCCACATTGATTTTAACATTCTTCTTCCGTTACATGAAAGAATTGATTGAAAACGGACATATTTACATCGCAGCACCACCATTATATTTGGTGAAAAAAGGAGCAAAACGAAGATATGCTTGGAACGACAAGGAACGCGATGCTATTGTAGAAGAATTTGGTCAAGGAGCCAACATTCAGCGATACAAAGGTTTAGGAGAAATGAACGCAGAGCAATTGTGGGATACTACGATGAATCCTGAGTTTAGAACCTTACGCCAAGTAATGATTGACAATGGAGGAGAAGCTGATCGTGTATTCTCAATGTTAATGGGCGATGAAGTACCGCCACGTAGAGAATTTATTGAGAAAAATGCTGTCTATGCAAATATTGATGCGTAGTTAGATTTTTATAAAACCAATACAAAGGCAATTACGTACATTAAAGTATGTAATTGCCTTTTTTTAATCTAAAAATTGAAAAAAGGGGATTTTCCTGTATAAATTCTTATATGATTTCAGTATTTTTAGAAAATCAATAAAAACCTACAAAAATGAAAAACCCACTGATTTTAGTACTCATTCTATTAGGAATGAGCTTTTCCAATGCGCAAGAAAACATCAATGAACTACTAGCCGCAGGTATTGATGATGCCAAACGATTTACCACCGATTACATAGCACCAGCTTCCGACGGACTGGCGTACGGAATCAACACAGGTTGGTTTAACAATGCAAAAGCACCAAAGCGTTTTGGTTTTGAAATCTCGATTGTTGGTAATGCTTCTTTTATAAAAGACGAAAAAAAGTCGTTTCAACTTAATGTGGCAGACTATGAAAATATTCGTTTTCCAGACAACAGTCCGTCCAAAACCGTAGCGACTGCGCTAGGAGAAAACGATCCAGATATTACCGTAATTGTTACGTATGACGATCCTGTTTTTGGGAATCAAGAAGTCGAATTGACCTTGCCAACAGGAATTGGTTCGGAAAACGTAGACATCATTCCAACAGCATTTGTGCAAGCAAGTTTTTCTCCTTTCAAAGGAACACAAGTAAAAGGACGTTTCTTTCCAAAAGTAAATACAGAAGATGTTGAATTAAGTACTTACGGATTCGGAATTCAGCAAGAATTTACGTCGTGGTTGCCAGCAGACAGCGTTTTTCCTGTAGCAGTTTCAGGATTGGTTGCTTACACGCGCTTAGACGCAAGTTATGACTTCACCGACTCAGGCGTTATTGCGGGAAGCGATCAAAAAGTAGAAACGGAAGTCAAAACCCTATTATTTCAGCTCATTGCAGGAACAAAATTCAAAGTGTTAAACTTTTACGCAGGATTGGGATACATTACAGGTGATTCTACAACGGACTTATTAGGAAGTTATACCGTGACCGACGGCGTATTATTTTCAGAAACTATTACGGATCCATTTTCAGTAGAGCGTGATATTTCTGGTGTAAGAGGTACGCTTGGCGCGAATTTAAAGCTAGGATTCTTCGGTTTGAACCTCGATTATTCACTTGGAGAATTTGACAGTGCAAGCTTGGGCATTAACTTCTCATTTTAAGGATATTTTAAGCGTTCGTTCTTTTCTAAAAAGGAGATTAATTTGTACTTTTGCACCTTATAAACAATACATTAAAAAACAATAAAAATATGAAAGTTACAGTTGTAGGTGCAGGAGCCGTTGGTGCAAGTTGCGCAGAATATATCGCGATTAAAAATTTTGCTTCAGAAGTCGTTTTGTTAGATATCAAAGAAGGATATGCTGAAGGAAAAGCTATGGATTTAATGCAAACCGCTTCTTTAAATGGTTTTGACACGAAAATCACAGGAAGTACAAACGATTATTCAAAAACAGCTGGTAGCGATATTTGTGTAATTACTTCTGGAATTCCACGTAAACCAGGAATGACACGTGAGGAACTCATCGGAATCAACGCGGGAATTGTAAAATCAGTTTCTTCAAGCTTAATTGAGCATTCGCCAAATACAATTATTATTGTAGTAAGTAATCCAATGGATACGATGACGTATTTAGTTCACAAAACAACTGGATTGCCAAAGAATAAAATCATCGGAATGGGTGGCGCGTTAGACAGTGCTCGTTTCAAGTACAGATTGGCAGAAGCTTTAGAAGCACCAATTTCTGATGTTGACGGAATGGTAATCGGTGGACATAGCGACAAAGGAATGGTTCCTTTAACAGCGCATGCAACACGTAACAGTATCAAAGTTTCTGAATTTTTATCGGAAGAGCGTTTAAACCAAGTTAAAGAAGATACTAAAGTTGGTGGAGCAACTCTAACAAAATTATTAGGAACATCAGCTTGGTACGCGCCAGGAGCAGCAGTTTCAGGATTGGTTCAAGCTATTGCATGTGATCAAAAGAAAATGTATCCTTGCTCAGTATTGCTAGAAGGTGAATTTGGATTGAATGATTTGTGTATTGGAGTTCCTGTAATCTTAGGGAAAAACGGAATCGAAAGCATTGTAGAAATCGATTTAAGTAATGCAGAAAAAGACCATTTAGCAGAAAGTGCAGAAGGTGTAAAGAAAACAAACGGATTATTAGAATTATAACCCTATTTTATAAAAACAGAGAAAAACCTCATCACTTACTGTGTTGAGGTTTTTTTATATTCGCAAAAATGTAACATATTTGTAGTATTAACAACAAATTGAATAGTTGAAAACAAACAAAAATTAAAAACATGAAAAAAATATTTTTATTAGTAGCGTTGGCATTTAGTGTAATGGTTTCTGCTCAAAACGAATTAACAGAAGGAAAAATTACTTCCAAACAAACAATGTCTACTGATAACGAACAAGTACAGGCGCAGTTTGAAATGATGGGGAAAATGGAGACAGTTACTTTATTCAAAGGACAAAACTCTCGCTCAGAACTTGACAATCCAATGTCTGGAACGGTCACTACAGTCATCAATATGGATACAAAAAAAATGATGATGTTGATGGACAATCCAGCAATGGGGAAATTATACAACATTGAAGACATTTCTATCACTGAAGAAGATTTAAAAAACATAAAAGTGACCAAAGGTTCTAAAACAAAAACAGTATTAGGGTACAAATGTCAGCAGTACATCACATCTGTAACAAAAGACGGCGTAACGCTTGATATGGACATGTATACTACAGATGCTATCAAAGTACCAACGCAATACACTGCAACGATGGGAGACAAAGTATCAGGTTTTCCTTTATACATGGAAATGAAAATGAACCAAATGGGAATTGATATGAAAATTACCACAGAAGTAACTAAAATTGAAAAGCAATCGGTTTCTTCTGAAATTTTTAAAACAACTCCACCAGAAGGTTACAAAAACATGAAAGGAATGTAATCCTTTCAATAGTATATAAAGAGACTGTCTAAAAAGTCGTAACTAACGTCATTCTGAGCTTGACTCAGAATCTCATCGTGTTGATTTTCAACTGTTATGGGAAGCCGAATCAAGTTCGGTTTGACGAAATTGGCACTTTTAGACAGTCTCTTCCTTTTTAATCATATTTCTTTTAGCTATGCATAAAAACTACTATATCTGCGCATTATTTTTTGTGTTGTGTAGCATCACTATCTCATGTAAAACGACTTCGAAAGTTCCCATGAAAAGTATTCAGTTGGAACTTTTAAAAGACAATATTTCTACGGCAGAAAAGTATCGAGGTATTGAAAATCTTCAAAAACGAATTGTGTCACTTGGTGCGGAAAATGTAGTTATTGCAGCACAAAACAATCAAAAAATTACATTTAATTATCAAGGAGACATCAAGCTAGAAGCTTTTGAAAAAGCATTTATGGTGTCGGGAAAGCTAGAATTCTTCGAAGTGTGTTTAGAAAAAGAAGTTTTAGTTAAAAGCTTACTCAACTTACATTACAAAATGTCTGGCAAGGATAGTATAATCTCTGATAGAATAGATCATAAAGAAGATAATGATACGTTTTTCGGAATGTCATTTGCAGAGTTAGGATCTGTTTTTCTTGGAACTATTTCAGAAGAAAACGAAGAAGAAATCATTCCGTTGCTAAAAAAAGCGTCAATATATGTAGCGGAACAAAAAAAGTATGTCAAATTTCTATTAGGTAGAAAAGACGAAAAAGATAGGTATGAAGTGTATGCAGTCTATGTCAACAAAGATGGCAAATCTACGTTAGATGGAAGTTATGTTGTAGCTACTGCTACTGAAAAATCTCTTTACAATGATTCGTACAATGTGAATATTGAAATGGATGAAGTTGGCGCTAAAATCTGGGAAGAATTAACCACGCATGTATATTATACAAGAGGGAATATCGCTGTTGCGGTTGATAATGAAGTGTATATGGCTCCAACTGTTTCTAGCGGAGGAATTTCAGGTGGATTTAGTCAAATTTCAGCAAATCTCAATGAGGAAGAAGCGTCAATGTTGGCGAATGCTATACGTTTAGGAGCCATCCCGAAGGTGAAAATCATTTCTGTATCAACACTCAAACCTTATTAAATTATTTATAAGTAGCACGATAAAATTCAGCTACTTAAAGCAAAATAAAATGTGAAAAGTCTGCAATAATGCAGTCATAATTTTTATATTTGGCGAATGATTGCAAAAAAATACTTTAGTGCCTTCATAATTTTACTCGTACTCTTTGGTTTTTACCAAGAGCAAACGCCTGCGCCCAATCAAGAAATTGAACTTCAATTTACAGAAAGTGCGGCGGTTTCGTCTGAAACTGTTGAGGTCATTCATGCAATCAAAGAACAACTACGTTCGTTAGGTGTTGAGCATATCCAAGTGCGCGCACAGGGACAAACACTTAAAATTTCGTATTTCAGTCAAGAAAATGTAGCGGCAATCAAAGAAGTATTGCTTGCAAAAGGATTTTTAGCAGCAAATACACTTCCAGTAATTCCCACAGAAGACAATCGCGAAAACGCTGCGTTTCAAACGTATGCAGATGTTGATACGTATAAAATAGATGTCTACGAACTAAAATCGGCAGGCGATTCGTTTAACGGCGTTCATGGAAAATACATTTTAGAACTTCACAAAGAATACGACAAATCTCCCACACCAAACTCATTTGCCAATACCAGTGAATTTTTTACGGGAGATGTTGATACAACGACTTTAGAATTGGCGTATACTATCTCAGATTACACGACAATTCCAAAAGAAAACAATACATACGAAATTCCTGAAGTTCGCGCAGGACCTTTTACTTTCCAATCATAAAAAAACATAGTGAATTTTGATGCGAAACGTATCAAACGCTAGCTATCAAGAATCAAAACAAAACGGTTTCTTGATATACAATATGTCTTTTTGAAGCGTTCAAAAAGAACATAACATCACAATCAAATTACATATAAAAAATAATTGTCAAATCACAAGTGAACGGCTATATTTGCCCGTTTAAAAATTTGACCAAAAACATTAAAAATGCAAAACAAAGGATTAATTAAATTATTTGCGCTTTTATTCGGATTGGTAAGTATCTACCAATTGTCATTTACTTTCATTACGAATAAAATTGAAAATGATGCAAAAGCATATGCTGTAGCGCAAGTGCCAAAACCAACTGATGGTGAAGACACAAAAGAAAATTCGGATAGAAGGAGTTTAGTTGAAAAAACATACTTGGATTCTATTGATAGAAACGAGCCAATCAACTTCGGAATTACTTCATTTACCTATAGTGAAGCCAAAGAAAAAGAATTAAACAAAGGATTGGACTTAAAAGGTGGAATCAACGTAATTCTTCAAATTTCTGTACGCGATATCTTAAAAGGATTGACTAACGATACAGATAACGAAACGTTTACAAAAGCTTTAGACAGAGCGGACGAATTACAAAAAGATGCCCAAGAAGATTACTTAGAATCTTTCTTTAGAGCTTTTGACGAATTAAAGCCAGAAGGATTAAAACTAGCAGATCCAACACTTTTCTACACGGCTTCGTTACAAGAAGAATTAAAAGAAAATACCTATAACACAGACGATGATGTTGTAAAAAATGTATTAAGAAGAAAAGTTGATCAATCGATTGTTTCTGCAAAAGAAGTATTAAACAAACGTATTGACCAATTTGGAGTAACGCAGCCAAACATTCAGCGTTTGGGAACTTCTGGACGTATTTTGATTGAATTGCCAGGAGCGAAAGACGTAATTCGTATTGAGAAATTATTACAAACGACAGCGGAATTAGAATTCTGGAAAACGTATAATAATACTTCAGTATTGGCTCAATATTTAGTAAGCGCTAATGAAAAATTAAAAGAACTTCCAGCATTTGCCAAAGAAGAAACTACCGAAGAAGATGATGTAGATGCTTTAGCAACGTCTACAGAGCAAGACACACTAAATGTAGTGAATCCGTTGTTTGACAAAATGTCGTTAGCACAAAACGGAAGGGGTGGTGTCATTGCTGTTGCAAAAGAAGAAAACAAAGCAGACATCTTAGCATTGCTTAATAATCCAGTTTTAAAGCAAATTCAGCCAGCAGAATTGCGTAACGTGCGTTTTGCTTTCGGAAAAGAAGTAGATCCAGTTAGTGGAACGGTTGATTTATATGCATTGGCTGGAAACCGCAAAGGAAAAACAGCTACTCCGCAAATGCGAGGTGATGTAGTAGATGCTGCACAACAAAGCTATGGTAACGATATGAAGCCAGTAGTAACAATGCAGATGAACGGTATTGGAGCGAAGCAATGGGAAAAACTAACAGGCGAAGTATACGATGAAAGAGGAAATATTGCCGTAGTTTTAGATAATATTGTATACTCTGCGCCAGGAGTAACAAGCGGTGCCATTTCTGGTGGAAATACTGAAATCTCAGGTCAATTTACCATTCAAGAAGCACAGGATTTAGCAAACGTATTGCGTGCAGGTAAATTACCAGCGCAAGCGGAAATCTTACAATCAGAAGTAGTTGGACCATCTTTAGGACAAGAAGCTATCAATAGTGGTTTAATGTCGTTTTTAATCGCGTTAGCCTTGGTATTAGTTTGGATGGTATTTTACTATGGTAGAGCAGGATTATTTGCTGATATTGCCTTAGTATTCAACATCTTATTAATTTTTGGAGTATTAGCCAACTTAGGAGCTGTATTAACTTTACCTGGAATTGCAGGTATCGTATTAACTATTGGTATGTCGGTAGATGCGAACGTCCTTTTATTTGAGCGTGTTCGTGAAGAATTGGCAAAAGGAAGGTCGCTAAAAGAATCTATTGATCATGCATTTAGCTGGAAAGGAGCTATGTCTTCTATTTTTGATGCGAACATTACAACTGGTCTTACGGCTTTAATCTTATTCTTATTCGGAACAGGACCAATCAAAGGTTTCGCAACGACGTTATTAATCGGTATTGCGACTTCATTATTTACAGCAATTTTTATTACACGATTATTAATCGATTGGTATTTAGGAAAAGGAAAAACGTTGGCATTCTCTACAGGAGCAACGAAGAACTTATTCCGCAACATGAACATTGAGTTCTTGAAGAAACGTAAAATTGCATACATCTTTTCAGGAATCATTATCGCGATTGGTTTATACTCTATTACGCTTGGAAGCGGATTGAATCAAGGAGTTGACTTTGTTGGTGGACGTTCTTACCAAGTACGTTTTGAAGGAACTACAAGTCCACAAGACGTGAGAGCTTCGTTGCAAGATGTATTTGTTGATGGCGAAAACGCAGTGTCATTAGAAGTAAAAACGTTTGGAGATGACAATCAGTTAAAAATCACAACCAACTACAAAGTAGACGAAACAGGAACGGAAGTAGATAATGATATCAAAAGAAAACTATTTGACGGTTTAAAATCATACTTACCAAGTACAATGAATTATGACAAATTTGTTGATGGTGCAGAAGACAAAACTGTCGGAATCATGCAGTCTATCAAAGTAGGACCAACCATTGCCGATGATATTAAGAAAGCATCTTTCTGGGCAGTATTAGGTTCGTTAGTCGTAGTATTCTTATACATCTTATTACGATTCAGAAGATGGCAATTCTCTTTGGGTGCGGTTGCCGCGGTATTCCACGATGTATTAATCGTATTAGGAATCTTCTCATTGGCATGGAAATACTTACCATTTACGATGGAAATCAACCAAGCATTCATCGCAGCGATTCTAACCGTAATTGGGTATTCGTTGAACGATACCGTGGTTGTATTTGATAGAATCCGTGAGTTTATGAACGAAAACTCTAACTGGAAACTTCGCAAAGTGGTAAATTCAGCATTAAACAGTACCTTAAGTAGAACGTTAAATACGTCGTTAACTACTTTAGTTGTATTACTTGCTATCTTTATTTTTGGTGGAGAATCTATTCGAGGATTTATGTTCGCCTTAATTGTAGGTGTAATTGTAGGTACCTACTCATCGATGTTTATTGCAACACCAATCATGTACGATACGGTGAAAAAAGGAGATATCAACAAAGGATTAGGAGACGATACTAAAGCATAATTTGGTTCGAAACCTATACAAACTAAAAACGCTGCTCATAACGAGCAGCGTTTTTTTTATAATCTTTAATGACAATTATTTTTCGCAAATAACCGCAGAATTTTGACAAATACCACCACAAGTAATATTCGTTTTGTGTGTAGTTGGTGCTGCTAAACCTCCTGTAACTTTTTCAGTAGTTAATTGAGAAATTGCTGTTTTGCGTAATGCTAATGATTTTACATTTCTAGTTTTCATGTGTATAAAATTTTAAGTTAATGATATCAAGATATACATCATATAGCAAACTTACTTACGGGAAAACCGTAGAATTCATTGCAATGTAGTTTCTAGCGTTTTTGGTTTTTTCCATTTAGCATCTTTTTCTCTGGCTTTTCTAACAAATGCTAACGCCTTTTTTTTGTCATTCTTTTGCATAAAAATAAACGCATACAATAGTAAAGAATCGGCTTGTAGATGTTTTTTGTGACTATCTAAATAAAGAATACATAAAAAATAGTACTTACAACTATACAAAACACTTGCAATTTTATACACCTTATCTGCTTTTTCACAATAACACGCAATGTACATAGCATTATCAAAATCAGATGCTTTTACGGAAGTCTTTAACTTGAGGTAGTATTTTAGTGCTGTGCGATACTTTTTTAACGAAAAATAAAAATCGCCCAACAACATATTAGTGATAGTGTACGATGTGTAATTGGGGATACTTTTTAATGCTGTGATGGCTTTTTCTGTATTACCACTTTCGTGGAATAATTGACTCAAAATAACCTTTGTAGCTACTAAAATCTTTTTATTTGTTGGTTGAAACGCCGCTATACTTTTGAATGTTTCGGTAGTATTTTTAAAATATTTCAGCGTTTTTATCTTTTGATACCTAAGCCATTCATTATCGGGATGTGCTTGTAAATAGGTGTTAATCTGTGTTAGATATTTTTGTTGTTTGGAATTGACAAACGAGATTTCTGCACTGATAAAGTGTTTTAGATAGCAATGTTGTTGAATTAATACGGGAATGTTTTCGCGTTCAAAAAAATCATCAAGTCGTTCGTGAATAGGATACTGGAATTTGGCGTTGGTTGAGCGTTTAAACAAGCGAATAATATGTACCGGGAATTGCACAAGTTTCAAATCGTGATGTTGCCTGTATATTTCTTTTCGAACAATAGAAAACGCTTTTGCGCTGGTTGTTTTTAAGTTGGGTAAAAACTGTTGGTCGTACACCAAACGTTCATCGGCATCAATAATTAAAATCCATTCGCCAGAAGCTTTTGAAATGGTAAAATTCCGCGCCAGCGAAAAATCATTTTTCCATGCTTTTTGATAAATAAGATTGGTGTATTTTTTTGCTATTGCTACGGTATTATCTGTAGAAAAAGCGTCTAATATGATAATCTCACTAGCAATATCCTGTACAGATTTTAAGCATGATTCAATAGTAGACGCTTCATTTTTTGTTATAATGCAAACGGAAAGCAGCAAAAACTATGAATGGTAAAAGGAACTTACTTCATTTTGTTCTGCTTCTTCGCTAGCGCCACCAATGATTTTTGAAGTATCAATAGCAGGCTTTTTTGCAAATTTTTCTAACATGGTAGACGATAAATAACGTAATAGGCTCATATGTAAAAAGTTTTGATGAAGTATAAATATAGTGAAAAGAGTATAACTTTTTGTGGAAATAAAAAGAAAAACAGAAAGAAACTCTACGTAAAAAGGAGTTCTAATTTTTTAGAAACGAAATACGGTCACCAACTTCCAAACTCCATGCGTCTGCCAATCCTGCTTTAATTTCTAGCACATACATTGCTGGCACTTCCGATGGTAGTCCTTCTTCATTTAACGGTTTGGCGTTTTTTTGAAAACTCACAATCTTTTTATGTTGGTCGATGTAAATAATATCCAACGGAATAAAGGTGTTTTTCATATAAAAATTCTGCGGAAGCGCCGATTTAAAAATGAATAACATAGATTGAGAATCTTTCATTGACTTGCGATACATCAACCCTGTTTGGCGTTCATAATCTGTTTCGGCAAACTCTACATCAAGTGTTTTAATAGGAGTTCCGTCAGCTTTCAATAACGTCAATTCGCCTTCTTTGGTAAACGAAATATCTTTGGTTTGAACTTGCGGGTTTACGGTTTCTTTACACGAAATAAACGCTACAGAAATACACAAAAAGAAGAATAACTTTTTCATTAGGAAGTTGCGGTTTTAGGAGTTTCAGTGTTTGATGTATTTGTCTTTCTAAACATAAAATAAAAACCTGCAATGATAAACGGAATGCTCAACCATTGCCCTGTGCTTAACACATTGCCAAACGTTTCTCCAAATCCACCCAAATTCTGTTTGACAAATTCTACGAAGAAACGCACGGTCCATAGTAGGACTAGAAACAACCCGAAAATATATCCGTCTTTGTGTTTTTTGTCGGTTTTCCAATACGTGTACCATAAAATTGCGAAGACAAACACATAGCAAATTGCTTCATACAACTGCGCTGGATGACGCGGTAATGCTTCACCCTTTGCTTGAAAAACAACTCCAAAATCTGAATTGGTGAGCGTTCCCACAATTTCAGAATTGAAAAAGTTTCCAATTCGCACAAAAACACCGCCAATCGCAACAGAAATGACTACTCTGTCTAAAATCCAAAGTAAAGTTTTGTATTGGTATTTTCTTCGGTATAAATACAGCGCGACAATAATTCCGATAGCAGCTCCGTGACTTGCCAATCCTGCAAAACCTGTGAATTTATACCCTTCTATAAAACCAAAAAGCGTAGCATTGGCATCTGCTTTAATTGGTAATAAAATTTCGATTAAATGATCTTGATAATATGCCCAATTGTAAAAGAAAACTTCGCCCAAACGCGCACCTAACAACGTGGCAATCACTGTGTACATAAACAGTGAATCTAAATATTTTAGCGGAATGCCTTCTTTTTCATAAATCCGTTTCGTAATGTAATATCCTAAGCTAAACGCGATGATAAACATTAAGCTGTAATATCTAATTTGAATTGGACCTAAATTCAATAAAACTTCGCTAGGATTCCAGTTGATACTTAGTAGGTGCATAAAATGGTATAATTTATAAAGTGTAAATATAGGTAAACCAAACGGAAATCAAAGAACACAAATCGTTAAGGAATTACATTTTGTTGAAAGTCAGGCAATGGTGTTTTTTGCAAGTTTGAAAAGATAGTTAATGTTTCGGTTGTTCCTTTTTTTTCTTCTTTGGAAATTCATCAGGAACAGGATCATATCCGCTTCCGCCAAAAGGATGACAACTAAAAATTCGCTTTATGGCTAAAAAACCACCACGAAACAACCCGTGTTTTTTCAGTGCTTCTGCGGCATAATGTGAACAGGTTGGTTCGTATCTGCAAGCGGCAGGCGTATACGGAGAAATTGCCGTTTGGTAAAAACGGATGATTAATAAAAAAGGATATGTGAGTATCTTTTTAATGACAATCGTTTATGAAATTACTTTGAAAGCGAAAATGAAGTACCGTCTTTTCCGTCTTTCAGTTGAATACCTAACGCAGCTAGTTCGTCGCGAATTTTATCAGAAGTCGCAAAATCTTTGTTGGCGCGTGCTTCATTTCGCATGCCAATCAACAATTCAACTACGCCAGAAAGTGCATCGCCTTCATCAGACGTTCCGTTTTGTGGCTCCAATCCTAAAATTTCAAATACAAAAATGTGCATGTATTTTTTTAATTCTTCCAAGCTTTCTGGTAGAATTGTGGCTTTTCCATCTTTTAACTGATTGATATATTTAACCGCTTCAAATAAATCTGCAATTAAAATTGGCGTATTAAAATCGTCATTTAGCGCATCGTAACAATTGCGTTTCCAAACCGAAAGATTGAAACTTGTTTTATCTCCAACAGGTTGTAAGGTGTCTAGCGTTTTGATAGCTTCCATCAACTTGTTAAAGCCTTTTTCAGAAGCTAATAATGCATCATTGCTAAAATCGAGAATGCTTCGGTAATGTGCTTGCATCATAAAGAAACGCGCTACACTTGGTGCAAATCCTTTGGATAAATGTTCGCTATCTCCAGAAAAAATTTCGCCAGGTAAAATATTATTTCCTGTTGATTTTGCCATTTTCTTTCCGTTCAACGTTAGCATATTGGCATGCATCCAATAATTGACAGGAGAAACGCCTTTGGCTGCTTCGTTTTGTGCAATTTCACATTCGTGATGTGGAAATTTTAAGTCCATTCCGCCACCGTGAATATCAAATCGGTCTCCCAAATACTTGGTGCTCATTGCGGTACATTCTAGGTGCCAGCCAGGAAAACCTTCGCTCCATGGTGACGGCCAATGCATGATATGATTTTCTTCCGCACGTTTCCAAAGAGCAAAATCCTGCGGATTTTTTTTATCGCTCTGCCCATCCAATACACGTGTATTGTGAATTAAATCTTCTACTTTGCGTTTGCTTAACTTTCCGTATTCGTTGGTTTCGTTAAATTTTAACACATCAAAATACACAGAACCGTTGACTTCATACGCAAAGCCTTTGTCCATAATAGTGCGCACAATTTCAATTTGCTGCATAATATGTCCAGTCGCAGTGGGTTCAATGCTTGGCGGCAAAAAGTTAAACTTTTGAAGAATCGTATGGAAGTCAATCGTGTAGCGTTGTACAATTTCCATAGGTTCTAGTTCTTCTAGGCGTGCTTTTTTAGCAATGCGATCTTCACCAGCATCAGCATCATTTTCCAAATGCCCAACATCGGTAATATTTCGCACATAGCGCACTTTATAACCTAAATGTTGCAAGTATCTAAAAATCATATCAAACGACATAAACGTGCGTACGTTTCCTAAATGCACATTGCTATATACGGTAGGACCACATACATACATTCCAACATGACCTTCATTAATAGGTGTAAATACTTCTTTTTGGTTTGTGAGGGAATTGTATATTTTAAGTTCTTGTTCTTGATATAATTTCATGATAAGCGATCAAAAATGGTAATTAAAATTTAGTGTCTAATTTAATATAATCTAGGAATTCTAAGCGTGTTTTTTCATTTTTAAATTTCCCGCCGAACTCCGCCGTTACAGTACTGCTTTCTATATCTCTGATTCCGCGCGAGTTCACACATAAATGTTTGGCGTCAATTACACAGGCAACATCTTCCGTTCCGAGTACTTTTTGCAATTCTTTTACTACTTGAATCGTTAAACGCTCTTGTACTTGTGGACGTTTTGCATAATAATCAACAATACGATTCATTTTGGAAAGTCCCACCACATTTCCATTAGAAATATAAGCAATATGTGCGCGACCAACAATTGGAAGTAAGTGATGTTCGCAGGTAGAGTAGACGGTGATGTTTTTTTCTACCAACATTTCGTTGTACTTATATTTATTGTCAAACGTAGAAGCTTTTGGTCTTCTATCTGGATGCAATCCACCAAAAATTTCCTTTACAAACATTTTAGCGACTCTATTTGGTGTTCCTTTCAAGCTATCGTCTGTCATGTCTAAGCCCAAGGTTTGCATGATATTCGCCACATCTTTTCGGATGCTTACTATCTTTTCATCATCACTCAAGTCAAAAGCATCTTCGCGCAAAGGCGTTTCATAAGAGGTCATAATATGATCGTCTCCCATAGCTTGTATTTCTTCTTCAAGCGCTTTATCTATTTTCATTGATTGTATATTTCTTTATAAAAAAAAATGATAGTACAAATCGGTAATCAAAAACCAAGATATAAAATCGAGGTATCACTGTGATTTGAAACTTTATTTTTTCCAAAAATTAACAAGACTGCAAAGATAGCTAAATAATATATATGATATGGTTGAAGCTGCCGTAAATAAATGTGTTAAAGAATCATGAATATCACAAAATTTTCTTAATTTTCGACGCTTCAAAAAAATTTTTTTAACACAATGTCGGTTTTTTGCGGGTGTTGTTGTTATATATAATGTAAGCAGAATGAAGTGTTTTTTAATAGAAATTGCGACGCTTCTTTTCAAAATTAATAACCTTAGAATACAAACACGACTGTTATGCGTAAAATCTATGTATGTATGATGTTTCTCTTCTTTGGACTTAGTATGAATGCACAAAATATCAATGGTTCATATAAGTTTAAAGCGCATCAAGTAGATAACTTCATCAATGAAGTTTATGGAGATCAAGCTCAGAAAGTAATTTTCTCCAACAAAAATTTGTACGGAACTTTTAAAAAATTAATTCTTGAGCGAATGGAGATTGTGCGAAAGTCGGAAATGAAAGGGAAAAAAGTACCTAAAATTACCGCACAAGGCATGTTTGATACGTATAACAGCAATGTAAGTCATGATGCTTATTTTGATGTCAACAACTTCAATCCGCTAAAATATAAACTCGTATTTTTTGATGCTAGTTCGTATCAAGTATATGAAATAGACAACACGGATTATCTCCTTATTATTAAGCCACAACCTAAACTACAAAACTAAACACCTAGAGATGAAAAAAATAGTTCTCTTACTTCTTATTATAACACCATTCTTTTGTTTGGGACAAAACGTTCTTATTGAAAACGGTACCTTTAATATATGTCAAGGTACATTTTTAGATACAGGAGGAAGTGGTGCAGGGCAATATTCAAACGATGAAAATATTGTCATGACATTATGCCCAAATGCCGCAGGCGATAAAGTTCAATTAGAATTTACGTCGTTTGCTTTGCAAGACATGAGCGATTTCATGAATATTTATGACGGTCCTGATACCACAGCACCACAATTTGGTTCATTTACAGGAACTGCGTCTCCAGGAACTGTAATTGCTACAAACTCCAATACTTCTGGATGTATTACCATAGAATTTATCTCAGATAATGCAGGTGTCAATATTGGTTGGGCAGCAACCATTTCCTGTGTAACGCCATGTCAAACAATCAATTCTCAATTAGATTCTTCTGTTCCAGCAGCAGATGGAAATGGAATTATTGAAATATGTCAAGGTGATTCTGTAACCTTTAACGGAAGCGCTACATTTAGCTCTGACGGTACAGGCGCACAATACCAATGGGATTTTGGAGATGGAAACTCTGCCAGCGGACAATCTGTAACGCATACCTTTCCAAATCCAGGAGCGTATATCGTCAATTTAAACGTGACAGATACGAACAACTGTACAAATGACAACCTTATCAATCAAGTCGTACGAGTTTCTACAACACCCGATTTTACAGGAACTACGCCTACGGATCCAATTATATGTTTCGGAGATAGTACTACCATTCCAGGAGTGGTAACACCAACACCTTTTATTGTAGAATGTACGCCGCCTGTAAGTGGAGAAACATTTTTACCAGATGGAAGTGGTGTTTCGTATGAAACCTCTGTTGCGGTTGACTGTTTTGATTCTGACCAAGTATTAACTTCAGGTTCAGAAATATTAGAAATCTGTTTGAATATTGAGCATTCGTATACAGGTGATTTAGAAATTGTAATTATAAGTCCAAATGGACAACAAGCTGTATTATTAGAATATCCAAATTCGGGTGGTGGAACATTTTTAGGACAAGCACTTGACGACGGAAGTACCGCACCTGGAATTGGGGCAGACTATTGTTTTGGGCTTTCGGGAACTGTAACGCTAGACAACGCTCCAACAACAAACTTAGGTTCAGGAAATGCATTTCAGCCTGGAACATACCTTCCAGAAGATTCAAATGGATTTGATGACTTAATTGGAAGTCCACTAAATGGTAACTGGACAATTAGAGTGACAGATAATTTAGGTATTGATAACGGATATATCTTCCGTTGGAGTTTAGATTTTGATCCTTCAATTCTTCCTGCAGATGAATCGTTTACGCCAGTCGTTGCTTCAGAAGGGTGGTTGCCAGATGCTTCCATTACAGATACGACAGGAAATGTAATTACGGTTCAGCCTACAACGCCAGGTCAGCATTGTTATACATATGAAATGACAGACGATTTAGGATGTACCTATTCTGAAACTGTATGTATTGATGTAACACCAGAAATTAATAACGGTGCACCATCTAACTTATCAAACTGCTCCAATAACACCACTGAAGTATTTGATTTAACGGTCAACACAGCACAAGTGCTAGCACCAATAGCCGATACAACAGATATGGAAGTTACCTATCATTTGTCGCAAGCGGATGCAGATGCAGGAATCAATGCGCTCACGGATGCACAAGCACAAGCATACACTGCGACTGACGGTGACGTAATTTACATTAGAATCTCCTACACTGGAACGACTGCAATTGATTGTTTTCAAACAGAATCATTCACAATAAACATCGGTAATACAACTGCCAACGCAGTTCCAGACTTGGTACTTTGTGATATTGGAAATGATGGAATAGAAGATTTTGACTTATGTACGCAAACAGTCTTAGCACTTGGAACGCAAGATCCTGCAGAGTACACGGTAACCTATCATGATACACAAGCAGATGCAGACAATAACATGAATCCACTGCCGTGTATCTACACAAATACAACGGCTCCTATAGATGACATCTACATCAGAGTTCAAGACAATAACAGTGCAACGTGTTTTGCGGTAACTTCTTTCGATTTAATATTAAATTCAGAACCAACACTCACAACAGCGCCAGACATGGTTGTTTGTGACGATGCTTCAAATGACGGTCAAGAAATTTTTGACTTATCAACGCAAATTCCAATCATTTTAGGAACGCAAAATCCAGCAGATTTCACAATCAGTTTTCACGCTAGTACCGCTGATGCTGATGCAAACGTAAATCCGCTACCTACGATGTATACAAACATCAATCCTTCTGATGTGATTGTAGTGAGAGTAGAGGACAATACTACAAACTGTGTGTCAACCACACAATTTAATGTAGTTGTAAATCAATTGCCAATAGCAAATCCTGTAGCGAATGTTGTTGTTTGTGATGATGATACCAATGATGGAGTAGAAGACTTTGTACTAACGAGTTTTGATACACAAGTATTGGGAACGCAAGACCCGACAGTTTTTGATATTACGTATCATGCAACCATGGCAGATGCTGTAAATGATGCAAACCCATTAGCAGTAAACTATACAGCGACAGTGGGTACACAGACGATTTATGTTCGTATAGAAAACAATGCAAATCCTTCTTGCAATGACACCACCCAATTTGACATTCGATTAAACGTACAACCAATCGCCAACGAACCAATGGATATGGTTGTGTGTGATGCAGATGGCAATGGCACGGAAGACTTTGACTTTAGCACGCAAGAAGTGGCTATTTTAGGCGGACAAAACCCAGCGGATTTTAACATTACCTTCCATAACAGTCAAGCAGATGCACAAGCAGATGCGGCACCTCTTACAAGTCCCTACACTAGTAGTGGCGGAGAGACGATTCACGTTCGTATTGATAGTACAGAGCCAGGCAACGACTGTTTTGCGATTACAGAATTTGACTTAATTGTAAATGAATTACCTGTAGCGGTACTACCAGCCACGATAGAGGAATGTGATGATGATGCCGATGGTTTTGCTGACTTTACCCTGACAGATGCTGATGCAGAAATTCTAGCAGGTCAAACCTCTACGGATGCTATGACCATTAGTTACTATCTAACACCAGCAGATGCACAAGCGGGCACAGGAACGCCACTTACCTCGCCATACACCAATATGGTAGCAGATACAGGAGAAACTATCTACATTCGAATCGAAAATGATGTTACAGGCTGTTTTACCACTTCACAGGTAGACATTCAAATCAATCCAGCAGTGACGGCTACCACACCATCGGATTACAGTGTTTGTGACGATACCAATGGCAATGACACGGACGGACTAGGAACCTTTGACTTATCTACCTTAGATACAGAAATCCTCGGCACGCTAGCAGGAACCGCAACGGTAACCTACTATGAAACTCCAGCACTTACTACGCCGCTGCCAACGATGTATACCACCAACATGGCGAACTTGCAAATCATCTACGCGCAAGTGGTAGACAATATAACCGGCTGTTTTGATGTGGTGCAAGTGACCTTAATCACCAATCCACTACCAAACTTAGACAACATCCCACCGATGATTGCCTGCGACTTTAACAATCCAGGAGACAACATAGAGATGTTTGATTTATCTACGCATACCACAGTAGTTGAAAACGGACAAGTAGGACTAACGATTACCTATCACCCAACAGCACTAGATGCAGAAAACAATACCAATGAAATCACCATGCCAATCAATGGTACAGATGGAGATATTGTTCACGTACGCGCAGTAAATCCACTAGGTTGTATTCAAACAGGAAGCTTTGAATTACAAGTAGAACCATTACCAGTAATCGCAACACCAACAGACTTAGAAGCCTGCGATGATGAAACTGCTGATGGCGTAGCACCAACGGATTTAACGGTTAAAAATGATGAAATCACTCTGTCGAATCCAGATTTAAATGTTTCGTATCACCTTACCGATGCAGATGCAGACAATGATGTCAATGCGCTTACGATGCCATATGAAAACACAGGCTCACCAACAACTTACACTGTTTCGGTACGTGTAGAAGATATCAATACAGGCTGTCATATTGTAACTCAGCTTACAGTGAATATCAATGATACTCCAGCAGTCTTCCCAGCAACTCCACTAGAATACTGCGACACAGACAACGACGGTATCGGAATCTTT
>SMNH02000017.1 GCA_006383075.2 Kordia sp. TARA_039_SRF
TTTAACAGCTGTGCTTGTTAAGTCTTGGTATTTGTCAAATCCATTAGAAAAACCTAAAACAATGAAAAAAATAATTGAAGCGGTAATATAAAAACGAAAAGGATTTGAGTACCTACTCCTTTTACCTTCTTTATAATCTTTAGTTATTTTACCAGGGCTTGTTAAAAGAGGAATTAAAGTTCTCCAAAATTTTGTATCAAAACTAAATAATCCATTGAAAATTTCATAAATAAAATTACCAAAAGTTATTTTATTTCCCTTATTTGCTTGTCCACAATCTGGGCAGTATTTTTCCTGTCCGCGAAATGGGTGTCCACAATTTAAACATGCAGGGTCTTTAATTTTAGCGACTTTTTTTTTAGGCTTTATTAATTTAATAATACGGGTGTTATTAGTTGAAAATTAGGTGTATATACTTTAAATTGCTCGTAGGTTTCTAAATTAATCATCGTGTAAAAACCCTTCATTGCACCAAGGTTAGATTCTAAAAAACAACCAGATTTGTATGTGTAATTATCATCTGGTAATAAGGTTGGTGTTTGGCCAACAACACCCTCTCCACTTACAATTTCTGTTCCGTTTAAAGAGTCATAAATTGTCCAGAATCTATCCGTCAACTTTACGGTTTCTAAACTTCTGTTCTCTATTGAGATGGTATACGAAAAAATATAGTACAGTTTATTATTCCTATAACTGGTGCCGTTATAGTTTGTTTCTACAGATATTTTTATGCCTTTAGTAATTTGTTGAATCATATGTAAGTAAATATAGCTTTTTTGATTTGTATTTACAAATCAAATTTCTAATTATCTATTTTGATTGAAATACCCTTGGCCAACTCCAATAACACGGTCATATAAGCCGCCATTAGGTTTATAATATATAAGCACGGTGTATGCATTCTCAGTTTGGAAGAAAGTACCAGTAATTTCATTTGTGTTTACCACCTTGTCTCTGCCAATTGTAGCAAAAGTGTAATTATAAAAACCTTGTTTAAGTGAAATTTTTGCAGTATAGGTTTGGTTTTTAGAGTTATAATTCATCTTATTTTCGTTAGAAATAGAAAAGTCATTAAAAGCACCATAAACATATACTTCTTTTTCTTTAAACGGTGCGTTTACTTCTATAGTGAAATGCATTAAGGCATAATCAGCTTCTGTATTGTTATCATTACCTTCTAATGTTCTTATTGCAAATTGGCCATTAATATCGGGGCTATACGTGTACTTAGCAAACTTATTAAAGGTAAACGGGTATAGATAATGGTTGTAAACATCTTCTTTTGTTATTTTTACAATGTTTAAACTTTTATTTCTAATAATTTTACTGTCAAAATTTAGATATTCATTTCCTCCCCAAAAATTTGTCTTATTTGTGTACGTATATAAAAGTTGATTGGGTTTAAAAAACGTAGGTTGTATGTTGTTTATAATTTCATTCCAATTATTATTTTTAATAATAGCAACATGTATTTCTTGGCTTGGATTGTTTATTCTAATACTTGGGTGATTTATGGAGAACTGAACAGTTTGTTGTGTTTTTACTGTTTTTATATTTCTACTTCTATCTACAGCAACTCCTATTGTTGTCTTTTTTTCATACAATACAAATCTTCTTGCGAACACAACATCATCATAGATGTTTAAAACAGATAAAAGATAATTACCGCTTTTGGTAATTACAGTATTTATATTTGGTATTCTAACAGAATAATGACTATAATTTTGCAGTGTATTAAAAGAATTGGTTACATTAATAATGGTATTTTGGTCAAAACCATTTATAAACTGACTCGAAAGCAATCTACTTTTTTGCCAATCATGTGTCATGTGTTCTATTTTATATTGGTATTCTTTACTAACTGCATCTAAATCATCAAAAGACAATTCTAAAATAGTTCCCAAAGGCACAATTGAAGAAAAACTATTTTCTTGTAGCGGTCTTAGTTGAATGGTTTTTATGTTTTGTGCATTTAAAGAAGTAATTAAAAGCAATAAAAGACAAGTTATTTTTTTTTGCATTTTTTTGTTATAGATATTTATCAAAAATAAGAAAATTAATAGATACATAGTTCTTTACAAATAAGATAACTGTTTTTATTATAAATATCTTATTCAAGATAAAATGGCCTTAAATTTACAGAATATGATTTTTTAAGAGACCATTTCTAAGGCTTTAGTAATACTTATTATTTATTTTGGAAAATGGTGTTTTGCTTTCCAAAATAAAACTATTTAGAATAGATATAAATAAGTAAATTTAACCAATATTAAGTGTTAATTATATCAGTCTTCATTCACAAAATCTTTAAATTTGCATGATTTTTTTAGATAACTAAACATTACAATTTACTATGTCAAAAGACATTCGTATTAAAAAAGGCTTAGATATTAAGCTTGTTGGCGTTGCAGAAAAAAAGACTACTAACAGTTCTCAAAGTAGTGTTTATGCGGTAAAGCCAGAAGATTTTCACGGAATTACGCCTAAACTTGTAGCTAAAGAAGGAGCAGAGGTAAAAGCAGGAGACACACTTTTTTATTCAAAAAGTGACGAACGTATTTTATTTCCAAGTCCTGTTTCTGGTAAAGTTACAGAGGTAATACGCGGAGCAAGAAGAAAAGTATTAGCAGTAAAAATTGCGGCAGATGCAACGCAAGTTTATAAAGATTTTGGAGCTAAAGACGCAGATGCAATGTCTGCAGAAGAGGTTAAGAATCATTTATTTGCTTCAGGTTGTTGGCCATTTGTAAAGCAACGTCCATATGATGTTGTTGCAAATCCGAATCAAGCACCAAAAGCAATTTTTATTTCTGCCTATGCAAGTGCACCTTTAGCAGCTGATTTAGAATATACTTTAGCAGGAAAGGAAGCAGAATTGCAAGCGGCAATAACAGCTGTTTCTAAATTAACAGAAGGTTTAGTGCATGTCTCGGTTGGGGCAAATACTACTTCTCCTTTGGCTAATTTAAAAGGAATAGAATTACACAAGGTTTCAGGGCCACATCCATCAGGAAATGTAGGTACGCAAATAGCAAAATTAGACCCTATTAATAAAGGTGAAGTTGTTTGGGTAATTACACCACAAGATTTAGTGGTTATTGGTGAGTTGCTTTTAACTGGAAAACTAAATGTGAGCAGAACAATTGCTTTAACAGGTTCTCAGTTTAGTAAGCCAGCATATGTAACTGCAATCTCAGGAGCTGCAATTGCAGATGTAACTGCAAATAACCTAAACGATGACAATACAAGAATTATCAGCGGAAACGTACTTTCTGGAAAGGAAGTAAAAGTAGAAGAGTTTTTGGGTTATTATGACAATCAAATAACAGCAATACCAGAAGGAGATGATTATGAATTTTTTGGATGGAACAAACCAATTTTCAATAAAATATCTACTTCTAGAGCATTGACTTTTTCTTGGTTAACACCAAAGAAAAAATATGACTTAAACACCAATACAAATGGTGAGCATAGAGCTTTTGTAGTAACAGGTTCTTATGAAGAGGTGTTTCCTTTAGATATTTATCCGATGCAATTATTAAAAGCATTTATGTATAAAGATTTAGATGAAATGGAAGCTTTAGGAGGTTATGAAGTTGCACCAGAAGATTTTGCTTTAACAGAATTTGTTTGTGTATCTAAACAACCTCACCAAAAGATAATTCGCGAAGGTTTAGATTTAATGAGAGAAGAATTAGGATAAGATTATGAGCTTAAAACAAAACTTACACAATTTAAAAGAGAAATATAAAGGAACCAAAATGGCACCTGCGTTTAACGCAATCCATACTTTTTTATATTTACCAAATGAAGTTACTCATGCAGGAGGAACTCATATTAAGGCAGCAGACGATTTAAAGCGTACAATGAATATTGTAATTATGGCTTTAATACCTTGTTTGCTTTTTGGAATGTTCAATGCAGGTTATCAACATTACGCAGCTATCGACAACTCTTTAAGAGCAGACGTATTAGCTAATTTTTTTACGTTTGACAATCTATGGATTGGAATTGTAAAAGTATTGCCATTAGTAATTGTTTCATACGGAGTTGGTCTTTTAGTAGAATTTATTTTTGCAGTTATAAAAGGGCACGAAGTTGAAGAAGGATATTTAGTAACAGGAATGTTAGTTCCATTAATTGTACCTGTAGATACACCATTATGGATGTTGTCAGTTGCAGTTGTCTTTGGAGTTGTAATTGGTAAAGAAGTATTTGGAGGAACAGGAATGAATATTTTAAATCCGGCTCTAACCATTAGAGCATTCTTGTTTTTTGCATATCCAACTTGGATGTCTGGAGATAAGGTTTGGGTATACGATGCGGTAAACATGAATGAAGCAGATGCTATTTCTGGAGAAACCATGTTAGGGTACTATGCTAAATCTGGCCAAGAGTTAACCGTTAAAGGCGCAAATGGTGCTGCAGATATTGTAACTACTTACGGTGATAGAGCAAATGAATTATATTCTACATTCGATAAGTTTATGGGATTCATTCCGGGTTCTGTAGGAGAAACTTCTACCTTTTTAATATTGATAGGAGCTGCTATTTTAATTTTTACAAAAATTGGAAGTTGGAGAATTATACTTTCAGCATTTGTAGGGGCAGCGGTTATGGGTTTAATATTTAACCAAGTGGTCGCCGCAGATATTATTACAGAATCTAGCAAGTTTTATGGTTTAATGAATACCGTTTGGTGGGAACACTTAACAATTGGTGGTTTGGCATTTGGAGCTGTTTTTATGGCTACAGATCCGGTTACTGGTTCACAAACAAATAAAGGAAAATGGATTTATGGTTTCTTAATTGGTTTTATTTCAATTATGATTCGTGTATTTAATCCAGCATACCCAGAAGGTGTATTCTTAGCAATTTTGTTAATGAATGTGTTTGCACCAACAATAGACCATTATGTGGTTCAAGGAAACGTAAAGAAAAGATTAAATCGTACTAAAGTTAAAACTGCCTAATTATGAGTAAGAGAACAGATAGTAATGGATATACAATGATGTTTGCTGTAATAATGGTATTCGTTGTTGGTTCTTTGTTAGCCTTTTTAGCATCGTCTTTAAAGCCTGCAATCAAAGAAAACGAGAGAATAGAAAAGCAACAAAATATTTTGTATGCGATGGGTGTAAATGAAAATGATGCCTCTAATGCAAACTTTGTTTCTACAAAAGTTGCAGGTGCAGAATTTAAGAAATACATCAAAAAACAATTGGTTTTAGAAGGAAACAAAATTTCTGAAAGTCAAGATGCATATTTAATTGATGTTAAAAAACAACAAGCAAATGCAAAAGATGGTAAAGTAAGAAAGTTGCCTTTATTTGTTGGAGAAAAAGAAGGTAAAACATTTTACGTAGCACCAATTAGAGGAAAAGGTCTTTGGGATGCAATTTGGGGATATGTTTCTATGGATGAAAATATGGTAGTACAAGGTGCTTATTTTGATCATAAAGGAGAAACGCCAGGCTTAGGAGCCAATATAAAACAACGTTATTTTATGGATGATTTTATTGGAGAACACCTAATGACAGAAGATGGAGTATTCAAGGGAATTACCGTAAAAAAGGGGAATAACGATGCAGTTAATGAAGATAAAACAGATTACGAAGTAGACGCAATTGCTGGTGCAACAATTACTGGTGACGGTGTTTCTGCCATGATAAAGAAAGATTTATCATTATATGTGCCTTACTTTAAAAATTTAAAAAAATAATTTATGGGACTTTTATCAAAAAGAGACGCAGCATTACTTACAGACCCATTAGCAGATAACAATCCAATTACTATACAAGTACTAGGTATTTGTTCTGCTTTAGCAATTACAGCAGAATTAAAAGCTTCTATTGTAATGGCAGTATCTGTGCTATTTGTATTAGGTTTAGGAAACGTAGTTATTTCTTTAATGAGAAATATTATACCTTCGAAAATTCGAATTATTGTACAGTTAATTGTAGTTGCTACTTTAGTAATTATTGTAGATTTAGTACTAAAAGCATTTGCTTATGAATTAAGTAAAACACTCTCGGTTTTTGTAGGGTTAATTATTACAAACTGTATTATCATGGGTCGTTTTGAAGCCTTTGCTTTAGGAAATGGACCTTGGAGAGCTTTCTTAGATGGAATAGGAAATGCAGTTGGATATGGTGTCATTTTAATCGCAGTTGGTTTCTTTAGAGAGCTTTTAGGTTCTGGTACTTTATTAGGTTTTAAAGTTTTAGGAGATCCAATAGAAAAAACAGGGTTATACGCAATAGGATATGAGAATAACGGATTTATGTTATTATCACCAATGGCATTAATTGTAGTTGGTATTCTTATCTGGATACAACGTAGCAGAAATACATCATTAATAGAAGAAAACTAGAAAAAGTAAACAGTTTTCAGTCGCAGTTTGCAGTTGGATGCAAACTGAAACTGAATACTGAAAACTAAAAAACATATGGAACATATAGAATTATTTTTCAAGTCGATATTTATAGACAACATGGTATTTGCAACCTTCTTAGGAATGTGTTCTTACCTTGCGGTATCTAAGAAAGTGGCCACTGCTGTAGGTTTAGGAGCTGCAGTAATTTTTGTATTAGCAGTCACTGTGCCTTTAAACTGGTTGTTAGATCAGTATATCTTAAAAGACGGTGCATTGGTTTGGTTAGGTCCAGAATATGCAGATTACGATTTAAGCTTCTTGTCTTTTATTATGTTTATAGCAACCATAGCAACTATGGTACAATTGGTAGAAATAATTGTTGAAAAATTCTCACCTTCATTGTATAATTCTCTGGGTATTTTCTTACCTTTAATAGCAGTAAATTGTGCTATTTTAGGGGGAAGTTTATTTATGCAATCTAGAGAAATTCCTTCTTTAGGTTTGGCATTAACTTATGGAGTTGGTTCTGGAATTGGTTGGTTTTTAGCAATTTTAGCAATTGCTGCAATTCGTGAGAAAATCAGATATTCAAGTGTTCCACCGGCATTAAGAGGTTTAGGAATTACGTTTATTATTACAGGACTAATGGCCATCGGTTTTATGAGTTTTGGTGGAATGTTAACGGGTGGAGACGAAGAAGTGAAGCCAGCTGTAGCGCCTGAAGTTGTTATCGAAAAAGTACAAGAAAAAGTAAAAAAAGAAGAAATAGCAAATAATACTAAAACTATAAAATAATATGATTTTAGCCGCAGGAACGTCAGGAACAGTGATCGCTACAGTTGCAGCCTTTTTATTAATAACGCTGTTATTGGTAACGTTGCTATTGTTTGTAAAACAGAAATTATCACCATCGGGTCCAGTAACCATTATGATTAATGGCGAAAGAGAAATTGAAGTAGCTTCAGGAGAGACGTTGTTATCAACTTTAGGGAGTAACAAAATTTTCTTACCATCTGCTTGTGGTGGTGGTGGAACATGTATTCAATGCGAATGTCATGTAAACGAAGGTGGAGGTGAAGCTTTGCCAACAGAATTACCACACTTTTCTAGAAAAGAACTAAAAAGTGGTGCACGTTTAGCTTGCCAGGTTAAGGTAAAGCAAAATATGAATATTTCTATTCCAGAAGAGGTTTTTGGGATTAAGAAATGGGATGCAGTTGTTGTTAGAAATTACAATGTAGCCTCTTTTATTAAGGAATTTGTTGTGGAAATTCCTGCAGATATGGGTTACAAAGCAGGTGGATATATTCAAATTGAAATACCTCCTTGTGAAGTAAAGTTTGCAGAGATGGATATTACAGCGCATCCAGAAGAGCACGATACGCCAGATAAGTTTAAAGCAGAATGGGACAAGTTTAAACTGAGACCATTAGTAATGAAAAACAAAGAAACGATAGAAAGAGCATATTCTATGGCTTCTTATCCTGCAGAAGGAAGAGAAATCATGTTAAATGTGCGTATAGCAACACCTCCGTTCGATAGAGCAAAAGGTGGCTGGATGGATGTAAATCCTGGAGTTGCTTCTTCGTATATATTTGGTTTAAAGAAAGGTGATAAATGTGTAATTTCAGGACCTTATGGAGAATTCTTCATTAATGAATCTGAAGCAGAAATGTTATATGTAGGTGGTGGAGCAGGTATGGCACCAATGAGGTCTCATTTGTACCATTTATTCAGAACCTTAAAAACTGGTAGAAAAGTAAGTTACTGGTATGGTGGTCGTTCGAAAGCAGAATTATTCTACTTAGAACACTTTAGAGCTTTAGAAAAAGATTTTCCTAATTTTAAATTTTACATCGCATTATCAGATCCTTTAGAAGTAGATAATTGGAAAGTAAAGAAAGATATTAGTGATGAAACTGGAGATGGTTTTATAGGATTTATTCACAATTGTGTAATCCAAAATTATTTAGATCATCATGAATCACCAGAAGATATCGAATTGTATTTCTGTGGGCCACCATTAATGAACAATGCAGTTCAAAAAATGGGAGAAGACTTTGGTCTTGCAGATGAAAACATACGTTTTGATGACTTTGGAGGATAGGCCTTTTATTATTTTAAATAGGGTTGAGAAATCTTAAATTATAGAAAACCGATTCAGAAATGAATCGGTTTTTTTGATACACTAAAAATCAGTAGTTTTATACTATAATATATTGCAATGAATTTGTTTTTCTACCTTCTTATTTTAATAAGTATTTTAGTGATAATTGGTGTTTTTCTTTATTGCTATCAGGAGCGGTTGATTTTTTTGAATGGGAAAAAGTTACAAAGAGCATTTCCATTTAAATTTTCAAATAATTTTCAAGAGATTTTTCTAAAAACAGAAGATGATCAAGAGATAAATGCGCTGCATTTTAAATTAGAAAATCCAAAAGGTGTTGTATTATTCTGTCATGGTAATTCAGGAAATATAGAAAAGTGGGGGGCAAAAGTTTTTTTTTTTTTAGACTATAATTATGAAGTTGTTGTTTTTGATTATCGAAAATATGGCAAAAGTACAGGATGTTTCAATGAAACAAGAATGTATAGTGATGCCTTGCTAATGTATGACTATTTAAAAAGTGCTTTTAAAGAAGAAAATATAGTTGTGTATGGTTTTTCTTTAGGAAGCACATTCGCTGCTAGAATTGCAGCTACAAATAGGCCAAAAGAATTAATTTTAGAAGCGCCATTTTTCAATTTTGTAAAAGCAGTGAAATTTTATTCAAAATTTGCTCCAATCTTCTTATTAAAATATAAGTTTAGAACAGACTTAGATATTGTAAAGGTAACCTCACCAATTACTGTTTTTCATGGCAATATAGACAAGACTACTTCCTTTCAAGATTCTAAAAGATTGTTAGCATTAAACGCGTCTATAGAGAATAGATTTATTGAAATAGATGGCGGCACACATCATAACATTCGAAACACTAAATTGTATCTTGAAAAGTTACAAGAAATTTTAAAGCGTTAGTATTTTCTGAATGATATATATTGTATTTTTGGATTCTTATAAATTGATATGAAGCGTTTAGAGAAAATTTTAAAGGAGAAAAAATATATTAAAATTCCTTTAAAAAGAATAGCAACAAATCATTTAGAATTAAAAGCAAAAATTAACGGAGTAAAAGGTCGCTTTATTTTAGATACAGGTGCTTCTAATTCGTGTGTAGATTTTAATGGCATAGATAATTTTAAACTGATTGCCGAAGAGAGTGATACAAAAGCAGCAGGAGCAGGTGCAACCGATATGGAGACCCAACTTTCTAAAAACAATATTTTAAAAATTGGAAAATGGAACACTCATAAACTCCATTTAGTATTGTTTGATCTATCGCATGTAAATACTGCTTTAACGGATCACAATGCAAAGGAAGTAGACGGTATTATTGGTGCAGATATTTTGCGAAGGGGAAAAGCATTTATAGATTATAGTAAAAATGTTTTATATTTAAGAAAAACAAAAAAATAATTAATTAAAATAAGAAAACATGAGTTTGCAAAAAGAAGTAATGGATAAAATGAAGGAAGCAATGAAGGCAAAGGATACTGTTGCTTTACAAGCTTTAAGAGCAGTTAAATCTGCCTTTTTATTAGCCAAAACAGCAACGGGTGTTCAGTCAGAAATTACGCTAGATCAAGAACTCAAAATTATACAGAAACAAGTAAAGCAAAGAAAAGATAGCGCAGCTATTTTTATAACACAAAATAGACAAGATTTAGCAGATCCAGAATTGGCAGAAATAGCTGTTTTAGAACAGTTTTTACCAGCAGCTTTATCTGAAGAGGAAATTGAAAAGGTTGTGGCTTCAACAATCAAAAAACTAGGTGCTTTAGGTATGAAGGATATGGGTAAAGTAATGGGTGTTGTTTCTAATGCCCTTTCTGGGCAGGCAGATGGTAAAGTAATTTCTACTTTGGTAAAGAAGTTGTTGATGAATTAATTTTTTAAATATAATTATGGCTCCATAGTTCAACTGGATAGAATATCAGGTTTCGACCCTGACGGTTGCAGGTTCGAGCCCTGCTGGAGTCACTTACATAAACCAATCATTTTTTATAAGAATGATTGGTTTATTAATTAATAACAAGCTCTTACTGATCTTGTAATAAATATCGCTCGATACTCTCTTTACTATCTAAATTAAGTTTTCTTTTAAGACGCCCTTTTTTTATAACAACACTGCGGTATTGAATGCTTAAAATTTGAAAAATCTCATGCATGGTAAAATTTAATAGCATACAGAACTCGAGATCTCTAGAAGTTAATTTTGGGTATTTTTTAATAAGGTTCTTAGAGAAATATTCATTGTTTTCATTAAACTTAATAATGAAATTTTTCCAGTACTTATTCTTTTCATCTACACTTTTGTCTGTTGAATTAAACATATTTAGTGCTTCGCGCAAATTCAGGTTTAATAAATCTAAGTCAATAATTTTTTTTGACAATATAGCTTTAGATTTTATTGCGGTTCCCTTATAAGATTATAAACTTTTCTTTTCTGTAATTTATTTTAATTTTAACTCCATTTAATAAAAGTACTAAACTTGTACTAATTTCTTAAATAGGATTTAATATTTTTAAGAGAAAATAGTTGAGTTAATTGATAATAGTTTAAAATCATTCAATTTCCATTATAAATTATTTGTTCCTTTTTTGTTTTGTGAAAACAAATTAATTATTTAATTTAGTCGTCCGTTACAATAAGAATTCAAATATTACAAATTATATACAAATTATATACAAATTATATACAAATTATATACAAATTATATACAAAAATTACAAAAACTTAAAATAATTAGCATTTAGTAAAACAATGATAATAAAACATAAATTAAAGCACAATCTACTCCCAAAACAACGAAAAATGTTGGATATGTTTGGAGTTCTATTTATTTGTGGTATTTTAGGATTGATAATTACGTTATCGATTGTAATATTAGCAGATATCGATCCAAACGGGGTAACTTTTTTTGTATAAATTTATGGAGTCTGTTAAAGGTTTTTTTGAAAGTTATACTGGTATTCTATTAATATAAATGACAAGTAACGTATTGAATATCTAGAAAGGATTGCTAAATTGCATATTAAACTTAGATAATTGTACTCAAAAAAAATACCTCAACTACTATTCTTCGCATTCCTATTTTTTTTAGGTATTTTATCATTCATAGCTAATACTTCTTCATCAAAAGATACAGCAGTCGAAACAGAACAATTACTTCCTGAGCAGTTAGAAGAAGTCCCTGTTAATTTAGTAGTGCATTATCCTAAAAAGGCTACAACAAAAGTGCGTTCTAAATTAGACTCTCTTTTAAAACGCATTCATAAAAGACATGATTTTCACGGTGCAGTATTAGTAGCGAAAAATAAAAAAATAGTTTATCAGAATCAGATAGGGACAGCCGATTTTAAAAAGAAAACGCTCTTAAATAAGGAATCTGTATTTCAATTAGCTTCGGTAAGTAAGCAGTTTACTGCAGCGGCTATTATGCTGTTACAGCAAAGAAATCAATTAAAGCTTACAGATACTGTAAATACATATTTTCCTAATTTCCCATACAAAGCAGTAACTATTAAAACCCTTTTAACTCATACTGGTGGCTTACCCAAGTATTTCTGGATTGCAGAGCATAAGTGGCAGCAGACAAAGGCACCCTCTAATAATGAGATGATGGAATTGCTAACAACAAGCAATGTGCAGCGATTCTTTAAACCTGGTCGTAATTTTGATTATTCTAATACAGGTTATTTTGTACTTGCTTCGATTGTTGAAAAAATTTCTGGAACCTCTTTTAGCTATTTTCTAAAACAAAATATTTTTGAACCACTACAAATGAAAAATTCTTATGTATACAGTTTTGAAAATGATTCTATTAGAGACAATCAATTAGATGGGTATCGATTGCACAGAGGATGGAGGCATGTTAAAATTCCTAGTACAGTAAATGATGCTATTGTTGGTGATAAAAATGTATATACAACAGCAGAAGATTTGTTTAAATGGACACAGGGATTAAATTCAGGAAATCTGCTCACAAAAGAGTCACTAGCGCTTATGTTTACTAAAGGAGAAACAATCTACGGTAGAAAAGTGCCTTATGGCTTTGGTTTTAGAATAGATACTAAAGATAAAAACAGTATTTACCATTATGGTAAATGGAACGGATTTAGTACTGGTCTTACAACATATTTAGAAGATGATTTAGTTGTAATTATTTTAGAACACACCAGCTATAATGCTTTAAAATCATTGAATAGAAAGATAAAGAATATTATTACTAAGAATTTCGATATTTAATTATCATAAATAAACCTCAACTTCTAAATTCTAAAGATGTTGAGGTTTTTTCACTAAATTAAATCTCCTTTTTCAATTGGGTTATTTTTTTATAAATTTTAAATCAGAGCTATTTTCGTTAGAAGAAACTCTCAATATATAAACCCCTTTACTAAGGCCTTCTAAATTTATAGAAATGTTTGGTTGCTGTTCTTTACTTACTGAACTAAATATTTTTCTACCTGTTATATCATAAATTGAAATTTTATCAAGTATTAAACCTTTGGTAGTTTTAATATTTAATTCTGAAGCTACAGGATTCGGAGAGATGTAAAAATTAGTGTTAGATAAATATGAAACTAAACTTAACGCACTACCAATTAAAGTAATTGAATTCGCTTCCTTTCTGTAATACAAAATCTCTGGATTTCCTTCGTTTCCATTTGGGTCAGTTATGGTTAATTCAAACTTATAATCACCGTCTACTAAGTCAGAAAGTGCTATATTTTCTAAAGTATTGGTTTCACTAGCAAGTTCTCCTGTTATCTCTAATTCAGTTTCAGTTGTTGTAGTTTTAGAAGAACTGGTACTGTTAATTCCTAATTCATAACTACCACCGATATCTACAGATTCTACTACCACAGCTATAACAAAATCATCTAATGAACTTGTTCCGTCATTCTCTAAATTAGACTGGCTATAATAAGAATTTGGCAGCACGGTATCTTTGGTATATTCAGCCGTTTTTGTTGCAATTAATTTATCTTCAGTATCAGTCACTTGTACCGTTAACTTTATAATACCGTCTAAAACCCCTGTTGTATTTATTGTATTTACTGAAATGCTATCACTTTCAAAAACACCTTCTCCTCTTGCAACATTACCTCCCATAAGACTATAAATAGTATATACATAATTAAGGCCTTCACATGGTTCGCAGCTCATAGAGGCTGTTATATTGTCTACATTATAGGTGTTCACCACTTTATCTGTAATCTCTACCTCTAAAGGGACTGTTAATTCTATATCAGACTCTATAATATCGAAACGAACATATTCTACAAAAGAATATTCTTCCCAATTACCGGCTTTATCTTTAACATATGCTGATGCCATCCCCCATTGGCCAGGTGGCGAACCTTGCGGTAACAATAAATCAAAATTATAAACTTCCCAATTATTATTGTTTTCTGGATCTTGATTTCCGTTAAAAGGATCATTCATAGTTCCGTTACCCGATTGATACCCATGAACACCTCCTAAAGGGTCTCTAAGAGTAAAGCTAACACCAGAAATACCTGCTTCTCGTCCTTCAAAATCAGAGAGGTCCCGAGCTAATATCGATATATTTACTCGTGTTTCTCCGTTTGGCGCTTGCGGGTTGGTTGGTTCTGCTGAAATAGAGATATTATTAATGTCTATTTCAGGTTTAAGAAAATCTGGGTACAAGGTTTCTATATAAATACTATCTCTTACTTCTTTAAATAATTTAAATTTATTTTTCTCAGAAATAATAAAATCTGCTGTGTCTTTTACATGGTATGTTCTGCCAGTATTTCCTGCTATATCCGTAACGAATGAATACGTAGTAGAATAATAACCGGACTGTAAATAATCATATAATAACAAATACATTTCAAAATGTTTATCAGAATTAAATCCATTATCCATATTTTTTTCTGAATCTATTGTTGCGGGTCCTTGAATATCTCTTTCGTAAACTTCCTCGTCATTGTCGTTAGGTACAATTAACCTCGCATATCCTCTACTTGTTGGACTTGCATCATAATGTGAAAAATTAAATTTTAGCGCCCTCATTTCTTCTCCATCTTCACTAATAGTTCCAGAATTACCTCCTGTTATAAATTTATCGGTAACAATTTCATAGGCATAGTCATAGTTATATGCAGGCGGTAGAATATCTTCTAAAGGGTTTTCTATATATAATTTCATTCCTATGGTAGAGCTATTCTCATAGCGCTTATTTCCAACAGGGTCTGTAACACTAAAAGAAACTAAACTCCAATAGCCGCTTTTCTCTAGCATGCTAAAATTAGTAGTTCCGATTAAAACAGAATCTTGTGCTTGTCCATTTTCAGGATATAGACGTAAATCATGTATGGTTCCAATACTAGATGCAAACCTTAAATAAGCAACGCTTGCTCCGTCTATAGTAGGATCTTTAGTATCTGAATGCAAACTAGCTCTTATAGTTACTACTTTGTCTTCTTCCGAGCCTCCTTCTACTTGTAATTCTATTTTAGTTACTTTACCTGGATAGGTGTAATCCGGAAATAAATTATAAACTGTAAATGTTAAATCTTCTCTAATTTGAGCAACGTATCGCGTACCATGCATGATCCGATCTCTAACAAATTCGTATTTACGAACCGAAACAGATAAAAGTGCATCTGGATTGGTTAAATAAAATGCAATTGATTCAGCTAAATCTTCATTTGGACTTTTCAAGTGTGCATAAGCGGATACTGATTCAGTGGTATTTGTCGTAGACCAACCACTTGCAGAGGTTGGGTCTTCAAACCAATCTCCAAGATCAGCCCAATCATCTTTTAGTTCTTGATCAAAGGTATAAGCCCATAAAAAATGTGCTTTTTCGTGTAAAATTAATCTACGAGAATCATTAATGTTACCACCATTAAATGCTTTAGACATGAATTCTATTGTGTTAAATCCAGCCCATGCAATTGCAGCTGCATCCGGGTATTTAGGATTGTCTTGTCCGTTAATTCTTCTTACTAAGTATTTCAATCCTTCCTGTTTATGAAAACCTTCAGGGAGTTCTTCAAACATGGCTAGTATTTCAAGTTTTTCGGATTTAAAAAATTCTTGAAAGTTACTTTGATCTTCATTCATTAAATCCTCGGTTTCTTGATCTACCTTCATAAATTTAATCCCAAAACGTTCATTAGCGAGCCAACTGACCACTTCATCATTATTTGCAAAATCAGTTATAAAATTAACCACTGTATGGTACAATCTTTTAGAGAAGAACTTTCCTCGAATTCCATCAATAGTTACAATTTGTGGCTCAGCGTAAACAAATGCACTCTGACTCACTGTCGCATAGGGTATTTGGTTAGAATTATCAATAGAAAGATCGTTGTCTTGTTCTAAATCTGTAAGCATAAATACTCCACGTATATTTTCACCAGTTTCATAATCTAGACCATTTCCTTCACCGTATTTTCCGTAAGGTAAATTTGAAAACATTTTATAGAGACGATAACTATCTTCATTCGACCAAGGCTGTATAGAGTCTGATAAGATTACACCATATTCAGTTCTTAGTTTTACCGCAGAAAAATCGTCGGGCACTGCTATAGAGTCACTTAAAACAAGAATTTTTGCAGGCTCATTAACATATCTTTGCGTTGCATGACCAGCAGCACTTCCGTCATCCTCCCAAGTATAATCATAATCAGCATCTGTAAGACCTGTTAGTGCAAAAGTTACGCTAATATCTGCTGGCAATGTTACTACTTGTTGAGATGGATAAGTATACCCTGTTGCATCTAATTTAATGGCCCATTGGCCATCTGTAAGATCAAAATTTACAACAGACGTTTCCGTATTGTTATAGTTTGCCCACTTTTTTAGCAATACATCTGAAGATTTTTGTACAATTATGAGAATAGAATCTCCTTCTTTAATATTGTTTATTTTAACTTTAAATGCATTCTGTGAAAAGAGTGAAAAACTAATTAAAAAAGCTAAAAAAATAAGGACTTTATTCATCATGATTATTAGTTTTACTTAAAAGTAATATTAAAAAACATTTCTTTTAGCCCATATTTAGCCCATATTTAGGCTAATTTTTAGATAAATAAACCAGAATTTTTATGAAGAATATTCAGATGTTAATTCATCTACAATTAAACCATCTTCTAAAGTTTGTATTACACCCATTGCTGCTCTTTCGCCAGCGATCATCGCGGCATTTAGAGAGCCATTTAATAATTGATCTCCAGCTAAAAATATGGTAGATTTCAACTTTGTTTCAGTGCTCGAAATTTCATATTGAAGGTTCGTTAACATAGGTAATGCTTTTTTAATTTGATATCTTCTTAAGAAAGTTACATCTTTAATAGCGCATTTAGAATACAGCTCTGCAACTACTTTTTTAATGAATGCGTTTTCTTCTAATTGATGGTTTTTAATAACGGTTACAGACAATAACCCTTTAGATTTTTTATTTAAAGTTGCAACACTGGTGTGATAAAAAATATTATTTATGAGTGCATCCTCATCAGCAAGCAGGCCAATTAAAGGTTTATTTATTACACTTTTTTCGGTCTGAAAATATAGGGTATCACAACTTTTCCATTGAGTCTCTTGGTTCTTTAAGTTTGAAATCAAAGGACTAGCATCTGTAGCAATAATGGTAATATGACTCTGTAAAGTATGACCATCTTCTAAAATAATATGCTTGTCTTTTACTTCTTTTACAAGTGAATTGAATTTAAAAGTAGTACTTTTTAAGTTATTTTTTAATTGATTGGGTATTGCTTGCATTCCATTTTTTGGAATTACAGCTAAGCCATCTCCAAACATTTTATAGACAAATTCAAACATCCTACTAGAAGTTTCTAATTCAGTTTCTAAAAAAATGCCACTAAAAAAAGGCGTAAAAAAATCTTTAATTATATCATTAGAAAAACCAAAGTCTTTTAAATATTGAAGTGTTGTTTTCTCCTCAGTTTTAAAAATAGCAGTTATTTTCTTTTTCTTTAAAAGTGTATTAAGCTTTAAAATTTTTAATTTGTCAGAAAATGTCCCAATAGAAGATCTTAATGTAGAAAATAACAAAGAGATATTACGCAAAGGATCTCCTATGGTTTGTGCTTTTCCGTGTTTAAAAATAGTTGCACCCGGTAAAAGTTTTTGCAAGTCTAAAGCCCTATAATCTAAATGTTTTTTTGCTGCAGGGTAGGAGGTTAAGAGCACTTGAAAACCGTGATCTAAAGTATATCCATCTACAAGGTCTGATTTAACACGACCCCCAACAGTAGCAGAGGCCTCTATAATTGTTGGGTGATAGCCATGGTTTTCTAAAATTTGAGCAGCAATTAAACCGCTAATTCCTGCACCAATAATATGAATTTTATATGCTGATTTCTCCATTTTCAATTGCTTTTAATTTCTCTTTCTTTTTTAAATACGAAGTGATGATTCTTTGAACATCTCGATTATCTTTTTTTGGTTCTACAAAAAACTGATAGTCTTCTGGGTTTTCTAAACTTTCATCTTGGCTAACATCTACATATCCAATACCTTTGTAAATTCCATCTAATACCAGAGCAAAACCCACTTCATTTTTTTTTCTTCCTGTTTCTTTGATTACTAAATTTTCTGCACCAATACCTACGGATTTAATAGCTGCTTTTACTCTTTTATTATAATCCTCAACTTCTTCCTTATCACAACAGATACCTTTGCACTCCTTTAATTGAAAATGAAAACAACTAGAAACATTGGTTTGCAAATGACAGTATTTTGGGCATAATTCAAATTCCGCACACAAAGATTCTAAATGAGTTCTGCATTCTGCTACTGAATAGTATTTCATGATTGCATTCGGAGCTAATTTCAATCGATTATAAGCCAGATGTATAATTCCTTTTTGGTCTTCATAAGAAAATAGTCCAATAGCTTCTCCTGCTCTTCTTTGGGCTCTGTTAAATTTAGGGTAGATATGTTTTATTTCTGAAGACTCTAGTAATAAAGCTAATAACTCACTGCCTGTTTTTACAAAAGATATATCTGCAGTTTCTAAGCACATGTTCTGTTCTTTTTTCTTCTTGTCATAAAAATGACTAATAACACGTTGTTTTATATTGTTTGCTTTTCCAACATAAATAACTTCTTTGGCTAAATTTTTAAAGTAATAAACACCAAATGTTTCAGGTAGTTTATCTACTACTATTTTATCTAAAAGGGGCGGCAGTGTTGCTTGTCTAGATTTCGGATTCAAAAAAGAGTTGATTGTAAAATTATCATCTCTTAAAATTAAGCGTCTAAATAACTCTACAGTAGCTTCAGCATCTCCCTTTGCTCGGTGTCTTCCGTTAATAGGAATCTTTTCTGAGGTGCAAATGTTACCCAAACTATAAGAAGGTAAACCTGGAATTATTTTTCTTGTTAAACGAACAGTACAGAGTTTTTTTCTTTTAAAATCAAACCCTAGGCTTTTAAATTCTGCATGAATTATATTGTAATCGAAGTTTACATTGTGCGCAACAAAAATAGTGCCTTTGGTAATTTCTTCAACTTTTTTTGCAATTTCATAGAATTTTGGTGCATTTCTAACCATTGCATTTGTAATACCTGTAAGATTGGTAATAAATGTTGGTATATTTTGTTCAGGATTGACAAGTGAAGTAAATTCATCTACAACTTTTTTTCCATCAAAAATTAAGGCAGAAATTTCAGTTATTTTCTGCCCTTTTTGGCCGTGTCCTGTAGTTTCTATATCTACTATTGCGTATAACAATTATCCGATTAAATTTTTTAGATCTTCAATAGTTTCTGTAGGATTTTCAGCTCCAAAAACATAACTTCCTGCAACTAAAACATTCGCTCCAGCTTCAATTAAAGCGTTTGCATTTTTACCTGTAACCCCCCCATCAATTTCTATAAGGCAGTCAGATTCTGTAAAATCTATCAAGTGTCTTAATTGACTTACTTTTTTATAGGTGTTTTCAATAAAAGATTGGCCTCCGAAACCAGGATTTACACTCATGATGCATACTAAGTCTAGATCTTTAATTACATCTTCTAAAACAGCAATTGGTGTGTGCGGGTTTAAGGCAACACCTGCTTTCATTCCTGCTGCTTTTATAGCTTGAATGGTTCTGTGTAAGTGAGGACAAGCTTCATAATGCACAGTTAGTATGTTTGCACCTAAATCTGCAAATGTTTGAATGTACTGATCTGGATTTACAATCATTAAATGGACATCAATAGTTTTTTTTGCATGTTTAGAAATTGCTTTTAAAACAGGCATTCCAAAAGAAATATTTGGTACAAAAACACCGTCCATAATATCAATATGAAACCAATCTGCTTCGCTATTGTTAACCATTTCGATGTCTCTTTGTAAATTGGCAAAGTCTGCCGCTAAAATTGAAGGTGCAATTAAATTACTCATTAGTTTGTGGTTGTGTTGTTATTTTATTTGGCAAAGATAATTAATTCGTTATTGAGAATGAGATGGAAGAAGTAATATATTTCACAGATAGGGTTTAGCCTTACTTTCCCGTTTGTTTGAGCTCTTATACTTTTTGAATTGAAGCGAGTAGTGAAAACAGAAAATAGCTTCAAATAAAAAAACTCTCGAAAATAAATTCGAGAGTTTTTATGAATTATACATACTGTATAAGCCGGCACCAGTAAGATACCAAAAGAGGTCTGCGACTTCTAACCTAAGTATGTCATTAAAATTTTAGATCTAGAAGTGTGTTTTAATCTTCTAATTGCTTTTTCTTTAATTTGACGTACACGCTCACGTGTTAAATCAAACGTTTCGCCAATTTCCTCTAAAGTCATTGGTTGGTGTTCGCCTAAACCAAAGTATAACTTTACAACATCTGCCTCTCTAGGAGTTAATGTTTCTAAAGCTCTATTGATTTCTATTCTTAGAGATTCATGTAATAGTTTTCTATCAGGATTTGGAGATTCTCCAGAGTTTAAAACATCATATAAGTTCGAATCTTCACCTTCAATTAAAGGTGCATCCATAGAAACGTGACGTCCAGAATTCTTCATAGATTCTTTAACATCATTTACTGTCATGTCTAATTTCTTAGCAATTTCTTCAGCACTTGGTGGACGTTCATTTTCTTGTTCTAAGAAAGCATACATTTTGTTGATTTTATTGATAGAACCAATTTTATTCAACGGTAAACGTACAATTCTAGATTGTTCTGCTAGTGCTTGTAAGATAGACTGACGAATCCACCAAACAGCATATGATATAAATTTAAATCCCCTAGTTTCATCAAAACGTTTTGCTGCTTTAATTAAACCTAAGTTACCTTCATTAATTAAATCAGGTAATGTTAATCCTTGATTTTGATATTGTTTTGCAACAGATACCACAAATCTTAAATTTGCTTTTGTTAATTTTTCTAATGCTCTTTGATCTCCTGCTTTAATAAGCTGTGCTAGCTCTACTTCTTCATCTGCAGTAATTAAATCTACCTTTCCAATTTCCTGTAAATATTTGTCTAAGGACGCGGTTTCTCTATTGGTAACCTGCTTGGTAATTTTTAGTTGTCTCATGTATTCTAATCTGTAAGCTTTTAGGATTATAAAGAAGGGCTTACATATACTTATACGAGGTAAATAGTATGAATGTTACAAAAGAGTTTTATTTTTTTTAAAAAAAAGATAAAATTTTGTAAATATTACTAAAGAGAACTGCCAATATCCTCATTAATTATTAAAACAGGACCGTTTAATAAATTTATAGTAATGTAAAATTAGCAAAAAAAGGAATGTTAATCTTTACCTTTTACAGTAAAAATATTGCCTTCTAAAAAGTAATTTGCTCTAACTTTTAATTCTTCTTCAAAGTAAATCACGCTCTCTGGTTGTATCTTAAGAAGGTAGTTTCCAGTATCCCATTTATTATTATTATTATCGTCAATAATAGCTCTTACTTTATAGGTCTTCGGTTCTAATAAATTAAAAACAAGTGTTTCAGAAGCAGCTATATATCTTCTTTCTATAATTTCATTATTTTCTTTCCCTGATAATAAATCAATAATTAGATTTTTAGAATCTTTATTTAGGATGCGTATTGTAATTTTACCATAATCTTCTAATTCTATGGTTTTAAAGTTATAATTTAAAGTATCATTTTGAACATCATATATATCTGTATAACTTCCAGGAAAAGCCTTTAATTGGTATCTTTCTTTTTGATTTTTCTCAAAAATAAAACCAATTTTATTTTCTTTTTTAGAGATGTAATTTGAGTATTTAACTCTAATAGTATCTTTGTCTATGAAAACTATTTTGCTGGTATCTATTTTTACAATAGGATTATTACTTTTAATAAAAAAAGTATCTCTTAAATGTAACGTACCCATCGCAGATGGCTTAAAATTTAAAGAATCTATTTTATTTTTTCTAAACCTTACCGTTACAGTATCTAAAAAAGTAGCATTAGAAACAATAAAATTTAAAGAATCTACCTCTATAGGAGTATGCCAATAATTTAAAGTGTCTTTATCTATTTCGAATCTAGATATACTCTTAAAACTATCGGATACCTTGGATAATAATTTAACTTTTAAGTCTTTTATTTGCCCTTCATATCCAAATTGGATTTTACCTTTAAAAACTTCTTTCGCTCTTCTAAAACTATAAGGCTGTATTTCTTTAAATAATCTTATGGGTTTTATTGTCACACTATCCTTTGGAAGCGAAATAGTATCTGAATAAAAACCAATTTTATCGTCTTTAGGATTAAAAATATAATCGCTTGAATTTTCTTCTAAAGCCAGCAGAAGATATTTACCTTTTTTTAAGTTTGTGAAATTAAATTTTGCAGTGTCTAAAGCAGTGGTTACGTAATTAGGTTTTTGTTTGTAAATAATAGAATCTGTAAAAGTACTATCTATTCGATACAATAAGATGTTCGTTTTTTTAGAGTGCTTATTTGTAAAAGCATTGCTAACAAAACCAGAATTTTTTAAAGAATCTATATAGGTACCTGTAGAGAAAATATATTTAAAACCTTCTAACTTATTACTTTCATTATTGTCTTCAATTGCATTACCAAAGTTAAAAATATAAGTAGTATTTGCTACTAATGTATCTAATATCTCAATTTTTAAAGATTTACTTGCAGTTCCTTGTGGGGTTACTAATAGTGGGTTTTTTAATGGAGGAGAAACAACCAGTTGTTTGTTTAAATTTTTTAATTTAATTAATTCATTAAATTCAAGTTTTACTTCTTTATCGCTAAAGTTAATGCTTTTGTATGGAGGGTTTGAGATGACAAAAAGTGGAGCAAGTTCATCCTTTGGTCCGCCATCTGGTCTTCCTGTTCTTGCGCAACTAGAAATTAAAGCGATAGATAGTAATAAAAAAAGCGTTTTATAAATGAATTTCACAAACAGTAATTTTTTTACAAATTAACAATTTATTTTTCAAATTAAAATCACAAATTTTATTCTGTATAAGACATCGTTAAAATACTAATTTTAATACCAGGAGTTTTTAAAAGTTCTTGAGCACAAGCCTCTAATGTTGCCCCTGTTGTAATTACATCGTCTATAATTAATATATGTTTCTCTTTAAGTACAGACGTGTTTCTTGCTGAAAATTTAGATTCTAAATCATTAAATCTCTCAAAACGAGACTTTAAGGTTTGTGTTTTTGTGGCAGATTGTCGTATTAAAACATCTTCATTTAAGGGCACCTTTAAATGCATACTTAAGCATTCTCCAAACTTAGTAACTTGATTATAGCCTCTAATTTTCTTTTTTTTAGCGTGAATTGGAACAGGAACAATAAAATCTACAGTAGAAAACTCTTTGTTTTTAGCTACTATTTCTCCAATCCAATTTCCGAAGAAAACACCAACTTCTTCATTTCCTTTATATTTTAAATCATGAATTAGGTTTTTTGTAATCCCTTGTTTCCTTAATAACAATAATGAATAGGCTTTTTCTATTGTTATTCTTCCAGAGAAAATTCTAGAAACTTTATTTATTGTATAGCTCTGAAAGTTAGTTAGTGGCAAATCATGTCTACAAAATGTGCAAATTACTTTTTCATTTTGTAGCAACTGCTCTTTGCAATTAGCACAAATATTAGGATAGAAAAGATAAAAGAAATCTTTTAAAAGCTTCATTTTTTTTGAGTAGAGGTTCCTTTTAAAGATACTTTAAATTAATGATTTTCAGGAATTGATTTTTAAAAGTTTGATTTCTTCAACAATAAGGACGATTTACAGGCTTAAAATGAAACTATTTTTTTCTTGAAAAATTTATGTAAACGTTTATCTTTGTCGTCATTATGGCAAAACAAGAAGATCACTTTAAAAAAGTATTATCACATGCAAAAGAATACGGATATGTATTTCAATCTTCAGAAATCTATGACGGATTAAGTGCAGTGTATGATTATGCTCAAAACGGAGTAGAGTTAAAGAAAAATATTAGAGATTATTGGTGGAAAGCAATGGTGCAAATGCATGAAAACATTGTAGGTATAGATGCATCTATTTTAATGCATCCAAAAACTTGGAAAGCAAGTGGACACGTAGATGCATTTAACGATCCTTTAATTGATAATAAAGATTCTAAAAAACGGTATAGAGCAGATGTTTTAATTGAAGATTATTGTGCTAAAATAGAAGGTAAAATAGATAAAGAAGTTGCGAAAGCTTCAAAACGTTTTGGAGAATCTTTTAACAAGGAAGAATTTCTTGCTACAAACGGAAGAGTTCTAGGATATCAAGAAAAAATTAAAACTATTCTTGCTAGAATGGGTTTTTCTTTAGAAAAGGAAGATTTAGCAGATGTTAAGTTATTAATTGAAGAATTAGAAATTGCAGATCCTTTAACTGGTTCTAGAAACTGGACAGAGGTAAAGCAATTTAATTTAATGTTTGGAACCCAAATTGGTGCTTCAGCAGAAAGTTCTACACAGGTATATTTAAGACCAGAAACAGCACAAGGTATTTTTGTGAATTTCTTAAATGTGCAAAAAACAGGAAGAATGAAAATTCCTTTTGGAATTGCACAGACAGGAAAAGCTTTTAGAAATGAGATTGTTGCTAGACAATTTATTTTTAGAATGCGTGAGTTTGAACAAATGGAAATGCAATTCTTCGTAAAACCGGGAACACAAAAAGAATGGTATGACCAATGGAAAGCAACGCGTTTAAAATGGCACTTAAGTTTAGGAATGGGCGCAGAGAACTACCGTTTTCATGACCATGATAAATTAGCACATTACGCAGATGCAGCCGCAGATATAGAATTTAAATTTCCTTTTGGATTTAAAGAGTTAGAGGGTATTCATTCTAGAACAGATTTTGATTTAAAAGCGCATGAAGAACATTCTGGGAAGAAGTTGCAATATTTTGATCACGAAGAAAATAAAAGTTATACACCTTATGTGGTAGAAACTTCTATTGGTTTAGATAGAATGTTTTTAGCTGTTTTTTCTAATTCTTTGCAAGAAGAAGCTTTAGAAAACGGAACAACTAGAACTGTTTTAAAATTACCAGCAGTTTTAGCTCCTTTTAAAGCCGCTATCTTTCCATTAGTTAAAAAAGATGGTTTGCCAGAAGTTGCTCGTAAAATTTTGGATGATTTAAAATGGGATTTCAATGTTTTTTATGACGAAAAAGATGCCGTTGGTAAACGTTATAGAAGGCAAGATGCTGCAGGTACACCATTTTGTATTACAGTAGATCATGACTCTTTAGAAGATGATTCTGTAACAATAAGACATAGAGATACGATGGAACAAAAACGTGTAAAGATTTCTGATTTAAAAGAAATTATTAAAGCGGAGGTTGCTGTAAAAACTTGGCTACAAAAAATAGAAGCATAAATTTTAAGCATTTACTAAACATAAAAAATCCGTTAGAATTAATTCTAACGGATTTTTATTTGAAATATATTTTAAGACTATTTTTAAAAGAAAAAATAACTTACCCATGGCCATTCGCCACTACATCATTCCTGGCATACCGCCTCCGCCCATTGGAGGCATTGCAGGAGCATCTTCTTTAATATCTATTAAAGCACATTCAGTAGTAAGAATCATACCAGCAACAGAAGCAGCATTTTCTAATGCAACTCTAGTTACTTTTTTAGGATCTATAATACCAGCCTCTAGCATATCAACATATACGTCACCTTTAGCATCATAACCAAAGTCTTTTTTGCCTTCTAAAACCTTATTTAAAACAACAGAGCCTTCACCACCAGCATTTTCTACAATAATTCTTAAAGGAGCTTCAACAGCTTTGTTGATAATTTGTACACCTGTCGTTTCATCCAAATTTACAGTAGTAATTTTTTCTAAAACTTTTTTAGCACGCACTAAAGCAACACCTCCACCAGCTACAATACCTTCTTCAACAGCAGCTCTTGTAGCGTGTAATGCATCATCAACTCTATCTTTCTTTTCTTTCATTTCTACTTCAGAAGCAGCCCCAACATATAAGACAGCAACACCTCCAGCTAACTTAGCCAAACGCTCTTGTAATTTTTCTTTATCGTAATCTGAAGTTGTAGTTTCTATTTGTGCTTTAATCTGATTTACTCTTGTTTTAATAGCATCTGCATTTCCAGCACCATTTACAATTGTAGTATTATCTTTATCTACAGTAATTGTTTCTGCCGTACCTAATAAATCTAACGTTGCATTTTCTAGTGAGAAACCTCTTTCTTCAGAAATTACAGTTCCACCAGTTAAAATAGCGATATCTTCTAACATTGCTTTTCTTCTGTCTCCAAAACCTGGAGCTTTTACCGCAGCAATTTTTAAACCACCACGTAGTTTATTAACTACTAATGTTGCTAGCGCTTGACCGTCTACATCTTCAGCAATAATTAACAAAGGTCTTCCGGCTTGAGAAACAGGTTCTAGTATTGGAAGAATCTCCTGTAAGTTAGAAATCTTTTTATCGAATAATAATATATATGGATTTTCTAAATCTGCAATCATTTTATCTGCATCGGTAACAAAATAAGGAGATAAATACCCTCTATCAAATTGCATACCTTCTACAACATCTACATATGTTTCCATACCTTTTGCTTCTTCAACAGTAATTACACCTTCTTTACCTACCTTGGTAAAAGCAGTGGCAATTAACTCTCCAATCGTATTGTCGTTATTTGCAGAAATTGCAGCGATTTGTTTTATTTTTTCAGCAGAGTTACCAACTTTTTTAGCTTGTTTTTCTAAATCTATAACGATTGCAGCAACTGCTTTATCTATTCCGCGTTTCAAATCCATAGGATTTGCGCCTGCAGCAACATTTTTTAAGCCTTCCTTTACAATTGCTTGTGCAAGAACAGTAGCTGTTGTAGTTCCATCACCAGCTAAATCATTCGTTTTAGAAGCAACTTCTTTTACCATTTGAGCACCCATGTTTTCGAGTTCATTTTCAAGCTCAATTTCTTTAGCTACAGAAACACCGTCTTTAGTTACTGTTGGCGCGCCAAAAGCTTTAGAGATAATTACGTTTCTTCCTTTAGGGCCTAAGGTTACTTTTACTGCATTTGCTAAAGCATCTACACCACGTTTTAATCCGTCTCTAGCGTCTATATCAAATTTTATATCTTTTGCCATTGTTTTTAAATTTTGCTTTTAGCTATTAGCAATTGGCTTTTAGCTAAAAAGAGTTGTTAATGTTTTTTTTGAGCTAATGGCAAATAGCCAAAAGCGAAATGCGCATTATATAATTGCAAGAATATCTGATTCACGCATCATTAAATAATCCTTTCCTTCTAATTTTAAATCAGTTCCACCGTATTTACTATATAAAACTGTATCTCCAACTTTAACAGTTAAAGGCTCGTCGATTTTACCGTTCCCAATTGCAACAACAGTTCCTTGTTGTGGCTTTTCTTTTGCGTTGTCAGGAATTATTAATCCGGAAGCTGTTTTTGTTTCTGCAGCTGCAGGTTCTACAAGAACTCTGTCTGCTAAAGGTTTAATTTTTAATCCCATTTTTCTTTATTTAATTAAATTAATTTTTTCTTATTAACAGGGTGGCAGTAACTATGCCACTATATTAAAACTGACAATTCTTCTAGGAATGAATTTTAAGGCTCTAATTTAAACAAAAAAAATGCCAACGTGTCATCCACATTGGCATTTTAAACTATTTCTAACAAATAATTATTCGTTAGTAGTTGTTGTAGGTTCTACTGGAGCAGTCGTTTCTATACCTTCTAAAGTATTGTTTAACTCAAAATTATTATCTCCTCCTCTAGGAATTGCAAAATTTGCTAATAAAATTAAAGCAAACATAGCAATTGCCAATGTCCAAGTTGTTCTGTCTAAAAAGTTATTTGTGTTTTGCACACCACCTAAAGATTGTGCTCCACCACCTCCAAAAGAAGAAGATAATCCTCCACCTTTAGGATTTTGTACCATTACGATTAATATTAATGCAATGGCTACAATCAAAATTAGAACTAAAAATGCTGTGTAACTCATAATTTATTTTTTTGTAAAATTTGTATACTTTTAATTTGGTCTGCAAAGAAACCACTTTTTTCTGGATATTTCAAACTTAAAATTTTATAAGCTTTCATTGAATTTTCGTACTTTTTTTGTTCTAAATAAACTTTAGCTAAAGTTTCTGTCATCAAAGCTACATCTTGTCTATTTTCATCAACTACCGTAGTATATATTTTCCCTTTTTCTAAAGGCGCTATTTTAGGTTTATTTTCAATGAATTGGTCAATTAAACTTTCTTTGTTTGGTGTGTTTTTTATTTCTTGCTCTTTGTTTCTAACAATTGGTTTTTTAATTGATAATTGCAACCATTGGTTGAATGAATGATTTTCATTAGGTGCAAAAGACAAAGGTTTACCAATCTCTAAATCCTCTAATACAGCCCTTTCAATTGGTGTTTTAGAAGTCGCTGCTATTTCAATAGTTTCCGGAGAGTTTTTTTCTATTACTTTTTCATGAATGATTGCTGTATTTTTAATAACGGTTTCAAAGGAAGTAATATAATTAAATAAAACAGTTCTGTCTGTCGTATATGCTGCGGTTACTTTTAACTCATTATTATATTTAAAACTGTCTAAATTTTTCAACCCTTTTAAATACAATGCTCTTGCTGGTTGAAAATAAGGAAATTCTTGAACAATAGCTTTTAATTCGGCAGTTTCTATTTGCTGAATTTTAGTCTTGTTCTCTAATAACTTTATAAAAATATCTGTTTTCAAATTCTTATTTTTTCAACTAACATCTAATCTTTACCATTTCCCAACAGAGGCATTAAATATATCTTGCGTAATTCTTTCTGTAATTTCCTTAAAAGCAGATTCTAATACTCCTCCTGTAAGTTGAGAATTTGCGGGATAATCTGAATAAAAGGAAAAAGATTGTTCAAAATCTTTATCTTCCTCTGTAGTATTTATATATCTAACATTTACGGTAATAGTAAGTCTGTTTTGCGCAGATGTTTGATTAGAAGTTGCACTCATTGGTGCAATTCTATAACTTGTTATTTCTCCACTAAAATATAAATCTCCATTAGAAGCAACTAATGTTAAATTTGTTTGTCTTGTAAATAAATCTTGTAATTCTAGTGTGAATTCCTGACTTAAAGTTGGTTCTATTAATTGTGCTTGGTTGGGAAAGAAGTCTACTTGAAGGGTTTTTGCGCTTCCAGTACTTCCTCCTGAAAAAGAATAATATTTACACCCTAGAAATAAGAAAGTGCAGATCGAAAATAAAGCTACGTATTGTATTTTTTTCATTGATGTTGTTTTCTTACAGATCGTATTGTTTAATTTTTCTATATAATGTTCTCTCTGAGATCCCTAGTTCTTGAGCTGCTAATTTTCGTTTATTATTATTTTTTTCTAGAGATTTTTTAATCATCTCTATTTCCTTGTCTTGTAAAGATAAAGATTCGTCTTCTTCAATGGTCTCAATAAAGTCATAATTTTTTTCTTTAGAG
>SMNH02000018.1 GCA_006383075.2 Kordia sp. TARA_039_SRF
GATGAATGCACTGTGTTGAGGTCAAAATTATGTGTAATATCTCTAATTTCAATATGCTCTAACGCTCCAGTAATAAGCATTTTCATGTGATAGGCTAGTAAAAATCCTTCGGCGAAATTAAAAAAATGTAATTTAGACGGTTTCCCTGTTTTCCATAAGGAAGGATCATTGATGAATGCCATGTCATTTACAATTTGTTTCTCTTTTAATTGTTGAAAAACCCCTGTGTGTATTTTTAAATCTTCATTTAAGTCTAAAAGCAATTCAAAAAACCTTTGTAGATTAATATAATCCCAACGCGCATACTCATAACTAGACTTTTCTATTAATGTTAACGCGTCTTGTTTTTTTACAGCCGCAATCCAACGTTGTTTAGCATCTCGTATTTGTTCAGGCTTTAAATTCATGCTTAATTTTTTAGATGTATGTGCCAAATCATGATGCTCTAAACATAACACTACCAAGTTATTTTCTGAATTATCTCTTGAAATATGCCATTCTTCAATATGATGTATAATGATAGGTTTTTTTGCATCTCTACAAATGCAACAGGTCCGCTTACTCTCAAAAAGCAGTTTGTTAACAATAGTATTGTCAATAGCTGGTCTACTTTCTTTTCTTAAATTAGTAATTTGCTCATCTGTTATAGTAAGTTCTTTTAAAGCTTCATCAGATAGTGTTTTGAGTTTTGCAACTGTCATTTTCTTAGATAGTAATACACGTATTTGTGATGATGAAAATCCTCTAGCTAATAATGCTGTTTCTGTTTTTCCTTTTTTCATTTGTTTCATTGTTTTAACACCAACGGGTAAGTCATTTTCAATAATTGTAAATACATATAAAGGTGTTGATGAAGCATTATAATACCTAAACATTTCTTCAAATAAAGCGACTATATTCATACTTAGCATCTGCACAATAGAATTAATATGAACCCTTCCTTTTACAGCTTTATAGTCATTATTTACATTAAAGTATATTAAATTTGGCACATCACTAATAGGAAACATTTTAGCCTTTTTATAGTCGTATATTACTTGCTCTTTGAGGTATTCATATTTTTTCTTGTCAGTACCACTAAAAGTGTGAGTTACAACACCATATTCCTCTACATAATCATGATTTGGATTTTTATAAAAAAAGATATTGAATATTAATTCCTTTGTAACTGTTTCATCCATTATGTTTTGTAATTTTTTAAAAATAAACAAAGTCTTAAAAACAAACTAGCAATGGCTTCTTTTTTCTTACTTTTAGGAAATGAGTTCGTGTAGGTACATTGAGGAAAACCGTAAGGATAAAATCTGTAAATTGAATAGGTTCACAACGAGAATTATAAACCATACAAAATGGCTGAAAATTTAGCAAAGCTTGTAACAAGACAGGATGTAATAAACGCTGTAAAGAATATTGAAATTAGTGAATTAATTCCATCTACAAAATACGATGTCCTAATATCGGGAAAACTATACCCTCCCAAGGAGATTATACGAGAAGCTGCACGACAAAAAGGGTTAGATCCAAGTGTATATTTACTTAATGGAGGTGCGCCTACGAATAATTATTTAGTAAAGATGGGGTTTCCTATATACTATAAAAATGGAAACTATATAGAAGGAGGTACTACAGGAAGAGTTTGGAAACTAGGAACTCGCTGGGGAAGTGGAAAACCTAATTTTTATGAAATACTGAAAAGAGAAAAAATAGTTATTGCTTTTGAAAAATATACTTTTAATGCTGGAGATTTAGTAGCTATAACTGATGGCCATACAGTTAATTCAGTAGCAAGAGTAAACGATAAGATGCTGCCTATAACAAAATCAGCCTACACAGACTTAGAAGAAGAGTTTAGGAAATTAGAGATAGATTGGGGCGATTGGATTTTAGTTGCTAATGCAGTTATCTATGATTTATTAAAAGAAGAACAATTTGAATATAAACTTGAAGCAGGTATTCGGCAAGTTCAACAAGAGGCAGTAAAAGAACAAGTAACTAACTTATGGTTTACGAAATATTATAATAATCCAACTGATCTAACTTTTAGTCGAAAAAAAAATAAAAGTGCAGAGGACTTGTTTTATGAAGAGCCAAAAATTATTAATGCTAGTCCTCAAAGAAAACCTAGTGCTATTTTTGGAAATGGCTATAGTACACATGATTATGATTTTGAGCCAAAATTAGATGTAAAAGTATTAAGTAGAAGTTTTGCAAATTTAATTAGAAATTTAAAAAACAGTCCAGGGCAAATGTTGGGAGTTTTTGGTCAGTGGGGAAGAGGGAAAACCTATTTTATGCGTCAAGTACTAGAAGAACTAGATTTAACTCATAGAAAGAAAGCAGATAATGAAGCAAAGCAAAATCAGTTTTATTATTTAAAGTTTCATGCATGGAAATATCAAGATACGGAAGGTGTTTGGGCATATTTGTATCAAAATATTATGGAGCTTTACTTAACCCATAAGAATGATAAATCAAAGAAGTATGGGAATTGGTTTCAAAGAAATTTATACTATCCTATTGCAGCGAAATGGAATGAAACGCAATTATTATTTAAATTGAATCGTATTCGAAACGGGATATTCAATCTAAGTTTATTTTTATTGATACTATTGGTAACTGTATTTATAGTGATATTTTATCCTGATTTTTTAAATGATATAAAATTTTGGACTGTTTTTATAGGTACAAGTATCTCAATTCAAGGATTCTCATTTTTAAGTAAAGCATGGAAACTAGGAGATAAAGGAAAGCGATTAGTAAAAAGGTACACACATAAACCCAACTTTAATAAATTGTTAGGAGTGCAAGCTGAAATACAGGAAGAGTTAAAATATGTTCTGCGGGCTTGGATGAAAACTGAAATTAAAGAAGAAGATGGGAAAGCTATAGAGTCTTTAAGGAATGATCAAAAACGTTTGTTATTGTTTGTGGATGACATAGACCGTTGCCATGAAGAACGCTTGATTCAAGTCATAGATGCGTTACGAGTGATGTTAGAGGAAGATGAAATTTTAATGCGTGTGATTATAGTAGCCGCTATTGACGAAGATATTTTGGAGCGTGCCATTCAATGGAAATATAGAAACTTTTTAAATGAAACAGAGGAAGTCGGTAGGGATAATACATTGGTAAAAGAATATATGGACAAACTTTTTATATCATGTTTAAAATTACCGCCTTTGTATATTGAGGAAAAGAATGAAATATTAGATAGTTATGCGCAAAAAATAGGTGTTCAGGAGATTGCTGTTCAAGAGGAGGAAACTGATGAAGATAAAGATGAGTTAAAAACGGAAAATAATATAGAAGAACCTGTAGCAGATGATTATCAAGTTATTCAAAATGATGAAGAAAATCGTCTAACAACTGAGGATAATAAAGAAAATAAATTTGTAATTACAGTAGAAGAACTAGAATTATTAAAACGGTATGCAGAAAATATTACAGAAAGAGTTACGCCACGTCAACTGCGGATTTTTATGTATCGATATTTATTAGCAAGAAATATAGGGCAACAGTTTAATGGTGGAGAAGTACTTGATAGAGATTGGTGTGAGTTGATGATGAGGAAGATTATAAATAGAAGAAATAATGAGACTACGAGACAAGAAGATTTAGAAGATTTTTTAGAGGATATAGATGTTTCTGAGAAGTTAAAAAAATCAACTAATAAAATCATTGAAATTGTAGCACCTTACTAAATTTAGAAAATAACATGAAATACGAACGAAAAATTATTGGGGTTGAAAAGCGACTAGGTTTTATGTATATACCTTCTAAAGCACAAGAATTGTTGCCAGATGTAAGTGGGACGATTAATGTGACTCTCAACGGAAAGCCTAAACGATTGAATTATAATGTAGATTATAACCGAATTTTTGGCTTAACGGAATGGTATCGCAAACAAGGTATTGACGTAGAATCCATTGTTTCTGTAAAGATTGAAAATGGTAAAATAGCAATTTCTTATGAAAATGATGTTACACAAGCATCCAAACTTATCAGGGCAAAAAAGACATTAGATTTATCTGGACTTACTTCAGTAGAAAAAGGAGATATTGTAGAGGATAGAATTAAAGAGCTAATCTTGTTGTATGGACAAGGCTTGCTAAGTGTATATAAACCAGTTGTTGATAAAGAAGGAATTGACCTTATTATAAACAAAGGAGGAAGCTATAAGGTATTGTTTATTCAAGTAAAATCACGCTTCAATGCAGTAGAAAAAGGAAAACTTGTATTAACAATTAAAATGCAACCACCGCATTACAGCTATCATATAGTTGCAGCCGCTTTTAATCCTGAAACACTAGAATTAGAAGACAATCTCTTGTTAATTCCTTCTTCTTCAGTCATAGCAGATGGAATCAAGCTGGGTAGTGGTAAGTATAGAATTATGGCAAGTTTAAAGCCAGATTCAAATGATAAATGGCAAAAGTACTTTATTCATAAAAATGAATTGGCTAGTAGATTAATAGAACAACTAGAAGAGATTTCTAAATACTTGCAATGAAAAGCCTTTGACCAATCACTCTCCTTTACAAAGAACACAAATCACTTATGAGCATAATCATCAAAAAATTTTACAATCTGTTTTGGAATAATAAAGCCTGTCAGAATCTATTTCTGTTGTCTAAAGAAGAATTATTAGATACAAGAACTGTCGATATAGTAGAAAAGCCTTTCAATTATTCACTTCCTAGAATTATTATATCAAATGTTGAGCCTAAAGAAGACTATGCTTTAGACACTATTAAAATCAGAAACGAAAATTATAATATTCAAATAGAAGATTCAATGAACTCTAATATGGAGGGGTTTGGTATAATTCTAAAGGAGTTTGTTGGTGAAAAATTTCAAGAGTCAATAATTGAACTTTTCTCAGATTTAGAAGAAAAGCCATTAAAGTTTGTCTCTTTGTTTTTCAAAATATTAGTGAATGAAAATAAACGAGAGCAAAGAATTATAGATTTTCTTCAAGAATATAGATTTATTGGCCCTCATGTGAATGACCTAGATAATGTAGTAGAAAGAATAAAAAATAAACTAATTCCTAATAAGAAAAATGATCTTGTAACAGATACTAATATAGCTACCTTATTAGAAGTAATAAAGACTATAAAAGAAATGTATATCAATGTGTCTTACAAAACATTATACAATACAAATCAAGTTTTAGTAAATGCTTTACAAAGTGAAGATGACTTTGAGTCTAGAATTAAATTATTTGATCATTTGTATGATAGCAAGATTATAAAAGCCAGTTCTGAAGATTCATTTATTGAATGTACGCATTGTGATTCAGGAACATATAAAGGTGTTTTTCAATTACATTTAAATCCAAACAAACTTAAAAACTTAGTATGCCCAGTATGTGCAAATGAAGTTAAATATTATGTTCCTTATGAATTGGATCAGGATATTTATGAAATAATACGAGAGAAAGATGGGCTATTGCAAAATGCACTATTAAATTTATTAGAGAACTCTGAAATAGCTTATAAAACTAATTCGCGATTTCTTGATGATATAGAGATAGATTGCATATTTGATAAAGAAAATAAAAGTATTTTAATAGAAACTAAAATGTACAAGATTAATACGGCTAAGGAAAAGTTAATTAGTAAGCTTAAAAAACATTTCGGGAAATTATTAGAAGATGTTCGAAGATTAAAACAAATACCAGAGTTTACTAATAAACAAATTATTCCTATCTTATTAGTCAACATTATTGATACTGAACTTTTACAAGAAGTAGAAAAAGAGTTGAAAGAAATCAATAAAGATCAAATTTCCCAATCGATCAAAATTTTGAATATCACTACTTTTAGGGAAGAAATGTGATTGTAACATATCCAAAAAACAAACAACACTTCGACAAGCTCATTGTAAACAATCACAACTCCATAGACAAAATAGCCAAGCACATCTTTATCCCTTGTATAATGTTCCCAATGCGAATATTTTCGTTTGGGTTGTGTTGATTGTTGTCCATATTTACCATCGGAACAATGATGGCAGGAATGTCCAACACTTGAATGGCAGGCGTAATCGGAACAGTTCCGCCCATGGTTCTGATGAGAATCGGTTCTTCGTCAAAAGCGGTAGTAATCGTTTGTCGTAGTTTTTGAGCAATACCAGAATTCACATCGGTTCGAAACGCGTTGATGCCTGCGTTTGTTTTCAAGGTTACAATTTTAGGATATTGCAAGCGTTCGGCATCTGTTGGTGTTCGCGAAAGTACCAAATAGCCTTGTTGTTCAATATGTTTCTTAATTTTTTCTAACTGTGTAGCGCCGTCCGTTTCTTTTACCAAACGAATATCCAAATGTGCTGTGACAATTTCAGGAATAATGGTTTTCAATCCTGGACCTTTCCAAGAAGTTTCTATATGACGCACGTTTAACGACGGATATTGTAACGATTCTTGATAATTTTTCCCAACAGCATCAGCCTTGGCAATGCCTAAACTAGCGCGTATGTGCGCATCATCGTCAGGAACGCTGGCTAATAACTGTTGTGTTTCAGCATCTAAGGTAATTCCGTCATAAAAACCGTCAATCAGTACTTTTCCTGTATCGTCTTTCATGCTTGCGAGCAAATGCGACATCCGAAACACAGGATTGGGCGCGTAATTTCCATAGTGTCCGCTGTGCTGCGGTAACTTTGCACCGTAAATGCTGATTTGACACGTAGCGACACCGCGACAACCAAACGTTAACGTAGGTTTGTTGGTAGGATGCGCTGGACCATCCATGATGATTAAATAATCGGCAGCGTAGGTTTCTTTGTACTTCTCTAACGTGCTTAAAAAACCTTCGGAACGCGTTTCTTCTTGTAAATCGAGAATAATTTTTACGTTGTAAGGCAGTGTTTGTCGCTGTTGTAGAAATTTCAATGCGGTGAGCAACATGGTAATCGGCGCTTTGTCATCTGCAGCAGCGCGACCAAATACACGCCAATCAGGATGAATGTCCCCTTGAATATTTGACCAATCGATAATTTCCCAATCGCCGTTTGCAGTTTGTTGTTTCAATACAGGTTGAAACGGATCTTCTTGTTGCCATTTCTCGGGATTCACCGCTTGTCCGTCCAAATGCAGATAAAACAATATCGTTTTAGCGTTGGGATTGATGTGCTTTTCAGCGAAAAAAACAGGCAATGTTGAGGTTTGTAAAATGGAGACTTCGAAACCCAATTTCCCAAAAGCTCCGGTAACCCAAGTGACATTTTTCATCATGTTTTCCTTGTCGGAAGAAACATTCGGAATGCTCACCAAATCGCGGTGCTTTTGAAGAATGTTAGGTAATTCTTGTTTGATTTTTTCATCCCAGTTGTTTTGACAGTATAGTGCTTGAACAAAAAGTATGAAAAAGAAAACGGTACATTTATGTATGGTAATCATAGCCATCTAGCTTTTATGTGTTGAATTTTTGTGTTTTTTTGTAGATCATTGAGCATTTCTGCAGCTTCTGCGGCAATTTCTTTATTTTCATGTTGTGTAATATTTCTTAAAACTGTAAATGCTTCTTTTTGGTTTCGCTGAAATACTGTCCAAATCCATCCCCAAACAAAACGCGTATTGCTATTTGAAAAATAAAAAAACGAAGGGACTTCAGGAATAGGATTTACTAAAATTTCATGATACCATGTAAACATAGCTTCGTCACAAAAAATATAGTTTGGTTTTTCATAACTAGCAATAGTTTTAGCCACGATACTTCCATCTGGTGCTAAATAAATCAAATCGTCTAAATAAGGGTTTCCTTTGGTTTTCGGAGCTTGATTGCTTGGATAAAGCCAATTGTCACGGTCTTTTACCAATACGCCTTCACGATTCCAAATACGTCCAAGTTTAGAATCTTCTTTAATGTGTCCGTTGGGATACCAACTTTTCCAAAAAAGACAATCGCCATTTTCATATACTGCATACTCCGTAAGCATTCCTTTTTTACCATATGCAAAGCTTTCTCCATGTGCATTGCCATCTACAAACTCAATAGTACTATTACCGTCTTTCAGCGTTCCTGTGAAAGGTTTGCCTTTATACATTAAAAAGGTATAAAAATCCTGCTCATTTTCTTCAAACTCTTCATTATTAAAAACAACTATTGAATTTTTTGACATAATTTTTTTAAAAATTAATATTATAAAGTTTGGAATATTTACAATTAGAAAACAGTTCCCAAACTGATAACAAACCGCAAAATATAAAAGTATTTTTTAGCAAACGACAACAAAAGATTAACGATTGCAGATTAACAATTTTAGATTGTTGAATTTAAAGAAAACAATCGACTACTGAAAACTGACAACTAATAACGAATGTTGAATGCTAAATTTTGAATTTTGAATTGAAACTAACTGAAACCCCACAACGGAGCAGAGCGACCAACCGACAACAAAAGATTAACGATTGCAGATTAACGATTTTAGAATTAGAAAATAACTGAAAACTGAAAACCGACTACTGAAAACTGATAAAAGAGCCAAGAGTCAAGAGTCAAGACGAATTGACGAATTAACAAATTGACAAAAAGCAAAGCGACCAACCAACAACCAATCAAAGCACATACTCCTCAAAAATGCTATCCAATTCTTCTTGCGGATTCGTACACAAACCTGCATGTGTTGGTGAACATAAAATCATCGTGCTTTTGGAAGCTGCGAGCCAACGAAAACGGTCAGCGATGTCAAAAGTTCCTATTTTTCCACCGTGAGGTGTGCCTTTACATATAGCATCCCAAGCGTTTAAATATTGTGTGAGTTCTTCAAGTGTAATTTCACAAGAAAAAGCCGCTAGTTTTTTTTCATCTATATGATATTTGAGCGCGAGAAACTTTTTTCGTTTCGAGAAAACAATCACGCCAATATTGAAGAATTCTTCTCGCTCTACTTTGGGCATAAAGCGAATGATGGCATATTCAAAAGTAACTTTATCTTGCATGTTCCGCTTCTTTTATGAGTGAATCTACCATCGTTAATTTGGCTTTCAAATACGTTTTATACGCGTTTCGCATATCGTCAGGCGATAACGCGTCAGCTTCATGCTGCAACCAATCTTCAGGAATTGTATTGATAATTTCTGTAATCTTTTCATCAGTAAGCTTGATGAGGAATTCTTCCGCAACAGTTCTCAATTCGGTAGCTTGCGTACGCAATACATGATCTTTGATAAGCGGAAACGTTCGTGTTAAATGTTGTTCCCAAGTCGCCCAATTGTGATGAAAGTAAAAACTCGCGCCATTATCAATCACCCACAATTCGTTGTTCCAATGGAGTAAATTCGTGTTTTTCACCGTTCTATCAATATTGCTGATGATACTGTCTAGCAACACAACTTTAGAAGCTGTGATAGCATCAACTGTGGTTACCAAAGGATCAAACGTAATGGCACTTGATAAAAAATGCAATCCCAAGTTCAATCCCACACTAAACTTTAGCAAATCCTGAATTTCTTCATCCGGCTCGGTTTTACTAAAAGAATCGTCTAAGTGCATAAACACCAATTCAGGAATTTTTAACCCGACAGCACGTGCCAATTCCCCACCAATCAATTCGGCAATCAAGGCTTTCTTACCTTGTCCCGCACCACGAAATTTCAGCACATACAAAAAATCGTCGTCTGCTTTGACAATGGCAGGAAGCGAGCCGCCTTCCCGCAAAGGTTTTATATACTGTACAACGTTTACCGTTCTAATATCAAGTGTATTCATTACAGCGAAGATATTGAAAGTTTGGCATTCTAGAAATTCTTTATTTTTGATGCTAAAGAATTACTTATATTTGACCATTATGAAAAAAGTTATTGGTTTTTTATTATTATCAGTCGGAGGTTATATTCTCATTTCATTAGTCATGCAATTTTTTGGAGTTGCAGAAACCGTAACAGAAACAGCTACGGTTGACGTTGAAAATGCTGAAAGTTTTGAACTAGGTGTTACTATTGGTAAAATCCTCATTGGATGTGTAGCAGTTGCTGCGTTGTATGTTGGGTATATGCTATTAAAAAAAGCCAATGAAGAAGCTAAAAACGATACTACTAAAAAAACTTCAGGAAAAGTGTAATTTCTTAATCTTCACAATCTACGCAAGAAATGTTAACTTTTAAAAAAGCCGTAACAAAAAATAAAGATTCTCATTATTTTTATAGTCTAAAAAGACATACGTGCTAACCAAATCATCGCTGACTTTATTATTCCTATTCTTTTGCTGCTTAACGACGACTGCGTGGGCACAACATTCGATAGCAGGAACGGTTGTGGACGACGCTACCAATATCCCAATCCCAAATGCAACAGTAATTGCTGTAGAAACCAAAACGGAAGTGAAAACCGATGCCAAAGGAAGGTTTTTTATGGAGTTGCTTTCAGATGGAGAAATTACATTAGCAGCTTTACAAGAAGGATACACAACAAAACTCGTAAAAACCACTGCGGGGAAAAATACCATTATTGCTTTAACTTCAACCACAAACGTATTTGATGCCGTCATCATCAACGGCATTACGATGGAACAACAATTGAAACAAGCGACAGAAACGGTGAGTATTGTTTCCAAAAGTGAAATCAATAGTGAAAATACCATACAATTGGCGCCTATTTTAAACAGAGTGCCCGGTGTATTTATGCAAAGTGGCTCGCTTAACACGAATCGAATTACCATCAGAGGAATTGGCGCACGAAGTCCATTTTCTACCGCAAATATTCGTGCGTATTATGCTGATATTCCATTGACAGATGGCAATGGCGAATCTGCTATTGAAGATTTAGAATTGGCAGCTATCTCACGAATGGAAATTCACAAAGGACCAGCATCAAGCAGTTACGGCGTAGGTTTGGGCGGAACGATTTTGCTCTATCCAGAATACGCGAAATTTAACGAAACCAATGCCAATCTCTTTACCACAGTAGGAAGTTTTGGTTTGTTTAGAACCGTTGCCAAAGTTGCGCACGGCGGCGAAAAAGCAAATCTCAATGTCATTTATAGCAACACGCATTCTGACGGTTATCGTGAAAATAACTCTTTAGACAAAGCGACGATGACCATCACATCAAATTGGTGGTTGGATGAGCAGAACGAACTGATATTTTTAGGAAATTACACAACATTAAAAGCTTTCATTCCTAGCTCGTTAAATCGGGAAGATTATGAAAACTCTCCGCAAACTGCCGCGACTATTTGGAATAATGCGCGCGGATTTGAAGATTTTAAAAAGACACTCTTTGGTGTGAATTGGCGACACGATTTTAACGACAACTACACCCAAAAAACAAGCATCTTTACAAGTTTTAATAACAATTACGAACCACGTCCTTTCAATATATTAGAAGAAAAAGCCACTACATTCGGAATCAGAACGCGATTACTGGCAACCAATACTTTTGACAATAGCACACTCAAATGGTCAATTGGTGGCGAATTGTTTTTTGATGATTACAACGCGAAGCAATTTGACAACCTATATCAAGATTTTCCAGCAGGCATAGGCAGTGTTGCAGGTGATATCTTATCAAATATTGACGAAGACAGGAACTATTTCAATCTGTTTGCAGAAGCTATCTATGAATGGAAAAAGTTCTCGTTCAGTGCGGGATTGCACGTAAATCAAACAAAATATACAGCCGAAAACCAGTTGGATTCATCATCGGAAGAAGCCTTTACGTTTGACGCGATTGTTTCTCCAAAATTTGGAGTGAATTATGAAGTTGCCAGTAATCTAAATATATTCGCAACTATTGCACACGGTTTTTCCACACCAACTACGGCAGAAACTTTATTCCCAAATGGTGCGTTTAATCCAAACATCAAAGCAGAACGTGGCTGGAATTATGAAATCGGTTCACGATTCCACACAAAAAACAAAAAACTCTCAGCTTCCGTATCTTTGTATTCCATGGCTGTCAGCGATTTATTAGTCAACAGACGAACGGCAACCGACCAAAACATCACGCTCAATGCAGGAAAAACAACGCATAACGGCATTGAAGCCGTGTTGCAATATGAACTGTTACGCAACGAAAGTTTTACGCTGAGTTCGTACGCTAATGCAAGTTTAAACGATTTCAGTTTTAAAGAATTTATGGAAACCAACGCAAATTTTTCTGGGAATGACCTAACGGGAGTTCCAAAATCTGTCGTAAATTTAGGAATTGAAATGAGGAGCCAAAAAGGCTTCTATGGACGACTGGATTTTCAAGCAGTGGGCAACATGCCTGCAAATGATGAAAACACGGTCTACAGCGATGCTTTTGAGTTGGTCAATGGTAAAATTGGCTATCAAAACACCATTGGAAGTCAATTTAGCTATGACCTATCGCTGGGCGCGAATAACATTTTTGACACCAAATACGTGTCGCAATTACAAGTTAATGCCTTTGGAAACGATGCCACAGCGCGTTATTTTTATCCAGGTTTGCCGTTTAATTTGTACGGCGGCGTGCAATTAAATTATCAATTATAAACTAAAACGATACCACCATATTATGAAACAATCTATCAGTTTTCTTGTGTTCATCAGTCTATTTTTTATCGCTTGTGGCGAAAAACAAAAAGAAGTCGCAAAGGTAACTCCCGCAAAGTTTGACGCTTTAACGCCTGTGCAAACGACCAAAGAAATTATAGAAGATCAAAACGATTACAAAACCGAAATGGTTGTAGATGGCATCGACATTCCGTGGGGAATGACATGGTTGCCAGACGGAAGTATGCTAGTCACCGAACGTGAAGGGACGTTGTATCATGTTATGAATGGAAAAAAGACGACGATTAAAAATGTTCCAGAAGTATTTGCTAGAAACCAAGGTGGATTGCTAGACGTAGCAGCGCATCCAAATTACAAAGAAAACGGCTGGATTTATATTACGTATTCTCTGGTGAAGAAAAATAAAGAAGGTAGTCACACCGCATTAATCCGAGCAAAACTTGAAAACAACGCGTTGACTTCAATAGAAACACTGTACGAAGGAAGTCCCAACGTAAAAACGGCGCATCACTTTGGTTCACGCATTGTATTTGATGATGGTTATGTATTTTTTACCATTGGCGATAGAGGAAAGCGTGATGTGAATCCACAAGACATAACTAAAGATGGTGGAAAAGTATATCGTTTGCACGAAGATGGACGCATTCCGGAAGACAATCCGTTTGTGGGACAGCCAAATGCGAAGGAAGCTATTTTCTCGTACGGACATCGAAATCCGCAAGGAATGGCAATCAATCCGCGTTCGGGACAAATTTGGGTACACGAACACGGTCCACGCGGCGGTGATGAAATAAATCCTATCAAAAAAGCTGCAAATTACGGTTGGCCAGTCATCACGTACGGTATCAATTACAGCGGAACAACCATTACGGACGAAACTGCTCGCGAAGGCATGGAACAACCGTTGTATTACTGGGTTCCGTCAATTGCGCCAAGCGGAATGGCGTTTGTAACAAGTGATGTGTATCCAGCGCTAAAAGGACATTTGGTTGTAGGTTCGTTAAAATTTCAGTATTTGGAATTGTTAACGCTTACGCGAGATGAAAAAGTTGCCAAGCGAGAAAAATTGCTAGAAGGTATTGGTCGCGTGCGCTCGGTTCGTCAAGGTCCAGATGGTTATATCTATGTGGGAATTGATGGAAAAGGTGTTTTAAAAATGATTCCGAACACGGCAAAAAAAGACACAAAAAGTACAACTTCCACACAAACCGCCAACACAGATTCATCTGAAACGGTAGAGGTAGACAAACCAGAAATTACCTTTGCCAAACGCGCCGATGTTTCTAAAAAAGACTTAGAAGAAAGCTATAAACGCGGGGAAGCGGTGTATAACAATTATTGTGCGCAATGTCATTTGGGTAGTGGAGAAGGCGTTGCAAAAGTCTATCCGCCATTAGCAGGTTCTAATTGGTTGACCGAAAAGGAGATAGAAAGTATTCGTTCTGTAAAATACGGATTGCGCGGAGAAATCATGGTTAATGGTGTAAAATATCGCGGAATCATGTCACCACTCGGTTTAAATGACCAACAAGTTGCCGATGTAATGAACTACACGTCAACTACATGGGGCAATGAAACGGAGAATTTTTATACAAAAGAAGTAGTGAGTAAGGTTGAGAAGAAGTAATAAGATTTTCTCAACTGTAAAATACAATACGTCAAGCTGAACCTTTCGACTGTAGCTCAAGACAGGCTTGATTGAGCTTCTCATGACAGTGAGGAGTCTTTTGTGTGATTCTGAATCAAGTTCAGAATGGACTCGGAAGATGTTTTTTAACGTGAGTTCGATATAACTATTTTATTATGTAGCCGATTAATAATAGATTATACTCAATGTCAAATAGAGCGCAGTCGAGATTCCTTTGAAATTATCAATTTTTAGCTGTTCTCAGAGCTACGCTCGGTATCTACGATAATGCTCGAACTGACAATTATTTATTTCTTAGTGAATTATGAATTACATAGTGATTTCTTAAGTCGAACTCACGTTTTTTTAAAGAATTACGATTTTTGAGTACTTCCAAAATCACGATAAAAACGAAAATCCGTTTTCCATTCCAACACGGCGATGATGATTTCTTTGTTGAGTTTCACCATTTCGGTGTCTTCGTCTAATTTTTGACGTCCTTTTTCGGTGACGACTTCCAAAATTAAGTTTCTTCTTTTTGGCGTGAATTTTCGCAAAAAACGAACGGCTTTTTTAGTCGCTTTTGATTTTGGAGCTTCTACGTATGCAAACATGCGCAACAACCTTGATACAAACAAAAAGTCAAAGTCATTAACAGCTTCCAAGAGAATCGATTCCAATGCTTCTATGGATTTTGTATTGAGTCGACTGTTCTTTTTGAGTCCAAATTGCGTGTGAAAAAAGATAAAATCCACAATCGCTTCAATGGCTTCTCGTGGTTGGTCTTCAATAAGTTCAGCGGTGATTTTTATGTTTTCTTTTGGTGCGGGAAAATTGTTTTTCTTCTGCAAAAGCGACACTAATAAAATCAACGAAAATGTGTCTAATGTCGGATTGCTTTTGTACAAATCTTTAGAAATATCTTGATAATTTTCCACAATAGTCGCATGCGCTTCTTGGTAAAAATCTGATTGATATTTTCGCTCCAAACAGAGATATTCAAAAAATAAATTTGATTCGCTATCGAGCAAACTGCCAATGTCTAAAAACTGAAAATGAATTGGCTTTTTAAAATGAAGAAACTCGTAACACAATTCGCCTAAAATAGACGTGTTTACAATCAAATCCACATCTTCATCGTTAATCGCATTCGACTGAATCTTCTGATTCCAGCGCGCGCGACTTTTTAAAAATTTGATAATAGACTTTTTGAGTGGCTTCATGTAAACGTAAACGAGTAATTATTGCAAAAATACAATAATAAATGCGGTCTCACGTAGTTTGCATGCTAGGAAAATGAATGCAAACTCAACTATTTTTGACGCATATCCTATTTTGAAATTATACGAAAAAAGAATTTTTTATGTTTTGAATAAATAATACCTTGAAACCGTTTAAATAACACACTACTTTTTTATGAATAGATTTCTTTTTGTAGCACTTTTTTTTCTGGCGAATTGGACACTTTTTTGCGCAACAAACGCAGGCAGTAGACTTCAAAAAAGCAACGGTTGATGTTGTGTTAAATCCTGCCAATAAAGAAGTTGGCGTAGATGTGTTGTACGAATTTGAAATTTTGCAAGATGTCGATAGTATCTACTTTGACATGCAAACGCTAGACACATATAGAATCTATCAACAATCGTTTACGAGTAAAAATTCCTATCACGGCAAAAAAATTGTTCTTAAAAATCGTTTCAAAAAAGGCGAGAAGCATACCGTTGGTTTGGCAGCTTTTACAAATCCTGCAAAGGCAATGTATTTTATAGATTGGAATGAAACCCAAGGAAAAAAGCAAATTTGGACACAAGGACAAGGAAAATATACGAGCAGTTGGTTGCCTAGTTTTGATGATGTGAATGAAAAGGTTGAATTTGACTTTAGCATCACGTTCGATAAGGATTATGAAGTCATTTCGAATGGAAAATTGCTCAAAAAAGAATCGCCGAACGATTCGTTGACCAAATGGTATTTTGATATGAAACAGCCGATGAGCAGTTATTTAGCGGCGATTGCTGTTGGAAAGTATCAAAAGAAAACCATCACATCTAAAAGTGGTGTTCCTATTGAATTGTATTATTATCCAGAAGACGAAGCCAAGTTTGAACCAACTTACAGACATACACAACAAATTTTTGACTTTTTAGAAGCGGAAATCGGTGTGGCGTATCCGTGGCAAAATTACAAGCAAATTCCTGTAAAAGACTTTTTGTATGCGGGAATGGAAAACACAGGAACTACTATTTTCTCTGATACTTTTGTGGTAGATAGTATCGGTTTTAAAGACAAAAACTATGTCAACGTCAATGCGCACGAATTGGCACATCAATGGTTTGGCAATTTGGTCACCGCGAAAAGTGGCAAACACCATTGGTTGCAAGAAGGTTTTGCAACTTATTACGCGTTGTTAGCGGAAAAAGAAATTTTTGGCGACGATTATTTTTATTGGCAATTGTACAAATCGGCAATGCAGTTAAAAGTATTGAATGACGGAAAAGGAGAAGCCGTGTTAAATCCGAAAGCGAGTAGTCTCACATTTTACCAAAAAGGTGCTTGGGCATTGCATGTATTGCGACAAAAAGTAGGAGAGAAGGCTTTTAAAAATGCTGTCAAACGCTATTTAAATACCTATAAATTCAATAGTGCAGAAACGGATAATTTTATCAATATCGTTGAAGAAGAGAGCGGACAAAATTTAGATGCTTTTGTACAGACTTGGTTGGTGAATCCGCAGTTGCCTGAAAGTTTCTATGATTTTAATCAATTGCTTACAAAAAATTCTAATACAGATGATACAATGTTTTACTTTTTAGGAGGAATCAATGGTGCGCCTGGACAAGTAGCATCTTTTCGAGCATTTAAAACTTCTGACGAAAGTGCTACTACTTGTGTAAATATTGCGAATATTTTTAAGTTGTCACAAAATGAAGTCTTGCAGAAAGAAGTTCCTATTTCAGAAGAATTATTAGTCAACTTAACGAAAAATATTCCAAACGATAATCCAATGGTAAGTAATGATGTATATCAAGCTGCTTTTGCCATAGATAATCTAAAAGTTCGACAAGCTATTGCACAATCGCTTACCGAAATTCCCGCTGAATTAAAGTCAGACTATGAAAGTTTACTGAATGATGCTTCGTACGTTACCAAAGAAGCTGCCTTGTATAATTTGTGGGTGAATTTTCCATCGGACCGAAAAACGTATTTGGATGCTACCAAAGATGTCATGGGCTTTAACGATAAAAGTTTACGAATTTTATGGCTGACGTTGGCAATGGTCACGAAAGAATATAGTGGAAAAAATACGCCGTATTATTTTCAAGAATTATCAAATTATACGCAACCGTACAATCATTTTGAGGTGCGACAAAACGCATTTGTGTATTTGAATGAATTGAAAGCTTTTACCGATCAAAACTTGGCGGATTTAGTCAACGGCGCGATGCATCACAACTGGCGATTTTCAAAATTTTGCAGGGATTTATTAGACAGTATTATCAAAAATCCATCGTATGAAGAAAATTTACAGCGTGTTTCAAGATTGCTTTCCTCCAAAGAAAAAGATTTTTTAAAGCGACGCATGGAAAAATAGCTACGTGTTTTCTCGTGAATTAAAGTGCTCTTTTATGGGTTCAATTTATGAATCATTCTTCTATAGAAAAAAAATTAGTACATTTAGGGAAAACCAATTGTTATGAAAACTAAAATTACACTCACAACACTTTTTCTTATTTCCGTTGTGTGTTCATTTGCACAAGAAAAATTTATACAGATTGAAATGGCAGATCAATCGCCTACGTTTAATTTCGTTGGGCATCCTACTTATTATTATGATGTGCCGTCAGGCGCAACCGATTATTCGAGTGATACAGGATTAAATGCAATTTTAAGCGGAAATAATGTAATTGCGTATGATATTATAGAATTTATGCCAAACATGAGTATTAACGGTTATGCTAACTGGACTTTGGTAGTATGCGATAATTGTGATAATGTACAATTGGCTGCGGATTTGGAAGCGTATCCAACAGTCATTAGAAATGCATATCCTATGGATGAGCGAATTTCATACAATCATATGTACGTGAAAATTTTGGATATTGCTACTGGCGTTCCTACGGGAAGTTCTAATGGAATTATTACAACAAATGATGCAGGGTTGAATGCTATTTTTAATACGTATAATGTGTATTATTATGAGCAGTTATTTCCGTCGTCGTCATCAAATTCGTCGTTAAGAGCGTATGAGTTAATGTGTGATTGCAACTCATTTAATTTAAAAGCAGCACTAGACGCGTATACAACTGTTATTGAAGTTACGGAGCGACTCGAAATCATTTCTCAGGCTTTAAGTACTCCAGAAGTATCTTTTTCCAATGTAAATTTATATCCAAATCCTGTAAAAAACACGTTGAATATTAGTAACGCAACGAATTTGATGAGCATAGAAGTGTATTCCGTTCAAGGGCAATTAATGCTGACACAGAAAAATCAATTCACAACTGTTGATATGTCATCGTTAAAAAGTGGCTTGTACTTTGTAAAACTTATTGATAACGCCAATAACAGCAGCACTTTTAAAATTGTAAAAAATTAAGGCTGCAAAATATCTCTAACTTCTTTCTTGATAAACGCTAAAGCGGCATTGCTTGGCGATTCGCTTTCCATCATTTCAGTGAGAATGACTTCGCGTAATTTATCGGCAGACGTTACTTTTTCTGATAATGCTGCTTTTCGGATGAGTTGTATCGTGGTATTTTTTGCGGCAATGATGATATTCCAACATTGGTCGCTCATATAAATTTGTTGTGATAAATTATGGTCAAACTCTTGTTCGATGGTCATAATCAACAAGCGTTCGTAATCTTCTTTACTGCTAGAGTTTGGCGATACACGAATCAATAATTTTGAAGGTGTCATGCGTTCTAAAAACAAGGAAAGTCGCTCATAAGCTTGCAAACGCACTGGCAAGGCTTCTTTTTGCGCATCTTTATGTAATAAATAACGTCTTCTGCGATCTTCATTTTGCATGTGATCTCTAAAGAAAAAATACGCAATTCCGCCTGTAATAATTGCAGGAATCGTGTATAACAACAAATCAAAAATTTTGTCTTCCATAAACTAGCATTTTTAGCAAACATAATACGTTTTAACTAACTAGCCAAATAAACATTTATTGTGTAAATTACGCCGAAATCATTCACAAATATGAAAGCAGTTAACGTTTCAGTCCTTAAAAAAGAATTACAAGAACATTCGCATCAAGAATTGATAGAGATTTGCTTGAAATTAGCGAAGTTCAAAAAGGAAAATAAAGAACTACTTACGTATTTGCTATTTGAATCGCACGATGAAGACACGTATATTGATACCGTGAACGAAGAAGTGGATGTTGAGTTTTCAAAGTTGAATCACACAAGCGTGTATTATGTGAAGAAGAGTCTACGGAAAATTCTACGAAATATCAAAAAGTACATTCGTTATTCTAAAAAGAAAGAAACTGAAGCTGCATTGTTGTTACATTTTTGCAGCAAACTCAAAGAGTTAAAACCACGACATCAGCAAAACTTACAAATAAACAACATGTACGAGCGACAATTAACAATGGCAAAAAAAGCCATCAGTACCTTACATGAAGATTTGCAATACGATTTTCAGTTAGAAATTGAGGAATTGAGAAGTAAGTAGTTTTTTGTTTTTCGTTGTTTGTTTTTTGTCGTATGAAAGAACTCACTCAACATATCAAATATCTAAGATCCAACACCTAATTCGTACATCTCCAAATCAAAATAGGGTAGTGCGGCTAGCAAATGGTCAAAAATATCGCCCATGATGTATTCGTAGTTTTTCCAGACTTTGTCTTTGCTAAACGCATAAATTTCCAACGGAATTCCCTGTGGCGTTTGCGGCATTTGTCGGCTCATAATCGTCATGTCTTTATTCACCGCAGGATGGTTTTCCAAATACGATTCTACATACTTTCGGAACACACCAATATTGGTCATATTTCGTCCGTTGACTAATAATGATTTGTCGATTTCTCTCTCTTGATTGAATTTTATAATATCTTGTTGACGCTGTTCTAAATAATCAGAAATCAACTGAATGCTTTTCAGTTCTTCTATTTTTTCATCACTCAAGTAGTGAATGCTAGGTGCTTTGATAATGATAGCACGTTTAATGCGTCGTCCACCAGAATCGTTCATGCCGCGCCAGTTTTTAAACGAATCGGAAATCAGCGCGTAGGTTGGAATCGTGGTAATGGTTTTGTCAAAATTCTGCACTTTTACGGTTGCTAAATTGATTTCGATTACATCACCATCAGCGCCGTATTTTTCCATCGTAATCCAATCGCCAATACGAACCATATCGTTTACCGCGACTTGAATGCTCGCTACAAAACCAAGAATCGTATCTCTAAAAATCAATAAAATTACCGCAGACAGCGCTCCTAAGGTCGTCACAAACGTCAACACCGATTTTCCCGTAAGGATAGAAAAACTCAGCACAATACCCACAAACCACACAAAAATCATAAATACCTGAATGTAACTGTCAATTGGCTTGTCTTTAAAGGCGTTGAGTGTTTTTAGGAAATCGCGGAGTGAATTGAGAATGCTACGTATGACTTTAATCACCAAGATGACAATAAAAATATCAATCGCGATTAAAAAGCTACTTTGAAAATTAGGGAAATCGGCAAACAAATACGGTGTAGTTTGTTCAATGAGTAACACAGGCGCAATATGCGCTAGGTTTTGCGGTGTATTATTTTTAATGAGTAAATCGTCAAAATTGCTTTTAGTTTTGGGTGCTAAACGATGCGAAATAGCAATCAACACGCGACGTACAATATAATCTGTAATAAATGCCAATATGGCTACAGCAACGATGCCTACAATAAGATTGATATAGATTGCGGTAGTTTCTCCATAATCATCTTTTAAAAGATTGTACACGTAGCGAAACAAATTTTGTGGATTCATGAATGATGATTTTTTACAAAGATACTATGATTTTATGGTTTATTAATTGCTTGAAAAATATATAGTTCAATTCATTTAACGACTACTTACTTTTCGATTTTAAATAGCTACTGTCGCTCAACCTTGATGAAGTCAGTCCGAAAAAAATGACAATAACTACATAATAAACTTTAAAAAGTTTTCATTTCAAAAAATAAGCTTAAATTTACCTTAAACCAAAAACCGATACATTTTTGCGAGCCTTAGTAAATACCCTACTTGTATTGTTTATTAGCTATTCCTTTGCACAGGAATTGCCGCCGATTATTAAGTACACTCCAAAAACATACAATGCAGGCAATCAAAATTGGATGATTTCACAATCTGACGATGCATATATGTATGTTGCGAATAATCAAGGATTGCTAGAATTTAATGGTGCGCAGTGGAAGCTCTACAAATCTCCGAATGAGACCATTATGCGTTCGGTAAAAGTTATCGGCAATAGAGTGTACACAGGTTGTTACATGAATTTCGGCTATTGGGAACGCAATGCTGCTGGCACGCTAGAATATACTTCGTTGAGCGATGTTTTACAAGTAAACATGAAGGAAGATGAGCAGTTTTGGCAAATCATTCAGCTAGACAAATGGGTACTTTTTCAATCGCTAGATCGTATTTATACGTATCACACGGAAGACAATACTTTAAAAGTCATCAATGCAACCAATACCATCACGAAACTGTATAAAATTCAAGATGAATTATTGTTTCAAGTACTTGGAGAAGGACTGTATAGTATTGAAAATGGTGAAAAAGTATTGGTGAATAATGATGTGATTCTTCAAAATAGTAGAGTCGTTGGAATTTTCCCGAAAAACAATCAAAAAATAATCATTACTCGCGATAGTGGCTGGTTTACGTTGGATGACAATGGATTAGCAGCATTGCAACTTCCATATCATGCAAATACTACCCAAAAAAGTATTTACACCAGTATGCAATTGGCGGACGGAAGTTTTGTGTTGGGAACTATTGCGAAAGGAATCTTTCTGATTTCGCCAGAAGGAGAACTACGCTATCATATTGACCAAGAAAAAGGATTGGGCGATAATACAGCATTGTCACTATTTGAAGATGTAGAAGGAAATTTATGGGTTGGATTGGACAATGGCATCGACTGTATCAACACGAAAGAGCCTTTTAAATACTATGCTGATCAAACAGGACGCTTGGGAACGATTTACGCTTCCATCATTCATGAAGATTATGTGTATTTAGGAACCAATCAGGGATTATTTTACAAATCGGTCAACAGTACGAACGATTTTGAGTTTATCGAAGGAACAAAAGGGCAAGTATGGTGTTTGCGTAGTATTGATGGCGAATTGTTCTGTGGACATGATACAGGAACGTTTCTCATCAAAGGAAATATCCAAAAGCAAATAGGAGCCATTCAAGGAACTTGGGATGTTAAGAAAATTCCAGGCATGGACAACAAAATCATTCAAGGAAATTATGATGGCTTACACATTTTATCAAAACAAAACGATACTTGGCAGTTAGACTATAAATTAAAAGGATTTGAGATTTCATCAAAACATTTCGAATGGGCGACACCGACAAAAATCTTGGTAAATCACGAATATAAAGGTGTGTATGAGCTTACGCTAGATGAAAACTATCAAGAAGTTACATCATTTACTCAAAATACGGACATTGAAAAAAGTGCCAATACCAGTTTGGTTACTTTTGATGGAAAGATTTACCAAGCCAACAAAAACGGTATTTTCAGTTATGATACGGCTTCTGGAAGCTTCCAAAAAAATGCTGCATTGAGTACCATTTTTGAAAACGATGTGTATACTTCTGGGAAATTAGTGGTAGACGATGTTGGCTATTTATGGGCGTTTACGAACAATTATATCAATTACGTTACCAAAGAAAAAATCAACGGAGATTTTAAAATACAGCGAATTGCTATTCCGCAATCGTTGCGTAACGAGATGAAAGGTTATGAAAACATTTCGCACATCAAAGGCAAAACCTATCTTTTAGGAACATCAAACGGATATATTACGATTGATTTGGACGAAATAACGTCTAAAAAATATGAAATACACATCAATACGGTTTCCAATCGTACACTTACGGGCGATGAGCGTCAAATACCTTTGCAAGCAGAAGACCAAGAATTTAATGCCAAAGAAAACTATTTGGCGTTTAGTTACAGTATTCCAGCCTATAACAAATATGAAGTTGCGGAATATTCCTATCAATTAGAAGGCTTGTATAATAAATGGAGCGATTGGAGTACACAATCGCAAATATCGTTTGAAAACTTGCCGCACGGGAGCTATAAATTCAAAGTAAAAGCGCGAATTAACAATGAAATTACGGAAAATACGGCTGTCTACTCATTTACGATTAATCGTCCTTGGTATCTGTCAAATGTAGCCATTGCGATTTATATAATTTTCACGATTTTACTCTTTGCAGCTATTAATAGTTTTTACAAACGTTATTATAAAAAGCAGCGTGAACGCTTATTGGAAAAGAAAACACGTGAATTGGCTTTAAAAGAATTGGAAGCACAAAAAGAAATTGTTGAGTTGAAAAATACCCAATTAAACAGCGATATTGAATCGAAAAATAGGGAATTGGCAATTGCTACGATGAACATGATTAAGAAGAATGAAACGCTCAACAACATCAAGCAGGAATTGCAAAAGCAAAAAACGGAACAACAAGATGTAAAGCCTGTAATAAAGCTGATTGATAAAAATATCAATAATGCAGAAGACTGGAAATTCTTTGAAGAAGCGTTTAATCATGCTGATAAAGACTTCTTTAAAAAAGTAAAAGAATTGCATCCACAATTAACGGCTAACGATTTGCGTTTGTGTGCGTATTTGCGTTTAAATCTATCTTCCAAAGAAATTGCGCCATTATTAAACATATCGGTACGAAGTGTAGAAATAAAGCGTTATCGTCTTCGTAAAAAAATCAGTTTGGCGAGAGAAGTCAACCTGAATGATTACTTCTTAAATCTGTAAGTAGCGTCAAAAAAATAAGCTACAATACTTGAGTATTATAGCTTATTCTTCAATATCCTTCAAATAATATTAGTTCGATATAGACAACAGTGGTTTTTCCTTTTCCGCAGTGTAGCAAGGGTTTTTCGTTAAGAATTTCTGAAGCCTTGGAAAAAATTTAGAAAAATTCATGCGATTTTGGTTTTTCTCCTAAAAGAAAAAGCAAAAACACCTCTGGAAATCAAAGATTCATGAGTTCCTTTATTTAAAATAGAAAACTCACGAACTAAAAGTGCCCTTTCTTTTGTTTCTTTTCTTTGGGCAAGCAAAGAATAAGAAAGTAAAGAGCAAAACTTTTGTTGTTTATCTTTCATTCTATTGATAAGAAATAATTTCATTTGACTAATATTATATTGAACAGGTATTACTTAAACTATTATCCCGTAACACTTGTCGGACATTCAGGTTGTGTTTTTGCACCACCACATCCTTGCACACCAGATGCATCAACAGGTACATTTCGTCCACCTACAATCGTTGGAGTTTGGTTCAATTTTAAAATCGCAATTTTACGTAAGTTTAATTTTTTAACTGATTTTTTCATGATCTAATGTTTTAATTAATAATTACTTAAAAATACAGAAAACAATAGAGAGATGAGAATTTACAGCCAATACAATAACACAACAGATAAAAAATTACCACAACATTTCAAAAAAGTACCACAACATTACCACAACAATAACGTTGTAGTTGGAATTTTTTAGCCTCAACACCAATTTTTTTTCAAAAACAAGAACATTGCGAATAACGTATAAACAGCGGGATTTTCTTAACAATTATTTAAAAATGAAGGTCGAAAATTATCATGTATGTTTTTTGTATAGGTGTTTTTTGAGGATTCGATAGCAATTGTAAATAAATTGCCTCGAATTAAAAAATCAACCATATGAACCGTTATGTTATCATCCTTGCCATGATGCTCTCCTCAATATGGAGTTTTGGGCAAGAGTTTGAGATAAAAGGGAAAGTCTTAGAAGATGGTAGTCAAATGCCACTACCTGGTGTCACCGTTTTACTCAAAAATACCTCAAAAGGAACGTCTACTGATTTCGATGGAAATTTCAGTTTAAAAAATGTTCCTAGCGGAAGTACAATCGTATTTTCTTCCGTTGGATATGCAACTCAAGAAGTTGTCATAACCTCAAACAAAGAACTAACCATACTCTTAAAAGAAGACGCAGAAGCACTAGAGTCTGTAGTCGTTATTGGATATGGTTCGCAACGAAAAGAACTCGTTTCAGGAGCTTTTTCTTCGGTAGAATCGGAAGAAATTTTAGAGCGAAACCCTGTACGAGTAGAAGAAGCACTACAAGGATCGGCTTCGGGAGTACAAGTAAATGCTACATCGGGTTCGCCAGGTGCGGCACTCAACATTCGTATTCGTGGTATTACGTCTAATGGAAACAACAATCCATTAATTATTGTAGATGGAGTCAATGTTGGAGACGACTTAAGTGTAATTGATCCTAACGATATTGAAAAATTAGATGTCATCAAGGATGCCAGTTCCGCTATTTACGGTGTGCAAGCTTCGAATGGTGTTATCTTAATTACGACTAAAAGTGGTCGTAAGGAATCAAAAACGAAATTCAATTACAACTCTTTTTATGCTGTACAAGAAACGTCTAATACGTTAGACTTAATGAATGCTACAGAATATGGGGTCTATGTAAATGAAACTGAAATTGCTGACGGAAATCCGTTGCCGTATCCAAACCTTTCAACTTTAGGTGTGGGAACAGATTGGCAAGATGAATTATTCACGACAGCACCATTATTCAGTCACAGTTTAAGCGCTTCTGGCGGTTCAGAAAACATCACTTATGGAATCAGTGGGAGTTACTTAGGACAAGATGGTATCATTGCGAGTGAAAAATCGAACTTCACACGTTGGACGCTTAAAAATAATTTAGGTATAAACTTAACAGAAAAGTTAAAATTAAACACCTTACTCTTATATACCAATGTAAAAAGAAGAGGGATTCCTGAAGGCGGACGCGGTTCTATACTATATTATGGAGCGAATGCTTCTCCTTTAACGCCTATCTTTGATGGAACTGACGGAAGCGGTCCTTCGCGCGGATTCTCATATATTGGTTCTGAGCAAGGAATTGAAATCATCAACCCTTTTGCGGTGATAAACAATACTTATAATGAAACAAAAGTAAATCGTTTCACAGGAAAGTTAGAATTGCAATATGAAATCATTCCAGATTTACAAGCAACATCGCGTTTTAACTTTAACTATGCAGATGTAGTCAACCGTTTTTACAATCCGTTACAATATTACGGACCAAACAAAGTACAAAACACGGTAAATGTTACGAACAATCAATTTGTGTTGGACACCAATGATGATGGCGATAGAGATGTATACAGTTTGGTAGGTGAAAACGTGCAAAACTACTTTGATTATACTTGGGAAACATTTATAAACTATGATAAATCATTTGGAGATCACAGCTTCAAAGGATTATTAGGAACATCACTACAAAGTATACAATACGACGGATACTTTGCTACAGGATTCCTAGTAAACGGACCAGACGAGTGGAGCAACGCTTATTTAAGCAACACGCAATCATTTATCATTGATGATGACGATACGCCAAACGGCGATCCTAATGACATTCAGCAAGTCTTAAGTCCTTTTACAAGAATTAACGAAGATCGTTTATATTCTATCTTTGGTAGAGTTCAATACGATTATCAAGGAAAATACTTATTCTCGGCAATGTTACGTCGTGATGCTTCAACACGTTTTGGACCTAATAATCGTTTTGGATATTTCCCTTCATTTTCTG
>SMNH02000019.1 GCA_006383075.2 Kordia sp. TARA_039_SRF
ATGCTACTGAAAAGCAATTCTTTCAAAATACACATCACGATTTGGTCACTTCACAAATGAATATCAACAATTTTGATGCTACTGTTTTTCCTTGCGTTTCCACAACATATATATACTGTAAAACGCAATGAGGAGATATAACAGAAGGTTTTTAAATCCGCCAAAACCATGAATAGCATTTTGAATATAGATGTGTTTCCACTTCGAAAAATTGTCCCAAAGCAATGGCATCGTCATATTAGAAGTCATTTGGTTTAATTCGATGAATTTTTCGTTTTCCGTTAGAGATGCATCTAAAACCGCAACGCCATTTTTATAAATCGGTCCCATGGCAATGTTGGCGAATTGTCCTATGTAAAATTGTGTTGGAGTTGGAAAAACAGTAGCATCAAAATTGTTGATATTCATTTGTGAAGTGACCAAATCGTGATGTGTATTTTGAAAGAATTGCTTTTCAGTAGCATCTTCAAAAAGCGTTTCATCTTCCGCATCTGACACAAAAAATGGTAGTGTTATCATGTTCATTCCTGTCCACGGTGTACTTACAAAATGGCCGTGAACTGCTTTGTGATAGGTTCTATCAATCAGAGAAGCCATCAGCGGAAGCGTGATAAATAACACTATTAAAAGTAATTGTTTTTTAAGTGATTTTTCAACATAACTTACCCAAAATAACAATCCCAACGCGACAGGAATTAGATAGATAAATTGATAGCGTATAATGAGCAACAACGCCAAAATAGGAAGCGAATAGTATAGTTCTTTTTTGTTTTTTGAGATAAAAAACGACATAAACTTCGCCACAATAATTAGGTATAATGTATACGAAATAGATTCCGTAAGTACATTGTTTGCAATTTTCAATCCTGTGACAAAAGGAAGTAACAGCACAAATGCTAAACAAACACTAAAAAACCCATTGATGATTGTATATAATCGTAATTTTTGAATGAAATAATATATCCCAAAACAACCGAATAAAAATTGAATAATAATTACCCCAATTTCATAATGTTCACCAAATATGCTTTGTATAATTTGAAGAAATAGCGGATAGCCAGGTGTGCGAATGATGTGCATTTCAAGATAGCCTGCCGAATCAGGATAGTGAACAACAGGATGCCGAAGTACCCATACAAAAGCGATAAGGAATATGATTCCTATTGCCAGCTTACTTTTTTGTTGAAACCACTTCACAGTTTTTGTTTTGGTAAAAGTATTTAATTTTTTTGGAATAGTATTGAGATATGAGTAGTGAGAATTGAGATGTTTTCGGAACTAAACTCATAAACTTCAAAATCAAATTGTCATTTCGAGTGAAATCTTGAAAAGATTTTGTATCGAGAAGTGCTTTGAAATTTTAAATGTTGAATGCTGAATGCTGAATTATTTCAAATCCTAAACACCTAAACTTATAAACTCTTAAACTTCAAAATCAAATCGTCACTTCGAGTGAAATCTTGGAAAGATTTTGTATCGAGAAGTGCTAAGAAACTATATCTTTTCAAAGTACTTCTCGATACTTTTTTTCTTCGAAAAAACACTCGAAGTGACGGTTTTTTCAATGTATCAGTGTTTTAATTCAACATTTATGATTTCAAGCTTTGAAAGTTTCTCGTATATTTTTTGCCCCACTTTTTTGGCGCCTGTTGGAGTGTTGTGAAAATAATCGTAAAAGTCCATGATATTCCAGTCTTCATCGTTGGTGAGATCAATGACCGAAGCTTCACCTGCGACTTCTTTCATGGCTTGATTGAGTTTGTTGAGAAGCGTCAAATACCCAATGCCGTTGTACGCGTATTTTTCTTCTAAATAGTTGATGTTTTCAGTTCCGTAAACCACGCCATTTCTGATTTTGTAATGCATGGTTGGTTGCGTAACGAATATTGGAGTCGCGTTGTTGCTTTTTGCGTAGTCTATCAATTTTAGAATACGAGTTTTAAATGCTTTTAGATTGGTTTCATCATAGATTTCTAACAGTTTTTCATTTAAAACTTCTTCTTTGGTGTAATGCACGCGGGAAAAGTCAATATTGCGATGTCCGACTTCAAATTTGGTTGCTTTTTGCATGCCTCGAATTTTTCGGTATACATTGTACAATACCGAATTGTCTTTGATTTTTTGTTTGAATCCGCCGCTGTTCACTTGTTGAATGTCATCGTATATGGCATCGCTATTGACTCTGTAAAAATCATTGATTCCGACATAATATAGCATAACTTTGGGTTGTAATTTTTCAATTTTCGGAAACCAAATTTCTGTGCTTTTTAGATGTCCGTAGGTTGATTGTCCGTCAACTCCGGCGTTCGAAACGTAGATATCTTTTCCGTTTTTTTGAAATTCACTTTGCAACGTTTCTTGCCAGGTTTGCGAATCATCCAAATAACGTTGGTCAGTTGTGCTTCCACCAACGGTTAAAATGTCTATCTTCTCAGGTTGATTAAACGTTGCAATGCCACGTAATCCGTACGCATCACGTGTATACGTAATTGTAGGCGTTTTGGTCATGTACAAATCGCCTACTTCAAATTCGAATTTGGCGTCTTTGATAATTCCCAAGTTGCTCAACTGATTGCTATTACTCAACCAACCGCCAAAACTGAGTTCAATGATTAGAATTCCAATCAAAAGAACCGATAGATTGATAAGGATGAGTTTTAGTTTTTTTGGCATGATGGAGACGAAAATACCAAATTATAAGTTAATCTAGCGCCTAGTTAATTTTAAAACTTAGATAAAACGTTTAATCGAGCATTATGGTAGATACTGATTGAAGCTTTCGAGATTTGTATGAAACTCTCGTTTTCTAGTGTTCTCGACTGCGCTCGAACTGACAAATCGTATTTCTCAGTAAACTATGAGCGTTATGATAATTTTTAAGAAGATTTACCCATTCAACCACGCTTTAAAATCACTTGTTTTTTGTCTGCTGACGATGAATTCTTGATTGCGCTCGTGCTGCATGGTAAGTTTTACACGATGATTGAAGTATGGATGTATTTTTAGAATAGCACGTTTGGCGACAATTTGTCCGCGATTGATGCGATAAAACGCCTCTTGATTGAGTGTGCTAAATAGTTGGTCTATGGTTTCGTCGATGACGTAGCGTTTGGTTTCGGTAACGCCAAACGTAACGCTGTCTTCCGAGTAGGCGTAACACAAATCTGCAATGTTGATTTGCACAAATCCTGAACCTTCTTTGACCAACAACCCTTGGCGTTGTTTGGTATTTTTGAGCTCAGTCTGCGATTGTATGCTTGTCAATAATTGTTTTAAAACCGAAGCTTCTATGTGTTGCGATTGGTTGGATTTGTTGAACTTGTCCAAGGCGTTTTGTAAATCTTCTTCCTGAATTGGTTTTAAAAGATAATCGACACTGTTGACTTTAAACGCCTGAATTGCATATTGGTCAAAAGCTGTTGTGAAAATAATCGGCGCTTCTACTTCCACTTTTTGAAAAATTTCAAAACTCAAACCGTCTGCCAATTGAATGTCCATAAACACCAAATCGGGAAGTGAGTTTGTTTGAAACCATTGTACTGCATCTTCTACCGTATCAATCGTGTCTAATAAGTTGTATTGAAAACCACATTTCTGCAACATGTTTTGCAACTGATTCGCCGCGCGGAATTCGTCTTCTATGATGAGTATGTTCATAGCGATGCTTTTAAGTCGGATGTTTTTAATAAAGGTACAAATACCGTAAATTCTTCGCTGTTATTTTCAATTTTTGGGCGTTTTTCTGAGATTAAATCGTGGCGTTTTTGCATGTTGATTAACCCTAATTTTGTAGATGGCAATTGTGTTGATTTTGCTTGTATTTTGTTATTAACTACCAGATAATCCTCTTTATAGTTAATGTTGATTGTCAGCGGTTTTGAACGCGAAATCACATTGTGTTTTATGGCGTTTTCGAGCAGTAATTGTAAACTCATAGGAACAATTAAAGCATCTAAGATTGTTTCTGGCAATTGCAAATTAAGCTGCAAGTTTGCACCAAAACGTTCTTTTTGAATGTGCACATACGCATTGGCAAATTTAAGCTCATCGCGAAGCGGAATCACATTTGCATCGCCTGCATCTAAAATATAACGATATACGTCGGAAAGTTTGTCTACAAATTGCTTGGCGTCTTCTTTGGAGTTTTGATCGATAATATCGCGCAAAGTGTTTAAACTGTTAAAGAAAAAGTGCGGCTGTGCCTGATTTCGTAAGGCATCGAGCTGTGCCATGATGACCACTTGTTTTGCTTGTTCTTCTTGCCGAATTGATTTTTTGAGCTGAGTGTAAAAGTAAATCGCTTCGTAAATCGCCATCACCATCATACTGATAATGATGATTGGCAACAACACTCGATAGCGTTCTGAAAAGTAATAATTCGCATCTAAAATATAGCCTATAATCGTTCCGCCAATAGCGTCAATTGTCGTTACAGAAATCACAATGGCAAAAAATAGAATTAATGCACGTTTGCCTACTTGTTCTACTTTGGGAAGTTTTTTTCGCAAGTAGATAAAATAGGCGCGCATCACACACCAATTGACAATGGAAAAGCACAACGAAATGCTCCAATGTGATACGGCTTTCCAAAACGGATACCGCGCAAATGAGTTGTTGAAAAGGTAATCTGTCACAAAACCGAGAATGATGATTCCGATTATCATAAACCAGACATCATTGAACCCGATGTATTGTAATCTTTTTTCTTTGTTGAAAATTTTCATTGTGATGTGTGACTTTTATTCTAATAAAATTTTTAATCCTTTAACAGCAACTTGTAAAGTAGTCTAAATTTGAGTTTTTTATTTATATATATCCTTTTGTAACAAAACCATTCGTCACTCTGAACTTGATTCAGTGTCTCATAACTACAGTATTGACTTAGCTATGTGTGATTCTGAATCAAGTTCAGAATGACGTGCTTTGTGTTTTTATGATACTTTACGAATATTTAATCTTCTATTTTTAAAATTTAATCAATGGAATTCCTTGCTTTGCTTGATAAAATACGTACGCGATACAGCTTGCAAATAACAATCCGAAAATAATCACTGCGATGACTTTTTTGCGTGTGGTAGCATTCCATTTTTTGACAAGCATCCATGCGAATAACGGAATTATTTGAATACCATGCAATCCTACAAAGTGTGCTACGCGCAAATCGCCGCCTACCGTACTCCAGTTTAAGATTGGCAATCCTTCGCCGCCGTCGGCAACTCCAACATTGTGTGCTAGTTGTCCAATCATTTGTCCGCCAACCCAACTTCCTACGATGACAACAATCCAGCCTATAAGAATAGCAACTTGAATTGGTTTTGCGACTTTGAGTTTTAAGCGTGCGGCGTCAAATGCTAATACAATCATAATAAGTACGTTGATTCCGATGAGAATTCCCATCGCAGCAAATAGCATTCCGTCAAATAAGGAATCTTGGTTGTAATGCGAGCGCACGCCACGAACTGCCTGGTAAAATATGATTGCTGTTTCGAGCAATAAAGTCCACGAAACAATGTTTCTGAGGATATTTTTCTTTTTGAGAGAATACGGATATTTGGTGATGAAGAACCCTAGTGTTAAAATGTAGATTCCGCCCGAAATCCAGAATTTTAGTGGTTTTATCCATACGCTGATGCCGCCGAGTGTACGTTCGTCTGTTAGAATTCCACCTATACAAATTAGCGCAAATACGGCATGAAGTACTACAATGGCGTATAGTATAGGACTTTCTTTTTGTACTGTTTTGAGAATATGTTTTAGGAGTTTCATGCTGTAGCGTTTTTACGTTTTATACTTTTTATAATCATAAAAATTAGGAATCCGACAGGACCGAAGAGAAATGTTCCCACTAAACACGGCGCTAGGATGATTGGGTGAATTTGCAAGGTTTGGTTTTGATTGACCATCCACATGCCGACTAATAAATCGAATGCTAAATAGTGAATCCAGCCAGCTAATACGGCGTTTTCTACGGTGAAGAGTTGCATCACCGATTCCAGGCTTCCGAAATCCATCATTCCGCCTGCAATGAGTGCTTTGGCTATGTAAATAGCGTACACTACAGATAGTAAAACGGGAACGATTTTATAATCGATGAGAAATCGTGTTACTTTCCATTTGGGAAGTACGATGAGTAAAATCCACATAGGCAATGCTAGTGTGCCTACAATTTTAAAAACTTCAGATGGTGTCATAGGTTTTTGATTTTGAGTGTTCGTTTTTTGTTTGATGGTTCAAAAGTGCCGTTTTTTTGTGTTTGATACGAGTTGTTTTTGTTGAAGTGTCGCAAATGCGGTTTGAAGTGTCATTTCTGGTGATTTCATATTGTAAATCACTCAATTTGAACGTTTTTATACTTCCAGAAGCTCGCTAGCATTTCGCAGAAAGAGAATATTTTGTACTATTATTCTTTCATTTTATATTGATTTTTGAAAAAAACACAAACAATAGAAAGTTTATGGTTTTCCCTTTTCGGGAAGGTTTTTTTCGTAATTCGCTCAACTTTTGTTTAATGTTTTTTTAACAACCCTTAGAAAGTCTTAAACAAAAAGCTACAACGATTGCATAGATTTTTAAAACCATATTACATTTTACGGTTTTTTCGTAGCCTTTTACGTATTTAAGAAAGAATTTTCAATCATAAAAATTGCATATTTCTACAGAAACTACCTATATTTAATTAAAACCTACCTAATGATTGTTGTTATTAAATATCGCCCAAATACACTTAAATACAGTTTGTTATGGATTGCACTGCTGTATTCTTTTTTAGCTTATGGTCTGAATAAAAATAAAGCTATTTTTAAAGATGATAATTTACAATCAACCCTTTTACCTACGCATCAAAAGGAATTGAATGATAATTTGGAGATGCTTACAGAAGCGACAACTGCCATTGATTCAGCAAAAATTTACACCAATATCTGTATCGTCTATTATAAAGGTTCCTATTATTTAAAGGTTCCTCATTATGAAGATATATTACAGTACAGCAATAAAATTATAACTCTTGTTGGCGATACGCAATCTGACGAAAGTCTACAACAACATCTACATGCCTTGCGCTTTAAAGGAAGTGTGTATAAAAGTTTAGGCGATTTTTCAAAAGCATTAGACATTTTTAATGTTATTATTTCCAAAACACAGCATACAAACAATCCAAAATATTTTTATGCCCAAAGACAAGCTGCAACAACCGAGATTGCTGAAATTTTAGCATTTCAAAAAAATTACAAACTCGCTCTGAGTCATTACCGCTCGTTATTTGACTATGTGAAAAGACATCAAATAGATACTACCAGAATTTCTTCTATTGTGTATCTACGTTGTGCGCGATTTAACAGACAATCGAATCATATAGATGAAGCACTATTGTATGCAAATAAAGCCATCGCTACTTCCGAAAGAAATAACATTCCTGTTCGAACGGCAATGGCGTATTTAGAATTGGCACATATTTACGTAGATATTGATCGTATTTCCAAAGGTCTTTTTTATTTGGAAAAGGCGCAATATATTTTGAAAGAAGACAAGAAATACTTGGGTTTATTGTCTAAGTATTATTATTTAAAAGCGGTGATTAGTGATAAGAGCAACAACCTATCAGATAAAGTGTATAATGCGGAAAAAGCATTTGCGCTTTTGATGAATGAAAAAGTTTCTGATAGACAGCTAGCTGCAGCAAATCTTTTGTATAGTGCTTATAAAGAAAAAGGTCTTTTTGAAAAGGCAAATTTGTTGCTAGAAAAAATTGTAGCGGTTGAAAACAAGATGTCAAACAGCGAAGAACTTAAAAAAACTGCGCTGTTAGAAATTCAAAGAAGGGATAAAAATATAGAACTCGTAGAAGCCGAAAGTGAAAAGATGTATCGCATCATTTTTTGGATAGTGCTTTTGTTTGCAGCAGGAGGTTTTAGTACTATTTATATTTTTAAAGATTGGAAGAAGAAAAGTAAGCTTGCGCGAGAAATTGCGAAAAAGAACAAACAATTGGAGGAACTGGATAAAATTAAATCTAATTTCTTTTCTAATATTACCCACGAACTACAAACACCGTTGACGCTGATAAAAGGACCATTGGAACTTGCCTTGGAAGAAAATGACAAAAACCTAGATGCTGCTACAAAATCAAGGATTCAGATGGCAATGAATAGTACAGAATCTTTGAAAACGATGGTAAATGATATGCTAGATTTGTCAAAACTAGAGGCCAAAAAGCTTGTTTTAAAACGAGAAAGCACCAATTTGGATACCTTTTTAAATACAACAATGCGAAAGTTTACGGCGGTGATGAAACAAAAGAAACTTCAGTTTAAGTATTGTTTTAAAAATTTAGAAAGCTATACTGCCATTATAGACACTCAGAAACTAGAAAAAATTTTGAATAATTTACTTTCCAATGCTATCAAATATACGCCTGCAAATGGTACTATTAAGGTTTGTGGAAAACTGGAAAATAATCAACTGATTCTTACCGTAAAAGATACTGGAGTTGGCATTCCTGCAACAGATATTCCACATGTGTTTGAGCGATATTTTCAAAGCAACGATGCTACAAAACCTTTGGAAGGCGGATATGGCATTGGCTTGTCTTTGGTAAAAGAATTGGTAGTGTTTATGAACGGTACCATACACGTACAAAGTGAAGTAAAAAAAGGAAGTCAGTTTGTGGTAACGCTTCCGCTGGAAAATGTGGATACTAACAAACACCAAAGTTCGCAAGTAGATGATATAAAACCTTCTTTAGACACCTTTGCTTCTATGCTACAACATATGGATAAAACGTTGAAAGAACACACGATTTTAATTGTGGAAGATCATGGAGATATGCAGCAATTTATCGCTTCTATTTTACAAAAAGATTATCGTGTATTATTGGCAAACAACGGAAAAGAGGCATTGGAAAAGTTACAAAATACCAAGGTTGACTTGATTGTTTCTGATGTGATGATGCCGGCTATGGATGGTTTTACGTTGTTGGAAACGCTTAAAGAATCTGAAGAGTATTATGATATTCCTGTGATTATGCTCACGGCACTGTCTGACGTAAGTTATAAAATAAAAGCATTGACTTTTGGTGTGGACGATTATGTACGTAAACCTTTTGTCGCGGCTGAATTGCTGGCGCGAGTTTACAATATACTTATGCGTTCTCAAAATAGAAAACAGTTTTTAGAAGAAGAAATACAGACTAGTGACCCAGATGAAGATTCGTTGGGAGTTTTTGCAGAACAGTCTACTTCACTTGCTTCGCAAACCATCGCTATTAAGAAATCAGATAAAGACTTGATTGCTAAAGTGTCTAAAATCATTGAGGAAAATATTAGCAATCCAGATTTTAAACTGAACGATCTTACGGAGAAAGTTTATGTAAGCGAACGTCAATTGCGTAGAAAAATAAAGCTCATTACAGGATTGAGTCCGAAGAAATTTCAACAAGAAATTCAGCTTTTAAAAGCCAGAACTTTGTTAGAAGAAGATACCTATAGCAATGTAAAAGCAGTCGCTATTTCTGTGGGAATGAACAATACAACTCGTTTTAGTAAACTGTATGTAGAACGTTTTGGAAAGCATCCTGCGACGTATTTTACAACTGCTTCATAAAATTATTTAGTGTCAATAAAATACTGCAAGAAGATAAACACTTTTTGCAATTGATGTTTTATATATTCTCTAGTCAACTACTTCGGGGCAAGTCCGCAAAAGCATCCAGTAGAAACTATTGAAACATTTCAACGCAAGCGTCGGAGCATTTTTAATCTCGATTATCGAAGTAAATCTAAAAAACTCCCAAAGCTGTGGTAGGCATTTGGAAGTTTGTTAAAAGAATAATAAACGTCTTATAACCGAAAAAATAAAACGAAACTATGCGTTGACAACACTTTATTATAGTTGTTGTGTATATTTTTATTTTAAATTAATTGTAATAAGAAGTAAGATGAAGACTAAAAAAACCTAGCTACTATTGCGTAGCTAGGCTTTTTTGAAAAATAATTAACATTTGTTTTAAATCTCGATTTTATTCAAAATCTTATATCTGTGTAATTAATGGGTATCACTTATTTTAGTGATTATCTGATTTTTAATTACATGAACTCCAGCTATAACCGAATTCACTTGCAATGCAGCAAATGATATCTACTTCTACAGCGATAATACAAGATGCTACAGAAGTTGTAAAAGCTAATTCAGTACAGAATGCAAGTTCTCCTTCAATAACTGGCTTAATACTAGGAACAAATGCCGCTCCTAGTTCAATTGCTGCAAATATGTCTCCTGCTCCTGTAAGGAACACACATGATCCAAAAACTACTTTACTTGCAACAGTAGCATCTGTAAAACAATCTTTAATTTCTTGAAAAGACATAAAACAACTTCCAATAGCTTTCAAATCATTTTGTGCATTTTTTTGGATAGCAGCCTTAAAAACTTCTTCTCGCTGAGCAGCTTCTAAGTTTTTAAACTCAGCATTTGTATCCAATAATTTGTTATAATTTTCTTTCGCAGTTGTCATTACCTCTTCGTATGCTTTATAATCTCCTGCTGTTAGCTCCATGCCCTCTTTGTGCATAGTAGCAAACTTACTTTTCATTAACGCTGTTAAGAATGATAATTTTCTAAGATTGCTCATTTCAGGTGTCAATGATAATTTTTCTATGAGGTCATCATTGATATTTGCCTCAATACACTCTGTTGTGGGATTGCCATAAACACTTACTTGAAGTAATACAGCAACCATAAATATGATTAATTTTTTCATTTTTTTAGATTTATTAGTTATTAACTTTTTTTGGATTGATTAACAGCCCCATAACCAACAGTAGTAATCAGTAGAATCAGTAAATATCTTTAACGATTTAGGACGATCCGCGCTAAAGCTTCCAAATTCATAACGACTGAAATCATAAACCTGATCTTTAGATAATGTAATTACTTTAAGTTGACCACTGTAGTTGTTGTTTTCCCAGAAGTACAAAGATCTGGTATACCCCATATCATTTTTAACACTTAAATCTAAATTATTGTAGCTATATAAATTTCTGAAAGAATACCCTAGCGCCATGTTAGCAGATTTAACACTACTAGTCATTTTAATACCTTTCATATCTCCACCGACCCATAAATCATTGTCATCACTAGCACGAATAAAATAGGTAGTCCCTGAATCGTAGTCTGCAATGAAATATATTTTATTTGCGAAATCAGTAAAAGTACTATTTCCTGCAAGTGAACTTAATCCACTAATACCTCCATAATCATAACTTTTAGAGATATCTTCAGGGTATTTCACATCATCAGCTATAGCACCGTCTTGATCGAATTTTTTACCAAAGCCTATACCTCCTTCTAGTTCTTCATAAGCTTCTAGTTTATCTACAGGAATTTGTGTAATTTCTTCTAGTTTACTTTTTGTTGTATAGAAGTGTACTCTTCGCTCTGAAGGCAAATAAGTTACTACTTCCGCAGTGTCAAGTAATCCTTTAATTTTGATTCTGTCAGTGATAGTTTCGCCATCTACTTTGAAGTACGAATATTTTTCAAAGATATCATCATATCCTTTCGCTACTTCTACGCTAGCTTCTTCTGTAACATTTGTCACAGGCGCATCATCAGAACAACTTATGAAGAAAGCTGTTGATAACGCTAATAAAAAGATTTTTTTCATAATTAAAATTGTTTTTGGTTATTGTTTAATAATGCTCATCTGGTTGTGAGCGGATTTCCTTAGTTTGTGATGTAAGTAGGTTTTTTTAAATCACTTTTGGTATGCCTAAGGACTGAAGTGTGGATTCCCTTTGAGTAGGTTTTTCATGTTAAAATGGTTTGGTTAATAAAATGTTAAAGTTGCACAACGAGACGAATGTAGATAGTCCATTTTTGTTTTCAAATCCAAAAGCGGACAAGCGATTTCAATAACGGAACGCTGTTTTCGTTTTCGGACAAAAGCTTTAAATCGTTTCAAAAGCGGACAAAAAAAGAGGTTTCCGAATTGGAAACCTCTTTATAATTTGCCCTTCGGCTTTTATATACTGCTATAAAATAGCGTTATTACCATGAATATCCTGGTGCTGTTGTTGAGCGACCATCACCAAAATACCCTCTATGGTACAATGTCACATTCATTTCGGAGTTACTATTCATGTAAATTAACAAACTTCTATATCCTTGATCTCCTTCAGATGGAGCATACAAGTCAAAAAAGTATGTCATCGGTACGCGATAGTAACTTGGTGCAATGTAATTGGCAAATTCACTACTCGCAAAGTATGTGTAATTTTCTGCGCTTACAGATTGATTGTTCCAAGCTCCGAATGGGTCTACATCATACTGTACGTGAAATAATTCTTGTGATGGGTCATGATGTGTTAATACTTGACATGCTGGAATTGACCAGTCTGTACTATGTGACCAATCTAGTCCGGCGCTAACGCTTGGTCCAGATACATCCAAACCATAACTAACACTATAACCAAAGCTATCACTTCCGGTACGTCCGTTTAAAACTTCGTTGTCTCCATTTAATGGAGAATATTCTCGCAGTGAATGGTCATAAACACTAGATATTAACGGATCTTGTATAATTTGTATGTCATTTACGTTATAACTACTATTGGTAGAAACTGTACTGATTTTGTGTTCGTAGATAAATACATCAGGATATTCTTGTGTTCCTGTACCATCATTTAATACGTATCCGTCTGTATCAGCTTGAAATACCTCAGTGTCGATTGAAAAGTTAGCCAATCCACCCCAAGTAAAATCCCAGTTCATGGCTAGTTTACGTACTTTATTTCCAGATTTGCTAATGTTTGCATTTTCACGTTCTTCGAGTTTTTCTTCTCTCCAGTTTAAAATATGCGGCACTGCTTCCTCCATATCATCAAAAATACTTCCCAACATTTTGCGCTCACCACTCACGGATAAGTATGTTGTTAGTAAGAATTCCTCATCATTTAAAGGTTCTCCAGTAGCGACATTTTTAGCTGTTGTACCACTGATTTTATTCCCTTTAATTCGTAATGCTTGTGCAGGCAATTTTTTAGGTTCAGTGATTGCTTCTTCTAATTGTGTAACAAGAATCCCTGAGTTTCGAAGATTATCAATGATTCCTGAACGAACATCGATATCCTTACCAACGAAAAGCGCATAGGAATTTCCTGCAGTTTTTGTAATTGCATTTAATTCTCCTTCTGAAGTAATTTGTGTCATGTCAACTTCTTCAAATTTCTCAAAATCAGCATCACTTCCGTAGAAGTATAAGCTTTTAGCATCCACAGTAGATTCAACTTCCATAATAGAAGCATCGTCCATATCTCTGCTACAAAAAGTCAACGTTAAGCAAGTTAGTAATGTGATAAGAATCATTGCTGATCCTTTATTGAATAAGTTTTTGGGTTTATAATTCATAATTTTTTAAAAGTGTTTTTTAAGTACCATTTAGAAATCTCCAAATGATATAGATTTATTTTTATTGTATTATTTCATCTTTTTCCGTCATGGATGAAAATGTGGATTTCTATTTTGTAAGTCTTTCATGTATATTTTAATTTTTGGGTTGAATAAATACGTAACGTAGTATATGATAAGTGTTGCTTTAAAAGATTACATCACTTAAAAACTCCCAAATGCTGATTACAAACATTTGGAGTTTTTAAAAAAGGAATTCCTTTTTAAGTCTATAATTTTCGTAATGATAAGTGATGTATAACTATTGAGTATTAGTAAAGAAACACTACGCTACTCAATAGTTAAAGAATGTTTTGGAGATATGATATTACCAAGAGAATTCTTCGTAAGTAATTGCTTCAGGATTGTTAGCTCCAAATCCGCTATGGTACTTCCAAACCTTTAATTTTTGGTCTGCATCTGCAAGAATATAAAGATCTTTATCAGGATGCGTATTTGAAAGTGTTGTAACATAATATGATACTGGCACATGGTAGTAGCTTTCCCAATATCCTTCTGGTTCTGCATTGGTTGCATAATATGTATAATTTTCTGCAGTTACAGAATTACCATTCCAAGATCCATTAGGGTCAATCGCATATTGAACGTTAAAGATTTCTTGACTTGGATTGTGATAGGTATTTACCTGACACGCAGGAATAGACCAGTCAGTAGTATGTGACCAATCAAATGAAGAACCAATAGAACCTCCAGTTGATTCGATGCCGAAATCAAGACCATATCCAAAGCTATCACTTCCTGAACTTCCGTCTAAAACACCATTACTTGAGTTTAATGGTGAATATTCTCGAAGTGAATAGTCAATTGTAAGAGCACTATAATTATTATATTCTGGCTCTTGAATTACCTGTAAACTAGTAATTGACCAAGTATTTGGGGTAATTGGAAGCGCCGTTAATTTATGCTCGTAAATAAATACATCAGGATATTCTTGAGTTCCACTTCCATTATTTAACATATAGCCATCTGTAGGAGCTTTAAAGACTTCTAAGTCTAAAGAATAATCACATACTTGATTCCATGTATAGTCAAAATCAAGAGCGGTCTCACGAGTTTTTGTACCACTTTTTGATATATTGTAATTATCCTTTTCTTTCATTTTCTCGCGACTCCATGCTAAAATTTCTGGTACGGCTACGTCTATACGCTCAAAAGTACTTCCTAACATTTTATGTGCGCCGTTAACCGATAAATAAGAAACTAGTTGAAATTGTTCTACTACATTAATTTCAGTATTTGATGAATTGGCTGTACTCGATTTTTCTTCTACGATTAATCTTGCTTGCGCTGGCAACTTTTTAGGTTCAGCTATCTTTTCCTTTAATTTTGTCACTAAAACTCCCGAATTTCGGAGGTTATCAATTGCTCCTGAGCGAACATCGACATCTTTACCAACGAAAAGTGCAAAGGAATTTCCTGCGGTTTGCGCAATGTTATTTAATTCTTGTTTTGTATTAATATGTGTTATTTCAACACCTTTAAATTTCTCAAAATCAGCATCGCTTCCGTAGAAATATAAACTTTTAGCATCCATAGCATATTCAACTTCCACTAGAGAAGCTTCGTCCATATCTTTACTACAAAAAGTTAGCGTTAAGCATGAAAATAATGTTAATAGGACTAAGCATAATCCTTTATTATATTTTTTTAATATATATGTCATAATTGATTTAAAATTGTTTTTTTATTACCATTTGTATAGATCTACACAAATGATAGAATTCATAATTCATTTAATGTTATTTGGTTGAAATTGAATCGTCATGGATTAAAATGTGGGTTTCTTTTTGTTAGTTTCTTCATGATAAAATGATTTGGTTTTTTTGAACTATAATTAAATAGTGTATTTAGCCTACAATTCTTTAAGAAAAAATCAAATACAAAAACGGACATTTTGTTTCAAAAACAGACATTCCCTTATAAACACAGGCAAATACGGTCATCCTATTTCAAAATCGGACATTAAAAAGAAGAAAAATATCCATACATAGTATTCTTTAGAAAAAATTTCATCATAAATATTGATGTAAAAAACCATTATTTATAGGGTGGTATAGCACTTTTACAAACACTATTTTAGTAGTGGTACGTTTATGAAGTGTGAAGAAATTGTAAACAAGGAATACAAGTGAGGAAATCCGCAAAAACAACCGCTATAAATTTCATTATTTTGAAAAGCAAGCAAGCGTTAACAATTTTTTAACGAGTTTCCTACATTAACTAAAAGATATTAAGTAATTTTAAAAACGATAAACAGGAAACATACCTTGCCCAAGTATAGTTCCTGACTAAAGCTATCAGCCTATGATCAAAAAATACCTACTCACGATACTTTTGATTTGCCTTGCGCTGCAAATTGATTATGCATCGTATTCCGTTTCAGCACCTATTCATGCTGAAATGATGATGCCCAATGCTACCATTAGCGTTGATGTAACTACAGTCTGTCAATACAACGATTCGCCTATCATTACATTTACAGGTTCCGCCGGAACAGCTCCGTATACCTTTACCTATGTTATTGGTACAGGAACACCGCAAACGGTTACTTCCACAGGAGATGTTGCCACGATTGAAGTTCCTACAAATAACGATGGAACCTTTACGTACACGCTAACGGAAGTGCAAGATAGCACCGGAACAGACAATGCGGTTTCTGGAATGGTTACTATTACGGTAACTGAAGGTCCAGATGCAACGCTTGGTGGGCCAAATCCTATTATGATTGATGGTGAAACGGTTTTTAGAGAATGTAACAATACATCAACTACATTATCGTTTACCAATACTTCGTCCACAACTTCTACATTAAATACCAGCTATACTATTGATTGGGGCGATGGAAGTCCTGTATTTAATGATACTAGTTTCGCACTAGAAACACACGATTATGCTGTTGGAATTTACACGTTGATTTATACCATCACAGGAAATAATGGCTGTAATACCACTCGTGAATACACCGTGTTTGTAGGTTCCAATCCTGCGGTATCTTTAGGAAATCCTGGAAATACAGACATTTGTAACACGGATGCGCTTACCTTTCCTATTACAGGAACGGATAACAATCCGCCAGGAACGGTTTATACAGTAACATTCAACGACGGTTCACCGCCGCAAATATTCAATCATCCGCCGCCAGCGAGTATTACACATACATTTGCTACATCTTCTTGTAACACTACAAGTTCTGACGGAAGTAACACCTATGCCAACTCATTTTCGGCAAACATTGTCGCTTCCAATCCGTGTAGTTCTTCGTCTGTAGGAGTAGTTCCCATCTATGTTTCTTCCATTCCACAATCAGATTTTACCTTTCCTACAGAGCCAACGTGTACCAATACGGAAATTTGCTTTGAAGATTTATCTATTGGAAACTCTACCAACGGAAGTGATCAAAACTGTACCACGAATCCGAATGTAATTTGGGAAATCTCTCCAAATACTTACAATGTAACTAGTGGAAATCTTGGAAATGATTTTGGGTCTACCGATCCAGGATTATGGCTTACAGGTTCAGAAATTGTTTGTGTTGAATTCACGCAGCCAGGCACGTACACCATTACGCAATCCGTTGGAAACAGATGTGGTATTGACGTACTTTCGCAAACCATTTGTATAGAAGCACCCGTAAATCCACAGTTCAATTTAAGTAGTACTGACGGTTGTACACCGCTAGACGTAACAACAACCAACACTACGGATGAATCTACTAGTTGCACTCCACCAACCTATCAATGGCAAGTTACGTATACTTCTGATTTCTGTGGTGCAGAACCCGCTACGTGGAGTTTTACCAACGGAACTGATGCAAGCTCCACAAATCCGTCATTCAATTTTGTAACGCCAGGGACTTACACTATTGAATTGGCTGGTACAAATTCGTGTGGAACCACAACAAGTTCACAACAAGTCACGGTTAAGCAACCACCAACGGTAAGCATCAATCCGATAAGTGACTTGTGTAACTCAAACACCATCAACCCAAGCGCGGTGATTGAAGCGTGTACAGACAATGTGGGCGCAGTTACTTATTCGTGGTCATTTCCGGGAGCTAATACAACTTCGTCCAACATGGAATCGCCAGGCGCTATTGACTATCCATCGCCAGGAACTTATACAATTTCACTACAAGTAACCAACGAATGTGGTACGTCTAACCTTGCAATGCAAACCTTTACGATTGAAGAAGTTCCTGTAATTACAAATACAAACTTGACGCAAGATATCTGTTCGGGAGCATCCACTACCGAAATCAATCTCACATCTAGTAGTGCCAGTACAACCTATTCATGGACAGCCACAGCAACGGCTGGAATCAGTGGTTTTATTCCATCAGGAACTTCAAGTACGATTCCTGCACAAATCATTACCACGAGTAATACGACTTCGGGCACAGTAACATACACGGTAACACCAACAATTAACAATTGTGATGGCACTACTGTAGATTTTATCATTACGGTAAATCCTGCTCCAGAAATAACGACACAACCACAATCAAGTATGGTGTGTCAAAACGGAACACCAAACACGCTTAGCGTTGCCACCACAGGTGCTTCTGCACAATACCAATGGTATAGCAACACGGTCAATAGCAATACGGGCGGAACACTCATTCCAGGAGCAACCAACCCAGATTATGTACCACCAACCGATACCGTAGGAATATTGTATTACTACTGTGAAATTACCTTTACAACAGGCGGCTGTTCGTCTTTAAACTCACAAACAGCAACGGTTGAAGTCACGCCAAATGCCAACATTACATCACAACCAACGGTAACACAAAGTTTATGTGTAGGAAGTACGATTGACAGTCCGTTATCCGTTGCTTTTGCCAATGGGTCAGGAACAGTTTCGTATCAATGGTATAGCAATACTACGAGCAGTAACACAGGCGGAACAGCCATTGCAGGCGCTACCAACGCCGATTATACACCACCAGCATACACCACTGCTGGAAACTACTATTATTATGTAGTATTATCCTTTGCGGGAAGTGGCTGTTCGGATATTGCAAGCGATGTCGCAGAAGTCATCGTAGTCGATGTACCCACAATTGATGTACAACCGTTAGCAACACAATCACTTTGTCAAAATACAACGCCACAAATCTTAGAAGTACAAGTTTCTGGAGGTTTGGGAGCATTCTCATACCAATGGTATAGCAATACTGTAAACAGCAACACTGGTGGAACACCAATTGCAGGAGAAACAAATAATACCTTTACACCACCAACCAATACGGTAGGAACTGTATACTATTACTGCGTCATTTCACAACCAGAAAGTGCGAGTTGTACGGTAACTAGCGATGTTGGTGAAGTCATTGTAAATCCTGCACCTTTCATTGATTCGCAACCACAATCGCAAGACTTGTGTTTGGGTGATGCTGTAAATGCGCTCACAGTAAGCTATGTAAACGGTGTTGGCACGCCAACTTATCAATGGTATTCCAACACTGTAGATGATACTACCTCAGGAACTGCCATTGCAGGAGCCACAACCGATACATACACACCAGATGTTTCTGTAGTAAGTACCATGTATTACTATTGTGTACTCACTTTTGCTTCGGGCGGATGTCCAGAAGTAACCTCAGCAACGGCAGAAATTATTGTAAATGAAACGCCAAGTATCAGCAACTTTATGGAAACGCTTTGTAGCGGGAATAGTTTTACGGTCACGCCAGATGGAACTAGTGGAGATATTGTTCCTACCAATACAACCTATACGTGGACAACACCAACAGTTGTGCCTGCGGGAAGCGTTACAGGAGCTACGGCAGAAGCAACTCCGCAAACAGAAATTAGTCAGTTCTTAACAAATACGACCAACGCAACAGCAACCGTTACGTACACGGTAACGCCAACAGCTGGAAACTGTGACGGAACACCATTTACCATCGAAATTACACTAAATCCTGCTCCAGAAGTTACGACGCAACCACAACCTAGTACAGTGTGTCAAAACGGAACGCCGAACACAATGAGTATTACCTTAGGAAATACTTCTGACACACCGCAATACCAATGGTACAGTAATACAACCGATAGCAACACTGGCGGAACACCAATTGCAGGTGCCACCAATCCAGATTACATTCCACCAACAGATACTATCGGAATGGTATATTATTACTGTGAAATCACCTTTGCAACTGGCGGATGCGCTTTGATTACTTCTCAAACGGCTTTGGTAACGGTGACACCGAATGCAACCATTACGAGTCAACCAACAGCTACACAAAATTTATGTGTAGGAAGCACGATTGACAGTCCGTTGTCTGTGGCATACACAGACGGAACAGGAACCGTTTCCTATCAATGGTATAGCAACACTACAAATAGCAATACAGGCGGAACAGTCATTGCGGGAGCTACCAATGCCGATTATACACCACCAGTTTACACCACCGCTGGAACCTATTATTACTATGTAGTACTTTCTTTCTCAGGAAGTGGTTGTTCCGATGTTGTTAGTGATGTTTCAGAAGTTATCGTCGCTGATGCTCCAGTCATTGATGTACAACCAATCGCTACACAAACACTTTGTCAAAACACCATTCCACAAGACCTTACGGTGCAACCTTCGGGCGGTATTGGCGCGTTTTCGTATCAATGGTATAGCAATACCACTAACAGTAATACGGGCGGAATTGCCATTGCAGGCGAAACCAACGCTTCGTACACACCACCAACCAATACGGTAGGTACTTTTTACTATTACTGTATTGTTTCGCAAGCAGCGAGTGCAAGTTGTACCGCTACGAGTGATGTTTCCGAAGTCATTATCAACTTAGGACCGCAATTTGATTCGCAACCACAATCACAAGAATTGTGTACGGCAGATACGGTAAACACGTTAAGTGTGAGTTACTCAAACGGTGTGGGAACACCAACCTATCAATGGTATATTAATGTAGTTGACGATACTACTTCCGGAACGCCAATAGCAGGAGCTACCACAAATTCATACACGCCAAACACTTCTTCTCAAGGAACTACATACTATTATTGTATTATTACGTTTTCTTCGGGAGGTTGTTCTGAAATTATATCAAACACTGCAGAAATCATCGTGAATGAAACACCTATGATTAGTGATTTTACAGAAACTATCTGTAGTGGCAATAGCTTTACCATCGCACCAGATGGCACTAACGGCGATACAGTTCCAACGAATACGACTTACACGTGGACGGCGCCAACCATTGCACCTGCGGGGAGCATTACGGGAGCGAGTGCAGAAACTAATCCACAAACAAATATCAGTCAAACACTCATCAACACGACTACATCGCCTGCTACGGTTACCTATACGGTGACTCCAGTATCGGGAATTTGTACAGGAATGCCTTTTACGGTTGAAATCACCGTGAATCCAGCAATTTCACCGAATGTAACCATTTCACAAATTGATTGTTTTGGGACAAATAATGGTGAAATCATGACGAATATTACAGGAGGAATTCCATTTTCCACAGGAAATCCGTACAATATTTCATGGACAGGACCGAATGGTTTTATGTCTAACAGTGCTACCATTTCAAATTTAGCACCTGGTGATTACACGCTTTCGGTACAAGATGAAGGCGGCTGCCCGTTTACAGAAACCTATACCATTACAGAACCTGATGAATTAATTCTGACGGTTGATACGGAAAATCAAATCAGTTGTTTTGGTGCGAATGATGGTGAAATTACCGTAACCGTTTCTGGAGGAACGCAAAACTACGTTTATAGCTGGACACGCAATGGCGCAGCGTTTTCAATGGATGAAGATATTTCAAACCTTTCACCAGCAACTTATGAATTGACCGTAACCGACGCGAACGGTTGTGGACCAATTGTACAATCATTTGTCATTACAGAACCAAGCGAATTGTCTGCCTCATTAGTAACACAAACCAATGTGGCTTGTTTTGGAGAATCTTCTGGAGCTATTGATGTGAATATTACTGGCGGAACTCCCACAGAAACCGCTCCAGGCGTATTTGAATATACCTATGCGTGGACAGGTCCTGACGGATTTACAAGCGTAAGTGAAGATTTGGTAAATTTATCTGCAGGAACGTACACCTTAACTGTAACTGATGCGAATGGTTGCGACGACACATTGAGTGTCAACCTTACACAACCTAATGAAATTGTTATTTCATACACCGCAACCGAATTGCAATGTTTTGGAGACAATGACGCTTCTATCACCATTACGAGTATTACTGGAGGTTCTGGCTCGTACACGATTACGTGGAGTAATTTTGGAGAAGGCACAAGTCAAACCAACTTATCTGCGGGCGATTATACCATTACCGTAACCGATAGCAACAATTGTACAGCTACTGAAACCGTCACGATTGACGCACCACCAATTTTTACGATTGATCCTGTGGTACAGCAAATTTCCTGTTTTGGAGCCAATGACGGAAGTATCAGTTTGAACTTTCAAGGTGGTATAGAGCCTATTGATTTTGAGTGGGCAGATGACCCAAATGCAGGTGTTGAACGTAATAATTTAGGACCTGGCGCGTATACAATTAATATTGTAGATGGCACGCCTTGTACAATCACCGAAACGTTTATCATTATTGAACCAGCAGAATTACTTCTTTCTGGAAATGTTACCAATGCATTGGATTGTGATGATGCGAGTTCTGGTGCGATTAATTTATTAATTTCTGGAGGAACAGAACCGTACACAATCAATTGGTCTAACGGTGCCATTACAGAAGATTTAGACAATATACCTGCGGGAGATTATTTAGTCACGGTTGTAGATGGTAATGGTTGTGAAGCAACAGATACCTTTACGGTAATTCGTCCGCCAGAAATTGTCATCGAAGTGGACACTGAAACGGTTGTGAATTGTAACGCGTTTACCGCGAGTCAAACCTTTACGGCACAAGTTTCAGGTGGTGTTCCACCATTTACGCTCAATTGGTCAAGCGGAACGGTAACAGGCGCCAATAATGAAATGATGACCACTTCGCAAAACGGTTTGGTCATTTTAGAAGCCACTGACGCGTTAGGCTGCGTTACGAGTTATACGTTTGAAGTAGATGTACCTGAAATTAGCGATGCTGATTTTACGTTGACCTCAACCGCTTTTGAAACTTTCGGGATTTATTCGCAAATCGATCCAATTCAGTTTACCAATACCACAACAGGCGATTATATCAATATTTCGTGGGATTTTGGTGATGGCAACTTTTCCAACGAGGAAAATCCAGTGCATTCGTATGCCGCTCCAGGCGCATATACAGTAATACAAACTGTAACGTTCCCTGGCGATTGTGTGCATACTAAAGTCATTACACTATTGATTGAAAAAGGTTATAAACTCATTATGCCAACAGCATTTACGCCAAATGAAGATGGTTTAAATGACCGTTTCCGTCCTGTCTTTGTCGGACTTGACTCTATGGAGTTGAATATTTATGATACGTGGGGAAGTTTAATCTATTCTGAAACGGGCGACAATGTGCAAGGTTGGGATGGAAAAGTAAAAGGAGAACTTGTTGAAAACGGAAACTACTATTTCACCTTCACCGCGAAAACATTTTTTGGGACAACTGTTCGTGAAAGCGGACCATTGACACTAATTTTATAAGAATACACATGAAATTAAAAATATATCTTTTACTACTAGGTTGCTGCTTTTTTGTTCCAGAAATGAAAGCACAAGACCCAATATTTACACAATATTTTCTAGTGCCACAAACCTTAAATCCTGGATTTGCAGGATTTTTAGAAACCACACATATAGGAATTGTTCACCGAACACAATGGCCAGCCTTGGGCTTTCGAATTGATACCAATTACGGATTTGCCAGCACGTGGTTTGCAGAAGCCAATAGTGGCGTTGGCGTTAGTTTTTTAAATCAGCGCGAAAGCCAAAGTGGGTATACATTTTCGCAAGTCAATGTCAATTACGCCTATCAAGTGCAGTTGGGAGACGATTGGTATTTTAGACCTGGACTGGAATTTGGTCGCGGTTGGAAAAACATTGGCTTTCAAGGATTGTTACTCGAAGATCAGATTAATATTCAAGCAAACGTGATTAATCCAACGTCGATTGATGCGCTCTTTTTTAACGATGGCGCTATCGGCTTTTGGGATATTTCTGCGGGATTGCTTTTTAACACTGAAAATGCTTGGATTGGACTTTCTGCCAAACACTTAAACCGTCCAAATATTTCCTTAACGGTGAATGGAAATGTGCCGTTAGAAACATTTTTCTCTGTCAGTGCAGGATATGAATTTATTGTGACCGATATGATTGACGTCCGTTTTTTACCTTTTGATACACGATTGATGATTACTGGAAATTATATGCATCAAGGACGTTTCAATCGTTTTGATTTGGGAACTTCGCTCTCTGTTGGGCGTTTCTTTTTAGGAACTACTTTAGTGACCAATCCAGCGAAAAACAGCGGAAATAGTCATTTGCTTACTTCCGTGAATGCCTTTACAGGATTGCAATATACCAACTTCCGATTTGGAATTTCGTATGATTTTAACACATCAGATATTGGACGAACAGGCGGTGTGTACGAATTGTCACTCACCTATCAATTTGATTCAGAAGCGAAACGTTGTTTTGGTTGTCCAGATTATCAAGATTGATTTATTGAATACATTTAAAAAACAAAAAGCCATCATTACTGATGACTTTTTGCGGCAATTTCACATTGCTTAACATAAATTTTGGAATGAGAGTGATTATTTTTTAAGGACTTTTACCGTTTGAGTGTTCCTATCCGTAACAATTTTTACAATATACAATCCGCTAGGAATTGTTGAAAAATTAAGTTCATCAGTGTTTGATACTTGCAACACTTGTTGTCCGTTACTGTTGTATACTGATATACTTTTCGGCATTTGTATTGTAGCAACATGCAATAGTCCTTTTACTGGATTTGGATATACCGTTACAGGATTTTCATTTTGCTGAAAATCGCCAATTGATAAGATAGGTGGAGCTCCAAATTCATATACGCCCATGTCTACTGTGGTATTGTGAATGCGTTGGTTAAAAAGTAAATCTGCCGTAATGCCCGCAGGAACTTGACTGTTATTGCCTGAATCAATCGCTGGCGAACCTGATTGCAAGGTAAAATCGTCCATGTTTGAATCGGTGAACAACGGATCGGCACTGCTAGTATTTGTAAGGAACGACAAATTAGAAAACGCATCTTCACTAATAGAATTGTTGACAAATACCGCATTTGGATACGAAGTATGTCCACGGTTTACAGAAACACCTGTCGCACCAGAAACGCCTTGGTCGTTGTAATAAAAAATTGAGTTGTTAATAGTTGCATTGTGCGTACTTGTACCATCTGTACGTCTACTGAATGCTAAAGTTCCTTTTTCTGAATCAGCACGCGATCCTCTGTCTAGATTGTTTCCAAATGTACAGTTGGTAATGGTTGATGTTAAATTTGCTCCTGAACCATTAGCACGAATCCACATACTACTTCCTGTAAAACCTTCGTCAGTAGCATTCAAATCTGTTGAAATATTTTGGTAAAATAAACAATTGGTTACATTTAAAGTTACAGTTCTGTTGTTGTTGACCAAAAAGTATATTCCACTTCCATAACGACTCACATTATTGTAAAAAGTACAATTTTCAAAAGTCATACTTGTATTAACATTAATATTTACACGTATAGCTCCACCCGTAAGTCCCACATTTCGGTTAAACTCGCAATGTCTGAACGTAGGATTTTCAGCTGTATCTGCAATTAAAACACCGCCAGCATAACCATTGGTTGATGAGCCATTAGCATGTCCGTCATTAATTTGAATACCATCAAGTGTTATGTTGTTTGCAGTTATACGAACTACATGATATGTATTATCGTTTCGTGATGTATTAGTCATTCCCACGCCAGTGTCATCATTGTTTACATCACCAGAAAAGATGGTCGGATTGCTTAAAACATCTCGTTCTGTCACTGCGCTTTCTGTTCCATCAAAACCTCCGTAAACGGTAAGTCCGTCAACACCTACCACAAACGAACTTGTACGATTAGACCCAGGAACATACGTTCCTGAAACTACCCAAATTTCTGTAGTGTTTGAAGTAACATTGCTGAGTGCATCCGTAAGTG
>SMNH02000020.1 GCA_006383075.2 Kordia sp. TARA_039_SRF
AACCAAGGCTGAATGTACGCTGACGGTGCATTTGAATGCCGTTCACGTCTTGGTAGATCGGCTCTTCGTAAGAAGAAACAAGCTCCAAGCCGTTCAGCACAGCTGGTTTATAAGCAACGTCTAATGTCAAAGATGCAAGGTCATAGCCTGTGTTGCGCTTATCTGCAGTCACCACCATGTTGGGGTTCAGGTTGTCATCTTCGCCAGACAAGTTGTTTTGCGTTGTCCAGTTAAAGGTTGCACCGGCCGCCAAGCTATCTGTAAAGTTTTTACCAACCCAAGCTTTAAAGCCAAATTGGTTGCCAAGGCGGTAGTCTTCTTCATTGTCGTTGATGCGGAAAGTGGCGTAAGCCTGCGCACCATAATCAAAGCCTTTGCAGTTGCACTGGTAGGTCACCGCAGGGGTAATGTCATAGGTGCCAGAACCCAATTGCATTGGGTATGGCAGGCGGGTGTTTGCGCCCATTGGGGTGTTGGCTTCTTGGTCTGTTTTGCCTGTTGGCAGGCTTAAAGTGACCATGGTTGTCCACTTGTTAAAGCCATAACGTGTCAGGTTGTCAATCAGGGAAATTTTGGTGTCGCCCATCCCTTCAGATGAGGTGGCAAATGTGACCCCTGCTTGGTTGCGCAAGGTCATGTCCTTTTTAATGTAGCTGGCCATCGCCATTAACGTAAAGTCAGATGTCAGGCCTTTCATGGCGCCAAACATGTGCATGTCCGAAGTCATTTTAAGAGGTGCAACCATGTAACCTGCGTTGTAAGCTTGTTGGTTTGAAATCTTGTCATTCCCGGCTTGCAGGCCTTTCATTTCCATGCGCATGTAGCGGTAGGAAAACATCCACTCATCTGGATTGTGTGTGTGGGTACCCATCACATGTTTTGGGTAGTAAGGCTCGGCCGCGTCATGGTGGTGCGCTGCGTGGTCTGCATGGTTGTGGTGGCTGTGGTCAGCCGCTTGTGCATGCCATGCCGTTGTGGTTAAAAGTGCGGTTAAAAGAAGTGTTTTCATATTCCAATGCTTACTTTTATAATTTTTGTTGATAATTGTCCGATATCATACAAGAAAATCTACGTCTGTACAGTTTATAATGGCAAAAATCATTAAAATGACTGCTCATGCGTTGTGATGCGTCTTTTTGCGCATTTGCTTCGCATTTGATGCACAATTTACGCATTGGACGTTCTTGTAAGTTGTTGAATTGTATGGTGCTTGGTTTGGGCTGATGTATGTGGTGCGGTTTTGGTTCGCCTTTTTTGACTGACAGGGCGGTTGCTTTTAGGGGGTTAAATTGTCAAAAAAAACCCCGCTGGGGGAGCGGGGTAAGGGGTGTGGTTAGGGTGTGTATGTTGAGATTTTGAATTTGGTAGTGGGGTTGCAAAGGGTGTAATGAAGAAAACCACCAAATTTCATATCAACTGTCAGATTTTCTCTGATCTTTTTTGTTATAACTTTAAAGTGCTTATAGGCTACATCTCCCAGTTTGGTTACTCTCTAAGCCTTGTGTCGCTTGAAAGTTTTCGTTCCTTCCTCGCTCCAATTTCTTATAGATGGGGGTGTTAGATGTGTATACAAAAAACTGACAAAAAATGAAAAATTACGGCAAAATTGTCAGTTGTTCAGGGTGGGTGGCACGTACAAGAACGCCATTAACAGGCATGAAAACCCCACGAATCTGCAGTTTTTTGCCTGTGTAATCTTTTTCGGTGTCAATTCCTGACTGTTTGAACAGTTCTTCAAAACGGTTGGGAATCTCTACGCTAAAGTCGGTACGCCAGTTATCCCCAAAGTTAAGGTAGGTTCTATCTCTAACGCGCTTGGCGCTGACCACTTTTCCTTCATAATGGTTAAATTGACCAATGGCACTGTCAGGAATGTCACCTACTTGGGTGTAGGTTTTCCATCTGGGGTGCGCCCACATGCCAACCTTTTGTTTTTTTGCGATATTTTCATGTTTTATCAGGGTTTTACCGTGGCTTCGGTTGTCGGGGAAGGTGTAAACGTGGGCAAGGCCTAAATCGATCAGCATTTTGTTTACCCACTGACCCTTTTCGGTGTAAACATGGGCCAACAGCCGGCCGTACCTGTCCTTATGTCTTTCACCAAACACAAGGCGGACACGTTGGTTCATAATGGTTTTGGTGAGTTGGGTTAAGGCTTGGTTTGCAAAGGGTTCCGACCTTTTGGAGTGACGGTCAATTTCCGCCGTGTTGATGTTTAAAAGTCTGACATGGCTGCCGTCATCAGTCACAAAAGTGTCACCGTCAATCACATGGGTCACCCGTTTCCATGCTTGCTCCACAGCGGCCAAAGCAGGGGTGGTTGATAAGGTCAAAATCAAGGTGGTGAATAAGCCAAAAAAACTGACATAGATGCGTGGTTTTGCCATTGCTGGGGTTGTGCCTTTGGTTGGGTTAAAAAGGTGTTTTAACGTTACGGATTTTGAATTGTTTTGTCAAATTTTGTTTTGATAATTTACCGTTAAAAATCTGCTTTTTGTCTTGCGTGGAAAGTTGTTTCAAGGCACAATAAAAACTTGCAGTGAAAGCTTAAAAACAAACAAGAAAACAGGTTTTTTATTGATGATTATTCGCCCAGAAGTTGCCCAAGATCGTGCCGCTATTGCCACTTTAATTGCCCGTACCTACGGCGCGCAAGGTGCCAAAATTATCGAGCAAACAGGCGAGCTGCGTGCGCTGGATGTTTATCGCAACGATTTGTCATTTATCGCTGAAAGTGAGGATGAGAAAGCTGTTCAGGCATTTTCGTTAATGACCCCTGTGGCAGTTGAAGGCAAACAGGTGGGCGTGGTGCTGGCACCTTTTGCTATGAATGTTTACAATCCTGAATTTGACGTGCCTGCTTTTTTTGAGGCGGTGTTTGAAAAGGTTGAAGCGGCTGGTTTTAGTCATGTTTTTGCCCTTGGCCGGTTGGACGATTTGTCACCGTTGGGTTTTGAATATGCTGATGCCCATGGCATTACCCTCAATGAAGAGCTTGACCCAAGCTTGCTGGTTAAAGTGTTCAAAAATGCGCCGAAATGTGCTGGAACGGTTGTTTTCCCTCAACCTTTATTGGTTTAAATATTTATCAAATATTTTTTGATGCTCGGGCGTTTTTCTAAAGGCGCTCAAATGGCGGTTGAATTTGTCACGTAATTCTTTGCTTAAGAAGACTGTATGACGGTCGGTTTTCTCGAAGATGTGATGCTCCTTAAGTTTTGGTTTTTCCTTGCCTTTAAATATTTGATTTAAATGGTATTTAAATATGTTTTCTTCAAGGATAATGGCGTCTAATCTGTTGTCTAAAAAGGCTTTGACTTGCTCACGCTGGTTGGCAAACTCAACGTAAGATGCAAAGGTTGGAATGGCAGTTTGCAGGTTTTTGGGCATGAAGTTTCGGGCGTTTTGAAATGCGCCAACACGTTGGTTCGCAAGGCATTCCAATGTTTTGAAATCTGCTTTTGATTCAGCATGGGTAACCACAATGTTGTGGTATTGCACAATGGGTGTGGAATAATATAGTCGGCTGGTTTTTTTGTAAGGGAAGTTGAAGGCTCCCGTTACGTGCCTTTGGATGAGGCTGCGTTGAATGTGATTGTTGTCCATATAAACAAATTCAATCTTTTCGCCCATGGACTCAAAAACGCTTTGAATGATGTCTGCAACAATACCAGTGTCAGTTTCTTCAATAAAATAGGGGGACAGCGTGCCGTTTGTGGCAATACGAATTTCGGCATAGCTTTGCTGACTGGCTCCAGCTAAAAGCAGGCAAATGTAGATAAATATGTAACCAAACTTTATTTTCATGCACGATATATATTAAATTATAAAAATCACCCTTAGGTATAAAGATATCGCTCATGAGGTGGAGTTTAAAGGGCTGTGTGGCTTTATACTACTTAATTTCTAAGGGTCTTACCATTTGAATAGCTTTGAACAGGTGAAGCTAGCGATAAAAAATAGCCCCAGCAAATTTAAGAAATGGCTTATAAAACTGTGATCTACTGATTCAAGGGTGCACACCAATTCAATGGAGATCAGGGTGAGGGTAGCAAGGGTTGCACTTGAAATGATGGATAGTTTAAAGGGTTGAGTGCTGTAGCTTTTCTGTAAAAAAGCACAGGCAATGAAAAGGAGCGGTATGTATAGAGCAATAATAAAAGCTGCGCAGTGTAAGTCGCTTTTGGTGTTTGTTGTGCTGTTATCAAACTGCGCTGTGAATGTCAGGGAAAGTAAAAGTGCTAATAAATAAAGTGTGAGGTGTCGCCCTGCGCGAAAGTTTGTGGGTTGCAATAATTTTTTAATAAGCCAAAGGCCGTATGCGGCTAAAATAAACCATAGTCCAAATTGAACAGGGCGCGCTTGAAGCGTTTCGGCTACATTGTTATGGCTGAGTCCTACAAAAGCGCCACAGATTAGGACGGAGATAACAATCATTGCCCAAAATTGAGATGTTGGGTTTTTGTACTTAAAAGGTTGCGACTGTTGAGTCAGCTTTTGTATCAGCTTGTTTGTATCACTGCTCTTCTTCATGCTGTTTCCTTAATTTTTTTAACGTTCGGTGTAAGGTGATCTTCACATTGCTCACGCTTAACCCGGTGGCCTTTGCAATTTCTTTATGGCTCATTTCCAACATCTTTGCCATGACAAGTACCTTCTTGCTCCTTGGGTTTAAGGTTTTAAGCTTATGTTCAATATATTCGTATTCTTCGGTTGGGTTGGTTACAGGGGTTGTTGTATTTTCTTCTGAAATTTGAAAGGTGCTGTCCTCTTTGTTTTTATACACTGCCCGCAAATGGTCGGCTGTGCGGTAAAAAATGATGGCGCTAATCCACGGTTTAATGGGTTTGCAGGGGTCGTAACTTTCCCGAGCTTGGTGGATGGAGATCAAAACCTCTTGAGTAATGTCATGGTGATGGTGCGAGTTGGTGATTTTTTTGGAGAGATATGTCAGACATATCTTTTCAACGGCCAGTAAGAAGGATTGGTACGACTTTTCATCCCCTTGGGCGCTATTTAAGAATAATTTTTTTAAATTTTCTTCTGTCAGATTCAAGTGGTTTGGTGCGCCTTTGGTTTTTAGGTTTTGTAAATATTAGTGCGAAAGGCTATAATCATTCAATTAAAAACAACAAGCGAAGTTTAATGGAACTTTCAGGATCAGTTATTGTATTGGGAATTTTGACGGCTTCTGTCGTGCTTTTTGTGACGGATCGGTTGCGGGTGGACCTTGTGGCGATGTTGGTTCTGCTTTCCTTGTTGGTGTTTGGCATTGTGCCAGAGAATGAGATTTTGTCTGGCTTTTCAAGCCCTGCCACGATGACTGTGGCGGCGATGTTTATCATCAGCGCGGGTTTGCAAAGAACGGGGATTGTGCGCTTTATTGCAGGCAGGTTGCACGTTTTGGTGGGCAAGGGTAAAAAACGCCTTGCGCCTATTATGATGTTAACTTGTGGCTTTTTTAGTGCCTTTACAAACAACACCGCCACGGTGGCTGTTTTGATGCCGGTCACTTTAAAGCTTTCGGTTGAACGGGGGATTAACCCATCACGCATTTTAATGCCCCTTTCGTTTGCGGCGCAGTTTGGCGGTGTTTGTACGCTAATTGGGACCACGACCAACCTTTTGGTCAATACCTTGGCGGTGGAACACGGTGCCGAGCCCTTTAAAATGTTTGAATTTGCGCAATTGGGCGTGGTGTGCTTTGTGGTTGGTGTTTTTTACATGTTGTTTGCCAGTAAGTATCTTTTAAAGGACTCTGCCAAGATGTCGGATGTGGCGGCAGAGTATCGCCTGAAGGACTATGTCACGGAAATGCGAGTGTTGCCAGGTTCACCGCTTATTGGTCAAAAAGGTGTGGAAAATGACCTGACCAATCTTGGCAATGACACCTCGACCATTCGTATTTTGGAAATTGTACGCGAAGGTAAGATGTTATGGGCACCCCAAACCAGCGAGATTAAAGAGGGTGACTTATTGCTGATTAGAGGCGATGTCGGCAAGGTGATGGAGTCTGAATCGTTGCTTAAAATTGAAGACTGGGCTGAAGGCAACTTAAACGATGTTTACTTGCGAGGTGATGACATTACCTTGGTAGAAGTTGTGGTGCCCAGTGGTTCAGGCATTATTGGTAGAACACTGACCCAGTTGGATTTTTACTGGCGTTACCATGCTGCTGTGTTGGGTGTGCGTCGCCGCGGTGAAGTGTTGAGGGATCGTATTGCACACATTGGCTTCCGTGAAGGGGATACCTTGTTGTTGCAAGGCCATAAGCAGGATTTGAGTCAAATTGCCAACGCGAAGGACTTTATGCTGCTACAAGACTTATCCACCTTGCGTTTGAAAAAGCGCCGTTCTGTGATTGCGTTTATGATTTTGATTTGGGTTTTATTGGCGGCTTCCACAGGATTTTTGTCCATCTTAGCAGCCTCTTTAATTGGAGCGGTGGGGATGATTGTCACCCGTTGTTTAACCGCTGCTGAAGCTTATGACGCCATTGATTTTAAAGTGGTGGTGCTGCTGGCTGGTTTGATCCCTCTTGGTATGGCGATGGAAAACACAGGCTTGGTTCAAAATATTGTGGATATGATGATTTTACATGTGGGTCAATATGGGCCATTTGTTAGTATGGCGGTGCTTTATTTAATGACGGTGGTGTTGACATCGGTGATGTCCAACGCAGCGACGGCAGTGCTTTTAGCGCCCATTGGTTTTGCATTGGCAGACGGTTTTTCGGTGGATGCGAAGCCCTTTTTAATGGCGGTGACCTTTGCCGCTTCCACTTGCTTTTCAACCCCTGTTGGTTATCAAACCAATGTGATGATTTACGGTCCTGGGGCGTATAAGTATCTTGACTTCTTAAAGGTCGGGTTACCGCTCAATATCATCTTTTTCGTTATTTCTGTCACACTCATTCCATTGTTATGGCCGTTTTAAAGGGGCATGTACCTCTTAAGAAAGGGCGTTTTGCACACATTTGATATAGACTGATCTTGCAACCTTAAAAAGATAAAAACGATGGGGATCGAATGAGTATTATTGACGATTTTGTGAGTGCAGTTGAAGTAGGTCAACGCTCCGGTGCAATGAGCATTGAAAAAACAATGGATTTAATTTTGGCAAAGGCTCGCCGCCATACATCGGCCGAAGCGGGCAGTATTTTTATTGTTAGCCCCAATGTCGATGAGCCGGTGGAATTGAAGGCCTGCTCCTTGCAAAATGACCGCATGCCCATGAACCAAGATAAATTCAACATTCCCATCAATACCACAAGCATTGCAGGTTATGTGGCCTCCACAGGTGATGTGGTTGAAATTGACGATTTATACGAAATTTCGGCGCAAATGCCTTACAGCTTTAACCGTTCCTTTGATGATAAAGTGGGCTATCGCTCAAAGTCCATGCTGGCATTTCCTCTTAAAAACTTTGAAGGCAAGGTGATTGGCGTGGTTCAACTGTTGAACCATATCAACAGTGTGGATGACATGGGCGTGGCCGATTATGAGCCGTTCCCTTACACTGTGGTGGACGATATGAAAAGTTTGGTCACCGTACTGGGTGCCATGGTTGAACGAGCAGACCTGTTATTTGAAATTAAACGCCTGCGTAAGGAAGTTCAGGCGTTGCGCAGTGCAAACTAGGTGATGGTTTGAGATGGTCGGCTTCAAATTGTTCAGGTTTGTTTGTTGCGGTTTAGGGCTGTTTTTAGCATCCATGCAAGCCGTACAAGCTGAACAATCTGAAAACATTGACCCGAACCTTGAAAGTGAAATGAACCGCTTGTTCGAAGAGATTTCACGCAGCCCAGACAACTTGGACAGCAACTACCGCTATGCCCAAGTGGCAGCAAAGCTGGGTCAATATTACAAATCGATTGCCGCTTACGAGCGGATGTTGATTCAAAATCCAAATTTACACCGTGTGAAGCTAGATTTGGCGGTGCTATATGCCCAAGTGGGTTCCAACCAAGCGGCACGTAAGCTGTTTTTAGAAGTGAAGGAAACCAACCCGCCAGCGCAAGTTGTGGCCAATATTGATGAGTTTTTATTAAAGCTTGGTCAAAAAATTTCACGCCACAAGTTCGGTGGTTCGGTCACTTTAGGCTACACGTCGGACAGTAACCCCAACGCCGCTCCAAACTCTGGCGCGGTGGATGTTTTTGGTGTGGGGATTCCCGTCGATGATTCGGTGACCGATAACGCCGATGACCAAAAGTTTGCCCAAGCAACCTTATCCCACCGTTACAGTCTAGAAAATAACAAGTCTATCAACACAACAGCTTCCTTTTATAAGTCTGTTCAGGACAATGCACGGGCATTAAACACCACGGTTTACAGCCTCAAAACAGGTATCTCAGGTCAGGCTAATAAGGGTCGTTTACGTTATGGTGCCAATGCCAACTGTTCGCGGGTTAATTTGGCAGAACATGAGTATTTAAACAGTCATGGCTATGACGTTTTTGTGGATTATATCTTATCTCGTAAACATAAGATTCGTGCATCACATGCGCACGAAAAGCGCAATTTTAAGAATAGCCCGACAGTCACAACTTATGATGACCGGGATGGCCGTGCCAATGAGCAAAAAATTTCTCTTACATCGCTGATCACTCCAAAGGATATTGTCAATGTCAATGTGGGGTTCAGGCGGGAGCATGCGGCGGTGGACTATTACACCAACCGCTCAAGGTCGGTAGCGGCGTCTTACACCAAAATGTTTGATAAGGATTGGTATTTGAACGTTAACCATGGTTACAAGCGCACAAACTACAAAGACGTTGATACTTTTGTAAACCCATTTGTGGTGCGAAAAGATACAGAGCGCACCACAAGCATTGGCATTGGCCGTAATATAACCAGCCAGCTCACTTGCGGTTTTGTGTATCAAGATAAAAAAATTAAGTCGAACATTCAAAATTACAGCTACGAAAATCAGAGGGTTACGGCTTCGATGACCTTCCGGTTTTAGGGTTTGTCAGCTTTATTGTGCTTGTGGTTTGGGGTGTGGACTATAAATGACCAGTTAAATTAAGGGATAATTCTTGGGGAAGAATATGAAAAAATTATTTTTAATGGCTGCGATGATTGTTGCAGCGCCACAAGCCTTTGCCGATAACGTGGTGGGCAAAATTCTAGCTGTTAAGGGCGAAGTTGTTGCCTACAAAGCGTCAGGCGAGGTACGTGCCAAGTTAAAGCTTTCCTCCCCGATATACGAAAATGATGCTATTCGCACCGCATCTGGCGCCAAAGCGCAAATTATGTTTAATGATAAATCGCTGTACACCGTGGGCGAAAATGCCGAAATTGTGGTGGATAAATTTGTTTTTGACCCAAACTCTGGCGATGGACAGTCTATCCTAGAAGTGACGAAGGGTATTTTTAAATTCCTGACAGGTGACATTGCGAAAAAAGACCCTGAAAAGGTGAAGATCAATACCCCAACAGCCACCATTGGTGTGCGTGGTTCGGGTGGTATTGTCCATGTTGAAGCAAGCGGCATGACCCTGCTGAACATGACCGAGTGTTGCGTAAACATTGGTGCGCGTGGTCAAAATGCCCCAGCGGTAAACTTAACAGACGTGAACACTTACAGTCAGGTGAGCACTCAAGGTGAGGTTTCTCAGCCGAAGCCGGCTTCAGTTGAAATGTTGATGGAGCTTAACCAAGCGATTGATTTGAAGGGTATTGAAAAAGCGGACGACTTATCCAGCGACGTTACCTCTAAAGCAGACAATAAAAAACGAGAAAAAGGTAATAATTCCCTAAAAGAGCTGGTGCAAAAGAAAAAGTCTGAGCCATCACAGGCCAAGAAAGAAAACGCACCTCAGTCGGCTCAACCTCAATCGAAGCCTGCTGCCAAAGCTGCACCAGCCCCTGCCAAAAGTTTGGTGGCGATGTTTGGGGCAGGGTCTCAAAATACCACACCGGGAGTCGACTCTTCATCAGATGTGCAGCAAGGCACAGTGGTGGACAGTGTCCAGCAACAAAGTGCGAGTGAGGCCTTTGGCGGCGGCAATGGAAACTTAGCTGATTTTGGTACCGTGCAGTCCGGTCAATTGACCAGACAGTCAGCTGTGGCCTTGCCTGGCTCAAAGCTTTCTGAAGCAGTGAATGCGGTGTTGAAGACAGATGTGAACCGTTTGATCGTTGAACAGCAAAATGGTGAGAAGGTAAGCTTCCAAGCCCCTGCGCAGGCAGGTAAGGCAATTTCGTTCGACGCATTGCCTTTTGGCCGTGGCTACACATACCGTGGTCTGAATGATCGTTTTTATGTTGTTTCAACCAATTTTGGTCGTGACACAGCTCTCAGGCAAATGGTGGCAGGTGAAAGAGGCTACGGCTCTGCATCTTCACTGGTCAGTCAATTTAATGGTCAACGTCTGTACTTCAATTTCTTGCCGGATAGCTTTGCCGGTAAGGACCAGTTTGTGGACTTTAACCTAGCAAATGGTGTAAACAATCCAAAAGCAGGTTCTGGTTTTACAGGGGCTAGGGCGCACAGCGGTGCTGGCATGGTGGTTGACTTTAGAGATTACAATAACCAGTTTGTTGGTGGTCATGTGAATATTTCCAGTGACCCATCTAGACAAGATTACAGCTTTAAGTTCCTGGTTGGTGAAGTTGAAAGTTCTGGTTCAACAGCTTTGTCAGGCGTGGCTTATTCGGCCGAACGCAATGGCTTTAATCCAGTACAGCTTGGCAATGGAACCTTGCAAGCGGATGTGAACCATGTGTACGGTAACGGTGCCGAGCTGGATGCGTATCAATTGGGATTATCTGGCTTTGCTGGCGGTAATCAAACGGCTTACGCGGTGAATACGGGTCAAACGGATGCTTTACCAAACAACCCAGCAGATGATATGACGAACTTGAAAGGTTTTTCATCTGGTTTGGTCACTTTGGACGCAGGTGGGGTAAATGAGCGACTGGTTGCTGTTAAAAACGATGGTTTTGGTAACGTTCATATGGTTCAAAATGACGATTCTGCAGGCGGTGCCACTGTTGACTTTGAGTTGACATTAAGTAAGGTGAAAGCGAATGGTGATGCATCTGGCTCTCCAGCAGACACTTTGGAAGTTGGCTTTGGTGGCTTTGGTGCCAATCAGGCTTATGTATCCCACAATGTTTACGGTGCGGAGGAAAGTCAAAGTGATAGCAGTTATGACAACACGGGTGGTAACATTGGTTCTGTGGCAATGGCGTCTGGTGTAGATGGCGCTGTGCTTTCCAGTTATTTTGTGGATGTTCCTGAAAACGCAGGCGTGGAAGAAACTTGCCAAGATTGTCAGTTCTTAACATGGGGTGTTTGGGCGGCTGATATGCAGCTTGGCGCTGAAAAAGCCGTGGCTGACTTTGTGCCCTATGTTGTGGGTAAAAACTACCAAAAATGGACTGATGTCACCACGTATGGTGTGACCAATGCCAACTACAAAGGTATTATGGTCGGCTCGATTGCCGATGGTTCTTCTGTGAAGCATGATGTTGGCAGTTACACCGCTGATGTTAACTTTGGCACTAGAACCGTCGGTTTTGATGGTGAGTTCGCGGGTTACCGTATGTCTGGCACCCAAACAGGTGTTGCCACAGATGCCAGTTATGGCTTCGGCACGGTGGAGTTGGATACCCTCCAAAATTCATCTGGGGCTGATGTGGGTTCAGCGTACATCAACGGCGTGTTCTACGGCGCTGGCGCACAGGAAATGGGCGGATCCTTCAACTTTAAAGACGGTGCCACCGAAGCCGCTGGTATCTACGCAGGGAAAAAACAATAAAAACATAACGTCATAAGGGTTGTGACTTGTTCTATAAAAAAATAACAATGGCTTTACCTTGGCTGCTTTTGGCAGCCTTGGTTTTTGTGCATAATAATCAGCAATCTTCTTTTTATCCAATATTGCAAAAGTTACAAAATTATACCTTTGATACCTATCAGCGCATTCAACCGCGCGATGCGCTGCCGGTCGAGATTTATGTGGTGGATATTGATGAAAAAAGCTTAAAAGAAGTGGGGCAATGGCCTTGGCCCCGCAATTTAATGGCGCAAATGCTGGAAAACCTGTTCGATAAAGGTGTTTTAAGTGTTGGCTTGGATATTGTATTTGCCGAGCCGGACGGCAAGTCGCCAGAGGTGGTCAGTCAAAGTTGGTCACTTAATGACGGGCAAAAGGCCGACCTTGCAGGGCTTAAAAGTCATGATGATGCCTTGGCAGAGGTGTTGGCTCAGTATCCTATTGTGGCAGGTTTTGTGGCCGCCCCTGGTCAAGAACTGCCAGAAAGTGAGCAAAACGCTTTTGATCCGTTGGTGGATATGCAAAACAAAGATCAAGCGCTTGGTCACATCATGCAAGGCTCCGTTGCTGTACGTAACTTGCCAAAAATTGAACAGGCTGCACAATATCACGGTTACTTCGGCTATTATAAGGACACTGACAGCGCCATGGTGCGCCATGTGCCTTTGCTGTTTCAAAGCGGTGGCCACATTTATCCTTCGTTGGCTTTGGCCACATTTAATGCCGCCACTCAAAGTAATAGCTATGACTTGGTGTTTGGGGAAAAGGGCTTAAAGCAAATTGAAATTGAAGACCGGTTTCCCATTCCGGTGGGGCCAGACGGGCAGTACCGTGTATTTTACCGCAAATATGCAGAAGGTTACCAGCAGGGTCGTTACATTTCTGCGGTGGATATTCTCAAAAATCGTCCCATTGAGCAGGACTTGAATGCCGCTATTATTTTGGTCGGCACAAGTGCCGCAGGCACCTTTGATCTACGTTCTACACCACTTGACCCTGTGGTTCCTGGGGTGGAAAGTCATGTGCAGATTATTGAAAGTATGTACCTTGGCAGTCACCTTACTAGGCCTGTGGATATGGTTTTCTACGAGAAGACAACATTGCTTGGATTTTCCGTTCTCTTATTGTTGTTGGTAGGTTATTTTGGTGCAGTTGTTGGGTTTGTCAGTTTTTTATTTGTTAATGTTGTGGTCATTTCCACAGCGGCTTACTTTTATCTTTATCAACAAATTCTATTTGATGTTTCCTTTATTTTACTTGCTCTTTTCTTGCTCTATTTAATGCAAAGTATTGTGAAATATGCACTTGAAAGAGCTTCAAAACAGGCTGTACGCCGTGCATTTGGTCACTATCTGTCGCCTGAAATGGTGCAGATTGTTTCTGAAAACCCCGAAAAATTAAAGCTTGGGGGTGAGGATAAAGAGGTGACGGTGCTGTTTAGTGATATCCGTGGTTTTACAAAAATGAGTGAAGGTTTGACCCCGCAGCAATTAACAGGTGTTTTAAACCGTTATTTAACACCGATGACACAGATTATCCAAAAGCAACATGGAACGGTTGATAAATACATGGGTGATGCTGTGATGGCTTTTTGGAACGCACCTGTTGATGTGCAAAACCATGCCATGCGTGCCTGTGCCTCGGCTCTGGAGATGTTTGTAGCCTTGGAGAGGTTGAATGAAGATCTACAAAAGGATGGTTTGCCTCAAATTGACATTGGTATTGGCATTCACACCGATGTGGTCACCGTGGGCAACATGGGTTCTGAACAGAGATTTGACTACACCGTGATGGGTGATGGTGTCAACTTGGGCTCTCGCCTAGAAGGGCAGTGCAAAACCTATGGAGCTAAAATTATCATCAGTCAGTTAACGTTGAATCAGGTTGAGGCGGCTATTGGTCCCGTGACGGCGCTGTATCTCGACAAGATTGCAGTGAAGGGTAAAAGCGTGCCTGTGGATATTTATGAGCTGTTGTCACTGGAGCCACCGACGACAGAGCAGGCCACAAAAATCGACCTCACCAAAAGCGCAAGAGATGCGTTTTCAAACCAACAGTGGGAAAAGTGTCGTCGGTTTGTTAAAAGTGATTTATTCCCAGTTACATTGCGTTTGGTGTACCTGAATCGGATAGATGAGCTTGAAGGTGCTGTTCTGCCTCAAGATTGGGATGGTGTTTACCACGCAAAAAGCAAATAATAGCATTTTAAAGACATTCTTATCCATTTAACCTTAAAAGTGTGCCTTTATCGGCACACTTTTTCTTTTGGAGGTGATTTACTAGGTAGAATAGAGAGTGGCAGGTTGTGTGAATTGTGTTGTATCGTTTTGTTTTTACATTTGGTTGATATTTTATAATAGCAGGCATTGTACGCGCATGTTTGTGCCTATGGTTAGTTGGTGCGGTCAAGCGTTATCAGTTGCGCTGTAAGGTTAATGGATTACGATGTCAATTTCAGGTTGTCACATGCCTTGTTTTGTCCTTTCCTCTAAGGGTTTATCTATTGTGGTTGTAGATTCATTTCTGATGTTTGTTTTTGTCGTTTAAAGATTGTTTAAAATGGTGCTTTTGGGCCTTAGAGTTGGCTGATGACGGCTAATGCCATCTGTTTGTGTTTTTGGTGCAAATTCAAGATGTTAGTGTTTTATTTATTTAAAAGGTCATACAAATGAAATTGTATTTAGCGTGTTGTATTTAATAATAAAAATAAAGTAAGTGAGTGCTAACATAACATTTTAGGGTGTGAAATGTGATGAGGGTGTGTAGATTTGGTCTTGTTATCTAGCTGTAAGGTGGGAAGTGTGATTTTTATGGAGGGATAAGTGAGGTGGGTTGGATGGAGGTTTTTTTCTCATCTTTGGAGGTTGTATTAAGGCGTGAAAAGTGGCTTTGGAGAGGGTGTTGTGTAGTGGCTTCTTGAGGGTGCTGGAAAGATATATTTTTCACGACTAAGAAGGCGCTGTTTTATGGCTTAAGAACGTGTCAATTTTTAGGTGTTTAACCAGGGTCATTGAGGGTGGTTTGTTGAGTGATTTACGGGCGTGAAATGTTGCAAAAAAGGGCTGTGTGGCGGGCTTGTCCTCTCTGATTTTAAGGTGTGCTTTTTGTGCCGCCGGTTTTATTGTTGGTGTTTAATATGTTTTTATTCACCGACATTTGTTAGCACTTATTTTTATATGTAAATAATAATTAGATTTAAATTGAGCAATTTTTAAGTAAGTTATTGTTGTGTAACGATTAAGTTTGTATATGCACTTCTGACAGTAGGTGCGTGTTCAGCGCTTCGTATGCCTGTTGTGGTGCTTTTGTGGGTTTTTAGTGGTGTTTTATAAGGCAGGGCTGTGGGTGTGGTGTGTGGTTGTGAGTGTATCATTCATGCAAAAAAGGCATGCGGGCTGTACATGCCTTTAAGATGTTTTTTAAGCTGTTTTGTCGGTTAGCGGCCGTCGTAGAAACTGTACGGTGCTTTCTTCTCTTCTGCGCGTCTTCTTGCGTCCGATTCTTGGGCTTGGTTGTAGCCACGTGGAATGTCCAAATTTTGGCCTGGGTGAATGAGGTCAGGGTCTTGAATTTGACTGCGATTTTGATCGTAAATTAAAGGCCATTTTTTCCAGTCACCATAGATTTGATTTTGCCCTGAAATACCCGACAAGGAATCTTGTGGTTGTACGGTGTATTGATTAGGTAAAGTTGTCTCGTAGTAGGATTCATTTTGGCTTGGTAGTGGCACTTCATCCCGTTCAAAGTAACCTGGAGAACGTGTTACTTCCACAGGCTTTTCTTCTGCCAATGTGGTTTGATAGCTGCCAAAAGCATTGTTGCCACTTGTTGTTTTGTGTCTTTGCACATAGTCATAGTCGCCAATGCGGGGCTGAACTTTATCGCTTGGTGCTGTCGCCCAGTTACGTTTTGGTTTACCAATTTGCGTTTTTTGGCCAGCTTTGCCTGTGTTGTCTAGGTTAAACGGGTTATTGCCCGGTTCACCGATGTAGACGTTACCGTCATATTTATCCAGTGCGTTTAGCTGTGCACGGCGTTGAATGCCGGCATATCCCATCGCTGGGTCAATGGGGCCATTGTAACTGCCTTGACCTCCGTAGCCTTGGCGGTTGTTATAACCTTGCTGTGGTGTAGGTGGACGCCAGTTTGGGTCCTTACGCATCACGCGGGACGAACTATCCATATGTTCAACAGCGTGCAGGTCGGGGCGGGTGTAGTAATTTGCCCAGCTTTCGCCAGCACGTTCATCGTAATTCGGGGTCACAATGTGCTTCGGTGGAAGTGTTCTTTCAGGCGCAACCAAAGGCTTTTGGTCGTGTCTAAATGTGAAGTAATCGTTCAACATGTCTGAAATGCCAGCTTGCGCATGGCCAGAAAATACTGTCACTGACAATAAAGTTAGTAAACTGAAAGACGTACGTTTCATTCTTCTTCATCACCTGTTATTATGGGTCCCAAACACATTATTGAATTTCCATAAGGTAAATATCAACAAAGAAAGGTCAGGGCGGGGTGAATATGGTTCAGTCTATCAGAGGTGTTGTGGCATTTATATTTCTTTTAACGTGGTCGTGGGGTGCTTTGGCGGTGGATCTGAACATCGCTGTGTCGCGTGGGCCTGTAACGTTAGACCCCTATAAAGCGACAGACGCCGCATCTGTCAGGTTGCTGAGAATGATTGCTCCAGGCGTTTTGGAGCTGGATCGTTATTTTCAACCTTCCTCACCTTATCTTAAAAGGTTTGGTCATAAGCATTATAAAATGTTCTACCTAGAGCTTAAAGAAGGTGTGACATTTACCGACGGTTCAGCGCTGACGCTGGACTATTTAAAGTCCTACTACGAAGGCATTATGGACGACAAAAATGGCTCACCGCTTAGAGGTGCCTTTAAGGATGTGGAAAGCATTGAAATAAATCAGGGTACGTTAACTTTCAATTTAAGTAAGCCAAACCCGTTCTTCTGGAGTGCGCTGGAAGTTTCGCTGGTGAAATTTAAGGATGGTGATCGTCAAAAACCGCTGGGTTTAGGTGTTTATCAACTGGCAGATTGGAACCAAAATGGCGATGTTACGCTTAAACGTTTGGATGGTTACCAAACCCTTTATTTTAAAGTGATTAAGGACCCTGTGGTTCGTTATTTGAAGCTGGAACGTGGTGAAATTGACATCATTCACAATGACATCGGCGAGGAAATTTTACAATATGGCCTGGAAAATGGCTTTAAAGTGGTGGAGTCGCCATCCACGTCATACACTTATATGGGTTTTTTGATGGATCAGGGCATCACGGCTGATTTTAAAGTCCGCCGTGCACTTTCATATGCTATTAACCGTGGTGCGATTGTCCAAAACCTTCTAGGCGGTCGGGCAAGGCCTGCTTACAGCTTGTTGATGGATGATCACCCAGCGCACCATAAGGCAGATATCCACAGTTATGACCCCCAAAAGGCGGTGGAAATTTTGGAAGAAGCAGGATATCCGGCCGATGAAAAGGGTGAGCGTTTAAAGCTGCGCTTGGCCATTACCAGCAACCCGTTTATTCAACGTTTAGCGCAGGTTATCCAACAAGATCTAAAAGCCATTGGCGTGACGGTGGATATCTCCTCATCTGAGTGGGGCACGTTTTACGGTAACATTAAAAAGGGCAACTTTGAAAGTTATATCCTCACTTGGGTCGGGCGTTTCCAAAGTGATATTTACTACAATCTATTCCACACAGACATGCAACCACCAAACGGTGCCAATCGTGGTCGTTACAGCAACCCTGTGATGGACCAGATGCTGGATAAAATGATGCGAGAGACGGACGATAAAGCACGTCACAAGCTGGTGCGCTTGGTGCAAAAGTGGCAAGAGCAGGACATGATCTACCTCCCGCTTTGGAAGCGCAGCCACGTGGCCTTGGTTGGGCCAAACGTGAAGGATTATGCCATGTACCCAGACGGGGGCTACGAAGGCTTAATGTACGCCACTAAATAAAAAAGGCCCCGGTGATGGGGCTTTTTTTATTGGCGACCAAGCGTGGAAAGGGCCAAGTCGTCAGGGTTTGTCATCACTTTTGAGGCGTGAATTACTTCATCTAGGGTGATGCGCTCAATGTCATTAACAATTTCTTCTATGGTCATGTGGCGGCCATATAGAAAATGGTTTTTAGCCATTCGACCCATGCGAGAGTCGGTGGATTCTAGTGACATTTTTAAACCTGCCAGCAGGCCAACTTTGGCGCGGTTTAGCTCTTTAACTGTGATGTTTTGTTGCAGTTTTTGTATTTCTTGCTGGGCGACTTCAATGGTGGCTTGCACCTGCGAAGCGTCTGTCCCTGCGTAAATGCCAAAGGTTCCGCAGTCGCTATAACTGGCAAGGTAGGCATAAATGCTGTAAGCAAGCCCACGTTTTTCGCGAATTTCTTGGAAGAGACGAGACGTCATGCCACCCCCTAAGATGGATGTGAAGATGTTGGCCGCATAAAAATGTGGGTCTGTGCTTGACATGGCGTTAAAGCAAAGGGCAATGTGGGATTGCTCAAGGTCTTTGTGGGTGTTGCGTGCGCCAGCGTGGTAAGTTGGGCTGGTGTTCACAGTTTTTTGTTGGCCTGTTAGCTTGTTAAAGTAGCCTGTGCACAAATCAACAGCGGTTTGGTGTTGAATGTTACCCGCAATGCTGACCACCATGTTTTCTGGGTGGTAATAACTTTTCATAAAAGCTTTTAGCTTAGGGATGTTCATCTCGAGGATGGACTTTTTGGTTCCCAAAATGGACCAGCCCATGGCATGGTCGGGGTAAATAATTTCTTGTAGGTTATCAAACACAATTTCTTCTGGTTCATCCAAAGAGGCGGCAAGTTCTTGCAAAATAACACCTTGCTCACGCTTAAACTCCTCTTCCAAGAAGGCAGGGTTTTGAATGATATCGCTTAAAATATCCACGCCTAGCTCGGCATCTTCTTTGAGGACTTTGAGGTGGTAAGCCGTGGTTTCCCTGGATGTGTAGGCGTTGATGTTGCCGCCAACATCTTCAATGGCCATGGCAATTTCTTCTGCGCTGCGGCTGTGGGTGCCTTTAAAGGCCATATGCTCTAAAAAGTGGGCAACGCCCGAGTTTTCAGCCGTTTCCGTGCGTGAACCAGTGCGCACATAAACCCCCATGCTGACGCTTTCAACATGCGGTAAGGTTTCGGTGACAACAGTTAAACCGTTGGCGAGCGTTGTTTGATTAAATGTATCCATAAACACATCCATAGTCGTTATTTTAGATGTTGTCTAGTATATATTGACGAATTGTGTCGGTTTCAGGGGGTAAAATATCAAATTTCTCTTCAGATTTCATCATTTTATCAAGGTCATCATCAAACAGTAGTTCCTTCGCTGTGGCTTCTTTTAAAGCGCTTGGGAATTTGAGTGGATGCGCCGTCGCAAGGCTGACACAAGGCTTAAGCTCTGGGTGTGCTTTAGCGGCTGCCAGTCCCACTGCGGTGTGCGGGTCGATGACGATGTTGTGGGTGAAATCACTCTCGGACATCATTTTCAATGTTTCCACCTCGCTAACCTTGTGGGAGGTGAAAATACTGCGGACTTCGTCCAATTGCAGGGCGTTAACCTGTGGCAGGTTTTTGTTGTTTTTAAATTCTTGCATATTGTGCTTGAGAACATCGGCGTCACGGCCGTAAATGTCAAACAGCAACCTTTCAAAGTTTGAAGCGACCTGAATGTCCATACTTGGAGACCTTGTTGGCACAACTTTTTGCACCGAATAGTCATTGTCTTTGAAAAAACGGTCTAAAATGTCGTTGCTGTTGGTTGCTACCAAGATAGACTGGATTGGCAAGCCGCATTGCATGGCTAAATAGCCTGCAAAGGCATCGCCAAAGTTGCCGGTGGGGACCGAGAAGGTCAGGTCCTTGCCTGTGATCATGTCGCGGATACGTGACCATGCAAAAAAGTAGTAAACCATCTGTGGCAAAAGCCTTGCCCATGAAATGCTGTTAACCGAAGTGGCGTTGACCTGTTCTTTAAAGGCAAGGTCAGAAAATAGCTCTTTTACAATGTCCTGACAATCATCAAAAGTGCCTTCTACCGCAATGGGGAAGATGTTTTGGCCGCCAGATGTGGTCATTTGCATCCGTTGAATGGCGCTGGTGCGGTTGTGAGGGTAAAGCATAAAAACATTGATGTTCTCGCTGTTTTTTAACCCTTCAATGGCGGCAGGGCCAGTGTCGCCCGAAGTGGCACCAATCACCGTGGCTGTTTGACCTTTTTGGCCAAGGGTATATTCCAGCACAGGGCCTAAAAATTGCATGGCCACGTCCTTAAATGCAAAGGTTGGGCCGTGGAAAAGTTCCATCAACCACAAGTTTTCTTCATATTGAACAACAGGGGTTACTTCAATGTCATTAAATTTGCTGTAAGCTGTTTTGATGATGTTGGATAAAACATCGCTGGGGATGCTGTCCCCAATGAAAGGGGACATGATTTTGTCCGCCATATCTTCATAGGATAAAAACGAAAGCTCGTCCAATTCCTCACGGGAGAGTTTGGGGTAAGAGGTTGGCACATACAGGCCACCGTCCGGCGCAAGGCCGTCTAACACAGTTGTTTCAAAGTTAACGGGCCCAAAGCCTCTTGTTGAAATATAATGCACGGTTTATCCCCTAAAATCATTTTTTCTTATTGTAGCCTAGGCCTTGACACTTTGGCATGCTTTTAACAATTGTTCGTTGCTGAAGTTGTTTTATTATGCCAATAAGGCAAGCTTTTCAGCAACAACTTTGGCACGCTTTAAAGCTTCTTGATACATGGTCTTATGGTTCTTGATACAGTCGAGCTTCATCGCTTCATCTGGGCTGAAAAATTTTGGCATTCCCACTTCCATGGACGCACTTGGAGTGCCAATATCACTGACAACGCCCCAGTAAAACATCAGCTGTGATGTGGGGAAGGGGTATGGGTAGTTTTGTGGTGGTTTGTCACCTTCAAGGGTCAGTTCAATGTGGCCCAGCGGGCCCAAGATGTCGGTTTGAGTGCCGCATTCTTCAAATAATTCTCTGGCAATGGTTTCTTCAGGGGTTTCGGCTCGTTCACGGTGGCCGCCAGGCAGGTCCCAGCCGCGGCTGTAAACTTGCGCCAATAAAATGTCTTCACCCTTGAAGGCGAATATAAAAGAAGATGTCACTTCGCTGGGGTTGATGCGTGTTTCTGCGTCAACAAACACTTTTGCGCTGTGCGGGTGCGCCAGCCAGTTAAACTTTACATTTTCTTCAATCATTGTTTTGACCCTTACATTATAAAAAACCCTCCGCTCGGGAGGGTTTTGATATTACATAAGGTAAACTGTGAGGTAAAGCCCTAACCACACAACGTCTACAAAGTGCCAGTACCATGCGGTGGCTTCAAAGTAAAAGTGTTGTTGGGGGCTAAAGTCGCCATTGTTCATGCGTTTCCAAACCGCTACCAACATCAAGGACCCAACCAGCACGTGGAAACCGTGGAAACCGGTCAGCATATAAAATGTTGCGCCGTAGACGCCACTGTCCATATCAAACAAAGCGTGGCTATACTCAAGCATTTGCATGCCAAGGAACACAAAGCCGATGGTGAAGGTGAGGAATGTGTAGTTTTTAGCTTTCAACATGTCATTGTCCATCAATGCGTGGTGGGCAATGGTAATAGTAGCACCAGATGTTAAAAGTAGCAGGGTGTTAATGGTCGGCAGTGCAATGTCCAGCGTGAAAATGTTTTCAGGCGGCCATACAAAAGCGTGGCTGCGTAGGAAGAAGTACGCTGCAAAAAAGGCTGCGAAAAACATGATTTCCGACACGATGAAGAACAGCATGCCGTAACGGTTGGCAATGTCCAAAACTTCGACCTTCTTGTCAAAGCCACGTTCACGGCTTTCCATCACCAAGTCGTACATCCATTTACCGGCACCAAAAAGAGTAATGGCTGCGCCGTTAAGCATCATAACGGTGCCCACAAGCTGTGGCATGCCAAAGCTGGCTGCGTGGAGATAGGCAATCAGGCCAAAGGCCAATAAACCCACACCAATGCAAGAAAGGGGTGACCACAGGCTGTTGCCTGGAATGTGAAAGTCATGATCGTGTTCGTGATGTGCCATGATATTTTTCCTTGTTCTTATCTTATTTGTTTTTTAGTGCGCTGCATCGCCTTTAACGTGCGGCTTTTTCTTGTAATATTCGTCATTGGCTTCTGGGTTTACCAGTTCGCTTGCTTTAAGCTTAAGTCCTTCGTAAGAGCCTTCGATACGCCCATCCATTTCAAATGTTTCAAAATAGGGTTCGTATTTGGTGTGGCTTTTTTCGCCTAAATAAACAGCCATGATGAAGAAGTAAACAAGGGCAAAGGCCACCACTGCACCGGTGGCAATGGCCATCACGGTCAGGGTTTTTTTGTACTCTTGAACTAAAGCGTCTTTATCGTAATGTAATTTTTTTGCCATGATTCACCTCGTATTTATAAAACAAATGCCATGGACGCAAGGGCAAGAACAACCGCCCCTAAAATAACGCCATACACAATGTTTGACTTTTTTCGGTTTTGGGTGTGCTCAGCTGGGCTGGGCGCACCCTTTTTGTTGAATTCTACTTCGTTTTTAACAGACACGTTAAACCCTTTCCTTACTTCACAACTGGAATTTTTTCAAAGTTGTGCTCGGTTGGAGGGCTTGGAACAGTCCATTCCAATGTTTCACCACCCCATGGGTTGGCTGGCGCGTCTTTGCCTTTTTTCAAGGAGTAGAACACGTTGTAGATCAAAATAATCTGAACCACACCAAAACCAATGGCGCCAATGGTGCTGGCCACGTTTAGGTCGGTGTAGATAGGGTTGTAGTCCGCAATACGGCGCGGCATACCCATCAGACCCATAAAGTGCATTGGGAAGAATGTGAGGTTAAGGAAGACAAATGTTGTCCAAAAGTGCCAGTTACCCAATTTTTCGGACATCATCTTACCTGTCATTTTAGGGAACCAGTAGTAAACGCCACTCATAATGGTCATAAAGCTACCCGCCACAAAAACGTAGTGAATGTGTGCCACAACATAATATGTGTCGTGGATCATGTAATCTACTGGTACAGCTGCACAGAAGATGCCTGAAAGGCCACCCAATGTGAACAAGGCAATAAAGCCAACAGCAAATTTCATAGCTACTGTAAAGTCAATTGATCCGCCCCACATGGTCGCAAGCCAAGAGAAGATTTTAACACCCGTTGGTACGGCAATCAGCATGGTCATGGTCATGAAGATGGTTTGTGCAACCATGTCCATCCCAACGGTGTACATGTGGTGTGCCCATACAATAAGGCCAAGTACTGCAATGGCAGCAGTCGCCCAAACCATGGGCGCATAACCAAACACCTTTTTACGAGAGAAGGTTGAAACCACTTCAGAAATAATACCAAAGCCTGGTAGGATCATAATATAAACCGCAGGGTGGGAGTAGAACCAGAAGATATGTTGGTACAATACGGGGTCACCACCACCTGCAGGGTTAAAGAAGGATGTGCCGAAGTTACGGTCCGTCAACAGCATAGTAATGGCGCCTGCAAGGACAGGTGTACCCAACAGCATCAACCAAGCAGTAACCAACCAAGACCAAACAAACAATGGCATTTTCATCAATGTCATACCTGGGGCGCGCATATTTAAAATGGTTACAATAAAGTTAATGGCACCTAAGATGGAGCTGATACCTGCCAAGTGCACAGCCAAAATCCACATATCCACACCTGCACCAGGAGAATATGTTGCGTTGGTCAGCGGTGGGTAAAGTGTCCACCCTGCGGCCGGTGCACCACCGGGAACAAAGAAGGAAAGCACCATTAAAAGCGCAGAAAAAGGTAAAATCCAGAAAGTCCAGTTGTTAAGACGTGGGAAGGCCATATCTGGCGAGCCAATTAAAATTGGCACAATGTAGTTACCTAAACCCACAAATGCTGGAATAATGGCGAAGAAAATCATAAATGTCGCATGCATTGCGGTCATTTTATTGAAGGTATCCGCCGTTAAGCCAACGTTGATTTCTTTACCCATAATATCCCAAGAGCTGGTGAACAACTGCATGCCCGGCTGGATCAATTCAAGGCGAATGGCTTCGGCCAAAGCACCACCTAACAAGAAGAATGTCAATGCACTCAAAAGGTACATTTTACCAATGTCTTTATGGTTTACTGTTGTAAAGTAGTACATAAATCCTTTTTTTTCTGCTGCCGCTGTGGCCATGGAGTTTTCCTTTTTATTTTTGAAATTGGTCTTTTTTCATAAAAAATCGCCTTAATATAACACTTTCAATAACTAGAATAAAGAAAAAGCTAACTTTTCAGGTTAGCTTTTTAGGTTCGCTGGAGGTGGTGTTGTTTTTAAAGTCGTCTTGGCCATGTTTGTGGAAGTTTTTACGACATTTAAATTTGCGTTTGTTGCAGGCTGGTTGTCTTGTTTTTTTAAACCAGAGAACAATGGTGAACGGAACCGCAAATATCAGTATAACCAAGGTGGCTAAAAGGATTGTTTCTATCAGGTTCATGTTGAACCCTCCAAAGTTTCGGTGTGTCGTAACTGTAGTTTAGTGCTAAATTAATTTTAAGGCAAATGTTTTATATTATTCAACATCTTCGGACTCAAACAAGGTGTACGAAAAGTTGATGGTGTGAATGCCTTCTGGCAAGTCGTCCGTTACAAAAAAGCTTAACGGCAGTGAAACTTCTTCTTGTGGGGGGTAATACTGCTCTTCAAAGCAAAAGCATTGCTGTAGATCGACATATTCACTGACATCGCCAAACTCACCTTCGGTGCTCAGCGCAATCATGGTGTGGATGGCTGTGCCCATCATTCCTTCTGTGTCGTTGTTTTGGGCGGTGTAGGCTGTTAAAAGCGGTTCGTTTAGGCGAACTTTTACTTTGCGTGTAATGGGTTCTAAATCCACAGGCACGCCGGCGGCTTCATGGGCAATAAATCGGATGGTGACCTCACGGTCTTGAATGGCGCCCATCGGCCTTGAAACACCATCGTTGACAGCAACTTTGGCAATGGGGATACCAACCAATTTACAAAAAGCTTCATAAAGTGGCACAAAAGCGTATGCCAAACCAAACATGCCAACACTAACTGCGCTTAGGATAATTAAGTGTTTGTTTTTCTTTTTCATAGGTTGTCCCTTTTAAATAAATGTATCCACAACCATTGCGGCAAACAAAAAGGCCAAGTAATAAAGCGAATACATGAACACGTCCATCGCGCGTTCAATGCCATTGTCCTGCATCAATTTATAGGCTTTAAACAACCAAACACTACCTAAAATCACGCAGGCTGCAAAGTAAATAAGCCCCATGTGCCCCCATAATCCAACTGACAATGTTACGGGAATAAGGAGTAGCATGTAATAAACAATTTGAACCTTAGTTTCAGCCTCGCCTTTGACGCATGGCAACATGGGGATATTGGCCTTGCTGTAATCATCTCGTTTTTTAAGGGCTAGTGCCCAAAAATGTGGTGGTGTCCATAAAAAGATAATTAAAAACATGGCCCAAGGCAGCCAGCTTGAAACATCATTTTGTACCGCTGCCCAGCCGACAACGGGCGGAAATGCGCCAGCTGCACCGCCGATAACAATGTTTTGCACAGTACGGCGCTTTAAAAACATGGTGTAAATAAAAACATAGAAAAGGTAGCCAGCGGTTGCCATCCAAGCGGTGAGGGGGTTAACCATAATACTAAGCAATAC
>SMNH02000021.1 GCA_006383075.2 Kordia sp. TARA_039_SRF
ACCAAGCACGTATAAAACGCGATGCACAGCGCATAGAAGAAGAAGCCAGACGTGTAGAGCGTGAAGCCAAACGTTTGGAAGAGCAAGCGCGGCACAAAGGCGGTGTAAGCAGCTATATAAAACGCTTGTTGGACAATCCGAAAACAACATATACAGCAACTTCTGGGTCAAATCTAAATTGGATTTGGCCAGAAGTACAAGAAAATTTATTAGCAGCTTTGTTAAAAGACAACTTGATTTCTTCAGCTTCTGATGTGATGTTTACTAGCGAAAAAGACCGCATGTACGTTAATGGTAACGAACTTAGTAATGTGCAGTTTGAAAAGTACAGTCGCATGTTTCGTGCGGCTGGAATTCAATCTAATACAGACTTTTCATTCTACAAGAAAAACAATCATATCGTAATTATTGGGCACAATGCCAAAATCAAAAAAGTATTTAATGATTTACACCAAAAAGGATTCATTGCTTCAACAGATGAAGCTATAAAACTGCAAATAGACGGAGCAAATATCACTCAAAACGGAGTGAAATTGACAACAAAAAAAGTTGCTGCGTACAACGCTATTCTCCGCGATAACGGCATCATTCCTGCACCTGGGAAATATATTGAAATGAAAAAAGCGGGAAGTTATCGCTTGGGTTACAATTTGGATGCCAATGGCATTGTAGGAACTTGGATTGAAGAAGATAATTAATTTGAGTTGAAAAGTAAAGTAGCAAAAACGCCACATATAGTGTTGACTGGTTTGCGAAAACTGAAAAGTTGAGTTCCTTTTGTGATGATTCAATGCATTGTTTTATAAATTGAATAGCTGCTTTTTTTTGGAGTTTGTATGTTGAGTTTTTTAGTTATAAATATTTAGAATATAGAGAGTAGAGTGCTATTAGTGCTCTTTTTGTTTTATAAATCAACTATTGCTTTTCTTGTAATGTATGTACTATTGATGTTGTTTTATACGAAATAAAAACAATTCAAAATTTACAATCTTATGAAAAAACAACAAGTAAAAAGCTTAGCATTAAGAAAAAGAGAAATTTCCAATTTAAACGCAACAGCGCTTCAAGGAGGAAAAGGAGCAAGAAGTGTTGACAATCCTTGCGCTACGCAAACAGAATTTCCAACATGTGGTGCAGAAAGCATTAAAAATCCATGTGCTACACAAACAGAATTTCCAACTTGTAGAGACTGCAAGTAATTTGGAAAAATTAGTGTAAACATACTAAAAGTCGGAAGTTTCAATGCTTCTGACTTTTTTTATAGTTGGATTGAAGCGATTGGATAAAAAAAAAGAGCCTGCTTGGCAGACTCTTTCCTAATTTAATTCCTGGATTATTATTTTTCAGTAGGAAGCCTAATTGGATCTACTGGGCAATGATAGCACCAAGTTAATTTTGTAGGATCTGTACAACTTAAAATGTCGTTAGATTGTGCAGCTCTTCCTCCAATTTTTTCCATGCTCAAATTGGAAACTGCCTTTTTGTTTAAAGCTAATTTTTTGATACTTTTTTTCATAATTCTATGGTTTTAGTTTTTAAATAAACTTGAATGAATTATCGCTGTTCCTGCGGAGGACAATGATAGCAGTGTGTTAATAATGTTGGGTCAGTACATGTTAAAGGTCCGCCAGTATTACCTGCTCTGCGCAATCCTCCTGTAATTTCTGATGATAAACTAGAAACTGCTTTCTTGTTCAACGAAAGTTTTTTGATACTTTTTTTCATAATTAGTATGTTTTGAGTGATTATTATGTGCTGAGTATTAACGTTCGGCTGGGCAAATAAAGCAATGCGTTTGCGCTGTTGGTCCAGTTGGTCCTGTAGTAAACGTATCAGAAGTATCATCTTGTCTGCGCAATCCACCTTTTAATTTTACAGATAAATTAGAAACTTCTTTTTTGTTTAATGCTAGTTTTTTGAAATTTTTTTTCATGATTTTAAGTTTTTTGGTTGGTAATGAAAATTATCTAATGGTAGTTGGAGGACAATCAAAACATCCTGTATTTGCTGTAGGATCGTTTGTTGTGGTAATTCCACGACTTACTTTGTCTAATCCACCTTTTACCATGTCACTTAAATGGCTTACTGCCTTTTTATTCAATGCTAGTTTTTTCAAATTTTTTTTCATGATTTACATATTTAATTAAAGTTAATATTCCCAACTTTTCTCAGAAGAATGCGGTGTATCTTTTTAGCACGATTTCTTTCTGCATACACATTCTTCACAACATTATATTTCAAAAAAAATACAATATCGTATTGCAACAGTCTTTAAAACTAGGGGATTACTTAGGGAGAAAAATGACAATTAGTAGGTTAAAATTGCCATTTCGTTTATAAATATAGCTAAAAAAAGGAAATACTACGATGTATCTCCTTTTTTAACTCACTTCTTACTATTGTGTTTTTTTAAGACAATTCCTCATAATCAGGATAGAGGAAATTGTTATACGGAAAGCGCGTTACGTGAATTTCACGAACAACATTGTATACTTTTCGTTTAAACTCATCTAAATTTTCTTTGTTGATGGCAGAAATAAATAAGACATCTTCCGCAGAAGAGCCCATCCATGTTTTTTTCCAATCGTCTAACGTGTAATGTGCTTTGGTTTTTTCGGTTACCAAATCGTCGTTGTCAATGGTTTCGTGTGTGTATGCGTCAATTTTATTAAAAACCATTACCGTAGGTTTGTCAGCACTATGTATTTCATCCAAAATCTGATTTACCGAAGCAATATGGTCTTCAAAATTCGGATGCGAAATATCTACAACGTGCAATAACAAATCAGCTTCACGCACTTCATCAAGCGTACTCTTAAAAGAATCGACCAATTGTGTTGGCAACTTTCGGATAAATCCAACCGTGTCACTCAATAAAAAAGGTAAATTTCCAATCACAACTTTTCGAACAGTCGTATCAAGCGTTGCAAACAATTTATTTTCGGCAAACACATCACTTTTGCTAATCACGTTCATCAATGTAGACTTCCCAACATTGGTATAACCTACCAGTGCTACGCGTACCAAAGCGCCTCTATTTCCACGTTGAACTGCCATTTGCTTATCAATCGTTTCCATCTTTTTACGCAACAGGGCAATCTTATCACGCACAATACGTCTATCCGTTTCAATCTCCGTTTCCCCAGGACCACGCATTCCAATTCCACCTCGTTGACGTTCCAAGTGCGTCCATAAACCTGTTAGTCGTGGTAACAAATATTGGTATTGCGCTAATTCTACCTGTGTTCGGGCATAACTCGTTTTGGCACGTTGCGCAAAAATATCTAAAATCAATCCTGTTCTATCAATAATCTTACAACGCAACATACGCTCAATATTCTTTTGTTGCGAAGGTGATAATTCATCATCAAAAATGACAGCGCCAATATCATTCGACTTTACAAATGCTGCCACTTCTTCCATTTTTCCAGTTCCGATAAATGTTTTCGGGTTTGGAATATCAATCTTTTGTGTAAAGCGTTTCACGACTTCGCCGCCAGCAGTATACGTCAAAAACTCAAGCTCATCCAAATACTCTTTCGATTTGGCTTCATCCTGTTCTTTTGTAATAACTCCGATAAGTACAGCGCGCTCATACGCAATGGATTTCTTTTCTAGCATAAATTAAATTAAAAAGCAAAGTTACGCATTTCCTTTGTTGATTTTAGTACTTTTATGGTGAGAAATCAACTTTACTTGACTTTATGACGCAAAAAAAGAACATCCGAAAATATCATACAATAGCATTTTACAATCTTGAAAATTTATTTGATACTGAAGATGATCAACATATATTAGATGATGATTTTTTGCCAAATTCTGATAGAAATTGGACTCCAAAACGCTACGAAAAGAAAATCTATAAACTAAGTTCTGCAATTTCAAGTTTAGGACCAGAAGAAGCACAAAATGCTCCGGTAATTTTAGGGGTTGCTGAGGTAGAAAACAAAAAAGTGTTGAGAGATTTAATTGCGTCTAAAAAGCTTGCGGAATACGAGTATGATTTTGTTCATTACAATTCTCCTGACGAACGTGGAATAGACGTGGGTTTGCTCTATCAGACTGAATATTTTGAAGTGCTGGAATCAGAATCCATTCCTATACTATTATATAATGAAGAAGGACAACGTGATTTTACGCGTGATACATTATATGTAAAAGGGTTACTCAATAATGAGCCAATTCACATATTTGTCAATCATTGGTCGTCTCGCCGAGATGGCGCGGACGAAACTGCTTACAAGCGCATCAAAGCCGCAGAAACGGTTAGAGAAAAAATAAACTATATTCAGCTTCAAGAAAAAGACCCGCATATCATTATTATGGGTGATTTTAATGATGATCCAACCAGTGAAAGTATTCGTGACTACTTAATGGATACCGATTTGTACAATCCGATGGAAAAACTCTTGACATTATACTCGGGAAGTTTAAATTACAAAGGTGAATGGAATCTATTTGATCAAATCATATTTACCACAAACTTTTTTGATTATAAAAAGCACACACATAGTTTTGCTTCCGCAGATATTTTTGACGAATATTTTTTAACGCAATGGAAAGGAAGATACAAAGGAAATCCTTTTAGGACGTATGCGGGTCGAAAATACTTAGGCGGTTACAGTGATCACTTTCCTGTTTATATACGATTGAAATTCAACGAGTAAGCTTTATTTTTTCAAACTTAAATGTTAAAGTAAAGTTAAGTTTATATTTTTTTACTATTTTTAGGGCTACTAACTATTAACCAACTTTTTTATGAAAAAAATTACCTTGTTATGTATGCTAACGCTATTCTGTACGTTTGCATATTCACAAGTATTAAATCAGCCTGCCAATTGGCCAAACACGAATTGGTCGGTCGTAGGAACATATAATACAGATCCAGCTGCTTATGAAGCAGATCCAACATTGACGGCAAATTTTTCCTTCGATGATGATGATGCAGGAGGGGCAAGTGATGATGATATCGCTGCAGAGTCTCCTGTAATTGATATTTCCGCAGCCTTTACTGCGGGAGAAACATGGCTTACCGTTACGCTTGATTATAATTATAATGACAACGGTAACGACATGCTAAATTTAGAATATTGGGATGCAGATGCTGCTGCATGGGTTGTTTGGCAACAATTTGTAGCATCAAGCACGCAGCCAAACAATGATTTTTGTACGGCTAACAAGGACGCTTTTACAAGTGATCCATTAGACGTATCAGGATTTACTGCAGCACAACAATCAGGATTCCGTTACCGTTTAGCGTACGATGATGACGATGGTTGGCAATGGGGATTCTGTTTTGACTCTCCAACAATTGCTTCAGCAACACCGCCATCTTGTTTTGATGTTTCAAACTTAGCAGTTGCTAACATTACAGAAACTACTGCTGACTTAAGCTGGGATGCTAACAGTGGAGAAACTGCTTGGGAAATTGTAGTACAGCCAGCAGGAACAGGAGTTCCAACAGGTTCAGGAACTGCAATTACAAACAATGCGCCTTACATGGCTACAGGATTAACAGGAAGTACTGCGTACGAAGTGTATGTAAGAGCTGACTGTGGAGCCGTAGACGGTTTTAGTAACTGGGTTGGTCCAATTACGTTTACAACAGAAAATGCTCCGCCACCTGCTCCAGTAGGAGTAACTTGTGCAACTGGGACTTCATCTTTTATTTTTGTTGACGATTTTGACTCAGCTGCAGGATGGACTGGTGATTTAAATAATGGTGACGGTTCGTGGGAAATTCCAGACGATTCTGGTTCCCTAGGAACAGGACCAAGTGCAGCATTTAGTGGTGGTAGCTACATGAACTATGAAGCTTCTGGAAATGCAACAACGGTTGCATCAGCAGTAACATCAGCAATTGACTTAACATCAGCAACAGATGGAGCAGAATTATCATTTTATTTACATGCTTTTGGAGATGATATAGGAACGTTAAATGTAAATGTAGGAACCTCAGCAACAGGACCATTTACCAATCTATATTCTTGGAATGGCGAATTGCAAACTGCAGCTACTGATGCATGGGTTCCAATAGGAATTAACTTAGATGCATATTTAGGACAAGTAATCTACATCGAATTTAGTTATGGAGGTGCTGGAACAGGATTCGAAGGAGATTTATCTATCGATTTAGTGCGTGTTGAAGCGTGTGGTTCTTTCTGTATTGCACCATCAGGAATTGCAACAGCAAATATAACAGGAGACTCAGCAGACATCAGTTGGACAGCCAATAGTGGTGAAACTGATTGGGAAATTGTAGTACAGCCAGCAGGAACAGGTGCTCCAACAGGTTCAGGGACTCCTATTACTACGAATCCATACACAGCTACAGGATTAACTCCAAATACAACGTATGAAATCTATATAAGATCTAATTGTGGTGCTAATGGATTTAGCGTTTGGTCAGGTCCAATTAACTTTACAACTGCATTGGCAGGTCCAGTAGGAGTTAATTGTGTCTCTGGTGGAACCTCTTCTTTTATTTTTACTGAAGAATTCGACTCAGCAGCAGAATGGACTGGTGATTTAAATAATGGTGACGGTTCGTGGGAAATTCCAGACGATTCTGGTTCTGCAGGAACAGGACCAAGTGCAGCATTTAGCGGAGGTAGTTACATGAACTATGAAGCTTCTGGGGATGCAACAGCAATTGCATCAGCAGTAACGTCAGCAATTGACTTAACATCAGCAACAGATGGAGCAGAATTATCATTTTATTTACATGCTTTTGGAGATGATATAGGAACGTTAAATGTAAATGTAGGAACCTCGGCAACGGGACCATTTACAACAGAGTTTACGTATAGTGGACAATTGCAAACAGCAGCTACAGATCCTTGGCAAGCCGTAGGAGTTGACTTAAGTGCTTATTTAGGACAAACTATTTATATCGAATTTAGCTATGGAGGTGCAGGAACAGGATTTGAAGGAGATTTATCTATTGATTTAGTGCGTGTTGAAGCCTGTGGTTCGTTTTGTATTGCGCCATCTGCTTTAGCAGTTGCCAATGTAACAAACAGCAGTGCAGAAATTAGCTGGACAGCTAACAGTGGAGAAACAGCGTGGGAATATGTTGTACAACCTGCAGGAACTGGAGAACCAACAGGATCAGGAACTGCAACAACGACAAATCCAACTACAGTAACAGGATTAATGGGAGATACAGACTATGAAGTATATGTTAGAGCAATTTGCGGACCAGGAAGTGAAAGCGCTTGGGCAGGTCCAATTGACTTTACAACATTTACTGGGGTAGATTGTGCTGCTGGTCCGGTAAATACAACATACTGTTACACAGATAACGATACAACAGTATTTACATTTTTTGCTTCTGACCCTACATTTACTTTAGCTGTAAGCTTTAATGCAGGACAAGTTGAAAATAACTGGGATGAATTGATTGTTGTTGATGGAAACGGCGTCGAACTCTATAATGGTTATGGAAACGCAGGAGACGTATCAGGACTATCTTTTGAAACTACTACAGGATCAATTTCGATTACGGTACAATCCGATGGAATATTTTCTTGTCAATCACAAGGATATACACCACTTGACTTTACAGTAGCATGTATTGACCCAACGGCACCACCAACATGTGTGGCATTAACATTTCCTTTAGATGGTGCAACAGCTATTGAAATAGATCAAAACATCTCTTGGGGTTCTGCTATTGGTAGTCCAGCAGGATATATTTTAACAGTTGGAACAACGCCAGGTGGCTCAGATGTGGTTGCCGGATTAGATGTAGGAAACGTAAATACATATCCTTTAGATACTGATTACGATACAACATATTATGTAACGATATTACCATACAACGGGAATGGATTAGCAACAGGATGTATTGAAGAAAGCTTCACAACAAGACCTGACCCTAACCAAGTATTTAATTTGGTTTGTGCTAATGGACCAATCAATGTGAACCATTGTTACACAAATAATGATGACAATACCTTCTTATTTACGAGTGATACAGGTTTCCCAGTGAGATTAACATTCAACTCAGGAACTATTATAGATGATGACGATGTTATTTCTTTCTATGACGGTTCAACAGCTGATCCAGCTACTTTAATCACGACAACAAATAACGCAGGAGATTTATCAGGATTAATAATCGAATCTACAGGCGGTAACTTGTTCATGGTAGTAGAAAGTGACGGTTTCACAAGCTGTGCTAACGGAAACGGTACACCATGGGATTGGACAGCAGAATGTTTGACATGTTTCAAACCAACAGCTACATACACTATTGTAGATGACTGTGCGGCGGGAGAACAATTCTTAATTGATGTTGAAATCCTTGACACAGGAGATGCGGCTTCTATCACAATTACAGATGACTTCGGTAGTGCGCCGCAGGTAGTTGATGCAACTGGAATTTACACATTTGGTCCATATCCAAATGCAACACCAGTAATCATTACGGTTGCCGATACCGATGACACCAATTGTGTATTAATAAGTGAGCCACAAACACAAGCATTTTGTCCAGATCAAGAATGTAGAATTATCAACGCAGGATACGATCAGTTACAAACCTGTGATGTGACATCTACAGATTTATCAGCAACATTCATGTCAAGTTCTATAACAACGGATACAAGTGTATATTCAGTGAGTGAATTACAATGTCCTCCAGATAACTTGACAGGAGATCCAACGTCTATTACTTTAGATGATAGATGGTCTTCTGCAATCAATCTTGATTTTGAATTCGAATATTTTGGAAATACATATACGCAAGTAATTATTGGAGCAAATGGTTTGGTATCATTTGATATATCTGATGCAGGAAACTTCTGTCCATGGAACTTTGCTCCAACAGATTTACTGCCAACTCCAAATGTACCAACGAATGCTATTCATGGAGCTTTCCATGATATTGATCCAAGTGTAGGCGGTTATATTGAATATGCTGTTGTAGGAACTGCACCAGAGCGTCAATTTAAAGTAACGTTCTTTGAAGTGCCACATTTTGGATGTAATGATATTACGACAACACAGCAAATTATATTACACGAATCATCTAATGTGATTGATGTAGTATTAATTGAAAAACCAGTTTGTCCAACTTGGAATGATGGAGGAATTGCTATTGTAGGAATTCAAAATGGGGCAGGTTCTGTTGGATATGCGCCAGCAAACAGAAACAATGGAGTTTGGACCGTTACAGAACAAGAAATTTGGAGATTTGTTCCAGATGGAAACCCTAACTATACGTTTGAATGGTTAGATGAAGATGGTAACGTTATCAGTAATGATACAGATATTACGGTTTCTCCAACGGAAACAACAACGTACACAGCTTCTATAACCTACGCTTTAGCAAATGGAAACCTTGTTACATTAACAGATGATGTTACGGTAACTGTTGAAAGCAATCCAGATGTAGTAGGAACACAAACATTAGAAACTTGTGATGATGACTTAGATGGTTTTGCTGAATTTGACTTAACAGTACAAGATGTCAACGTTATAGGAACACAAACAGACGTTTCAGTTACATACTATGAAACACTGGCAGATGCTGAAGCAGGTATGAACATGCTTGCAGACCCAACTGCGTATAGTAGTGCAGGCGGAACAGTATATCTCCGTATTGAAAATGATATTACTGGTTGTTACTCAACAGATAGTTTTGAAGTGGTTGTGTTGATGCAAATTGACCCAGCAGACATTGGTCTTGAAGGCGAATGTGTTAATGGAGAATATACCATTACAGTATCACCACTCAATGGCGGATATGACGCAGCAACAGTAACATACGAATGGTCTGGCGGTTCATCATCAGACAATGATGGCGCACAATTCATCGCAACAGATGATGGAGACTATACCGTAACCGTAACTACTGCTGATGGCTGTTCTAGTTCACAAACATTTACAGTAATCAACGCAATGTGTTCTTTTCCACAAGGAATTTCACCAAACGGAGATAACTTAAATGATACTTGGGACCTAAGAGCATTCAGAGTACAAGAATTAGAGATATTTAATTCTCATGGTCGTTCTGTATACAAGAAGAATAACTATACGAACGAATGGAGAGGTCAAACAAATGATAATGATGAATTACCAGTAGGTACTTATTTTTATGTATTGAGACTTGAAAACGGAGAATCTAAAAACGGTTGGATTTATCTAAACAAATAGATTTCCCTTTAAATTAAACATCAAAATTCTTAAAAATAATATTATATCATATCATGAAGAACTTATATATCGCACTATTTGTATTACTTTTTTCATTGCCATCTTTTGCTCAGCAAGATCCACAGTATACTCAGTATATGTACAATATGGCAGTTATCAATCCAGCGTATGCAGGATCTAGAGAAGGAATATCTTTAGGTGCACTATACAGAAATCAATGGACCGGATTTGACGGTGCCCCAAGAACGTTTACGTTCTTTGGGCATTCGCCAGTCGGTAAAAACGTAGGATTAGGACTTTCTTTAATTTCAGACCAAATTGGACCTGTAAAAGAAACGAACACTTACGTAGACTTTGCATATACATTAAACTTAGGAGGCGCTCACAAATTGGCGTTCGGTATTAAAGGAGGACTTACATTCCACGATATCGGATTATTATCACAAGTCAATCCAACACTGATCGACCAAGGAGATGAAGCCTTTTCTAGTAATGTTAATGAAACAACTTTCAATATTGGAGCTGGAGTTTTTTACTACTCAGACAATTACTATTTAGCATTATCGGTGCCTAACTTTTTACAAGGAAAACACCTCGATGTGAATGGTAGAGCGTTTGGTTCGGAAGTACAACACTATTTCCTTACAGGTGGTTATGTATTCCAAGCTAGCCCAAACACTAAAATAAAGCCATCATTCTTAGTAAAGTCCGCTTTTGGTGCGCCAACATCATTTGACTTGAACTTGAATGCTTTGTTTTATGAAAAATTTGAAATTGGAGCTTCGTACCGTTTGGATGACTCTTTCAGTGGAATGGTCAACTTTGCGATTAATCCGAGATTGCGTATAGGGTATGCTTATGATGCAGTAACTTCAGAAATCTCTTCTGTTGCCAATGCATCGCACGAAGTATTTTTACTATTCGATTTATACTTCCCACGTAAAATTTCTCGTTCGCCAAGATATTTCTAAAACCTAATACGCCAACAACAATGAAAAAACTATATATATTATTGCTCGTTCTAGCTACTTCAAATGTGTTTGCGCAGAACGATAAAACCAAAAAAGCAGACAAGCTATATAACAGACTCGAATATGTAAAAGCGGCTGAAGAATATCAAGAAATTGCTATTGAAGAAGCAGATGCGTATGTATATGAACAGTTAGCCAATTGTTACTACAATCTTTTCAAAACAGAAGATGCAGAACGTTGGTACCGACAAACGATTGCGGAAGGAAATACCAGTGCTGATGTGTATTTTAAATATGCACAAATGCTAAAAGCAAACGGAAAATACCAAGAGCACAACGAATGGATGGCAAAGTTTGCTGCAAAAAAGCCAAGCGATAAAAGAGCAATTGCTTTTAATAAAAACCCGAACTACATTCCACAAATTTTAGCAAAAGTGACAAAGTTTGAAGTGAAGAATTCAGAAATCAACACGCAAAACTCTGACTTTGGAGCACTTGCAGTAGGAAGTACGGTATATTTCACGTCTACGCGTGATGGTGGAAGAAAATATGGATGGAACGACCAACCGTATTTAGATATCTATATGGCGTCATACAGTGGAGATGGTGAATTGTCGAAAGCCGTTTCGTTATCTGATGATATCAATACAAAATATCATGAAGGAACTGTAAGTTTCTCTCCAGATGGAAAAACAATGTATTTTACACGTGAGAGTTACTATGATGGCAAATTCAAAAAAGACGAAGAAGGAAAAGGGACATTAAACCTTTACACCGCTAAAATGTCTGGTGGTGAGTGGACAGATGTACAACCAGTTCCATTTAACAATGACGAGTATTCTGTAGGACATCCAGCGGTAAGTGCTGATGGAAAAACATTGTACTTTGCATCAGACATGCCAGGAGGATTAGGTCAATCAGACTTATATAAAGTGGCGATTAATGATGACGGAACGTTTGGTGAACCAGAAAATTTAGGTGGCGACATCAATACAGAAGGAAGAGAATTTTTCCCGTATGTAAGTAGCAACAATACCTTGTACTTTTCTTCGGATGGACATTTAGGAATTGGAGGATTGGATGTGTTTGCATCAAAAATAAAAGGTGATTCGTATGGTGCGGTTCGTAACTTAGGAACACCGCTAAACAGTAATTCAGATGATTTCTCTTTTACGTTTGATGAAGAATCTAAAAAAGGATTTGTAGCTTCTAACCGTGAAGGCGGAAAAGGAAGTGACGATATTTACGAAGTAGATTTAATCAATCCAATTTGTGATGTTGACTACGTAGTTATGGTGACAGACAAAGAAACTGGTGCTGCATTAAGTGGAGCAACAGTAGTATTGGCTGATACGCAAGGAAATAATGTAGGTTCTAAAACTACTGATGCTGATGGAAAAGTAGTATTCAAAGTAGAATGTGACAAGTCATCTGTATTAGAAGCTTCTATCCAAGACTATGTATCACAAAGAGTAGAAGTGAATAGTGGTGACGATCCTGAAAAAGTAATTGACATCGCACTTGAGCCAATCGAGGAAATCATAGAAGATGTTATCGTGTTAAATCCTATCTATTTCGAATTTGACAAGCACAACATTACTAAAGAAGCAGCTTTCGAATTGGACAAAGCAGTAAATGCGATGAACAAGTATCCAAACATGGTTGTAAAAGTAGAATCGCATACAGACAATAGAGGTTCTGCAGTCTACAACCAAAAATTATCAGAAAGAAGAGCAAAATCAACGGTACAATACATCATTTCAAAAGGAATTGATGCATCACGCCTTAGCAGCGAAGGAAAAGGTGAAGGCGACCCGTTAATTGATTGTGGAACGAAATGTACGGATGAAGAACATCAACAAAATCGTCGTTCTGACTTTATCATCGTGAGCAAAAACTAATCATCTTACAATAAAAATAATAAAACCTGTAACTTCAATAGTTACAGGTTTTTTTATGCCCTTTCGGGTTGAATTGGGATAAAATGACAAAACCAAGTATTTCTACCGTGTTTTGTTTGACGTTTAAATTATATATTTGATGTATTCATGACAGTGCGATTCCCCATAAAGACACTATTACATTTGCAACCGATATTATAGTGATGACAACGCATGAAAATATACTCATAGGAAGTGATACTTCTAGTTCATTAGCTGCAATACTTAAAAGTATGCAAGCAATGAATCAGTACAGTTTCATTACGGCTACACGCGTGTCAGACATGGTGCAATTGTCAGAATCCATTCAACCAACTTTAATTGTATTGAGCTTTAGAAACAATCAAGATGTGATTAACTCTTTAGTAACGTATAATCGCGATTTTTCTATTCCAATTGTGTGTTTACATTCCAAGGAAGAACGTCAAAAACTAAAAGTTCGAGAAAACTTGGTGGTGTTTCGTCAATCATTTGAATATGGTATACAATCCAACAATCTCGTTTCAAACATTCTAGGAATCTTAAAACTCATTCATAAAACACAAACCGTTTCAATATCAAAATCATTTGTACCCAAAGGAAAATTTACGCAAGATCACAGCAAAGATTTAACACGATACACGTTGGAATTAGACCAAAAAAAAGCCGTATTGGATAAGATAAAAGAACGCATCAAACAATTGTACAGCGATGTAGATGCATCGACCAAAACGCGTTTAATGTCGATAGTAAATACCATCAAAATGACGCATAGCGACCAGCGACATTGGGACGATTTTAAACACTATTTTGAAAACATAAATCCAAACTTTATCAAAACTCTCAGTGCTAAATTTCCATGTCTAACGGCAAAAGATTTAAAATACTGTTGCTACCTTAAAATGAACATGTCAAACGAAGACATTCGCATCATCTTAGGAATCAACCAAGAAAGTGTACGGACACATAAATACAGACTCAAAAAAAAACTGGTATTGCAAAAACACCAAGACTTGCGCAACTACTTACAGACGTTTGCAAACTAAAAAAAGCTGCCTTTTACAGCAGCTTTCATACTATAGTATATTCAAATTGTTTTTAAAATGGACATGCTAATGCCGATGGACATGCATCAATAAATGACGGACAACCATTAAAGCTAGGGCAATCCAATGTCAATGGACAATCCAACGTTTTTGGACATAAAAACGTGTCAGGACACGCTAAAGTTCTCGGACATAAAAGTGTGTTAGGACAAGCCAGCGTAACAACGGTTCCACCGTTTACTTGACCTTCCTCTAATTTTGACACGACTTTTTTGTTAAGTGTCAACTTTTTTAAATTGGCTTTCTTTTTTTTCATGATTTTAAGTATTTAATAGATTAATAAGGACATGCTACAGTGTCAATTGGACATGCTGACGTAGGACAGGCAATAGTTTCAATTGGACATGCCAATGTGTCTATTGGGCAGTTAAAACGTGTAACAATTGGACATATTACCGTATCTGGACAAGCAAGTGTGTTAATTGGACAGTTAAAACGTGTAACAATAGGACAAATGTTTACCGAATACGGAGCACCTCCATTTGCTTGTTGACGCTCTAATTTTGACACGACTTTTTTGTTAAGTGTCAACTTTTTTAAACTGGTTTTCTTTTTTTTCATGGTTTTCTAGTTTTAAAATAATAGTTTTCGTTACGTAACATTCTTACAAATATGTATTTAATTACTTAATTGTAAAACAGCTTTATAGATACTTTTAAAAGGTGTTTTTCCTGTTTTTAAAATAGGTAAAACACTATGTCTTTCTGACAGAAAATAGTAGGGCGCTTACAGTTCAGTTAAAATTGATTTTACAAAGTCCACAATACGCCGTATCGGAATGCTTTATTTTAATATATTTGAAAGCAAGTACACTTGTAGTAAGCATTAAACGCCACAAAAGATGAAAAAAGCCTTAAAAATTTTAGGAATTCTAATTGTAGTAATTGTAATCTTGGTTGCATTCAACTACTCTAAACTGAATATCATTTCTGGATATTCTGCAAAAAATATGAGTTCTTCCGTTTTTGTTGCTGGAAGAGCACCTGCTTTTACCGACTCAACAGATAATGGTTTTTCGCCAATAAAATTTGCTCGTGATTTCGTAAACAAGCAAGAAAAATATGCTTCGGCATCCGTTTATGGACTCATGGAACGTACCGCCATCTACAGAAAAGGGTTGGGTAGTGTTTTGATTGATGACGAATACGATGTGACGCAGAAAACGCCAATACCGTACCGTACCAATACTGCTCGAATGTTGCCATATCCATACGGAAACATGCCGCAAAAAGACACCACATTTTCCAATATCGATTATGATAAAATTAAGAGTGCTGTGCAATATGCGTTTGAAAAAGTAGACGGTGAAGATGCTAAAAAAACGAGAGCGGTTCTGGTTATTTATAAAGATCAAATCATTGCAGAACAATACGCAAAAGGATTTGATAAAGACTCTAAAATCTTAGGTTGGTCTATGACGAAGAGTTTAGTCAGTACGATGTACGGAATACTACAATATCAAGGGAAAATAGATGTTTGGGACAAAGCGCCTATTGAAGCTTGGAAAGACGACGAACGAAAAGAAATCACCATTCACAATCTATTGCAAATGAACAGCGGTTTGGAGTGGGATGAAAATTACACGAAAATTTCTGATGTCACCAAAATGCTCTTTTTGGACAAAGACATGACCGCATCTCAAATAGACAAACCGTTGGTTGGAAAACCGAACGAAACCTGGAATTACTCTTCTGGAACGTCTAATTTACTATCAGGAATCTTGCGAAAGCAATTCAACAATCACCAAGAATACCTAGACTTTCCATACACAAATTTTATTGACAAAATTGGAATGCACTCCATGTTGATTGAAGCTGATATGGATGGAAACTATGTAGGTTCATCCTATGGCTGGGCAACGCCTCGCGATTGGGCAAAATTTGGACTGCTGTATTTACACAGAGGCGATTGGAATGGTACACGAATTTTTGATGATTCTTGGGTAGATTATATTACGAAACCAACACCAACGTCAGAAGGGCGTTATGGCGGACATTTTTGGTTGAATGCTGGCGGATTTCACCCAGATGTGCCAAAAGACATGTATTCGGCAAATGGTTACCAAGGACAACGTGTATATATCATTCCTTCAAAAAACTTAGTAGTAGTTCGTTTTGGACTGGTTGGAAAAGAAGCACTCGATTTTAACCGTTTTTTAAGCGAAATATGCAACGCGGTTGAATAACTAACTGCAACTACAAAAGCAAAAACTCATATAAAGAGCTGCTGATGTACTTCTATGTACATTGCAGCTCTTTTCTTGTTTTACGAGTATTTTAGCACATATTTAAGCTTTTTTCACATCAAATCTACCCAACACATTTTTAAAACATATTGCTGAAACTATGTAATATTACACAACAATATATTGTAATATGTTGTTAAAAAAGTAACAAATGTTGTATATTTGCCTCGCAATTCTTTCGAAAGAATATCTTTTTAAGCTTAGAATCCGTAAGAAATTGTTCGCGACTATTTTTTGCACAAAAGGAGAAAGCCGAAAAGCCTTTGATAAAGAGTAGGCACAAAATTTTAAAAAATTACAATTATGGCAGTGAATCCAAATGAAATTGCTAACATCAACTTTAGTGCGATGTTAGGAAAGCCATTAACAGCAGTTATTGATGCGCAAGCAGCAGCAGCACTTTCTACCGTTGATTTTATCAACGAAGTAGGTTTAGATGATATGGGAAAAGTAAAAAACGTATCATTTATCTACTCTAAATTAATTGATGGAACAAGTACAGAAGTTACCTTAACAACACCGTTATTAACTATTGTGCCAATTCCATTCATGAGAGTTGCCGATACCACTATCGATTTTAACGCTAAAATTTCTAGTGTTACCAAAGTGACAACGACAACTTCTCACAAATTAGACTTAAGTGCTGAATTGAGCTTACGTTGGGCTTGGGGACGTTTTGACTTTAAAGGAAGTTACTCGTACCAAAAGAAAAATACGTACTCTGACGAATCGAAGCGTTCTTATAGTATGAATGTTAGAATTCATGCAGTACAAGACGAACTTCCTGCGGGAATGAGTCGTGTGTTAGACATGCTTGAAGAGTCTATCGTAGAATCTTAGAACGTATTTCATTAACAAATGAAGAAGCCTCTTCGGAGGTTTCTTCCACTTAAAAAAACAAAAAATCATGATTACCTTAAAAGATTATATCGGAAAGATTTATAAAGAGGTTACCAATGCCAAAGTGCAATCAGATATTGAAACCTTAGCAATCGCTCAAGAATATGTGGAGAATCCAATGTTGAAGCATTTTGCAGTGCCAAACATTCGTATCAAAGACATGGAGTTAACCATTCCAGTAGCGGTAGACACCACGCAAACGGTTACACGAAGCTATACCGCAAGTGAAGTGCAAAAAGTGTATGAAGATGCTTTTTATAAAGTAAATAATGATTTGCTTGCAGATAGAGCTGAAGAAAACAATGCATACTTACAAAGTATTCAACCAGAATTAGCAGCCAAAGCACAAGCAGAATCAACTCAGACAGCTTCTCGATTGCAACAAGCAGAAGCTACAGCGGCTCCAGCACCAGAAGGAGAATCTGCCGATGGTACTACGTCAACAGAATATGCGAGTGCATTGTCTACTTCAGCAAATAAATTTGTGGATGCTTCTTTTGGCTTTTTGGAAGAATTAAACATTGAAGAGCCAGTATTTCGTACTGCGATGGTACAAGAAATTGAAAAAAACTTGCAACCGCGCGAACCAGAAATTCAAGACCTTCCTGTCATTGTGGAAACACAGCGTTTACAAGAAATCAATGATCCTACCAATCTAATCAGTATCAAAGTAAATATTACAGATGATGCCATGGAATGGACGACTGATGTAGACGAAAATGGCAATACGGTACAACGATTAGATTATCTATAAACGAATGGTTTTTCACACGTATGTGAAAAACACAAAAACAGCAACAAATGAAAACAAGTATTATAGAAAAAAACAACTTCTTTGAAGCTTCCATTTATAAAGTTGAATTGATTTCTGAATTGCTTCGTTCCAAATCTTCTCGCTTTTTAGCGGAGATTGAGCGTTGGCTTTCTGAAAATCAGCAGGCATTAAAGCAGTTTGGATTGGTAGAATCGAGTCGTATGAGCATTTTGCAAAATCAGTTATTTGTCGCAAAAACAAATGATGTTCCTCAAAAAAGAAGACATGTTTTAATGGTTGGAGCCAATTGCTTGGAAACCGCACATAGTGTTCTAACAGGATTGCACGAGCCTATCAAAACAAAATTGACCAATGGAAGAGAAACCATTCAACAAATTTTAATGATGGTCAAAGAAAATTCAGCATACCAACAATCGCAGCAGGAAAACTTTAATCAATACGTAAAAAATACTTGGAAGCGCTTGCGACAAGATTCTCAATTTACAGCCGTCGCAATGCAATTACAAACGCTGCTTCCAGAAGTTGATATTTATAGAATTATTGCAGAAGAAATTGAACTGTAAGTCTCAAAAAAAATCCCAAAGCATACACGCTTCGGGATTTTATCTCTCTTTTCTTTCCTGTTTTTTATAGTTCGAATCCTAAATTAACGCCTAATTTTTGTGCAATTAGCTTGGTGATTCGAGTTTTGATAGCATTTATCTTCACGCTTGCCAAAACGTTATTAGCAAAAGCATACATTAGCAATGCTTTTGCTTCCTTCTCAGGAATTCCGCGCGAGCGTAAATAAAATAAAGCATCTTTGTCTAACTGACCAATAGTACAACCGTGTGAACATTTTACATCATCTGCAAAAATTTCGAGCTGCGGTTTGGTGTTTATGGTAGCTTTATCATCTACTAAAATATTATTATTTGCTTGAAACGCATTCGTCTTTTGCGCTTCCTTCTCTACAATAACCTTTCCATTGAAAACACCTGTAGAACGCCCGCCATAAATTCCTTTATAATCTTGGTGACTTTCACAATTTGGTTCAATATGATGTACCAATGTGTTGTGGTCAACGTGTTGCTTATCGCTAATAATTGTCACACCTTTCATGGTAGAATCGATGCGTTCTCCTTTTTGGAAAAACTGTAAATTGTTTCGCACCAATTTTCCACCAAAAGAAAACGTGTGTACGGAAACATTACTGCTTTGTTTTTGAGAAACAAAGGTATTATCAATCAAAGACGCTTCTTGGTTGTCGTTTTGAATTTTATAATAATCTACTATCGCGCGCTTATTAGCAAATATTTCCGTTACCGAATTGGTCAACACTACATTCGATGTTAAACTTTGATGACGCTCAATAATTTGCACATGCGAATTTTCATCAACCACAATCAAATTGCGCGGTTGCAACATCACAGACGCTTCACTTCCTGTAGAAAAGTGGATAATTTGTATCGGTTTTTCAACGACTTTATTTCTCGGGATGTGAATATACGCACCTTCCGAAGCAAAAGCAGTATTCAACGACGTCAAACTGTGCGTGTCTTTAGCAGCCTTGTTGTAGTATGAATCGATAATGACCTTGTACTTTGGCTTATTCAACGCTGCACTCATCAAGCAAACATCAATGCCGTCGTGCGTGGTTTCAGAAAGAAACGAACTGTATTTTCCATCGATAAATACAATTTTATACGTATCAATATCGTGAATGAAATACTTTTTAACGTCCTTAAATTCAATTGCAGATTCGTGACGCGGCGAAATAACATAATCGTGCTTCAATATGGAATTTAGCGACGTGTATTTCCAATCCTCGTCTTTTTTCGTAGGAAATCCTTTTTGTTGAAAGGTTTTTATTGCGTGATTTCTAATGTCATGAATATGCTTTGACTCATCGTGGACACGATCTTCAAAAACCATAAATGATGACAATAATTTATCTTTTAATTCCATGTAATGCTTCCTTAAATAGTTGCTTCTTGCTTAATCCAATCGTATCCTTTTTCTTCTAACTCTAAAGCAAGTTCTTTGGTTCCTGATTTTACAATTTTTCCGTCGTGTAATACGTGTACATAATCTGGAACAATATATTCTAACAAACGCTGATAGTGCGTAATTACAATCACTGCGTTGTCTTTGCTACGTAATTTATTAACACCATTCGAAACAATTCGCAATGCGTCAATATCCAATCCTGAATCGGTTTCGTCTAAGATTGCCAATTTTGGCTCTAGCATTGCCATCTGGAAAATTTCGTTACGCTTTTTCTCTCCACCAGAAAATCCTTCATTGAGTGAACGCGATAAAAATTTACGGTCAATTTCGAGTAATTCTGCTTTTTCACGAATCTTTTTAAGCATTTCGCTTGCCGACATTTCTTCCAAACCTTTCGCTTTGCGCGTTTCGTTGATAGCCGTTTTGATGAAGTTGGTTACCGTAACACCTGGAATTTCCACAGGATATTGAAATGATAAAAATACACCTTCGTGTGCACGCTCTTCCGCGCCTAACTCTTCAATATTTTCTCCATTTAGGAAAATTTCTCCTTCTGTAACTTCATATTCTTCTTTTCCTGCAATGACAGCTGATAAGGTACTTTTTCCAGAACCGTTTGGTCCCATAATCGCATGTACTTCTCCTGCTTTTACTTCAAGGTTGATTCCTTTCAGAATTCCTTTTTCTTCAATACCTGCGTGTAAATTTTTTATGTGTAACATGGTAAACGATGTTTTCTATTTTTTGTAAATCGAATTATTGATTGTTCGTGATGATGATAGTGCCATCATTTCCGCTTGGTTTTTGTACGGAAAGAATTTCTTTAATTTCAACAGCTTCTGGCCATCCGTCTTTTACAGGATTTGGCATGGTCTTTCCTCTAATGACTACAGGAACCATATCATGTTCGTTTTGTTTAAACTGATCACATTGCTTGTCGAGTTCGTGCATTTTTTCGTCAATCACCACAGCATACATTTGACTGCTAGATGTTTTGAGTACTGCCGCATTTTCATTTTCTAAGTATAAAAACATGCCCGAAAACGTGTCGTACGTATCACCAACTGTTTTTGTGGCGGTAAAACCTTCTTTTTTTTCTGTTTCGCTTGCTGCTTTATCCGTTGTTTTTGATTCGTTTTTACAACTTACAAGCAAAAGTCCGAATGCAAGGATGAAATAGATTTTTTTCATTGTATAGTTTTTATGATTGCTTATCCAACAGAACCTTCTAAAGAAATTTCTAATAATTTTTGTGCCTCTACGGCAAATTCCATTGGTAGTTTGTTCAACACGTCTTTGCTAAATCCATTTACAATCAACGCGATGGCTTTTTCCGTATCAATTCCTCGTTGATTGCAGTAAAAAATTTGGTCTTCTCCAATTTTACTAGTCGTAGCTTCGTGTTCTACTTGTGCTGTTTTATTTTTTGCTTCGATGTATGGAAAGGTATGTGCGCCACATTTATTTCCCATTAGGAGCGAATCACACTGCGAAAAGTTACGCGCGTTTTCTGCTCGTGGCGAAATTTGTACCAATCCGCGATAGCTGTTTTGCGATTTTCCTGCCGAAATACCTTTAGAGATAATGGTACTTTTGGTGTTTTTTCCAAGATGCACCATTTTCGTTCCTGTATCTGCTTGTTGGTAATTATTCGTAACCGCGATAGAATAAAATTCTCCTACCGAATTGTCTCCTTTCAATACGCAACTTGGATATTTCCACGTCACTGCCGAACCTGTTTCTACTTGTGTCCAAGAAATTTTAGAGTTGGTTTCGCACAATCCACGTTTGGTTACAAAATTGTACACACCACCTTTTCCTTCTGCGTTTCCTGGAAACCAGTTTTGTACGGTAGAATATTTGATTTCTGCATCATCTAATGCAATCAATTCTACCACAGCAGCATGCAACTGATTTTCATCACGCGAAGGTGCTGTACAACCTTCCAAATAACTCACATAACTGCTTTCGTCTGCAATCACAAGCGTACGCTCAAACTGTCCTGTTCCTGCTTCGTTGATTCGGAAATAGGTTGATAATTCCATTGGACAACGAACGCCTTTTGGAATATAACAGAAAGAACCGTCAGTAAAAACTGCAGAATTCAGTGCGGCGTAGAAGTTATCTTTTTTCGGAACAACGGTTCCTAAATATTTTTTGACCAATTCAGGGTGCTCTTGAATGGCTTCAGAAATAGGGCAGAAGATGATGCCTTTTTCAGCCAATGTCTTTTTAAAAGTCGTTGCCACAGAAACCGAATCAACAACAACATCGATGGCAATTCCTTGCAATTTCTTTTGTTCGTCAATAGAAATTCCGAGTTTTTTATACATTTCTAACAACTCTGGATCTACATCGTCCAGCGTTTTGTTGGGATCTGTTTTTTTAGGAGCAGAATAGTATGAAATAGCTTGAAAGTCTGGTTTTTCATAATGCACATTTGCCCAATCGGGTTCTTCCATTTCTGACCAAATTCGAAATGCATCCAAGCGCCATTCCGTCATCCACTCTGGCTCATTTTTCTTTGCAGAAATCGCTCGAATAATCTCTTCATTCAAACCTTTTGGAAACGTATCACTTTTCAAATCGGTATAAAAACCGTACTCATACTCTTTCGTCTCCAGTTCTTTTTGTAATTCTTCTTCGGTATATTTACTCATTTCTTTCGATATGATTTAAAGATTAAATGATTAAAAAATTGAAAGATTTTATAATTATCTAATCTCACTTTTTTCTAAATATTTGATAAAATTTGACAATTGCTTAGAAATGTCAACAGCTTTTTTTCTTAATCTGTCATAAGTTTCATCTGAAACTTGATGTAATTTGTGAGCTACGGCTAAAATATTTCTGCTTTCGCCACATGAACCTTTGGATATGTATAAAAACCTAATCAATTGTTTATTTGATTGAAGTTCAAATCCTTCGGCAATGTTATTTGAAATCGATAAAGCGGCTCTTTCAAGTTGACTTGCAATATTTTTGTTGATTTTATTATGTGATGTTAGTTTGAAAATTTGAACAGAAAAGTCAAATGCTTTTTTATATACTTCTAAATCTTCAAACGTTTTCATGAATTCTATAGGATTTTTAACTTCCAATCATTTAATTTTTCAATCATTCAATCTTTCAATCTTTCAATTTTAAAGAGAGAACGATTCCCCACATCCACACGTGCGTTGTGCATTTGGGTTATTGAAAACAAATCCTTTACCATTCAATCCACCTGAATATTCCAAAATGGTTCCTACGAGATATAAAAAGCTTTTTTTGTCCACAATGATTTTGACACCATTGTCTTCAAAAATTTTATCTTCAGCTGCATGACTTTTGTCAAATGATAAATCGTAAGAGAGTCCGGAACATCCACCACTTTTCACACCAACACGAACAAAATCAGTAGTAGCGTCAAAACCGTCATCGGTCATGAGCTCGACTACTTTTTTACGGGCTGTATCTGAAACTGTTATCATTTTTTTAATTACGTTTAAATTGTACTTGCAAAGATACGCTATTTGCCGCTCTTATTGAAGAAACCTAACATTTATATAACAAATTGTATGATAGAATTTGTTGATGGTAATTATAGCGTACAAAATTTAAGATGAATAAGACTGAAAATACACAGTATATGCGTACTGAAATTAGACCAAAAGTTGTGAAAGACGACTCCTTTTTTCAACAAGTTAAAATTCCGAAAAACGCTGGTCAAAAATAAAGTCCGTGTCGGTTAGCGTTTTTAAGAAGTCAATAATGCGTGCTTTTTCTTCGTCGGTCATGGGAATTCCGAGTGTTCCGTCTGTTTGGCGTAAGCTTTCGTCTATGTTTTCAGTGTCTTGAATGCCACTTCGGTAATGTTCCAACACAGCTTCTAGCGTAGCAAAACGTCCGTCGTGCATGTATGGAAATGTGACTTCAACATTTCGCAAGTTTGGCACTTTGAATTTATATCGGTCTTCCGGAAAACCTGTGACACGTTCGCGACCAATATCGTTGTATTGCGGGTCAATTGCCAAACCGTTGTTTCGATATGTTTGGTCAGTAAACAATTCGCCCGCGTGACACGAAGCACATTTTTGGTTGAACAATTCCATGCCTTGCAGTTCGTTTGCGGTCAACGTGACATTTCCTTCGTTTCTGCTGAATTTATCGTATTTGCTATTCGAAGAAA
>SMNH02000022.1 GCA_006383075.2 Kordia sp. TARA_039_SRF
CATCCACAATTGGGGATTAATTCTAAATCAATTTTTAACTATATTTGAAAATAGGGTTCAACTCTAATTAAGAGCTAAACCCGTCTATATCATTTACACAAAATTTTGGACAGTGTCTGTTATTTTATAAAAAAACTCTCAAGCACTACACTTGAGAGTTTTCTATTTATAAAATATGTTTAGAAGTAAACGCTTATTGCTTTACAAATTTCTGAATAATAGTTTCTTCTTCATCCTGTACTTCTAACAAGTATACGCCTGTTTTCAGTTCGCTTACATTTAATCTTCCATCTTTCATTGTTCCTTCTTTTACAGTTTGACCTAGTAAATTCAAGACTCTATAAGATGATTTCAAGTTGAAGCTCGCTAAATTCACCGTAATATCTCCACGCGTAATTGTCGGAGTGATTAAGGTATCACCGTTAGCAGCACTTGGTGGTCCTGTACGTAACAATTGTACGCCATCTGCCTTTGTTCTTGTGTTGCCAACAATTCCTGTAATAGTTACTTGGTCAATATATACTTGATCTTGATTCGCACTTGCATCACACTGTACTCTGAATTGAGCGTTTGACGCGAAGTTTACTTGCGAACTGTTTAAAGTAACCGTTGCATTGTAGAAGTTTCCATTGGTAAAGCTACTTCCGCTAGCATAAGTTGCTACAGTAGTCCAGCTTGATCCGTCAAAGTAACGTATCCAGAAATCTTCTCCAGTTTCCATAGAATTTGGATAGAAATAGAAGTCAAACTCTACTTGATCAAATCCGCGTAAGTCAAATGTTTCTGAAGTCATCGCAGATGCTGTTCCAGAATTGTCACGTAAACGAATAGAGTATGCTCCTTCAAACGAACGCGAACCGTTGTAACGGAAACAGTCGCTTCCTCCATCTTGCCAGCCGTCTAAGCCAGTTTCAAAATATCCTTCGTGTAATACAGTTGTTCCTCCAGTTTGACATGGCGCACATGAAGAACCTCCACAGTCAACTCCTGTTTCGTCACCGTTTTGAATTCCATCGTCACATGTTGGCGGCGGTGGTGGCGTGCTTCCTAAACAGAAATCTGTAGTTTCTGATGAACCAAAACTTCCTCCTGATTTGATTACTCCATCTGGTCCAGTAAGTGTATACGAACCATTTCCGTACGAGCAGCAAATTCCATCGCCATACGCATCGTTGATAACAAATGTATAGCAATCATCTGGTAAACATAATGTTTCTGTTACTGTAGAACCATCAGGATTTCCTGCAGAATATCCGTTAGAAGCTACCGTAGTTCCTCCATCAGTTACTAACGACCAAGAAGTTTCTTCTGGATAGTTATCAAAAGTAATAGTTAATGTTACTTCGTTTTCTGAGCAACCAGACTGACATGGTGCACATGAAGAACCTCCACAGTCAACTCCTGTTTCATCACCATTTTGAATTCCATCATCACATGTTGGTGGTGGCGGTGGCGTAGCGCTACATTTGTCAGATAATGCTAAACTTCTACGAACACCTCCAGCGTTTAACACTGCACGCATACGCGCTTTTTGTCCTGCCGTAAATAAGTTCATACATCCATCATCTGAGTAGTCCATATAGTTTTGTACCATATCTGTGCTTGAACACGATACGTGTGTTGGGTTACATCCGTAGTTTGGCGCATCAGAAGTCGGTGTATCTGCTACAAAATCATCTACGTTACAGTTTCCATCTCCCCAAATATGACGTAAGTTTAAGTAGTGACCTACTTCGTGCGTTGTGGTTCTTCCTAAATCGAAAGGTGCAGATAAGTAAAATCCAGAACCTTTAGCACTACTTCCAAAATACTGTGGACTCATTACCACACCATCAGTAGAAGCATTTCCTCCTGGAAATTGTGCATATCCTAAAATTCCACTTCCAATGTTTCCTACCCACATGTTTAGGTATTGAGAAGTATCCCACGCAGTAACTCCACCCTGTGAAGCACTTTTAATAGCATCATTAGTTCCCCATGACGTACGTGTAGTTGATTTTCTAGTGATTCCTGTCGTTGGGTTTCCATTAGGGTCAATAGATGCTAAGCAAAACTGAATTTCAGTATCAACTGCTTGCGACCATCGGTTGTCCGCATCGGCATTAGCTCTTCTAAAGTCTTCGTTTAATACATCAATTTGTGATTGAATTTGTGCGTCACTGATGTTTTCCTGACTTGTTCTATACACAACGTGTACCACTACTGGAATGGTAATTACATTTCCAGAAATACTTTTTGGTGTACCGTTTTGTATAATGTATTGTCTTGTTTGATTCTCAATTTCCTGCATGCGCGCATCGAGCTGAGGATCGAGCTGTTTTCTGTATTCTAAGTTATCCATTGTAGAACAGTTTCGGTCTTGTGCCGACAACATCCCTACAAAGAGAAAACTCAATAAGAGTAGCGTAATTTGTTTTTTCATAAGAAGTTTTTTGGTTAATTGATAGTTTTGGTCTTTTTAACAGATTCGTCAAAATCGTAACAAATATGTTAATTTTTTGCCAATATTTCGATAAAGTGCGGTTTTTTTCGATAAAGCACACGAAAACTTTCGACGAACTGTAAGAATTATCTTTGACAACCATCTGACTACCTGCTACTTATCAAGAAATGACACCATTCATCTAAATTTTTGTTTAAATCCATAAAAAAAGTGTCATATTCATATGAATATGACACTTTTTTAAGGAAATTGATGTGTTTTACAAAATCAGTCTAACTGCATTTCTGGAATGTCACCTTCAACGATTAAATTTCCTTCTGTAGCATTTTTAATTTCGTCAATAGTTACACCAGGCGCTCTTTCTAAAAGCTTGAAGCCTTCTGAAGTAATTTCTAATACTGCTAAATTGGTTACTACTTTTTTGACACATCCCACACCTGTAAGTGGCAACGAACATTTTTTAAGCAATTTAGAAGCTCCTCGTTTGTTAGTATGCATCATGGCAACAATGATATTTTCTGCGGAAGCGACCAAATCCATTGCGCCGCCCATTCCTTTGACCATTTTCCCTGGAATTTTCCAATTGGCAATATCACCATTTTCAGCAACTTCCATCGCGCCCAAAATGGTTAAGTGAACGTGTTGCCCACGAATCATGGCAAAGCTTGTAGCAGAGTCAAAAAAGCTTGCACCTGGCAACGTAGTAATGGTTTGTTTTCCTGCGTTGATGATATCGGCATCTTCTTCACCTTCAAAAGGAAAAGGTCCCATGCCTAACACGCCGTTTTCACTCTGAAATTCAACTTCGATATCGTCTCTCACAAAATTGGCAACCAACGTCGGAATTCCAATTCCTAAGTTTACGTAATATCCATCTTTGACTTCTTTTGCGATTCTTTTCGCTATTCCGTTTTTGTCTAACATCTTTCTAGTGTATCAATTTTTTAATGTACCAATGTATCAATTTCTATTTCTTGATACTTGTACTTACTATTTTATAAACAATTAACCCTAGCTCTTTTACTTTTTGAATCAAAACCTCATCAGTTGGATACTGTTTTGATTGTTCACATAAGGTCAACCAATATTTTGTTTCTTCTAATTCTTTTGCTGCTATCTTCATCTTATGAATAAAATCAGCTCTACTTTCTGCGTTTTGAGCTTCATGAATGTTAGCACCTATACTTGTTCCAGATTTTAAAAGCTGTCTGGATATGACAAATTTCTTTTTCGTTTCTAATAATTCACAATAATCAATAATTAACAAAGCAACCTCAACTGATTTTTCAACAACGACATTTTTCATCAGATTTCAAATAATTAACACATTAAAAACATTGATATATTGCTATATTGAATAATTGGTACATTATACGTTAGTGTTGCCTAACGGTTCGTTGCTCAATGCGTTTTTCGTAATGGTTTCCTTGAAAAATTCGTTGTACAAAAATCCCTGGAATGTGAATTTCATTTGGGTCTAGCTCGCCTACTGGCACTAATTCTTCTACTTCTGCTACTGTAATTGTTGCGGCGCCGCACATACATGGATTAAAGTTTCGTGCGGTTCCTTTAAAGATGAGATTTCCGGCTTCGTCACCTTTCCAAGCTTTTACAAAAGCAAAATCAGCTTCGTAGGCTTTTTCAAGAATGTACATTTTTCCGTTAAATTCTCTGGATTCTTTTCCTTCTGCGACTTCGGTTCCGTAGCCTGCAGGTGTGTAAAATGCAGGAAATCCTGCTTGCGCGGCTCTACATTTTTCGGCAAGTGTTCCTTGTGGCGTGAGTTCTACTTCCAGTTCGCCTGAAAGCATTTGACGTTCAAATTCGTCATTTTCACCCACGTACGAGGAAATCATTTTTTTTATTTGTCGTCCTTGTAAAAGTAGTCCGAGTCCAAAATCATCGACACCAGCATTGTTTGAAATACAGGTGAGATTTTTAACGCCGAGTTGTACCAATTCGGCAATGGCATTTTCTGGAATTCCGCACAATCCGAAGCCTCCAAGCATTAGCGTCATATTGTCGGTAACGCCTGCAACAGCTTCTTGTACTGAATGTATCTTTTTGTTAATCATCAATCAAAATTTTGATTGAAAATTACGAAATTTTTAAAAGATGTGTTTGTTTTTTCAGAATTATTTAAGCTTTAATCGAAGTCAATTCCATCCAATTTATCCTCTGGATCGTCTTCGTTTGTATTTCCTTTAGACGGATCTACTTTATCGCAATCTACTCTAATGGTCATGTCTTCCTCGTCAGGTTTTGGAAATTCTTCTTTAGACACAAATAAAGCATCATCCGCATAACATTTTTTCATAAATAATCCCCAAATTGGCAATGCCATCGAAGCTCCTTGCCCATAGGTTGTAGATGCAAAACGAATTTGACGATCTTCTCCTCCAACCCACGCACCAGAAATTAAGTTTGGCACCATTCCAATAAACCAACCATCACTGTTGTTTTGGGTAGTTCCTGTTTTTCCTGCGATTGGATTTTTGAATTCATACGGATAGCCCGTCATGATTTCATCATACATTTTATTCCATTTGTTAGCGCCTTTTGTACGCAGTCTTCTTCCTGAACCACTTTGCGTTACCCCTTCCATCAAGTTGACAACTGTATACGCTACTTCTTCACTCAGAACATCTCTGGTTTCTGGCACAAATTCATAAAGAATTGTTCCGTTCTTGTCTTCAATTCGGGTAACAATCACAGGTTTTACATATACACCTTTGTTTACAAAAGTTCCGTACGCGCCTAGCATTTCATAGAGAGAAATATCAGGTGTTCCCAAAGCAATCGATGGAACTTCTTCTATTTCGGCTTCTACACCTAAACGCTGTGCTAACGAACGTACATTGGCTGGACCAACTTTATCCATCAATCGTGCAGTAACGGTATTTACGGAGTTTGCCAATGCGCCTTTTAGTGTTCGCATGCCTTCGTATTTGCCACTAGAGTTTTTTGGACACCAAGGTTCTAACAACCCATATTTTCCTTCTTCAATACAAAATGGTCCATTTGGCATGGAATCGCACGGTGATAAGTGCAATTGGTCAATCGCGGTAGCATATACAAAAGGTTTAAAGGTAGAACCAATTTGGCGCTTTCCTTGCTTTACCATGTCGTATTTAAAGTTGCGATAATTGATGCCTCCAACCCACGCTTTTACTTTTCCAGATTGTGGTTCGAGCGACATAAAACTCGCCCTTAAAAAGAATTTTGAGTAGATGATAGAATCGCGTGGCGTCATAATGGTATCTACGCGGTTGTTTTTGTGTGTCCACGAGAATAGAGTCATTGGAAGTTTTACATCAAACGATGCTAAGATTTCTTTTTCTGACTTTCCTTCTTCTTTCATCACACGCCAACGCTCCGATTGACGAATGGCTCTGTCCATGGCTAAATCAATGGATTTTTGCTCAACGTCTCTTGCAAACGGTGCGTTTTTGTTTCGCTTTTTAGTGTTTTGATGATAGAATTCTGCTTGAAGCTTTTTCATGTGCTCTTCTACTGCTTCTTCAGCGTATTGCTGCATGCGCGAATCAATCGTAGTATAAATTTTTAATCCGTCGAGATAGATATTGTATTTATCGCCATTTTCGTTTTTAGGGTTTTCATTAACCCATTTTTTAAGGAATCCTTTTAAGTGTTCTCTAAAATACGTTCCCAAACCTTCGTTGTGCGATTCTGGCGTATAGTTTATTGCTAATGGTAATTTTTGTAGTGAGTCTTTGGCTTCTTCAGTAATGTATTCGTATTTGTGCATTTGTGCCAAAACGACATTTCTTCTGTTTTTTACCATTTCTGGACGCCTTCTTGGATCAAATAAAGAAGAGTTTTTAAACATTCCCACCAACATTGCTGATTCTTCTATTTGAAGTTCTTGCGGTTCTTTTCCGAAATAGATACGTGCTGCTGAACGAATTCCGTCTGCATTGTTACCAAAATCATAGATGTTGAAATACATCGCAATGATTTCTTCTTTGGTGTATTGACGTTCCAAACGTGTAGCAATTACCCATTCTTTGATTTTCTGAATTCCAGCTTGAAACATATTTCTAGAACGCACACCAACAAATAACTGTCGTGCTAGCTGCTGCGAAATCGTACTTGCGCCACCTTTGGTTCCTAAATAGGCAAAGGCTCTGATGGTTCCGCGCACGTCAATTCCGGAATGGTCATAGAAACGTGCATCTTCTGTAGCAATCAAAGCATTGACTAAGTCTTCAGGTAATTGTTTATAATCGACAGGAGTTCTGTTGTCTTTTAGATAATATTTCCCCAATACTTTTCCATCGGAAGAGATGACTTGTGTTGCTAAGTTGGTTTGTGGATTTTCTAAGATTTCAAACGTTGGCATTTCTCCCAAAAATCCCCAAGAAGCTAGTAAAAATAATAAGAATATACCCGCAATTCCGCTTGCAAATACAATCCAAAACCACTTGATATACTTCTTGAAAGAAGCGGGTTTTTGAGTTGATTTATTTGTTTTTTTTGTGACTTGCTTTTTTGCCATTTCCATTCGTTGTTTGCACTAATTTTTTTCGATTCTAAAGCCAACCTCAGAGATTCCATGTAAGTTTTGGATTCCTTGAGGATCATTAATTTTTCGCATGGCTTGTTGTATGTGTACTTCATACATTCCTTCATACGGAAAACGCACATTTTCTTTGTACCAAAGTTTGCTTTCTTTAGTCGTCATTCCTGTGCCAAGCCATTCTCCTTCTGGAGTTGCCATTTCATACTCTAGCGTATCTGAAACCACATTCCCATTAGGAAAGTTCATGTGTACGATGAGAAATAGATTACTGAATTCGTATTCGTTCGTATTTCTCACGTTGACAAACAAGTTATACTTGCTTGTACTATCAGGCTGTTGGAATTTGAAAGTTAGAGGTGTGTTTTTCTCCCACGATTTCCCTACGGAAATATATTGGTCATATACACGATTGCCGTCACAAGAAATGAATAGTATGCTAAGAATAGCTATAAAAAATGCGCTTTTAGTTAGGCTTTGCATTTTTGTTCGATTTTTTACGTCTGTTGTTATTCTTGTTTCCAGTGTTTTTTGGTCCTCTAGCATTGCCCGTATTAGACTTTGCTTTGTTGTTATTATTTTTTTGACGAGGATTGTTTTTTCCACTGTTGCCTTTTTTGGGAGCATTCCCTGCTTTTGGGTTGTTATTATTTGCAGGAGCTTTCCCTTTGGCATTGTTGTTTCTACGTCTTTTCTTATTTTGAGCGCCTCTTCTTTTTCGGTTTCGAGTGGGTTTTTTATCAAAACGCGTAAGGCTGTCTTGTCCTACAACGTTTTCAAAGTTTGTTTTAGTATTTTCTTCTATTAAATCTAGTGCATATTCCTCTAGACTTATGACTTTTTCTTTCTTTTTATTGAGTTCGATGATTTCATTGGCTTGCTCTGTAGTGAGTTTGTGCCAGTTCATCCATTCGCCTTCATACGCGTACCAAATGTATCCTTTAAAGATATCTGTTTTTTGACAAACGGCGGTTCCTTTTTCAGTATATAGCTTTACGTCGCTTTTTGGAAATTGCTGCAACGCTTCCAAATACGCATCCAACTCAAAGTTTAAGCAGCATTTTAGCTTTCCACATTGTCCTGCTAATTTTTGAGGATTTAGCGAAAGTTGTTGATATCTGGCTGCAGCCGTATTTACCGAACGGAAATCTGTTAACCAAGTAGAGCAACACAATTCGCGTCCGCAAGAGCCAATTCCGCCCAAGCGTGCTGCTTCTTGCCGAAATCCTATTTGGCGCATTTCAATACGAATACTGAACGCTTTTGCCATGTCTTTAATCAACTGACGAAAGTCAACACGATCATCTGCCGTGTAGTAAAACGTTGCTTTAGAGCCATCTCCTTGAAATTCGACATCGGAGATTTTCATTTGCAATCCAAGCGCAATTGCCAGTTCGCGTGAACGTTTTTTGATGCCTTCTTCTCTATCACGCGCACGCGACCATACATCAATATCTTTTTGCGATGCTTTTCGGTATACTTTCTTAATTTCCTCACTGTCAGGATTGATTTTCTTCTTGCGCATTTGCACACGTACCAATTCTCCCGTAAGGGTAACTATACCAACATCGTGACCTGGCGAAGCTTCTGTCGCTACAATATCGCCGATACTTAGCGATAGATTTTCTGTATTTCTATAAAAATGTTTTCTACTGTTTTTAAAGCGCACTTCCACACAATCAAAGGGTTTTTGATTGCTTGGCAGCGACATATTTGATAACCAATTGAAAACTGTTAGCTTATTACAGCTATCAGTGCCACAAGTTCCATTGTTTTTGCAGCCTCTTGGTTGACCATCTTTACCAGTTGAACAACTGTTACAACTCATATTTTTATATATAGAATCTGCTTTTTAGGGAATCGCAGATGTAGGGTTCGTATTCTTTTCTAAAAATGTAAAGATAGGATTATTTCTGTAGCATCGAAAATCTACTTTTTATACTTCAATACTTCTGAGCGACCTTTTTTGAAGATTTTGTTGCTAACTTCTTTCCCTTTGCGCAGTTCTTTTTGAACATCCGCAGGCAAACTGTGTACTTCTTTACACGCACTAGAACAACAATCGTTCATTTTTTCGGCACATTCTTCGCATTGAATAAAGAGTAAATGACAAGCTTCATTGGCACAATTTACATGCGTATCGCATGGTTTTCCACATTGGTGGCAATTGGCAATGATGTCTTCCGAAATACGCTCGCCTCTTCGATGATCGAACACAAAGTTTTTTCCGATGAATTTATTTTCTAAGTTTTCAGCTTCTACCTGACGCGCATAGTTGATGATACCGCCTTCCAGTTGAAAGACATTTTTGAAACCTTTGTGTTTAAAGTACGCACTTGCTTTTTCGCAACGAATTCCACCCGTACAGTACATCACTAAGTTTTTCTCTTCTTTGTGTTCTTTTAAATCGTCTTCTATGATAGGTAACGATTCTCTAAACGTATCTACATCAGGTGTAATAGCACCTTTGAAATGACCAATTTCACTTTCGTAGTGATTGCGCATATCTACCAAAATGGTGTTTTCATCATCCAACAACGCATTGAATTGCTCCGCAGCCACATGCACACCTTTATTGGTAACATCAAAACTATTATCATTCAATCCGTCGGCTACAATCTTATCTCTTACTTTCACTTTGAGCTTTAGGAACGACATATTATCTTGTTCAATGGCAACATTTAAGCGTACATTTTCTAAGAAAGAAATGGTATCTAAATGTTCTTTAAAAGCATTGAAATTTTCTGCTGGCACAGAAAGTTGCGCATTAATTCCTTCGTACGACACGTAAATTCGACCTAACACGTCTAGTTGATCCCAGTTGATGAATAAGTGATTTCGTAAAATTTCGGGGTTTCCGATGTGTGCGTATTTGTAGAAAGAGATCGTCATGCGATCCTTACCAGCTTTTTCGATAAGTTCTGCTCTTTCCTTCGCACTTAATTTATTGTACAGTTGCATGCTATATCAATTTTTAAGTTTAAAGTGAATATTTTCGGCAAAACTACATTTTTTTTGCTAACTATCGTGTTTTAAGCGAAAAATTGACGTTTATAAAGAAATTTCTACGCTTGCAAACTTAATTTCGATAGTGAACTATAAATCAATTACTTTAGTGAAGTGGTGAAGAATTTTGTTGAAAAATAAGTTTTACACCGCAAGAAAGTTTAAAAAAAGAGAAGAAAATTGACCATTTTGGGTGTAGAAAAAAACTTTTTACTGCAACTACAGGAAAAGATATAAAAAATAAAAGTGCTTCTATGTGGACAGAAGCACTCTTACTAGCTAATTCATTGTTAATATTACATTTCTTTTGTAAAGAATATAGTTAACAATGAAGCTAGCCACCGTCTAGCTTGCAATTCCCGAATATTGGGAACGAAGCGTTGTCTTGTGTTTGGTAAATAAATTTATTATATACTCTCATTCTGTTGATTCCTAATTTTACTAATTAGATACAGGTTTTTGAAAAAGGTTGCGTCTGAGAGTGAAATTTTTTGAGTGGATTTGTTCAAAATGAGAAATGACGAATTGGTTTCAGCAAAAAGAAATAGTACTTTAGCAACGTTCAAATTAACATAGAAAATTGACATAATGAGTTCAGATAAAGAAAAAGAAGCAAAATTAAAAGCATTAAAATTAACCCTTGACAAGCTTGACAAAACCTACGGAAAAGGTTCTGTAATGAAATTGGGCGATTCTGTGGTGGAAGATGTAGATACCATTTCATCAGGTTCATTAGGATTGGACATCGCGTTGGGCGTTGGTGGATATCCTAGAGGAAGAGTTGTCGAAATATTTGGTCCAGAATCGTCTGGTAAAACAACGTTGACATTACACGCCATTGCAGAAGCGCAGAAAAAAGGTGGAATTGCTGCTTTTATTGATGCAGAACATGCTTTCGATCGTTTTTATGCGGAAAAATTAGGTGTAGATATCGATAACTTAATCATTTCACAACCTGATCATGGAGAGCAAGCGTTGGAAATTGCTGATAATTTGATTCGCTCAGGTGCCATTGATATTGTGATTATTGACTCGGTGGCTGCTTTGACACCAAAAAGTGAAATTGAAGGTGAAATGGGAGATTCCAAAATGGGATTACACGCACGTTTAATGTCGCAAGCTTTACGTAAATTGACAGCTTCTATCAGCAAAACTAATTGTACGGTGATTTTCATTAACCAATTGCGTGAAAAAATTGGTGTAATGTTCGGAAATCCAGAAACAACTACGGGTGGTAATGCCTTAAAATTCTATGCTTCTGTACGTTTAGATATTAGACGTTCTACACAAATTAAAGGAACTGACGGCGATGTAAAAGGTAACAAAACACGTGTAAAAGTGGTGAAAAACAAAGTGGCACCACCATTTAAAACGGTTGAATTTGACATTATGTATGGTGCTGGAATTTCTAAGGTAGGAGAAATTTTGGATATTGGCGTGAACTACGAAATCATCAAAAAGAGCGGTTCGTGGTTTAGTTATGGCGATTCCAAACTTGGACAAGGACGTGATGCTGTAAAAACCTTATTAGAAGACAATCCAGAATTATTAGAAGAATTGGAAGTAAAAATAAAAGATGCGATTGCAAACAGTTAGGCAACCATAGACCACACTATTTCATTCTCAAAGATGATAAAAAAATCCCTTCGCGGGATTTTTTTTATTTTTAGACGCAACCTTTTTACTTTTTTGACATCTACTTGAAAAGTAGTTTATAAATTTGATTATGAAGAAGATATTATTTTTGGCTTTAATAATGAGTTCGATGGTTTTCAATTCATGTTCTGTTGAGGATAATGTGTCAGATGTTCAATTTCAATTTGAATTTATCCCAGTTGACAGTGTAGAAATACCTACAACTTTTAACTATGGAGATACGCATACTATCAGCGTAACATACAAGCGTCCATCAACGTGTCACACATTTAGCAACTTTGAATATGTGCAAAGCACGGGAAATTTGAGAACTGTTGCTGTAGTTAATTTTGTGACGTTTGGAAACAACTGTGAACCCTTAGAAGAAGAATTTGAAACCGAAACCTTTAGCTTTAATGCATTGAGTATTGAGCCATATACATTCCGTTTTTGGCAAGGAAAAGATGATGAAGGAGAAGACATGTACTTAATATACGAAGTGCCTGTAAACAATAATTAAAGATAGGCTATAAAACCAACAAAGCGAGTGAGTTTAGAACAACTCATACATAATTGCAAAAACAATGACCGCGATGCACAAGCACAATTGTATAGAGAATTTTCAAAAAAACTATACGCTACAAGCTTAAAGTACTCACGGAACAAGCTTGAAGCGGAAGACAATCTGCAAGATAGCTTTATGGTTATTTTTGAAAAAATTGGTCAGTACAATTTTAAAGGCTCGTTTGAAGGTTGGTTACGTAGAATAACGGTAAATACTGTACTTCAAAAATATAGAAGTAAAGGTATTTTTGAGGTTGTAAATGAACGTGTGCTCAAGGAAGAGCCCGTAACCGTATATGAAGAAGATGTCTCTTTAGATTTTTTATTGGGCATCGTTCAAGAATTACCCGATCGGTATCGATTGGTTTTTAATTTGTATGTGCTTGATGATTATTCGCATCAAGAAATTGCTGAAATGTTAGGAATTTCAGTAGGAACTTCGAAGTCAAATTTGGCTCGTGCACGAATGATTTTGAAGCAAAAAGTAGAATCGTTTAAAAAAAAAATCGCCATAAATGAGTGATCAACATAATATAGATAATTTCTTTCGAAATCGTTTCAAAGATTTTGAGGCTACGCCCGATCCCGAACTTTGGAATAAAATTTCAGATAAGTTAGACGAAAAAGAAGCCAAGGAAAACGAAAAAGGCATCGTGTTTTTACCTTGGTTGTATAGAATTGCTGGAATCGCAGCAGCCATTGCGCTATTATTTATTGTTGGAAATAGTGTTTTTAACAATGATGAATCGGGCATCAACGACAACGAAAAAAACATCACAAAAACAGAAAAGAAAAATACTTCTGATGAAAATACTAACGGAATCAAAAACGATTCTCAGCTAACAACTACCGACAAAAATACACCGCAAAATTCATCACAAGAAAAATCCAATTCAACTCCTGAAGATAAACTTCTGAATAAAGAGCAAATAGCTGATGATAATTCGGTTAGAAATACGCAAAACTCAATTCAAAAGCAACAAAAGAGCACAGCAACGCAAGGAAATGCTTTGCAGAATGGTGTGGCGCAACAAGAAAATTCTAATGGCAATTCGCAAAATTCTGTGAGTAATCGTGATAAAAATGCCAATTTAACACAGCAGAAAACGTTGAAAAACACGGAAAATGCAGTTTCGAATGCAACGAATGATGCTAATAAAATTCGTGAAAAAAGAGAGCGTTACAAAGGTGGCAATTACAAGATAAATGGAAAAGGCGATTATGTATCTGGCGAAACAGCATATAAAAATGCCGTTGCCGAGAATCAAAAAAATAATGAAAACGAAAAGCTTTCCAATACTGAAAACAAGAATTCTTCCAAAGTAAATACAAATACAAACGCAGTTACAAATACTACAGAATCTGCCATTACTCAAAATACTACGGAGAACAAAGAAGGCACAGAAAACACTGAAACTGCCGTTGCAGAAATGAAAAAAGAAGAAAAAGCTGGAAAGTCTATTTTGGAAATGATTAACGACTTGCACGATTTGGAAAACGAGAAAACGGATGTTGCCGAAGTGCCATTTAGTCGTTGGACAGTTTCCCCAAATGCATCGCCTGTGTATTACAATACGTTCGGAAACGGTTCGCCAATTCACGAAACGTTTGAAGACAATACCAAAACGGGAGATATCAACTTGAGTTACGGTGTTAATGTTGGGTACGATGTGTCAAAACGATTGACCGTTCGCTCAGGAATTCACCGTGTAGATTATAGTTACAGCACCAAAGATATTGCCATTGTGCCTTCTATTGATGGTCCTGCTGTGACAACGATTCAATTTCGTACCAACAATGCTTCGTTTGATATTAAAGACAGAGAAGCACCAACGAGTGAAGCATTTTCACAATATCAATTGCCAACTACAGAATCGTCCATTTTTCAAAAACAAATTGAAGGCGATTTGCGTCAGCGCATGAGTTTTGTGGAAGTTCCTGTGGAATTGAAGTACGCAGTTGTAGATAAAAAAATAGGCATTAATGTTATTGGTGGTGTAAGTACACTGCTCTTAACAGACAATAGTATCATATTAGATTCTCCTGAATTACTAACAGAATTGGGAGAAGCTACCAATGTAAATGACGTGAGTTTTAGCACAAATATTGGTGTGGGAATTGATTACAAATTCTCTGACCAATTGGAGTTCAACGTTGAACCGATGCTAAAATATCAGTTAAATACATTTTCAGGAAATTCTGGCAACTTTAATCCTTACTCAGTAGGCGTTTATACAGGAGTCAGTTTTAGGTTTTAGTTTTTTAGTTGGTTGGGTATGCCATCATACCTTTTAAAAGCAGTGATGTTTATCAAAAGCCGTTTTCTTAGTGGTTTAGGAAAACGGTTTTTTTATGAAATTCCGTAAGCGGTCAATTCATTCAAAATCAACTCGCGGGCTGTTTCACTCATTTCTTTTTTATCTGCAACTTCTTTATTTTCTGTGTTCATAAACGGATGAATGGTAACGCGCATGCGTCCGGGAGAACCTTTAAAAAAGTCATACGGAAAACGTTGTTTGTTATCCGCAAAAGTCATCGGAACAATGGGAATTTGATGCTCAATCGCTAAGCGAAATGCACCGTCTTTAAAATTATCTAAAATGATATCTTCTTTCGGAACGCCGCCTTCTGGAAAAATACAAATACTCATGCCTTGCTTTAAACGCTCTTGTGCGCTGTCGTACACCGCTTTTCGGCTTCGCGCGCTTCCTCTATCTACCAAAATACAGGTTCGCTTGTAGAAAAACCCAAAAATAGGCAACTTGGACAATTCTTTTTTTCCCACAAACACAAACGGATTTTTAGACGCAACCAGCATCAACATAATATCTGTCATACTTGTGTGATTGGCAATCAGCATATAGCTTTTTCCTTTAACAATTTTTGCTTCTCGTTTGAACTTTGGAAAAAAGCCCATTCCGTACAAAATTGGTCGTGCCCACAAATTTCTAGCAATCCAAAAAAACTGCGGATACGTCTTTTCACTCATCGTAAAAAGCAGCAAAAGTGGGAAAAACAGCAATATCGGAATCAGCACTAAGAGGTAGAACCAAGCGCGCCAAAAAACTCTTCCAATATTTTTAATAAAAGCTAACATTGACGCCAAAAATACACTAATCTTTCGAAAATGTGTTCAAAAAATATTTTTATGAAATGTAGTGTCCCAATTTTTAAAAAATTCTTGATAAATGAAGTACATTTGTCAAAATTTCATAATTACACACGACAAATGGCACGAATACTTACAGGAATTCAAAGCACAGGAACGCCGCATTTAGGTAATATTTTGGGAGCAATTATTCCTGCAATCGAAATGGCTCAAAATGCAGCTAATGATTCTTTCCTGTTTATTGCAGACATGCACTCGCTTACGCAAATTAAGGATGGAGAAACGTTACGAGAAAACACGTATAGAACGGCAGCAGTTTGGTTGGCGTTTGGATTGGACATCAACAAAACTGTTTTTTACCGTCAGAGCGATGTGCCACAAGTAACTGAACTTGCTTGGTATTTGAATTGCTTTTTTCCGTACAATCGTTTGAAATTGGCACATAGTTTTAAAGATAAAGCCGATCGTTTGGAAGATGTCAACGCAGGTTTGTTTACTTATCCAATGTTGATGGCAGCAGATATTTTGTTGTATGATGCTGAGATTGTTCCTGTGGGAAAAGACCAAGAACAACACTTGGAAATTACACGAGATGTCGCTTCGCGTTTCCACGAAAAGTTGGGCGAAACGTTTGTATTACCACAAGCTAAGATTCAAGAAAATACAATGTTGATTCCTGGAACAGACGGTTCTAAGATGAGCAAGAGTAAAAATAACGTCATTGATATTTTTCAAACGGATAAAAAATTACGCAAGCAAATCATGGGCATCAAAACGGATAGCACGCCGATGGAAGACCCAAAAGATCCTGATACGGATAATGTATTTGCGTTGTACAAGTTGCTAGCAAATGACGAACAAATTGCAACGATGCGTCAAAATTATTTAGGTGGAAATTATGGCTACGGACATGCCAAACAAGCCTTATATGAATTGATTGCTGAAAAGTTTGCTACACAACGCGAGCGTTTTAATCATTACATCGAAAACAAAAACGAAATTGACAAAGCATTAGCGATTGGAGCTGAAAAAGCACATAAAATCGCCAATGAAGTACTTGCTAGAGTTCGAAAGAAAGTTGGGTATTAGACCATTAGACACGGCTTTGCCCTTAGATTTATAGATGCGCTTTGCTTTTGGACATTGTTGTCATTCCTGCGTAGGCAGGAATCCAATCCTAAAGTGCAGCGTCCCAAAACCTAAAACCCAACACCTAACTACTTAGCGTACGTTACTCGCTTAAAAACCAAAGCTTCGTAAGCAAATATTTCGTGATAATCGAAACTGATGCGTTCGTAACCGTAATAACGCCAACCTGCGCCCCACGAATTTTTGATGATGAATCCTTCCGCATCGTAGCCGACAATTGTTACTACGTGTCCGCCATACGGATTGGATGTTGGTGATGCTTTTTCAGTTCTTCTAAAAGTTACTCGTCCGTTATTGATAAGATTGTTCAAATCCGGAACTTGTGGCTTGACTTCCGAGTATTTTCTATACGTGCCATCTTTCATTAAAATCACATAGCCTTCATCTGGTGTGATTGTGTTATAATCATTATCTTGAAAAGCTTTCCATGCGGGAATATACAATTCATATGACACCGGAATTGCTTTTACGCCATTGTCTAATAAATACTTTAAATGCGCTACATTTTTGCTTTCTACTTGTCCTAAATACTCATACGCGTGCAGCGTCAGTAATTTTGCTTTCGATTTGTATTTGTAGATAAACGAAACTGGTCCTGTGGTGGATTCTTTTAAGGCTTTGACAACTTCCGAATCGTTGTCATTCCATTTTCCAGCAGGAATTCTTGGATATGGCAATTCTGCTTCGGTTAAAATTCCGTATTTAGGCAATGACATGATATACGACTTTAGAAAACTTCCTCTTGTTACTCCAATTTCAGCATCAAATTGTTCAAATTTTTGTGACGAGTACAAAAAGTTTTCACTGATATCTTTTGGCATATTTGGCAACGTTTCCAACGCAGCCGCAATTCCAAAAGCACTGCAAGTATTACCGCTTCCTTGATTTTTCACAGGCGTTTGCGCACTGATATGAATGGTGGTTTTAGGCGTATTGAGTCCTTTCAATTGTATTTGACTCCAAACACAACTCATGCTCAATAAAGCAATACAAAAAGAGAGCGTTTTCATAAGTAAAGTAATTGGTAATTTCTTTTATAAATATAGTTTTTTTTGTCAACTTCAATTTTATACCGCTTCAAACAACTTTCCTGGCAAAGGTTTTACAGCGCCTTTCATTTCTAACTGTAACAATATTGGCGTGATTTGATGAATGGGAAATTGACATTCAAGCGCGATACTGTCTAGTAAGCTTTGTCCTTTTTCTTGTAAATATGAATGAATGATGGTTTCTTCTGGAGTTAAATCGACAAATAATTGTTTTTGTACAGGTTGATACAGTTCTTCTTCCAATTCCCAACCCAACATGTATACAATATCTGCCGCTGATGTTAAAATATGCGCGCGTTGTTGTTTGATGAGATTGTTGCAGCCAATACTTTGCGAATCGCCCACTCTTCCTGGCACTGCAAACACATCTCTGTTGTACGAATTGGCAATATGCGCTGTGACCAAACTTCCGCCTTTTTCAGCAGATTCTATCACAATCGTTGCTTGCGACATTCCAGCAATGAGTCGATTTCGCTTTAGAAAGTTTTCTCTATCAGGATTGGACGAACTCCAAAAATCGGTCACAAAAGCACCATTTTCTTCTACCGATTTCACATAACGTGCATGCGCTTTGGGATATATTTGATTCAAACCGTGCGCCAAACAACCAACAGTCGGAATGTTATTTTTAATTGCGGCACGTTGCGCTACAATGTCAATTCCGTAGGCAAATCCTGAGACAATGGTAGGTTGCAAAGGTGACAAACTCGCAATCAATTCTTCGCAAAATTCCTTTCCGTAATTCGTGGCTTTTCGCGTGCCCACAATGCTAATCATTTTAGAAGCGCTCAAATTGGCATTTCCTTTTTGAAATAATACAATCGGACTATCCACACAATGTTGCAAACGCGCAGGATAAGTTTTATCTAAAAAATAATGTGCGTGTATGTTTTCTTTCTGAATAAATTTCAATTCATTTTCAGCAGCTTTTAGGTTTGACGTATTTTTTAAATCCGCCAAAATATTGGTGCCAATTCCGTCTATTTTGAGTAATTGTGCTTTCTTTTCGTGCAAAACCGCTTTCGCACTTCCACAATATTTTATCAGTCGTTTCGCAATAATGTCACCAACTTTCACCGTTTTTTGTAAGGCAAGCGCATACAGTAGTTCTTCTTCCGAAATCATATTCAATTCATTTTAAGCTACTAAAGTTAGTAATTTAATGTAAAATTATATCTGATGAATTATTTATTTTTTGTTTTTAGTTCCAATTTCCGTCTGTAAACTTTAAACCACCAAACGGAAACTGAAGGCAAGAATAATTATTATGAGTGTAAAACATCACTTTGGTAAAATTGGAATTAAAAATCGGCTTATAAACAGTAATCATAATTGGACATACAGATTTTAAACTATCTAGTTGTTGATATCCTTTCCCGTTTTGGAAATCCTTATCCGCTTTTTTTATAAATACTATCCAATGTTTTACTTTTGAGGATTTTAATTTTTGGATAATTGCTTAAAGTGTCTAATTCAAAACTTTCGAATAACGCTATTGCACTTAGGAACTCTTTTTTAGAATAAAAATCTAATTCACTCATTATCAACCGTTCTTGGTCTTTAATTGAAATTCGTCTTTCTGTATTTGCCAAACCTTCTTCGCTTGATTTTATAATCAAGCAATCACAAGGATATTCTTCTGAAAGTATCTTTTCAATCACCAATATTGCATTTTTAGTATATAATTTAGTATCACTCTTATGAGAGCAACTAAAAATAGTTTGCAATAAAAAGACAGAAATCATTATTGTAACGAATCTATTCATACAACAGCTAACGCTTTGAATTGAAATTAGTTGTTTAAAAAAAGAAATGTAAGCTGATTTATCCCAAAACTCTAATGTTAATAAAAAGTTATACAGATATTTTATTGACTTCTTTTTTTTTCTAAATTTGTTTAGATGAGATTAGAACTGTACATAAGCGACCTTTTATATAGATATGAATGTGTGACGATTCCTGACTTCGGAGCTTTTTTAACACAACGAAAAGGAGCGCAAGTACATCATACCACCAATGCATTTTATCCACCAACCAAAGAATTGTCGTTCAACGCGCAATTGTCTTCTAATGACGGTTTGTTGGTAAAATATATTGCCGATGTAACGAAAGAAGAGTACGAAACAACGCTACAAAAAGTAAAAGCAGCCGTGGATACTTGGAAGAAGCGTTTGGATAATTCTGAAATTATTTCGCTTGAAAATATCGGTGATTTGTATTTGAATGCAGAAGGCAACATGCAGTTTGAGCCATCGTATCAACTGAATTATTTGACCTCATCTTTTGGATTGTCATCGTTTGTTTCTTCCGAAATTGAACGCATTACAGAAGAAGTCGTAGAAGAAATGACGCCTGCCGTATTGGAAGAAGAAGTTGCTGAGGCAATTCCGTTACCAATTGTAGAAGAAAGACGTCGTAAGCGTTTTCCTTGGACGTATGCAGCCGCAGCCGCTATTGTGTTAAGTGCTGGAATTTTTGGATTTAACGAATACAGTAAAAATCAGCAGGAACAACAACAAGTGGTTGAACACGAAAAAGCGAAGAAATCTATTGATAAATACATTCAACAAGCTACTTTTTTCAGTTCAAATCCTGTAGAATTACCATCGATTACGATGAAAGTTGCAAAAGAGGTGCAAAATTATCACGTCGTTGCAGGTGCGTTTCGCATTGAAGAAAATGCACATGAAAAAGTCGCGCAACTACAAGCAGCAGGTTTTGATGCAGAATTGTTAGGCAAAAATCGCTACGGATTGCATCAAGTATCGTACGCAAGTTTTTCTACACGTGCAGAAGCAATTTCGGCTTTGGCAAAAATTAAACGAGAAACAGCACCAGAAGCTTGGTTGCTAGTTACGAAATAAAAGAACCGAATTGATATAAATTTGATAAAGACTGTTTGCAAAAGCAGTCTTTTTTTATGAAAAAATGTGTTTTCTTTTTCATTTTGTGAATTCGTCAACACCAATTCTAATTATTTCTCTTTTATAGGTTGCTTCAAAACGAATCTGTGTACCTTTGCAAAAACTTTTTTGATGGAAGCAAAAAATCCGAAATCGTCGAAAACCATTATGACTGACTTGGTATTGCCAAGTGAAACAAATCCGTTGAATAACCTGTTTGGTGGTGAATTGTTAGCACGTATGGACAGAGCTGCTAGTATTGCCGCACGTAGACATTCGCGACGTATTGTGGTGACGGCTTCTGTGAATCACGTAGCGTTCAATCGTTCTATTCCTGTGGGAAGTGTGGTGACTGTTGAAGCAACTATTTCCAGAGCGTTTACCTCATCGATGGAAATTTATATTGACGTTTGGATTGAAGATCGTGAATCTGGTTTGCGCGACAAAGCCAATGAAGCTATTTATACCTTTGTTGCCGTAGATGATACTGGACGACCAGTTCGTATTCCAGAATTAATTCCTGAAACCGATTTAGAAAGAGAACGTTTTGAAGGTGCTTTGCGAAGACGCCAATTGAGTTTGGTGTTGGCTGGAAAGATGAAACCTGCGGAAGCTACAGAATTGAAAGCCTTGTTTGAACAATAGGAGTTCACTTTGCTCACAGACTTTTAGACTCGCCTTTGGCTGTTAGACTTTCTGTTTATTGTGAATTTGTTTACTCAAAACTCATACGTTGTTCACTAGTTGTTGCTTTGTTTTAAGTTTTAATATTGAATGTATTAATATTAAWAYMWYCTATTATGAAAWWGMMYMYAWKKKGKYWGAAMYTGCAACAARTGATAAATATTTCACCTTTTTAAAGGAGTGTACACCAAAGTTTGATATTCAGTTAGGGGACGCGCGCGTGCAAATCAAAGAAGCGTCGTCTAACCAATATAAAATGATTGTACTTGACGCTTTTTCTTCTGACTCTATCCCAGTTCACTTATTAACAAAAGAGGCCATTGGCCTTTATTTAGAAAAGCTAGAAAAGGGCGGTTTGTTGATGGTTCATATTTCGAATCGCCACTTGGACTTAAGACAAGTGCTGGCGGCAATAAGTCATGAATTTGATTTAAGTGGCGTTGTTTATAGCTATATGGTAGATGATCCTCAATCCACTGAGGTTTCAAGTCAGTGGGTTGCATTATCAAAGGATCATGGGTTGATAAAAGAATCATTTGTAGATTGGGAGAGGCTGGACACAAACGAAAATGCTTCGCAACTATGGACAGATGGTTATTCATCGATATTACACATTTTGAAATAAACGTATAAAACTGGTTTCTTTTATAGCACATTGATTTAACCTTTTAGCAATAAAAAAGCCCTCCGAAGAGGGTTTTTTTACGATGATAAGTTAATACTTTAAACGATTCTTTTCGTAGTAATCCTTTATAACTTTACAATAATTGACCACAGCAATTTTAATGCTAAAGGTAGCTGCGGCTAAACATATAATGGAGGTTATATTGGTAAGGTCAGCGGAACGACCAGTCAGATAGTTAGTAATTAGGCCAAGGGCAAGGCCTGACGTAACAATTATAAATCCAAGTGCAATGCTTCCAAACCACTGCGCTTGTTTAAGAGAGGTGTTATATTTTTCAATAAATTTTTTCATATAAATCTTCCTCGATTTGAGGTGGAATTAAAAAAGGAATATGTGTGTAGATAAGTATTTATACAGAAGTTATAAGGTAGTTTTTGGTCAAATCAATCCTATAGCGCAAATTTATGCAAGGAATTGTCGGCACAGAGTGTGTG
>SMNH02000023.1 GCA_006383075.2 Kordia sp. TARA_039_SRF
TACAATTTTGTGCTGTATGGCGACATGATTATCAACGTATATTACACAATCATGAGTATTTACGGGTGGTATATGTGGACGCGGATTCGAGAAGATGCAAAGCTTGAAATCTCGCGGACAAATTTTTGGCAAAAGCTCACAACGATTGGTATTTTTCTATTCACGGCAGCGTTTACCTATGTAGTGTACATTCAGGTGGAGCGAATTGACGTGCATCGAAACGTTCCAGAGACTATCGATTTCTTTTTCTCGCATTTAAGTTCTATTGAAGACATTAAAGAAATTACACCATACTTAGACATTTTTACCACAGGAGTTTTCTTTTCAGGAATGTGGCTCATGGCGAATAAAAAGATTGAAAACTGGACGTTTTGGATTTTTGGAAATCTAATTTCTGTGCCGCTCTATTTTGTTAAAGGACTTGGTTTTACGGCAATACAATTTACAATTTTCTTAATTTTAGCCATCTTTGGATACATCGCATGGAGAAAAACCTTGAAAAACAAAAAGCAACTCGCTTCAAAATCGCAATCATAGGACCTGAATCTACAGGAAAAACAACACTTGCAAAGCAATTAGCGACACATTACAAGGCTGCGTATGTGCCAGAATTTGCGCGAATCTACGCCGAAGAAAAACAGCAAAAAGGGGAAGTATTAACAGAAAATGATGTCATTCCTATTGCTAAAGGGCAGTTGCGTTTGGAATGTGAAGCTTCAGGGAATTCCATGATGATTTGCGATACAGATATTTTGTCAACACTGGCGTATGCGCGAATTTACTATCCAGCATTTAAAAGTAAAACCCTTGAAAAATATGTGCAAAAAAGTACGGCTAATTTCTATTTTTTAACTTATATTGATACGCCTTGGATTGCGGATTCCATAAGAGATTTATCTCATAAAAGAGAAACCTCATTTTTGGAATTTCAGCAAACGCTAAAAACCTATAATCAACCTTATATATTGTTAAAAGGCGATGCAGAAACTCGTTTTCAAAAAGCCGTTGCAACAATAGACAAACTACGACAACACCATTGAAATTTTCAAAAAAACATACCGAACAAATAGGAGCAAAAGGACTGTCTGTGTCCGAAGTGGAAGAGCAGCTTCATAAGTTCGAAAAAAAGATTCCGTATGTCGATATTACAGCGCATGCAAGTGTAGAAAAAGGAATTTTACAACTACCAGAAGCTGACGAGAAAGCCTTTGTTGAACAATATGAAAAAGAACGACAATCCTTAGAAATCGTCAAATTTATTCCCGCTTCTGGCGCAGCAACGCGGATGTTTAAATTTTTGTATAAGTTTCTCGAAAATTACAATCCCAAAACAGATTCCATAAACTCGTATATCAATAAAGAAAAAGAACCTGAAATTCGATTGTTTTTTATCGGTTTGGAAAAGTTTCCATTCTATAATGAGGTGTTACAAGCTATGAACAAAACCGAACTTGATCGCATTAAAAAACCAGACGAGTTCAATCACGAATTTGTACATACGCTTTTGGCAGAAACAGGCTTAAATTTCGGAAACTATCCAAAAGGATTATTGCCTTTTCACAAATACAAAAAGCATCTTTCTACGCCCTTTCAAGAGCATTTATTTGAAGCGGCAAGTTACGCTTGCAACGCTGGAAAAGCGAAGTTGCACTTTACCATTTCCAAGCAACATTACGACAAATTTAAAACGACAGAAAACAATATTCTTCCGCAAATCAAAGAAAAAACAGGTTGCGATTTTGACATTTCGTACTCGTATCAATTAGAAGAAACAGACACTATTGCTGTCGATCAAAAAAACAGACCAATTCTAGACGCTGCGGGAAATTTGGTATTTCGTCCTGGCGGTCATGGCGCGTTGATTGAAAATCTAAATGCGATTGATGCTGATGTGATTTTTATTAAAAACATTGACAATGTAGTTGTGAATACTTATTCTGAAGAAATAGCGCGTTACAAACAGATTCTAGCAGGAAAACTCATTGCGCTTCAGCAAAACGCATTCAAGTATATGGAAATGCTGCACAATGGCGTTTCTAGTGAAGAGTTACATACCATTTTACGCTTTTTATACACCAAACTCAATGTGCAAATCAGCGAGGAGTTTGAAAAGTACTCTCAAAAATATCAAATAGAATATCTCATCGACAAGCTACATCGACCAATTAGAGTATGTGGAATGGTTAAAAATGAAGGTGAACCTGGCGGCGGACCGTTTTGGGTAAAGCATGAAAATGGTGCCGTGTCCTTGCAAATTGTAGAATCAGCGCAAATTGATAGGAAGAATGAATACCACCAAAGTATTCAAAAACTAGCCACACATTTCAATCCGGTAGATATTGTATGTGGTGTAAAAGACTATCAAGGAAACAAATTTGATTTGACAAAATTCGTAGACCGTAAATCGTACTTTATCGCTTCCAAATCTAAAAGTGGTAAAAAAATAAAAGCCTTGGAATTGCCAGGCTTATGGAATGGTGGCATGGCGTTTTGGAATACCGTTTTTGTGGAAGTTCCACTCATTACCTTCAATCCTGTAAAAACCATCAATGATTTGCTAAAACCGACGCATCAGGTTAAATAATACTAAAAGCGCCAAAAACAATCCATGACAATCATTCTTGGCGCGAAGGTTTTCAAGCAATACTAACTATTTTTAAGCGAAAGCTATACAGTACAAGGCGTTCCATCTGGATTTTGACCGTTTCCAATTGTATGCGTGCAACGCAGTGCTTCGGTGAGTTTAATAGGTTCCGTAACGGTTTTACATGTTTCCATATCCGAAATAATACATGGATTATCCGTAAAACGCACAGGTGTTTGTGTATTTCCACCGTATAAATTTGTCAAATCTGAAACTCGGGTAGCTTTCAAAGCTAATTTTTTTTGAAAATGTTGTTTTTTCATGATTATTAAGTTTTTGGTTAGAAATTAAAGTTACTGATTTGCAGTGTATTTCTCTGTTAAAAAAATAAATTTCTTACGAACGTGCGTAGTTTCCACAAAAGAATCAAAAAGAAAAGAGTTTGGTTTCGCATATCAATTGACAACGAAAAAAGTAGCGCAATTCAAAAAACTACATTATTTTTGCAGCATCTCAAAGGGGTGCAATTTGAATCATATTCAAAACGCTGAGATTATACCCAATGAACCTGGGCAGGTAATGCTGCCAAGGGACGGATTAAGTCTTTTGTAAGATTTAATATGCCGACAGTCATAGTCTGTCAATCATTATCTATTAATTTTTTAACAAAGAATAATTACCCCTTTTATTCGTAACAAAATGTATTACGAATATGAAGAATTTATTCGCTTTTTTATGCCTTTTCGTGCTGTCAGTCAGTTTGCAAGCACAAAATTTTACACTATCAGGAACCGTTACGGATGAAAAAGGAGAGCCACTCACAGGCGCAACGCTTGTGATAAAAGGAGCTTCTTATGGAACTACGACAGATTCTGATGGTAAGTACGCGTTAAGTGTTTCGCAAGGAGACATAGCAATTAGCTGCTCTTTTGTAGGAATGAAAACGGAAACGAAAAACCTAACAATTACAGAAAACATCGTTGTAAACTTTACGCTCAAAAGTTCGCAAGAATCTTTGGATGCAGTGTTGATTTCTGCGGTTCGTGTAAATGCGGAATCGCCAATTGCCTATTCCAATCTTGAAAAAGAAGAAATTGTAGAACGTAATTTGGGACAAGACATTCCAGTATTAATGAACTTTATGCCTTCGGTTGTAACCACTTCTGATGCTGGTGCAGGTGTAGGTTACACAGGAATCCGTGTGCGTGGTAGCGATGCCACACGTGTCAATGTGACGATTAACGGAATTCCATACAACGACGCGGAAAGTCAAGGAACTTTTTGGGTAAACATGCCCGATTTGGCTTCTTCCACAGAAAACATTCAATTGCAACGTGGTGTTGGAACGTCTACGAACGGTTCTGGTGCTTTTGGGGCAAGTCTGAGTTTATTGACCGACGCCGTTTCGGAAGAAGCAAACGGAGAAATTACCAACTCTTTTGGAAGTTTCAATACGAGAAGACATACGGTAAAATTCAGCACAGGAAAACTAGCTGAAAATTTTGAATTGGCAGGTCGTTTGTCAAAAATCAAATCGGACGGGTATATTGACCGTGCTTCGTCAGATTTGAGCGCTTACTTTTTACAAGGTTCGTATGTGACCGAAACCACATTAATTAAAGCGTTGACCTTTGGCGGACATGAAATTACGTATCAAGCGTGGAATGGAATTGACAGACAAACCTTGGAAACTAATCGTACGTTCAATCCTTCTGGGCAATACACAGACGAAAACGGAAATGTGCGTTTTCATGATAATGAAGTAGATAATTACCGTCAAGATCATTATCAATTACACTGGAATGAAAAAATTTCAGAAAACTGGACAACCAATCTAAGCTTAAATTACACACAAGGAAGAGGCTATTTTGAGCAATACAAAGAAGACGAACCGTTTTCAACCTACGGTTTTGATGAAATTACCATTAACGGAACTACCATCAACGAAACAGATTTGATTCGCAGACGTTGGCTCGACAATGATTTTTATGTGATTAACGCGAACGCGAATTACAAAAAGAACAATCTGGATATGGACTTTGGAGCGTTTTTGGGAATTTATGACGGAGATCATTTTGGAGAAGTTATCTGGGCGCGATTTGCCAGTGACAGTGAAATCAGAGATCGTTATTACGAAGGAAACGGAAAGAAAAACGATTTTAGTTTCTTTACAAAAGCTACCGTTCGTGTGAATGATAAGATAAGTCTTTTTGGAGATGTGCAAGTGCGAAATGTAACCTATAAAACTTCTGGATTGACATCTGATCAAGATCCGTTTAATATTGATGAAGACTACACGTTTTTCAACCCAAAAGCGGGAATCAACTATCGAATCAATGATGCCAATAGTTTGTATTTTTCGTATGCAAGAGCAAACCGCGAACCAAACCGAAGCGATTTTGAAAACAACAACGAAGTAAAACCTGAACAATTAGACGATTTTGAATTGGGTTGGCGTTGGAACGGAGAAAACTTTACCGTAAATACAAACGCGTATTACATGTTGTACAACGACCAATTGGTACTAACGGGCGCGTTGGACGATACAGGAACGCCATTGCGAACCAATAGCGGAAGAAGCTATCGTTTAGGGTTGGAAATTGATGCGTCGTTTAAATTAAGCGATAAATTTTCAGTACGTCCAAACATGGCGATTAGCACGAACAAAAACATTGATTTTATTGCGTCGCAAGATGGAAGTTTGGTCAATTTAGGTAACACCAATATTTCGTTTTCTCCAGATTTCATCGCAGGAAATATCATGACGTATAAGCCGTTGCATAACTTCCAAGTTTCTTTATTGTCAAAATATGTTGGCGAGCAATTTATGGGGAATATTGACTCCGAAGTTTCTCGATTGGACAGCTATTTTACCAACGATTTGAATTTTGTGTACGAAGTGAAGCTAAACACATTTTGCGAGTCCATCATCTTTACGGGATTAATCAATAATATTTTTGATGTAGAATATGTATCAAACGGTTATTTCTTTACGTATGATGATGATTTCTCAAATCCAGGAACGGTAACAACGATTGAAGGCGCAGGATTCTATCCGCAAGCCACACGAAACTTTTTAGTAGGAATGACGTTAAAATTCTAAAAAAGAGTATAGAAATTTATGAAAAGCGATTCGAAAGAGTCGCTTTTTTAGTTTATAAGTTTAGATGTTTATGAGTTTACGTGTTAAGAATTTCTTGAAAAACTAAAAAACAAAGAGCGAAGCGACCCAACACCCAACACCTAACATCCAACACCTATTTACACTGAGCCTGCCGAAGTGAACACCTAATTATTGCTAATAGTCAACACATCGCCGTTTTTCGTTATGCGATAATTAATCATCGGATAACTATCTTGTCCTTCTACGGGATTCAATAATTGACCAGTCGCTAAGCTATATTCGTAATCTTCACACGAACATGTTGCCAACACACCTTGAATCGTCATGGTTGAGCAGTTGTTGGGCGTATGATTTGGACAACTTGCTTCCCACGCAAAAAACTGATCGCCAGATAAATTAAACACAAAAAAACCACGAACGCCGCCGCCATTAGAAATATAAGCAGAGCCTCCAGCAAAACGTAAATTATCAAACAAAGGCAAGGCTAAGTCTAACTGGTATTGTACCAGCGCATTTGGAATAAACGGATTATTATTTACACCACCATCATCCGAACTGCATGAAAATAGACATACTACAGCACAACAAATCAATAAAAATCGTTTCATTTCTTTCATAATTAAAAAGTTTCGCAATTTACACAAATCATTCTTTTAAAAGCGAAGATAGAGAAGCACTTTAAATATTTTCTTATATTTGTATTTACAAATCCCGTGTTCAATGGGATTTTTTTGCGTTTTATAATACACAGTTACTGTGTGCATTAAGCAAGAACCAAAATCTATCAACATATAGAAAACGAAGAAATTATGAGTAAAGTATCTTATTATACAGCAGAAGGTCTAAAAAAATTGAGAGATGAATTGGAGCATTTAAAAAGTGTTGAGCGACCAAAAGCCTCACAAGCCATTGCAGAAGCAAGAGACAAGGGAGATTTGAGTGAGAATGCAGAATATGATGCTGCCAAAGAAGCACAAGGATTATTAGAAATGCGCATCTCCAAAATGGAACAAACATTGGCGTTTGCACGCGTAATTGATGAAAGTCAATTAGATACCTCAAAAGTATTGGTGCTTTCTACGGTACGTATAAAAAATGTTGCAAATGGCATGGAAGTAACTTATACCTTAGTTGCCGAAAGTGAAGCTGATTTGGCTTCGGGCAAAATTTCTGTAACGTCTCCAATCGGAAAAGGGCTGTTGGGGAAATCGGTAGGAGAAATAGCCGATGTAAAAGTGCCAAACGGAACGATACAGTTTGAAGTGTTAGAAATTACGCGTAACTAAACGCTCAAAACAATACATTCAGAAAATCCTTTTTTACGTGTTAAAAAAGGATTTTTCTATATAAAATAGACAGAACTTTTTTATCTTACATCCAACAAATTTCAACTTATGGCATCTATCTTTACCAAAATAATTAATGGAGAAATTCCTTCCTATAAAATTGCAGAAGACGACAATTATTACGCTTTTTTAGATATCAATCCGAATGCAGTTGGACATACTTTGTGCATTCCGAAACAAGAAGTTGACAAAATTTTTGACCTTTCGGAAGAAACCTATATGGGATTGATGAAATTTTCTAGAAAAGTAGGAATCGCCATTGAAAAAGCCATTCCGTGTTTGCGTGTTGGAATTACCGTAATTGGATTAGAAGTGCCACATACGCATGTGCATTTAATTCCATTGCACAATATGGAAAGCATGGACTTTAAAAACAAAGAAAAACTTACGCCAGAAGCTTTTGAAGAAGTCGCAGCCAAAATCCGCGCTGAACTTAAGGAATAACGATTGCCGATTTAAGATTAATGATTTTTGATTTTCTTAATGCTGTCATTCCTGCGTAGGCAGGAATCTATTTGATTAATGATTGCAGATTTTTGATTTTCTTATTTTTTCGCTTCTTGTGTGATGCTGAATCAAGTTCAGCATGACGCTGATTTTTTCATTCCAGCACAGGCAGGAATCTACAAGGATTTATTTGATTAATGATTGTAGATTTTTTGGTTGAATTTCAAAGGACTTCTCGATACAAATTTGCTGTATTTCGACAGGTTCAATAAGCAGTAAATTCACTCCGAAGTGCCGGTTTTTAAATGTGTCAATTTGATAATTTGAAAATGTACCAATGTTTTTTATGTAAGATTGAGAATGTATTTCGTCAAGCTGAACTCGATTCAGCTTCCTATAAAGCAACTAAAATTTCTACTAAAGATGAATTGCTTTTGCCATAGGAATCGAGGTAACAATTAGTTTTCACAAAACACCAAGAGCGTAGCGATACGAAGATACTAAAAGCAAAGCTGTGACTAAAATACGAAGAGCGTAGCGAGTCTAAAAAGCTGAACGTAGTGAAGCACATCTAAAAGATTCACGCGAAAGCGAAAACAAGTCTAACTCACTCTTTTCAACAAAATCTGCATCGTAGTTCCTTTGCCAATCTCAGATTTTAGTACTTTCACTTTTCCGTTATGATAATTTTCTACAATACGTTTGGCGAGCGACAATCCCAATCCCCAACCGCGTTTTTTACTAGTAAATCCAGGTTGAAAAACCTTTTTGAAATTTCGTTTCGGAATTCCTTTTCCGTTATCAGTAATCAACACTTTTACGGCATTGTCGGTAGGAATCATTTCGAGCTTTAAATCGCCTTTTCCTTTCATAGCGTCAATGGCGTTTTTCACCATATTTTCAATCGTCCAACTATACAATTGCGCGTTGATGTCGCAGTAAATCGGTGTTTCGGGCGCTTCAAATGTAAAATTGACCAATTTGGAAGTTCGCGACAGCAAATAATCATAGGAATCTTTCGTTTCTTGCACAATATCCAATCGCTCTAACTTCGGAATAGAACCAATTTTAGAAAAACGTTCCGTAATGGTTTGCAAGCGATTGATGTCTTTTTCAATCTCACGTACATACTCAGGATCTACATTTTCAGACTTCAAAATCTCTGTCCAGCCAACGAGTGAAGAAAGCGGTGTTCCAATTTGATGCGCGGTTTCTTTTGCCATTCCAGCCCACAACTTATTTTGTTCGGAAGCTTTTGACGCACTAAAAAAGAAATACGCCACCGCGCCAAACAGCGCAATAATGAGTAATAATGCTAGCGGATAATATTTGAGTTTATTTAAGGCTTCTGAATCTCCGTAATACAATGTTCCAACCTTAATGCGTTGATTTGTAGTTTCATCCAAATAAGAAATATCTATTGGTGTATTTTCTTTAGAAAATTGTTTCACCTTCCTTTTTAGATAAATGGAGTCAGACATTTTTTCTTCTGCCATATTTTGCGCATCCATAACGCCATCAATTGTTACAAATATTCTAGGATTGGAAGTATTATTACTGATGATTTTCAGTGATAAATTACTCAGGTCATCTTGAAGAGAGTTCTGATTAACTTCAGCAACAGCTTCGGCAAAAATTTCCATTTTGGCGCGTTCTTCTTGCTTAAACTCTTGAAAGAAAATATACGTATTCCATAAAATACCTGAAACAATCGCAAACGAAGCGAGAATCAATATCCAGCGAATTAAAACAGGTCTGTTTTTTAACGTCATTACTATACTTTGAAACCACTAATATAAACGAAATACGGGAGTTTTATTGTGACAGCACGGAACTTTTGAATATGAGCGTACGTAATTGTAAACGAAGTTGTTAAAAACACTGCTTTTGCGTTGATAACTATTATTGGATGCTCCGCTTTTTTATAGTAGTTTTGTTGCGTTAAACACATCAAAATGCTAACGATAGACCCAAAAGAAATTCCAACGGCAAAACTACATGCGTACTTATTGGGTGCGGTGGCGCCACGTCCAATCGCCTTTGCAAGTACGGTTGATGCAGAAGGAAATCCGAATTTGTCTCCGTATAGTTTTTTTAATGTGTTCAGTGCAAATCCGCCTATCATGATTTTTTCGCCTGCGCGAAGAGTTCGTAACAATACCACAAAACATACGTTGGAAAATGCTTTGGCAACGAAAGAAGTCGTGATTAATGTGGTAAATCATGCTATTGTGCAGCAAATGTCGTTGAGCAGTACAGAATATGAAAAAGGTGTGAACGAGTTTGAAAAAGCCGGATTGACCATGGTGCCATCTGAAAAAGTAAAACCGTTTCGTGTGGCAGAATCGCCTGCGCAATTTGAATGTATTGTAAAAGAAGTCGTTGCTTTGGGTGATGAAGGCGGTGCTGGAAATTTAATCATTTGTGAAGTGGTCAAAATTCATATTCACGATGAGGTCTTAAACGAGCGTGGCACGATTGATCATTACAAAATTGATTTGGTGGCGAGAGCAGGCGGAAGTTTTTACAGCAGAGCACGTGACGGATTTTTCGAAATTCCAAAACCGATTGCTACGTTGGGAATCGGCGTAGACCAAATTCCCGCAGAAATTCGAAATAGCAAGGTTCTCACAGGAAATGACTTGGGAATTTTAGGAAATGTAGAAAAGCTACCAACAGCAGAAGAAATCAAAGAATTTACACAAACAACTGATATCAATTTATCAGAAACAATAGAAAATAATCATAAAGCAGCACAGGAGTTTCTAGCAAAAGGAGATGTGATGACTGCTTGGAAAATATTATTAGCAAAATAAATAACATGGAAGTACAGGGAAAAATAAAAGTAATCGGAGAAACGCAGACGTTTGGAAACAATGGATTTAGAAAGCGTGAAGTAGTCGTAACGACGGAAGAGCAATATCCACAGCACATTATGGTGGAATTTGTACAAGATAAAACAGATTTATTGAACAATTTTCAAGTGGGACAACCTGTAAAAATCAGTATCAACTTACGTGGTCGCGAGTGGGTAAATCCGCAAGGAGAAACCAAATATTTCAACTCTATTCAAGGATGGCGTATTGAAAGTTTACAGCAACAACCGCCAGCAGGAATGCCACCAGTGCCACCAGCAGATGCGTTTGAACCCGTAAACGATTTTAAAGAAGAAGATCACGACGATTTACCTTTTTAATTAAATAAAAACGAATAAACTACAAAAGCCTATGATTATCATAATCATAGGCTTTTGTATATGTAACCAAAAACTTATTCAGTAAGTGTAACTGTTCTTGTTACACTATTAAAAGGACCAGGAATTATTGTTCCGTTTTCATCAATCAGTTCTAGTTGAATTGTCACTTCTCCCATGGGAAGTCCTTTAATTACATGCGGAACCCATTCTGTAATTGTAAATGCTTCACCATTGATAGTAGCTTTAACTTTATGTCCTGTTTCGGAAAGTTTTGTGTTTAGTACGAAAAAGTCTAACAGTAAATTTTCTGTATCTTTTCCTTTGTATGTGCCTTTTGGTCTACTGTAAATAAGCGTAGGTGCTTCCATCTTTAATCCGTTAGTATCTTGTGGATTTTCACCTACGATTAATTTTTTAACTACTACTGAGTTTTCGTTTTTCACTGACTCGTGATAGGATCTACTAAGAAAAGCAACTAAATGATGTACACCTGCAGGAATTTCTTTTTTGAAAGTTGGTGTATAATGTGCTGAATAGGGTTGATTGTTCAGGATAAAGTGAATATGTTGTCCTTTACTAGAATTGGCTAATAAAGTAGCATTAGATCCTGCTGTTTGTTGTCCTAGTTCGTAATTATTTACAGTAAAATTAAAATCAACTTCGCCAACTTCGGTAATGGTTGTATTAGCTGGCGCTTTCATAGCTAACACTGCATCTGCGTACGATGGTGAACCTGTTAGTTTTTCTAAAGTAATTTTTGTTTTGGGAGCTGTAGTAGCTACTGAAGCTTCAGTCTTTGTTGATGTGTTTGTTTTTGTATCTTTTTTTTCTTCCTTACAAGCAATAACTCCTATAATCGTAAGAAGTAGTATTGCCAATACACGTATTTTTTTCATCTGTACTAGTTTTTATGGTTATTAATTTTTTAAAAGTGATGCGTTTAGGTTTTCAAAATTCCATACGGATTCTGTTCCTTTATTTGTGATAGTTATATTTCCAAGCTGGAATATGCTACTGTCATTTGTATTTAATCTACATTGAGATTTTTGTTACTATATCTAAAAATTCTTGCCGTTTTTCATCCTGTTCAAAGCATCCGCCAAATTCTACTGTTGTAGTAAAACTGTTTTTATCTTTAATACCTCGAGAAGAAACGCACAAATGTTTCGCAACTACCATTACAATAACATCTTCGGTATTTAGAGCTGTTTGCAAATCTTTTAAAATTTGTAAAGACAATCGTTCTTGTACTTGCGGTCTATGCGCATAATAATCAACTAAACGATTTATTTTTGAAAGTCCAATGACTCTATCTTTTGGAACATACGCAACATGAGCATAGCCGACGATTGGCAAAAAATGATGTTCGCAAGAAGAATCAATAGTGATTTGCTGCTCAACTAGCATTTTACCATATTCATATTTATTTTCAAAGGTGGAAAGCTTTGGTTTATTTGCAGGATTTAAACCGTAAAACAATTCTTTTACATACATTTTAGCAACGCGATACGGAGTACCTGACAAGCTATCATCTGTAAGGTCGAGTCCCAACTCTTGCATGATCATCCCAAAATATTCTTGAATATTTTTAACTTTCTCATCATCAGATGTATCAAAAGCATCTGGGCGTAATGGAGTTTCAGGGCTAGAAGCAATGTGGTTGTCACCTAATAATTCAATTTGTTCCTTATTCATTCAATTCTTTTTTAATTAATTGAATTACAAAATTACAAATAATTTGCTAATGCAACTATGTTGCATTAAATTTGTTATGTAAAATTAAAAGAAGAAAGTATACATTACTTTGTTCAGATTAATTAAAGAAAAAAGTATTTTTATCACATCAATTAAATACAATCAAATGGAATACAGTCGTAGAAATTTTATCTCCTTTTTAGGAAAAGCAAGTTTGGGAACTGTCATTATACCGCAATTTTTAATTAGTTGTGGAAATACTACGAATCCTTCAGCCGAATTTAAAAACACACCCAAAGATGTATTACAAAAATTAAAAGGTCTTGCTTTACAGGCTATTGAAGCTTCTGATAAAGATGATTTGCTGCTCGCGAATGGATTGCAATACGATATCATTATAAAACGCGGAGATAAAATTAATACAACAGACACTTTTGGCGACAACAACGACTTTACTTGTTTTATTCCTTTTGATGAAAAAAATCCGAAAGATGGATTACTTTGGGTAAATCACGAGTATATGAATCAGCTGTATGTTTCTGGGTATAATTACCGAGATGCTGATCAAATCCGAACCAAAGAACAAGTGGATAAAGAAATGTATAGTGTTGGCGGAACAATTGTAAGAATTAAAGAAGAAAACGGCAAATGGAATGTGGTAGAAAATGATCCACATAACAGACGAATTACAGCACAAACGCCTATTGCATTTAATTGGGACAGACCAATTGCAGGAAAAACAACAGCAATAGGAACACTGAGCAATTGTTCTGGTGGGATTACGCCTTGGAATACATTTTTGACCTGTGAAGAAAATTATGACAATTGCTTTGGAGAGATAAAATATGACAAAGATGGGATACCTGCGAGAATACCAAGTAATTACTATGGTTGGGAGAAATTTTATAATCATTCACCAGAGCATTATGGTTGGGTCGTTGAAATTAATCCGAAAGATGGTTCTGCTCAAAAACATGTTGCTTTAGGAAGATTTGCACACGAATGTTGCACTTTATACGAATTGGAAGATAAACGTGTAGTCGCTTACACAGGAGACGATAAAAACAGCGAACATTTATATAAATTTATCTCTTCAAAACCAAGTTCGCTCAAAGAAGGGACATTGTATGTAGCTGATACAGAAAAAGGAAAATGGTTAGCACTTGATTGGGAAAACGAACCATTATTGAAAGCGAATTTTAAAAATCAAACAGAAGTATTAATAAGAGCGAGAGATGCGGCTAAAATTCTTGGAGCAACAGAATTGAATCGTCCAGAAGATATTGAAATCGATCCAATTACAGGAAATGTGTTTGTCTCTTTAACAAATAACAAACCTAAAGGTGATTTTCACGGTTCAATTCTTAAAATTGAAGAAACCAATGGAAAATATGATTCCTTAACATTTAAAGCGTCTACATTTATAGCTGGTGGAGAAGAAAACGGATTTTCATGTCCAGATAACTTGGCGTTTGATATGTCGGGGAATTTATGGATTACGAGTGACATGTCTGGAAGTTCCATGAACCGAGGAGACAAACCGTATATGTCGTTTAAAAATAATAGTTTATTCGTGATTCCACGTTATGGAAAAGATGAAGGTAAAGTCATCCGTGTCGTGACTGCGCCAACCGATGCAGAATTGACCGGTCCTTGGTTTTCTCCTGATGGAAAAACCTTGTTTTTAAGTGTACAACATCCAGGCGAACAAACCAAAGATGTTCAAAACCCGACGAGCACGTGGCCTTTTGATGCAGATAACATTCCAAAATCGAGCGTAGTCGCCATTACGGGTGATTTAATTGAGAAGATGAATAAATTACAACAGATAGAAGGGCAAGAATCGTAGTTATTTCATTGATGCATCGTATCTGAGTTAAACATTCGCAATGACAGAGTATCGACAGGAAATGACTTTAAAGAAGAAGACCACGACGATTTACATAATTATACACTAATAGTGCACTTAATTACGGCTCAAGAGGTTGTAGAAAAAAGCAAGCTACCTTTCATCAATATGTTAGGTAGCTTTTTTAACTATTTTTCGATACTTCATTCATAAAATCTATCGTATTTGCAAACCTAGTAAAGCTAAGAGTAGCATGCTGATACTCACTAAACCTATTGGCACTATGTAAAGATTTTTTCAATTGATGTGTCCATCGGTTGTATCTATTACTTTCAATGGATTCTATGTCAACTGTATTTATAAATTCTTGATAAAATTTAAGAAACTCATCTCCAGTAATCACATCTGGATATAAAAAAGACCACACCGAATTGGCGTGTAGAAATAAGTATGAAGGTTTGTAGTACAAATGAGAAGCAAGTTTCCAATAATCACTTTTTGAGATATCATTAGCGCTCATTTTAGATTTTAATACCTGTAGTATTTCTTTTCGTTTTATCCAATTCTTCTTCAATTCTTTTCTGTTAAGTCTAAAATATATCATAATGATGAGCAAAGAACTTAAATAGAGAAAAGCTTGATTACTTACAACTTCTGTGTCGTGAGTAATATTAAAAACGACTATAGAGCCAATAATAAGTGCAATCCATGTAGGCAAGAAAAACAAACTTCCTTTCACGCCTTTTACGTCCAAATAAGCCGTAATTAATGCTAGAATCTGTAAGGAAACAAAAGCTTCTTTTGTACCACCTATCAAGTTATAATCATAACCTAACAACGAAATTAGAAAATTGATAACCCACAGGATTATAACTGCAATAATAGCTTGAAATAAAGCATAAATATTAAATACTATTGGCATAGTGTATATTTTTTAATTAAAGATTATTGGGGAAGTTTAAATAAGATTGCAAAACTTATTACTGTTTCAATTTTCCACGTAAATACTCAAAACTATCATCTATGGTTGTAAATAAATCCTCTTCTGGAACTAAATCAGGAATGATGTCTACAGCTTTTAACATATCGCACGGTTGTTCTTGTAATCCGACAATGATGACTTCAATATTTTTTGCGCGCAAATCAAAGATGATATCTTCTAAGGCATACAAACCCGATTGATCCATATACGGAACCCTGTCCATTCTAAAAATCACCGCTGTGATGTCTTTTGGCAATAGATTAATTTGATCCTTAAAATAGGAAGTAAACCCAAAAAATAACGATCCATATAAGTGCTTGATGATCACTTTTTCTTTATAGTGTTCGTAAAATTCTAATTCGTCCTGCCATGGCTTTGCGCCGTCAATATCCGCAACATTTCCAACTTCCAAGCCTTTCTCGCTAATGTCTCCCGATTTCTTCATAAACAACAAACACGCCAGCGCAATTCCAATTCCAACAGCTTGAATCAAACTTCCAAAAGTTGTGATTAGCAATACCAAAATCATCACGACAGCATCAGCTCTTGGGACTTTTAATAAGTGTTTCAAGCCTTTAAAATCGACAATTTTAAATCCAATCGGAATTAATAAACCAGCCAAAACACACAACGGAATGTGCGCGGCTAATTGTCCCAATCCTAATAAAACAGCCAATAAAAACAGTCCGTGAATGACTCCTGAAACTCTCGTTTTTCCACCTGCGTTAATGTTTACCACTGTTCCTTTAGTAGCACCAGCTCCTGGAATTCCACCAATCGCAGCAGCAATCATATTTCCAATTCCTTGACCAATCAATTCGCGATTGCTATTGTGTTTGGTTTTGGTCATATTATCTGCAATTACAGAAGTCAATAAGGAATCAATACTTCCCAAAACTGCTAATACTACGGCATATTCTACAATAGTTGCATACGCGCTGGAATCAATTTCCAAAATACCACCTAGCTGAAAAGAAGGTAATCCTGAAGGAATTTCACCAATCAGCGGAACATCCATTTTCATAAAATACGCAATCAGCGTAGCTACAATCAACGCGACCAACGCACTTGGAATGGCTTTGGTAACTTTTGGGAAAAGATAATATACAGCAATGGTAATTCCTCCTAATAAAAGCGCATACACATTTGCGTCCGTAAACAAACTCGGAAAATTTTGAATCACTGCGACAGTCGATTTCGAAGAGCCCATTCCCGCGAAGGGAAAAATTTGTAAAATCACAATAATCAACCCAACGCCGCTCATAAAACCTGAAATGACGGGATAGGGAAAGTATTTAACGTAACTGGCAATATTTAAAAAGCCAAAAATAATTTGTAAAATTCCGCCCAATAAAAACGTAGCTACAATAATACTCATGGCATTATCTGTAATGACGTCACCTCCGTTCAATGCAATAGCAACTAATGCAGCAGAAACTACGGTCATAGGACCTGTGGGACCACTGGCTTGCGTCTCAGTACCGCCAAACAATGCTGCAAAAATTCCAACAGCAATAGCGCCGTATAAACCTGCCGTAGCACCCATTCCCGATTGTACTCCGAATGCTAATGCTAGCGGAAGTGCTACAACTCCAGCAACGAGTCCGCCCGTAAAATCACCTTTAAAGTTTTTAAAATCGTATAATTTTTTCAGCATAGTGGTCTTTTTTGGTTGATTGATTTTAATTGAAATTCATCGCAAAAAGCAATTGTTTAAAACTACTAATTCTAAAATTCAAAACGAAAAATAAATTGAGGCTTTTCAAAAAAACATAAACTGTCCGAAGAAAATAAGGAAAAAGCAGAAAAAGTAAGGCAATCGAAAAGATTGCAAAAAAAGCTACCCAAATTCCTTCGCCAGAAAGAATACATCCAAAACCTAAAAGCGAAGCAGTCTAACATCTAACACCAAAGCGATCTAAAAAACTCCTGTACACACAGGAACGAGTCTAACAGCAAAGCAGTCTAAAAATCTAAGTGAATATTTTTGTAAATTCACCCAAAAATCAACTATGCGCCTTACCAAAACCATAGAAACCATTTTTCAACGCTATTTGCCTTCACCGTTTACCATTGCGGTATTGTTGACCGTATTGACGATTGTTTTGGCAACCTTTTTTACACGACCAGAAGCCGCCAGTACTTTTGATTATTTCGTAAACGTGTTGTCGTTTTGGGAAGATGGCATCTGGAATTCAGGCTTGTTAGTTTTTGCCTATCAAATGATGTTAATTCTCGTTTTGGGACATGTGTTGGTGTTGAGTAAACCGATGAATTCACTCATCATGACGTTGACAAAATCAGTTACCAATACTACGAATGCAGTCGTGTTGGTGAGTGTCACCACCATGATTGTTGCGTTTTTTAATTGGGGATTGGGTTTGATTTTCGGTGCAATTTTAGCTAGAAAAGTCGGTGAACGCGCACAAGCACATGACATTCCTATCAATTATCCGCTCGTAGGCGCGGCAGGTTATGTCGGTTTAATGGTTTGGCATGGCGGTATCAGTGGTTCGGCGCCTTCAAAAGTAGCAGAGCAAGGACATTTACTCGAAATGATGAATGGTGTATTAACGGTTGATCAATACGGAAAAGTACCCGAAGTCATCACGTCTAGCAGTACTATTTTTAGTTGGTGGAATTTACTATTATTTGGGATTTTACTCGTATTAATTCCGCTAGTATTACGCTTTCTGGCAAAAAGAGCTACACCTACAAAGCTGAATTTACCAACATATCAATTCGACAAAACAAACAAAGGAACGCTAGAAGGCGCTGAAAAGTTAGACCATTCTTCTGTAGTTGCCATTTCGTTTGGAGTATTGCTTTTAGTGGTGTTTTTTATTCAATATGCGCAAAATTTAAGTTCGTTATCAAATATTAAAATCTCTCCCAATATGCTCAACTTTTTTATGTTGGGATTGGCAATTGTGTTGCACGGAAATTTTAAAAGTTTTTTAAATGCGGTAGAAGAAGCCATCAAAGGAACTTCGGGAATTTTAATTCAATTTCCGCTCTATTTTGGAATTATGGGCATCATGAAAAGTTCTGGAATGGTTGGAATGATTTCGGATAGTTTTGTCGCTGTGGCGAATGAGACCACCTTGCCGATTTACACATTTTTCAGCGCAGGATTGGTAAATATTTTTGTGCCAAGTGGCGGTGGCCAATGGGCAGTACAAGGTCCAATTGTAATTCAATCCGCGATAGAATTAGGCGTTCCATTACCCAAAGCAGTCATGGCATTGTCGTACGGCGATCAAATCACAAATATGTTGCAACCCTTTTGGGCATTACCGTTATTAGGCATCACACGATTAAAAGCTAAGGAAATATTACCGTACACGATTATTTTGATGGCAGTCGGAATTGCTGTATATATTTTAGGATTATTACTGTTGTAGCGCATAAAAAAAGTCCCGAAAAGCGGGACTTAATGTTGTGGTTTTAGGCTTTAGTCTTTCAACACTAATTCAAAAAGCAATGATGAAAAATAAATGTTTAGATGTCTCAAGACTAATTACAAAATTGGCGAAAAAATACTAAAAATCAAAGCATTACCTTTTGTTTTCTTATAAAAAGCTCCAGAAAATAGCAATTTCATGTATTTTTTAACAGATAAAATAGCGTTTCCACCAGTCTCAGAAACTTCACCAGAAGGCATTTTGGCAATTGGTGGCGATTTACAACCTGAGCGTTTATTATTAGCATATAAAAGCGGAATTTTCCCTTGGTATGGCGAAGATGAACCTATTATTTGGTGGTCGCCCGACCCGCGAATGGTGTTGTTTCCAGACGAATTAAAAGTATCAAAAAGCATGCGGCAACTATTGCGTCGTCAACCGTTTTCCGTGACTTATAATACCGCTTTTGAACAAGTAATTCAAGCATGTGCAATGATAAGACGTCCTGGACAAGACGATACTTGGATTACTACCGAAATGGAAGCAGCGTATATTGAATTATTCAACATGGGATACATCACTTCCGTAGAAGTGTGGCGCGATGAAAAGCTAGTAGGCGGCGCGTATGGCGTAAATTTAGGACGTGTGTTCTGCGGTGAAAGTATGTTTGCTTACGAAAGCAATGCGAGTAAATTTGGATTTATTCACTTAGTTCGAAAAATTCAAGCTGAAGGTTGTCAAATTATTGATTGTCAAATGCACACCAATCATCTAGAAAGTTTGGGCGCGTACGAAATTCCTAGAGAATTATTTTTGTCGTTTTTAAGTTAATTTTTTTAATTCTGGGTAACATTTTTCCTTTTCATGAACTACAAGTTATAACTTTTAAATTTTATATTATGAAAAGAAAAAACCTAAAAAGTTTAAAGCTAAACAAACAGGCAATTTCCAACTTTAAGCAAGAAAAGCTTGTTGGAGCTGCTCCTAACACGAAAACTTACTGTAAATGCGAAGCGGAACCAGCAGAACCATTGAGTATTGAAACCATTTGTTGGGGACCGTCTGGAATTTTACAATGTGGAGCTGATTACTAATCTTTAGCACGTTTACGTAAAATAAAAGTTTGTAGAAAGTCAGGAGTATATGCTTCTGACTTTTTTATTGCTTAAATTTTTAAAATCAACGACGTAAGCACAAACAAAATCTCTCGTGTAGTAGTATTATAATCTTCAAAACGATATTCCAAACCTGTTTGAAACTTTACATTTTCTGTCCATTGCCAACCAATTTGCGTGGCAAAGCGTTGGTCTATTTGTGGCGTTTCTGTTTTTGTGACACTCAGCAATGATTCGGCATTTGCGACAAAATACGGTTCGCCAATGTCTAATTTTTCTCCTGAAAGAGGCAAATCGATGGTAAATCGGTAGCGAAAACGATGCACTGTAGCATTTGTGGTAATACGCTGTTCCGTACGAAGGCGATGTCCAAAACGTACAATATTTGGACGATACGTATAATTGTATTGTTGTGTGAATCGCAATTCGTTACTTCTATCATCAAAATTTTCTCGGAAACGGTACATTACTCCAGCACTCACGCTGTGATTCGAGTTAAAACTCCACGTAGAAAAATGAACCAATTGCAAGTGACGTACGGTAAATTCAGTAGCATCATCGCGATAGACATAATTTCGAGCAACTGTAGCAAAATTCACTTTATAACTATCATTTACACCATGATTTATTGCAACCGAAGGTTCAAAAAAAGTTGTAAAATCATTTTGCGCATGCACGGAAAACAAGCTACAAAAAAACACCCAAAAAGCTATTTTTTTAATACAAGATGTGGTCATACGAGCTTTGAATAATAGTTCTTACCAACGTAAAATCGCCATTTTTAGAAAACGTGATTTCAATAAAATAGCGTTGCTTTTTTGTTTTCACTTCCGCAATGATTTCGTAAAAATGGTTGCTGTTTACATCGTTGGAAAACGCATTTTGCAACACTTTTTCGGCATCAATGGAGTTGGTATTGTTGTATTGCCGCTGTATTTTTTTAATACGATACGAATCGTAGGCATCGCGCATATAGTTTTCAATTTTTTCTCGTGTTTCTGCGGGAATCTGTTTCTTTTTAATCTTCACTTCTACATCTTCCAATACACCTTTTTCATCAAACTCAATGCTGTAATACTGTCGTTTAAATTTCAGTTTGGTTTCGTAACTGATTTTTACACTGTCGCGTTCTTTATAATATTTGACTTTCTTCACTTTTTTAGGAAGTGTTTTGTTCAGCAAGTCCAATCCTTTTTGGGGAAACATTTTCTTTTCAATGCGCTCTTCTTTTTCGTATTTATACGATTGTTGCGCCGTACAGCACACTGAAAATGTCAAAAAAAGTAGTAAAACAACGTTTTTCATTCCAAATTTTTTAATTCTTCATAGCGAAAACAATCTGTTGTATGATCGTTTACCATTCCTGTAGCTTGCATGTGTGCGTAAATGACGGTAGAACCTACAAATTTGAAGCCTTTTTTCTTCAAATCTTTACTCAGTTTATCTGAAATCTCCGTAGTTGCAGGCACTTCTTTGCTCGTTTTAAAAGCATTCTGAATCGGTTTCCCATCTGTAAATTGCCAAATATATTTAGAAAAACTACCAAACTCTTCTTGGATATTCATAAACGCTTGTGCGTTGGTAATGGTAGCTTTGATCTTTAATTTATTTCGAATAATGCCTTTGTCATTCAACAAACGTTCAAACTTTTCATCGCCGTATTGCGCAATTTTTTTATAGTCGAAATTGTCAAACGCTTTTCGGAAATTTTCTCGCTTCCGCAGAATCGTAATCCAACTCAAACCCGCTTGAAACGTCTCTAAAATTAAAAACTCAAACAGTCGCTCGTCGTCATACACAGGAACGCCCCATTCTTCATCGTGATACGCCACATACAACGGGTCATTTCCACACCACGTACAGCGTTTTTTATCGGTTAAAATCATTTTATAAATTTTAATTTACGATTTGTGATGCACATTACTTTTGATGCACAAATCGTTTCGTAAATTTACAACGCAAAAAATGAACC
>SMNH02000024.1 GCA_006383075.2 Kordia sp. TARA_039_SRF
CAGCAGAAGTGCGCCAAACACAATTGGTCGATCAGGTGGACGATTTTGATATGAAAGTGTATTATGCGCTTGAAGCCAAAAAAATAAAACAATTTTCTTCCAAAAAAGCCAAAGCAACCGTTGAAACGAAAAACAACGAGGTTTCTACTATCAGCAAATTACCGAAAGATAGAAAAGCAGCTCGCATTCGGAAAAAAAAGATACAATCTGAAATTGAACGAATCGAAAAACTATTGCAATCACACGGTAATTCATGGGAACAATGGGAAAAAGACATTCAAAACTTTAAAGCAGAATATACAAAAGCGACAGAAGCAAAACTGTCAAAATGGATTGGTAATTCATTTTTCTCCGCGGGAAATGCCTATGCTGAACAAAATGAAGGCAATTTTGTAGAAGCCATGACGCGTTTTCATACCTATTTGAAACAGTACAACATAGACCTTATCGTTATCAGAATTCCCTTTAAAGGAGAAATTTCAGGTGATTTCTTCAGCGATAAACTTTCCGATGGTATTGTGAATCCGTATGCGATGAAAGTCACACTCGATTTGTTAAAAAATGGAGTAGAAGTGCATGATATTTTGCCCAGACTTATGGAAGAACGTGAAAAATATCCACTATTATTTTGGTATAATGATTTTGAAGAAACACATCCAGCAGAAGCAACTTCTTGGATTGTAGCCAAAGAACTCAAGAAAATTTTAGCACGATACAAAGAATATGATAAAGTTGCTAAAATTTCTACGAGTTTAAAAGATACAGTAGGTGTACGCAATGGAAAATCCTATCGCTGGCCAAAAGGAAACAAAGCATTTTCAAGCAGTAAAATGATTTCGTTCAAAACAGTGTTAGATAGTACAAAAAATGTAGTACCTATACATTATGATACAAATACGTCTCCTTTTTTATTTATTGGAAACTCCTTTTTAGCCTTTCCATCTATCAAACGCGGAGGAAGCATTCCACATTACTTTATTCATGAAACAGGCATACAACCCGATGTGTATTACAGAAGTGGCGGTATTGGACTTGGAAGACTTATCTACAAAAAAGGGCTTTCATTTTTAGAAAATAGAAGAGCCATTGTATATGTGGCACTTCCGCAATCATTTCAAGGAACGGTTCCTGTAATTCCGCTGGAAGCGAGTATCACTCAAAAAAAGTTTCAAGAAAAAGAAATCGTCACACTTCAAAAAAATAATTGGGATACGTATGTAGAATTTTCACCTGAAGTTAAACCAGGAATACCATTTCTTGTACAAAAAAATGGATACATCAGGGCACTTGGAAAAAACGGCGTTAAAAGTGATGGTGGAGACATGACCATTACCATTCCGGCGATAGAAAATGTTCCAAAAAACAGCATACTCAAAGTAAAATTTGAATTTCGTTCTGTGGGCTTTGGACATGTAGTAGTCAACTATGCAGGAAAAGAAAAAAGGTTTTTACGCTCTAATGATGTAAAAGATGGATACCTTGAAACGGTATATTTCAACCTCAATACCAATATCGATACAAAAAAGCTGATAGTTTCTTTTAAAGGCATCAAGCGAAAACAATTGATTAAAGAAATTAACATAAGTGTACTATCACCCAAATAGCAAAAATCGATGGTTTTTAGTTCCTACTTTTTTATCTTTTACTTTCTGCCAATAGTACTGCTATTGTACTATGTGTCTCCCAAAAAGTTACGCCATCTTACGCTAACCATCATAAGTTATGTATTTTATGGTTGGGCAAATCCTGCGTTTGTAGTATTGATGTTGGGAAGTACGATTATCGATTACATTTGCGGATTGTTTATCGCGGAGCGTTGGGGAAAAAATTGGTCAAAACCTATAGAAAGTCTGGAAAAAGGCGGAAAACGCACCAAACAACAAAAATGGGCAGTTACCATTTCTGTCATTTCCAATTTGTCACTACTTGCATTTTTCAAATACTTCAATTTTGCGGTTGAAAACTACAATGCATTGCTGTCATTTATAGGTTTGGAAGGAATTGACTCCAACAGTATTATGAATGTGGTACTGCCGTTAGGAATCAGTTTTTACACGTTTCAGAGCATGAGCTATTCCATTGACATCTATCGCGGCAACGCCAAACCAATTCGAAACTTTGTAGATTTTGCTTGCTATGTTTCTATGTTTCCACAACTTGTTGCAGGACCAATTATTCGTTTTCAAGATGTTGCCAATCAGTTGCGACATCGTACACATACCTTAGAAAAATTTTCGAGAGGAATTGCCTTTTTCTGCTTAGGAATGGCAAAAAAAGTATTGTTGGCAAATCCCTGTGGGAAAATTGCAGATACTTGCTTTGATGCGGTTGATGTTGGATTTTTAAACTCGTGGTACGGCGCCATTTCGTATGCGTTTCAAATTTACTTTGATTTCAGCGGGTATTCAGACATGGCAATCGGATTGGGATTAATGCTCGGATTTGTCTTTGCCAAAAACTTTGACGACCCGTATTCGTCCAAAAGCATCACAGAATTCTGGCGACGTTGGCATATTTCCTTATCAACTTGGTTGCGCGATTATTTATATATTCCGCTAGGCGGGAATCGAAACGGAAACACGCGCACATATATCAACCTCATGTTGGTAATGTTGCTCGGCGGATTGTGGCATGGTTCGTCGTGGAATTTCGTGATTTGGGGAGCAATTCACGGTATATTTTTAGCGTTGGAACGATTGGCAAACAAACAAGCTTTCTATCAAAAACTACCAAAAATCGGTGGAATCATTCTCACATTTATCATTGTGGTTTGCGCGTGGGTTTTCTTTAGAGCAAGCGATTTACCGAGCGCCATCAACTATTTACAAGCGATGTTTGGCGGCAGTTCAGCGATGGAAATTGATGCTGTAAATAACATTCTCATCAAAAACCCGTATTATATTATCAATTTTATCCTTGCGGGAATAGTGGTTTGGACATTTCCACAAACGTGGAATTTCACTAAAAACATCACATTCGCAAAATCACTTTGGATACTATTTGTAATGATACTTTCAATACTAACACTGATGACGCAAGATTTCAATCCGTTTATCTACTTTATATTCTAAGCAATGTCACAAAAAGAACAAAAACAAACACGAGAAGCGATTGCGATGGAAGAAATTGGGAAAACTACCATTTCTAAAGGCAATCAACTATTGTTGTTTGTGTTTTTTATAATATTGTTGATTTCTGGGATGCTTGTGCAATTTTTCTTTGCAGAAAAAAACGAAACGCCGCTTACACTAAAAACGACGACGGAAACAACAAAAACAAGCTCACTTTTTGAAACACTTTCACAAACAAATACAGCAGTACGCAACCAGATAGAAGAATTAGAAGCCAGGATTGAAGAAAATTCCATTTTGCGAAAAACCATGATTCCTGTGATGCAATCTGTATTATTCAATACATTCCAAACAGGAAATGAAAACGCGTGGATTTCGGATGAAAATTTCTATTACAAACACGCCAATCAATACCTAACACAAGCGGGATTTTTAGAGCCAGCACAACTTAAAAAACGAACTGCAGAAGGAATACAACCCAATCCAATCAATGCTATTTTGGACTTTAAAGCGCAATTGGAAAAACGAAACATTCAACTCATGATTGTTCCTGCACCGCCAAAAGCTTCTTTTGTGCTAAAAAATGGGGAAAAGGCTCTAAACAATCGCTCGTATGCTAAATTTATAAACACATTGCGCAGACATAAGATTTTGGTTTGTGATGTGTTTCAATTGTTTGAAAAAGAGGGGTTTACAGAAGAAAAATATCTAAAACACGATACACATTGGACGCCAAAAGCGATGGAGTTGGTCGCTCAAGAAATAACAAGACTGTTAGACAGTATTTCCATCCCGAAAGGAACGACACAATACACAACCAAAAACATCACAGTAGAAAACTACGGAGACATCGTAGACATGCTTCATATCGATAAAGAAAACTTGTACATACAACCGCAAAAAGTAGCAATTATGCAAGTGCTCAATGAAAACTTTTTATTCAAACCTTTTTCACAATCAGACATTCTATTTTTAGGTGATAGTTACGCCAATATATACTCGTCAGAAATCATGAATTGGGGAAATGCTGCGGGACTTTCCGAACAATTGAGCAATTACATGCAAAAACCAGTAGATCGCATACAAATGAACGATGCTGGCGCTCATGCCACACGAATAGCGCTTTCCAATGAATTGAAACGTGGAAAAGACCGTTTGGCGGGAAAAAAAATTGTGATTTGGGAATTTGCGGCACGCGAATTGAGTTTTGGGGATTGGAAAATGATACACATGGATTTGAACGAAAACTATATTTCCAACTTTTTTGTCCCGAAAGAACAACAATTCGTCACTGTAACAGGAATTGTAAGTGAAACGAGTCAAGTGCCGATTCCGAATTCAGTTCCATACAAAGATCATCTTGTGTCGGCGCATATTACAGCGTTGAAAAATGTTGAAACAGGCGAAGCTTTAGGAGAATCTGTTGTATATTTAGCCAGTATGAAAGACAACGTTTGGACCGATGCTGCGCGCTTGCGCAATGGACAAAAAGTAACGCTCACGCTATACAATTGGAATGACTTTTCAGAAACGTATGGTGCTGTAAATCGTTCCGAATTGCAAGATGATGATCTGTCTTTTGAAGATCCTTGTTGGGGAATTTTACTCGATAATCGAGAGTAAATTGCCCCGAAGTAATTGATATAAAAACACCGATAAAAAATGAAAAATTATATTCTTGTTATAACATTAGCTATTTTGGGATGTTTTACAAGTGTTGCGCAAACATCTTTTGAAAAAATATGTAAAGAAAAAGCGGCAAAAGCAACCTCGACAACAGTTGTTGGACAAGAAGGTTGGTTGTTTTTGACTTCGGAGTTATCACACATTTCCAAAGGAAAATTCTATGGTGACGCTGCGGCGAAAACGGCTGTATGTACGAATCCTGATAGAAAAGACCCCATTCCTGCTATTGTCGATTTTAACAATCAATTGAAAAAACAAGACATTCAGTTATATCTAATGCCAGTTCCGCCAAAAGCGATGATTAACGCTAATAAAGTGGATGCATCTGTACAAAACAATCAAAAATTAGCCATCCACTATAAAAATCTTTACAAAGAGTTGAGAAGTCAAGGCGTGGAAGTGATTGATTTATTTCCAGCGTTTCACAAAGAAACAGCAAAAGGAACTTCAGTCTATTGCAAACAAGATTCGCACTGGAATCCAAAAGGAATCGAAGTCGCGAGTACCAACGTTTCAAACGCGATTAAAAAGCAAAATTGGTATCAAAATTATACAGGAAAAAATCTCACAGAAAAACCAACACCACAAACCATTTACATAGAAGGCGATTTAAAAACTACAGCCAATACTAGTCTGGGAAAAGAAAAGATTACCCTCAATACATTTCAAAAAGCTTCAAAAATTGACGAAAACTCGCCAGTGTTGATTATGGGCGACAGTCATACTTTAATCTTTCACGCTGGCGGCGATATGTTAGCTCAAAATGCAGGTTTTACCGATGCTTTAGCGGCGCAATTAGGACTCAATGTAGATTTGATTGGCGTACGCGGTTCGGGAACGACTTCCGTCAGAATCGATTTGTACAGAAAAGCCAAAAACAAGGAATGGCTTGGCAAAAAGAAAGTCATTATATGGTGTTTTGCCGCAAGAGACTTCTCAGAATCCAAAAACGGTTGGCGAAAAGTGCCTGTGGTTAAATAAACCACTGCTGGAAAAATTAGAAATCTTCAATCTTTACATCTTTCAGTTTTTCAATCCCTAAAAAATAGACTTATATTTGCGCCACAATATACAATCATGGCACAAAAACCAAGCATACCAAGAGGAACACGCGATTTTTCTCCGATAGAAGTTGCAAAGCGTAACTATATTTTTAATATCATAAAATCGGCTTTTCAAAACTTCGGATTTCAACCGATTGAAACACCGTCTTTTGAAAATTTAGAAACCTTAACAGGGAAATATGGGGAAGAAGGTGATAAGCTAATTTTCAAGATTTTAAACTCTGGTGATAAAGTCAAAAAAGCGGATTTAAAAGCGTTGGAAGAAGGAAACTTAGCACGTTTTTCCAATTCCTTGTCTGAAAAAGCGTTGCGTTATGATTTAACCGTTCCTTTTGCGCGCTATGTAGTGCAACACCAAAACGATATTACATTTCCGTTCAAACGCTACCAAATTCAGCCAGTTTGGCGCGCAGACAGACCTGCAAATGGACGTTTTCGTGAATTTTTTCAGTGCGATGCGGATGTGGTAGGTTCAACGTCGCTGTGGCAGGAAGTGGAATTTGTACAATTGTATGATAAAGTATTTTCCAATCTTGGATTGAAAGGTGTTACGATTAAAATCAACAACCGAAAAATCCTTTCGGGAATTGCAGAAGTGATTGGCGCAAAAGACAAACTTATCGATTTTACAGTCGCGCTAGATAAGCTCGATAAAATCGGCGAAGATGGTGTAAAGAAAGAAATGTTGGAAAAAGGCATTGCTGCGGAAGCGATTGAAAAAGTACAGCCTTTATTCGGCTTTTCAGGGAATTTAGACAAAAAACTGACACAGCTCAAAGAACTATTAGCCAATTCAGAAGAAGGAATGACAGGAATTTCAGAACTCGAATTTATCTTTGATGCCATTGAAGTACTAGGTATAGAAACGGCTACATTAGACTTGGACATCACTTTAGCACGCGGACTAAATTACTACACAGGTGCCATCTTCGAAGTTGCTGCTCCAGAAGGTGTCAATATGGGCTCTATTGGCGGTGGTGGACGCTATGACGACTTAACAGGAATCTTTGGTTTAAAAGATGTTAGTGGTGTTGGTATCTCTTTCGGTTTGGATAGAATTTACTTGGTATTGGAAGAATTAAACTTATTTCCAGAAACCGTTTCAGATAGAGTAGATGTATTATGTGTGAATTTTGGCGAAAAAGAAGCGTTGGCATCGTTAAAACTTATCAAAGTATTGCGCGAAGCAGGAAAAAGTGCAGAGTTATTTCCAGATAATAAAAACATGAAAAAACAGATGAATTACGCGAATAAGCGCGATATTCCGTATGTGATTATCATTGGAGGAAACGAACTCAAAAACAATACCTGTATCGTAAAAAACATGAAAAGCGGAACACAAGTAGAAGTTCCGTTTGATGAGGTGCTGACGGCGTTTTAATTTTTTGTTTTTCGTTTTTTGTTCTTCGTTCTTTGTTTTTTTAACCAAGAGTCAAGACGAAAATTTGAAACTACAAACAACAGAAAACAGACAACAAAAAACAACTAAAACCCAAAACCTAACACCCAAAACCTAAAAGTGCACAAGCATGTTCTAATCATCTAAAAGCGCAGCGGTCTATAAATCTTTCTTATACGTCTTACGTCGTTTATGCGTCACAGGATTAAAATGTTTCCAAATTTGGTGAATTGCAGTATTCTCAATCAATTCAGGAGTTCGGATACATTCTTGCACGTTTTTTTCTGTAAACGTGAGGTAATATTCCATAAAAATAATGGCGGTCAATCCTTTGTTTTGATATTCTGGATGTACGCCAATTAAGTAAAAAGTGATGTTTTTAGGATTTTTTCGAGCTTTCAACATGTGAAAAATTCCGAAAGGGAACAATTTTCCTTTGGCTTTTTGTAAAGCTCTCGCAAAGGAAGGCATCACAATGGCAAACGCGACTAATTTATCATCTTTATCAACAACAAACTTTATAAATTCAGGATTGATAAACCCGATGTAGCGATTTTTAAAGTACTCTTTTTGAATGTCGTTAATCGGCACAAAAGACGCCAACGAAGCATACGATTCATTAAACAAATCGAACATTTGGTCTACATACGGTAAAATATCTTTCGTTTTTGTAAAATTGAGCGGGCGTAGTTGATAGCGCTTTTTAATCAAATTTTGCACACGCTCAAACGATTCTGGTTTTACATTAGAAAAGGGAAACTTATTTTCTAAATACTCTTTCTCTTTTACCAAACCGTGATGAATTAGGTGTTTTTCATAATACGGATGATTGTACCAAGTAATCATTGTACCAATGTGATCAAAACCTTCTGTCAGTACACCAACCTTATCTAAATTTGAAAACCCAACCGGACCTTCCATGTATTCCAATCCGTGTGAGCGACCGATTTCAGCGACTTTATCCAACAATGCGCCAGAAACTTCTACGTCGTCAATCATATCAAACCAGCCAAAACGCATTTTGGAAAGTTTTTGTTCCTTCACTTCAATCCAATTGATAATTGCGGCAACGCGACCTACAATTTCTCCATTTCTATACGCTAAGAAAAATTGGGCATCTGCATCTAAAAACGCAGGGTTTTTATCTTTATTAAACGTTTCTAATTCATCTTTAATAATTGGCGGAACCCAATATTTGGAATCCTTATAAAGACGAAATGGAAATTTTATAAATGCTTTTAATTCCTTTTTATTGGCTACTTCTCTAACTTCAATCATTCACTGAAAATTTGGTTGCTACAAAGACTATCAATTAATGGATGTTTCCATCATCTTCAAACTTTTCCAATTCTTTTTCTTTTTTCTTTTTTGGTTCTTCTCCTTTCGGATCTTGTTCGTCTATCGGAATGATTTCATCTTCATGCCAAGCATCGATGCGATACGAAAGTCCAAAACCAGCAAAAACGCGTGTTGGGGTATTTTTTACACCAGCACCAACATAGGCATCCAACTGAAAATTTTCTCCCACTAAATACGCGCCACCAGCTCTAAAAAGAGCATCTGCATATATATCACTGTCAATTCCTTGATGCTCTACAAAAGCAGACCACTTCGGATTGTCAAACGCATGTGTTAAGGTTAAAATATAGCTCAATTCTTTTGAATCTGAAGTAATACGGTCATAGGTAATATTTGACACAAAAACCCATCGACCTGCAAAGTGACTTTGCGTAGCCAAGGTTACTTTTGGACTCACAGAAGGTTCTGTGCGCGGAAAATAAGGATTATCTGTAAACACAAAATTCGCACCAGCGTAAATACCAATCGCAGGAATTAAATCTTTCCAACGGAATGAATTGTTTGCTTTCCAGCTATATAGATTTGGCTTTTCTAACTCAGACTTTAAATACGGATCATAAATCATGTAATGCGCACCAATAGTATGCGATAAAAAGCCATTTCTATTAAACTCTAAAGGCGGAATAGTGGTGTTACTTGTAAAGGTATCAAACTGATACGCGCCTTCCCAGCGAATTTCCAATTGCTCTTTAAACAAACCATATCGTAAGGCAAAATCGAGTCCAAATGCATCTACTTCAGTGTTGAGTTTTTTATGTTCTTGAAAATCTACAAACATACCTGTTTCAAACTGCAATACATTTTTACCAACAGCATACGCGCCAACAGAAGCTCCAGGACGATTGGAATTGATGACATCTGTATATTGTGCAAACGCTGCGGATGTGCAAAGTAAGAAACTAAGAATTGTTAAAAAAAATGTTGTTTTCATATAGTCGTTAAGTTGTTTCGTGAGCGTAAAAAACATGGATGCAACTTTACAAAATAAAGGAATGCATGTTTTTCTTAAAATTTTAACATGTTAAGCCAAAACTACATAAAATTATAGTTTTTTATCTAGTAAAAACGATATTAAATCCACATAAATTGTATTTTTGAAAAAATATAGTTGATAATACAATATGGGATTACTGAGAACATTAGCTATCATAATTTTAGTCATGTACGCATTGCGTATACTAGGCAGATTGTTTGCGCCTTTTATGATTCGCTATGTCGCCAAAAAAGCCGAGAAGCGTTTTTCAGAGCAATTCAAACAACAAGCGCAAAATCAAAAGCAACAACGTACCAAAGAAGGAGAAACAACCATTGATAAAATGCCCAATAGAAAACCATCAAAAAATGTGGGAGAATATATTGACTTCGAAGAAGTTGACTGACGTTTATCAAAACACACCTAAAAACCATTCTAAAAAGGTTTAGTATATTGCCTTTTATCTGTACACGCTAAAAATTACACCAAGTGAATTTAGATATAAAAAAAATGTCCCGCATGCCATTGCTTTATTGTTGTTTATAGGAATGTCATTAGCATACTTTTATCCTGTTGTGCAAGGGAAGAAAATGCAACAGCAAGATATTATCCAGTATGCTGGAATGGCAAAAAAACAAAACGATTATCGTGAAAAAACAGGAGAAGAATTGTACTGGACAGACAATGCGTATGGTGGAATGCCAACATATCTTTTGGGAGCACGCTATCCACATTCCTACATCAAAAGTATAGATAAAACGATTCGATTTTTACCACGTCCTGCAGATTACCTGTTTTTATACTTTTTCAGTATTTACGTGCTGTTGCTGGTCATGAAAGTGGACTGGAAACTGTCCATACTTGGTGCTATTGCTTTTGGATTTTCCACGTATTTTATCATCATTTTGGGCGTTGGTCACAACGCCAAAGCACATGCTATTGCTTACTTTCCACTAGTCTTATCAGGAATTTTGCTCACTTTTCAGCGGAAATATATTTGGGGATTTTTACTCACTGCTGTCGCCATGTCGTTAGAAATAATGACCTCGCATCCGCAGATGACGTATTATTTAATGTTGTTAGTGATGGTGATGGGAATTGTATTTTTTATCGATTTCTACAAGAAAAAAGAATTACCGCACTTTTTTAAAGCTGTCGGATTGCTCATCGTTGCTGTATTTTTAAGTATTGGCGTCAACGGAACCAATTTATTAACCACCAAGCAATATGCCGATTGGAGTATTCGTGGCGAAAGTGAATTGACTATCAAACCTGATGGCAGCAAAAAAGAACGCAAAGGACTTTCCAAAGAATATATTACGGAGTACAGTTACGGAAAAATGGAAACCTTCAATTTGTTGATGCCACGATTTATGGGTGGCGGAAACACAGAAGATTTTGGAACCAGTTCCGAAGCTTATAAATATCTAGTACAATTAGGTGTTCCTGCAGGTTCTGCAAGAGAATTTGTGAGATATCTTCCAGGCTATTGGGGCGACCAACCAATTATTGCAGCGCCAGCGTATGTAGGAGCTGTGATTATATTCTTGGCGTTGCTAGGATTATTTTTAGTGCGAAGTCGTGCCAAATGGTGGCTTTTTGGAGGAATTGTTCTGTCAATTTTACTTTCATGGGGAAAAAACCTAAGTTTTCTTACCGATTTGATGCTCGATTATTTTCCGCTATACAGCAAATTTAGAGCCGTTTCGTCCATACAAGTCGTGCTCGAATTGTGCATTCCAATCTTAGGAGTATTGGCATTGGCTTATCTTTTCAAAAAAGAAACATTAGACAAAAAGAAAGACGCTACGGAAAAGGTGATTTTATACTGTTTGGTAGGTTTTGCAGGTGTTGTTTTAGCATTGATTGCCTTTAAATCGTCATTATTTTCCTTTACAGGATTAAACGATGATTATTACGCATACCAGTTCACTCAGCAAGGATTGAATGGGCAGCAATTTATGGAAATTATCAAGGAAGACCGTATGGCAATGTTAACCAAAGATGCGTTGCGTGCGTTGGTATTAATTTTGCTAACTGCGGGCGTATTGATTGCTTACCTTCGTGAGAAAATCAACAAGAACATTGTGACGATTGCAATTGCAGCGTTGTTATTGTTTGATTTGGTACCGATTGCTCGAAATTATGTAAATACAGAAGAATTTGTAAGCAAAGCACAATTTGATTTTCCATACAAAACCTTAGATGTTGACAAGCAAATTTTAAAAGACAAAGGTCATTACCGTGTGTTTGAACCGAGATTGCGACTTGCCAACTCGCGTACGGCATTTTTCCACAATACGCTTGGCGGTTATCACGCGGCAAAACCACGACAGTTTCAAGAAGTGTATGACTTTTATTTAGATTATGATGGAAAATTTGAAGTCAACGAGCGAAACATCAATATTTTGAACATGTTGAATGTTCGCTATATTATTCAAGGTTTGGAAGGAAGTCAAAGTCAAGATGGAGCAGGAGCGATTGCGCTTAAAAATCCGTATCCGAATGGAAATGCTTGGTTTGTTGAAAACGTCAATTTTGTAGATACGGCTGATGATGAAATGCTGTCACTGTATGGTTTGAACACGAAAAACGAAGTAGTTTTTCGAAAATCAAGAGCGGAAGAAGGCATTATCAAAGAAACTTATGGAAAAGATTCATTGGCAAAAATTGAATTGGTAGACTATTCACCAGAGCATTTAACATACAAATCAGAAAACGAAGAGCACGGTTTTGCGGTATTTTCTGAAATCCATTACCCACACGGATGGAATGCGTATATTGATGGAAAATTAGAGCCACATTATCGCGTAAATTACATTTTAAGAGGTATGGAAGTTCCCGCAGGAAAACATACGATAGAGTTCAAATTTGAACCTACTGTAGTCCAAAAAGGAATCAGCATATCACTGACAAGTTCCATTATTTTATTTTTATTGATTTTGGGTGGAATTTACTATGAATTTTGGCACAAAAAGAAAGTGACAACGGAATAACAACAGCATAATTCTCCTCAAAATTATGGCTAAAAAGGTATTAATTGTTACATATTATTGGCCGCCGGCTGGCGGACCAGGCGTACAACGTTGGTTGAAATTCGTGAAGTATTTGCGTGATTTTGATATTGAACCCATCGTTTTTATACCTAAAAATCCGAGTTATCCTATTGTTGACGAAACGTTTTCAGAAGATATTCCAAAGGATATGACCATCATTAAGCAGTCTATTTTTGAGCCGTATGAGTTTGCACAACTATTCTCGAAAAAGAAAACTCAAAAAATTAGTCGCGGTATTATTGCAAAAGAAAAACAATCGCTAGTAGAAAAGCTGTTACTCTATATTCGAGGAAACTTTTTTATACCTGATGCGCGCAAATATTGGGTGAAACCTTCGGTGAAATTTTTAAAGAAGTATCTAACAGAAAATAACATAGAAACTGTTATCACTACTGGACCGCCGCATAGTTTGCATTTGATTGGACTCGAATTACGAAAGCAATTAGCAATTACGTGGCTGGCAGATTTTCGTGATCCTTGGACGCGAATCGGCTATCATGAAAAGTTACGCTTGACTAAAAAATCACAGCAAAAACACATTCAGTTGGAAGCGGAAGTATTGCAAACTGCTGACCAAATTGTAACGACAAGTTTTACGACTAAAGATGAATTTTCAAAACTAACCGATAAACCGATAAATGTCATTACTAATGGTTATGATGTTGAAAAATGCGAACGAACGCCGATGGATGCAAAGTTTACACTGTCGCACATTGGTTCGTTACTTTCGGATAGAAATCCAGTAGTTTTATGGGAAGTGTTGGCAGAATTAATTCAGGAGCGTGACGATTTTGCAAAAGATTTTCAATTGCAATTTGCTGGTGTTATCAGCGAACGCATACAACGCGCGATTCGTGAAGTTGATTTGGATGCTCATACAACCTATTTCGGTTATGTTTCGCATAAAAGAGCCTTGCAATTACAGCGTGCTTCCCAATTATTATTGGTCATTGAAATTGATTCAGAAAAAACTAAAGGAATCATTGCAGGAAAGCTGTTTGAATATATGGTGGCAGAACGACCGATTATCGGAATTGGTCCGAAAGACGCAGATATTGCAAAGATTATTCAAGAGACCAATACAGGAACTTATTTCTTATACACTGAAAAAGCGAAACTCAAAACGCAAATCTTAGCGTATTACGAAGCATTTCAGCAGCAAAAATTACACACGTCACCCATCGGATTGCAGCAGTATTCGCGCAAAGCGTTAACTAAAAAATTAGCAACGCTATTACATTCTATCTAAATTTATGTGAGTTAGACATAAAATTAACAAGAGTTTTTTCTTTTCCGCAGTGTAGCAGGAATTTTTCGTTAAAAATTTCTGAAGCCTTGGAAGAAATTTAGAAAAATTCATGCGGTTTTGGTTTTCTCCTTAAAGAGAAAAGCAAAAACACCTCTGGAAATCAAAGATTCATGAGTTCCTTTATTTAAAATAGAAAACTCACGAACTAAAAGTGCCCTTTCTTTTGTTGATGCCTGTGCTGAACTTGATTCAGTATTCTTTGGGCAAGTAAAGAATAAGAAAATAAACAACTGATTTTTAGGTTTTTAAAATTCACTTTCTTGAGAAGAAATAAGTTCTAATTGAATGACTCCATAAAAAACCTTACTCAATTTTCACATCAAGTAAGGTTTATACCAATTTAACCCTAAAATGCGACATATAAGCTTGTTCATTTGGCATCTAAGTGCCTTGTGAAAATTTTCCGTAGCTATGGCTATGCAAACCATTCACAGCGTTCTTAGCCACCAAAGTAACTTCGCTTCTAAAGTCGCATCTTAAAGTTAAATTGGTATTACAATTTGAACAACTATCTATTAATTTCGTTTTCTTGAACCTCGTTGTCTACTATTCGTAGCTTTTCGCTGTGAGCGATTGGAACGTTTTGACGCTGAACTTCGGTTTGAAGAACGATTTGATCTTGTAGCTCTTGAAGAATTGCTTCTACTTGGCTTTGCAATAGTTCTTCTGTTTGAGTTACGGTTATTGCGAACCGAATTATTGTTACGCGTACTTCGGGTTGCTCTCATATCTCTTGTAGAACGAGAATTTCCACGAGTAGCTCTAGTATTATTTCGTGTAGAATTTGATTGTACACTGTTGTTTTGAGACCTTGTGTTTCCACGTGTCGCTCTTGTATTATTTTGGGACCTTGTGTTTCCACGAGTAGCTCTTGTATTGTTTTGAGTTCTGGTGTTTCCACGATTAATACGTGTGTTGTTGTTATTGCTACTTCGAACTCCGCCCAATTGTACATTGTCTCGCGTATTTCTAGTATTTCCACGAACTGTGCCACGTGTATTTCCGTTTCTAGTCGTTGCCGAACGTGTGTTTTGTCCTCTAGTTGCGCGTGTATTTTCAGCTCTTGTTCCGCGAGTTGTTGCTTGACGTGTGTTGCGTGTGTTTCTATTTGTACGCGTTACTGTTCTACGTGTGTTGTAAATGGCAGCATCGTTTCTACGCGTTACTCTACGGTCATTTCTATAAATATTTCTTCTATTCGTATTGATACGCGCTGCGCTGTGGTAAATGTGTCCAATACGCGCTCTTGCATATCTAAATCTGAAATTATTTCTATAAGGCGAACAGAATGTGTATCGAATTGGTGTGTAAAATCTTCTATATGGATTTACGCTTACTAGACAGAAATTTACTGTTGGTCTAAAGAATAAATCGTTATAAAATACTGGATATGTGTAATATCTGTTGAAAGGATTGATAAAACCTCTAGTATGTGTAAAACGCGCATACGAATCATAATAAAGGAACAATCCGCCAACTTGCACTAAGTTTCCAAATCCGTTGTAATTAAGGTTTACATTTCCAATTCGGAAGACGCGTCCGTAATAATCATAAAAAATAGGAGTGTTTTCTATTTGAATGATAGCGCCGTAATCGTCATATTGAATGAAAGGATTGTAGTCAAATCCTGAGTTGAAGGTAATTTGCAGTCCGCCCACATTTACATTGGCGTTAATATTTGGGTGCAAACGATTGATGAAAAAATCAAACTCTCCGTCGTGATACACAGAAAACGTGATTCCATTTTCAACGAACGTTACCGCTCCGTTTATAAAGAATGCGTTGGTTGTGGTGGTATCTATCCGTTTTGCCTCTGCGGTAGCAACCGTAAAGAAAAACAGTCCTGTTAAAGCAATGAGTATTTTTTTCATAACATTAGGTTTTAATATTCATTTAATAGTAACCAAACAGCGTGCCAAAGACAGGAATTTTCTAAAAACTGCTGGTTGACGAGTTTATTAACCGATGTAAAGTATGGTTTTTCCATACTATAAAGTAGTTGCAAATAATTATTTTAGACATCTAAATATAGTAGTGCTGTGAAGCTTATGATTTGACGTAAAGAAAATTAGTTATAATCGTTTGATATGATAAATTTTGTAGTTTAGTTGGCTCTTTATGTCAAAGAAATGGCGAACAGCGAAGAAATAATTGGAGCGTTTTCTTTATACTATAACAAAGCAACCTCGTGAATCTTAACACAATTCACGAGGTTTTTGTTTTATAGAACTTTTGAATTGAAAAATCCCGCGAAGTGCGGGATTTTATATAGATACGTTTAGTTGACTCCTTTCTTTATTTTAGACTTACTATTGTTATTTCTGTAGTAATACAGATCTTCATCATCAGCTGGAATATTGTGTCCTTGCTGAAAGTTATCGTCAATATTTGGGTTGTGATGAGTTCCAGAACCAGCAACACTCACACCTACAATTGGTTTTACAATACCAGACTGTCTTACCAATCTTCCCCAACGGTTGTATTGTAGTTGCAAACCTCCAATTTGCAGTAACTTTCCGTGTCTGTTATGGTAACGCATATAAATGGAGCCAATTCTTTTTACTCTACCAAAACGGTCATAATTGATGAATAAGTTTCCAATTCTTCGAACTCTTCCATTAAAATCATGTTCTACACGAACTCCAATATTTCTGGTATTGTAACGAGTTGCACGAGTTCGCACTCCTGGCGCGCCAAAAGTAGTGTTGATAGTACTTCTTCGCGTTCTTCTGTAGTTGACAGGATGTGTGTTAAAGTCGAATTCTCCATTTAGGAAGACAAAAAATTCGACACCGCGTTCTACAAATTGAATTGGTTGTGCATAAGGATAGCGATTGGTTAACCCGTTTTCGCTTCCGTTCATTTGGTCGCTCATAACATTTGCTTGTGTAGTTGTTACACTAAGTAACAATCCTACGAATAAAAGATAAAAGTTTTTCATAATCTGTACTTTTAGGGTTATGCCTACTCTTTAGCTTTTCGGCGTGCGCTATTTGCTAAGAATAAAACCAATTTCATGCCAAAAATGTAATTGTTTAATTATCATAATTTTAAAATGATTTGGGAGTTGTGTTTTTTAAGAACTTTGATATCAGAATCAAAAAAGTGTAACATTTTTTTATTTTTTGCACTGATTTTCATAATTACTTTTAGATTATTACACATCTATTGATGATGTACTAGAGAATTGTAAATAGATTTTAGCATATTTGTACTACCAAGCAGCCAACAAAACCATGTCCGCCAAAAAGAAACACTGTTTAAATTGTAAATATCAATTGACGATTTATCATAAGTATTGTCCAAATTGTGGGCAAAAAGTAGATGATAAATTGAACATGCGCGTGTTGTTTCACAATACCGTAATGAACTATTTTTCGGTAGATGCACGTTTTTTCAGGAGTTTTATTCCCTTATTGACGCGTCCAGGTTTTTTGGCGAAAAAATTCGTTTCCGGAAAACGCTTGATGTATTTACATCCTGCGCAATTTTATTTGTTTACGTCCATTATTTTTTTCTTTATTTTTTCAATTTCAACACAATCGGCTCGGCAAAAATTTGAATCAGGTTTACGAAGTGCTTTTGGAGAAGAACGCGCTATTATGGCGGAAACGGCAAGAATTAGAGACTCGCTAAAAAAAGTATTAGAAACCAATTTGTTAAATGCGGAAGAAAAAGATAGTATTCTCACCCAAAAAATAACAGCGCTTTTAAAAGAAAACAAAAAAAGAAACGATAGTATCAACTCAGATTCTTTGCAAAAAAAGCGCAAAAAAGAACCTGAAAATTCAGTAAAAAAAGGGTCGTTTTTTGGTTTCGATTTTGATACTTCCAAACTCGATTCGTTATATGTAGCAGGCGCTAGCATGGATCAAAAACTAAAATCAATAGGATATAAAGAATCCGATGGTTGGTTTGGAAAGTTTATCGGGAAACAACTTATCAAACTGAGAGAAAAGCACGGCGACGGAATTTCAAAAGTGTTTATGGATACCATACCAATCTCCATGTTTTTCTTGATTCCAATTTTTGCGTTGCTATTAAAACTATTTTATCGAAAACGTGGACGATTCGCGCATCACATGGTGTTTAGCTTTTACTATTTTGCCTTTATATTTTTGGCATCGAGTATTATTATTTTGACAAATTTAATCATCGATATTCCCGATTGGATTGACATTTTACTCTTGCTTTCCATGCTCATTTACTTATACATCAGCTTGAAGCATTTTTATGAGCAAGGTTACATTAAAACGTTTTTTAAGTCGTTTTTCCTCATCTTTATTTATCTGCTATTTGTAGTGCCGTTGTCGTTTGTGATACTGTCTGTAGTAACGTTTTTTGTGTATTGATGTGAAGGTTTATAATTTCTCCTTTAAATATGCTCCCGTAAACGATTTTTTATTTTTTGCGATTTCTTCCGGTGTTCCTTCTGCAATCAAAGTCCCACCGTTTTTTCCGCCTTCTGGACCTAAATCAATGATGTAATCGGCACATTTAATAAGTTCGATATTATGTTCCACCACAATAATAGAATGTCCTTTGTCAATCAACGCATCAAAAGAAGCGAGGAGTTTTTTAATATCGTGAAAATGTAATCCAGTTGTAGGTTCATCAAAGATAAAAAGGGCTTTTTCTTTGGTATTTCCTTTTACTAAAAACGATGCTAACTTGATACGTTGCGCTTCGCCACCAGAAAGCGTGGAAGAACTTTGTCCCAATGTCACATATCCCAAACCAACATCTTGCAGTGGTTTTAATTTACGATAGATTTTCTTCTGTTCGTGTTTGGTGAAAAATTCCATGGCATCGTCAATCGTCATCGTAAGAATATCGTCGATATTCTTATCTTCAAACGTTACTTCCAACACCTCTTTTTTAAAGCGTTTTCCACCACACGTTTCACATTCCAAATGCACGTCTGCCATAAACTGCATTTCAATCGTTACTTGTCCTTCTCCTTTACAGGTTTCGCAACGACCGCCATCTACATTAAATGAAAAATGCTTGGTTTTGTAATTTCTAATTTTGGATAATTTCTGACTTGAATATAGCGCTCTAATATCATCATACGCTTTGATATATGTCACAGGATTTGAACGCGAGGAGCGTCCAATCGGATTTTGGTCAACAAATTCAATATGTTTTACATTGCTATATTTTCCTTCTAATTTGCTGAATTGACCAGGTTTTTCACCATAACCGCCAGTTTCTTTCAATAATGAAGGATATAAAATCTTTTTCACCAATGAACTTTTTCCACTTCCAGAAACGCCTGTAACAACCGTTAACATGTTAAGTGGAAAAGTCACGTCAATGTTTTTGAGATTGTTCTCACGTGCGCCGACTACTTTTATGAAATGATTTGAAGTTCTACGCGTTTGCGGGACTTCAATTTCCATAGATTTGTTGAGGTATTTCGCCGTCAACGAATCTGCTTTAAGAATACTTTTATAATCGCCAAAGGCAACTACATTTCCGCCGTTTGTTCCTGCTTCTGGACCGATATCTATAATTTCGTCTGCGGCGTGCATGATGTCTTCGTCATGTTCTACCACAATCACCGTATTTCCCAAATCGCGCAAGGAAAGCAATACTTTTATCAAACGTTCGCTGTCTTTTGGATGCAGTCCAATACTAGGTTCATCCAAAATATACATAGAACCAACCAAACTACTTCCCAACGAAGTCGCCAAGTTGATACGCTGCGATTCTCCACCCGAAAGTGAATTCGATTTACGATTGAGCGTCAAATAATCCAATCCGACATTGGTTAAAAACTGCAAACGATTTTTAATTTCCTTTAATAAACGTTTTGCGATTTGCGCATCGTGTTCATTCAATTGTAATTCATCAAAAAAGATTGCTAATTCCTTTAGCGGAAGTACAACCAAATCCGTAATCGTTTTTCCGCCGATTTTCACATAATTTGCTTCTACGCGTAAACGTTTTCCGCCGCAAACTGTACATTTAGTTTTTCCGCGATAACGCGAAAGCATCACACGATTTTGAATTTTATAGCTTTTCTCTTCCAAAAAGGCAAAAAACTGATGCAATCCTTCAAAATATTCATTTCCATCCCAAACAAGTTGCTTTTGCGCATCGGTCAATTCAAACCAAGGCTTGTGAATCGGAAAATCGAATTTATAGGCGTTGTTGACCAACTGATCTCTATACCAACTCATGCTTTCGCCACGCCATGGGAAAATTGCGTTTTCATATACGGAAAGTCCCGTATTTGGAATGACCAAATCTTCATCAATTCCGATTACATCGCCGTAGCCTTCACATTTTGGACACGCTCCGTACGGGTTGTTAAAGCTGAACAAATGTACATTCGGTTCGAGAAATTTCATGCCGTCCAGTTCAAATTTATTGCTAAAATGAACGGTTGTGTTGTCGCTTACG
>SMNH02000025.1 GCA_006383075.2 Kordia sp. TARA_039_SRF
TGGTCTTTGATTACCTTTAATATCGTGATTCCACAATTACTTTGGATTAAAAAATTTAGAAGAAGTTTCATTATTACCTTCATTATTTCCATTGCTATTAACATTGGAATGTGGTTTGAACGTTTTGATATTATTGCAATTGTGTTAAGTAAAGGACATCTACCATCTACGTGGTGGCGTTTTGAACCAACCTTTGTAGACGTAGGTATTTTTATTGGTACTATAGGATTCTTCTTTGTTTTATTCTTATTATATGCAAGAACATTCCCGGTGATAGCGCAAGCGGAAGTAAAGACAATATTAAAATCTTCGGGTGAATTTTACAAGAAGAGAAGTGAACAAGGAATTCCTACAAAGCCAGCAATTAAAGTGACTAATGCTGCAGCAATTAACGGAGTTTCTGATAATAATAAAAACGGATAATTATGGAAGCATCAAAAGTGATTCATGCATTTTATACAGATGACGAAGTTTTGTTAGATGCAGTGAAAGCTGTAAAAGCAGATCACCATCATATCGAAGAAGTATTTTGTCCTTTCCCAGTTCATGGATTAGATAAAGTTTTAGGTTTGGCTCCAACAAAATTAGCGATTACTGCTTTTTTCTATGGAATTACAGGTTTGGCTTTTGCAATCTGGATGACAAATTATATTATGATTGAGGATTGGCCAATGGATATTGGGGGTAAACCAAGTTTTTCATGGATAGAAAATATGCCAGCATTTGTGCCAATTATGTTTGAATTAACGGTATTTTTTGCAGCGCATTTAATGGTAATTACTTTTTATATGAGAAGTAGACTGTGGCCGTTTAAAGATGCTGAAAATCCAGATCCAAGAACTACGGATGATCATTTTTTAATGGAAATTCCAGTGCATAATAATGAGGAGGCTTTAGTTGCTTTATTATCAAAAACAGGAGCTGTGGAAATTAATATTGTAGATAAGCACTAATATATAGATAATGAAGAATTTTAAATTAGTTATCGCTTTAGTAGTTGTTGCAAGTATATACTCTTGTAATGATAAAAAAACAAGACAAGCGCAATACATGCCAGACATGTATGAGTCTATTCCTTATAAAACAGACGGGGCCAAAGGTTTGGGTGGAAACCCTGTAAATAGAAAACCTGTGGATGGTACCTTGCCAAGAGGAGGAACACCGGCATATGATATTGCTAATACAATTGAAGGATACGACCAAGCAAAGGCAACTTTGATCTCCCCTTTAGAAAAAAATGAAAAGAATTTAGACAATGGTAAGAAAATGTATACCATATATTGTATTTCTTGTCATGGTAAAAAAGGAGACGGAAATGGATATTTATCTACATCAGAGAAATTTGCAGGAATTCCAAATTATAAAGATAGAGACATTACAGAAGGAAGTATTTATCACGTTTTAATTCATGGTAAAGGAGTAATGGGTTCACACTCGTCTCAATTAACATATAAAGAACGCTGGCAAATTATTCAATACGTAGAGGTATTAAGAGCAGATTTGTTAAAATAGAATTCAAAAAGAAAGAATACGAAAGATATGTATCAATTCTCAGGTAAATTAAAGACATTTTCATTAGCACTAATTATCATTGGTGTTATAGGAACTGCATTCAGTTTTTATAGTGGTTCTCAAAAGACTATAAAAGATGCAAAACATGCAATAGAAGCTTCTCATAATGTTGGGCATGGATCTTCGCACGAAGAAACAGCTGTTCATAACGATGTTGCGGATTTAGAAAATCATACTGCGAAAGCAGATACTCACGTTGTTGCAGACGCACATGATACTTCTAGCGATAAAGAACACGCAGAGCATGAGTTACATGTTTTGCACCAGTTACAAAACAGACCTTGGTCAGCATTTTATGTAGCGTTATTTTTCTCTTTAGGAATTACTTTATTGGTCTTGGCTTTTTATGCAATACAAAGAGTAGCTCAAGTAGGGTGGTCTATCTTAATTTTAAGAGTGATGGAAGCAATTACAGCTAATTTATTACCAACTTCAATTATTATGTTGGTAGTAATAGTAGCTTCGGTAATGCATTTAAACCATGTATTTCCATGGATGGCAGAAGGTACTGTAGATCCAACAAGTGACAATTATGATGCTATTATAGATGGTAAATCTGGATGGATGAATGCTACGGGTTTCTTAATAAGAAGTATTGCATATTTATTAATATGGAATGCTTACAGGTTTTTTATTAGAAGAAGTTCTATTAAAGAAGATACAGCGAACGACGGAAATAAAACATACAAGAAGAACTTTACAGCATCAGTCATATTTTTATTTCTTTTTATGATTACAGAGTCGATGATGTCTTGGGACTGGATAATGGGCTTAGACCCACACTGGTTCTCAACATTATTTGGTTGGTATGTATTGGCAACTTTATTAGTTAGTGCTTTAACAGTAATCGCATTTTTTACAATTTATTTTCGTTCTAAAGGTGCATTGCCTGGAGTAAACGATAGTCATATTCACGATTTAGCTAAGTTTATGTTTGGTTTCTCCGTATTCTGGACATACTTATGGTTCTCACAGTTTATGCTGATTTGGTACGCGGATATTCCTGAGGAAACTACCTATTTCGTTATGAGATTTTCAGAATATAAATTACCATTTTTAGGGATGGTAGTTATGAACTTTGTTTTTCCTATTTTATTATTATTAAACAGCGACTTTAAAAGTAAACCTTGGTTTATCTTTATTGGAGGTTTTGTAATTCTAGTAGGGCATTATGTAGATGTATTTATTATGGTGATGCCGTCGACGGTCGGGTCACAATGGTATTTCGGAATTCCAGAATTGAGTGCTATCTGTTTCTTTGTAGGTTTGTTAATTTTTACAACTTTAAGATCATTCTCTAAAGTAAGTCCAATACCTGCAGGAAACCCTTTCTTAAAAGAAAGTGAGCATTTTCATTACTATAATATCGAACATTCAGATGAAGAAGGTTCAACAGATCATCATTAACTAATAATTGAATTAAAAATTAAGAAAAGATAAATATGCTAGCTTTATTTTATATTTTTATAGGTGTTGCAATCGGTGTAAGCGTTTGGCAGATTACTAGAATCATGGATTTTAGAGGTTCTATTGCGGATGATAATGACAACGCTGCTCAAGGAAAATATGCCATCGGTTTTTTGGCTTTTTTATACGCAATGATGATTTATTGTTTAATCTTCATGAATGTTATAATGTTGCCAGAATCTGCTTCTATTGAAGGAGAACATGACGATAATTTGTTTGACATTACATTTTGGTTAATTGGAGTTGTTCAATTCATAATGCAGTTTTTAATATTTTACTTCACGTTTAAATACAGAGGAAGTAAAGATAGAAAAGCTAAGTTTTATGCAGATAGTCATAAATTAGAGTTTATTTGGACAGTTACTCCAGCCGTAGTTCTAGTAGTTTTAATTGGTTATGGTCTTTGGCAATGGAACAATGTAATGGATTTATCGGATTCAGAAGATCCTGTTATTATCGAAGTATATTCGCAGCAATTTAACTGGAAAGCTAGGTATGCTGGTGCAGATAATACATTGGGTACAGGTAACGTAAACTTTATTAAAGGTATGAACACCATGGGTGTAGATATGTCTGATAAAAATGCTGCAGATGATAAACAAGTAACTGAGCTGTATCTTCCAAAGGGAAGAAAAGTTCATTTTAGATTTCGTTCGCAGGATGTTTTACACTCAGCTTACATGCCTCATTTTAGAGCACAAATGAATTGTGTTCCCGGTATGGTTACACAGTTTGGTTTTACTCCGAAATACACAACTCAAGAGATGAGAGATTTACCAGAGGTAATAGAAAAATCTATTGGTATTAATAAAATAAGAAGGGCTAAAGGAGAAGAACTTTATATTTTTGATTATCTACTATTGTGTAATAAAATTTGTGGAGCATCTCATTACAACATGCAAATGAAAATTACAGTTGTAGAAGAAGATGAGTTCGACGAATGGTTGTCTCAACAACCAACATTATCAGAGGTTATTAAATAAATTATAATAAAAAAAACACTACAAATAAGTAAGATATTATGTCAGAGCATCATCATAAAGAAACTTTTGTAACTAAATATATTTTTAGTCAAGATCATAAAATGATTTCAAAGCAGTTCCTGGTAACAGGTATGTTTATGGGAATCATTGCAGTTTTAATGTCAATGTTATTTCGTTTGCAACTTGCATGGCCAGATACTTCGTTTTCAATTGTAGAAGCATTTTTAGGTTCTCATCAAACAGATGGAATAATGGATCCAGATATCTATTTAGCATTGGTAACAATACATGGTACTATTATGGTATTTTTTGTATTAACTGCCGGTCTAAGTGGTACCTTTTCTAACTTATTAATTCCTTTGCAAATTGGTGCAAGAGATATGGCTTCAGGATTTCTAAATATGATTTCTTATTGGTTATTCTTTTTATCTAGTACAGTAATGTTGATTTCATTATTCGTGGAAGCAGGTCCTGCTTCAGCAGGTTGGACCGTTTATCCGCCATTAAGTGCATTACCTCAAGCAATACCAGGTTCTGGAATGGGAATGACTTTATGGTTAGTTTCAATGGCAATTTTTATCGCATCTTCTTTAATAGGGGCATTAAACTACATTGTAACCGTATTAAATTTACGTACAAAAGGAATGAAAATGACAAGATTGCCATTAACAATTTGGGCATTTTTTGTAACAGCTATTATTGGTGTAGTTTCTTTTCCAGTATTATTATCGGCATCATTATTATTAATTTTTGATAGAAGTTTTGGTACTTCATTTTACTTATCGGATATATTTATTTCAGGTGAGGTTTTACACTATCAAGGGGGTTCACCAGTATTATTTGAGCACTTATTTTGGTTCTTAGGACACCCGGAAGTATACATCGTATTATTACCGGCATTAGGTATTACTTCAGAAATAATTTCAACAAATTCTAGAAAACCAATTTTTGGTTACAGAGCAATGATCGGTTCCATTTTGGCAATTGCATTTTTATCTACAATTGTTTGGGGACACCACATGTTTATTTCAGGAATGAATCCTTTCTTAGGTTCTGTATTTACATTTACCACTTTATTAATTGCAATACCATCTGCAGTAAAAGCATTTAATTATGTAACTACTTTGTGGAAAGGTAATCTACAATTAAACCCAGCGATGCTATTTTCTATTGGTCTAGTTTCTACTTTCGTTACTGGAGGTCTAACAGGATTAGTTTTAGGGGATTCAGCTTTGGATATTGCTATACATGATACGTATTTCGTAGTAGCCCATTTTCACTTAGTAATGGGAGTTTCTGCAATTTTTGGGATGTATGCTGGTATTTATCACTGGTTTCCAAAGATGTATGGTAAAATGATGAATAAAACTTTAGGGTATTGGCATTTCTGGATTACAATAATTTGTGCTTACGGAGTTTTCTGGCCAATGCATTTTATTGGTTTAGCAGGTTTACCAAGAAGATATTATACAAATACAAATTTTCCAATGTTTAATGATTTGGCAGATATAAATGTGGTGATTACTTTATTTGCTTTAGTTGGTGGTATTGGGCAAATTTTCTTTATTGCGAATTTCTTTATCTCTATGTATAGAGGTGAAAAAGCAACACAAAACCCTTGGAAGTCAAATACTTTAGAATGGACTACTCCTGTAGAACATGTTCACGGGAACTGGCCAGGTAGATTACCAGAGGTTCATAGATGGGCTTATGATTATAGTAAACGTGTAGATGCAAATGATGATGACAGTGATTATTTACATGGCAAAGACTTTGTATTACAAACAACACCTTTATTAGAAGGTGAAGAGCCAACATAGAGTATAAAATTAAACATATAAAACCTTTCCAATTTGGAAAGGTTTTTTGCTTTATGAGAAGATTATTTTATCATATTAAATTCCTTTATCTTTGTTTTTATGAATGAAAATTTAAATCCTGAAAGTGACAATTTATCTAATGAAGATTTAGATGTAGAAAAAAAATTACGTCCTCTTTCATTTGATGATTTTACAGGACAAGATCAAGCAATTGATAATTTGAAAATTTTTGTTGAAGCAGCAAATCAAAGAGAAGAAGCATTGGATCATACACTTTTTCATGGTCCTCCAGGTTTAGGAAAAACAACGCTTGCACATATTTTAGCAAACGAATTGCAAGTAGGTATAAAGGTTACTTCTGGTCCAGTTTTAGATAAGCCAGGAGATTTAGCTGGCTTACTTACTAATCTAGATGAGCGTGACGTTTTGTTTATTGATGAGATTCATCGTTTAAGCCCAATTGTTGAGGAGTATTTATACTCTGCAATGGAGGATTACAAAATTGACATTATGATTGAGTCTGGGCCAAATGCTAGGACAGTGCAGATTAATCTAGAACCATTTACATTAATTGGCGCAACTACACGTTCAGGATTGTTAACGGCTCCAATGAGAGCAAGATTCGGAATAAGTAGTAGATTACATTATTATAAGACCGAATTACTTACCACAATTATTCAAAGAAGTGCACATATTTTAAAAGTTCCAATCTCTATGGAATCTGCTATTGAAATTGCAGGAAGAAGTAGAGGTACCCCAAGGATTGCGAATGCGTTATTGCGCAGAGTAAGAGATTTTGCACAAATTAAAGGAAATGGGTCTATTACAATAGAAATTGCCAAATACGCTTTAGGAGCCTTAAATGTAGATGCACATGGTTTGGATGAAATGGATAATAAAATACTATTAACCATAATTGACAAATTTAAAGGAGGTCCTGTTGGTCTTTCTACCATAGCAACTGCTGTTAGTGAGAATACAGAAACCATAGAGGAAGTATACGAACCTTTTTTAATTCAGCAAGGTTTTATAATGCGAACACCAAGAGGTAGAGAAGTAACAGAACTTGCTTATAAACATTTGGGTAGAGAAAAAGGTAAAAATCCGGGACAGTTATTCTAAATTTGGTTTTAGCTTACATAAAGCAAAGAGGATGGAATTAGCTAAAAGTATAAGATTAAATGAATATTAAAAAGTTAATACCAATTTTAGAATGGTTACCAAATTATAATACTTCCCTTTTTAAGGGAGATTTATTTGCAGGTATTACCGTTGGTATTATTTTAATTCCGCAAGGAATTGCATATGCGCTTATTGCAGGATTGCCTCCTATTTACGGTTTGTATTGTGCTTTAGTGCCGCAAGTAATGTATGCTATTTTTGGTTCTTCTAGGCAAGTAGCAATTGGTCCAGTAGCAATGGATTCTCTTATCGTAGCAACAGGAGTTTCTACGCTAGCGCTTGTAGGAACAGAAAGTTATATCTCAATAGCTATTTTATTAGCTTTAATGGTTGGAACAATTCAACTAATTATGGGTATTTTCAATTTAGGATTCATAGTAAACTTTCTCTCCAAACCCGTAATCACAGGTTTCACTTCTGCTGTTGCATTAATTATTGGTTTCAATCAATTTAGAAATTTATTAGGTTTAGACTTTGCACAGAGCGACCAAATTCAGGTTATCTTGCAGGGTATTTGGTTCGAATTAGGAAATTTTAATTATCATACAACAATTATAGGATTGATTTCCATGATCATAATTATTATTGCTAGAAGAATAAATAAGAAAATTCCAAATGCACTGATGGTTGTAATTCTTGGAGTTTTACTTATGAAATATTTTGGAAATATCTTTATAAATGTTTCCATAGTAAAAGATATCCCCTCTGGTTTGCCAAAATTCGGAATTCCGGAATTTGATTTAGATTTGATTAGAAATTTATTACCAATTGCTTTAACACTTGTAATGGTTGGTTATTTAGAGACTATTTCTATTGGAAAATCATTAGAAGCAAAACAAGATGAATATAGAATTAGACCAAATCAAGAATTAATAGCTTTAGGGATTAGTAATATGGTAGGCTCTTTATTTAAGGCATATCCAAGTGCTTCTAGTTTTTCTCGTTCTGCTATCAACTATGAAAGTGGAGCAAAAACAGGTATGGCCGCATTAATTTCGGTAGTTATGGTCCTAATTACATTATTGTTTTTAATGCCATTATTTTATTATTTACCAAAAACGGTATTATCTGCAATTATAATAGTGGCTGTTTTTGGATTGGTTAATTTTAAAGAAGCTAGTTTTCTATGGAAAGCCAATCAATTAGATTTTTGTTTAATGCTTGCGACTTTTATTGCAACTTTGTGTTTAGGAATTGAATTTGGAATAACTATAGGAGTAGGATTGTCTTTAATTGTTTTAATTTTTAGAACCTCTAGACCTTATGTTGTTGAATTAGGAAAAGTACCAAATTCTAATTTTTATAAAAATAAAGAACGATTTGAGGAAGTGTTACTTGATAAAGATGTATTGGTTTTTAGATTTGATGCACAATTATTTTATGCCAATGCTAGTTATTTTAGAGATCGATTGGAACAAATGATGGATAATAAAGGGAGCGCTTTAAAATTGATTGTTTTAGATGCAGAGAGTATAAATAGAGTAGATAGTACAGGTGTAGAAATGTTAAAGGAACGTATTCTATTTTGCCAAAAAAAAGGAATTATATTTTATTTAGCTGGCGTAAAAGGACCAGTACGAGATGATTTATTTAGAAGTGGAATTTTAGAAATCATAAGTTTAGATCACTTTTTTATGCGTGCAAATCAAGCCGTTAGGTTCTATAAAACTGGGGATAAGGGAAAGCAAGAAAAATATGCAAAATATATACATCAAGCTTATAAATAGCATTAGGAAAATAAGTACTTTACTTGTTGTAAATTAACTCTATAATAAAATGAAAAATTTAGTATGCTTATTTATAATGATTTTTTTTTCTGTGAGCTGCACTTCACAAGTAGAGTTTAAATCTATAACGACAAAAGAGTTAAAGGTTTTATTGTCAAAAGAAAATATTCAATTGATGGATGTTAGAACCCCTGAAGAAATAAAAGAAGGTGCTATACAAACATCATTTTTTGCCAACTATTTTGATATTGATTTTGAAAGAGTAGCAACTGCCCAGTTAAATAAGTCAAAGCCCGTTTATTTGTATTGCAGAAGTGGCAACAGAAGTGGAAAGGCATGTAAAATTTTGAAAGAAAAAGGCTTCGAAGTCATCAATGTTTTAGGAGGATATCAGCAGTGGGATTCAGAAAAAAATCAATAACTTAAATTAACCTTCTAAAGAATGACTTTTAACCTAAGTATGTTTTTAGCATCTGTGTTTTAGAGCCTGATTGTAATCTCCGAATTGCTTTCTGCTTTACTTGGCGAACACGTTCCCTTGTCAAATCAAATTTTTCACCAATCTCTTCTAAGGAAGACATTGCTTCGTTACCAATACCATAATACATTTTTATGACTTTCGCTTCTTTATAAGTAAGCGTTCCTAACGCCCTTTCGATTTCAATTTTTAAGGACTGTACCATTAATTGGCTGTCTGGTCTTGGAGAGTCTCCTGATTGTAATACATTATACAGATTAGAATCTTCCCCTTCTTTAAAAGGAGCATCCATAGAAACATGCCTTCCAGAGTTCTTTAAAGACTGTTCTACTTCTGCTTCAGTCATTTCTAACTGTTTTGCAATTTCTTTATGGGTTGGCATGCGTTGCTCGTTTTGCTCAAGACGTGCATATTTTTTTTTTATTTTATTAATACTTCCTATCTTATTCAAAGGCAAGCGCACAATTCTAGATTGTTCTGCCAATGCCTGCATAATAGCTTGACGAATCCACCAAACGGCGTAAGATATGAACTTAAAACCTCTAGTTTCGTCAAATCTTTTTGCTGCTTTTACTAAGCCTAAGTTTCCCTCATTTATTAAATCAGATAATTTCAAGCCATGTCCTTGGTATTGTTTTGCAACGGAAACGACAAATCTTAAATTTGCACTTACAAGTGAATCTAAGGCTTTTGAATTTCCTGCCTTAATTTTTAGTGCTAGTTCTACTTCTTCATCTGCAGTAATAAGTCCAATTTTACTAATTTCTTGAAAATATTTATCTAAAGATTCTGCATCGCGATTGGTGACTTGTTTTACAATTTTAAGTTGTCTCATTATAGGAAGTTGTGATTTTTAATAGTGAATAGCAATAGATAGATTTTTAAAAGAATATATTTCTTTTAAAAGTAGTAAGTAGGAATCGTTGAATAAAAAATCTAGAATGCAGGAAGCTTGAATTGAACCAATCGATTGCTATCAATATGGTCAATTCTAATGTATGTATTTAGGATAACAGGTGTGTTTCCCATAAATCTCAATATACGAAAAACGAGCGATTTTCTATTGAAAACCGCTCGTTTTGTGTCTATTTTAACATGTTTTGGTCAATTATGACGTAAAACGATGTATTTATTAAAATCTAAAAGTCGCACCTATTAGAAAGTTTCTAGTAGCCTGTGGATAATATCCTGCTCCGTCGACTGTAGTTACCGTTCCTGGATTAGAGTAATCATCGTCAAAAGTATAGTAATACCCTCTGTCAACATATTCTGTATCAAAAATATTAGTTACCAATGCTGTAAAAACAACAGATTTAAATATTTTATTTGTTTTTAAGGTATACACAACATTTAAATCAGACGTAAAATAGTCTTCTAACACATCATTTGTAGAAACTTCACTACTAAAATTACTCATAAATTGGTCACTTACATATTTAGATAAGAATGAAAGCTGTAAGTTTTCTGTTGGTGCATATGTAAACGAATTACCAACAATTACATCTGGTGAAAATGACAAATTAGTATTGCCTAAAGATTGTGGCGTTGTATTGCCATCTTTTGTAATAAAGAAATCTCTATTCTTATTAGAACTAAAAGTTGCATTTGGTCTGATAGAAAGTTTGTCAGAAATTCTAATGTCTGCATCCATTTCTAAACCTAACCTATAACTACTTCCAGAAGTTGCTCTTATTGGCGCACCAACATCGTTTAAAGCACCTGTTAATACCAACTGATTTTTATAATCCATAAAATAACTATTTACTGTCAGTTTTACATTATCACCTCTAAAACGCCAACCTAACTCATAATCATTTAAAGTTTCTGGGGTAGTTACACCCGCTTCAAAATCATTTCTATTTGGCTCTCTATTTGCTACAGCAAAAGAAGTATATAAACTGTTGTTTGGATTGATTTTATAGGTAAAACCGAATTTAGGATTAAAGAAACTAAAATTAGCATCCACATCAATAGCTGCAATATCACTTGTAATTCCTTTTGTTTGGTAGCCAACAAATCTCCCCTGAACATCTACATACCCAATTAATTTATCTGTAATATCAAAAGTTGCTTTTGCAAATACAGATAAATCTGTTTTTTTAGCATTCAGATGATAATGGTTTAGTACTCCCTCCAAGATTAGCTCCAATTCAAGTTGTAATTGTGCCTATCTATAAAGGTGAAGAACAATTAGAAGCTATTTCTGAGAAAGTAGCCGTCTTTGTAAAAGAATTACGTAAAAAGGGTGTTTCTGTAAAGTTTGATGATCGAGATACTTACAGACCAGGTGCAAAATTTGCCGAATATGAATTAAAAGGAGTTCCTGTTAGAATTGCAATTGGAAAAAGAGACTTAGAAAATGGTACTGTAGAAATTGCCAGAAGAGATACTTTAGAAAAACAAACAGTTGCTCAAAATGATGTTGTAGATTTTGTAAGTAACCTTTTAGAAGAAATTCAAGACAACTTATTCCAAAAAGCAATAGATTTTAGAACAGAGCACACCACTTCTGTGTATAATTTTGAGGAATTTAAAACAGCTATAGCAAATAAAGGCGGCTTTGTTTCTGCTCATTGGGATGGAACAGAAGAAACCGAAAACAAGATTAAAGACCTAACAAAAGCAACCATTAGATGTATTCCTAATGACGCGAAAGAAGAAATTGGAACATGTGTATTTAGCGGAAAACCTTCCTCTAAAAGAGTGCTTTTTGCGAAGGCGTATTAAATTTAAAAAAAAATGCATTTTTTTTTCAAAAATTATTGCACAATTTAAAAAACGTTGTATATTTGCACCCGCAATTGAGGCATACTTAATTGTTCTGGTCCGTTCGTCTAGGGGTTAGGACGCATGGTTTTCATCCATGTAACACGGGTTCGATTCCCGTACGGACTACAAAAGTTTTAATAAAAAAACGAAACAAGAAATTATGGCAAATCACAAGTCAGCATTAAAGAGAATTAGAAGTAACGAAGCTAAAAGATTACGTAACAAGTATCAACACAAAACGGCAAGAAATGCTGTTAGAGATTTGCGTATATCAGAAGACAAGAAAGAAGCAGAAGGTAAGTTAAATACTGTAATTTCTATGTTAGATAAATTAGCTAAGAACAATATTATTCATAAGAATAAAGCAGCCAATTTAAAATCTCAATTGACAAAGCACGTATCTGCAATGTAAGATTTTACATTTTGGTAAAAAACTAAGAACTCTGAATATTTATATTCAGAGTTTTTTATTGTTTATAATTTAAATGAGCATCACCTATTTACAGTCTCAAATTTAAAAGCCTTAGAGGCAACTTAAAAGTATTATAAGATAACGTAAGAAATTAATTTTACAAGCATTACATCTTAACACCCTCTACCAATCATAGCCTTTATGTGCATCTAATCTTATAAATATAAAGAGTAAGATTGTAAAACCCCAAAGAGATGACCCACCATAACTAAAGAACGGCAAAGGAATACCTACCGTTGGAAACAAACCTATTACCATTCCTATATTTACAATTACATGAAAAAACAGAATTGAAGCCAAACCATATCCATAGATTCTTCCAAATTTATTGGTATGTGTTTCTGCCAAATAAATAACCCGATACATCAATAACATAAATAATATAATAACTAAAGAACTTCCTAAGAAACCCCACTCTTCTCCAACAACACTAAATATGTAATCTGTATGCTGTTCCGGCACAAAATCTCCTTGTGTTAAATCTCCTTTTAAAAACCCTTTTCCTGAGACCCCTCCAGAACTAATTGTTAATTCAGATTGGTATGAATTATAACCAATTCCCTGGCTATCTTGTTTTAGACCTAAAAGAATCTCAAAACGGTCTTTATGATGCTGTTTAAATATATTATTATATGTAAAGCCTGTACCTATAATAAAAATAGTAATAATAGCATAGCCAGCTATTATTTTATACCAATTAAAACGAAGAAAGCGCTTTCCCCCTCTATAAATTGCATAGACTGTGAAAATTGTAAGTAATATAAGTAAACTTGATAAAACCAAGGTTACACCCAATAAAATCGTAAGTAAAAACATTACAATTAACAAAGTACCAAGAATAATATAATTTAAGGTTAAACCCTCTCTATGTAATACAAAGAAAAAAGCTACATAAATAAGAGCAGACCCTACATCTGGCTGCAGTGTAATCAAGAAAGCAGGAATAAATATTACTATAAATGCCTTAATTTGATTCTTAATTAATTTAAAATTATACTGCCTATCACTTATTAGTTTCGCCACAGCTAAAGCCGTAAATGCTTTTACAAACTCTGAAGGCTGTAAACCTAATACCCCAAAATTATACCATGATGTTGCTCCATTTATTGTTTTGCCAAAAAAGAACAAGCCTACAAGAGATAAAAGAGAAACTAAATAAAATATGATTGAAAACTTTTCATAAAATTTAGCATTAAAAAAAAGAATAATAATAATTAACGGAATGGTTAAAAATATAAATATCAATTGTTTACCGTATTCAGTTGAAAAACTAAGTAATTCTATATCTTCATCAGTTTTTGAAGCTGAATAAATATTTAACCAGCCAAAACTGACTAAAATTACAAATAGCGTAACCAAAAGCCAATCGACCCCCGCAAAAATATTATTACCTTCTTGCCGCAATTGTTTCTATTTTAGGTATTAATTTATTGTATTCTTCCTGTAAACTAATATTTAACATACTTGTCTCCCTGTGCACTGTTGCTTCAGAAATCTCACCATTTAAATACTTCTCTATCATTAAACTTGTTATCGGAGCAGCGATTCTAGAACCATAACCTCCATTTTCTACAAAAATAGCAATCGCTATCTTAGGATTATCTTTTGGAGCAAAAGCAACTAAAATAGAATGATCTTCTAGCTTTATTCTTTTACCGCTTACTACAGTATAATTTTCTGAAGTTCCAGTTTTACCACAAATTTCTATTCCTTTCACTTGACTCCATTTCCCTGTTCCTGTTTTAAAAACCTCATACATTGCCTCTATTATTGGACTAAAATGTTTTTTATCAATGGTAGTTTGTTTTTTCTCTGTAAAAGTGGCGTTCTCTATTGGTCTTTTATCAACACCTTTTAAAATATGTGGTGTAAAGAAATAACCCTTATTTGCAATAGCAGCTGTAAAATTAGCCAATTGAATTGGTGTTGTTTGCACTTCTCCTTGCCCTATTGCATTTGATATATTTGTAGAAGCATTCCAAGAATATCGGTACATCTGATCGTAATACTTACCTGTAGGGATTAATCCAGGACTTCCCTGGGGTAAATCATATCCTAAATAATTTCCTAAACCAAAACTCTTTACATGGGCACTCCAATTATCTAACCCTTGAGATGGCTTGTTATTTTTTTCTACAATTCTCTTATAAGTATTTGCAAAATAGCTATTACAAGATTTAGAAATAGCTGTTTTTAATTGTATTGGCCTGCCGAAAATATCACAATGGCAACCCATAAACTCATTCTTTCTATTCCCGTATCTGTAGCCATTATAACAATAAAAAGAAGTTTGTTCAGATATTACCTCTTCTTGCAAACCTATCAAAGCATTCATTATTTTAAATGGAGAACCAGGAGGATAGGAAGCTTTTAAACCTCTATCATAAGTTGGTTTCTCTAAACTTTTTGGGTCCATTAAAATAGCTGAATTTTCAGAACGCTTTCTACCAACTAACATATTAGGGTCATAAGAAGGTGCCGTTACTAAAGCCAAAATTTCTCCAGTAGCGGGTTCTAAAGCTACAATACCTCCTCTTTTACCTACCATTAATTTCTGAGCGTATTGTTGTAATTTGATATCTAAAGTTAGGGTTAGATCTTTACCCCTTTCAGCTAAAGTATCTTGTTCTCCGTTCTTAAAAGAGCCAGTAATTTTGTTAAGATTATTTCTATTAAATAATTTTTTACCCTTAATCCCTCTTAAAACATTTTCATATTGTTTTTCAATACCATCTTTACCTATTAATTCTCCTGCTTGATAATACGTGTTCTTTTTTGCTAACTGTTCATTAACCTCACCAATATAACCTAGAACATTTGCTGCTGCATTAATAGGGTACTTCCGAATTACTCTTTTTTGAATAAAAAAACCATCGTATTTGTGTAATTTTTCTTGCAGGAAAGCAAAATCTTCTTTTGCTAATTGTTTTAAAAAAACAGATGGAAGATATGAAGCATACCTGCTTGCCTTATTATACCTCTTAACAAAATCTTCAATATCTATTTTTAAAAGTTTACAGAATTCTAAAGTATCTATCTGTTTTACTTTATTGGGCTGAATCATTACATCATAAGAAAGTTGATTGGCAACCAATAAAACTCCGTTTCTATCATAGATATAACCTCTCTCTGGGTAATCAAAAACTGTTTTTACAGCTTCATTATTTAAAGGGTCATAACTTTCACCTTTTACTATTTGAAGCTGAAAT
>SMNH02000026.1 GCA_006383075.2 Kordia sp. TARA_039_SRF
TTTTGACCTTTATCGAATAAGCAACTGATTGCCCCAGCACCTAAACCAAGAACTGCCACGTTTGAGCCTTCATTAAAATAGGACTTATTCAAAGCTTGAATTGCGCGACCCAAACCACTTTGATGGCTATAATAATATGTGGGTTTTAATCGATCAGGCCCTTCAATGTGCTGGGCACCATGTAACGTTGTACCATGCGAAATGGTACGAATGCCATCCGCATTATGCACTAAATATGTTCCATAAAAACTGCGCACTTTATACTCCTCATTCTCAGACAAAGAACTATCTTCAACCAAAAAGAACACTGCTAAGAAGAACACAAAACCTTTTTTAATTTTTAGGTCATAAGTAAAGACAAAAAACGCCAAAAATACGATTGGTAAGTACAGTTTATATATCATTGCACTATTCTCGCCAAGCAGCTCCATCTTTGCTATAAAAAAGCAAGCTAAAACAAGGGCAAACCAAAAAGCAATATAAGTAGCGGCTTTGCGATCCACATCTCCTTTTACACTCTTAGAAATGCATCCAAGTAATGCCAACACAGCAACCAATTTAAACTCAGTCACCTGTGTGAAAACAATTGGCGCCACGAGAGAGTTAAACAAACCACCTAACATACCTCCAAAAGACATCCACAAATAATATTCTGTCAAATGTGAGCTTTCCGGCGCATCCACAGCTAGCCTTCTATGAAAAAGACAGCTCACAGAAAATAGTAAAACAAGCGGAACAAAAATATGCAAAAACGTATAACTTAGAAAAATGGTTTTCAAGCAAACAAAGGCAACACACATTGTAATGACAAACGATAAAAGCTTAAATGGTAGTTTAACCCGATTAGAAAACGCCAAAATAAAAGAAAACAAATAAAGTGCAAGGGGAATAACCCACAACAAAGGAACGGATGCAATGTCTGTCGTAATGTATGTGGTAGATCCAACAAGTAAACTTGATGGCACAAATGACAAAGCGCACCAATAAAGCTTTCGTCTCCAAGAAATTAAAGTCTCGGATGAAACGTGTTCTTTTACGGCTTTAAAATTTTTAACTAAAGCGATGGCGGTTAAACTGATAAAAAGGGCAAAAACCCCATAAACCATTGCCCAATAAAAAGTTTGATCAGCCAAATCAAATGTAGGTTCAAAAACAAATGGATAACCTATAAGGGCAATAAAACTGCCCATATTGCTCACAGCATACAAAAAGTAAGGGTTCGCAGCTGACTTATGCTGGGTATGTGCAAACCATTTTTGTAACATTGGTGCATTTGCACTTAGAACAAAAAATGGCAAGAAAATGGTGGATGACAATGTTAAAAGTACAAACAAACTTTCGTGTACACCTTGTACCACAGTCACTTCCTTAAGTGACAAAGGTAACCAAAAAAATGAAATTAAAAGCAAGACGATGTGAAGCATGCTTTGCTTTTTCACCCCTAAATACTTTATAGAACCATGAGCATATAAGTACCCAGCAAAGAGCACTCCTTGGAAAAATAGCATGCAGACTGTCCAAACAGAAGTGGCGCCACCCAGATAAGGCAAAATCATTTTCGCCACCATGGGCTGTAACAAAAACATTAAAAACGCACTTAAAAAGATAGACGTTGCGTACACAAAAACACTCTGAGATAAAAACTCTCTTCTCATGCCAAAATTTCTGTAAACCATACGACCAACACCTGCACCCATCTTAACCCCCTTCTTTTCATGTAAAGATACCCCAAAAACACAAAACCCAAAAGCCTGTAACGCATATACTAAAATATCACTGTGATTTATATCTCACCACAATACATTCACAACCATCAAAAAACACCAAACTTGCTTGATGTGTCAGTACATGTGAGGCAAGTTTGTCGGTTAAGGTGGAGGTCTTTAATTGAATTAATTTACTACATTTCAGACATAAAAGATTAATAAAAAAGCCTCTTCGTGTAAGAAGGGCTTTTATTTCGCTAAAAGGATGAATTAGTGAGCTATAAAAAAATGTAACTCGGTATTTAAATCTTTTCGAAGCTTATTAAGCTTTTTGTTAATAAACTTTTTAAAAAAGAAAAACCATTTCGAGTCTCTTTTTTGCTCTAGATTCTCAATTTCATTTTTTAATTCATTGATACGCTTTGCTTCGAATTTTTTGTTAAGCTTGCATAAGTTCATATTTGCCTCCTAAGGCAATGTAAAAGTTTGAAGATTAAGTAATTATGATTATTATGGTGATGTTGTTATAAGCTTTCAATCTAAAAAATATAACTTTAATATTTAAAAATCCCTATATCTTCGTACAACCATCTTGTAGTCCGTGCATACAAAAACCTATAAAAAACTGAAAACATTCAGGGAAATTTAAATGGTGCCGACGATAGACTGCCACTTCGGCCTAAATGCCTCCGTTCAAGCCTTTCAGGCTTGCTGAAGCTCGTAACGGCGACCCCTCGCCTAACTCCGCTTTCGAACCTACGGTTTCTCGTCCTTTAAAGCTTCGCTTTTATTTTTCGTCGGCTTTCACGCAAAAAAATAAGCCCCAACAGGGCTTCTTTTTTATGGTGCCGACGATAGGACTCGAACCTACACGCCTTACGGCACTAGCACCTCATGCTAGCGTGTCTACCAATTCCACCACGTCGGCGGCACCAATATTTTACAATTTTATGCGTTGTTATCCGCTTTTTATTGCTCAAGAAATTAAAAAGTTTCACTTTTTACCTCAACAACATACGTTGTCTATTCTTCAGCGTCATATCGCTCCACAGTCTTAAGCAAGCTTATCCTGTTTTGCGCTCATGGTCCACCACGTTGGCGACACCAATATTTATGATTTAACAGTTATTCTTAACAACTGCAAGAAACAAATAAAAAAACGTGCAATCCTGCACGTTTCAATCGATAAAGAAGTAAGCTACGAAACCATTTTCAAATTAAGGTTGTCCAAATAAGCCAACTTCCCTTGTGAAATGAGCACCCTAATATGTGCTTTAATTGAATCTACGTCAGGCACTGATTCCTCAGCAAGAACATCCTCAATCAACTCTCGCTGTGAAACTTCACTTTGAGCCTGTTTTAAAATAAGAGATTCCAAGCGGTTACAAATTTTCATAAAAAAACCTCATCAACAGATGTATAAAAAGAAAATGTTAAGCATCATTGTTTCTAGCATAGAATATCATTATTATTATCTCATAGCAAACTATTCTTAAAATCCAACTCGACTACGAAGCTTAACGCCATTATCTTCACCCAAAAAACTTTACACAAAAATGCTCAGCCTTTTTTGTGGTGGCTCCAGGCCCTCTTCCAGTTTTCGCTTAATGTCCGCACGCATTTCTTCTAAAGTGGCCTGCTTTTCTTCTGGGCTCATGTTTTCAAAATCTTCTTTGGTTATGCCCTTTTCTGCCAACCAAGCATCTTCCATGCGTTCTGCTGGTGTTTTGCTCATATAATCTAGAAACGCCTGCACAGCCTCACTTCTTTCACTTTTGCTTGAACCTACCTGATCGACTTTGTCACCTTGAATTTCTGGCGCCAACTGCGCAGAATCCGCTGCCAAATTTTTATCCAACTTCACAGAATTCTCTGAAAAAAGTGCATAAGGGTTTTGTATGGATATTGACATTTTAAGCTCCTCTTTTACAAAAATCACAAAACTTTTATGCAAAAAAAGCACCAATAAATTTTATTTTATAAAAAAAAGACAACCAACGAAGGGACTTAAGCCTTAATACTCCCTTTAAACATAAAAAAGCCCCCTCACATAAGGGGGCTTTTGTTTACTTAGCTCGCTGTCAGTTCTTGATAAAAATAAGCAAAGGTTAAGGCATGGCTTTCTGCACGATTGTTAATGTCCGTACCTCCGGTGTGCCCACCTTCGACCGTTTCATTATACAACACCTCGTGGCCAAGCTCTTCCATCCGCGCTACCATTTTCCTGGCATGACTTGGGTGGGTTCGGTCATCAGCTCGGGATGCGTAAAAGTAAATGCGTGGGTAGTTTGCATCTGCTTTCACATTGTGATACGGCGAATAGCTGTACAAATAAGCCTCCATTTCAGGGCTATCTGACGGCCGGCCATATTCACCCACCCAAGATTCACCAGCGCCAATGTGCTCTAACCGGATCATGTCCAGCAAGGGCACGGAACAATACACAGCTTTGTAGGCCTCTGGCCGTCTGATCACACATGCGCCAACCAAAAGGCCACCGTTACTGGCACCGGAAATACCAAGATTGGCATTGCTGGTCACACCGTCTGCAATCAACTTATCGGCAACCGCTTCAAAGTCTTCATAGCATTTATGACGGTTTTCCTTTAACACACTGGCATGCCACTGTGAATCATATTCACCGCCACCACGAATGTTGGCAACAACATAAACGCCGCCACGCTCCAACCACAATTTACCCGTTACATTTGAATAACCAGGCGATAGAGAAATTCTAAAGCCGCCATAGCCATACAAAATGGTTGGGTTTTTGCCATTAAGCTTCAAGCCTTTTTTGTGCATGACAAAATAAGGTATTTTTGTGCCGTCCTTGCTGGTGGCAAATTGTTGTGTCACTTCCATAGCATCGCCATCAAAATGACCATTTGCCTGCAAGAAAGTTTTAAGCTGCCCTGTTTTAAGGTTATAAACAAACCGTGTGGAAGGGGTTGTAAAGTCGCTATACCCTACAAAGATAGAGTTTTTGGACTTGATATAACTGCCAAAATACGCTGTCCCCTTTTGAGGGACTGGCACTTCAGTATCCACTGACCACACGCCAGATTTCTTCTTCAAAACAAACAGCCTTGAGCAAACATCTTTCAAGCATTCAACTACAATGGTGTTGCGGTTTAACACATAGATAGGGCTATCCCGCACAATGGTCATTCCCTTTGGGGCACGAAACACAGGTGTTGCATCCACCTTGGAGCGCACTGCGTTGCTGATTTTAACAGAAACAACATCACCCGATTGAAAATTTGAACCATCGACGGACCAATCTTCATGCAGCATGAGGTAAACATAATGTTTATCCACATCCACAATGTTTGCAGTCAGCGGAATGGGTAACTTAACCGGTGTTTGGCCTTGTAATAGATAATACTCATATTCCCAAAAAGTAACCGTATTGATGATAAAAACGTGGCGACAGCCTTTATCAATGTATGAGAAACCATCTGGGCCAATGTGCTTCACATCACTTTCAAAAACAGACTCACAGTCCTGATACCGCTGACCACGCTTAACCAAACGCACATGACGCGCATAGCTGGAATTAGTCACCTCACGATCACAAGTGGAAGACACGGCAATGGTATCATCATCCACATAGGCATAGCGTAGTTTGCCCAATTCCACCTCAAATCCGCCTTCCACAAATGACTTTGTGGCAAGGTCAAATTCACGCAGAACCTTTGCGTCACCACCATCGGGCGACAATGCGACAAGCAACCGCTTATGGTTGGGCGACAGCGTTGTACCGCCATAACTCCAGTTAATGCCTTCCGCTTTTGCGAGGGCATCCACGTCCAGCACTGTTTCCCAGTTTGAGTGACCATTTAAATAATCGTCCGCGGGCATCCGCATTAAAACACCCAAAGGGTGCTTGGCGTTGCATTCAAAGTAATAAGCAAAATTATCTTTACGGATCGCCGCAAATTTTTCAGTTTCTTCACGGCCTAAAATGTCACAAACTTCTTTGTGCATTTCAGCGTAAACCGGCGCAGACTTTATATAATCAACCGCTTTAGCGGTTTGCGCGTCCGACCATGCAACGGCTTTTGGGTCTTTCACATCTTCAAGGTATAGATAGGGATCTTTCATAGGTTTTTCCTCAATAAAAGAAAGAGAACAAAAAAAGAAAGGTAGACTTCATCACTATATGTATATGTATACAAAACAACCTCAAAAATCAAGTCAAATGTGTCATTGTATTATCCATCAAACAACTGTACGATAACGCTTATGAACAACAAAACATTCCAAATCATTCACATTCAGCAGGACACACCTTACCAACAAGCCTTAACCCTGCAAGAAGAAATGGTCGCCAAAGTGGTTGCAGGCGAAACATTTGGTGCGTTGTTTATGTGCGAACATGCCCCTGTTTACACCTGCGGCACCAGCACCCAAATTGAAAGCGACTACATTGCGGCAACAACATTCCTGTTATTAAAAGTGGCCGTGGTGGGCGCATTACCTACCACGGCCCGGGCCAACGGGTGATGTACCCCATTGTGGACCTTAAATTACGCGGACGGGACCTTAAAAAGTACATTTGCGATTTGCAAATATGGCTGATTGAATCCCTTGCCGAACTTGGCGTTCAAGCACACACAGACGATGATGTGGGCGTGTGGGTGACCACCCCATCGGGAGAGATGAAAATTGCCGCCATTGGTGTGCGGGTGCGCAAATGGGTGACCTTTCATGGCGTGGCGTTGAACATTCACCCTGATATGAACCATTTTAATGCCATTGTCCCCTGCGGTATTCAAACAAAAGGTGTCACCAGTTTAAAAGAACTCGGCATTGAGAAAACCATGACCGAAGTGGACCAGATTCTCATCCAAAAATTCCAGCAAATCTTCCAAGGTTAATTTAGCGTATAAAAACATTAACTGTTAATTTTTAAGAATTTACGACGCACATACAAAAACAGCCAAGCCGTTAACACACTCACGACAAACAACTTAGGCATAAGACCAAGCGGCAAAGAAATGGGCACAATGTAAACCATCGCCGCTTCTTTCAAACCACCTGGGTTGCTGAGCGACGCAATGGTTACAAACAAGCTAAACAAAACTAAAAACCACACATTCGCCCAACCCGTAACCATGCCCGCAAAACGCAAAGAGGGGAAGTTTTGAAGGCGCTTGCAACCCACAAAAATCAAACAAGCGGGCACCAAAGACCAACCGACAAACGCCACAAAACGCAAGGCCTTTAAAAAGGTATCCTCGCCACCTTCACGGGTGACCACAAACAGGTTGAGCGCCAAAACCAACAAACCTAACGCTAAAAACAACGGCAAGCTGTGTGCACATTTTTTAAGAAACTGAAGCATTAAAAAAACCTTTTAAGTTAAAAACAGCGCCGCCAAACCAAGGAAGCTGAAAAACCCACCCACATCGGTCACCGTGGTTAAAAGGACGCCGGCCGAAACCGCAGGGTCCTTGCCCATTTTTTCCAGCATCACGGGAATCACAATGCCCGCAAATGCCGCCAATAAATGGTTGATAATGGTGGCCGCACCAATCACATAGCCCAAGTTTGGGTTTTCGTACCACAAAATGGTGGAAACACTTAAAAGCAAGCCCAAAGCCAAGCCGTTAAAACCGCCGACTCTCAGCTCTTTCCACAGCAGGTGGCCTGCGTTTTGCCATGTCAGCTGTTTGGTGGCCAAGCCACGCACCGCCACCGTCATGCTTTGGGTGCCGGCATTGCCCCCCATCGAAGCCACAATCGGCATCAGCACCGCTAAAGCGACCAGCTGGTTAATTTCCGCTTCAAAGTTCGCAATGACAATGGACGCTAAAATGGCAGTGAATAAATTGATCAACAACCATGGGAACCGCTTTTTAGAGGTAAACCACACAGGGGCAAACAAGTCCTGCCCTTCTTCCAAACCGGCGGCACGCATCAAGTCCGCCTCTTGTTCTTGAATGATGACATCCAAAATATCATCGACCGTAATTTTACCCAAAAGCTTGTTGCCTTCGCCAACCACCGCACAAGAATACATGTCATATTTCTCGAACAGGCGGGCCACGTCTTCGTTGTTCATGTCATAGGGCACCACCACACTGTCGGTCCGCATCACGTCTTCCATGCGGGCATCCAACGGTTTGCGCACCAGACGAGAAAGGGAAATACTGCCCAACAAGCGGTTGTTGTGTGCCACCACAAAAACACGGCTGACGGTTTCGGGCAGTTTGTCACGGTTTTCACGCATGTAACTTAAAACATCGTCCACCTCCCACTCGCCTGAAACGGCGACCAGCTCGGTTTGCATAATCCCCCCTGCGGTGGACTTGTCATAAGTGAGGAGGTTTTGCTCTTCTTCATAAACAATGCCTTGGCGTTCTTCCACCGCACGCAACAAGTTGGTACGGTCGTCCGACTCTAGGCTTTCCACCGCTTCTAAAAGCCCTTCTGGGCTGACGGTGTTGATAACCGAGGTCAAAGTTGCTTCTTGCGCTTCATCATGCAAGTGGGCAATGGTTTCACCCAAATAGTCTGGCGGAATGTGGGTCAGCAACAGTTCACGCTTGTTCAGCGGCAAACGCTCAATCAAGTCCGCAATATCGGCAGGGTGCAACGCTTCTAAAATGGGGTCGAGGTCGTCAATATACTCGTCCCCTTTGGCTAAAATATCCAAACATTGGCCGTAGATCTCGTCCGTTAAGCCCAGCCCAATCGGGAACTGGCTTTCTTCGTTCAGGTCTTCGTAATTGATTGCTTCTTTGGCCATGTTTTATTTTTACATTTTGTTAATATTAAAGCGCTTTAGCTGTTTTAAGTTGTTGCACGTTGACGTCCATGCCCTGTGCTTCCACCACTGAAAGGGCGGACATGTTGACAATTTGCCTGACCGACGCATAGGTGGACAAAATGTGAATCGGCTTGGAAAGACCCAGTAAAATAGGCCCCAAATTGTCGGCGTTGCTTAAGGTCTTTTTAAGCAAGTTAAAGGCAATGCTGGCCGTGTCCACATTGGGCATAATCAGCACATTGGCTTCTTTTTCCAGCTTAGCATCGGGGAAGCTGCGGCGCAGCACCTCCATATCCAGTGCGCTGTCGGCCTGCATTTCACCTTCGACCATCAAGTCCGGGTGCTCTTCGCTTAAAATGTGCGATGCTTTTTGCATTTTAAGGGCCGATTCATCACGGTGGGTCCCAAAGTTAGAGTGTGAAAGCAAAGCAATGGAAGGTTCCACCCCAAAGTGCTTCACTTCTTCCGCAGCCAAGCATGCCATTTCAGCAATTTGCTCGGCCGTTGGGTTCACATTCACATTGGTGTCACCAATGAAGAACACTTTGCCCTTGTGCATAATCATTTGAATGGCGTATGGGCTTTTAACCCCCGGCTGCATAGGAATAATATCCAACGTTGCGCGCATGAATTTATCAAACTTACCGGTGACACCCACCACCATCGAATCGGCGTCCCCTTCACGGACCATCATCGCGCCAAGGGCGGTCCAACGGCTGCGCATGATAATTTCCGCCTCTGACATGGAAATCCCATCCCGTTTGCGCAAATTGTAGTAAACATCGGTGTAAATGCCGTGTTTTTCGTGGTTGTTCGGGTCAATAAAGGTGTAGTCTTCACCTTCTACCATGTTCAACCCTAAGTTTTGAATGTTGGCCATCACCTTGTCACGGCGACCAATCAACACAGGGTGGCAAATCCCCTCACTGCTTAAAGTTTGTGCCGCACGCAACACACGGGCATCTTCCGCTTCGGGGTAAACCACACGTTTAGGCTCTTTTTTAGCGGAGGAGAAAATTTGACGCATCAAAGAGAAACTTTGATCAACATTGGCCTTCAAGCTGGCGGCATAAGCCTCCATGTCTTCAATCGGGCGGCGTGCCACGCCACTGTCCATCGCAGCCTGTGCCACCGCTGGCGCCACAATGGAAACCAAACGGCTGTCAAACGGCTTCGGGATCACATATTCAGGGCCAAACTTAAGCGTTTTACCTTTGTAAGCCACATCCAAGGCGGAGTCGGCCTGTTGTCTTGCCAAAGCCGCAATGCCTTCCGCTGCGGCAATTTTCATTTGTTTGTTAACGGTTGTTGCACCGCAGTCCAATGCACCGCGGAAAACGTATGGGAACACCAAAACGTTGTTCACTTGGTTGGGGAAGTCACTGCGGCCAGTGCCCACAATGGCATCGTTGCGCACGGCGTGTACTTCATCTGGCATAATTTCCGGCGTGGGGTTGGCCATGGCAAAAATCACAGGGTTTTTAGCCATCTTTTTAACCATGTCCGCTTTTAAAACACCGCCAGCGCTTAACCCGAAGAAGATGTCAGCCCCTTCGATCACGTCCGCCAATTGTTCAGCGTCCGTGTCTTGCGCAAATTCTGCCAAGTGCTCTGGCAAGTTGGGACGGTTTTGGCGCACCACACCGTCAATGTCCACCAGTGTGATGTTTTGCTTCGGCACACCATAGTCCACCAAAATGCGCACGCAAGCCAAACCAGCGGCACCCGCACCACTGAACACCAGCTTCACTTTTTCCTTTTTCTTGCCCGTTAGGTGCAAACTGTTGATAAACGCCGCCAAGGCCACAATGCCTGTGCCGTGTTGATCGTCATGAAAAACGGGGATGTCCAGTTCTTTTTGTAGGGTTTGTTCCACATAAAAGCATTCTGGCGCTTTGATATCTTCGAGGTTGATGCCCCCACAAGTTGGCGCAATGGCCTTGATCACTTCCACCAGCTTTTTAGGGTCTTTTTCGTTCACTTCAATGTCAAAAACATCAATGTCGGCAAACTTTTTAAATAGAACAGCCTTACCTTCCATCACCGGTTTGGATGCTTCGGGGCCAATATCGCCTAGGCCTAAAACAGCGGTCCCATTGGTAACCACCATCACCAAATTACCCTTAGATGTCAGGTTGTAAGACTGTTGTTTGTCTTGAACAATGGCATCACAAACAGACGCCACACCGGGAGTATACGCCAGCGAAAGATCTTCTTGCGTGGTTAACGGCTTGGTGGCCACCACCTCCAACTTGCCGGGTTTTGGCAAGGAATGATACAGAATAGAGTTTGCGGCTTTTTTTTGTTCTGGCATAATTTTTCTCCCATAAATCTTCAGGTGGAAGCTTAACACAAATTTTAGATAACCACCTAAAAGTCTTTGCTGTGGGCGATTTTAAAAAACAACTTCCTCAAGGTGCATGTGGTAGGAACGTGACATATAAAACTTGACAAGCCAAGTCCATCACATTAATAAAAGTACACAATCTATTGAAACATCATCACATCCAACTTTTCTTTTACCTCAACCTGCGAGGACTTGATCATGAGCAACAAACTTTACCTTGCCAACAAGTTTTTCCATGCTATTTGTACGGGCATTACCGTCAACACCATCCGCCGTGGCACCCGCCACATTGAACTGGGGGTGGACATTATTGAACCAACTCAACGCACCGAAAAGCGTGGTGAAACGGCTTTTGTCACCCGTGACAATTTAAAAGTGGACATCACACACATTTGTTACAAAAAATTTCATCAACTGACCTTAGATGACTTGGTGGCCAACGGCCGGCCCACCACACCACAAAACTTTGAAGCTGACAAAGCCGCTTTTTTAGCCGAAATGCAAGAGTTTTACCCCGACATGACCGAAGAAGATGACCTGACTGTCATTTATTTTTCATACATTGAAGGCGGTGGCCTTTTGCCGGAAAATCAAAAAAGCGGAGGTCGTGATGACGCATAAAATTAAAATCAACGTCAATCAACTGCTTGGCATTCAACTGGGCGTGGCCACCGGCATTTTAGTGGTGGGGTCACCCCCTGTCCAAGCCGGTGACAAACTGGCCCTAAAGTGCCCACGGGGTGACACGATGGTTTGGGTGGATGTTGTGCCCAGCCACATCAAAACATGCCCGCTGTACGCATTGACCCATGATGATTTGGTCACCATCCACCAACGTCTTTGCTTTACCCGTGAAAAGGACATTGAAAATTTACTGCGCCAAATTAACATTGAGCAAGAACGCAACGGCGAAGAACTTTTAACCCGCGCAGCAACGGTGACCATCATCACCTTCCCACGCCAAAAGCGACAAATATAACCCAACTTAAAAAAGCCCTCTGTTATGAGGGCTTTTTTGTTTTTTACAGCTTGCAAAAGGCATTTTATTTACGGACGTAGGACTGCACCGTTTTTAAAATGTCCGCCGCTTTATCTTCATGGCGGAAATGCTTCACATAGCGGCCATCTGGTCCCACAAAGTAAATGTAGCCAGAATGGTCCATGGTGTAACCGTCGTCTGACGGGCGTTTAACATGATAAACCAGATACTTCTTCGCCATGTTTTTCATTTGCTCTGGCGTGCCGGTTAAGCCAATAAAGTCACTGTGGAAGGTGCTGACATAATCCTTCATCACCGCCACCGTGTCCCGCTCTGGGTCCACCGTTGCTAAAATAACCTGCACTTTGCTTTTTTGTTTGTCACTCAAGCCTGCGTAAACATCGCTTAAAGTTAACAAGGAGGTTGGGCAAACATCTGGGCAATGGGTAAAACCGAAGAAGATCAGGCTATATTTTCCATCCAGCATGGTTTGGTTGACCGTTTCACCTTTGTGGTTTAGCACTTCAAAATCCCCACCAATATTAGGCGTGCCTGTGCCAGTCACCACTGCTGAGCCTTTGCGAACAACGCTTTCAGGGTCATAAAAACTGGTGGCAATAAAATACATCCCTAAAATAACCAACAGCGACAAAATGGTATGTCTGTTTTTGAAAAACATACTATCTTTTTTAAATTTTTTAGCCATAGAAACCTCTTTTTAATGTCGTCATGGCATCTTGCCCTATGCTTCATTTTTTTGCAAGACCGGTTCAGAGGATATGCACGCAACAATCTTCATTTTACTAGCAATTTACGCTTGGCACTCTTATAATAAGTCATGATGTATGAATTAACAGACATTAGAGCATGTAGCTCTCGCAATTTATCTCCTAGGAAGGGAGGATGGGCATGAAGAACTTTAAATTACTCGCATTGGTGGCCGTTTTAACCTTAACGCTGACCGCCTGCGCAAGCAAAAACAAGCTGGATTCAGACTTGGACATTGCCGTGTCCGCCTTTAAAACCCATGACGAAATTCGTGAAAAATTCAAACTGCTGGAAGAAAAGATCGACATTGGCGAAAATGTCTACCGCATAGAGGTGCACGAAATGGGCTTTGATCCATCTGAAACCGCGGTTGAAATTATGGACTGGGTCAGCATTGGTCACAAGTTCACCGCCGGCGGTAACGAAGTTTTAGCCGCGGCCATCAGCGCAGCCAACGGTCAATTGTTGCCCAAACCCGTGTCCGAATGTATTGCCAAAGGCAAAAAATGTACAGCCTACCGTGTGAAGGTAAATTCCAAAATCAGTGAAGAAATCCCAGAAGGAACATGGGGCACCTTTAAGTCGATGGTCAACTTAAAAGAAATTCGTGAAATCACCCGTTGGAGCTTTAGCGGCATCATTGTTTTTGATGCAGACCAAGCGGTTTACGCCCAAGTGGAGGAAGACATTGCCCCCAACCGCTCCATCAAAGTGGAAGAAAACAGTTTAATTAAAAAAATTGGCGGATTCCTGCCATAAACAGCCTTTACAGCGTTGTAAAACGTCACACCAAGCTTGGTTGCAGTTGACACCTCGCCGCGTTTAGACGTATAATTAAAGCTACTCAACGAATACACATAATCTTTTTTCCACCCACCCTCTTAACGGAGGTGCTTACCTATGAAGCATTATATAAAACTCATTGCCTTTTTGGGCATTTTAAGCGTGCTAGGCGGTTGCGCCAGCAATAACAAACTGGACTATGACACCAACGAAGCCCTGACCACCTTTAAAAGCTATGAGGACATGAAAAAGTCCTTCAAAGCTTTAGAAGAAAAGGTGGATCAGCAAACAGCTGTTGACCGTGACACTGTGCACAAATCAGGCTTTGATCCTGCCAAAACCGCCGTAGAATTTATGGACTGGACCGCCATTGGCGACAAGTTCACCGCGGGCGGCAATGAAGTACTGGCAGATGAAATTCGCCTCAGTGGTGGCGAAGTCATCCCCCCTGCTGTGAAAGCTTGCCTTAAAAAAGGCAAAAACTGCACCGCGTACCGTGTGCGTGTGGTTTCCAACCGCAGCATTGAACGGCCCGAAGGTTCCTTCGGCACGTTAAAGTCCGCCCTTAAACTCAAAGAAATTCGCCACGTCCACACTTGGAGCTTTAGCTGCATCATTGTTTTTGAAAACAATCGCGCCGTTTACGCTCAAGTAGAAGAAGATGTGGCGCCGAATGTAACCATCACCACCGAAAAGAACAGCGCTTGGAAAAAAATTGGCCATGCCGTTGTTCCTTAAAAAAAATAAAAAAAATCCGTTTTATGCCCTCACCGTGAGGGCTTTTTTTATGGACAAGGCCAGCAAGCTGTTTTAATTTCCTCCCATGATTGACTATGCCAAAACCTACTTTGACGAAAACGGCCGCCTAATTGCGGAAACCTATGACGATGTTTATTTTTCCATTGAAGGCGGGCTAGCGGAAACCCATTACGTGTTCATTGAAGGCAATGACTTAAAACAAAACATCGGCCAACACACCCCATTCACCATCATTGAAACGGGCTTTGGTACTGGCCTTAATTTTATGGCCACGTGGGACTGGCTCACCCAACAAAACATCACCACGCCGTTGCATTTTATTTCGGTGGAAAAACACCCGTTAACAGAATATGTTTTTGCGCAGAGCTTGGCGGAATACCCCAGCATTAAGCCTTATCAACAACACATTTTAAAGCACTATTCAAAGCTGACAAGCCAAACCATCAACACAGTTCAACTCACACCGCAAATCACCCTCACCCTACTGATTGGTGACGTGGCGGAGGTGTTAAAGCAAAGCCCACAAAAAGCCAACGCTTGGTATTTGGACGGGTTCTCCCCTTCCAAAAACCCACAAATGTGGCAACAAAGCTTGTTTGACAACATGGCCAAGCTGTCACATCCACACGCCACTTTTGCCACCTTCACTGCGGCGGGC
>SMNH02000027.1 GCA_006383075.2 Kordia sp. TARA_039_SRF
CGATGGCGTGCTATCCAAAGAAGAGTTTCGAGAACTGCTTCTGCAACTCTTTGTAAAAATAGCAGCGCCGATATGGAAAGGCAAAGAGGTGTATTACGGAAGCTGGCACAATGCGCTTGTGCAAATCGATGATGAATATTTGCGAAATCCCAACGGGAGCATTCCAAGAAAAGAAACCTTGTTGTACATGTTTGGACTGCTCATCTACCGAATTAATCGTGCCAAACGCTTTTTTAGGCGTAAAAAAGAGTATCAAATCTATTTTCCGTGTATTTACTTCGATAACACACGAAAGCGAGCCAGTGAAGGCGGATTTGCCTATACAGTGGAGTGGCTTAAACAATATCAAAAGTATCAAGAGCAAAGAGCAACAAGACGCCAACAAAAAGCAACCAAAGCTGGAGCAAGGCTTAGAGTCATGACCGCAGAGGAAAAAGTACGCATGAAAATCAAAAAGTATATCAAAGGTGAATTTACACTACCGCAAGTGTATCATTATATCGAACACAACAGAGGAATCCCGAACTATTTCGTATCAGAAGTACCGAGAATCCTAAATACATTAACACATAAAGAATTTGAACTTTATGAGTGCAGAAAAATCATGTAAATGTACACCCAACCAAAGTTATTTGATTTCAAGAAAAACGAAGCGTTATGATTAGAAAAGAACAAATTAAAACGATGGGCAAAGCACAGCTTCGTCAGCTTGTAAGACCAGTGAGTGTAAAATATGTTACCCCAATTATAAATGAAACCATCGCAAAGCAACGAGGTGTTTCTTTAGAATTTGCAAAAAAGCAAAAGATAGTCTTTCAAAAAGAGGTGATAATCATACTAGATTTTTTAGGGTTTGAGTATGAACCTCTTTAGACACCCGCAACAATTTGCAACGAAACGCAACAAAAAGCAACAACTTGCAACAAGAATCAATGTAAAAATCTTACAAAATCGCTCTTAATACTACTTAAAAACCAACGGTTTGCAACAAGTTGCAACGAAATGCAACAAGAATCAACAGGAATCGGGTTACTTTTTCTATTCTAAATTCATTCTTAATTATTATCTTTCGGTTATGACAGAAAAAATAAATACTCATTTTTTCACGTCGAATCATACAAAAACTGTTAGACACAAGCTTAAAATTAAACTATGCAAATAGACATTAAAGGAAAAATAAACGAAAAGAAGCTTGCATATAGCAATACATTACTTCCATTGTTTGAGGCTATTGTAAATTCCATTCAAGCGATTGAAGAAGATAATTCGATAAAAAATGGAATCATAGAAATTGATATTATTAGGTCGACTCAAAAGGAACTCGAACTTACTGAAAATGAAAAACTACCTGATATTATAGATTTCGCTGTAAAAGACAATGGAATTGGATTTACAGAAACCAATTATGATTCATTCAATTATGCCCATTCAACTTATAAATACTCAAAGGGCGGAAAAGGAATAGGTCGCTTTACTTGGTTGCGTGCTTTTAGAAAAGCGGAAATAGAAAGTCATTTTAAAGAAAACGGACAATGGCATTTAAGAAAATTCAAATTTGAACCAACAAAAAAAGGAATTGAAAACCATAGTTTAGAACAAGTAAATTCAACAAAAGTAAGATACACTATTGTCGCGTTAAGAGGATTAAAACAAGATTATAGAAAATGGTGTAACAATAACCCAGAAGATATCGCACTAAAAATTATTGAACATGCTTTTGTATATTTTTTAAATAAAAATTGCCCAAGAATATTAATAAATGATTTGGGGAAAACCATAGTTGTAAATGACCTTTTCAACTTATTTACAAAAGGGCAAGTTAAGGCAAAAAAAATTAAAATTAGAAATAACGAATTTGATTTAAGTATAGTCAAATTATATAGTAATAAAGTAGATAATAAGATACATTATTGTGCAAATACTAGAGAAGTTACTTTTGATAAAATTTCAGTTGATATTCCAGAAATGGACAATTTTCTTTATGATAATGAGGAAACACCATTTTCGATTTCAGTTTATGTTGAGGGAGATTTTTTAGATGACAACGTAAATGATGAAAGAACAACTATTAGTTTTTCAAAGGGAGATGTGGAGTTTCCTGACGGAAATTAAAAAACCCTTATTTATAAGGGGTTTAAGTTAAAAAGGCAACAATAAGGCAACAAATATTTGATTATAAGAACTAACCAAAGGAAAGAAATAATAGATAAAATTAGGAACTTATTAAACGATAAAAATAAAACCGTTCGTGTAGAACGGTTTTATTATTTAAACATCAACCGTTAATTAGCTGTTCCAGAGCCTAAATAAACGCTGTTTGACACGATACTACCATCTGCTGTAGTAAATGCCATAAAAAGCTCAACAGTATCTCCTGCATAGGTACTTGGAATTGTAATGATTTGAGATCCTACAGTTCTATCAGCACCATCAAGAATATACATTGATTCTTTTTTACTTGGATTGTAAACTAAAATCATTGCTTTATCGGTTGCATTTGCATTACCTTCAGCAGAGTTATCATCCCAAGTAAATTCTACTTGTCCCGCAGTTGCTAAATCTGTTGCAGGGTTCAATGCTCCTGATAGATTACCTCTACTTAATAAAGCTAAAGAATAATCAACAGTAAAGTTTGGTGCAGCTCCTGTAATCGCATTATTCAATACATAAGACATTGCTGCATTAAACTCTGTTTTTTGCACCGCATAAGATTTATACCCTTTCTTGATAAAACCTAAATTCGGTTGAAGATACTCCAAAGTAACAGTAAACTTGTTTCTTTGGTTAACTTGTCCTTCTGTTCGTGGATTTGCCACACTTGAAGGTTTGATTCTCAAATAGTCAATACCTTTCCAAGTAGCACCAACTACATTTCCTACTTTACCTGATACACCGCCCAGGATTCCTTGTGAAATAACACCCATTGTATATAAAATTTAAAATTAATACTTGTTCGAAGTTGGTACGGACTTGGTACGGTCTTTAACCAACACAAGTAATATATGGCAAATACTATGCTAATCGATTGATTAGGTTTTTGTTGCCCTTTGTTGCCCGATTTTGCTTTTTAGAAAATAAACTTTGAATATATGACACCTTTAAATCTGCCATTTTTGAAATGACTTTTTGTAATTCTGCTTCTTTTCTGCTAATAGCTGAAACAATACTAATATGCTTCTGCAACTCTTTAGATTCATTTAGTAATGAAGTGTAGCCATCTTTAAGCGTGTTTCTACAATCATCTATTGAAATGAACGGAATAACACTGCCTTTTAAATAATACGCATAGAAACCGCCTATTTGTAGCATCATCGATAAATGATAAAGGGTATGTTTTTCTTTTTCGGTTGGTGCAGTTACCACAAAGCAATTAGGACAGGGATTTATTAAAGGCTTTCCGCTGTTTTGCCCTTTGTTCAGAATAAAAAAATGAGGTTGCGAGTAGGTTCTTCCGATTTGGTGTGTTTTCAGTTCAAAAGTTGACATAGCTATCCAATTTAAAATTGCTTCGCTACGCTTCGCACCATTAATTTTTTAAAAGAAAAACAATAAAAAAAGAAAGCCGTATGTTCTTGTGGCGTGGATAAGGCTGTCAAGGTTTTTGGAAAAAATACTACCCTCTTTTTTTAATAATATTGGGGTGGAGATTTTTTTCAAAACCCGTAGGGCGTGACCTTTATAGCCTTGCGCGTTGGCTGTGGTAGCCACATATATTTGCTACCTTTTTTTATTTATTTTTTGTTGTTCTAAAACATCTAATATGTCTTGTTTTTTGTAAAAAATTCTGTTGCCTATACGAATTGGATTTAAAATGCCGTGTTTATTCCAGGAATGTATTGTTACTAAACTTATCCTTAAATAATCAGCTACTTCTTGTCTTGTTAGGATTTCATCATTTTGTTTTTTAGATAATTCTTTAAGGTAGTTTTCAATTTTAAACATTAGTTTATCTGGCTACCGCATCTGCTAATTCATCTATTGTAACCTCTGTGATTTGGATTGTTTTTGTAATCATCTTGTTTTCTTTTTAGTTAATTGATTTCCACTTTTTGGGGCATAAACTCTTAAAAAAATAGGTTATCACCAATTTGAGCATTGGATGAAGCGGTTGTATGGGTAGCGTTTTAAATAGTTGTTTGATAAAACAGCATTTAAACAAGCTACTTATACAGGACTTTTAGGCAATAGCTTTTTGTTTTTTTGAGGTACGAGAAAAAGCAATATGCTATGGCGTATTACTACATTTTATGAACCTATTTTTTTAAAACCGCTGACTTGGGTGGTGGGGAAAAGTGGTCTTTTATATTTGTTAACGAAATGAAACAAACAAAGACTTGAGGTAAGGAATACTTGGACTTAACGATGGTTTTGTGCAGCTTGAATAAGGTAACGAATATGCATCATTTTAAGCTAAATTTTCATATGGCTATTGTTTCAGTTTAGTTCGGATTTTTATTGAAAGTTCGGGTGTGCGCGTGGGAAAAGCGGCTATTTTACATAATGGCGTTATAACTACAGCTTTGGTGATGCGGTGGGTGTAGCGGCTGCTATTATAACTACCCGTTATGTAAACATAGCTTTGGGTAGTTTTTGGTGTGAGGGATGGCAACAGCTCTTTGCTTTTTTATTGTACTACTTTTAAAATATAATAGCAAATAAAATAAGCAATGTGCTGTGTGAGGGTTGGCAACCAAAAACTACAAGTGCGGTGGATAGCGGAACAAAACAAAAGACAGAGGATTTTGAGGTACGAAAAAACTGGGTTTTGGGTTGTGGGGACAATTACCAACTCATTCGTTGTAATCTAACTGCATTTAAAATTGCTAATAATGCTACTCCTACATCTGCAAAAACTGCTTCCCACATTGTAGCTAAACCACCTGCTCCTAAAATTAAGACAATGACTTTAACACCAAAAGCTAAAATGATATTCTGCCAAACAATTTTTCGTGTGGAACGACTTATTTTAATGGCTCTAACTACTTTTGAAGGTTGGTCGGTTTGAATGATAACGTCTGCTGTTTCAATAGCTACATCACTACCCAAACCACCCATTGCAATTCCAACGTTACTTGCTGCTAAAACAGGCGCATCGTTTATACCATCCCCTATAAATGCTACTTTATTTTCAGGATTCTTTTTTAATATTTCAACTTCGTTTAACTTATCTTCTGGAAGTAAATCACCTTTTGCATTTTCGATGTTCAACTCTTTAGCGACTTGTTGAGTAATGGAATCTTTGTCACCGGAAAGCATCATAATATTTTTGATACCAACTTTTTGTAATTTGACAATTGTTTCTTTGGCATCTTCTTTTAATTCGTCTGCTATTACCACATAACCAGCAAACTTGTTATCTATTGCAACTAATACTATCGATTCTACAATAGATTCCGTTTCCGTTGGAACATTTATATTATTCGCAGTCATTAAGGCTTTATTTCCTACTAAAACTGTTTTACCATTTACAATTCCTTTTAATCCTTTACCTGCAATTTCAGAAACGTCTTGAGCTTCAAAATCTTCTCCTTCTGATTTATACTCTAAAATTGCTTTAGCAATTGGATGCGTGGATTGTTCTTCCATCGCCATTAAATATTGCATAAATTCGGTTTCTTTCCAATCAATTGCTTTTACTTCTTTGATTTTAAAAACACCTTTAGTTACGGTTCCTGTTTTGTCCATTACCAAAGTATTTATCTTGGTCATTGCATCTAAAAATGAAGCACCTTTAAATAAGATTCCATTTTTTGAAGCTGCTCCCAATCCACCGAAATATCCTAATGGAATTGAAATCACTAACGCACAAGGACAAGATATTACCAAGAAAATTAATGCTCTGTATAACCAATCTCTAAACACATAATCATCTACAAAAAAGTAAGGTATAAAAGTAACACCAATAGCTAAAAACACTACAATTGGTGTGTAGATACGAGCAAACTGTCTGATGAATAATTCTGTTTTAGATTTACGTGCTGTTGCATTTTGAACCAAGTCTAATATTCTCGCAATAGAACTGTCTTCAAACTTATTGGTTACCTCAACTTCAATAACGCTTTCTAAATTAATACTACCCGCGTAAACCTTTGCTTCTTTTTGAATGGAATCTGGTTTGCTTTCTCCTGTTAACGCAGCTGTATTTAAAGATGCTTTTTCGGATAATAAAATGCCATCCAATGGAATTTTTTCACCTACACGAATTTGAATTTTCTCTCCAATATTGACAACTTCAGGCGAAACACTTTTATAATCTCCCTCACGAAATACATTGGCTTCTTTAGGTCTAACATCTAATAATGCTTTTATATTTCCTTTTGCACGATTTACAGCAGCACTTTGAAATAATTCGCCTACTGCATAAAATAGCATTACTGCAACACCTTCGGGATATTCACCAATAACAAATGCACCAATGGTTGCTATAGACATTAAAAAGAACTCTGTAAAAACATCACCTTTTTTAATACTAATCCAACCCTCTTTTACAACAGGAAACCCTACAGGAAGATATGCAATACCATACCAAGCAATACGAATCCAATCCTTAAAGAATGAAACATCAAAATAATCTAAACCTATACCAATGATAAGCATTGTAAAACTTATTATTGCAGGCACGTAGGTTTTGAATGCACTTCCATTACCGTGATTATGACCATCATTATGCGTGTGTTGCACTTCTGAATTTGGTTTTAAATCTCTTAAATTGACTTTCTTTTTTTTCATTTAGTTTTGTTTTAGCAACAACTTTTGTTTTGTTGAATTGGTGGACAAGGAACTGTACCATAAGAACAATACACACAACAATCACCTTCGTTTGGTTTTAGTACCGTTTTACAATTCTCGCACTCGTAAAAGAATTGACAAGCATTTGTTGGCATATCTTCTTCTTTTTTATGTCCGCAGTTAGGGCAAGTGATTTCCGATTTTAMTWTSKTTTTYWTTAATTTTCTTTTTTATCAGTTACTTTATAACCTGTTGCGTTAATTGCTKWYTSAWYWWCSRCWWCAWTTKKTTTMKYTKWATYRKRMTMAAWSATWSYKKWRYMRTWTKSGWAWGATGTTTTTGAGTTTACAATTCCGTTAAGTTTATTTACTTCGTGGTTTACGTGAGCTTCACAACTGGCACAAGTCATACCACTTATTTTATACTCTGTTGTTTTTATATTTGATTTATCAACGACAACAATTTGTTTCTCTGAATTGGGATAAAACATACTTGAGTAGTATGGGAAAGCCAACAACACTATTGCGAATACTGTTACAACACCTAAAAAGGTTTTTGACTGCATAAATTTTGGTTTTTCATCCGTTTCACATTCACAGTCTATTTCTTTTTCTGGTTTTAGTTTTTGATACCAAGCAAATAGAAGAACTACTATTGTTAGCCCTATTAAGTAAGGTCTAAATGGTTCTATCCAAGAAAAAGTTGAAGCAAATCCACTTGTTCCCGCGATTAGAGCCAAAACTGGGGCTATACAACATAATGAAGCTGTAATTGCTGTAAGCAAACTTGTTATCGCTAATTTACTTTTCATAATTACTTAATTCTTTGATTACAAAAATGCAATTAAAAACAGTGCAATGGAAGTGCAATAATTAGACACTACACTTATCGCAAATACCTTTTACCACCAAATTTACATTCTCTGACACAAAACCATTTGGCACTTTTATTTGAGGTATTTTATGTTCTGTTAAGCAAATGGTTTCATTGCAATTATTACAATGAAAATGTAAATGCAAATCGTTTTTAATATCACAATTACATCCCTCTTCGCATAACGCATATTTTGTTATCCCTGTGCCATCGTCTATTTGATGGACTATTCCTTTATCTTCAAATGTTTTAATAGTTCTGTATAAGGTAGTTCTATCTGCTTTTTCAAAAGCATTTTCAATGTCACTTAATGTTACTGCTATTTCTTTTTCTGCAAGAAACTTATATATAAGCAAACGCATTGCTGTAATACGAATTTGTTTTGACTCTAATACTTGTTCTATTGTCTGCATAATTAATGTTCGTGTTCTGCTTCTCCTTTTTTCATTTCTGCGTTAAGGTAATAAGCATTGTTATAGGCAAATTGTGTGTTACTTTCTATATCTTCAATAAATTGAACCGATACCCAATCACCATCTTTAGTACCTAACACAACTTCGATAGGTTTAAAGCTCCAATCGTCATTTTCTTTTTCTACTGAAAACACATAATATCTTTCGCCTTCTTTTATAATTGCACTTTCTGGTAAAGCTTTTGTTTGGGTATTATCTACTTGAATTTTACCTTGAATATACATACCAGGAATTAAATTACCTTTTTTGTTTTCTATTTCTGCGTGAACGTGAACTGCTTTTGGGTTGTCCTCAAAGGTTATGCTTACGGAATAGATTTCTGCGGTAAGTTCTGTATCTGGTATAGATTGTACCGTAAAGTTTACTCTTTGACCCTTCTGTACTTTATGGACATCTTTTTCAAAGACCATAAAATCGGCGTGAACGTGATGCGTATTTACAATTTCAAATAATTCGGTTTGTGGCTCTACATATTGACCTGTTTTTACTTCAACTTTTTGCACAAAGCCTTCTATTGGACTTCGCAATGCTATGCGCTGTGCAATTGTTCCATTGCGAACTGATGTAGTGTTAACGTTGAGTATTCTTAATTGCGCTTCTAAACCATTAACCATTGCTTTTGATGCTTGATATTCTGCTTCTGCTTTCTGGAAATTAGCACCAGAACCAACACCAGCATCGTATAATTTTTGTTGACGTTCATAATTTTTCTTTGCAAGCTCGCTATTGCTATAAGCGTTTAAATAATCCGTTTGCGCTTGTATGATATTTGGGTGCGATAGATAAGCCACAACTTGACCTTTATTAACCTTATCACCTTCAATCACTTCAATTGAAACGACATTTGCACCAACAACAGTAGTAATAGCTGCTTCGTTTTGTGGTAGTACTTCTAACGTTCCGTTTGCCTCTACATAGCCGCTCATATTACGTAATGCCAACGTATCTATTTTCATTTTTAAAGCATCGAATTGCTGTTGTGATAGCATTACTTCTTCGCTTTCATTATGTTCTTCGTCAACTTCTGTTTTTTCTTCCTCATCGTGGGAATGACCATCATTCTCGTTATGATTTTCTTTATTTCCGCAAGCTGAAACAAAAATGGTTAACACCATTACGGTAAGAATTTTATATATTTTATTTTTCATTGTCTTATTGATTAAAATATTGTAATTGAAATGTGCTTTCTAAATAGTTTACTAATGCAGTCTGTGCTTCAAGTTCCGATTGAATGGCTTCTTTTATCAACTGCGTAAATGCAGTATAATCTATTTCGCCTTCTCTGTACGCCAGTAATGCACCTGTTTTTTGCTCTTTTGTTAATGGTAAAACTTGGTCTTTGTAAAACTCCCAAGATGTTTTCCATTTTATATAGTTTTCTTTAGCCTGAACAAACCTTGATTGTACTTCCTGTTTTTTGAACGCTACATTGGTTTCTGCTATTTCTTTATCAATTTTGGAACTTCTAATTTGTGCTTTGTTAGTACCTGATAAAAACGGAATGGAAATACCTGCTTGATACGTGTAAAACCCTGAATTGCCATTTACTTTCTGTATACCACCTTGAAGATTGAACTTTGGCAAATTATCTGCTTTTGCAGCTTTATATTTAGCTTCCGCTTCATCTACAATGTTCTGCGACATACTGTACAACGGATGGTTTTCAATACTAATCGTTTCCATATCACTATCTATCGCTACCTCAAATTCATCTGAAACTGTAAAAATTTCTTCTGATACCAACCACAAATTGAATTGCTGTAAGGCAATAAGGTAATCACTATAGGCTTGCGCTTTTTTATTTTTAATTTGAAACGCTTGATTTTTTGCTGCCGAATATTCTAATTTAGAAATGGCTTCGACTTCATAATTTAAAGCTACTGCTTGTTCAAATTTGGAATAAATGGAATCCAGTTCTTTATACAAGTTATAGTTCCGTTTCATTTGATAGCATTTTGACCACGCTTTTTTTACTTCCAATTCCAGTTCTAATTCGGAAAGTTGAAAGGCTTTTTGTGCCAATTGAATGCGTTGTTCTTGCAGCTTCTTTTTTGTACCAATTCCAAATAAATCAATGTTGGATTGACCAACACCTATGGTTGTATAGATGCCATTACCACTATTAATTTCTTCACCACCTGTAAAAATTTGAGTCGTTCCGAAATCATAGGCAGTCGCTTTTAATTGCTCTTGTTTTGTAATTTCCAACTGCTTTTGTTTGAGCAATGGATAATTACTTTTTGCGAGTTTAACAGCTTCCTGTAATGAAATTTCGGGAATTGTATCATTCAACTCTTGAGCGTTACTTTGTGGTGAAAAGCCAAACAGTAATAATACAACTGCTGTTGCTGTTACTAACTTTTTATTTGGCTTAAACGTAAAAGATTTATTTTCTACCCAATGGTATAAAATAGGTAACACAAATAGTGTTAGCAAAGTTGAAGTTAATAATCCACCAATAACTACAGTTGCCAATGGACGTTGTACTTCTGCACCTGCTGATGATGAAATCGCCATTGGTAGAAAGCCTAACACATCTGTAAAAGCAGTTAGCATAATAGGTCTGATTCTTCGTTTAGTGCCTTCAACAATTCTGTCTTTTAGGTTGGTTACTCCTTCGTCTTTTAATTCGTTAAGTCCACTTATCATTACCAATCCATTTAAAACTGCAACGCCAAACAACACAATAAAACCAACACCTGCTGAAATACTAAATGGCATATCACGCAACCATAAGGCTACAACACCACCAATGGTTGCCATTGGAATGGCTATGTAAATCATTAAGGTTTGTGGTAAAGATTTTAATGCAAAGTATATTAGAATAAATATGAGTAACAATGCAATAGGCACAACGGTTTGTAATCGGTTGCTGGCACGTTCCAGATTTTCAAATGCACCACCATAGCGAATAAAATAACCCGATGGTAGTTCCAATTGTGCATCTAATTTTGATTTTATTTCAGTTACTAAAGATTTTACATCTCGACCTCTGACATTGATACCTACATAGGTTCTTCTGTTGGTATTGTCTCTACTTATTTGCATTGGTCCTGCTTTGTAGCTTACATCTGCAATTTCACGTAAAGGAATTTGAGCACCTGAAGGTAAATTGATGTACAGGTTTTGAACATCTGTTATATCCTTTCGGTTTTGAGAACTTAAACGCACCACTAAATCGAAGCGTTTTTCACCTTCAAAAATCACACCTGCTGTACCACCTGCAAATGCAGATTGTACGGTTTGATTGAGCGTATTTATTTGAAGTCCGTATTGTGCTAATTTATTCCGGTTGTAATTGATGGTCATTTGTGGTAAACCCGTTGTGGCTTCCGCTTTCATATCTCCAATACCTTCAGTACCTGCAATAATTTTAGATATTTCTTCAGCTTTTTGGGATAGTATGTCAATGTCTTCACCATAGAGTTTAATGGCAATATCTTCACGCACACCTTCAAGCAACTCATTAAAACGCATTTCGATAGGTTGAGTAAATTCATAATTAACACCAGGAACGATTTCAACCGCTTCTTTCATTTTCTCAATCAATTCATCTTTTGTCTCTGCTGTTGTCCATTCGCTTTTAGGTTTCAGAATAACAAAAACATCAGCTAAATCCATTGGCATTGGGTCGGTTGGTATTTCAGCAACACCAATACGACTCACAATTTTTTCGACTTCTGGAAATTTGGCTTTTACTATTTGTTCTATTTTAGTGGTAGTTTCAATGGTTTCAGTAAGGGAACTACCTGGTTTTAAAATAGCGTGAAATGCAATATCACCTTCATCGAGTTGCGGGATAAATTCACCACCCATTCTTGAAAACATAAAAACGGTTATCCCAAACAACACAACTGCAATACCAATTACCCATTTACCTTTTCGCAAGGCTCTAACCAATAAAGGTTGATATTTGTCTTCAACCCAATGTACAAATCTATCTCCATAAGATTTTTTATCATTTTTTGGTGCTCTTAACACTAAAGCAGACATCATTGGCACATAGGTTAAACACAGTACCATTGCACCAATCATAGCAAAAATAAAGGTCAATGCCATTGGTTTAAACATCTTTCCTTCAATACCTTGTAAGGCTAAAATGGGTAGAAAAACGATAAGGATAATCAACTGACCGAAAAACGCAGCGTTCATCATCTTTTTTGAAGCATTAGACGCCACTTTATCTCGCTCTTTGGATGTAAGCTGTTTCTTTTTTAGTACTTGTGATGCAATGAGAAATACTGTACTTTCTACAATAATTACAGCGCCATCAACTATAATACCGAAATCTATTGCTCCCAAACTCATTAAGTTTACCCAAACATCGAACACGTTCATTAAAATAAAAGCGAATAATAAGGATAATGGTATTGTTGAAGCAACGATTAAACCACCTCGCCAATTACCCAATAAGAAGATAAGCACAAAAATAACTATCAATGCACCTTCAATAAGATTTGTGGTTACAGTAGAAGTTGTTTCGCCAATTAATTTACTTCGGTCTAATAATGGTTCAATAATTACGCCTTCTGGTAATGACTTTTCAATTTGAGCCATTCGCTCTTTTACATTGGCAATAACATCATTGGAATTTGCACCTTTTAGCATCATCACCAATCCACCTACAACTTCACCTTCACCATCTTGGGTTAATGCACCGTAACGTATGGCAGAACCGAATTGCACAGTTGCAATATCATTAATAGTTACAGGAATATTATTAACGGTTTTTACCGTAATTTTTTTAATGTCTTCTAAACTCCGTACCAAGCCTTCTCCACGAATAAAATTAGCCTGATGGTTCTTTTCAATATATGCACCACCTGTATTTTGATTATTGGCTTCAAGTGCATTAAAGACATCTGTAATGGTCAATCCAATTGCGTTTAAATCGTTTGGGTCAACCGCGACTTCGTATTGTTTAATTTTACCGCCTATAGCGTTAACCTCAACCACACCTTCTACCATTGCCATTTGACGTTGTACAATCCAATCCTGCATTGAGCGTAAATCTGCAATGTCGTATTTGTCTTTATACTCTGGTGCTACTTTTAAGGTGTATTGATAAATTTCCCCTAATCCTGTGGAAATAGGTCCCATAGTAGGTTCTCCAAAACCAGCTGGAATTTGTTCTTTGACTTCGTTTAGTTTTTCGGCTACTAATTGACGAGGTAGATAGGTTCCCATATCATCGTCGAATACGATGGTAACAACCGATAAGCCAAAACGAGAGATTGACCTAATTTCCTTTACATCAGGCAGGTTGCTCATTGCAACTTCCACAGGGTAGGTTACAAATTGTTCAATATCTTCTGTACCTAAATTAGGTGCTTGTGTAATAACCTGTACTTGGTTATTGGTAATGTCTGGAACAGCATCGATTGGCACTTTGGTCATACTCCAAATACCTGCTCCAATTATGGTAAGCGTAAGCAAACCAATAATGAATTTGTTATTGATTGAAAAATCAATGATTTTATTAATCATAGTAAAATTTTAATTCAGTTAAACATATCATTTTGCGCTTCGCGCAAAATAAAAGCGAAGCAATGCTTTTGTTAAAAAGCATTGCGTAAGGATATAGCTATCCTTTAAAAAACTGAATTATGCCTGTGGTGGCTGTAAAATGGAAGTGGTAAAATCTTTTTTTATACCGTTTAAGTAGAGAAAATCTTGAGAAGAAATGTATTTAAACTCAAATTTTATTTCTGCGAATTTGAAATAAGTTGCGTTTAAATGGCAACATTGGCAAATACAAAATGGGGAACATAAATCTGCATCTTGATGTTGGTGGTTATCACCTAAATCTTGAGAAATTTCTGTTTTAACTTCATTGTCAAAAGTACCTGTATCTTCACAAGGCACTAAATTTAGTGTGAAGATATAGATTGACAATATGAATGCTAAAAATTTCATTAAGGCAAATATAAGAATTTTTTAATGCAATGGTTGTGCAAAGAAAAAAGGCTTCGGATTATAAAAACCATAAGGTTTCTTGACCAAAAGGTGGTATTTCCTTGCTTTCAAAACGAGGTGCTATTTCTGCAACCATTTCAGGATATTTAATTGTTATTGGTACGTTTTGTTGACGTAAGGATTTCCAATATAGCCTACTAAATTGATACACTTGCTCTATTAGCTTTCTAATCATTTTACTATCATTTAAAGCCTCTGGTGTAGGACTTGATATTTTAAGTTTTATTGGAAATGAGTAACTTGAATGACTTGGGTATTGAACTGTTGTCTTATACCTTAAATTATTAAATAAAAGATATTTGTGTTCATCTTTCCTGCCTATATTTATAAAAGTACCACTCATAGGTATTAGCTCACCATTCCAATTTTGGTCGAAAGCAATTATATCTTGAGATTTTGTTTTATTGATATTTAAAACAAATAAAGGACAAGGCAATTTAAGTTTATCCATCATTTCTAAAACAGGTTGTATTTCCTCATCCTTCATATCCTTATAAAAGTGAATAACTATTTTTTCAGGTATTTGGTTTGTTGGTACGTATTGATAGATAGCATCACTTAATGCACCCCCTAACTGCAAAATTCGGATAAAGTGAACCACTAACTTCGGGTTAAACTGAGCCACCCTTGCCGGCTCAAAGTGAGCATAGCTTGCCGGATGAAAGTGAACCACTAAAAATCGTTTCTATTTG